>NZ_FUKU01000013.1 GCF_900163865.1 Sphingobacterium sp. JB170
TAACAGAAACATCAATAACGTTAAAATACAAATTATTTAATTTCACCCAACGGGTTTATTATAGTAAATTAGTTTCCCTAAAATCTGTGGCTTGATATTCTTAAAGAAATCAATTTCCTGCTGTTCGCCCGCAAAGCTATCCTGCAATACTTTGGCTTTTATACTTCCCAGCATTTCATTTAGGAACAAAGTCATTTGGTATGCCTCTTCTCCCGTTTGCATCATTTGAGAAGATAGTTTATCTTCCTGATGCTGAATTTGCGATAATATTTTGCTCAACACGATTTCCATAGCATAGTCTTTTAAAAGTTATCACTATTTGTTTCGGCGTTACACCTATTGTTAGTATGTCAAAATTTGGGAATAATATTGAAACCAATATCACAGTTTCCCCCCAGTGGGGGAATTTTTACGAAGATTTTTCTAATAGAAGGAACAAAATAAAGGGTAAAGCCAATGTACTTCACCCTTTATTTTTTATATTTGCAGTATTGATTTACAAGGTAATTGAATGAAATCAAGTGCAGTAAGCACCATTACTAAATCGTTACCGATAGAGTTTCCCTCTCTTGTAAACTACTCTTTATGAACCGCTTTAGGTTAAAGTAATCTTTTTATGTAAAAAAACATAACGCTTTGCTTTGCGCTTCGTCGCCACAATTGTATCCATTTCCGCGGAAACCAGTGCTTCGTGACAAGCAAAATATGTTCGATACTAATTTCTCGCTTGTCGTCATGATCCAAAAGAAGCGTTAGCGGCAAGTATCGCTGCGTTTGGACCCATTCCACCTCCCCTATTTACATACGATTTTCAAGCAGTCTGCCTCCGCAGCGTTCATAGCTAACTTAATCGTTTGGTTATACAATCCTCACATTAACAAAACATAAGATGAGTAGATTTGCCAGATATTAGACGAACTAAACGGCATTTTTTCCTATCACTAGCAAAATCTCACCGATAATCATTGTCCGTAGAAATGACACACAAATAATGAAAGCATTTTTAACATTTTTATGCCTATTAGGCTTCCTCGCACCCTCATCGGTAGCGATTGCAAATACCACACTGGCGCGCTCCGATTCTTCCGCAGCGGAGCCTAAAAATAGATCCATTGAATTTCTTAAAGGCGAGCTCGCCAAGGCCCGCAGCAACTACATAATGGTGGTTGCCCACAGAGGGTACTGGCACCATGCTCCCGAAAATTCGATGGCCGCAATAAAAAATGCAGTCGAGATCGGCGTAGATATGGTTGAAGTGGACGCTAGGCGTACCAAAGACGGGGTAATGATCCTCATGCACGACAAAACCCTCGAGCGTACCACAAACGGCACGGGAACAGTGGCAGACCATACCTGGGAAGAGCTACAAAAGCTTAAACTAAAAACACATGAGGGAGTGCTAACCGAGCACACTATCCCGACTTTAGAGCAGGTAATGAACTACGCTAAGGGTAGAGTACTGGTGAACATCGATAAAGCGTGGGAAGCCTTTGAAGAAATAGGGCAAGTCCTACGCAAAACGGGCACCCTAGAGATCGCTGTGCCGAAAGCCGGAATAAACGCCCAGCAGATGCGTCCATGGATGCAGCATATCCAAGGGTCCCAGTTCATGGCCGTGATAGATTTAGATAAAGCGAAGGATCCACGTAAAAAGATCGACGACTATATTAGCGCCTACCAGCCGCCACTCATGGAGCTCTCCTTTCAGACCGAAAACTCTTCTATATTAGGGCAGTATGGTGATCTACAAGCCAAGGACGTCAAGATATGGATGACGCCCTGCGCGCCGCAGTGGGCAGCGGGACATGACGATAGCCGTGCCATCGGTGGCGACCTAGAAGGCGGGTGGGGATGGTTACTGGATCACGGAGCGACAATACTACTGACCAATGAACCTAAAGCACTCATTGCGTACCTAGAGACAAAAGGACGCCGCAATCCGTAGGGCATTTAATAATAGTTGATTTTTTCCGGTGACAGTTTATCTATTTCGTGCTGAAAATAAAGATCTTATAACACTGTATAAAATCTATATTATTTCAGGATTAGTCTTGTATTGCGATCGACAAAATCTACTTCATCAAGTATTAACCTCACGCCAATCCTTGCCGGTTCATACCAAAACGATCTCTGCCCCTAGGATAATGTAAAGCGTTTCAAAAGCTTTACCCTGGACTCTTTGCAGTACCAGTCGGTATATATCAGGTCTATATTAACACTGCTCGTTTTCCCGAAGTCAAAACTAAGGTATTCCTCAATCTTTTGGACGTAGCGCGCCGGTTTGCTGATTCGCTCGCGAAAACGTGCATTAGTTACATGCGCGGTTTTCGTAGGATATCGCTTATCAATGTCTTGCATCAACGATGAGCTCCTGAAATTCGTACGCAACGTTTCGCGTAATCGATTTAGATTCTCATTCAACATAAACCCCTGAACCATTACCGCCTCGCTTGTAACTGTCACACCCTTACTGTGTATGGCTAGATCGCTTATTCCAACGATGCTTTTGGAAATAATATCGATATATCTATCCAGTTGGACCTGCCTTAACTCAAAGTTATCATGACAAGAAATAAGTGCCAGAGCGGTGATATGCATATCCGAACGCGGTTGGTAATATTGCGCATCGTCGATGCTGCGAAGCTCGCTGGTGAACTTTTCTATTTTACACTTAACGGCTTCATCAGGCACGATGACTAAAGACAATCCCCGCCTATTATCGACAGGTTGATCGATATAGGTATCGATAGCATTATCCCCTATTTTTATGTCTTCTATCGAGTTTTCATAAAACCCGCGATATAGCCTCACTAATTCCTCGTTAGTATCTGTTTGTTCCATTCGGCTTTAAAATTAACGAATTAGATTGATCCACGTCTAAACGATGAACGCCTGGGTAAAAGTGTGTTCGTGTTTATTATAAATTTGTACGATTTATACCCTTACGGCGAAATCGAAATTTGTGCCACAGTAAAAATGTTTCCATGACCTACTCCCATGCGAGCGGGCGGTTCATTTAGTTTTGTGAATTTGCATATCAACAGAAAAAATGATACACCCGGATATCTTCACACACTGGTCCAATTATATCTTTTAGGCGATAGCGGAATAATTTCGCGAGACTCCATAGCGATTAATTCTTTCATCCCACCAGCCTCACTGGCACTTGGATTCAAGTTGTGGGCTGTCTCGTCATCCTTCTTTAACGTCCGAAATTTTGATGGACCTAAGGAAAAAGTTACTCAATACATAAAACCGAATAACCATAAAGGAATTTTTGCACCAAAGCCTGTTTCGATATCGTCAGCGGCTATGAGATACGACATTTCCTCACGAACCTGCTTCGCTGTTTTGTTTTTCCCGCCCACTTCTATTGTGACCCCTTCCACTAAAAAATCGCCCGTAGCGGGTTCCTGAACATCAAACCCCGTATTCAGCAGTTGCCCCAAAAGAAACGTTTCTCGTAAATTACCTTTATCGGGCACGGGATGGATAGCATAAGAAAGATTAGTGTTTTCCAAGAATATTTTATCAGGCTTTTGAAGTCTTGAAACTCCTTTGCCCGCAACAGACAATACATTCAACAATCTAGCGTCCCGTAGTTGATAAATATATTCTAATATGCGATCACGTGATATATCCAACTTGCTTGATAATGCAGAAATATTCGGTTTAAAGGGAACAGACTCCGCAACAACTGCTAAAAGTTTCTTCACCTTAGCGGCCGTACCCGCGTTATAGGAAGCGACATATGCAAGGTCTGTATCTACCACGGCATCAATAATTTGCTCCAATTTAGGCAGGTATTCATTTTCGCCCTCCGTAAAAATAGGTAAATAGCCTCTTTTCAAATACTTAGCAAATTCCGGTAATGGTCGAATCGTTGAGGCGATGTCTCCACTAATTTCACGGTGACGATCTTGAATGTCGTCGAAAGAGATAGACGAAAAACTCGCTATTCCCGCAAAAATCAGATATTCCCGAAACGATAACCCAGGTAATGAATAACTGATGACTCGTCTACTTAAATCGGCCTGACCTCGATAGATATCTAACGCAGATGAAGCTGAAAAAATTACTTTTAGCTGGGGTATTCCGTCATATATGTTCTTGAGTTCTCTTGACCAATTTGGATATTTATGTACTTCATCGATAAATATCACCTCCCCTCCTTGTTGATACCAATCCATCGCCGTATCCAACAAACTGTGGTTATAAAACCAGGTATGATCAGCCGTGACGTATAATGCTTTACCGAATTGATTCCCTAAGTCGTATTTTAGATGTTGCAATAACAACGTCGTTTTGCCTGCTCCTCGGGGTCCCTTTATACCGATCATTCGCTGATCCCAATTAATTTGATCATGCAAACTTCTCCGAAAATTATTGGCAATATTTCTTAAGAGAATATCTTGAAAATTTAATATTACTTCCATTTTGCAGTGTTAACACTACAAATATACTGATATTTTGCGGTTTTAAAACTGCAAAACAAACTGTAAAATGAAGTATTCAAACAACAATATTATTTCGGTCCCCAAAATCGATAAAAACTGGATTAACAACGATCAAAATGTTTATCCCTATTTCATCTTTAAGATTATATCATTTTAACTAACAAATGGGCTAGTACGCAAATAGATATTATATGATGCTATAAAGAATATTTGTTTGCCACTACTTTATTCCACATGTCTTGTATATATCCCCAACCGTAATCACTTTGTAATCATAGATACCTCACATTGTAGAATGCCGACTATTGTATATGGCAAGTTGTAAAGCGAACTTTATAAACCAGCGCGTAAAACCCTTTCATCGTTTTATTGGGGATGGTATTTAAGCGTGGTCTAGCTTAAACTTTGCAAAGGATACCAAAAATTACATGCGGCATTAAAGGATATTTTAGAGTGATTTTAGTTTTATCCTCAAAAGCAAATTGAGATGATCGACTATTCACAAAACACTAAAAATGATTTATATATCAATCGTTTTTAGTGTTTTAGTATGAAATATCAAACAATCCATAAAATGAAGAAGCAAATGGGTAACAGGCAATTCAAACCTTACCATAATCAGAATTAACGTCTTGCAGCTTGGTGAAGGGTAGTGGTTAAGTTTCTACAGTTCGATAGAGATTTTTACTTTTCCACCAAGTCCTTTCTCTACGATGTCAAACAATGTCTTTAGTGTCAGATTGCTTCCGTTGTTTTCTATCCTCGAAATGTACTCGCGTTTTCGGTCCACAAGTTCACCCAATTCGCTCTGGGTTAATTTCTTATCTTCTCTTGCTTTGCGCAACATTAGTCCGATTTTAAAACTTTCAAAATCCCTGTCAAGCTCATCACGTCTTTCAGTTCCTTTTTGTCCATAGACAGTATTTTTAACCTCTTTCCAGCTTTTAGTTTCCATTTTTCTTGTTTTTTTGTTCGTAGTATTCTGCCATTAGGCGCAATCCTTTTTCAATTTCGTTTTTTGGGGTTTTCTGTGTCTTTTTCTGAAATCCGTTCAGCAGTATCACAAGTTTATCGTTGTCGAAGAAACAGAATACACGCCAGATATTTGAGCCCAATTGGATCCGTGCTTCGTAAAGCCCATCAGTTCCCACGAGAAATTTCAGATAGTTGGATGGCACACGTTCAAGAGTTTCAATAGCCTCAATGATCTTGAAGATTTTGTCCTGAACCTTGTTGGGTTGTTCAAGCAGGAATTTCTCAAAGTAATCCTTAAAAGCTATAACCTCTCTTACTTTCATAAACAAAGGTAACTTATAAGTTACTATAATACAAATTATTTTTCCTGTTCGATGGAAAATGCATTATGCGTTTGGGTATTGGCAAATAACGAGGGAATAATGATAGAAAGTTAATTCCTCGCGACAAAACGTTTAGAAAAACAAGTCGTCTTTACACCATAGATACATAATAAGCCCAAATCTCTAGGCTAGATAATGAAATCAAAAAAAGGGTATGTATCAATGATTTATGATACAGACCCAGCCCAACTGGTAATGACAAAAGCCGATGTATTGAGCGGTTTAAACAAGATTTACGTTTGTACTCATTACAATTATCAGGGTAAAATAATTGATTATATCCCTTTTGGGATAGCTGTGCATCAGCCAGAACCAGTTTTTAAGGAAATTGAAGGCTGGGATGAAGATATCACCACTATTAGCGAGATTAAAGATATTCCAACCAAATTACAAGAATATATCCGTTTCTTGGAAGCTGAAGTAGGAGTGCCCATCAAATATTTGTCCTTTGGACCAGACAGAAAGCAAACGTTAGGCCTTGATCAGAGTGTGGAAGAGTTGTCACTTAGGTAATTCACCAATTTACATATTAGTCCCTAATTACCTAAAGGGAGTGTAAAACAAACTCAATGAAAGACACAGCTCACTACTTAAAGCAGTGGGCTGTGTTGTTATTTCGTTAGCAATAATTATTTTCCGTTTCTATGATTAAACTTCTTATTATATCGGCAGTCGATTTCCCGCTATATTCGTTAATAGATTGACCCGCCCAAATATTTAAAAACTCCGTATTTTGATTGATTTTTGCAATTTTTCTTAATTCAAAGGTCAATTTATTTTGATATGGAAATGGCAAAATAAACTCACTTGTTTCCATTATATCAATGAAAGTATTTTTTATCCCTCTCGCAAATCTTCCCGAAAAACTCTTTGTTAATACAATATCTGTTTCTTTAACTTTTCGCAATCGTTCTTTTTGAAACGCCTCCAAAGCACTTTCTGCTGAGCCTAACAATAAACTGCCAATTTGAAACCCACTTGCTCCCAAAGTTTTTGACGCAACCAATGTTTTTGCATTGAAAATCCCTCCTGCATAAATAAGCGGTACATTTACAGTTTCGCTCACTTGTGCCAACAGAGACAGACCACCAATTTTAGGAATATCTTCTGATCCGAAACTTCCTCGATGACCACCTGCTTCAAGTCCCTGCACACAAATAACATCAATTCCTGATTGCTCTAAAATAAGCGCCTCATTGACTGACGTACAAGTACCAATCAATAATGTTCCATTACTTTTAAGTCTGTCTATACTTTGTTTATCAAGATTGCCAAAAGTGAAACTTAGAATTTTGCAGTTTTCAGAAATGATAGCGTCTATCTGCTGGTGATAACTATTGATTTTCAGATCATCAATACTTGGGATTTCTATCTCCAAATTATTCTGTTTGGCCAAGCGTTCAACAAAAAATTTAGCTTTATCATATTTTCCTTTAAGAGCTTCTGTAATTTCGGGAATGCTGTGAGCAAAAAAATTTACAGCAAAAGGTTTATTTGTAAGATGTTTGGCAGCGCGGATTACTTCTATACATTTTTCAGTATTCAGGTCTGCCAAAGCCAAAGAGCCTAAGCAATTCGCATTTGAAGTTACTGCAACCATTTCGGGGGTTGTTACTCCAAACATTGGAGCTTGTATAATAGGATAATCAATTTTTAATATTCGGGTCAAATCATTCTGCCAATTCATAACTATTCTACTTTATATGATACAATAAAATTACAAAAAAAAGCCAGCGCAAAAACTGCATTGACTTTCATTAATTGCTTTATTGGTTTCAGAGGTGAGCTACAAAAGACTGTTCCAGTCCTTTAAATTTATGCGATACCTTTTGCATATCCTTACCAACTTTTTCGTTGAGTATCTTGGCGTAAATTTGCGTAGTGGCAATATTCTTATGTCCCAACATCTTGCTCAAATTTTCAAAGAGAATACCCTCCCTTAAAAACAGGCGAGCAAAGATATGACGTGCCAAATGGACGGATAAAACTAAACTTATGTGAGATAAGAAACAACATGAAAAATCACACAAAAAAAATATAAAACGGCCGTAAATTCTTTATTACAACCGTTTTACCTATTTTCAATCTTTGATGTTTAGTTACTAAAAATTTATTTTAAAAAAATGTGGCAAGCGCGCCGATCGCTATTTTAAGGAATATACCCTGTTCTTTCGCATCCCTTATCAGATCACTCATTTGTGGGTAACCCTGTGCGGTTGCGATTACTTTATGTCCTTTTTTTGCCAAATCAAATGCGGCGATTTTCCCAAAACCGCTGGCTGCTCCTGTAATTAATATCGTTTTACTCATTTCATTTTGTTTAAATAGTATAAAACAAATTTGGGCTATTTAACGATAAATTAGGTTGCTGTAAAGTCCAATTTTATATTGTTCAGAAGCTCATCTCTCAAAACACGTATTTCCAAAGGGCATACGCAATTTTGGTATTCACCTATTTTTTAGAGGTATCTCGTTCTTCCACGTAGGAATTCGGTCTCTTACATTGCTGGTATCCGCCTTATGAAGTACGTATTTTATTTGTGATCATATATTTATTAGTTCTGCGGGTACAGATCCTTAATCTTTTTATGGTTTATTGTCATGATGTTTTGGAGCGTATATTTAAGCCATTGGAATGGATTCACATCATGCTTCTTGCAGATAACAAAGAACGAAGAGATTATGGCCGCTCGCTGCGCCGCTTTATCCCGATCATTCGCTGATCCCATTTAATTTGGTCATGCAAATTTCTCTGAAAATTATTGGCAATATTTCTTAAGAGAATATCTTGGAAATTTAATATTACTTCCGTTTTCAGTTTTAACACTACAAAATAAACTATAAAATACAGTATTGAAACAACACTTTGTCCGTTTGAAGGTAAAATAAGGTCAAAGCCAAGTTGAATATCAAAAATACAGTACAACATTTTTAACGAACTTTCGGTCAAGACAATTAGCACCTGGTTATGAAAATACCTTAAATAAAAAGGACCGTATCACAGCGGGAACGATACGGTCCATTTATTTTAGAAATAATTCCAACCGATAATCCGGTCGTTCAAATGATTTGGATTCCAGTTTTCGGTTAAGGTGCAATTCGATACATCCGAGCGGGTATCAGCCGCTCGGTAATCTCACGACTGGAAATACCTACATCGAGGGCCTCACCCATATAATCTTCAAAATATAAAATGCGAATGGGATGAAACCCTTTCTTTAAAGCAATTATAGTGTTTTTCAATTTGTAGTTTCACTTTTCTAGAAGCGGTAATAAATTGGTTCTTTATAGTGTGAATGGACACCCCCATTCGCTCAGCGATCTCCTGATATGTATATTCAAATAGTTTATGCATCTGGTAGATTTCACGTTGCTTTTCGGGTAAAGAATCGATTGCTAAAGTTAAGGTTCGTTGTAAATCGTTCAGTTCAACTTGACGTTGCGTATCATCGGAATAGTCATACCATCCCTGTTTAAGGTGAACATCATAACGCATCCGCACCATATTGCGTCGGAAATTCTGAAGAATCAGCCTTTTAGAAAGCGTAAATAAAAAAGGATAAATTCCGTGGGCACCGTCTAATTTATCTTTATATTCAAAGAGCTTTATAAACGACTCCTGCACGATGTCTTCAGCTTCCTCTTCATTTTTTGTAATCCCAACCACATAACGATATAAAGAAACATGATAACGGTCGAAGAGAAGACGGAAAATGAAGGCGTCACCTGTTTTAAACGCCTCAAATTCTCTATCCGTAATATCCCTTTTTGAAAATTTCATTATCTCTTTTTCGCCGACACAAAAAACGATATTTAAGATAACTTAGGTATTAAACTTACTTTAAGTTACTGTGAATTTAACATCACATCGGGAAAACGTTAACTTCCGTTACACTCGCTTTTCCAATTCATTTAACCAGCAATAGAGCGATCGGAATACTTGACGACTCTATTCAGGAATTGCGCCGCGTGGCACATCATATGGTGCCCGCTTCGTTATTAAGAAACGGTATCAAAGATTCTTTGTCCGATTTCTGCGCAGCTATTTCCAGCGTTCAATTCCATTTTATTGACAATCTGACGCGCCTACACGGCAAACTGGAGATCATGGTTTACCGCTGTCTACATGAATAAGTGAACAACGCCCTTAAGCATTCGAAAATATATCTATATATTAGATAGAAATCATTTAATCAATAATTATGAAACGATTTTCTTGCATTGTTTAAGTTTCTTTTGTGTGATGGCTGCCGCACTTGTACTTTATATAATACCCTTTGACAACAGCGTTAAACTAAAAACATAAAAGATGGAACTAAATTATTTAAAGGACTTTTTTGATATTTTTTTCGCAGATTTGATAATAAGTTTTGTGACGATATTATTGTTTTTTATGCAAAAAAAACAAATCAACTCTATTGTCGGATACAGAACGTCAAATTCGATGAAAAATCAGAGAAACTGGGATTTTGCCCAAAAATTCTATTTCAGATATTGGCTGCTGGCAATTCCACTCGTAATTTTGTTCCAAATAACATTGCTTTTCATATTTCAGATAGACAATACAGGACTCATTGAAACATTGTCTATGGTTCTGTTCTTTACCTATTCAATAATTTTAATTTTTATCACGGAAAGAAAATTAAAAAAGCTTACGCCTTAAAATCGAACTATATCAGTAAAAATTCATTAAGTAAAAATCCTCTAAAAGTGCAAAGAAAACTAACGTGGAACTGCCCAAAACAGAACCATTCACGAATCACGGTCGTAAATTTACGAGCTGGAAAAAAACGTTACATTAGATACCATATTCAAACGCGGTCAGCATCTGGGGATTTTAGAAACGTTGAACAAACTTCTCATGGAAGAATTCAACAACACGCCGTACAAATCACTATAAATAAAAATCCTCTAGGCTAAAAAATTCCGCCTCGATCTACGCATAATCTAAAGAAGCTTCCAACGGAAACCGATTTGATATTGATTCAATTTTAAATCATGTGTATCACCGATTTCATCGAATTTCTTCAGGCTGCGATAACGGAAATAAAAATTACCGATATCTAGCCCTAGACCATAACCAAACCGCCCGCTATCTTTGAAAGCCTCGGCTCCATCATTAAGCCTGAAATCACCGTCGTTTAATATCTTGTTGTACTCAGGCCCGCCCACAATCGCAAAATTCGGTGTTATCTTCAATTTCGCATAGAGCGGTAAGTTGAAAAATTGCACCGACTTATTGCCTTTATTCAGCCCATTGGAAATTGATTTACCTTCATCATTGGCTCTAATACGAGTAACATTGAACGATGGCTCCCCCTGGAGCGCAAAATGATCGGTAAGATGATAGGTAAGAAACGCTCCGACCTGCAGGCCAACTTTACCCGCAGAACGGAAATACGTGCCATCAGGCTTTGAAAGATTAACACCCCCACTAATACCAATATCTATTTGAGCGAACGATGGCAGAACAGTGAAAAACAGCACGGCGCTCACCGCCAAAGACTTTAAGAACTTATTCAAATTATATTGTTTCACGTTAAATATATTATGTGAGCAATTTAGCAAATTACATCGTAAAAATTGACCTATTTACTCAAAATGCCAGTACGTCAATGCAAAATCATAAGTTTAAAGATGCACGATAATTCCCTATTCCCATGGGGAATTTATAAAATCTGAAAATTCAGCATGCACTATTCAAACTAATTCGTTAATTTCACGTATCGAATCAATTGGAATTAACGCTGTAGCGCACACCCGCTATTTAACGTTCAAACTATATCGTTAACGAATTTAAATCATGAACCGGCCCTATCTACATGCCCTTTCCCGAATTATTCTGGTGATAAGCGTAATTCTTACTGCTATTTCATGTGAGAAAGACGAAAAAGAATTCTATCCAGAACTCGTTTTTCCATTAGATACCTACTATGTCTCTCAGGGGACCGATTTGCGCGTATATATCCAACAGGGCAACGGCGCTTATGAGTTGAATGCAGCCGATGCAAACATCTTAGCCTTTGACAAGGACGAACAGTCCTGGCCGGCAGGCGCAATAACCATCAGCGGACTGAAAAAAGGGAGTACGACACTCACCGTAAATGACATACGAAACAAGAAAAACGTAACGCTCAATATTCATGTGGTCGATCCGTACCTTATCACGCAAATTGGAAGCCCTACCCCCCTATTTAAATGGAAAGAAGGGGTTATCCAAAACCAGGATAAAGCCAACGAGATACGAAACGATATAAATAAATATAAGGTTTTTGAGCCTCAAAATATCCTAGTTTTTAAAACCGGCACCTCTTCCGAATATATGCTATTCCAAGACACCGAACATATTGATCGCTCGCAAGTGATTAGCGAAGGATCATTTGAGTTTTCAGCTACCTTAGCCACAGAGCCCATGCTTATATTAACCGACAAGCATACCAAAAAGCAAGAAAAGCTACCGTTATATTTCTACCAGCAAAATACACCTAAGCTGCTTTTAAATTTTTTAAATCTCGCTAACCGAGCCAATAGCGAGCTCACGGCCGCTAGTGGTGAAGGCGTCCAATTGAACACCTCTCCCGTCGAATCTTTAGAAGGTAAATTCTTTTATTTTAAGGACATCTCCGCTCAGATAAAGGCTAAACACCCAGAGGCCGAAATAGCTCAAGTATATCAAGATGTTAAAATCATGGAGCACTTTCATGATTATGGCATCGAGATAGGTTCGGGAATCCTTGCGCCTTAATGTGGTAAACTAAACGGGGTAGGTAATGGAGTAAGAAGACATCATGCCTTTTCGAGGTGACCAAAGAAGACCCGGTAAATAAAAGGACAAGGCTTTAGAGCGGTCCGTAAAGCCTTGTCCCTATCATCAAATGCTGAACACCCGGATTTAACCCCAAAAAAACAATCTATCTTTGTGATTTTCACTACCTTTATGAATTATCCTCTCGTAAGCAAAATGATCTAATTTTACTCGGGATTATCTGCCGTTGATGTTCTGGCTAAGGTTACCTCATCCGGAGCGTCCCCTAAGAATTTATCCAAGGCGAACAAGGATTCATCGGTTGCCCTATCACCACCCGCAATCTTCAGTTTATCAATTAACTCGAGGGCGAGTTTTTCTTCCTCGATTTGTTCCTTCACAAACCATTGTGCAAAGTTCCAGGTTGCCCAATCCTTTTCATCCATAGATTGGTTCACCAAACCATAAATGGCATTGGTGTTATCAATTTCATGTTGTAAAACTAAGTTGAAACATTCAGTCATATTCTTGGGTAGTTGCTTCGGAGCTTCTACAGCCTCCACCATAGGGGTTCCTCCTCTTTCTAGGATGTACATCATAATTTTGATCATATGATTACGTTCTTCTTGTGCATGTCGGAACAAGAAATTAGAAACGCCCCCATACCCTTGTGAATCAGCCCATATTCCTAGCGCTAAATAAATCTGAGAAGCTTGATTCTCTTTTGTCATTTGCTTAATCAGCGATGCCTGCATCGTCTTTGAAAGTCTGTTCGTATTCATCGTTACCATTTTTTCTTAGAAAACAGTATAAATCAGGCTTTGTTTCGACAAAATAAACTCTTAGGACTGTAATCATGATTTTACGCGACACCACTGTCTGTTTTTATGCCTATTAGAAACCTAAAAAGTGTGCTCTTTGTAATCCTTTTAGATCCAATCGATTGAACTACATAAAAACAAAAATTATTCAAAAATACTTTTGCGTTATTTGAGAATTTGGTTCATATAATATTCCTTAATGGCATAGGGAAGGTTTACAACTTCCTCAAGCGTTGCTTCCAGTGGAATTTTCTTACCCGATTCGAGAATAATTTCCTTATCATCGGGCCTAAAAACAGCAGGCCTTACTTTACCATCTCCGTTGTAATCTCCCGGTACTGGAAGGTCGCCCTTTTTGCCTAGAGATACCGCAGTACTCCGTCCGTATATGAACCATTCTCCTGTAGACGGTCTCCATACTGCCATTTCCGCTTTACCGTCTCCGTTATAGTCTCCCGGAACTGGAACATCACCAAGCTTTCCGAACGGAATGTTACCGACCTCCGCTATATACCACGTTTGGTTCGACCATCGCCACACAGCCTTTTCGATAGCGCCATCGCCATCATAGTCCGCGAGAACGGGTGTGGATTCCGCCCAGCCATGTTTTAATGGTTTCTTTTCGCCTTTTATCCGCCACAGCGCAGTCTCTGGTGTCCATACAGCAAGTTCAGCTACGCCGTCCCCATCATAATCTCCAGGCACAGGGATATCCCCTGGCTCACCGAAGAATTCAGATCTACCATCAGCCATCACGAACATTCCCTTATTGATGTTATATGCCGCTGGAACGGTTATAGCTCCACCTTCGTAATATGAAGGTACAGCGACACCTCCGGCATTCCACTGGGAGAATTTGAGCTTCCCGTCTGCGCCGAACCAGTTGCCGCTTTTAAAAACCATGGCATCCGATTTTCCATCTAAATCAAAATCATATTGCCGGCTTGCGGCTGCTTCACGGAACAAACTGACTTCAAAATTCGAATCATCGTCGAGTTCTTCATAGTCATGATAGGGGGAAAAGCTACGTACCTCAATTTTATCCTTTTCTACATCAAGACTCATTAACCGCATCATACCGTTACCCCCCATTGGTCTACTTTGGTAATCCGCAAGGAAGCTTTTTACGGTACTTCCATTATAGGTATCCTGACGGAATCCTTCCCCATTATCTCCAACATGACCGCCGGCCATCATAAAAAAATTCTTATAGGTTTTCAGCTTGCTGTACAAACGATCAGCCTGCTTGGAAAAGGGCGCAGCTCCCCCGAGATTCGTACCTGCTACAGGATTTAGAAAAAGGGTATAATGGGTAACAACGATTGCTTTACGCGTGGGATACTGCTGCAGTAACCCTTCGGCCCACTCATTCATCTCTTCCTGCTGTTCATCGAAGGAATCGTACTCTATATAAATTACAATGAAATCTAACCCCGCTGCCGAGAACAGGTCATAATGCGAATCATTATCACTTCCAAAATGCCCTCCATAATAACTACGACTACGAAAACGGTCAATACCAAAATACTGATTAAAATATTTAGTGGTTCCGGATTTCGCAAACTGAGACGGTATCTGATCATGATTGCCCACCGCCAACCCGTACGGAATTCCTTCGGGAAGTCCCGCAAGAGGCTCTTCTAGCCTATGCATAACCTTTGCCGCATTACGCCACTGCTCGGGCGCCGCATCACCATTGTCGGTGATATCGCCTAAGTGGATCACGTAGGCTATGTTTTCTGCGCTTTGGTTCTTTATAATCCAGTCAACCTGCGCGGCAAAAAGTTCATTATTCCCTCCTTGGGATTCTTTCGTATTATACTGCGTATCGGGTATAATTGCAATCGAAAACTTCTTGGCAGACTGCCCTTGTTTTAATGAAACGAGGTCCGTAGTCGTACTATCCGGTTTCTGGAATCCTACTAGTGGACTTAGTTCATAGTTAGCTGTCATTTCTTCCTGCAGCAATAACCTTGTGTGCACTAAACTCGAGGAATGACGCATTAAATACGCTGACTCACTCCATTTTTGATTCGAGCAAATCACGAGAACAGGGGACAATAGCGCCGCTCCGAAAAACAGTACTGTCAGGCTCTTATGTTTTAAAAAATCCATATATCAGTTCGCTTAATACCCCGCATTTTGATCCAACAATGTGTTAACGCCAATCTCTGCAAACGGAATAGGAAAAAGTAATTTATCCTCGTTCACTTTATACGATTCGGCCGAGAGATAGTCATGGATCTCTCTTAAGCTTTCGCCATGCTTGTTAAGAACTTCGACTGCTTGCCCACTTCTTAGTAAATCAAACCAGCGATGATTTTCAAATGCAAGCTCTACCCGGCGCTCTTTTAGTATCAATTCCTTGGCAATCTGCTTTGAACTCGCTGTTAAATCCGCTGAATTTGGTAGCGCGCGGCGACGAACACGATTGAGATTCTCGAGTGCTTCTCCAGTTTTTCCTTGTTCATTTTGCACCTCCGCTAAAAGAAGAAGTGCCCCAGCGTAACGGTAGACCGGCCAGTTATCATCCGTATTATTGGGACTGGTATGTGGGTTAAGATATTTTTTAATAAATGGTACACCAACTTTACCCGCAGGTGCAGTATAACCCGTCACCTTCCGCTGTGCTTCCAGCGTAAAATAACTACTTACATCATACGTTCCCTCGGCTATACCGATCGATGCTTCAAGCCGAGTATCTCCCGGCTCATATGCTTCGATCATTCCCTGTGTTGGCGTATTCCATCCCCCACCGGTATTAGATGTGTTGTTTGCCTGCACACCGAAAGTAATCAGTGCAGTATTATAAATTCTCGGCAAGAAGACATAGATGAAATTACTCTGCATACCCGATTCCAGCCCTTCCATAAACTGTACTTCGAGAATAGATTCCTTGGAGTTTTTATTCTTCGTTGAGAACACATCACCATAATTAGCCAATAATTCGTACCCCATACCGCTTAAGCTTTTCAGTAACGCTTCGGCCTTGGCATATTCCTTACGCGTGGCATACACTTCCCCTAATAGCATGGTAGCAGATCCTTTTGTTGCATATCCATCTTGCGGAAACTCCGTGGGTTGCGCAAGAACCTCTACAGCCTTGCTCGCATCTTCAATTATCTGAGCATAAACGGCATCAACTTCAGCTCTTGGTTGGAATGCACCGCTTTCGTCACTCACCTCGTGAATATATAGCGGAACTTTACCGAAATATCGGACCAATTTAAAATAATAAAATGCCCGAAGGAATCTTGCTTGCCCTTCAATACGAGCCGTCACCTCAGTAGCAAGTCCTGCCGTTTCAAGCCTATCTAGGATAACATTAGATCTCGAGATACCTTGATAAGCATTATAGTAAATCTCCGCCGAATAGTCGTTTGACGAATTATTAGTAAAGTCAGCGATATCCTGACGCATATAGATCGCTGTCCCCTGATTTCCGGGGTTATATTCATAATGGGTATTGTCAGAGCGCATCTCTGAGGTATAAAAATCTACACCAACCTTTCGAAGCGGATTGTAAGCTGCGTGCAACGCCTGCATAAAATCCGCCTCCGTTTTAAAGAACGTCGTACCTGAGACCTGGTCTGCAGGAGATAGCTCCAAAAAGTTGTCACAGCTGCTGAAAGCTAACATGCTAGAAGCAATAACACAAACAGCCAGTTTATTATATTTCTTTATTTTTTTTATGAATGTCATACCTAGTTAAGAGTTAAATTGAAGCCTATTGAATAAATACGAGGGATTGGATATGCGTTCTCATCAATTCCGATACTTGCGCCCTCTAATCCGTTTAGACTGATTTCCGGGTTCATTCCGGAGTAGGACATAATATAAGCCACGTTTTGTACCGACGCATAGGCGCGAATATTTTTAATAAAAAGACTCGTGGTTTTAAAGCGGTAGCCAAGCGTTATATTTTTAAGTGCCAAATAAGATCCATCTTCCACCCACTGCGAGTTTACGTTACGCCCCCAAGAGGTAGTACCTGAAAGTGTCCGTGGGTATTTTCCCGAGCCAGGGTTTTCCGGAGAGCGCCAACGGTCTTCAGCCTCCGCTAGTATTGCTCTTGCTCCATCCATATTAGTCAGGTATGCCCATTTCGCTGGTAGAATAAGCTTCCCTCCATACGAACCTGTCGTGGAAAAGCTGAAATCTAAATTCTTAAACTTAAACTGGTTGTGGAACCCAAACATAAAATCGGGGTTCGGATCACCGATAAACGTACGATCATTTTCGTCAATGATACCATCATCATTCATATCACGCATCTTTATCGTTCCTACGTCGATCTTATTGTATTTAGCTGCCGACTCCAAGTCTGCCTGGTCCTTAATAAGTCCTTCGTTGATGAACCCAAAGAACATACCCATTGGATAACCCTCTTGATTTCGGTAGTAATCGGAGGAGATATTATTAAAACGTCTAAAGTACCCCGGACTCACTAAATGCTCAATACGATTACGGTCAAAAGACATATTAAATTGAGCATCCCAGTGGAGCTGGCCAAACTGCTGACGAGTGCCTAAGGAAAACTCATGCCCCCAGAATTTTACCTCCCCAACATTTGAGGTGATACTGGTAAATCCCGAAGCCCTATCAATCGGGCGAGCCTGAATAAGCCCGTCAGATATCTTATTATAATAATCGTAGGTAAAGGTTAATTTATCATCAAATAAACTTAAGTCTAACCCAAGGTCCAACTGCTTGGTTTTCTCCCAAGCAAGGTGGGTATTGCCGAGCGTAGATACCGTGCTGCCCTGAACAAGTCCACCACCAATCACGTAATTATACTCGCCTATCTGTGGGATATGCGTATAGTTACCAATATTATTGTTACCGGTATGTCCATAACTCGCACGAAGTTTAAACATACTTAGGTAGCTCGAAGCAGACTGCAGGAAAGGCTCCTCACTAACCACCCATCCTAGCGATGCGGCGGGAAATGTACCATAGCGTTCTTGCTCACCAAAGCGCGATGAACCGTCCCGCCTTACCGATGCACCAAATAGGTAACGCCCCTTGTAGCTGTAGTTCAACCTAGCCAAAACAGATTGCAGCGCGTAACTTGCGGCATTGCTCGACCCACCGGTGATGTTCGCAGCGACATTTAAATACGGGATATCATCGCTGGCGAAATTCTGCCCCGACACCGTGTTTGAAGTCTGACGAAAAGCTTGTGCTGAATAGCCAACTAACGCGTCAATATGGTGATCGCCAAAGTATTTATCGTAGTTCACATTTAACTCTCCCGTGTAGCTATAGTTCTCTACTGCGCGACTCGTTCCAGATGATATATTATTGGTATTTAAAAAAGAAGGCGCAAAGTACTGCCGAGATTCTTTTCCCATATCGATCCCCGCGAGTCCATTTAATGTTAACCCATCGACAAACTCATAATTTGCAGATGCGTTGCCTAAGATTCTCGTTGTTTTGTAATCATCAACGGTAAGGTCATAACGCGCTAGCGGGTTGATGTAGTTCACCATCCCAGGGGAGCTTACAAAACGCGTGTATTCGCCATTTTTATCAAATGGATCAAACATAGGGCTGGCTTCTGATGCCTTTTGTACGATTCCCTGAATTCCGTCATCGAGTCTATTATTATGATCAAGTCTATAGCTTGGTGCTAGATTCATTCCTATCTTTAGCTTATCGCCAACCAGGTTGAAAGTTTGGTTCATACGAAGCGAGAACAACTTCGTTCCGCTATTTACAACAACACCATCCTGCTGCTGGTATCCGCCCATAACCATCGTGGATGACTTCTCTCGCGCCGAACTAATCGATATATCGTAATTTTGCTGTGGAGCAGTGCGCGTTAAAACATTAAACCAATCTGTTCCAGCACCATATTGTTCCGGGTTTTGATACTCCTCGGGTATTTCTCCTTTGAAATTCTCATATTTGATCATATCTTCAAACCGCCCCTTCATAAACCTCGCATACTGACGCGCAGTCATCATTTTGGGTACGCCACGCGATGGAATACGCTGTATCCCATAATTCGCATTAAACTCAACCTGCGTTCCCTGGCCAGCTTTCGCTTTTTTAGTCGTGATAAGAATCACACCATTTGAAGCACGGGATCCATACAAAGCCGTCGCAGAAGCGTCTTTAAGAATAGAAAAAGACTCTATTTCATTGGGGTTGATATTATTAATGCTTCCCGTTACTGGCATACCATCAACAACAAATAGAGGGGAGTTTCCAGAACTCAGCGATGCCGCCCCGCGGATACGCCACGACATTCCTCGCCCGGGTTGCCCGGAGGTTTGGTTAATCTGCACACCGGGAGCTCTGCCTTGTAATTGCTGCGCGAATTGAGTAACGGGCAAATCTTCCAATAAACTGGCATCAATCTGATTGATAGCGCCAGTCACTTCTAATCTTTTCTGCTTACCATAAGATACGGTGATCTCCTCTAAAAGTCCCGAACTTGCTAGCGCTGCATCGGCGTTGGCTTGCCCCCCATCAGCAAGCTCTACATTTATATTTTTACTATGATAACCCACGTAACTGATTAGGAGTACTTTCGTTCCTGGAGTTGTTGTTAGCATATACGCGCCATCGACATCCGTCTGCGCGGAGGTTTGCGTGCCGACAACGTTAACACTAGCGCCAACAAGCGGTTCTCCATCTTGGCCATAGATTTTTCCTGAAATCGTCCCTGGTCGCTGCTGCCGCTCCAAATACAGCGCATTTCCATCAATCTTGTAGTCTAACTTTAGAGATCCTTGAAGCAAAGTAAGTAGCTGTTCTCCGCTCAGTTGTGCCTCAGCGAGTTGTACCATGCGACCCGTTAAGATGTCTTTTGGATTATACATAAAGTTAAGAGAAGACTGTTCTTGCACCTGCTGTAATAGCGATTCCAGTGTAAGAACTTTAGAAGATAACCTTACGTCCAGCTCATTCAAGTTTTGCGCTTTAGACTTATTAGCGTATAATGTGCCTACCATAACATAGACAAAGCAACTTATCGCAAATGAAATTTTCATAACGTGAAGTGTATGATGATACGGTTTCGAATTTTTTAACATATATTGTATTCGTTTTTTAAGTAAGTGTGAGAATTTATTGAGAAAACAATCTGCCGGGGCTTTACCACGAGCTCCGGTTTTGATTATCGTAATTAATAGTCGGTGTTATTCGATAAAGACCTCCTTCCCTTCCACTCGATAGTTAAACTCATTTATCTTTTGCAGACCGTTGAGCACACCCTTCAGCGTTGGCCTTTCGAATGTCGCCGTGAAATATTCCGGAGATGTTTTCATATCAACCATGTGAATATCAACCCCATACCAAATCTCTAGTTTAGATATTATCTGTTCCCAATTTTCGTCGGAAAACCGTAAAATATTGTCCTTCCATGCACTGATAGCGTCCGTCCTCGCATTACGAACATTCGATTCGTTGCTTTTCATGTTAAATACAAGCTCGTGTCCCTTGTCGATAATTTGTAGTCCTGTTGAATCTCCCGAAGGCGTGAAGCCTACGCTACCGGTGTTAACAGAAAGATGATAGAGGCTATCCTTACCAATAAGTTGAATATTAAATGAAGTCCCTAGTACCTTGTTGTCTCCCTGGGCTGTTTGAACAGTAAAGGGCTTATCCCGATTTGGTGTCACAACAAAAAAAGCCTCGCCTTTTTCCAGACGTACAAGCCGTTGTTTGCCATTACCATATGGTTCTTGGTAACGGAGCACGGTATTTCCATGCAAATATATTTCGGTGCTATCCGGCAGTATCGCCTTTTTTCGTTCACCGACTGCTGTCTCAATGGTTCGAAAATCACTCGCCTGCCTCTTTTGGTTTGCTAACTGCTGGGAATTTAAAGTTGGATCCTTAACATATTGCCACAACCCAAAACTTGCTATGAGCAAAACAGATGCAGCGGCGAGATACGCGCCCCAGCGGGGCAAGTGTACCTTAGCGACGGCCAAGTTTTGATCATCATTACCCATATCCTGCTGTAACTTATTGAGAATTTCTTTCTCAGCGGTGTCATAATCTTCCTCAGATAATTTCGAATTTTTATCCTTTTCTTCCAACCAGTGATCGATCATCTCATTTATACGATGATTACCAGTACCGGTTAGATAATCATCAAGTAACTTGCTCAACGGCTTTTTACGTTCGGGGTTCTCCTTGTCCATATAATAGTACGAGGAGAAAAACGACAAAGCGTACTAGATCAGATCGATTAACAAATTGTTACGTTATTGTTTAAAAAATATAACCGCTTAATTATCAGACAATTATTTCATAATATATTTTGTTAAAATACTGGTATTCAACATATTAAGGTGTTATTTCTCACGTAATATCCTTAAACACGAATACCAGTCAGTGCAATAGATATACGGAATTATTGTCCGTATTTACAGCTCATTTAAGCAATGATCTCAACCTTGCCAGGATCCGTCTCATCTGCCTTTTTATAACTGCCTTATGCAAAGTTAAGTCGGTAAACTATTCCAAATTATCTTCACGATTCGATTCTCCGTCCGCTGCCAGCAGTTGTTTCAGGCGTATCCAACGTTTTATGGCACAAGCCGATCTGCCGATGCGTCTTATCAGTACACTTATATTCAATATTTTACAAAACGACAGCCCTGTTGTGCTGGTCATGGACAGGACAAACTGGAAATTTGGACAGCAAAATATCAATATACGTATGTTGGGTATCAGTTATAAGTCTGCTGCTATTCCGATCATGTTTAAGATGCTGGACAAGCGAGGTAACTCGAATTCGCAGGAACGAATTACATTGGTTCAGAATTTCATCGATTGGTTTGGACAGGATTGCATCGACTGTATATTGGCTGACCGAGAATTTATCGGAGAGAAATGGTTAGGCTTTCTAAATGAACATAGCATCCGGAATCCTATCAGGATCCGGAATAACTTTAAGGTGTTCTTGCCCAGAAAACAAAAAGAAATAACGGTATGGCACTTATTTAACAACCTTAAGAGCAAGGAATTCAGACATTACCAGCACATTGTAGAAATGCACGGTCAATTATGTTACTTATCGGCTACTAAAACTGTGATCGATGGGAAAATTGAATTTTTAATACTGGTATCGTTCAATAAATCACAGCAGGCACTGGAATATTATAGGCGAGGCTGGAATATCGAAACTTTGTTTCGATTCATGAAGTCTAGTGTGGATTTAATATAGAAGACACCCATGTTACGAACTTGGACCGCCTTGAAAAGCTATTTATGCTTACGATGATAGCATGCCCGTGGTGCTACCAAGTTGGTGATTACATCCATACCCAGGTGCGACCCATTAAAATAAAGAAGCATGGAAGAAAAGCCGTCTCAATTATCAAATACGGGCTCGATTATATCGTAGAATGTTTATTCTATGGAATCAACAAGCTAAATATCAACTTAATACAATTTTTTGTCATGTATTTAGAAAAGTAACTAATAATTTTATAATACTTTTTCAAAACAGACGCTACTATCAACATCCGCGTACTGCCCGTAATTCGGTATAATTTCAAAGTTATTTTTCTTATAAAGGCTGATCGCCTCAACCATTTTGTCTCCCGTTTCCAATATACATTTCGTATATCCTAGTTCTTTCGCCCACTGTTGTAATTCTGTTAAAATACTGCCAGCAATTCCTTTTCCTCGTTTATTCACCGGCACAAACATTCTTTTTATTTCCATTATCGTATGCCCATATTCCTTCATCGCGGCACACCCCACAACTTCGTTACCTTCATAAGCTAGAACGACATTTCGGATACGGTCAATTTTATTGTATTGGACAAAAAAGTCATTAGCATCTCCATTTTTAATGGCGAGATCTTTGTCAAGCTCGACTACTAATTTTTGAAAGTCTGAATTGTCTGAATTTGTTCGTTCTATAAACTGCATTTTTTCTATTTCGCTACGTTTTCAGATTTTTTCGCACTTATGATATCAAGCTGGGCTATATTTAGCGCCATCGGGTAGCTAATCACAGCTCGTGCCACTCATGCATTGTAAGTTGGAACATAAAATCTTCTTATAAAGGTAAAAAACGGATAGATGAAACGCAATAATCTCGTTGGCTTTTGTCGCTATTTTGGTGTTGAAAACAACGTTGCTAATTCCTTTTTTTAAGAATCTCCCTTTAGATCTTTAGCGATGACAACACCCTCGGGGTCAGTTAAAAAGTCAGCAGGAATAGAAGTTATACCATATTTTAGATACACCTCACCTCATAAACGGCTAAATTTTTATCTTGCAGAATACTTTTCTACCAATAGCGACGGAATATAATCGAAAGGCAGCCGGAAAATTTAGGTATTGTGAAAGTGTCGTGCTCTGAAATAGCTTAACATGCTTTAATGTCAAACTATTTCAGAGTAAGACAAATTTATAATGGAGTTAGCTCGTCAAGAATCAGCCGGATTTCACATAATGGAGAGCTATAGATCCAGATTTAAATTTTATGGTATCGACCAGTTTGAGATTAAGTTTTTCATGCAGGCTTCCAGTATCCAGCAAATGCCTGCCATTGCCTACAATAACAGGATGGATAACAAGAAAAAACTCATCGATAAGGCCGACGGCAATCATTTCGGGGAGCAGGCTGATGCTGTCCATCAGAATGGTTTTGCCGGCTTGTTGCTTCAACTTCAGAAGTTCTCCCGTAGGATCGCTACGGACGATACGAACGTTTTCGTCGACAACGTCCAACGATCGGGAAATGACAACGCTATCAATAACGCTAAGCTTTTCAGCAAATCGATTTTCTGCAGAGCTGCCAGATTGATCCCTAGCAACTTCGCGCCAGTATGGAAATATAAGCTGGTACATGATGCGACCGAAGAAAAGCAGGTCAACATCGTCCATCATGGCGGTAAAGTAATCTAAAACCGCTTCATCAGGACTGAAAGCAGTGTGGTCACAGTAACCGTCAAGGCTCATGTTGATACAAAATCTTACTGTTCTCATCGTATACGCATAGCTGTTATCAGTGCAATAGTACGAGAATCGCTTTTAATCGCGCTTCGCCTAAGACAAGAAAAGTATTACATATTCCGGATACCTGCCTTTTGCGGCAGTCTTGAATATATCGACAACTGGAACTCGATCCATCAACAGCAGGCATTGCCATATTCTGTAAGCGCAATAACGTCAAGCACCATTATATTGTGCCCGCTTGAAAAGATGGTGAAGATATTCCGCAACGAGCCAGATCTACTTCAATTATGTGTGGACCTTTCTCAAGAAATGATCAGAAAAGAAACAGGAGCATTACGAGATACTCACCCTTCGGTCTCCAGAAGAACGATATCTCCACTTGTTGGACTCCAAAAAGAATTGGTTACAGGAAATTATAGACCAATCTTGCCAAATTTCTGCATGTGACTAGAGAGGCGTTAAGCCGGGCGAGAAATCAGGTCTCCTTAAAGTGATATTGTCTCCTGTATGCATACACCGGAACTGTGAGGTCAGCATGCCCGGAATATGCATTTCCAAAATAGCAATCGTTACTGAGGCTATCCCAGTATTCTTCCATAAAGTTCTGAGATATTTCTTCTAGATGGCTATTTAAACGAGTTAGGTTACTTGACTAATGGGGCAATGGATTAAATTCAGGTCTCTTGATAGTTTAATTATTTAGGTATAAATAATACGGATATTCATACATTTTTAAACATTGCAGATTTAGTAGTTTAAAAAAATCTGTTTTTTTGTATTATGAATACCGAAAATCAGACAAAAATAAACCTTTTGCTCCAATCCCAGCCACAGGGGGTGGTCTTTACCAGCTCATGGATGGTAAAGAACGGATACAGCCTGGATTTACAGAAACAATACAAAAAGAGCAATTGGTTTAAGTCTATCGGCACCGGAGCGATGGAGGACTGGTGATCGTTTGACGATAGAAGGCGCGGTTTATTCTCTGCAAAAACAGCTCGGACTGCGTGTACATATCGGAGGCAAATCTGCTCTTGGTATTCATGGGAAAGCTCATTACCTTGGTATGCATCAGCAAAAGATGGCTTTGTTCAGTCCACTAAGAGAAGCTTTACCAAAGTGGTTTGTAAATTACGACGGTTGGATTGACAAATTTACCTTCATTCAGACGGACTTTTTACCTGCGGATATAGGTATCGTAGAGGTCAACCAGAACGAGCTTATAACCAAAGCTTCCTCTCCCGCAAGATCAATAATGGAATGCCTTTATCTCACAACGAAGGGACAGTCTCTTATCGAATGTTATGAACTCATGGAAGGATTGAACAATCTACGCCCTCAAAATGTACAGGAATTACTAGGTAAATGTAATTCTGTGAGAGTGGAGCGTCTATTTCTATACATGGCTGATAAAGCTAATCACAGTTGGTTCAAGTACCTGCAACTAGACAAAATAGATATGGTCAAAGGAAAAAGAAGTATAGCGAAGAATGGAGTGTTCAATGCAAAATATCTAATAACAGTACCCAAGGAACTAGAGAAAGATGAACAAGGAATATAAGGAACAAGTTAGGCTACTATTGGATGTATTGCCATTTGTAGCCGAAGAACCGCAATTGGCACTACATGGTGGCACGGCTATCAACCTATTTGTCCGAAATATGCCGAGATTGAGATCATTGCTTAAATGAGCTGTAAATACGGTCAATGATTCCGTATATTTATCGCACTGACTGATATCCGTGTTTAAGGACATTTCGTGAGAAATAATACCGTAATACACTAAACATCAATCTTTTAACCAAATTTATTGTGAAATAATCACCTGATAATTAAGCGGTTATATTTTTTGTCATGTACTAAAAAACTAGTATTATGGGAGGGAAGTACCACGAGTATAATTGGCGGCCCACTAGCCTAACATGCTGATTATATACAAAGCTAGACTAGCTTCGATGACCGGACGAATTTTTTTCTTTGCCGTCACTAACTGATTTTTAACCGTTTGCTCGGCGATACCAAGTTCACGTGCTATCTCCGAAATAGAATGATCGAATTTGTGAAAGCGTATATATATATCGCGCTGTTTGACGGGGAGCTTCCTGATTTCAGCCTCCCACTGCTCCTTAAGTTCTTTGACTAAAAGATCATCTTCCAACGATGTTGAGAGTTCCTCGAGCGCGTATTTGTATAGGTCCTGCTTTTCAAGTACCAACATGGCCGAACGCATGCGATATATAACTTCATGCTTTGTCATTTTGTATAGATAAGCACCTATACTCGTATGAATTTCTAGAGACTCCCTTTTGTTCCACACTTTAGCATATACCTCTTGGACAATATCTTTCGCTTCCTGTTCGTCCTTTGTTTTGGAAATAGCGAGATCAAAAAGTGGGCGCCACGTATGATGATAAAGTAAATCAAACGATTTATGATCGCCGCTTTTAACATTTACAAAAAGTTGGAAAAGCTCTTTACTATCCATTGCACGATAAACATTATTTCCTCAAAGGTATCATTCGGATATCAAGATAAGATTATCAATGGGTTAAGTGGATGTTAAGTGGAATAACATTTCGTATTGGTGGGTCAGCTTAGATTCTACTGCTGAATCAAATAGTTATTTCCAATTCGAAGACAACATGGCACACCAACAAATACAGCAACCGATTCAGTGCCAAAACTATAACATCCCAAAGATCAATAAAAACCTCTAAGCACGAGCCTTACATTGAACAAAACATGCTAAACAAGGATCTTATTTATTCAACATGCTGTTGAAAATTTATTATCATATTTGATGTACCCCTTTTTAAAAAAGCACCTTACAGACCTTTATTATTAATGATTTTCTTTCCATCAACCCATCATCTTTATTTAAAAGAAACTCATCATTTTACCAATGAGTCAATTAGACGAAAACACGCCTACTATCCCTGCGGCAATGTATACATCCGCCGCTCGCTTGGTCATCATAGTTATACGCAGCCTACGGCAGTATCTTTAGCAATAATCGCTGATAAACAATTTGCGCTTTGGCTTGTTTAGTAGCTACAAAAGATCTAGAAATTTTAAAAATAACACTATGGCTACTACAAAGAAAACAGCGCCTAAAAAGGATGCTGCAAAGAATCTCGGCGAACTATTTGAAGACAGCTTAAAGGACGCTCTATGGGCAGAAAATGCACTCACAAAAGCGTTACCAAAAATGGCTAAAAATGCCACGTCGAAAAAACTAAAAAACGCACTCAACGACCACTTAGCGGAAACTAAAAATCACGCTAAAATATTAAACAAGGTATTCAAGGCTATAGGCAAAAAAGCAGATACCGAGAAATGTGATGCTATGGCTGGTATCGTACTAGAAGGAGAAGGCATCGTGAAAGAAACCAAGCCTGGCGCAGTACGTGATGCTGGTATTATAGCGGCCTGCCAAAAAGCGGAGCATTATGAAATTGCTTCCTACGGCACGATGATTTCATTCGCCAAACTACTTAAACACACGGAAGCGAAAGACCTACTCAAAAGCATACTCAAAGATGAAAAAAATGCCGACAAACTCCTCTCTAAGCTTGCCATGTCAGAAATAAACCTCAAGGCAAAGTAGGAGCGCCGAGTTGGCGAAAGGTTTCATTCACCGCAGCGCTCGGAGAAAAAGGGTCAAGTTCTTTCGTCATATCCTTTCATCTGAGTCGCGTACGCATAAACAACGGGCAACTGCAGTTGGGGAGTACCCGCCACTTTTAATTCTGCTACAAAGAGGATCAACTGCACTTTATCAAACACCATAAAGAATTTTAATGAACGTCTTTTTAAACAAGCCCCTGCCGCCAGCAGCGCGCCAATTACTTCAAGATCCCGCAGTAAATTTAACGCTCGCCCATACGACCGAACTCTCGCGAGCGGAATGGATAGCGTACTGCCAGAAGGCAGAGGTAGTAATGAGCGTCGGAAAAAACAAGTTCGATAAAGACTTCTTCGAGCAGTGTCCGAATGTGAAAGCAATTTGTCTTTTCTCTGTGGGATACGATCAAGTGGATATCAAAGAGGCAACCAAGCGAAAAGTAGTGGTATCCAACACGCCAGACGTGCTAACAAATGCGACATCAGACACCGCGTTTCTACTGATGATGATGGTTTCCAGGCTGACAGGCTACAACTTAGAGAAGGTAAAGTCTACAGCCCCCAAGCCGCCATATGATCCTATGGCGAATTTAGGACAGGAGCTCTACGGCAAAACGCTAGGCATATTCGGTCTTGGTCGGATCGGCATGGAGATGGCAAAAAAATGTATCGCGATGTTCGGTATGAACGTAATATACCACAACCGTCATAGCAATCCGCAGGCGGAACACGATTTAAATGCCACATATGTCCCTATGGATGATCTACTCAAAAAATCCGACGTTCTCAGCTTACACGCTAACTACACCCCAGAAAACCATCAACTGTTCGATAATTCTCTGTTTGCAAAAATGAAAACCAGCGCAATTTTTATCAATACCGCCAGAGGTGGATTTGTGAACGAAGCGGATCTATACCAAGCTATCCAAAGCGGTATCATTTGGGGTGCCGGTCTGGATGTAACTGACCCCGAACCGATGAGTCCGTCGTCCGAACTGCTTTCGCTTCCCACGGTGTGCGTCCTTCCACACATCGGTTCTACCACAGTAGAAGCGCGCACAGCGATGGCCGAACTTGTAGCTAACAACGTTTTAGATTTCACGCGTGGCAACAAACTCAGAACAGCTGTTAATCAGGAAGTTTATGAATGATAAATTTCATCAATCTAACTGCATCTTGACAAACTATATCAAATTATTTTCGTAACTTTAATCGTTAGGCCCACAGTATATTAAACCCCTTGAACAGGCCAATCTCAATTTAGGAAGTTCCTCGCCGTCGACAAAACTTTGCAGATCGCACATAGTAAACTTCCTTTCCTCCTACAAAAAAACTATGCTATCAAAATCGGCCGTTGAATGTGTCTGACACTTGTAGAACCCATCCGTCAACACCAGGCTCCCATCAGTACAAATAATTACATCATGAGCAAGAACGAAAAATCGAATAAGAACGAGAAAAAGGAAAAAAGTACGAAACCAAAAACACACTCTTCTTATCAGCAGTCTAAAGATACCGTTTCAAAAGACGCCGTTGAACATCTAATCAACAAGAAAAAGAAATAATCAGAGTAAATTCGTGTAAAAAATTAAAACGTTAAATAAGGGTGCTCAGATATAATATACTGTAGCACCCTTATCGTATTACCTCCCGCTGCTCGGCAAATCCGAATTTATGCATTCAACCCCGCTTTGGCACACCTGTGCACATGAGCCCTCGTGCCGCGTTTTTACAGTCCTACTTTAGAAAACTTTTCTACACGATACACATGAAACTAAAGGTTGATGATATCGACATAGGTAAGCCCAGCGTAACAGCAGAATACAAAGTGCTGAAGGACAAAGTCACCGTTTACCACATTATTTTCTTGGCGGCAAAAATTAGGACCCAGATTATTTTTCAATTTGAAAATTGACGCACATCAGCGCCACAAGGATACATCGCTTAAGAAAAAAACATGCCCCCAAAATCTATTTCACTTTATAAAGTAGCGGATTTTGGTCATCGTTATCGAGAAGGTCGCCCTCTTTCAATGTCTTTAAATACTCTTCGGGCAATATATTCGCTTGCCCGTTAAAGGAATTACCGTCCGGCATAAAAGCACAGGTCATGGCTCGACGGAAACCTGAAGTCATATTCGCATGAGCTCCATGAATCGTCAGCCCATTATGAAATGAGCAGCTGCCGGCCTTCATGACGGCGGGAACAGACTTCGCTTGTTTGAACTGTGGGTATTGATCGAATATCTCGCCCATGTTTTTTCCGATACTCGTCGTCTCGAACGTCGTCTGTTTATGTGAGCCCGGAATAAAGAACATACATCCGTTCTCTAAAGTTACGTCATCCAAGGCGATCCAGATTGATAATGCTCGGCGGTCGGAAAAGGACCAAAAAGGAGTATCTAGGTGCCACGACGTTGGGTTTGCCCAGGGCCTCTTAATTAACGCCTGGTCATGCCACACGCGAATTCCATCAGCGCCCGATAACTCCGTGGCCAACTTCCCGATTCGCGGATCTAACATCAGCTTCTTAACGCCTTCATTAGTTTGCCATAAATTCAACAGTTGATCAAATACGTTCTTAAAATAATCCGCGTCTGTATTGATTCCATCATCATCACCAATTTGGACTGCTTTGTCCGGCATCTTCTGCCCGTTTCGTTCTCTTAAGGCCTCTTCTACACGCTCGCGCCAATGGTTTAATTCCGTGCTGTCTAAAAAATCTTCAATAATAATATATCCATTTTCTCTATAAGACTCGATTTGAGATTTGCTTAATTCAGAATTCATACTTTTATATTTTGGTTACCCAAAGATATCCACCGACACCTTCACTTAAAATGGGTAAACTAATTTATGTTTGCACTTTTTGATATTTTTCGCTACTTTTAAGTAAAAAATGAACTACCATAAATATCTCCATGTAAGTGAATTGGATAAACAATGGGGATTATACATTAATACCATCGGCCACTGTAAAGTAAGCCCTCATCAGTCTTATCCTTTGACAAAAGAGCACCCAAAAACCCATTCTTTTAACTGGGACAACGGCCGCATCCTTGACGACTATTATATCGTTTTTATCTCCAAAGGCGGTGGCACATTCCAATCGGCAGCTACCCAGCCGGTGGAAGTAAATGAAGGGATATGTTTCTTCTTATACCCAGGTATATGGCACCGTTATCGGCCCAATGCAAATTCAGGATGGGAGGAATATTGGATTGGATTTAACGGCACTTACCCCGATCAATTGATGAACTCCGCCTTCTTTGAGGTGGAGCGGCCTTTTATTAACGTTGGACTAAATTTCGACATACTGGGCCTCTTCCATAACTTAATAGAGAAAGTACAACAATCATCGCCCGGCTACCGGCAGGTCATAACGGGGATTGCGCTTCAAATGTTAGGAATATTGCATGGTACCTCCATGAGCAAAGAACAAGAAGATGACCCTATCCTACAACGTATTAACAAAGCGAAGTTCCTCCTACAAGAGACCCTCGAGCACCCGATTGACATGGAAACATTAGCCGAAAAGCTGCCGATGGGCTATTCGTCTTTTAGAAAGTATTTTAAGCAAGCAACAGGTGTATCGCCCAATCAATACCATCTTGATCTTCGGTTAAAAAAAGCAGTAAACCTGCTCGCTTCCTCAACACTCAATGTATCAGAAGTAGCCGACCAAACGGGATTTGACTCGCTATATTACTTCTCGAGATTGTTTAAGAAAAAAACCGGTAAATCACCCAGCAAGTACCGCCAGGATTTGGCTAGCAGTACCGGGCATAGCGACTCTTCAGCAAATCTTTCATATAACAGTTGACCTCGAACTGGTCCACAGCAGGCTTTTGGCTAAACGGTTCGCGCTGCATATAAGGAGCCGGACCAAACTCCGTTGTGAAAGGTAAGATGGCAGTACCACGCCCGGCATTCACCTGCACAATCCTGTCCCACCAAGCAAGAAAACTATCTAGCGCATATTCCCATTCGGGAGCTCTGGGGTCTGGCACCTGTGGCCCTTGCTCATAACCAACACGCGCATGCACATGTCTGGTGCGCGTAATCGCTTCACTTAAAATATCCGAAAAATTCTCCAGTAAACTCTCTGTTACACATACCCAGTGCGAGAAATCGGCGGCGATTAGCGGCTTCGCACGAGCGGCGAAAACCATATCGATCATTTGCGGGCAGTACCCGATTCGTCCACGGTGCGTTTCATGGGTGATGGTGATACCGCTTTTTTCGGAGAACTCCTGCGCAATATCGATAAGCTGCAAGTTTTGCTCGAGTGAAAAATAATCTTTGCCCGTATGAGAGTTTATTAAAATTGGGTTCGCTTCTGCGCAAAGCCCTAAATTTTTGACAAACGAAGTTTTAAATTCGTCAAAAGTATGCCCATAAGCCTGGTGCTGATGCGCAACAAAGACCATCTCGTTCTTGTCAAGAAACTCCAGCATTTCCTTTTTCTCTTGGGCAACCTCGGGCAGCCACGTATCGATCCCGTCATAGCCGGCAAGACGCACCTTTTCTAAAAATATATCTTGCCGGACATGTTCGTGCCCCCAGCGTGGCAACAGAAACTTAATTTTCATTTTGTTAATTTATAACCGTGTTCGTGTGTGGTGATCACTTCTGCCTTTCGCATGGCAAAGCGACATCACTTTGTCTTGTATACCTGTAATACGACAGGCCCCATCAACCCAGTGTTGCGTAAAGGAGCCTCTTTATTTGGCCCGGCAACAGTCCATGTCTTTCGCTGATCTTCGGGAAGCCCAGCATCATAAACTAGACGATTGAACCACGTATTAGTAACCGCAATAGAAATGGTATTTTTACCCACTTTAACCATATCGGTAATATTTACGCTGTACGGAGCGGCCCACACTTTGAAAGGTTTTTGATCATTTACGCTCACTGCCGCCACCATATCAACTTCACCGAGCTCCAAAATATATTCCTGATCGGGATCAATTTTATCAATCTCCACCGTATGCATATAGGTCGCCGTACCCGAAAAAGCTTTGCCTTCCTCGGAAATATCGAGGTCCTTCCAGGCTCGCAGCTCGATTAATTCTAACTGCTCGGGAGCTCCCCATCCAGCAGGGAAACTAAGGGTCCAATTGCCAGAAAAAGGCACTGTTGAAACCAATTCTTTTTCTTTAAACTTCCCAGATGTTTCCGCGGATTGATCATTTCGAAATACGACAAAAACTGAACCTGCACGCGCTAAATCAATCTTCACTTGCGTACGATCACCGCTGCGCTCGCTCTGAGCGGGCATGGTTTGTCCAGTTACAGGATCCCAAAGCTCCACATGACCACTGTTTCTAAAATCTAGCGTTCCCGAGACCCCTTGTCCCCGGGGGGCGCTCACAAAATACCAATCAGCGCCTTCAATTTGCCGGTGTGACCAAAGCGCATCACCGCCAGTCACGTCTGGACTTATTTTTAACGCGGCCAGCGCCTCATCTAGCGGCATACCAGCAAGCACATATCCCTCACCAACCCGGTTGATACCTTTAGCGTCTCCTTCTTTCCAGATATTTTTTACTGCCTCTTCAAACCGCTTCTTGCTAGCTTTGCCACCACCAAGCGTGGCAAGCCCTTGTGGTGGATTACCGACCACAGTTGCGCCCTGCTGAATTAGCGATCGTATCTTTTCTAAAGTCTCCGGCAACATGCGTGGCGCATCGGGCAGCCACAGGACGCGATACTGGATTCCTTCTGGCGTGACCAAAAGCCCATCCTTTACGCTTAGGCGATTTAGGAGGACATCGGGGTTACAGTAATCGTATTTAAAACCGTGCGGAAATGGAGCCTTCTGATCAGGCTTATGATTGATCTCATCGCCAAGATACCATAGCACATCCGATACCGGTTTTCCACGCTCAAGCAGGTAGCTACACCGTGCCAGGTAATCTTGAAAATCAGGAACATATCCCCACCACGTTTGCCCGCGCAGAAAGGGCGTTCCAATGTTTGCTCCAAAGGACGACCCAGGAGGCAGAAAAGGGGTTTGCGGATTATGTGTATAGGTATGAAATACAAAATGCGAGACGCCCTCGATACTGTTTATATTAGCGGCCTCTTTGAGGTCCTCGAGGTGTTCATCCCAGCTCAAGCTCATATCGGTAAATGACTCCGCTGCAACGCGCGGTTTACCGTACATTCTTGCGGCAGACGCTGTGGGTTTTATCGGCTTGAAATTTAGCGAACCGACATACCCATCCGACATGGGTAGCCAAAACTCACACATTGGAATATCTGCAAACTTAAAATATTCTAAGATATCGGCAGGAAAGACATCGCCGGGGGCCGTTTCATAGGTGATATACAGATCGTTATCATGCGATAGCTCCGCCATGCGTCCATAAAAATTATTCGTCACCAGGTCGCTAATCGTCCGTCGCCAGTCATACAGAAATCCGGCGGTCGTTTTATGATCTTCCATCACATATCCAAACATTGCTGGAAGCCACTTGCGAAGTTTGTAGCTCGCCACCCGGTTAAACTCCGCTTCCATATCGGACGTCCAGGTCTGCGTGTGGCATTCCCAACTGTCGATCAGCATACCGTTTAGTAGTCCATCAGCCAACGGTCCATTTTGACCGACCAGCCTTCCTATATATCCGGCAAAGTGCGCATTGGCTCCTAACTTAGAAAGTTTGTTCGCCTCCCAGCCCGTTCCCTCAGGAGGAGCAGGACTGTTGCGTGCGCCGGTATTCACATGCCCAATACGCAGTATAGTCCAGTTTCCCTTAGGCGCCGTCCACTTTAAGTTTCCTTGATCATCCATACTGCTCGAAATATCGAGCACCTGCTCAGGCGAGACAAATGCCGCGTCAGATTGATCGGGAGACTGCCCCACGCGCTCAATACTCCGCAACGTCCATCCGGCCTCCGACTCCCAACTGTTTTTACGCGCCGCAGAGAAAAGGCGTAGCGAGGAAAGCTTCATATCGTATTTATTAACAATCGAAATCCGGTATTTATTCACGCCCTCCACTTCTGAACAAGCAAGCGTAATAGGTCGATCGTCTTGCCAATTAGATTGCGGCATATCCGTTTTAAGGATATCTTTTACCTGTCCATCGGGCAAAACGGCCTGTATGCTAACGCTTACTCCTGGCTCATAACACTGTCCATGATTGAAGCTATTGATACTTGGAAACTCCACAGAACGAAGCATGACTGGATCTTCGAAAGTAACTTCAACCCAATGGGGCTGCTCGGGCGTGGTAGGCGAGAACTGAATGGGTGTGCTTGCCTTACCGGCTAAATACGAGTCCCATCGAAAATCCGTATTACTTTCGATCTTCTTAGGAACTAGCGGCTCGCCCGTATCATCAAGTGGTGTAGGAAAAGCGAGAACGGCGATGTCTTTATAATCGCGGTCCACGCCCTTACTGCTTTCAGCAAGCGGTAAAACTTGATTGATAGCGCCGCCCTGCGTGAGGTCCGTTCTGCTCATCGTCAGGTGACGCATCGCATTAGCGGGTTCAATCCAGGGGCCACCTGAGGTTGCCCAACCCGCCGTATTATTCATCACAAACCGCAGCCCCAGACGCTCACACTCCTTTGCGGTATGGCGCACCGCCTCGTCCCAGTGCGGGCTAAGGCTTGTAATCTGAGGTTCCACGCCGGGCCACGGCCCACCAAACTGCCCATGGAAAAGATGGATACCTGAATATCCCGCCTTTGCGATCGCTTCCAAATCTCTAGTGATGCCGTCTTCGGAGACGTTACCACCAATATAATGAAACCAGGTCTCCGGACGATGAACTTTCGAGGGTTTTAAAAACGAATCCTCATCATGCGCCCCAAAGGGTTTATTAATCTCCTCAAGGGATGGTAAAAAAGGTGCTTTGGCAACCTGCGCCACCAACGAGTTCACCGATATAAAGCCTAATAGTACCGCAAAATAATGAGGTAATAATCGTTTTTTAAGTGCCATCTTTTATTGTTTAAACATTTTTTTTAATATCAATTTCCTCGCCTCGGTCTTGAATATAGTCCCTATTATCTAGTAATCTGGATTCTGCTCCAAGCTGTTTAAGCTTTTCTCAATCTCCGCACGCGGGATCGGAAGCCTGTAATGTTGAGTTCTGAAGTCCCGTTCGGCCGATAGTACACTCACCGTATAGGCTTTCTTGCCTCCGGTCTGTTTGACGATAGTCATTTTCAATAGATCAGCATTTTCTGTCTCCTGGGCAATCATCCAGCGCCGCACATCAAAGAACCGATGCTCCTCGAACGCCAGCTCGACCATCCGTTCATTGTGTATTCTTGCTCGAAGCTTTTCGCCTGAATCGGTTACTGGGGGCATCTTAACGCTTAATCGGCTCCTTACCAGATTTAGGTATTCGCGTGCGATATCTTCATTCCCTAATTCGAACTGGGCTTCTGCATAATTTAACAAAATCTCTGCGTATCGAAAATATATCCACGGATTAGTCGGCCGCTCGGTGTTGCCTGTCGGAGGGATATCTTCATTGAGAAACTTCTTCAGCGCGTACCCCGTGAGCGAGGCGTTCCAAGGCTGAATCTTACTTTCTGGAGAGTCTAGTCCACCTTTAAACGTTTCCGTCTGCCGGCCCATCCACATAGACTCATCGTGAAGAATCGTGGCATAAAAACGGGGATCGCGTCCCGAATACGGATCGCTTTGATCATATCCCGATTGCGGATTAACCACTAGCGTACCGCCGGGCTGCGCCGTATATGGACGAAGACCCGTAGCCTTCATCTCATAAGCGTTGACGAGGTTTTGAGTCGGCCCTTGATAGTTACCCCCATCATCGCCATTCCGCCCATTCTTCCAGTTATAGTCCGTAGCGGTAGATTGCGTAAAATAGCGTGCCCATATTATTTCATCGTTTGCCTCTAGAAATAGCTCCTGATAATCCGGGTGAAGGGCGTATGCGCCTAACAGCTCACCTGCAGCATCAGCCGCCCTTTGCCACTTCGCGCGGTCATTAGAAGGGTTATTCAGCTTGCTTGCTGCATATAGTAGAACGCGAGATTTAAGGGCCCGGCAAGCATCGGCCGATGCCCGTCCCAGTCCGGCTCCCGATTGCTTCGCGGGTAAAAGCGCAATCGCTTCATCTAATTCTTTCACAATAAATTCTACACAATCGGCATACGAATCACGAGACAACGTATAGTCTTCATTCAGCTCATATACTTTTGTGATAAGGGGAACACCTCCATAGCGCCATATTAAATTGGCAAAAACGAATGCCCGTAGAAACTTCATCTCCCCGACCATCGCACCTTTAGCATCGCCATCAACCGGGGTTTGCTCAATTTTCGAGAAAAACACATTCATATTTCGAATTTGGCGGAACCCGAGCGACCAATAATTAACCCGGCCCGAGAGCATCGATATATTGTCAGCGCTCACTTCACCTTTCTGCAAAACAAACATATTGCCATGGTTATGTAAATCATACGATTCATCGCTTGCCGCAGCAAAGACATCATCTTCATAACCATGCAGGATGGCATTATAGTTAGCATTGACATATAATTGCACTAACGCTGGATCTGTCCAGGTATCATCCTCCGAGAGCTTGTCCAATGGCTTTAAATCCAAAGTATCACAGGAGGCAAGCGTTGCGAGAATTAGTAAACTATAGATAATTTTTTTCATCTTGATTAAGATTAAACGTAAAGTTAAAAGGTCAAATTCACTCCAAAATTCAACACCCGTTGCGGCGGATAGTACCAAAAATCATGCGTCTCGGGATCAAACCCCATGTCTTTCATACTATCGTAAATCATAAACAGGTTGCTCCCACTGACATTCACGCGGAGCGCCTTGGCTCCAATTGATTCACAGATGTTCAGCGGCAGGTTATAACCGATTTCCAAATTCTTCACCCGTAAAAATCCGGCATCTTTTAGCCAATGCGTAGAAGCGTAAGAGGCGTTTGTACTGGTTGTCCATAACGCCGTACTACCACGCGGCATCTGGGCATCCACGTTCTGTGGCGACCAGCTGTCTTTAGCGCGCCAATCAAGGAAATTACCGAACGTATGGCTCATTACCGGGAACCAGCCACCAAAGTATTGTTTCGCATTCTCCTGCCCTTGTAATAGTATAGAAAGCTCAAATCCTTTATACCCCACGCTCGCATTCAAACCAAAGGAGATTTCTGGCATATTGGTTTGATTAACCCTTATCCTGTCTAGTGAGTTGAGCTCTCCGTCATTGTTTACGTCCTCATAAATCAAATCCCCTGGCCGTGTACCGGGCAAACTCGGTGTTGCATCAACCTGCGCTTGATCTCTAAACACACCAAGCGACTTGTATAGTAATGCCGCGCCGTACGGCCGGCCCGTAGCATACTGGTAGGGTTCGGCAGCAGGCTGCTCATCGGCAAACACCACTTTATTGCGGCTAAAAGAGACGTTACCCGACAGCCGGTATGTTAGTGCATTTATATTATTGGTATGAGAAAGTATCAGTTCAAAGCCCTTATTGTCGACAATTCCAATATTTTCATCGGGCAAAGTTAATCCGGTATATTCGGGTACCGTAGCATTCCGCTTGGTAAGAATATCAGAACGTCGCGATTTGAAATAGTCAAATTCAACACCCAATAAACCGTTCCAGAAATCCGCGTCAAGACCAACATTCCACGTTTTGGCTGTTTCCCAAGTGATGTATGGGTTTGGCACATTGGTTTGGACAAGTCCAGAAACATCATTGTTACCGATCACATAGTTGCTCCCATATCCATAGGTCATCATATACTGAAACGGATCGATAGCGTCGTTACCCATCTTCCCGTACGAGCCTCTTATCTTTAAATTGTCTAAAAAGGACCAATCGCTCATAAACGATTCCTCCGATATTCGCCATCCTAGGGAGACCCCCGGGAAAAATCCAAACCGCTCACCCTTCGGAAATTTTGAAGAACCATCTGCCCTAAAGGTAACTTCCGCCAGGTACTTCTCGGCATAATTGTAATTTATCCTCGAGAACACATTTTGGCGTGCGTCCTGACCTGAAAAGCCGCCATTGGACTGCTTTGTCTTATCGCTGCTCCCCATATTTATTTCGGGCAAGCTGATCGATAAAAAGTCACTTCTACCCGCTTGGAGCGTCGAGTTTTTAATTTGTGTTTGCTCGTACCCCACCATCACGCCTAAATTATGCTGGCCAAATTGCCGCAGATAATTAATTTTAGACGTTACATAGGTCTGGGTAACCGCATAACTAGTCTGATTCAATCTCGCTAATAATGGGCTCATACCAGAGAGTTCTTTGGAATATTCGTCCCCCTGGGTACCACTATGATAAACATAACTCGGGGTCTCGAACACCTTCGTATAAACACCTCCAAAATCATAGCTACCGCTACCATCGATTGATAACCCCTCTACTCCGGGTACATCCCATTTAAAAAACAGAGTACTTTGCGCTGTTCTCGTATCTTCTTGCTGATATCCCGCATTATCGTTCACCCAGTTATGTACGTTTTCACTTCCCCGGAGTGGCTGCATGTAATCCGTCCCAGGCCAAAACGGTTGCCAATTGGGCTGGTACAAATAGATGTGGCTGTTCAGCTCGTTGTTACTTCGGAAAGGATAATGCCGATCGTCGATACGTCCTGACACATTTAAACCAACACTAAGATTGTCGGTGACTTCCACGTCCACATTGGAACGTAAGTTATATGAACTGAATTTGGTCGTACCGTCATTATATTGCCCGGACTGCGAAAGCTGCCCGAAGGAAAAGTAATATTTGGAACGATCGCCCCCACCCGAAACCGATACATTTCCGCGATGCTGCGGCGCTCCCGATCGCACTAAATACGAATACCAGTCCGTATCGGGGTAATCCGGGTCACTACCATCTTTATATTTTTGCAATTCCTGCTCGGAGTGTAGCGGTTCGCGTCCTTCGTCAACCTCGATGTTATTTGATATTTGCGCAAAGGTATAGGCATCCGCCATTTTAGGATTCCTGGTCGGTTGACTGAAGCCTTGATTAAACGAAAAATCTATAGTCGGCTTTCCAGACTTACCTCGTTTGGTTGTGATGAGTATCACGCCGTTCGCAGCACGCGACCCGTAGATCGCCGCCGAGGCGTCTTTCAGCACAGATATCGTTTCAATATCATTCGGGTTTATTTGCCCTATCCCGCCGCGCTCTATCCCATCGACGATAACTAGCGGGCTTGTTGCGCCGGTTGTTCCTCGCCCTCTAATCATAATCGAAGGGTCATCCCTGCCTGGTTCTCCGCTGCGACTATTGATAGTCACCCCTGGCAAACGTCCTGCGAGCGACTGGGCAACGTTTGCCGCGGGGCTTTTAACCACCTCGTCCCCCTTTACCGAAACCACGGAACCCGTTAAAGTTGCCTTTTTCTGCGTTCCATAACCAACCACGACGACTTCATCGAGCCCTTGCAGATCCGCCATCAACGTTATCTCAAAAGTGTCCTTATCCCCCACTTCAATCTCTTGTGCAATGAAGCCCGTATAGGAAACCCGTATAACGGCGCTTTCCTCAACTTCTAGCGAAAAATGTCCATCGGCGCCCGTCATGATCGCGCTCTGCGTACCTTGTTCTAAAATAGTTGCCCCTACAATCGGAGCTCCCTGTTCGTCTATCACCACGCCAGTGATCACACGTTTGGTTTGAAAATTAATATCGTTTAGCTTGGAGGAGATACTATAATCAGTAGCCTTAGCAGAAAGTGTAATCCCTGCGTAGAAGACCAGCATGACACTTAGCATTGTCATATTTAACGTCTTGACTTTCCTGTACCTCCCGAGCACAGGGAAAATTCGACGGTTTCCTTTTTTCATAATTTGTGATTAGTTTAAATGGTCCAATAAGTTTCCTAATAATTGGCGGATCAAACCGATTAGTCGGAAAAAACATCAAGTGAAGAAATCAGTAAAAAAAAATACCCATATATTTAGTTAGCATTATTACTCGCGTTAAAAAGTAGGCGGTACCCTATTAGGCATTATCTTGGTATTAGACACCGCGATTCTTACGTTAATCAAAAGTACATCTGATCTGATCCACTTAAAATGCAGATAATGATATTTCATTTGAACTTTTTGATATCACGAGTGATCACCACTTTATAGTTCGAAGGGAGGCGTACACCCAAGCAAAGGTGACGCAGATGTTATTTGGCTACCCAGAAGTAGCAATAAAATCATTCCGCCAGCGCCAGCTCTCATCGTCTGTTTTGCTAAATAACCAACAGAAAAATCCTCCCACGAAACCACAATTTATCCAGCGTGAACTCCAATGGGTCTAGATCATAGATTTCCTTCACATTAAATCGGATCAGCTCTAGGAAATTAACATCTCATCTCTTACAATGACGAAGACGCTAGATTCGGAGAAGCGCGGTATCCTAACCACTCAAACGTACTTAAATCAGCCGCTGAAATTATTCCCAAGGGACAAAAAAGAAGTCTACTTGCCACATGAGCACATTTTCGTCGTTCCTCGATGAATACAAGCGTGTTTTTTAGTGTCTACTCTCGGGTAATAAGTTCCCAAAAAAACAATTACCTTTGTCTTACTGTTTGTTAAAGAACAGCATTAAAACAATACATGGCAGTACCAAAAATTTACGACACGGAGGTAAGACGCGAAACAGCAATCCTTGTTTCGGTAATCACTCCAGAAAATACAGAAACTAAAGCAAAAGAGTACCTCGAGGAACTCAAATTCTTGGTGGAAACCGCAGGAGGAGTCACTAAGGGAGTTTTTACGCAGAAACTCGCTTACCCAGACCGCACGACGTTCATCGGTAGTGGTAAACTGGAAGAGATAAAACAACACGTCATTGCTGAGGATATCGACATTGTGGTTTTTGACGACGAACTCTCCCCTTCCCAGCTACGGAATGTGGAGAACGAGTTACAGGTTAAGATACTCGACAGATCTAACCTGATCCTTGATATCTTCGCTAAGCACGCCAAGACAGCTCAGGCAAAAACACAGGTTGAGCTCGCTCAATTGCAATATTTGCTTCCTCGTTTAACACGCATGTGGACTCACCTTGAGCGTCAGCGCGGTGGTATCGGTATGCGCGGACCAGGGGAAAGTCAGATAGAGTCCGATAGGCGGATGATTTTAAACAAGATCTCTGTCCTAAAAGAACGCTTAAGAACAATTGATAGACAAAACGAAACGCAGCGTAAAAACCGCGGAGAACTCATCCGTACAGCGCTCGTTGGTTATACGAATGTGGGTAAGTCAACGATCATGAACCTGATTTCTAAATCAGATGTCCTAATCGAGAACAAGCTCTTCGCGACGCTCGATACAACCGTGCGCAAGGTCGTAATTGACAACCTACCGTTCCTCATGTCAGATACCGTTGGGTTCATCAGAAAGCTTCCTCACCACTTGGTGGAATGTTTCAAATCCACCCTTGATGAAGTTCGTGAAGCCGACATTCTGATCCATGTGGTTGATATTTCGCACCCCAATTTTGAAGATCATATTCACGCAGTAAACGAAACACTAAAGGAGCTTGGCGCCTTAGACAAACCTATAGTAACCGTGTTTAATAAGATTGATGCCTATAAGCCACCTGTCTCGGAAGATGAAAACGGGGAAGAGATCAAAGTCACGCTAGCGGATTTTAGAAGCTCTTGGATGGCAAAAAATGCGGATCCAGCAATATTTATCTCTGCCACCGACAAAGTGAATGTGGAAGAATTCCGCGAAAAGCTGTACGAGATCGTAAAAGAACGGCACATTCAGCGTTATCCCTACAATAATCTGTTGTATTAGCAACGTACGTATACTGTGCGCTCGAAAAAGCTCAACAAGAAAACCGCACAATTTTCCGCTGCGTCTTTCAGGAGTATAACGCACTAGCAATTTAGAGACGGATTCCCATTGGGTTAAATTAGAATAGATTAAGGTGAAGGAAATAGCCTACTGACGAATAGAGCCGTTGATAGGGTTGACTTGGCGGTCTCCGCGCAAGAACGCATGCGCACATTATCCGGACTATCTTCGATTAACGACGATTTCTATCTTTTACGGTGAGGGGTCAAAATAAACATCGCAAAAATTGCGGCGAATAATCCATTTATTTACCGCACAAAAGTTTAGTGAGTGGTCAAGTAAATCATTCCATTGCCATGGGACATTCCACACGCGCTATTCGAATGGACTTAAGAAATTTTATCCCATGAAATTCCGGGACTCTTTTGGTTAAGGTAGTCTGTTAGCATTTGATTCTTCGGTAGGCTGAGGTTCGGATCCTCCTGAAATATCGCAATAACACGGTTTCGCGCCTCATTCAAGACGGCCTGATCGGTCGCCAGATTGGCTATTTTCATCTCTAAAATCCCCGACTGCTGGGTGCCCGAAAGATCTCCCGGCCCACGCAGTTGCAGGTCCACTTCGGAGATCTCAAAACCGTCCGAGGTGCGCACCATAGTATCAAGGCGGGTTCTTCCTTCTTTTGACAACTTGTTTCCCGACATCAAAACGCAGTAGGACTGCTCTGCGCCACGGCCTACCCTGCCGCGCAACTGGTGAAGCTGCGAGAGACCGAAACGTTCCGAATTTTCTATCACCATCACCGAAGCATTAGGCACGTTCACCCCTACCTCAATAACGGTCGTTGCCACCATAATCTGCGTCTGTCCTTTCACAAAGCGCTGCATCTCGAAATCCTTTTCCTTGACGGTCATCTTCCCGTGAACAATGCTTATTTGGTAGGTAGGCATCGGGAATTCACGCTGCAAATTTTCAAGCCCCGCCTCCAGGTAGAGTAAATCGAGCTTCTCGCTCTCTTTGATCAGCGGAAAAACGACGTATATCTGCCGTCCCTTAGCAATCTCCTGCCGCATGAAACCAAAAACACGTAAACGCTGGTTTTCAAAAAAATGTACCGTCTTAATAGGCTTACGCCCGGCGGGAAGCTCATCGATAACCGAGATATCAAGATCACCATACATCGTCATCGCCAGCGTCCTGGGGATTGGAGTAGCCGTCATCACCAGCATATGCGGAGGAACGACATTCTTTCGCCACAGCTTTGCCCGCTGCTCCACACCGAAGCGGTGCTGCTCATCGATCACCACAAAGCCTATATTTTTGAACTTTACTTTGTCTTCGATCAGCGCATGGGTACCAATTAAAATGTCCAAGCTTCCTTCCTCGAGCTCCTGATGGATAACGCGCCGCTTCCTGGTGGGGGTTGACCCCGTAAGCAAGCTAACCCGCGCGATGCCCTCGCCCAGCAAAGCAGTAATTCCCGCATAATGCTGCTGAGCCAGAATTTCTGTTGGCGCCATCATGCATGCCTGATAACCGTTATCGATAGCGATCAACATGCTTAATAGAGCGACTACGGTTTTACCCGAGCCTACGTCCCCCTGCACAAGGCGGTTCATTTGCGCGCCGGTATTCGTATCACTTCTAATTTCTTTGACCACGCGCTTTTGGGCCCCTGTGAGCGGGAAAGGCAATCGTTCATTAAAAAAGGTATTGAACCGCTCGCCTACCGCGCGAAAACGGTGCCCCTTGTATTTTAGGGTGTTTAGCTGCTTATTGCGAAGAAGTCGCAATTGAATAAAGAACAGCTCTTCAAACTTTAGCCGCCGCACGGCTGCGTTTAACTCCTCGCTATTTTGCGGAAAATGGATAGCAAGCAGCGCTTTGGGGTAACTCAAAAGTTTATGCTCGGTAATTATCGCAGCCGGCAGCGCATCGCCAAGCGCGCGGTATACCGTCTCCAGAGCCGTCTGCTGCAACTTTTGGATCCCTTTGCTATCCAGATTAAATTTTTTAAGCTTCTCGGTCGAGGAGTACACAGGCTGCATCGTCTGGTTGCCGACTTTCTTTTCGCCCGAATTCAAAAGCTCCATCTCGGGATGGGTGACCGATAGCTGCCCATTAAACTCGTTAGGCTTTCCGTACATCACATACACCGCTCCGACCTGCAGGTTCTTTTTGAGCCAGGTTAAGCTCTGAAACCAGACCAGCTCAATGCTGCCGGTCTCATCACGAAACTGCCCTACAAGGCGCTTTGCTCGTTTCTCTCCTTTCTCCTGCAGACCGGTAAGGCGCCCCAAAACCTGAGCGCCGATCATGGCCGTGTGAATCGTATTTATTTTGTGGAACTCCGTGCGGTCGATATAACGAAACGGATAGTACTGCAATAGATCGCCAATAGTAAAAATCCGCAGCTCCTTTTTGAGCACATCGGCCTTCTGGGGGCCTACGCCCCGAAGATATTCTATTGGTGTTATTACAGATAATTCAGCCATTTTTCTCTTTCGCTGACTAAAATAACAAATTTATAAGAAGTAGTGTAAAACCAGTTCTTCGTTTGCGTGGATTGGATGTAAACTACGACTAGTCGTAAGTACCATACTTCTTTTGCACATTTGGCTTATCAGGATAAGACGTAAACACCCTCGTAAGGGGCTTTCAAGTAAACGAGTGGAGCGAAGTTAAGACGTCTACCAACTCGAAGGAAGGATTTGCTATGACGCTAGAAGCCCAACCCATCAGCTTGGCTGTGGGGGGGAGTCGTCCACTAGCGCCTCTGTGCCCTACTGTTCGTGTTTTTCTTCCCTGCGCTCATTAGCGGACTTATCTTCTGCCGATCCGGCCTTCCAGTAGGAAAATGCATAATATTGTTTTGGCCCCCAGCCTAGTGCTTGCTTGAAATAGCTGCGTATCGCTTTGACCGAACTATATTCGCACGCTATGTAAGCAAAGCTCTCCTTGTCCGCTGGAAGGGCAAGCTCTCGAACTGTCTGAGCCAGCTTGCTGCCTACCTGAGGGTTCGCGTTAATCAGCCACGTAATTTCAAAGCCCGGATGCACCAGCTCGGGGTGAATATCATCTTGGCTAGGCACTTCAACTATACATCGTCCTTTGGCATCCCGTGGCAAGCTCTCCAGGATACAGCAAATAACCGGAATACCTGTTGCATCGCCTACAAGCAAGAGCCAGCCCGTACCCTCTGGGTAATGTACTGTTGAACGTATCTTCATAGCGATCCCCAGTTCATCGCCCACCCTCGCGCTACGTGCCCAGGCCGAAGCCGGGCCGCCTTCACCATGGTCAACAAAATCGATGATCACCTCCCCCGACGCCGCGTCCATGCCACGGTGCGTATAGGTGCGCACGATAGGCTTTATATTTTCGCCGGGCATCACCCATTCCCCTTTTTCCCCGTCAAAAATGGCAAATTCCACCTTCTTTTGCCCGGCAGGGGGGACAAAAATCTTGTTATTCGCTCCGGGACTACACTGCTCAAAGCCACTAGGCTCATCACTAGTAAGTTTCACGCGGATATAATGCGGAGTAATGCGGCTCGTGCTGCTCACCCTAAATACATGTTTTGATATCGTTGGCTTTTCCATCTTGGGGTATTATATAAGTTCTAAAATATCGTCCACCATCAGCTCTACCGAGATCAGTCCACCGCCGGAAATAAACCACACGTTGGGATCAAGGTAAAAAACCTTTCCGTTTCTATAAGCGGCAGTCTGCATGACGAGCTTGTTCTCGACCTCCTGCTTGTTGGCCACGCGGCCCAGCACCGCGGCATTCCTGTCGACAATAAAAAGGTAATCAGGATTCGCCTCGGCGATAAACTCCCCGGAGATGCGCTGTCCGTGAACCGACTCGTCATCAAAATCCAGCACCGGCTTGATGCCCAGCACGTCGTGAATAAACCCAAACCGCGACCCTTTACCAAAGGCGCTGAACTTCCCATTGTTATAGATGACAAACATGGCCTTATTTTCATCGCTAGCGTAGCGCGAACGGGCCTGGCTAATTTTTGTTTGGAGTGCTGCAAGCTTTCCCAACGCCAGTTCCTTTTTCCCGTAGATCCGCCCGATGAGCTCCACATTGCGTTGAAACGAAGGCAGGTAGTCCTTCGTGTCTGCGCCGATATATACGGTCGGCGCGATCTCACGTAGCTCCTCATAGAAACGCTCCTGGCGCACAGAAATAAATATAAGCTGCGGCTTTAAAGCCGCTATCGCCTCAAAATCGGGCTCAATGACCGAGCCCACGTCACCAATAGCCGCATCATCGCGCATATCCCCCAAATAATCAGGAAGAAACTTCTTGGGGATACCTAATGGCTTGACGCCTAGCGCGATCATCGTTTCGATGGCACCAATATCAAGGGCCACGGTGCGCTCGGGGTTCAATGGTACGCTAAGCTCGCCAAACTTATGCTGCACGGTAATCAATTCGCTCTCGGCATGAGCGCTGCTATCGCCCTTCGAATTCGAGCTCCCGCTACAGCCCACAAGGCTCATACTAACTACCGCGAGAATCGCTAAGCGGATCGTGAAATAAGTGGATATATTTATTTTCATCTTTTTATTTTTCTTTTTCCAGCAAGTACCCGCTAAAGGCATTACAGATTAAAATAATTACAAATCTTCTTCCCGTTGCGCTCCAAGATATCAAAAGGAATACCGAATATTTCCTGGAGCACCTGCGCATCGATTACTTTGCCTGCGGTATCATCATAGCGAATAACACCATCTTTGAGCGCTATTATACGGTCAGAATACTGCGCCGCGAAATTTATTTCATGTATCACGATCACCACCGTTTTACCTAGCTCATCCACCAAACGCCGCAGCGTCTTCATCACATGCACCGCATGCTTCATGTCCAGGTTATTGAGCGGCTCATCAAGCAGAATATAATCTGTATCCTGGGCGATAATCATCGATATGAAAGCGCGCTGCCGCTGCCCGCCGCTAAGCTCATCAATATAAGCATGCTGCAAGTCCTCGAGCTCAGAAAAAGCGATCGCCTCGCCCACTTTTTCCCAGTCCGCAGCATTCATCCTACCCTTGCTGTAGGGAAAGCGGCCAAAAGATACCAAATCGCGCACCGTAAGCTTCAGCTCCAGGTGGTTGGACTGCTTTAAAATTGATAGCTTTCTTGCCAGCTCACTGCTTTTATAACGTGTGATATCCTTTTCGTAAAAGCTCACCCCACCGCCGTCCTGCTTGAGAAGGCGCGCCATAATCGACAGCAGTGTGCTCTTGCCTGCGCCATTAGGGCCAATCAGCGAAGTGATCTGACGCTCGGCAATGCTTCCGTGGATCCCATCAAGCACCACCTTCGCGCCATAACGCTTGCTTAAATCCGCAAACTTTAAGTGATCTTCTTTCTGCTTATCCATAATAAGTACATAAAATATACGCCGCCAATAAAATTAATAATAATACTCACCGTGGTGGAAAAATCAAGGACATGTTCCACCAGAAACTGTCCGAAAACTAAACACAGACAGGCTACCACGCTACAGATAACGAGCATATAGGCATGCCTTCTGGTGCGAAAAAGTTCGTACGTTAAGTTGCAGACTAAGATACCTAAAAAGATAATCGGCCCGACAAGTGCCGTGGAGACCGAGACCATCAGCGCAACGGCAAGCAGGAAATTGCGTACCATCTTATCATAGTTCACTCCTAAGTTTATCGCGTGTTCCCGCCCCAAAGCCATTACATCCAGGGCACGGCGATGTACGCTTATATAGGCCACCGAAACAGCCATCGTCGCTGCTGCGATCGCCAGCAGCTTGGTATTCATCTTGGCAAATGAAACGAACATGAAGTTCTGCACAACCGAAAACTCATTGGGGTCCAGTAGCACGTGTAAGAACTGGCTGGTGGTCATAAAAAGTGTACCCAACACCATTCCTACAAGCAGCAGGAAATACATGTTACGCTTCCTGCCGGTAAACATCAATAAATATATCGCCAGCGAGAAGCCGAGCATCAAGATTACCGCATACAGGAAGTTTTCCTGCTGTCCGATAACCTGGAACGCCCTATCGCCATATATAAATACGATCAGCGTCTGGAAAAGAACGAATACCGCCTCATAGCCCATCACCGATGGGGTGAGGATCCTGTTTCCGGTGATCGTCTGAAACACAATCGAGGAATAGGCGACACTCACGCCCACCACCAGCATGCTGGCCAGTCGGATGCTCCGCTTATCGATTGCATAGCTACTAGAAAGATCTACATCGTACAGCATAAACAACCCTGTAGCCACCGCCAGCAGCATCAAAAGCATTATAAATTTTGGTAATGGCTTCATCCGCGCGTTTGTTTTTTAAAGATCAACACTAAAAAGATGATGCCCCCAATTATCCCTACAGTCATACCGATAGGCACTTCGTAGGGGTATACCAGCACCCGTCCGATCAGGTCGCAAATGAGCAAAAAAACTGCACCCACATACGCGATAATCGGCAGATTCTTACGCAAGTTATCGCCAAACAGGATGACCACCATATTGGGAATAATTAACCCCAGAAACGGAATTGCGCCGACGGTAATCACCGAGGAGCTTACCACGATAGATACGGTAAAAAGGCCGATACACACCACACCATTGTACGATATACCCAAGTTGCGCGCGAAACTCTCACCCATTCCGGCAATCGTGATGCGCTGGGCAAAAATAGAGATCAACAGCACCGCGGGCAGAATGATATATATCCCCTCATATTGCCCCTGCATGACCGAGGAGAAATCCCCAAGGAGCCACTCCTGCGTATTTTGTACGATACCGTTTTTATACGCGAAGAAGGTTGAAATAGCGCTCAGGATACCGCTGAACATTAACCCCACGAGCGGAATAAAAATCGAGCTGCGAAGTTTGATCTTGCTGATAAACAAGATAAAAACAAAGGAAGTGACAAACGTGAATAGCACCGCGAGCACCATGCGCACCGAGAGCGAAGATTGCGGTAGTACCATTAGCGCCACCAGAATACCCATCTTGGCCGCTTCTAGTGCGCCAGAAGTTGTAGGCGAGACGAACCGGTTTTGAGAAAGCTGCTGCAACACGAACCCCGCAATACTCATACCCGCACCAATAAGTATCAAGGCGACCGTGCGCGGCACCCTGCTGATCACAAACACAAGCAGCTGCTCGCTATCTGTCAATAACTCCCCCGCGCGAATATCTTTAACGCCTGTAAACAGGGACATCCACGACAGCAATAATATACCGATTATGGCACTGCACCACAATAGGTATCTATTTTTTAAGAAGTTCAATATCGCTAATTCTATCTAATTACAACAAGCCCAGCCCACTATAGCAGCGGGCCGGAATTCGTTAAAATTACACATTTTCATTTACTAAGCTGTCCGGCACGCCAAATTTTGCACCTGCGGCAATCGCCTTCCCGGCACAGACTTAGTTTATTTTGGTGATCGTATCTCCGTTCTTATCGATCACAACCGGCTGCCCCTCTACGGGACGTCCACCGCCCGTTTTATTCACCACAAAAGCCTCACCCGTGGCAGGGTTTACCTTTACGTTGTTAGGTTTAGACCCTGTTGCCACGTCCGCCAGCACATGGTAGCCCGTGCCGTCAATAACGGTCGTCGTTCCGGTGCCCCTGTTTGCCGAGTAGATCCGGTTTTTTTGCGGGTCAAAGGCAATACCGATAGCACCATCACCCGTAGCGATACTTTTTATCAGCTTACCTTCTTTATCGAGCACTGTTACCGTACCGGATTTCTGGTTGGTAACAAAGAGGCGATCTTTGCCGTCACTAATAATATTCACGGGGGACTCCCCGCCGGAAGGAAACGATTTTTCTATCTTTTTATTCTTTAGGTCCACCACAGCAATCGAGTTATTACCCATCACCGTAACATATAGCTTGTCCGTACCGTTAAGAAAAGCCATGCCCGTAACCGTCTTACCTAAGTTTCCAATAGCCGCTACATACGTATTGGTTTTTCCGTCGATTACCCAAATATTACTCGGATCACCTACGTCCGTAATATACACCAAATTGTTCTGCTCATCGACAAGAACCTCTCTTGTATGCGACTTATCTGCTCCATTGGTAATTGTAGCAAGCAGCTTACCCGTATTTAAGTCCACAGCGCTAACTGAATTCGTACGTGTATTAGTGGTATAGGCAATACCCGTTTTATTGTTTATGCCTATTCCAAATGGTGGATTTTCCTTCAGGCTGATGCTGTCAACGCGGGACAGATCAGCGGGATCAATCTTATAGATCGCGCCTCCCGGAGCTTTCCGAGAGCCCGCTCCAGTGACATAGATATATCCATCTTTCGCGTTTATAGCGGCCTCATAGATTCCTGTACCCGCAGGGGCCGAGCGCGCTGCTTGTTGTCCCATCGCCGATATCGAAAGGCCTAAAAATGCAGATGCCATCAGCATCGATTTGCCCGAAAAGGCCTTATTTCGTGTTAACCTGTTTAATCTCATAGTTGTATTTTTGTGTTGTTTTAATTTTTCTTTGCCAATAGGTATAGAAGTTTCGGAAAGCTTGTTGCCAGTAAAGCGCGCCATGCTTGCCGTGAAAGTCGATATCCAGGTGCAACTTACCTTTAAAATGCCGCGAGAGCCAGCCGTGGTAATGAGTCAACTCAGCTGCCATATCGAGCCCGTCGAACCCTTGCTGCTTACGTCGTTCGAGCTGTCCGGTATACAGATAAATTTCTTGCTTGCCGCGCGTAGAAGTTTTGCTTGCGTGTACCCCGGATGTATATTGATAAAGCTGTTCGCTATCCATCCATATCGAAGGGGACAGAATGCCTGCCACGCCGAACACCTCGGGGTATTCGAGCGCGCCGTATAGGCTCAAAAGACCTCCCAGCGAGCTGCCAACGATCGCCGTCGTTTGCTCCCCGGCACGGGTGCGGTAGCAGGAATCCACGTGCGGCTTGAGTACTTCGACAATATCTTTTAAGTACTGCCAGCCTTTGGCATCTTGGCCGCTGACCATCATCTCCTTTTCGCGCTGCTGATAGCTCTGCGCGTGGTCAATGGCTACAATAATACTCGGGATCTGCGAAGCGTCAACCGTCTCATCCACCATCCACTCAATCGGTCCTGCCCGGCCCACAGAGGTCGCCTCATCAAAAAGATGCTGTCCATCATGCATATAAATAACCGGGTAATGGCCCCCGCTGGTCTGGTATTCTTTTGGCAGGTATATCCATACGCGGCGCGCAACAGCAAGACTAGGAAAATAAAATTCCTCATCCAGAATATGCACCTGTGCGCTGGCAGTCGAATCAGGAAACAACTCGCGCCAGCTTTCAATGCTCATCTGCACAGAAGTATCGACATCAACATGCACGCTATGCGGCGCGCCGAGGCGTCCACCAGCTTGGCAAGCTAGCCTTCCAAAATCGCCGCGACTCAGCTTCAGCTCAAGCTCCCCGGCCGGCACATCCGAAAGAACAAAGCTACAGCGCTCTCCTTTAGGCGGAATAACGCCGATACAGATATGCTCAGAACGCCAGTTGTTGAAGCTTCCTGCTAAATAAAGCGGCTCGCCCACGAAGTGCTCACTGCTATTTACAATATCAATATTTACCTGAAAAACTGCTTTGGACATATTTGCAACCTCACTAACGCTATTGTTCAACAGCGCTAATTTAGATAGATTCTAAATAAATAACAAGCTTTATTTAATCTAATTATAATTTAAGCTATCTTTGTAGCAAAATAAGACATGATTTAATGGTACGCAAACCGGCTTTTTTATCTTTCTACCTACTTTTACTGTGCACATCGCTAGCTACTGCTCAGCAAGGGACCTGGGTCACCGTGCATATTGAGAATAACAGCACAGGCGAACCAGTAGGTTCCGCCACAGTGCAACTTGGTGAAACTACACGCAGTACCGCGAGTGACGGATCAGCAACATTTGAATCGATCCCTGCCGGACTGCACACCATTAAAGTATCCGCCGTAGGCTTCGTGGAATATACCGACAGCCTAACTAAATATGCCCGCGAAAACCTCCTACTCTCGATCCCGCTTTCGGCACGTGCCGAGCAAATAGAAAGCGTTACGGTCACCGGCAGCTCAGCGAATCAGAAAATAAAACAAGCACCAATTCGTAGCGTCTTTATCGACACGCGCGCCGTATCCAACCAGGCGGTCTCGCTGACCGAACTGATGAACCGGAGCACCGGGATTCGCGTACGTCAGAACGGCGGGATAGGGAGCCGTCCGGAAATATCGGTCAACGGTTTTCAAGGTAAGGCCATAAAATATTTTAAGGACGGAATTCCGATCGATTATCTTGGTGACGGCTATAACTTATCGGCGCTTCCTGTGGAGATGTTCGATCATATGGAGATATACAAAGGGGTGCTTCCTGTTTCCTTAGGTGCCGACGCACTCGGTGGTGCACTAAATTTCGTGAGCGCAAATAAAAACATCAATGCTTTCCAAGGATACTACGAAATAGGCTCCTTCTCCACCCACCGCCTTGGTGTACGAGCAAGCCGGGTGAGCAAAGACCAGAGATGGGGATACGGAGGTGAATTGTACGTTAACTACGCAAAGAATGATTACCAGGCGCTGGTCAGCGTTACCGACCCCCAGACCCGAAACACCTACCCCGAGCGGGTAAACCTTTTTAACAATGCTTATAAACACCTGTTAGCAGAAGCCTACCTAAGCATTAAAAACAGAACCTGGACCGATGAGCTTAAATTCACGCTCACGGGGTTTGGTCTGCTTAAAGAACAGCAACACCCGGCACTAATGACAACGCCGTACGGCGCGCTGCATTCCAAGCAGCATACCATCGCTCCTTCAGTACGTTACAAGCTCAACCTTCTCGATGAAAAACTGCGTATCGACCACTTCAGCTCTTTTAACGTGCTGAAAAGCCAGCGCATTGACACACTAAAAGGCAGCTACGACTGGTTTGGAAACTTCACCCCGCGCGCTACGGTAGGCGAAAGCCGTCTGCCATCGGACTCTCGCGTGGACGAGCGCCAGTGGGTGAATCGCACGAATATAAGTTACCTGCTGAGCCCTTCGAGTAAACTTGAATTTAATCACGTAGCAACCCACGCGAAGCGCAAGGGAGAAGATCCGCTGGGACCGACTCTGCAAGGAACAGACATCGATGTGCTCTCGCTAGCATCCAGCTACAACAAGCAGGTATTCGGCCTATCCTGGGAACAGGCCCTTTTTGGGGATAAACTCGAAAATCAGCTGATGGGGAAATATTACGTATTTAGCTCCTCGGGCTACCAAAACACTTGGTTCTCGACCGATGTCACCGAAAATGACAAGCGATCGGTATCTGGAAACTACTGGGGCATCACCGAAGCCTTAAAATATAATCTCTCGCCCTCAACATTCATTCGTGGGTCGGTCGAATACGCCTACCGCCTGCCCGAGCGCGATGAACTATTTGGTAACAGCGTATTCGTCGTGCCTAATTTCGAGCTTACCCCAGAAAAAAGCTGGAACGTCAATCTCGGGCTCAGCACCAAGTCGGCGCCGAAACTAACAGCAGAAGTGAACGCTTTTTACCGAAACACCGAAGGGCTGATCTTATTGGTTCCCATACAGGCGCCAAATGCGCAGTATCAAAATCAAGAAAATGTGAGGGGCTATGGGCTAGACCTCGATCTTGTGTATCGACTCACGCCAAACTACACAGTAAATGCAAACGCTACCTGGCAAGACCTGCGCCTATTTGGTATTTCCAGCGCGATCGATGCGTGGAAGAACGATGCGCGCCTGAGAAACACGCCCTATTTCTTTGCTAATGCTGGAGCCTCCGGAAAGTATGGCAACGTATTTGCTCAAAACGATAAGCTAAATATATTCGCGAATTATAATTTCACGCGCGAATTCTACCTGGAAACGATCGATAAAGATCTAGAACCCGGAGGATTCCTCGGATTATCAGGAAGTGCGGACCTGAATTCAAGTTTAGTGATTCCCAACCAGCATCTGCTGAGCGCGGGCGCCACGTATAACTTCTCGGGCGAGCACCTCACGTTGGGGGCCGAATGTAAAAACTTATTAAACAAAGATATATACGATTATTACCGTGTGCCACGGCCAGGAAGAAGTTTTCACCTGAAGCTAAGCTACAAACTGTAAATAAATTAAAAACACAAACATAACGATATGAAAGTTAATAAATTAACTGCAACAATTATGGTCGCAGTCGGCCTATTTGCAAGCTGCGTGGAAAACGATAATCCGGTCAACCCGATCGACCCTGATCCGGCCGCTTCGGATAAGTACGTACTAATTACGATGAGTGAACGATCGCTCGAGAAACCAGGATATGCTAGTGCCTTTAATGAGCTTCCCTCGGGAGATGTTGTAAACAACGCTAGTGGTAGCCTCCAGGGGCTTGGTTTTGGCGGCTGGCGTCCCCAAAACAATAGATTATTCAAAATGTTTAATACCTCCGCTGCAGAACTGGGAATAGAGGAGTTGAAAGTAGATGCGGAAGGAACAGTAGCACCCGCAGCTTTTATCAAGACCGATCAAAACACCAACGGGTCAGGAAACTTTGTGATTGCTAGCGAAACGCAAGGATTCTACTTCGATGGCGCAAATCCATTAGACATCCAAACATTTGACCCCACCACCATGTCGCGCACCGGCGAAATAAAACTTGAAGATGCCGTAAACGAACGTGGTGTAGACAACCCGGAAATACTTTTCCGGTCCGTAGGACAGAAATTCCTTGTCGTAAAAGAAGGAAAGCTATATGCTAATATCAGCTACGCAAAGACAGACGGTTCGCAAAAAGGCTTTTGGGATGACTACTTCCCTGAGGTGTATCTCGCTGTAATCGACCTTGAATCGCTTGAATATGAAAGAACAATCAAAATTGAAGACACCGGTTCAATCGCATATATCAACGATAACAATATGTACGACTTTGATGATAACGGTGACCTTTACATTGTAACCCAAGGAATTAGCGCGGTAGGTGGTAAATCGAAGATCGTCCGGATTAAAGCCGGAGAAGATGATATCGATTCCTCTTGGAGTTTAAACATGGACGATATCACAGAGGGCGGAAAATTTGTTTCTGTATTCGCAAAAGAAGGCAAAATCATTACGGTCGTACCTAACACTGTTCTAACAGGCGGTCCTAGCGGAAACATCAACGATGCAGACGTATGGGACTTCTATCAGTTTGATATTGAAAGCAAAGAAAAAACCAAAATTGAAGGCGTGCCCTCGGTAACAAACCCGGGCGCCGCATTCTGCGCGATCGAAATTGACGGTAAAGTACTTTTACGTGTTACGACCAAAGATGGATCAACGAACGGTTACTACGAGCTGGAAGGAACAACTGCAAAACCATTATTTAACGTGACAGCAGGTGGATCCGTATCCGGGCTTTATAAAGTTAGCCAAGAATAAAATAGTCGGAGAAGACACCATTTATCCGTCTCTTTAAGAATCGTCTTCACAATACAATTAAACCGAGCGGCAATGAGTAAGGTAATACAACGCCGCTCGGTTTTACATATCTCACCAAAGCAAATGGCTACGACGATAGTTTAAAAAACTAACAGCGGAACTACGCGCTCGTCCCTAATCGCGCCGGAAATCATCTTATTCTGGTTGCAAACTCTTGCGTCGATATTCTCACCTTTTTTTGCGAAGCTAGGAGGTCCATCTCTTCATCGCGGTAGCCTACGGCAAGAAGCACAACACTTTTGAGGTTTTTCTCTCTCAATCCCAATAATTTGTCAAATTTTTCTGGGTCAAAACCTTCTAACGGCGCAGCATCGATTTTTAAATTTGCCGCCGCAATCAAGCCCGTACCCAATCCAATATAAGCTTGTTTGCTTGACCAGTTAAAATTCTCCTGGTCATTCCGAGCTAAAAGAAAGTCGCAAACCTTAGTTTTAAGATCCACTAAATCCGTTACTGGAATCCCCCTTTCATTGGCTAACAGCTGGATATAGTTTTCTATCGTTTCCTCGCGAATAACATCAAAGGCCGCAAATACAAAAAGGTGCGAAGAATCCGCGATCTGCGAATTAAAGGATCCTATCCCTAACTGCTTTTTTAATGCCTGATTTTCTATAACAAAAAGGCGGTAGGTTTGCATACCAATCGATGATGCGGAAAGATTGATGGCCTCAATCAATGTTTGCAAGTCCTCTTCCGATACACTTTTATTGCTGAACTTCTTAGTTGCATAGCGCCATTTTAGATCGTTTATCAACTCCATGGTGTTTTATATTTTAATAAGTTATGATGCAAAACTACATTAAGCATATTACTTTTTGTACCTTTGTGTCAAAAAGTAACAATAACATTCGAGTAACCAACTTACATAGCATGGAAAACATAAAAACACCATTAGAAGAGTGCGGTCATACCATACTGGCCATTCACGACGTGATGGATCTGCTGAATGGCAAATGGAAAGTCTCCATAATAGCGTGTTTGTGCTTCCGCACGATGCGCTACTCCGAATTATTAAAGGAAGTCCGTGGGGTTTCCGGTAAAATGCTAAGTAGAGATCTAAAGGAACTCGAATCTAACCACCTGATAAAAAGAACGGTACAGGATACGCAGCCTGTAACCGTGGAGTACGCGATAACCGAATACGGTTATACGCTAAAGAAATTGACCTCAACGATCGCAGAATGGGGGCTGGAGCACAGAAAAAAAATCATCAATAGTTAGCTTCATTACCAAGATCATACGGTACCCCGGCGTCGGCACGATTAATGATATGTATTTAACCTATGACTAACAGAAATTATGAAGTGGAACCTGTGTATTTATATATTTGTAACTAGTTTAATATTAATATCAAGTGTTTTTTTATCCTGTGGCGCACAAACGAAAGACTCATTAACGGATACATCTAAGCATATCAAAGAGAAGCAACGGATTCCTCCGCGGCTTACATTTGGAATGGCAAAATCTATCGATTATATCAAGAAAATTGTGGCGTGTGACAGTAACCGATATGAAAAAATAGAAGATTATAATGCGAAATACGGTTTTGAGAAAAGATCTTTCTTTCACCCAAGAGACTCCGTATTATTAACAATCCAGGTTGATTATCCTGCTATTCTTTTTCATAAACAGAACTTCAAGTCAAGTATCGCCTCGAACCAGATGAACGAACGATGGCTGGGGAATGGCGGTTATTTTGGGTATCTCTATCAAGACTCGACTTATCTTAAAGTTTTATCTGGAAACTATACTTATGTAAATGAATTTTACGATATCACATATGATAAGGAGGCGAGACAAATCCGAGAAAGAAACAATGTTGGAGAGGCAAATGAATATAAATTATTGAGTGAACGTGAATTGAAAAAACTCGGTACAGAGATGACCTTTAAGAAGGTGTATTTTCGGTATGAAGGTCTAACAAATGAAGCATATCCGACGAAAAATCTTAGGGCTCTCCAAAAAAAGGTAATCGAAAAATACTTATGGCCCATTACTGATTCAATGGATATGGAAAAAGATAACATTAACATGATTTATAAATACGTGGTGGATTCCAATGGTCAGGTACAAGGCATGTTTACAGAAATATATGACTCGACGACCAAAATCGATCTCGATGCTGTATCGTTTAAACGATTTATAGACGCTTTGCACAGTGAAATTATTGATGTAAAAAAACTCTTCATTCCTGCTGAAAAAAATGGAATTCCGGTTAAATCTCTTTATGTTCAAAATATTGCCCCCAGTAGCAACTTGTAAAATAAATTTCACAACAGGCAATTCAGAATTAGCGGTCAGCAAGTGTACAAGGTAATTAAGAGGGCTTAAACCAGTCTACGAAAGAGTCTAGATTGCTGGTATGTACTATTCAATTTCTATACCTCTGAGGAACATTGCTACAGACTTAAAATCTATAAATTTCTGCTTCCACGAAAATCAAAGAGCAAGCTTCGGAAAACATCGATTTTTATTCGAATTCATTTTCCAAAATTCAAGCATTAGAGATTTTAGAAAAAAATAATGCGGGACTTCCGCTAAAAGGCTTAAGGCCACATCCACCAAAAAATTGCAACGTTTGCAAGAAGTTGGCTTGTACTTTCAACCTAATAGGTAAAGATCAGACAGATATCATCTCATACGATCGACCTTTTTAAGGTTTTTCGAAATTAAACCTTTCACGAGAACTAATTTTAAGCCCATAAATGAGTTAGCAATCCTTCATTTTGCACTCAATTCGAATGGTTTGATATTTAATTTTCTTGTTTTCCTCACGTTCAGCCATCTTAATGCACGTCAGCTACGAAATAACACCTCTTGCAGGTATCATGCTATACTATTCCCTTTTTACTGTTTGAAAAACTAATACAATACGGTAAAAGTTGCTAACAGAAATCGCGCTTTTCTAAATTAACGCAATCGTTTGTGTTTTACTTATAGTTGAAACTGCCACACATAAGGTAAATAAAGTAGCGATTCACGAAAGACGCACGCGTCTCCCATTTGCGGTTGCAAAATCGTTTGCATATTTTCCCTTAAATTTTGCAATCACTCGTTTCACTAAACGATATCAACTAAACTACGACATGAACCGTTTCAATTATCAAAACCCTCCATAAAACAGGGGATGTTCACGCATTCAGCAAATCCTCACGCAAACGCCCATATTGGGACAAAGAATGCCAACAACAGCAAACCTAATCACTAACAACTAACAATCAGAATAGAATTTATCTTCGTATTTGCGTAGACCATTTTATTCCAACAGACTAAGTATGAAAAAGAACGCATTTATAATTGCGGCGAGGCCCCTAAACATGCTGGGACTTTGCCTACTGCTCAGCGCGCAACATGCGGCAGCCGACGTCCCCATGCCCTTAACGGATATTGTGCCAGTAACCGTGCAGCAAAACATCACGGGTACCATCACTGACCAAAATGGAGAGTCCATCACCGGTGCAACAATCGCTATTCAAGGCACCTCGACAGCCACGTCCTCGGACGTATCGGGAAATTTCAGTATCAAAGCATCGCCAGGAGACATTTTAGCCGTAAGCTTCCTCGGATTTATGCCTCAGCAGATCACCCTTGGCAATCAAAAAGTAATCGATATCACCTTGCAAAGTGATGAAAGCGCGATCGAAGAAGTCGTAGTTGTGGGATACGGAACACAGCGCAAAGGGAGCATCACTGGAGCCATCACCACCGTAAAAGCCGATGATTTAAAAGATATTCCTACATCGAACCTTTCGAACACTCTTGCCGGTAGAGCGCCGGGCGTAAATGTGACGAACACCTCGGGAATGTCGGGGGCCTCCTCGAGCGTACGTATGCGTGGTAGTTTTGCGGAGCCGCTCTACGTGATCGATGGAATCGTGCGCGACAAAGCAGCATTTGATGCCCTGGAAGCCAACGAAGTCGATCAAATGAGCTTCCTGAAAGATGCCGCCGCCGCGGCCGTATATGGAACGCGCGCGGGGAACGGTGTTGTGGTAGTAACAACCAGGAAAGGTATCGCACAAGCGCCCGTTTTTAATGTGCAGAGCAACTATACTTTCAACGCACCCACTCAAACGCTTCTTGCTGATCTCACGACAGCAACGGACGAACTGGTTTACCAAAACCGTGTCGCTGAATTTCAAGGCCTGCCCCTCCCCAATAGTGAAGACGAGTTTGCCTACTTTGAAAACAGAAACTATAATGCCAACGACGTCATCTGGAAGAACCCCTTTAGCCACCGCCAGTCGGTAAGCGTAAATGGAGGGGGCGATAATATCACTTATTATGCCTTGGTGAGCTACCGCGGGGAGAGCGGATCCTATGAGTCACTAGACCATGAAAAGTTTAATATCCGCTCGAACGTATCGGCGAAAATATCAGAAGCATTCAGCATCGATCTAAACATATCGGCCAACCAGCAGAACTCCAACCGTTTTTTCTGGCCTTTTAGTACTTCGGCAGATGATGATGATTTCGATGTTTCAGATTTCTACCGCGTGACTTTCAACTGGCCGAAAATGTATCCTTTCTATACCGACGCTTCAGGCAACCCGACAAGCGAGATCACACCCTATCCGGTCCAGACGCCGATGGGAACCTGGCAGGCATGGAACGTGATTGATCAGGTGAACGGTGACCGCTATATCGACCGTAAAGTTCGTCAGGTGAATCCTATCCTCTCGCTAAATCTCAAGCTTGATAAACTCATTCCGGGTCTATCTACAAAACTTGTCGGTAGCTACATTGCCCAAGATTACCTGCGTAAACGTTACATGAGCTTCCAGAAGAATTACACGTTCCAGTCGCTCGACCCCGAAGGAAACCGTTTCGTGCCTGCGCCTCCCGACGAGGATAAGGTCAACATCTTTACCTTCGGGCAGTCCCAGCCCTTCATGGACTACAACACCCAGCGAAATTGGGAGTACCAGCTGAACTGGTTTTTGAACTATTCGAAAACATTCGGCAAGCATAACATTGACGCCACCTTCGTACTTGAGCAGTGGAAAAATGGGCTGACCGATATTACTTCCCGCGGAGAAAATCCCATCACGGGACTCGATCAGTTTTTCGTTTACCCTACCGACCGTAACTTCCGTGAAACAAATGGTTTTGAAGAGGTCGACGCCCGGCAAGCGATCGTAGGCCGCGCGAACTACAACTACGCCGACAAATATATCGCGGAGTTTTCCTTTCGTTATGACGGAACTGTTTTGTTCCCCGAGGAGAAACGTTGGGGATTTTTCCCTTCGGTGTCTGCCGCATGGCGCATTTCCGAGGAAGATTTCTTTTCCGATCTAAAGAGTACGGTGAGCGACTTAAAAATCCGCGCTTCATACGGCACAACCGGTAACTTCCTCGACGAACTGGCCGATCCTATTGGCGCGTTCACCTACGCCGAAAAGTACGGTACCACCGATGGTTTTATCTTTGGTGACCGTTACTACAACGGATTAGAATACGGAGATACACCAAATCCTTTTGTTACTTGGACCACCTCGAAAAGTTACAATGCCGGTCTAGACTTTGCCTTTCTGAATGGGAAACTCTCCGGAGCACTCGACATTTTCAAGCGTGATGAAACAGATATCTTGGCTAGCCGTACCATTACCCTTCCAGACACCTACGGACGGACACTCGCCAAAGAAAACTATGCAGCACGTAGCTACCGCGGAGGCGAACTTAGCTTAAACTGGTCCGACCAGATTGGTCAGGTATCCTACGGCGTGGCAGCAAACATCGGTTACGCAGTCGACCGCTGGGACATTTACGACGAAGAGCCCGCATGGAGTCCGGAAGGTAATCAGCATTTCCGCTCCCGTGTGGGGCAGCCACACAACCGCCTAACCGGCTTGATAGCGAACGACCTCGTTCGTACCCAAGAACAACTCGACGAGCTGACCGCAGCAGGTTTTACCACCTACGGGCGTGATCCCTACCTAGGGATGATACTCTACAAAGATATCCGGGGCGCGGACTACGCCGATGGACCTGATGGCAAGATTGATGAAAATGATGAAGATTTGCTTTCGGTGGATAACTCACCGCGATACAATTATGGCCTTGCATTAAATGCAAGTTGGAAAGGCATTTCAGTGTCCGCGCTTTTGCAAGGTGTATTAAATTATGACCGGATGATAAGCAACCTCGAAGGAGGTGGAATGCGCCAGCATGGTAGCACCTTCCGTCCTTACTACCCTATTTGGGCCGACGATGTGTGGACAAAAGACAATCCCGATGCGAAATATCCCGCTGTGGTCGGTAAAAATTGGGCCGAATCAGGAAGCATGCCTTCATCCTTCTGGATCCGTAACGGTGGCTATATGCGCCTGCGCGATCTGAACATATCCTACGCCCTACCGAGTGCATGGACCGAGCAGATCAAACTCAAAAATGTTAACGTTTTCTTTAACGGATCGAATCTCTTCGTGCTCTCGCCAATGACCGAATTTCACGATCCCGAACAGCTAAACTATGACTCCTATCCAGTCATGAAAACATTCACTCTAGGCTTAGACGTTAAATTTTAAAAAAAGCAAGTCATGAAAAAATCAATATATATTCTATTAGCTTCGCTCCTTGCACTGCAAGCATGCAAGTCGGAGCTGGAAATCGACGACCTGCAGTCGCTCGACGAAGAGCAGGTATGGAACGATCCGAATCTGGTAAACGCATACCTAGCAAACCTTTATGCTATTTTCGAGAACTGGGATTCTGGGGCCGATGAGTTCAGCGAGCAATTAGTCAACCTAACTTTCACAAGCAACTTTGTCACAATCGCGAACCAAAACTTCAAATCCTGGGATTATATCCAGATTCGCAAAATTAACACAGCGATTGAGAAAGTAGCTACGAGCACCGCTCTGAGCGATCAGGAGAAAAACAACGTTACCGGACAAGCCTTATTTATGCGTGCATACGCCTACTTCGATATGGTTAAACACCACGGGGGCGTCCCTTATATCACCGCGACCCAAGACCTGGAGTCCGATGAGCTCTCCGTCCCACGGAATAGTACAAAAGAAAGCTTCGAGATGATCGTAAAAGATCTTGACCAAGCAATCTCTTTATTACCAAAGACCATCGATAAAAGCTCGGACGACTATGGACGTATTGACGGGAACTTCGCCACAGCGTTCAAAGCCAAAGTACTTTTATACAAAGCATCCCCGCAATTTAACCCGTCCAACCCTTATGGTAATGCCTACTGGACAGAGGCCAATATGGCAAACAAAGCAGCCTATGAGCAGCTCAAAGCAGAGGGATACGCGTTAACACCAGACTACGCAAACATTACACTCAATGAAAAAGGGCCTGAAGTAGTATTTGCGGTAATCAACTCCTACCCGAATAAAGTAGCCGATTGGGACAACGGAATACGTCCTGGATCAGAGAGTCGCGGTGCCGCAAATGCGGTTCCAAACTGGGATTTCCTTAAAGCTTTTCCGATGAAAGACGGGAGGCTTTATAACGATCCTAAAAGTGTCTACCATAAAAGTGAGGAAGCTTTTTTGCAAAACTACTGGAAAGATCGGGACCCGCGGTTTGAAAAATCCGTCGTCTGGAACGGTAAGCTATATGAGGTATCGGGGAAAGCAGGCAAACGTCAATACACCGCTTTAGGCCTTGCCGACGCATTAGACGATTTTGGTATTAATCCCAAAGCCAGTGTTAGCTCAACGAACCTATCACGTTATAGCGGGTTTTTTATCCTTAAAAACAGTAAACTATCTCTTAAACAAACCGAAGTACAAACGCAGTACGACGTCGACTTTGTGCTTATGCGATTTGCCGAGGTGATGCTAAATTATGCTGAAACAGCGAACGAAACCGGTGACGGGGCGACAGCGATCGACATGCTAAAACAAATCCGTGAACGGGCCGGAATAGAACCGGGAGCGGATGGCCTTTACGGTATCGACGCTTCCAGCCGGACGGCAATTCGCGAGGCGATCCTTGCCGAGCGGAATATCGAATTTTGCTTTGAGGGGCATCGTTTTTGGGATTTGCGCCGGCTGCGTAAATTAGAGCTTCTGGACGGCAGCACCAAACATGGAGTTGAATCTATCGCTATTAATGCTAATGGAACGGACATGAGCTTATCCTCGGCCAAATCATTAGCCGACGATTATAAGCTAGTCGAGGATCAGTTCCGTTATAGTATTCTTCAAGTACCAAACACGGGCGAGAAAATAAGCCGGGTACCGGAAACCTATTATTTCTTCCCTATTCAACAATCGGTACTCGATAAGAGTCCGTCTGTAAAACAAAACAATAATTGGGGAGGCGACTTTAATCCGGCAATGGACTAATTAGTCATTTTTTAACAAGCATATGGCCCACCTTTCGCAAAAAGTACAATGGCGAGGGGTGGGTTTATTGTATAAATGACGCTGAGTAGCGGTATAAAAGACGATCAGAAAGGGTTATTGCGAATAGTTAAAAACATTGTGCATACATAAACGTACAGTAGGTTACACAAACGAACTTCATTCATTGTTATTAATAAGCAGCGTATTTATTGGATTGACCTGCAGACCGGTTGCAATTTGTATCCCGGCAATGATACGCTGAACCTCAAAATCAGCATCAAATAGACTCTTCACAATCGCGTTAAGTTCTAGATTGACTATACCACTTGGTCATAAGCTTGCGCTCCAAATTCCTTCATTAACCAGGTTTTACCGACCTGCCTGGCCCCTCTGATAATAAGTGGTTTTCGGTTTCTTGCCTTCTTCCAAGACTGCAAATATGATTAGGCTAGTCGCTCCATGTTACAAATACACGTACATACTTCTGGAACACCCAACACTTTTACGTACGAACTTATGGTTAAATAAACACTTTTATGTACGATCTTTTTGCGAAACTCACAATTATCTGCACGAACTTACCTAGCAACATGTATTAACTCGCCATAAATTACTGCGACAATATCCACTTAACCATCTCTTCTACATCACTTTGCTCAAGCCCTGGGTGTGCAGCCATCGCGACCTCTCCCCAATTGCCGCTACCGCCACCCCTAATCTTTTTCACGAGTAGATCCGTTGCATCCTTATCATTCCTGTAGCGTTCAGCAACAGCTTGATAGGTTGGGCCAACAGATTTCGTATCTAATGAATGACATGACTTACAGTCCGAGGCAGCAATTAAGCTCTCGCCCTTTGGCATTGTTCCTTGTTGGTGGCCCATAGTAGTTCCCGCCGCGCCGTTTGCATCAGGAACCTTTGCGCCGCCATTTTGCCCTGCAGCTTCCGAATATTCAACCCAAGAAAGACCCGAGTCTTTATTCTTACTAAACCAGCCACTACCATACTCCAAAACATAGATCTTGCCATCTGGACCAACCTCCATGTCAATCGGAGAATTAAATTTTATATGGGGAATAAAAGGCTCCATCTTATTGAAATCTCCATTGGGGAACATAGATACGGCCTTTACCCAGCCCCGGATCCAGTCGTATATGATGAGTTTGCCATCGTAATACTCGGGATACCGTGTTTCACTCGGAAAAAGTTTGCTGTCATAGACCGGTCCGGTCATCGCGTTACGGCCACCAGAACCTACTTGCGGGAAATCAGGCGATGCGCCATAAGGATACCAGATAAAGGCCGGTGTTGCTGCCGGAAGCTCCGTTAGGCCTGTGTTATTTGGTGAATTGTTGACCGGTCTTGCTGCATCGTACGGCTCGCCACTTTTACCCGTTTGGTAATCATAGGGATAATAGGCGTAGTTGTTTGCAACAAAGAATGGCCAGCCAAAGAACCCCGCTTCACGCGCTTGATTTACCTCATCATACCCTTTAGGGCCACGGTTCTCACCGTCTTCGTTCGCATCAGGACCTACATCTCCCCAATACAAATACCCTGTCTTCTTGTCGATAGAAATACGGTATGGATTCCTGCTTCCCATCACGTAGATCTCCGGTCTTGTGTTTTCTTGCCCAGCAGCAAAAAGGTTCCCTTGAGGAATATCGTATGAACCGTCCTGGTTAATTTTTATACGTAGAACCTTTCCACGCAGGTCATTCGTGTTACCTGCGCTACGCGAAGCATCATACTGTTCGTGACCTTTACGTAAATCGCGCGGTGAATACCCTTTATTCACAAACGCCTCGCCCGGCTCATCAAACGGGGTGGAGTTATCTCCGGTAGAAAGGAACAGCGTGTTGTCCTTCCCGAAGGCAAGGGATCCACCCGTATGGCAGCAAATATCACGCTGCGAATAAAATTCAAGGATCACCTTCTCGGAAGACAGGTCTAACTTGTTATTCTCAAAAACAAAGCGCGAAAGTCTATTCACTGAAGTGTCTTTTGGGCTATAGAAGGTATATATGTAATTATTCTCTGCAAAATTCGGATCCACCGTCAGCCCCATGAAGCCCTCCTCGGCGTTTACATTTGGCTCCTGGGTTTCGTGGTAGACATCCAAGAAACCTACCTGCGTGACAGTGCGAGCCTGTTTATTAAACAGCATCAACTCACCACGCCGTTGAGCAACTAAAATATCCAAATTCGGAAGAATTGTCATTTCGGTAGGCTCATAAAATTCGCCTTCAGCAACAGTCACTTTCTGGAATCCTTCGGAGGCAGGAACCCGCAATGTGGTGGCTTTGCTGTAATCCAGTTCAAGATTATCCCCAATAGCGTACTCGATACCTGCTGCTAGATGCGCAAGGAACGTCTCATCGGAATAATTCGATCCCTGACCACCGATGCTCGTATAGAATGACCTCCCGCCATCGTAAGGGTGATACCACGAAATAGGCGTCTGATTCACCGAAGCCTTGAAAACCTCTTCCCCCACACTGAGTAGCACGTTGACTTGGTCGTTAAAATCCGTAAATGTATGCCAGTCGTCCGCAATAACCCACCCTTGTGGCACTACTTCGCTTGCAGAGTGCTTTGTATCATTAACGATGATTGTCCCCTCTTTTACTTCCGAAGAATCCGCCGCATAAGTTCCCCCCACAAGGCGACCATACCAGCGCCAGTCTATTTCCGTGCTAGCGGCTGAGTGTATACCGACGAAACCTCCCCCGGCATTAATGTACCGCTGAAAGTCCGCCTCCTGATAATTATCTAAGGCATCACCCACCGTATTTAAAAAGATGACCGCCGCATAATTTTGCAATGAATCCTCCATAAACAAATCGGCACTTGAGGTTGTATCTACCAAGAAATCATTCTGCCGCCCTAATTTTTGAAGCGACGCAAATGCTGCAGCTCTATCGCTAGCAAATGTGCTGTCATTGCTATATACTAAAACGCGCGGCGTGCCGGAACGTTTATTTTGACAAGAAATAACGACCGCAACAAGAAGAAGCAGCGCAAAAAAGGTGGACAGACTCGGTTTATTCATTTTAAATGTATTTTAAAAATAGGTTTAGAAGCTAAATTTGCGAATATATTTTCAATACTGCGGCATCTGGCGCAAAAATATTACATTCTACGTGCCAACCCGCATATCTTCCTACGGCAGCTTCGGCAAGAAATGCGGTCGCCAAACAAGGACATGTTGGTACCCTGTTCGCTTCGTTCGCCGCATTTCAAGAACAACGGTTTTTAAAACAACAAAACAAAATCGAGCGACAAGCCGTTCTACAACTAAATGAAAAGGCCTACAATATTGAAATGGATGACAAAGCGCCAGTACTGGTCATTTCGGTGGTTCTTTCTGTACCCCCTAGCGATCATCCTCTTGGGACGATTAATAATTTGGGGAGTTCTGCTTTTTGGATAGATCAAAAAAACTATCAATGAGCTGAATGGCGTATTCCATTTGGTATTGTAAACAATTTTCAACAAATTGTAACCGGAATTTACTATATGCTGATAATCCGATTTTAATTCCGAAAACGACACTTTTCCAAGTAAAAACACGCGAAACAGTTCCGAATTCGCACCCTTATTAGATAGTATAATGAGGAAATAAACCATCATATTGAATTATTTCAATATACCCGAATGTTATGAAAGAATTAATTACAGTGGGAATCATCGACAAAGATGAACAAGTACGGATCGCTATTAAACGCTTAATAGGTGAGTACAACTCCACGAATCAAAAGTTGACAATAGAAATTCTCTTTGACCGGCCATCATTGAGCACCTCAAAAATCCGGCAGTCACCAGCGCCTGATATCCTAATTCTGGATGTCGACGACCAGGACTTAAGAGCCCTCGAGCCAATAAAAAGAGTGTACCCTGAAATTGATCTGGTAATCCTCACCAATAACGATGAGATCAAAATGGTCCGTCGCTGTTTCCGTAACGGCGCAGTAAGTTACCTCTCCAAACAAAGCTGTCTGTCCGTCCTGGTAAATACGATTATAAATACTCCTCACGGCGCGTCCTATATCAGTCCAAAAATCTCTAGGGCACTAATAAATCAATTACGGGATTCTTATAAATACGAAACCATGCTCACCGCAAGGGAGTTACAGATCGCTAACGGCATCGTTGAGGGGATGAGCTACAAGATGATAGCGCACCGCCATGAGCTATCCTTAGACACGGTGCGCACTTACGTAAAGCGCGTATACCGCAAACTAAAAATTAACAGCAAAGGTGAGTTAATTGCTCAATTAGCAGTTTAACAGGACAATCGATTACATAAACATGTGACATGCAATATTTCATTATACCTATCCTTTAGAAGACCTTTGAAAAGATATGAACGATTTGGAAAGCCGTTACCTGCGGACATTCTTACTAATCTCCCAGTGCGTATGCTTTTTTATTTCGGAAGCGTTATGCCAGCAGCGCTATGACGTTTCATATTACTTCCAACGGGATACCATCGCCGTAACGGGGGGGCAAACATTTTCCAACAAAATAATCATCACCAACAACGCCGCCGAAAAAATCACCTTGCTTCCCTCCGCAGACAATACGGCATCGCTGAGCGGCATGATTCGTCTTCCCAAAGAAATTATACTTGAGACAGGCCAAACAAAATCCTTGCCTTTAAAGTATATGACAAATCCTCAAACCGTAACTTCGGATAACCAGCGCTTTACGATAGCCCTAAGTGCCACAGACTCCCTGTTGCGTGTGCAGCCCCCAGAATCCTTCTACATAAAGCTTCAAAATGAGCACTCAATAATTATAGAACCTACTCGAAAGGAGTATTATCTGGATCCTGCAACAGGGCAGCTGCAACTCTTATTGCGCGCGCAAAACACAGGGCTGGTGCCCCAAACAATTTTACCTAGCTTTTCGGGCTTCCCTACGGGTTTTAAAATAATAGGAGAGTCATTACCGATAACATTAAACGCGGGCGAACAGTCCCTGCTTACCTATACGGCAAGCATGCCGGGGGCACGCGTATCGGGCGATTTCGATCTACGCATCCAGGCGCTGGACCCAGCAGGCAAAGTACTGGCCGGGACCAGCGTTCGCATCATGAGCCCGGGAAGCGTCAAGCGCTTCGGCTCGCCGGTGGACTTTCAAAACCTACCGTACAGCAACGCTATCGCTTTGCGGTATATTGATATGGGCACATATTCCTCCATCTACCAGCTGCAAGGATACGGTGAGATCGATGTTCATGAAGGAGCGACACTCGACTACAGAATGACCTTAGATTACTACAAGGATCAGGACGGGTTGAATATGTACGATTCATATCTTGATTATCAAACTACAAAATGGGGCGTCAAGCTGGGCAACATATACGAAAATTTAGACCAATCGATAAACGGCCGCGGTATTAAAGCGAATTACAATTTTGGCTCCGAGAGCTCGCTGAGCATATACGCTGTCCAAAACAAGTACATGCTTTTTAGTCAGATGTTTGACTTCCTAGATGGCGGGGAAACCTTTGGCGCCAAATACGCCATTGGACCCCAATACAACGAGAAAGCAAGTATCACTTATTTGCACCGAAATGATGCGTTTCGTGCGGTAAATAGCGACTTGGCGAGCGCTAAAAAACGATTAACTTTCGGCCAAAAGCACGACCTCTTGCTCGAAGGGGGCTATAGTCAAGAAAGATCGCGCGATAACACCAATCACGCGGCCTCAGTCGGCATAAATTACAATCATACTTTTGGGCCATACACCCTCTCCAGCACGAACTACTATAGCTCGCCGTACTATTCCGGACTTAAGCGCGGACTTACCCAAAGCGACACGCGCATCAGTATGCTACTCCAGAACAATAACCGCCTGTCTGCTCGAGTGAGCTATATGGACAATAATCCGTCCTATCAGAACGGTTACGCAAACGTCTACTTTAACAACGCCAACCGCATCCAGATCTACGAATTAGGATATCTTGTAAATACGGATCAAATCCAATTGGAATTCAGACCCTATTACATGGCGCAACGCGCGAAGTATCAAAACTGGCTTACGCAAAGCCTACTGCCTGAACTTGCCCACTCCGCCTCGGCACGACTAGCCGCGAACATTAACTTCACTTCCGGCGAGCACCGCTTCTCGATGCTTACGGACTATGGCTACACTTTTCTAACGATATCGAGCGCGGAAAACACAAATTTTCACTCCTTAAAGTTCACCGGCAATTATAATTACCGCAAAATAGGCTTCAACAGCTACGTCCAACTAAAGCCCTATTTTCTGAGTGACTTGTTCGCTGTAGGTCGCGCCGCGAATTATCGTGTGTATACCCTAGGTCCCAACACCCGCTTTGAGGCATTTGGTGGTCGGTTACAAACGCAGGCCGCAGCGATGTACAGCTACTACGATTTTTCGGGATCCAACAACTTCTCGTTAAATGCGGACATGCAGTGGCAGCTAACAAAAGGATGGGAGCTGACTGCCCAGGTTTACTACACGTTTATCAAAGGACGAAACTTTTATGGCGCGTACCAGACGTCGCAGCCCTACGCGCCCGCCTCCCCCAATTACAGATTCGACAATCGGCAAATTCGCATAGGCATCGAAAAGAATTTTGGCCGACAAGGCCGCACGAAAGGACACAAGTTGCAACTCGAGCTCTTTGAAGATACGAACAACAACCTAGTAAAGGACCTTAACGAAGCGGAAACCGCGGGCGTACTGGTCAGGCTCGGCGATCAAGCCGCCACTACAGATAATAAGGGTAGGGTGAAATTCCTGGATGTGACGCCGGGATCGCATGTCGTTCAGATCGAAAATAATCGGGACTGGGTCGCCCAGGGGCCTATTAACGTTGTTGTCACGAAAAACAAAAAACTAGAAGTGCCATTGATAATCACAAATAAGGTGAAAGGCTCCTTCAAAGTGGCCGCCAAGAAATACATGAAATCCGCACCGCAGCTTGGCGGTATACGTATCAATGCTGTCGATACCCAAGGCCGTGCGTATCACACCCTCAGCGACGGACACGGAAACTTTACTTTCTACCTACCGCAGGGAAAATACAAATTCTCTGTTTCAAGTGACGGCATGCCCTTTTCGATTCAAAACCCGCAGTGCGAGGTGATAGTAGGCGAGGCAGAAGACACCCTCATACCGGAGTTTATCTACCTAGACGAGCGCCGTAAGGTGGGAATCAAACATTTTTAGGGCGCTACGATACCAAAAATAATATCCGCAGCATAAGTTCCCGGTGGCTTACCAAAAAGATGCTGTGTCTGGCTAGCCGGAATGCTAAAGCGTAGATTGATATCGCGGTCGATAACTGGATTGGCATTACCTATAAGCTGCTGGGCACTAGTGGACAGCGTAACTGTTGTCATTCCCACTTGATTGGCTGTCGGACCAATACGTAAAACACTCAGCGGAATACTATTTATGCCAGAAGTAAATGCACTCGAGTTCGCCCGCACCGTCAAACTATACGGCGTTGTTTTACTTATACGCAACTGTCCTGCAACATCGCGAATAACACCGTTTTTATAATCATTAACATCATCGAAATCTACACTCACCGTTTGCTGAACAGCAACAATTTCCGCGAGATCCTCGACTATCACTTCCAGCGTGCCACCCCCAATAGCCTGCACGGTACCGGAGGGGTATGCTGAGGACAATTTGTTCCAAGTATAAGTGAGCGGAACAGAATAGGTACCCGCCTGCAAAAAATGTGCATTCAACTGCGCAGCGTTAATACTGTACGTGTTAGTCAATGATTGTATATTGGTAGTGACGCCAATTCCTGTTGCGCCGGTCAGCGCTTGGTTACTTGCAGATAGCGACACCGGTGTTGCAGAAGGTACGTTGGCCAAACCTACCGTAACCGCTGAGACAGGCGATAGGGGTGCTTCATGGTAAGGAAGAGTTGTATTAAAATTAAACTGCGCAGTACCCACCCGTACGCTTGGTATATAGGGAACGGTGGTCGATAACGTAGTAACCCTATTCGCTGAAACACCGCCCACAGCGCGATAACTATTTAGATTGTTCACCGGAATTCTGATCGCACCGATGGCGGATTGCAAACTAATAAAGCCCGGAACATTAATATTAAAATCTTGACTTCCAGGTATTATCGCTCCCAAATTGATACCAGCTAACGAAAATGTTATATTCGAAGTGTATACACCTGCTACCCACGGGAAGCCGACAACCGGAATCCGGGCCCTGGCCGAGATGTCACCCGACAAAAGCGATGCAACTGCCGCATATAGTGTTGCAGGAGCTGTCGAGAGAGGCTGCTCTGTCCCTCCACCGAGAACCGAAACCGAACCAATGCGGAGAAGGCTAATGTTTGCCCGGTTTAGCGGAACGGTCAAACCAGTGGAAGCATTACTAAAATTCGCCGTATTCGCATTTACCCTAAAACTCGGTACCAGCCCTAGTACACTTACAAAGCGACCGGCCGAAAAATCTTGATTGTACGCCGTACCGCTTTGAATATTTGCCTGCGGTATCTGAATAGTAATTTGCGCCCTTAGCGGACCGCCCCATACACATAAACCAATTAAAAGGGCTACGAACTTAATATGTAATTTCTTTTTCGGCAACTTTTAGGTCATATTGGCTTCCTGCGTCCAAAATTGCCACAGCAAGGTATCTGCCACTCTGTAGATTCTCGGGTAGTGAAAAGCGCACCCACTGTTGCGCCTGAGGCATCATCGCTACCGCAATCGATTTAATAGAAATCTCCTCACCGGTCTGGATATTCGTAAGCTCGAAGCGTACATAAGCATCTTTATTGATCTGCCCGGCGTTCTTAATCTTCACGTCCATCTGTCGCACCTTTTTTTCATTAACCTTTAGAAGTCCTCGATCCTCAAATGCTATAAACTCGAGGTCCCCAGCCGATAAACCCTCGGGCGTATGATACACCTGCACGCCTATTTCCAACAGTACATTCACATTAAGCCCGGGTTTAGCACGTTCTTTCTGCGTTTTGGTCTGCGTAAAAAACACCATGCTATGGGTCTGTTCTTGTGGTGCTGGATCACTGGGTATTTTCATAGTAAGGTTCACGCGTTTACTCTCTCCGGGAGCGAGCTGAACAGCATTCTCCGAAAGTTTCAACCAGGATAAATTGGACGAACTTTTGTTATCCGGTTCATAATATACTTTTACACCTAAGGAATCCCGATCCCAGTCTTGCATACGCGCAACGAAACTAAATTCGCTACTCGAGGTATTACGAAACATAATGTCCTGGCTTACTGTTTGCCCTGGCGCGCCGTCAAAGAATATACGCGAAGGGGAAACAGCGATACCCTGGCCGAAAGTCAGCGTACCGCAGATGCTCAATAAAACAACTATAAAGTAACGAATCACTGTTCAAGATACGGATAATCGAAAGTCTTTTACAACTGTGTAGCCGTATAGGTAACGGTTGTAGAAAAATTACTCCCCTCGAGCCCTAAAAGCGTCGTTGCATCGGGAATCTCGTAGTTTATTTGATAAATTGCCTCCGCGGATGCCGCAGCCCCATTCAGCAAAGGAGCGGGCGTTGTGCTTAACGGCACATTATCCTCCGGCGTACCCCCATTATTTGTGACGGATTCTTCATCGACAGAAACGTTTACTATATCTAAAGCGGGACCAACAGGTGCAAAATCCTGAACGGCTTGGACCGTTAGATTGTACGCCTGGTTACTTACCACGGTAAAATGGTTCGGCTTTGTGACCGTTTGTACTTCGGTATAGTCTTCCGCGTCCAAATAGTTAAAATCAACTGTCGGATCTGCCCCTAAAGTAATAGAAATCGCATCGGTAAGATTAATGTTAACGGTAACAGGAGTTGTAGTGGCTGATACTTGTGCATATGCGTGCTGCCCAAAGCAAACCATCATGACCGCAAATAGAGCTATTAAAAGGTTTTTTTTCATGGCATAAATATTTTAGTGTACAGAAAAACAACACAAACGTACCCCAAATAGTTTGAAAATAAAAGAATTTAAGGTCACATAAAGATGTTATGAAATTTACGAAATTACAGACTATGCATTAATCTTCCATCGGTACAACGGTGGATTCGAAATAGCTTTTATAGACGGCCTTAATATTTTCAATTTCCGTCACATCGGGGCGTATTAAACCAGATGTTGGACTGTCCAAGTCAAAAATCACGCAAATAATGATGTAGCTCATCAACGCAAATATGATGGCGGAAATATGCACCCTTGTCTGCATCATTCCGCGCATGAAACCAAAAAGAAAACCGATGAAAAGCGAAAACAGCAGCAGAATAAATAAAACTAATCGCGGCGCGCTGTGGTGATAGGAATGAAGAAGCCGGTAGTACGAACTCTCGAGCTGTTCGAGGTCTCGCATCAGCTCTTTTGCCTGGACGATGTTGATACGCTTTTCGTCCACATGCTTCAATAGCTGCTGATCAAAATGAGCTCCTAAGCCCTCCATTTTTTTAATTTCAATGTAAACGCCCTTTTTAGTGTCTGGTATGTGGGTCATTTGCCTGGCTAGCAGCGTAGAGATATGATGATAAAGGTTGCTCTGCAGCTCCTTTTCGTATAGCTTGCTCTTACGCAAGGTAAACGACAATTTATCCGCCATGTCATGAATGTAGTCAGATCGTACACGCGCGTTATTACCCGCTTGAACCAGCATAAATGAAATTAGCAAGGCAAAAAATCCGACCAGCGCTCCTTCCAGCCCTAGCGGTTTCCATTCTGGCATTTTGGGCGCTAAATATACGCCCACTTTCCGCCCCGCAATTAAACTGGTCGCTAGCAGCAGGGGGTAGATAATGATAAAAAATATTTCTTCCATATGATTTCTTCAAAGGCGCAAGGGCCCGAACGCCATATAATGAGCCGCCGGAATTGGAAAAATTTCCCCAAAAACAAATCGACCCGATCGCCCCCGGGATAGACCGCTCTATGCAGGTTTAAAAGCCGTATGCCAAGCCTGCGTTGACTACCCCTTTGTAACCAAAGCCTAAGTTCACCGATAAACTGAATCTGTCGCCAAAAGTTGCACCAATTGCATCTACTTGATAAGCAAAGCTGTTGGTTTCATCTTCGTTTATATCGTGGTCTTCATTGTCGGCCGAAACACTGGAATGGGCCATACCCGCACCAATACCGGAGTGTAGGCGGAACCGAGAACGATTAATATAATTATACTTCAATTCAGCTAACAGTCCGTAGGAATCTGTCGAAACACTTCCATCGGCCTTTCCATTCACAAACACATCTCTACTAGCGTGCTCATAAATGACCGTACCACCAACTTCCAGCTTTGGGGTAACGTAGGTTCTATATCCCGCGAAAATAACTCCGGAATAACTGGCGTTAGCCGTAGTTACCGTCCCCCCAGATATAGCGGTAACAATGATATCGGCAAGTTCATTCCCGATATCGTCGGCAGAAGCTACACCATAGCCAACATAAATATGGCTCTTCTGTTGAGCAGCGCCCTGCTGGATAAAAGCAATGCAGCAAAGAGCCAGCGTCAAAACGATTTTTATCGTGTTTTTCATAGTTTATTATTTATAAGATTAAGTAAATGTCATTGTTCCCCCCCAAGCTGTTCCCGTGCAGAAAACGATGCACCTTAAATATTAACAGCCTGTTTGTCGTGTGATTGAGTATAACTTCATCGCTACTGAATTAATCAATCATGAGGAATTACTGCTTTTACAATTAAATGTTTAGTTAGTTATAAAAAACTCTACTGAAGGCTAAACAAGTTCATTATAAAATTGTTTGCACGTTATTATCACAAAAACCGCTGATCGTATAAAACAGATTTATTCATACATTAGTCAGCTAATAACAACTGCTATTCGTTTAAAAAAACAGCAAAGGAATTTCCATTATGTTACAATACAACTGTCCCATTAGATTCAAAAACATCGATCCAAAATACTGATTGGTCAGCTCGTTTCCGTGACTTAGCAAACGGACTTGAGAAAAATAGGTGGGTAGCGACCGAATCTAATGACCAATGTTCTGAAAACGGACCATCGAAATTTTTATGGCAAACAACATAGTTAGTTTATCAATTCCCAAAACAACGGTCATGAACACCGTTAATCTCGCATGCGGTAAACCCGGCCTGCTTTTTTTTAAAGCTAAACCGAATCACCGCAGCTGTACTATCTAATCAAAAAGGGCTAGCAAGTCCTGTTTGTCCAACGTCTTGAGCAGGTTGCTCTCTTCCAGAATAACATCTTCCACAATTTTTTTCTTCTTGTTTTGCAAGGCTAGAATTTTCTCTTCCACACTATCTCGACAAACGACTTTATAGGCATTCACGTGTTTCTGCTGCCCTATTCGGTAGCATCGATCGATCGCTTGAGCCTCAGCAGCCGGGTTCCACCATGGATCGAGGATATATACATAATTTGCAGCGGTAAGGTTTAACCCCGTACCACCAGCCTTTAAGCTTATCAAAAACACCCTGCAACCTTCGTCCTGTTGAAACTGATCTACCGCACGCGCTCGTGCGCTAGAATTCAGCTCACCATCCAGATACGAAAATGGCACATTCATGGATGTTAAGCGCTCTCGCACAAGCTTGAGCATCGAGGTGAAAAATGAAAAAATAAGCACCTTATGTTCGGGGACTACGTCGGTAATAATCTCATCGACAAAATCAAGCTTCACGGCGTCTTCAGGTAATCCCACATCCTTCAATAGAGCGGGAGAAGCGCACAGTTGTCGCAATTTGGTGAGCGCTTCGATAGCGATGAACTTCGTCCTCGAGGAATTCTCGCCCTCGAAATTTCCCTGTATTTCATTTTTGAAAATTTTCCTGTACTTATCGTATATTTTTCGCTGCTTGGGCAGCATATCCATATACAATACGGTCTCTGTCTTCTCGGGTAACTCAATAGCAACCTGTTTCTTTGTGCGTCGCAATATGAAAGGCTCCACAATTCGCTGCAAAGCGTGCAATGGTTGCCCCTGTAGGGCTGCTTTTTGATACAATCGATTGAATGTCGTATAATCCTTAAACAGGCCTGGATTGACTATACTCAATTGGGCGTATAGATCGCTCACACCATTTTCAATCGGTGTACCCGTCATTGCTATCTTATGGTCAGCAGTTATTTTGACAATCCCTTTATAGCGCTTGGATTTATGATTTTTAACGTTCTGAGACTCATCCAAAATTAGGTAAGCAAAAGGTGTCTTCTCCAGCAATGACATTTCTCCTAAAAACATGGCATACGTCGTTAAAACCACCGTTCCTGGTTCAAAATTCGTAATCACAGCCCGATCAGTACCGTGGTACACCACGACACGGCGGCTCGCAGCGAACTTGTTGTATTCATTTTGCCAGTTGAAAATAAGTGAAGTGGGAATAACTATAAGGCTCGGTTTTGCTGCGGGTTTATGCGTATAATAATGCTCCAGCAGGGTGATCACTTGCAGTGTCTTTCCAAGCCCCATATCGTCCGCTAGAATACCACCCCAACCCTGCGCTTGCATGCCTCGCATCCACCGCACCCCTTCAACTTGGTAGGAACGTAGTGTCGCGGTAACCGTGCTTGGAGTATTAACGGGATCGATCTGTTCCATTTGTTTAAAAGCAGGCCAATGTCCTATTAGATCATTTGAAACAAGACCGGGATCTATTTGCTTTAAAAGCTTCTGCGCCGCGAAATATTGCACAGGCGTTAAAACGACATATTTATGCTCTAAGGCTGCAGCCATAAATAAACTTCTAAATAAAAGTTTTTCTTCCGCCCGTAGATAAACACACTCACCCTCAGTAGACTCCAACACAGGCGCCCTATCCATCCCTTGATCAAAAAACTCAGACACGGCTATCGATTTATCTGCGAAATTAGTGGTCATCGAGAAACAAAACAGACTTTCAGTAACCTTAATATCGACAAGCTCCCAACGCAGCGCTTTAGGCAGAATACTGCTGCCGGCTGCAATATTTATGAGGTTTACGGCGATGCCCTGTTTTTCGAACGTTTCAACCAATACATTGAGCCAACTTGTTAGCATGATCTGCGTTAGTGGAATAATCCAAACACCCGTATGCTCCTGCTTATTCAGGCTTTCGTGATAATCCCGGATAAGCCCATCTACTTGTGCCTCGAGAATAGATGTGCGTTCCATATAGACAACCATATCGTCCAGGTAGCGAAACAAAGGACCGCTATCAGGCGCTAAATTACATTTGGGAAACCCTTCATAGTGAACTTCAGGCATAATTACAATGCTCTGCTCCTCTTGGCGAATCTCCACGGTGACACGTGGCAAGGTGGGTGCTAACTTTTGCACGCGGCTATTTTTAGCCAGCGCATGAACATGAACCCGATGCCGCCCCGATACTTGGGTGAGTACCTGAACTAGAAATTCCCGAAGATCTTGTGGCCGAATGGTAAGTAGGTAGTTGACCACTCGCATGTTATGGATCATCCGCTCCAGATCGACATCGTCTATAAATAACATATCTCCACCGGGCAACTGCATAAAAAACGATTGATTTTCGGTGTAGAATTGCGGCGCTTGAACCTCGGCACCTTTATACAGTAAAAGAAACTTCAACTGCCAGCAATCTTTTCCCTCGTGCAAATGGGCTTTGACCCGTAAATTTTCTCCAGCCAAATAAAGATCCCCCTCGACCTCCCAGCCCCCCCTTTTAAGTCTTGCGTCTGCAGGGCTATACGCCGGCCTGTAATCATATTTTAAGCGAACGCGCAGCACCTTATCGGGGCAGCGTAGCATCTTTCGCCAAAAGCGCAGCATGATTTGTTGCTTCTTAATTTGCGAAATATCATCATCTGCATGCAGATCAACAATTTCGTTGCCTAGCGGGTATTTATCATCGTACAGGGCAACCATTTGCCGGCACAGACCTTCCCAATAACGATCTGCCGGATCCAGAAACTTGTCCCCCGGGTTTTTGTCAAACAGGTAACTCGTCATGTTGGTTGTTACAGACCCCGGAATCGATGTGAAGGGCAAAACATACGGCACTCCCCCGATAAAAGAACCCAACGGCACGACATAGGAAACTTTCTCGACCTCACCGACACCTAGGCGCAAATCACTATACCATGAACACACATAGCTCCAGCGATCGGGAAATTCGTCTTCGCTACTCGCTAAATTAAAGACTAACCCATAATCCTTATGCGCCGTCAAGCGCAACGAGACCCGATCAGAATCGCGATCGATCCTCGCTGAAAGCATATCCTTAAACGCCTTAGGCAATCCATGTATATTTTTATCGTATAATCCTTTAAAGAAAAAGTTCCTTTCTCTGGGCAGGTTCCAATAAAGCACTTTTGCCGCATGCTCACAGATCCCCGGACCACCCCATCCGCAGTCGCAGCCAACCCCCAGACCGCCAGGTTTGGGCCGAATTAAAATTTGCGTGTGCTCACTGGGCGAAGAGCCCACTAAACGAAATTCGTCTAAACTATAAAATGAATCAAAATACCCATATAACATGGATTTCGTAACATCAATATCCCCTTTGTAGAGCGTCAAGATATAAGGTCGATTCATCTGAAACGGTGTATTGTCCATCCAGGGGACCATCACAAAATTTGTTGTGTTGACTTCCGACTGCTGTTCAATGTTTTTGTTTTTCATAAGTATGTAGGGTTATTTTTGCGACCTTATTTGCTTTTAAACGCTGTCATATCTTCCCATAACTGGTCAATTCTCGCCAACATTTCCTTTTCAAAAAATGCATATATCGCCCATGCACGTTCCCCTATATCGTGGGAGGAAATTTTGCACACATTAGCCTGCCACCAAATCCGAGAAGGATTCAACAGCAACTCGACCTGTTCGGGGTCTTTCCAAGAGGCTAAGAATTGATTCAATTTCTGATTAATGACACCAGACCAACCGATAACTGAAGCCAAGGGCACGTTCTTCGGCAAATACCCCGTTATGAAGCGTATATAGCTCCGAACCCCCATCTCCAGTAAATAGCTAAGAAGGCAAGTGGCTGTTTCCATATCTTTGTCTTGATGCCTTTGCACCACTTGGGCCATCTGCCGCATTCTGTGTTCCACTTCAACCCACATTGCGATGGTCTTTGTGTACTCCGCTTCCCCATCCAATTGCCCCGAAGCGGGTTCCATCCGAAAGCGAGATTTGCGGCGCAGCACCAATCCTTTCGTCCAAAACTCATTAAAAAAGCGATCAGCATTTGCTAGTCCCTGTTCTAGATCCGAGACGCTAAGAAAAACGATCGCGGCTTTTGCCGTACCGCTATAAAGCATTCGAAAATTAAAGGGACCGGGATTATTCACTACCGCTACCAAAAATAGTTGAACACGCCCCTTTGCTTCGGTCTTACCGTGCGAAGCAAACAGGCTAGGTCCCGAATGACTACTAACGTGATAATTCAGCATGGTGAGCTGCTCGGGATTATGATTCTTTCGAATACGTTCAACCAGCTCCCAAGCATCTTTTCTATTGTCTTGGGTCCATGGGAAATCTCCAAATTCCTCGGCTATATTCCAGGCGTCCTCTCCAACGAGCTGCGCTTTTGCATTTGCAACCGCCTGTTTATCGGTAACTGATTGGCTCTGGGTCTGCTCCAACCCTGCGCGTAAAATAGACGCATAAGAGTCTAAACCTTGAAGGAAGCCTTGCACCATCTCATCGATAATATCCGCCACCTTGCGACACACTCGGAAAGCCTCATCAAAGCAATCTACAGCCAGCTCGGTATGTTCGGATTTATGAGCAACTTTGTAAAGTTGATCTAAACGGCGAATCAATGCTAAATCAGGATTATCGGGCAAGACCAGTGCAGCGAGCTCGGGCAGGATGGCGGCCGCACTTTTCAACAGCCGCTCAATACGGTGGGTATTTCCGCCTTGTATTCCAGCGACGACCAGAAACCCTTTTAAACGCACTTCCAAGAATTGATGTAGCATAAATAATGCTTTTGAAAAATCCTGCGTGGCAGCGAAGTTATCAGCTGCAATCATAAAATCAGTTGAACAAGCTTTGCTGCGTGCGTAATGTTCGGTCCCCTTGTCCAACAAGTTTAAAATTATTTTGGGTTTAAAAACCGCATGTCTGGTTTCTGCACGTGTAAAAACTTGATGGCTATCTTGCGCGCAATACAGGTGATAGAGACTGCCCCTTTTAAGGTGATTAAACCATTCGCCGGTAAACTGGACATCAAAGGGAATCGCTGGAATATCCGACATACAACGCGTCACTATGGTAAATATCGAATTAGGTGTTACACCCTTAGCCGGATTGACAACCAGTAGTAGCCGCAATTGGGTACTTCCGGAATCCAGACTCGGAACCAAAAAAGCATATTCCAAGTCTACTCTCGTAGTAAGCCGTTCGATCAAAATATTTTGTTCCTGGATCATTATAATTGGATTTTAAATGTAAATGTATTCAAAAACGGTACAAACGTATAGAATTTCATTCCAATTATGAAATATGTATTCATTACTTCTATACAATTAGCATATTTATTGATATAATCTGGAGTAGAATGACACCATTAGGAGAATACTTAGCAAAGCGGTCGGTAAACAAATCGATGGTAGCTCGAAAAACAGGACTCACCAAGGCTAGAATTAATGAACTCACGCTCAACGACTCCGCAAAGCTCCGTGCCCAAGAGTTGTATTTGATCGCGAAAGCTATCGGTGCTGATCCCTGCGAAGTGTTGAATAAGCTTTACAGTCATCTGAGCCTTCAAAGCACGGCGTGAACGAAAATCACTACTGAAACGAAAGCTGTTACTTGACTTTTCACTTTGTCAGTACGGTAATCATGTCAATACGGTTTTATATAAAGAAAATGATCGAAATCCCGAAAGAAATCTACTTTCCTATAGCGGTTTATATATACAATCTCTCAATTGATTAGTTACAAACTACGATAAACTTTCATTTGTACCGAACTAATTATACTTGTATCCTACCAGAGTCCTTTGTATTTAACAAGACTGTGGCACTAGTCATCAGCCATCGACCAGTACCAGGGGGAATTAGATATAAAATAGGCCAATCACCGAGCGGTAACGGCTCATACTTCACAAACTATATCGAAGGGGTTCGAGGGAAAATTGCAAAACTATACATACACAGGTAATGCCACTCGCACGAAGACGCTAATAAAAGCGCCACGAGACGTTCTTGCATGGAGTATCTTTTAACCGACAAACGCGGCACTGAATCAAAACGAAAAACTAGGAGACCTCGACACCGAGCGACTCGGTAGCCAGAGAGGGCTTAGCAAACACGCACTATTTGCTGCCAGTACTTACAGAGTCTGATATATGAACACCGGTTTACCGTCCTCACAGCGCACGTCTTGCGGTTCAGGTATCGCCATGCAATCGGAGATAATATTATATTTCGCATTGAATTCATCTTCACCCCGCGTATAGCGCTCGATTAAGGCTAAAAATTCTTCGGTATCGATCGTCGAGGGGTATGCAATATAAGACATCGCTCCACCGCAGGCTTTGTTCCCGAGTGCTGCAATAGACCATTGCGCAGGATCCGTACAGGGGCCCCCTTGTACCATTGCTTCAATCTGCTGTTTCAATTTATCGAGAGCCTCCCGATCTGCATTTTGATTTCTCTCACCCGTTTTCTCACATGCAAAAAAAGATAAAGCGAGAAGGCTAAATACAATAAAAATACTTTTCATCACGTTTAAAATTTGGTGTCACCTAATAAACGTGTGAAAAGAACATTTTGATACAATGCCGTGCTCACCAAAAACTAATCACCCTTCTTCCAGGCGATGACCGAGATCTCTACGTTTACATTTTTGGGCAAAGTCTTCACTGCAACGCATTCTCGTGCCGGTTGATTTTCGGTAAAATATTGTGCGTAAACCTCATTTATGGTTCCAAAGTCACCCATATCACTGATGAATATACTTGCTTTGACAACATCGTTAAACGTATAGCCCGCTGTTTCTAAAATCGCTTTTACATTAGTGAGCACCTGATGGGTTTCATCGGCAACGCTAGAGCTCACCAGCTCCATAGTTTCGGGAATAAGTGGGATTTGACCGGAAACATACAGCGTATCACCCGCTTTAATTGCCTGGTTGTAGGGACCAATCGCTGCAGGTGCAGAGTCCGTATTAAGAATTTGTTTGTGTGACATAGTAAGTTACTTAGAAAAGAATATTTTGTAAATGATCGCCAGAAGAAATAAAGTTATTGCCGCAATATTCATCACGCGCATTGCTTTGCGATTAAATTTTGAAGACTTCGATAGCTCCGGTCTATTTCCCGCTGGTTCCATGTAGGCTAATTTACGGCGCAATTTCTGAAAAATCAAGGAATATTACGCCCGTAAAGCGTTAAGTTGAGCACGACAGCCTTTTTCCAAAATAACGGACACTTTTACCACTCGGGAGCACTCAAATATGATTTTTCACGCGAGATTTAAGCCCATTTCTACCCTAGCCCAATATATTATGCTACATTTGTGATGAATTATTATTTCGGAATAATAATTGTTATAGTCTCTTTCAAAACTACTCTAAGCAATATATGACGCGTTTTAACGTTACCCTTTGTTCCGTGCTATTACTATTGACTTCCATTACGCTTGAAGTAGCTAATGCACAAGTTAACAGCCTACCATATTCGTATCAATACACGCAGAAATTTAACGATATTTTGTATTCGCCGGACACCAGGATACATACAGCATCCAAGCCCCTGCTTTTCAAAGGCGAACTACTAAGCAGGTTCGATTCTTTGCAGAACACAAACGCCGTAGATTCCAAAAACTGGTTTATGCGGAAGATCTTTAATGAGCACCTGATTGAAGTGAACAAAGAAGATCACACCTTTTATTTGGATTTCCTTCCAGACTTCATGCTTGGAAAAGAATTAATCGGCGACGATAAAAGAACGACCTGGCTAAATACCAGGGGCTTTCAGGGAGGAGTCACAATCGGGGATAAGTTCACCTTTCATGCGAGCTTTTTTGAAAACCAGGGTGTCTACCCCAAACATATCGACGATTATGTCGACAGAAATGGCGTGATGCCCGGCCAGGGGACCGTGAAATTTGGAGACGACTACAAAAAAGACTGGATGTATGCTACAGCAAGCCTGACTTACGCATTCAGTGATAAATTTCAAACCACCCTTGCTTACGATAAAAACTTCATTGGTGACGGCTACAGGTCCTTGTTGCTGTCCGATTTTTCCGGCAACTATTCTAACTTAAAGTTTACCGGTGAGGTTGGGAAATTCCAGTATACGTCCATCTGGGCATATATGAATGACCCCAGAAATCCGCGGATAGCACCTGAAGACACAGAGCGTCGCTCTGGTGACGGCGTAAAATATGGGTCTTTTCAATACATCGACTACAACGCAACAAACCGTCTATCGGTCGGATTGCTTGCGTCATTTGTTTGGGCCGCAAAAAATGACTATCAAGAAAACCTCGAACCAGAAATTCCTTACTTAGATTATTTCAACCCGATCGATTATCCCGGTGGACCGATGTCCAACCCTAACGGAGTTCGTAATAACGTAAAGACTTCTTACGCCTCTTTAGGGCTTAATGCTAAATATAAGGTACTGCGTAACCTTACTGCTTACGGACAGTTGATGTTAGATGATTTCACAGCAAGCGAGCTATTTACCGGAAAAGGCCATGTGAACAACAAGCTAGGAGCGCAGATTGGTGCTCGTGGCTACGATATCTTTGCGGTAAAAAACTTAAATTTCCTTGCTGAATATAACGTCGTACGCCCTTACACCTATCAGCAATTTGAGTCGCGTAACAACTATAGCAACCATGGAGAACCATTAGCGCACCCACGAGGAGCGAACTTTAGAGAGCTCGTTGGTATAGCCAATTACAGTTGGAATAGATTTGATTTCACTTTACAGGGACTATACAGCCAATATGGAACGGACCCAGTTAACGGCCCGAATATGGGTGGTGATATCTTTCAGTCCTACAGCAACGTATACAGCATGTACGACAACAAGATCGCTCAAGGAGTTAAAAATGATTTATATTATGTAGACGCGCGGGCTGCTTACGTATTAAACCCGAAGTACAACCTCCGTTTCGAGGTCGGTTATACCCAACGCTACAACCGCACGGAAGATCTTCCGACACAAAAATCCGGCGTAATAAACATTGGACTTCGCTCGAGCTTCCGTAATTTCTACGGAGACTTTTAAGCATGGTTTTTAAAACACATGCTCGCCAGTACCCGGCAAAGGCTTTACGCCAACCGGGCACTAACTGTAGCCATTCCGCCCCTCAGGCCCTATTTCCGGCAGCGCATATTTCTTTACCCCGTCACGGTCACAAAGATAACGAGCACGCGCTTCTAGATCGTAAAACCTTGCCCATATTAGCCGTGCTGCACGATCGGTAACCACCACCGCGTTTCGAGTACCTTGATAATCAATCTGTCGCACGATTCGTATCGCTTCAATTTTATTTCTCTGAAATTTTTATTCGGCGAGTTCAGCCTTTCTTATCCCACAGCAACATAACGGTTATGCAAACGGTAATTCTCAAACATCATATCGCTTGAAGATTTTTAATACTTAAAGTTCCGTGTTTTCTCAGCGGTTTATCACCCCCAATCCGTAATAATCGGTAAAACAATATTCAATAAGAATGCAACGACTTTTCAAAAGCGCGCTGGGCAACGTGTGCATTTATATAGTCGAGCCTTAAAAAAATATTAACATACTATTAATCAGATGTTTATTTCACTATTTTCTTGTTTTTATCTACCAAATTTTGTACTTTTAGGGTATAAACCTTGCAAATTGAACCGTATGCTAGCGAAGAAAAAGACATCAAATCAATCCAGTTTCTTCTTCTCCTTGGAAGATACCTTGAACCCTAGACACCCGCTTTATATTTTGGCTAACCGTGTTGACTGGAAGCTCTTTGAGACTGCATTCAGCCCCTTGTATTGTTTGGATAATGGACGTCCTGCCAAACCGATCCGATTGATGGTGGGTTTATTGATTCTGAAGCATATTCGCAATGTTTCCGATGAGAGTGTGGTCGAACAATGGTCTGAGAACCTGTATTACCAATATTTTTGTGGCTTTCAAGAGTTTGTTGCCTCAGCGCCCTGCGAGGCTTCAGAATTGGTTCATTTTCGCAAGCGAATTGGGGAATCAGGGATTGAACTGATTTTCAAAGAAAGCATCCGAATCAATGGCGATGACAGCAATGACGATGACGTTAATGCGGATACAACTGTTCAGGAAAAAAACATTACGTTTCCAACGGATGCCAAGCTGCATAAAAAGATCATCAAAAAAACCTTAAAAATCGTCCACGATGAACAATTGCCCATCCGTCAAAGTTACACTCGAACGCTAAAAAAGCTGGGCGTCGATCAACGCTTTCGCAACCATCCCAAGAACAAATCGAAAGCAAAAAAAGCGGATCGGAAAGTAAAAACAATCGCAGGCAGATTGGTTCGGGAATTGGAACGTAATTTACCACAAGATTCCATACACCAAAAAACCATTTTATTTTTCAAGCAGGTGCTTGCCCAGACCCGTAGCAGTAAAAATAAAATATACGCACGTGGCAGGATTTTCTGCCGCTTCTCTAACTCGCTGATTTTATTATTGTTATCAAGTAAACTATCAAGAGAGGTAACCGAATAGGTCTCATTTTATCTATCCTACTTTGTAGGCTATTGAGTTCTCTTGATACTTTTCTAATCAGTCAATGTACTTTGTTATAGTCGCCAAACCAATTCCATAAACAGCCAAAGCGAGAACAGCCACAGCCAAGAGCGGTGGGGTTTCGCAGGCCACAAATGAGCATGGGGGAATCAAGTCGGTTACCAACTCTCTTCTACACTTTGGTTATGCTTAAATGATGCAATCGTGATGCTATTATAGTGCAATTGGTGCAATTATGGTGCAACTCACAAAAGTTCATAAAAAGAACCCGCTCCTTTGACCTCTGACGACTTAAACACGGCTTTATCAACTAATTCTGTCAAATCCCTTGTCGCTGTCATTCTTGCAACTTTAAATAGTTCTTGATACTCTTTATTCGTAATCTTCCCTTTCTCTTTCACATACTCAACGGCTTTTAACTGTCGTTCGTTTAAGCCAAGTTTCGTTAGCTGTTCTACTGTCAACTTATTTTTGAAAAGGGTTACCGAAAAACCTCCCTCTTGCTCGAGAAGTTCAGGTTCGGGTAGTTCAGCTTGTTTACAAGTGTCAATTATTTTTATCGTTCCGCTTCCCCACGAATCAATCAAACCTCCTTTGAAACAAACATCTGCAATAATCGGATTGCGTGGATTTGACCGATGCGGTCTTTTCAAAGCCTCTGAACTAATACCTGCTGGCAATGTTCCATCATTCCACACATTAATATTATCGTCATACACACGGATTTGTGTCATTGCACCCATATAATTACGGTGTATCAAAGCGTTCAATAACATTTCTCTGATTGCAGGTGTAGGATATTCGCCTATTTCAATACGATACAAACCCTCAAAATGAATTTTCTGTGTGAGATATTTATGATTGAGTTGATTCGTAACTTCTCGCAAAAGTATGCAGTCCGCATTTACGGCGGCCGCTTTAAAATAGAGGATACCGTTACGCCTAATGGTACCCCCTTTATGCTCATGAATGTCCCCTATTACCTAGGCACTAAGTTGCCTGAATATATTTCTTGGTTTCACAAAAACTATTAGCCGTTCATAGATCGCGACGTGCTTAAACGCCTGTTCGTTGCAATTTGCCTGAATTTTCGATGAGCGACAAGCGATCATGGCAGAATTATAACTTTCGCCTAAGCCTAAGAGAGTAATGCCAATATACTTTAAAAAGAAATTCACAAACCTAAAAACATCGTCTTGCTTAAGATTGAAAATTTTGATAACTTAACATCCAGTTAACACGCCATTTATAAATTTGCCAAAGACTTTAAACTTACATTTCCCGAGCGAATTATGGACAACATAGATGAAGTTCAGCTGTTGAATGCTATCAAATCAGGTGATCACGCTGCTTTTAAAAAAATAATCGATCTTTATGCTGATGACCTATTCATTTACGTAGAGCGTCGAATAAATTCGCGTGAAGATACCCAGGAAATTATTCAAGACATCTTTTGCTCGCTTTGGAAAAACTGTAAAACCCTAACGGTCAAAGAGAACCTTGGACCCTATCTCTACAAAGCTGCGAAGTACGAAATCATCGACTGGATACGATCAACGACCCGCGCACAATCAAAACTAAAAGACCTCTCGCTTTACCTCCCTCCATTAAAACAGAGCACTATCGAGGAACAATATATGGCCGACGAGCTCGGCACACATATCCAGAATGAAGTAAACAAGATGCCCAAAACCATGCAAGAAATATACAAAATGAGCCGCGTGGACAACATGCCCGTTAAAGATATTGCCAATCACCTTGCGCTCTCGGAGCAAACGGTAAAGAACAATATAAGCTTGGCAATCAGCAGATTGAAACTAAAACTTAAGGTCTCTTAATTTATTTGACATTTTTTCGGTACCTCCAGCATAACTATACGGTTATAGGAGTGTATGACGGATGAGGACAAAATCAACTACCTGAGCGAATTGCTCGCCAAATATCAGCGTGGTGAGCATACCCCGCAAGAGGGTAAAGCAATCGAAAAATGGCTTGACAAACTCGGCGCTCACCGTGTTATTAAGACAACCGTTAATCCCCCAGAGAATCTCGCAAGCACGATCTACGAGAACATTCTTTCCCAAGAATTCAAGAAGAACACTAAAACATCGCTAAAAAAGGGACGAATCATTTGGGCCACCTCTATTGCTGCATCGCTCCTTCTAGCTTTTATATTTTGGATTCAACCATCGATTCATCATGAGCCAGAACAAGCAGCAGAAGTTCCTGTCAACTATCATAACGGCGACGTACTGCCGGGGAAACCTTACGCCACACTCGTATACCCCCAAGGCCACGAAGTAGAGCTCACCAGCCCTGACCTGCGCAGCTACGCAAAAAACGAGAACCAAACATTGAAAATAAACACGCCTGTAGCATCCACCTATAACGTTCTTCTGGAAGACGGTACCCAGGTGTGGTTAAATGCGGCCAGCACGATCACCTATCCCGAAAAATTCGCGACCAATGAACGGCGCGTGATACTGAAGGGAGAAGCTTATTTTAAAGTTGCTCACGATAAAAAGAGACCATTCTTAATCGAAGCAAACAACGCGACAATTGAAGTACTGGGAACCACATTTAACGTTAACGCCTACCAGAGCACCGTGCTAACAACGCTCGTGGAGGGATCCGTAAAAATTAAATCCGGAGAAAAAAATAATATAATCAAACCGGGTGAACAGGCACTTTGCTATGATACGCAGATACAAATATCGCCTGCGGATGAGCAGAAAAATCTAGCCTGGCAACGTGGTGAGTTTTATTTCGACGGCAACAACATCACCGAGATATGCGCGCAAATTAGCCGCTGGTATGACGTTAAATTTATCGGGACAGAGCAGCTCTCCTCAAACTCGTCATTCAAAGGGAGCATAGCCAGAGACCAAAACCTTTCGAAGATACTCAACATACTCGCTATTGCGACCGACGTAAACTTTGAAATTAAGATGGGGACAGTTATCGCACATGCAGACAAATAAAAAATAATCAGGATGGAATAAAAAAGAATAAAACCTTACCCGATTATCAAGAATGGGGGATGTTGGAGCATCCCCCTGATAAAGAGGTATAAAAACCAGCGTGTAACTAATAATTAATGACCCTTTAACATTTGCAAATTTATGAATTATTTTCCTCGTATTCCCCAGCAGGGAATCAAGAGTGCCCTTTGTAGGCAATTCGACTTAAAGTTCTTAATCATTATGAAACTTGTAATCTTGTTGAGCTTGGTATTTTCTTTCGGCGCACATGCATCCGGAAGTGCGCAAAACATCTCAATCAGCATGAAAGACGTAGCGCTAGAAACGGTACTCGAAGAAGTATCGGCAAAAAGCAATCTACGCTTATTTTACGATCACAACGTCATCAAAAACCTCCGCGTTGCGGAGCTTAATATGACCAATATGCCGGTGCGCGCGATTCTGAAAAAGGCTATTGGTCGTCAAAACTTGACTTTCCAAATCGTAGACCAAACGATCGTGCTGAAAGAGCGGCAACAAACGGACATCGAGATTTCAGGGGTAGTTAGTGATGCTAACGGTCCGCTTGAAGGGGTAACCGTTAGTGTAGAGCAAAGTCCTAGCTTGTGGACCCGAACAGATGCCGACGGACACTATGCACTGCGGGTTCCTACGGATTCAAAACTAACATTCCGCTATATGGGCTACGCCGAACAGACCTTTGAGATTAGTACGCAGCGTGTGATCAACGTGCTTTTAGAGGTCGAATCCTCACTGGTCGATGAGGTCGTTGTGGTCGGTTATGGTATACAGAAAAAGGCCAATTTGACTGGGGCAGTAGACCAAATAGATAGCAAGCGTATCGATGCATTCAAAGCAACCAACTTAGGTGAAGCGCTCGCCGGTCAGGTACCCAACCTAAACATCGGAATAAGCGACGGTAAACCCGGCCGTGGAGCATCTTTCAATATACGCGGGAATACCTCAATCAATGGAGGGTCACCTTTGATTCTACTAGACGGTGTACCAATCTCTTCTTTCGAACTCAATAACATATCCCCCCAGAGTATCGATAATATTTCTATTCTTAAAGATGCCTCCTCGGCAGCGATATACGGCGCGCGAGCGGCATATGGCGTGATTCTAGTAACCACCAAAGAGGGTATCGATGGAAAGCCGCAAATAAACTATAACAATAATTTTAAGTGGGGCAAAGCGACCAAAGTTCCAAAAGTATACCAAGGATTAGACTATTTAGAAATCCAAGAGCGCGAGTTCAACGGAAATATCGGGCAAACCTACTACACCGATGCCCAGGTGCAATACCCGTACGATGTTGCGGCCGACCCTTCACTGCCACTCTACGACCTGAAGAATATCGGTGGAAAAGCAACGCTACTTCTGGGTGGTCCGGTAAACAATTATTACGAGGACTGGTTCCGCACCTATACGCCGGAACAAAACCACAATTTAAGCATCCGTGGAGGATCAGACAAATACAAGTACTTTCTGGCTGGGGATTTCAACCATGAAGAAGGAAATCTGAAATTTAAGCCTGAAAAAATAAATCGATTTAATTTCCGCTCGAACAACAGCTATCAAGTCTCTGACAACGTTACGATCTTTAGCAAGTCTTCGGCAACGATGCGGCGAGATGACATACCAAATACGTACCTGTATGGCTTTAGCTCCAACCCGTGGCGCTTTATAGACAACACAAACCCACTAATGCCCGAAACCATCGAAGTGGATGGTGAAATAATTCCTACAGACATCGGATTCTATCGTCAATTTATCGAAAAACAATCCGAATATAAAACCAACACCAGTAGCTTTTTAAATACCTTCGGGACCGATATTAAGCTTTTAGAGGAGTCCTTAACCTTACATGGTGATGTTTCCTACATGTACTACCATTGGTACAGAAACCGCTGGTGGGACAACACCGGACCATATCTATCACACTCTTTTAACAATAGAAACACCATCCTATCGCATTACTCTGATGCTGGACCGGCTAAAATATACAAGAGCAATACCGAATCGGAAACATTTAATGTTAACGCCTATGCGAACTATAAAAAGTCGTTGGGTAAACACAATTTGGATATCACCTCAGGGTTCACCTTTGAAAATTATACCAATCACTACGAGACAGTCACACACCAAGACCCTATTTTAGGGCTGGAGGAACACTCCTTAAATTTAGCAACGGGGATCTTCGAGGCTAGCGATGATGATGACAAGTATGCGAACCGAAGCATATTCCTACGCACAGGTTACAATTTCGATGAAAAATACCTTATCGAATTGAACGGAATGCATAACCTTACCTCTAAATTTAGTAAAACCTCAAGAGGAGCTTTCTTCGGCTCCATTTCCGCAGGATGGAAAATATCTGAAGAGGCATTTTTCGAACCTCTAAAAGACGTCATTAACTCATTGAAAGTTCGCGGGTCGTACGGCGCGCTGGGAAACCAGAATATTGGCTCATTCGACTACCTCTCGATCTTAAGCATGACCCGCTCACCATATTTACTCGATGGGGAGCAATATACATACACGGGTGTGCCTAGTCCAAAATCGGAAAACTTCACCTGGGAAACTTCCAAAACAGCAGACATAGGACTAGACGCCTCCTTGATGAACAACAGATTATCAGTGGTCTTCGATTACTACCAACGGAACACCGATAATATGCTAGCACCGTATCACTCTTTACCATCCGTATTTGGCGCTACAGTGCCCAAAGAAAACATCGCTTCACTCAGGAACCGGGGGTGGGAGTTATCGCTAGGATGGCAGGATCAGATTAACGGTGCCCACCCTTTCCAATACGGTGTTCGTTTTAATATCGCCGATTACACATCGGTAATAACAGACTACTATAACCCGACAAATTACTTAGGTGATTATTATAAAGGCCAACAGTTAGGTGAAATATGGGGCCTAAACACACTGGGTTTTTTCCAAACGGACGAAGAAGCTCAAAGTAGCCCACTGCTAACAACAAGCAGCTACCGTCAGTTCGCTAGTGCCGGCACGATAAAATTTGAAGATAGTAATGGCGATGGCGAAATTAGCAAAGGCGACTGGACAATAGGCGACCACGGTGACTACCGCATCATCGGTAACACCACCCCTCGCTATCAATATGGGCTAAACTTAAATTTCAGCTACCACGGATTTGACCTCAATGCCTTCTTTAAGGGCGTTGGAAAGCGAGACATCTACCCTTCGGCAGAAACGGCCAACTTCTGGAGTTCGTACAACAGAAAATACCAAGTACTCCTACAGCACGTGGTTGAAGATCGGTGGACCCCGGAAAATCCAGATGCCTATTTCCCAAAACCACAAGGTTATATAGCATTAGGCCAAAATGATTTGGGTGTGCCGCAAACCAGGTATCTGCAAAGTGCAAGCTACCTTCGGTTAAGTAACCTCATAATAGGCTACAGCCTCCCACATACATTCTTAAAAAATGCGTTAAGCAGCGCCCGCATATACGTAGCGGGAACAAACCTGTTTGAATGGACAAAGCTGCACGACACCTTAGACCCCGAAGGACTTGAAAAGGATCCCGATGCTAGCCAGGGAAGCGTGGGTATGGGTACGGCCTACCCGATTCAACGTACGTTTGCATTTGGAATTGAAATTGGATTTTAAACTTATGACACCAAAAACCATGAAAAAATTAGGTATATTATTCTTCGGCATCTTGATTCTAAGTTCCTGCGAATCGCAGTTTGATCAATTTCCCGAAACACAAGTCGCTGAATCTCCTTCTTTATTTAAGAACGCCGCAAGCTTAAAGACGTTCACCGACGGATTTTATAATAATCTTGATCACAACAGCATCAAGGATGACAAGTACTCGGATAACATGGAACACATCACAACACCTCCAGCTATGCGATCATCCAACTACACCTTGCCGACAGCCCTTGGAAGTGGCGGCTGGAGCTGGGGAGAACTGCGCAACCTTAACTATTTTATACAAAACGTAAACGAGCATACCGAAGACACCCAACTAAAACAGCAAAATTTAGCAATCGCAAAGTTTTTTAGAGCTTGGTTCTATTTTAAGAAGGTGCGTACGTTCGGCGATGTGCCATGGTATTCAAGACCTCTAACAACAACCGACGAAGAAGAGCTCTACAAACCACGTGACCCGCGCGTAGTAGTAATGGATAGCGTAATGCAAGACCTCGATTATGCGGTTACTTATTTAGGTGAATCGACCAGTAAAAACAAAATCACGCGATGGACGGCACTCGCGCTCCAATCGAGAATCGCACTTTTCGAGGGTACTTACCGCCTCTACCACAAAGAAGCCCAGCTGGCTGATGCAGAAAAATTCATTACCAAAGCCCGTGATGCAGCGAAAGAATTAATGGATTCGAAAAAATACAGCATCTTTACAACCGGTAATAAAGCAACCGATTATGCCGCGATGTTCCAAGAAGCCGAAGCGCCTACGAGCGAAGTCATTCTCGCCCGATCCTCGACGCAAAACTTCATCTATTATACTCCCGAATTTACTTCTACTTCCAATGGAAACTACGGAGCCACCTTTTCACTAATAAGCGACTACCCAATGTTATCGGGCAGTTCCTATTATCAAGACAATGGTGGTGATATTGAAGATAAGACATATTTCCACGAGTTCCAGAACCGCGATTACAGATTGTCACAGTCTGTCGTTTTCCCAGGATATATAAGGATTGGAACAACCGAAAAAGCCGTGAACGATTTCGCTGAAAACAGAACTGGTTATCAAGTAACCAAACGCGTGGGGCCACCAATTGAAGACCAAGGTAGCGATAGCAGAGATGTTATATTAATACGTTATGCGGAAGTATTACTGAATTATGCGGAGGCACAAGCGATCCTAGGAAACCTGACCCAAGTTGATCTCGATGCAACAGTCAACGTTCTGCGAGACAGAGCTGGCGTCAAACAAAAGTTGACCTTCCCGCTACAAACCGATCAGCTGCAGTTATCACGTTATAAAAGAACCACCGACCCTGCTGTACTAGAAGTCTGCCGTGAACGAAGAATCGAACTCGCCTTCGAGGGGCTACGCCGAGACGATCTTATCCGTTGGAACGAAGGACATCTTTTCCGCACGGAATATCACGGCATATACATTCCTGGTTTCAACAAGCTAATCGATCTTGACCACGACGGATCGCCTGATCTTTATGTCATCAAGAGCACGGAAAACGCGCCTACAGACCGTGTTTCGGGTGTGCAATACTTCAAACTATCGCCCGTAAATGCACTTTCAAATGGGGAATCAGGAAGATTAGTGCCCTATAAAAACACGAAACTACCTTTCCAGCCTTGGGAATACATCAACCCAATTCCGCTGGAAGAGCTAACTTTAAATCAAAATCTTACACAAAACCCCGGCTGGGAAAACTTATAATATAATGATTAAAATAATAATTTCATCGGCTATACTCCTGCTCACGTGGGCACTAAAAACGAATGCCCAAGGTACGCTCGAAAACGGTCATTACGTCGCTTGTGGAGATAGCAAAGTGCTGATCATCGATCCTGAAAAATCGACCGGTCCTATGGCAGCAGTCATCTGGGAGTGGGACGCACAAGTTGCGGCCGATATCCCAGTAGAATATAAGAAACTTCTCTTGTCGCTGGATGAGTGCAAACCTGTGTTAAACAACAGTAAAATCTTAGTTTGTTCTTCTTCGGGCGCGACGCTTCTGATCGACGTTAAAACTAAAGCGGTCGAATTTTACGCGAAAACGCCAATGGCGCATTCCGCAGCCCTTTTACCTGGCGGCAGAATCGCCGTTGCCAACTCCACGCACAAGAATGGAAACTCGCTTGAACTCTACGAGATCGGCAAATCTGAAATGCGCCTTTATTCCGACACACTATATTCGGGACATGGCGCCCTTTGGGATGAGCCAAGCAAACGTCTTTATGTGCTAGGCTACAACCGCCTGAAAGCCTACACGCTTGAAAACTGGGACACGGAAACCCCAAGCCTTAGGCTTGAGAACACCTGGCTTTTGCCAAATGCGGGGGGCCATGATCTCAGTTACGGTAAAGACCGTACACTACTGGTGACGGTGCATCATAGCACCTATAATTTTGATATCGCAACGGAGCAGTTTACGGAATTTGCACCACTCCAAGGTAAAGAAAATATAAAGTCTCTGAATTACAATACCCAAGAAAATGATTATATCTATACCATAGCAGAAGAAAGTTGGTGGACGGAAAACATCTATCATACCCAGTCGGATAAAACGATATCCCTTCCGGGCCTACGCTTATACAAAGTACGAATCGCCCACTAATCCATGTTTATTACGGAGAAATTTGATAACTCGAATTCTCCGTAATTTATCTTCCCCGCAGCCGGTTTTCAGCCCATGAGACTCTATAACCCCGATAGGGCATTTTCCTGGTCATGTCTTGTCCTTACCGGCAACGCTCAACGACCACAAAACGACACCTTCTTATTTCGCCCAAAACATAATTCCGGCACTATTCTAAAAAATATTGCCCGTGGGAAATCCATTTATCTCGTAACCTCGTATATACGTATAACAATACTTTATAAACGATATAAATATTTAGGTTATGAAAGAAACAACCTCTACACAAGAAAACTTTTTTGAAGGAAATAACCAACAAGAAAGCAAGCGATTAGACAGAAGACGGTTTCTGAAGGTCGCTGGAGCCGGTGCTGCAGGAATTGCGACATTAGGAATAATTAGTTGCAGCAAAGATGATGATCACAGTGGTCCCGACATGGGCGGCGAAGGCCTATATTTCGGCAGTGGCGATATTGCTATATTGAATTACGCTTATGCCTTAGAACAATTGGAAGCTGCTTTTTATATAGAACTCGCAAATAAGCCTTATGGCGGAATTACAAATTGGGAAAAAACCTTATTCACGGACATCCGCGATCACGAGATCGCTCACCGCGAATTTTTTAAGGCTGCCTTAGGAGAAAGTGCGATCGCGAATCTGGAATTTAACTTCTCGGGAATTGATTTTTCTAACCGAGACAGCGTGCTGATGACAGCAAAAACTTTTGAAGACCTCGGTGTTTCAGCCTATAATGGCGCAGGATGGTTAATTAAAAATGAAGCATATTTACTGCTAGCGGGCAAAATCGTTTCGGTGGAAGCAAGACATGCTGCCTTGGTGCGGGATCTCATTGATAATGGGACTTTTGCCAATTCGGAGGTTGTGGATGATGCGGGTCTAGACGTTGCAAACAGCCCGAGCATGGTCTTAGAAGCTGCATCCCCGTTCATTAAGTCGAAAATTGACGTTCGGGATTTACCAACCTATTAATCACTTTAAACTTTTATCACCATGAATTTATTTAACATATTTGATACGATAACCCAAGTTGACCCGGAGTTTAACGAGCGTGTCAGTCCACGCCGCGAGGCAATACGAAACATGATGTCTTTCGGTAAAAAGGTTTCTATAGCTGCTATGCCTTTTGTATTGAGCGATCTTTTCAAACAAGCATACGGACAAACACCAACAGATGTCAATGGGGTCTTAAATTACGCATTGACACTCGAATACCTTGAAGCAGAATACTATACCATGGGCGCGGCAGCATCCAACCTCGTTCCATCAGGAAAACCGATGGGCGCTATCACAACCATACGTGATCACGAGGTAGCGCACGTTGCCTTTTTAAAACAGGTATTAGGAGACAAAGCTGTTTCTAAACCGACCTTCGACTTCACCGCTGGTGGTGCATTCGCTCCCGTGTTTAGTGACTATGACACCTTTTTGGCATTAGCGCAGGCATTCGAGGATACCGGTGTGCGCGCATACAAAGGTCAAGCTGCATTATTGAAAGGTAATCAAGTCGTATTGACTGCAGCCCTTCAGATTCACTCGGTGGAAGCTCGGCATGCGTCCCATATTCGTCAGATGCGCAGGGCCCGAGGTGGCGCTGCAGCCGAACAAAAACCGTGGATAACCGGCGCAAATGATTCTGGTATTGGCGCCGCTGTAGACCCCGTTTATGCCGGTGAAGATACAAAAGAACAAGCCGGAGTCGATATCACGACACTGCCCGGTATTGAAGGAAAACTATCAATGGCGACAGCAACACAGTCGTTTGATGAGCCACTATCTGCGCCAGCGGTGTTAGATATTGCAAAACTTTTCATAAAGTAGAGGGACATCAAATGTCTAGTAACCTTGGCCCGTGTCGAAAGATGCGGGCTTTTTTCGTGATCAATATTGCTCGATAAATAAAGGATTTGCGTTGTGCTAGACGCGTGGGAGATCCTTTTTAAAGGTGCCCAGCAGAAAAATTAAATGTTACCGATAACAAACATATCAGAGAGCGTCGGTGTCGTGCTTCCCCCTGCCTTTTCTAAGGTAATAGCAAATGCCTGTGCGCCGGAAATTCGCTGCATTTCCAGTAAGGAGTTATCCGATATGGACAAAGGGAGAACACCTGCATCCACAGGCTTTCCGTCGATAATCGCCCATAGCTGATACTGCTTATCAGACGGTACGGTCGGCAAATTTTCTGCCGCCAGCAATACCTCTGATGTTTGTACATCCCAAAAGACGAGCGCCTTAAGTTCTGGATATTTTTCTACACCTTGAAGAGTAACCATTTTAACCGATGGACGTTGTAACATTGCCCACCGCTGATTCGCCTCGGCTAATGTCTTCTCGCTTTCCTGGTTGACTGCATTCGCTTGTTGAAGATCCGCTATATTCTGTTGCCGATTTTTAAACAACATGATGTTTATCGCTAAACTGCCGACTAAAAGTACGGATGCTGCGATCCAAAGCGGTTGTAATTTGCGGGATTGCGGTCGAATAGTTTTGATTTTGTCAGTAGGATCTGTCGTTGCAAAGGCAGGGTCTGTTACCTGCTGGGTGACAGGCGATTCGGCTTGGGAGGCAGAAATACGATCCCAAATCGCCGACTCTAACGATTCAGACGGCATTGTGGCCTGCTGGGAGGCCAAGTTTTCCAACGACAGTTCCATATCGCGAATAGCTTGCTCCACTTCCGGATTTTTTTGACGCACACATTCTAGGATGCTAACCTCCTCTTCGGTGGCAAGCCCCAAAACATATGATTCAATAATCCCGGACGATATGTATTCTTTAATATCCAAAGCTACTGCTGTTCATTTAATATTTCTCGCAAATGAAGTAAGGCCGATCGTACACGTGTCTTCACCGTACCGAGAGGAATGTTGAGATTATCTGCAATTTCCTGTTGCGAATAACCTTGATAATACGCCATTTCAATGAGCTCCCGCCATTCCGGCTTTAGCCTTTCTAATACATTTTTCAAACCAATATAGTCTGTTTTCTCGTTCTGTTCTGTCTGAACAAAATTATGATTTTCGAGTTTATTTATGCCATCGGGAAGAGATTGGTTTTTTTGCTCATTTTGAACACCCTTTGACTTAATATAATCAATAGCGGCATGACGAGCGATGTTTATCATCCACGTATAAAGTCTCCCCTTTTTATCGTCAAATAGGTCTGCGTGATTCCATATTTTTACGAAGACGTTTTGGATGACTTCATCGGCATAATTTTTATGTAACACTACACGAATAACGACACCATATAACGCGCCAGCATAATTATCATATAGATAATTAAAACCACGTCGGTCCCTCTTTTTGAGTAGAGCGATTAAGGTATCTTCTGCTATGTGGTGAATTGGGCTCAATCAGTTGTCGTTATGCTCCCAAAAGTAACATAATAAACCGTAGAATAAGTTGAATATGAAATTTTTCGGTTAACTTATTTTTTATTTTCTTGGTTTTACTCTTCATGTTTACAGGTTTCACCAAAAGGTTAAAAATCAACGAACACCAACCCGCGTATGCTGGAGAGAAAATGAATCGATCGATCAAGACGAAAACGAAGGCATCATCACCCGGTCAACAACATGTATAACGCCGTTGGATTGATCGACATCCCCTATGGTTATCTTGGCCTCATTTCCCTTGCTATCGCGTAAAAATAGATCTTTATCCTTGGCCCATACAATAAGCTTTCCCCCGTGAACACTTTTAAGTTCCGCCTTGCCATTTCCCGCAGCAATTAATGCCCAAATATCTTGCACCGTATAATAGCCCGCTACAACGTGATACGTTAACACATCGGTCAGCATTTTCTTGTTTTCTGGTTTTAACAAATTATCAACCGTACCACCTGGCAAGCCCTCGAAGGCGGCGTTTGTGGGTGCGAATACGGTGAATAGTCCCGCACTCGACAAAGTTTCGACAAGTCCCGCAGCCTTTACCGCGGCAATTAGTGTTGTATGATCTTTGGAATTAATCGCGTTCTCAACGATATTCTTCGATGGGTACATCGTTGCTTCCCCCACAATCGCAGTCTTTTCTTTAATCTGTGCGTAGCTGCTACGGCTGGTTAAAAGCAGCGCGCCTAGCAGCACTGCTCCATAAATTGATGCCTTTTTCATTTCTATTGTTTGTGTTTTCAATATCTACGACCGTTTTAATATAACGGATTGCTCAACCGTAACTTTTTAATAATTATTTAGCTATTCGGGGCTCAAACTCTAAAGAAATAGAATTCATACAATAGCGTTTACCCGTTGGTGCCGGACCGTCGTCAAAAACGTGTCCCAGGTGCGAAGCGCAGCGACCACAGCGTACCTCAACACGGTATATACCATGACTAAAATCCTCTTTGTAGATAAGTCCGTCGGCTCTGAGTGGTTCAAAGAAGGAAGGCCATCCACACGTGCTCGAAAACTTAGACGTGGATAAAAAAAGGGCGTTTCCACAGACAGCACAATAATAGGTTCCTTTAACATCAAACGTGTTATATTTCCCAGTAAAGGCCCGTTCGGTCTCCCCCAGCCGTGCTACGTGAAATAAATCGGAAGGAAGAATTTCTTGCCATTCCTCATTACTGATCGCCAGGGTAGCAGTATCCGTGCGGCTGTAATAAGGATTCCGCTTGTTGCCCTGACCATAACTTAAATAGATCGATCCCGCGATAAAAAATACGCATAGAAGTGTTCTTTTTGCTTTCATCCTCTTGTCTATAACTATAATACTATTTACGCGAACCGTTAAGCTTTGGATTTATCGCGGTGTTAAAAAGAGACTCTGAAAGGTCGAAAGTTCTCAACGGGAATATCATCTCCCAAAGAAAACCAATACAATTTTAATTCTTAAATTGTACCAGATTAACCCATCGGATCTTTAACTGAAAAATATTCGCGATGTATAAACTGATATTAATATTAATGCGCCATGTATTCGCTAATTGATGACGAGAGCTTTCGAGCCGTATTTAACAAATACTACGATAGAATATATTCTGGCTTTTTGAAAAAGACGGAATCGCATGAGCTTGCCCAAGATTTGACACAGCAGACGTTCATCAAATTTTGGCGTTATCGTGATAGCTATAATCCGGAATTATCCGCCGAAATCCAGCTCTTTCGGAAAGGTAAATTGGTATTTATCGACTGGCTTCGTAAAGAATCAAAAGACCGGCAAATGATCAACACGCTCAAGCAACAAAATCGAATTCCTTTGACTGAACTATCAAGCGACCTCAAAGACTCCCTTAATAAAGCTATCGATCAACTCTCCCCTATGCGAAAGGAAGTCTTTCGCTTAGCCTACATTGACGGATATAGCCATAAAGAAATTGCCAAGAAACTAAACGTATCGGTACGTACCGTGGAAACGCATGTTTATAAATCGCTCCAGCAGCTGCGCAAAGTATTAGCCTTGATATACATCTTTTTTCATCTGTAGAAAAAAAAATTTTATACCACGTACGTAGTTTCGGTTTATTGAACGTATATACTATCAAGACTACCCAAGATATAAACCGTGAAAGAGGAAATTTTAAAGAAGTTTTTATCCAATAAATGCTCCTACAAGGAGTGTGAATCTATCGTGCGCCATTTGCTGACGCATGAGCAGGACCTGGATAAAATCCACATCTTCGAAAATATCCCGCACGAGGAACTAACCACCACGCCACCTGAAACAAAGCAGGCCATCCTAAACTCAATCCTATCGCGCAAGCGAACACTGGTCACTCTCCAACAGTTGCTCGTGGCCGCAGCTATCTTGATTGCAGCCGCTTTCCCTTTTTACAAAATTGGATCTTTCGATACACTAACCTTCGAGGAAAACAATTTGCGAATCAGCCTTAAAAATGAAGGTATCACCAGCTACTGGCATCAGCTACCGGATAGTAGTCGTATAAAACTTGAACCGCAGTCTAAGGTCGTTTATTATTCGAATTTTCGTTCTAATCGATCGGTACAGCAAATCTACGGAAAGGCGACATACTACGTCCACCCCGATAAAGAGCATCCCTTCCGGGTAAACAAACACGGACTCCAAACCAAAGCGCTCGGAACAATATTTAGCGTCGCCGATTATGACAAAAACAATCTGGTTATCACGCTTCTTGAAGGCAAGATCCTCGTGAGCAACAAGGCTGACCAACGCGTGTTCCTGAATAGCCAAGCAACGCTCGTGATTAACAAAGACAATTTTCAATACCGCCTTGTAAATCCGCCAAAAACAAACTTTACAAACGCTTGGGAAAAAGAAAAGGAACACAGCAAATCGAACTTCCCGGCGAGCACTATTGCATGGTCAAATAAGGTTGTAAACTTTAAGAGCGTGAGTAACGCAGACCTGTTTAATATTATGGAGCGCCTGTACGCGGTAACCATCGATGCGACCAATCCAAATATCATAAATGGCACCTTCACAGGCGATCTCAAGCAGAATGAAAATATCGAAAACTTACTTGCGATTTTCTGCCAAATAAATGGCTGCGAATTTAATATAGAAGAGAATATAATTACAATAAAATAAGCAATACACCAATAACCATTTATAATTAAATCTTAATTGTTATGAGAAGTAATCTAATCTACCCATTGCTAATTTATGGCCTATTGTTTCTTTTTCAACAAGCCGCTGCACAGTCCGGCCCCCAGGCTACGGGGAAGGTAATAAGCAACGACGGGGTGGCAATCCCAGGAGCAACCATCGATGTGCTAAACACCAGCACGCAAAAAAAACAGACGTACAGCTCGGACGAAGACGGGCTATTTAGTCTGACAGGGCTATCGACCGAATCGGTTTACAACATTTATGTACATCACGTGGGCTTCCAGCCCGATTCCATTCTGAACTTCGTTGCCAAAAATGGGCAAACCAACACCATTTTAGTGCGCCTAGCCATCGACGACACGCAGCTCGATGAAGTCGTCGTGATCGGTTACGGTACCGCCCAAAAGAAAGATCTAACGGGCGCCATATCGTCGGTGGACGGGAAAGATATTGCCGCGCGAAAAACGACACAACTATCCCAAGCACTACAGGGATCTGTTCCCGGCGTCATGGTTACGCGCAACAACGGTGCCCCTGGAGCATCTGCAACCGTGCGCGTGCGGGGCATCACTACCATCACCGACGCTGGAGTCAATCCCCTAATTATTCTAGATGGGGTTCCTATCAGCAGCATTGATCACGTAAACCCGAACGATATTGAAAATGTCACCGTGCTTAAAGACGCCGCGTCGGCCTCCATCTATGGCGCGCGCGCGGCGGCAGGTGTTATCTTAATTACCTCCAAGCGCGGTAAAGAAGGCCAGCTCGCGCTGGAATATAACACCGATATTGGCTTTGAAGCGCCGACTGAATTGCCCGAATATGTGGGCGCCCAGCGTTACTTGCAGCTGGTGAATGAGCTCCGCTGGAATGATAATAACAACAATGACAATAAATACCCAATCTATAGTCAAGAGGTAGTCGACAATTACCTCAGCCTAAATCAAGAGAATGCCAATCAATACCCCATCACCGATTGGCAAGAGCTCCTGTTAGACAAACGCGCACCGCGCCAAAGCCACCAACTGGCAGTCACCGGATCGGGTAAGCACCTGCAGACACGATTCTCGCTCGGCTACGACGACACCGACGCGCTATATGTGGGAAGAAACTATGAACGGCTAACTTCCCGGATAAACAACAACGTCAAAGTAACCGACTATCTCTCAGCTGTAATCGACTTTAACTTCAAACGCACTACGGACAACCGTCCATCGATCGACCCCATGTATAGACTCGGAATCACTGCCCCTATTTACGCGGGGCTTTGGGATGACGGGCGAATTGCTGCCGGAAAAGATGGCGACAATATATACGGAATGCTCAACCAGGGAGGACAGACCAAATACCAGTATAACCAGCTGGGCGGTAAATTCGGAATTGACCTTGAGCCTATAAGTGGACTTACGCTGACCGGGGTCATCGCGCCGGTCTTTAATTTCGATAAAACAAAGGCCTTTAAAACCAAGGTACCCTACACCGCCTGGGATAACCCGGACGTGCCAGCCGGTTACCTGAATGGCTACAACGCTACTAAGCTCTCGGAAACGCGGGTGGAAAGCTACCAGTACACAACACAATTTTTAGCCAACTACCAAAAAAGTTTGGGTAAGCATAACCTCAATCTCCTTGGTGGCTATGAGTTCTTTTATTACTTCAATGAAGACATCTCGGCCTCTCGCGACCAATACCTATTGAGTCGTTATCCTTATCTCGATCTGGGTCCCCTGGAGTTTAGAGATAACAGCGGTAGCGCCTACGAAAATGCCTACCGCTCCTATTTCGGCAGGGCGATGTACAACTACGCCAACAAATATTTCCTGCAAGCGAACATCCGGTTCGACGGGTCATCGCGCTTCGCAAAGGAATACCGGTGGGGCACATTCCCCTCGATATCAGCAGGTTGGTCGCTCTCGGAGGAAAACTTCCTTAAAGACGTCTCTTGGCTCGACTTTCTGAAGCTACGCGCATCCTACGGAACACTGGGCAACGAGCGAATCGGTAACTACCCCTACCAGTCGCTCATCCAGTTCTCCAACACCGCACTTTTCTATCAGGGAACCGAAGCCGTGTCGGCCCAGTCTGCCGCCCAGTGGCAATATGCTATTCGCGATATCACATGGGAAAAGACACAATCGTATGACCTAGGGGTTGATTTCACTGGTCTAAACAGCCGTCTGAATGCCACCTTCGATGTGTACGAAAAAACAACGAGCGATATGCTGCTGGCCCTGCAGATACCTACCTACATTGGCTTCGACAACCCTAATCAAAACACAGGAAAGATGAATACCAAAGGATGGGAACTCATCCTGGGCTGGAAAGATAAAGTCGGTAAAGTAGACTACGGCATTTCTTTTAACATCTCGAACTTCAAATCGGTCATGGGCGACCTAGGGGGAACGGAGTTTTTGGGTGATCAAATTAAAAGGGAAGGAAGCGAATTTAACGAGTGGTACGGGTACCGCTCAGATGGCCTTTTCCAAACCCAGGAAGAAGTGGCCGCCTCGCCTGTGCTGAACGCTAACGTCAAGCCAGGTGACGTCAAATATATCGACATCAGTGGCCCGAGCGGAACGCCCGACGGCATCATATCGCCAGAGTATGACCGCGTGCACCTAGGCGGATCGCTCCCGCAGTACCTCTATGGAGGACAGCTAAACGTGGGGTATGCGGGACTGTCGTTAAATCTCGTCGTTCAAGGCGTAGGCAAACAGAACACCAGGCAGACCTCCGACATGCTTCAGCCCTACCGCGAGAATTGGGGTAATTTCTTATCCGTACTCGATGGCAACGCATGGAGCCACTACGCATCGCAAGAGGAAAATGAAAAAGCGAAATACCCGCGCTATTCAAACACCTCGGCCACAAATAACTATGCCATGTCAGACTTCTGGATGATAAACGGTAAATATTTCCGCTTGAAATCAGTGGGCGTACACTACGAAATCCCGTCGACCGTACTGCGTAAAATACACCTTAAAGGTTTAGGCGTATCGTTTACTGCAAACGACTTATTTACGATTAACAAATTCCCTAAAGGATGGGATCCCGAGATGACCTCGCTCACCTATCCGATAACGGCGACTTACTTATTTGGAATTAATGCTAAATTTTAATCAAGACCGTCATGAAAAGTAAATTTCTATATATATGCATGAGCTTGACCCTGCTTTCTTGTCAAAAGCTCGACCTTAACCCACTATCCCAAGGCTCAGGTGAAACGTGGAACGGCACCGCCGAAGAACTCATCATGTCCTTAAACGATCTTTATCGTTCAGACCTCTGGATAAAAGACCTCGACGACTGGACAGACGACTGGATGTTCCGCGATGGGTTAACCGAGATCACCAACGCGACACTCAACGGGCAAACTGGATTTGTAAATACCGGATGGAAAAATACATATAAAAATATCGCTCGCGCGAACACGGTGCTCCAAAACATGGAGCGCGTGGCGGGCGTACTACCTGAAGCACAAGTAGCAAGCTACACGGCAGAAGCCCGTTTTGTGCGCGCCTCGATGTATTCCTACTTGCTATCGCATTACCGAAACGTGGTATACGTGGACCGCATCCTCACGATCGAAGAAGCCGAAGCGCTCGACCAGATTCCCCCGCAGGAGCTCCTCACAAAAATTTACGAGGATTACGATTTTGCTATCGCCAACCTCAAAGATTCCTACAGCTCCAATGAGCTCAAGCGCGCCACTAAAGGGGCCGCCTTAGCCCTTAAAGCGCGCATCGCTCTTTATATGGGCGATTACGCCACGGCAAAAACTGCCGCCCAGGCGTGCATCGATCTCGGGATCTATACCTTGCACCCGGATTACGGCGATCTTTTCCTATCCAAGACCAAGCAGTCCCCCGAATCGATATTCTTATTGCCCCGCTCCATCTCACTCGGGGTCGTACTGGGCGATAGGCAAAATTATATCCCCCGCAACAATGGAGGCTGGGCAGCAAAAAACCCTTCATGGGATCTGCTATACGCGTACTACTGTAACGATGGACTTCCTGTGGATGAGTCGGATCGCTTTGATCCTACAAATCCGTTCGCCAACCGGGATCCGCGCTGTGTAAAAACGATCGTTCCATTCGATGAGCCTCATTTAGATTTCGTCTTCACACCGCACCCTTTAGCGCTCAAAACAACCAAAATATCAACCGGTCAGCAGGTCGCCAATAACGATAATCGGGCTGTCGCGCAGTACGCTTCGTTTAACGGCTTATTATGGAACAAGGGAGTCGATAACGACTGGCTTTTAAACTCCTGGCGAATAGAACCTGACAACATTATCATCCGCTACGCCGATATACTTTTGATATACGCGGAAGCTAAAATTGAACTCAACGAAATTGATGAATCGGTACTTCACGCAATAAATCAGGTGCGCGCGCGGGCCTATAAAGTTGACGTAGCCTCGCCAGACTACCCTAAAGTGAACGAGACCGCGCAAGAACCGCTACGTAAAATACTGCGGGCTGAGCGGCGAATGGAATTTGCGCTGGAGGGTCTTCGTTACATGGATATTATCCGCTGGAAAACAGCAGAGAAGGCATTAAATACTCCGAATTACGGTCTACTCGATCCAGCAGACCTAATCGCCAAAGTAGTTAACACTGGAAAATGGTTTCTTCCCGAAGCGCCCCCAGTGGATGAGGATGGGCTGCCAGACTTTAGTGCTTTCTTTTCTCAAGGGTTAATCAAGCAGATTGCCATTCGTAAGTTCGACGCATCAAAACAATATATCTGGCCGATTCCATCGACAGAGGTATTAACAAGTGGTTTAAAACAAAATCCGAATTATTAATATGCCAGTAAAAACTAAAATTCAGTGCTTAATCATCGCCGCGTCCGTTACCGTTGCTAGCGGCGCCATCGCACAAACGAGCTTCAGTGGAATATACCCCAGCCTGGCGATGTACAATAACGAAGGGGAGTGCGGGACCGGAGCCTTAGTCCCGTGGAAAAACAAGCTCTACGTGATTACCTATGGGCCGCACCTGCCGGTCGGATCTTCCGACAAGCTCTATATATTGAACAAAGACATGACATCGAGCGTTTACCCCAAGAGCGTTGGCGGCACTCCGGCAAATCGTATGATTCATAAAGAATCAGGCAACATGTTTATCGGTCCCTATATTGTCGATGAAAAAGGAAACATCCGGGTCGTGGATCCCAAAATTATGCCAGGTCGGCTGACGGGAATGGCACGCCACCTTAGCGAACCGGCGACTAAGGTATATTACGCGACCATGGAGGAAGGCCTCTACGAATACGACATCACAAGCAAAACCGTAACAGAGCTCTATACGGATGTCAACTTAAAATCTAAAAGCTATCTCGCTAAACTTCCCAACTACAGCACCACACAAAATTTTGCAGACCTGATGGGCGCACATGGAAAAGGGGTATACAGTGGGCAAGGGGTATTAGTGTACTCCAACAACGGCGAGTCCGGGGAATTAGCGTTAAAAAAATACGATATCCCCGCGGGATCGCTCTCCGAATGGGACGGAAAGACATGGAAACTTGTGCGTCGCAACCAATTTGTTGAAATATCCGGTCCCAGCGGCATTCAAGGAGGCTCGAGTAACAGTGCCGACCCGATATGGGCAACCGGATGGGATCATAAATCAGTGCTCCTGGGTGTGCGCGATCAACAGCAGGGCTGGTCGTTCTTCCGGCTTCCCAAGAGTAGCCGCAGTTATGACGGGGCACACGGCTGGAACACCGAATGGCCACGCATACGGAGCATAGATGATGGCTCGAGCGAGCTGTTAATGACCATGCACGGAATGTTCTGGAAGTTTCCTATGGCATTTACCGCACACAATAGTCGCGGTATACGCCCGCGCTCTGCGTATCTAAAAGTTATCGGGGACTTCGCCCGTTGGAACGACATGCTGGTATTTGGATGCGACGATTCCGCTCAAAAAGAATTCCTCAACAAGCGTAAAATTAAAGGTAATCTTCAGGGGGCGGGGCAATCCCACTCCAACTTGTGGTTTCTCGCCCCAAGCGCGCTCGATAAGCTGGGCCCTACAACAGCCGAAGGGGCCGTATGGATTAACGAAGAGGTATCCAGCGTACTTACCTCCGAACCATTCCTTCTTGCGGGCTGGCACGAGCGCAATTTATGGCTCAAAAATCATGGCAGTAGGGCTACCACATTCACGCTCGAGATCGATAAACAAGGGACGGCGACTTGGAGCGACTATAAAACGGTAACCGTGCAGCCAGGCGCCTCGTTGCATCATAGTATTCCTTCTTCGCTTAAAGGCGAATGGATACGTGTCACAGCCGATAAACCGGGCGTGTACACCGCCCAATTTTCCTATCGCGGGGATCGGCTCACAAGCGACGATGTGTCTATGTTTTCTTCCATCGCTACCACCGCCAATACAGACTATCTGGGTGGATTTCTATATGCGCTACCCGCCAATCAACGTAAGCTTGCTTTACAAGCAGGAAACATCACAAATGGTCACTTCCAGCCTAGTGGGTATTATGAGCTCGACGAAAACATGGAGCTAAAGATGGCCCAGAACAAAGAAGCGCAACAAGCCATAGAAAAGAATTTTACGATACCAGAAAAGCTCGTCCAGGTTGACGCAAACTCCGTGCTGGTCGTGGATGACGACGGCCGCAGGTGGCGTTTTCCAAAAGGCGACAAAAAGCTCGACGCGCTCACAAATGACGGCTTGACCAGGCTTGCCCGAGAAGTGGTAACAGAGCGCGATTTAATGAATTTACACGGAACCTTCTATGAGCTGCCTGCCGAAAATGCAGATGGATTCGCGAAGGTGCGGCCTATCGCCTCGCATAATCTTGCCGTGCACGACTTCGCCTCTTTCCGTGGGCTTTTTATCATCTCCGGAATTACCCCGACGGGCAACTCTGAGCACATCATCCGCTCCAAAGACGGTAAAGCGGCGATCTGGGCAGGGGCAATTGACGACCTGTGGAAACTAGGGAAGATTACCGGCTATGGTGGTCCGTGGGACAACACCGCGGTGAAAGCTGATGAACATAGCGACGCATATCTTTTTGGATTTTACGACAACAGAACGCTGGAAATAAAACATAACGCGAGCGCAGCTGTTAACGTTACCATACAGCTTGATCCCACCGGCAGTGGTGAATGGATGAACTATAAAACGCTAAAAGTAGCTAGCCGTAAATCAGTAAATTTTATGTTTCCTAAAGACATCGAAGCGCGCTGGATCCGCTTTCTGAGCGACACGGATTGCAACGTAACAACCTTACTTCGTTATGATTAAAATAGTACTAATGGCACTATGTATTGCCTGGAGCGTCCTCTCACTCCGGGCACAATCTTGGTCTGCGCTTAACATCCAGACCAAGCCGGCATTTACGTTTACCGTTAATGATACTTTAAGTTTTCCGGTCTACGTGGTGAGTACGCCCCAAGACAGTGCCCTATATTTTGCGACAAACCTAACAACAAACGTCTGCAACGATCAGATTTGTCTGCCCATCGAAATCAACTTATTTTGGGATCTGCTGGGTAATTATCACCATTTCAGTAAAGAGCAGCACGTAGCATTTACTAAGTTTGACCATCAGTACTTTGATGAAGGCGACTACCAAAAGCTCAACGCGCTTCTTTTAGATACGCTCTCCCCCTTGCGCGACTACCAGGTAGAAGATCTGCTGGACAAGGACGCTCAAAAATACTCAGCAGAAGTGGATGCAGTAACCCGACCAACGTCCTTGCTCTTTTCAAACGTATCCGTTCCGGGCGCCCTATATACGGGCTATACCTTATGGCACATCGTAAATGGCCCGATTAAAGACGCACTGCACAAATACCTGCAGGAGCAGTACCGTGCGCGAAAATGGCAGCTCTATTTCGCAGATTCCACTGTCCCAGCCTATCAGGAATATTTTCTTAAAAACTTATCCCCCAGCGAAAGTAAAGCGTATAATACGCAGGTGGTCGCCTTACTATTCGCCGAAGACGATTTCATCCCGCATTATGCCATCGACATACTACAGCAGGGGGATCTCCTGTCTAATCCAGCAAACTATAACACGATCTTAATGCAGATCGATCGCTTAAAACCACATGTAACAACAGAAATTATAAGTGCTATCTCCTCGCCAAATGAGCAAACGCGAGAGTTACTCACACGCTTTAGTAAAAGCCAAAAAGCAAACCCCAGACAAAAAGAATTAATCAAAAAACTTTTAGACTATGAAAAATAATAGAAGAGACTTTTTAAAAGCGGTTGGAATCGGTTCAGGAGCGCTATTAGTCGATCCTGTAATTGCAAAAACATTAACAGAAAAGGACCTTAAAACCGGTCCCACAGATGCCACGAACGCTGTATTCGCTACGCGAAATATGGAAACAGACTACTTGGTCGCTGGTGGTGGGATGGCTGGCTTTTGCAGCGCTTTGGCTGCGGCAAGAAATGGACTGAAAGTCGTCCTGATTCAAAACCGCTCACGGCTCGGAGGGAATGCTAGTTCCGAAATCAGGATGCACATCTGTGGTGCCTCAGCGCTGAGCCAAGTGTGGCGCGAGACGGGACTGCTCGAAGAAGTCATGCTCACCGAAGCCTACACCAATCCCCAGCGCTGCTGGGAAATGTTAGACTTTGTCATGTACGACAAGGTTGTATCCAACCCCAATATCACGCTGCTGTTCGACACGATGCTTTATAGCGTGAAGTCCGATGGAGGCAAAATACAAGAAGTACAAAGCTATTGTTCGGCGACCGAAGAGATCTACAACGTAAAAGCAAAATACTACGCCGATTGTACCGGCGATGGCACTCTGGCAGCCTTAGCGGGCGCAGAATTTATGCGCGGACGTGAGGCCAAATCAGAATTCAACGAACCCCTAGGGCTTGACACACGCGACGATATCACCATGGGGAACAGCCTACTGTTCCAGTCTCAACCGCACGACAAACCAATGCCGTTCAAGGCACCAGAATGGGCGCGGAAATACGAGTTCTCGGATTTCAAATTTCGTAAGATACACTCCTGGGAATACGGATACTGGTGGATCGAGCTGGGCGGACTCGAAAACATTGTGCACGACGGACAGAAAATTAGACACGACTTGATGGCCGTTGTTTTTGGCGTTTGGGACTATATCAAAAACTCGGGTAACCACCCCGAGTCGGCAAACTGGGCCCTCTCCTGGTTTGGCGCGATCCAAGGAAAGCGTGAAAGTCGCCGGATAACCGGAGACTATGTGTTGACGCAAAACGATGTCCTCAAACAAGAAAACTTCGAAGATCGCGTGGCATACGGTGGCTGGCCACTCGATGATCATCTTCCGGCAGGAATGGATGACACCTCGCTGAGTCCATTTCGTTCCATACCGCTTAAAGGACCGTACTCCATCCCTCTGCGCAGCCTGTATAGCAAGACCCACGAAAACCTAGTGATGGCAGGCAGGAATATCTCGGTCACCCATGCTGCTCTTTCGACTACGCGCGTGATGGCGACCTGTGCAACGCTCGGCCAAGCGATCGGCACAGCTGTTGCCTACTGCGTAAAGCAGGGCCTCACCCCACGCAGCCTTGCGGCAAACAAAAGCAAACTCCAAGAGTATCAACAACTACTGCTACGACAGGATCAAGCGATTCTTAATATTAAAAATGAGGACAAAAATGATCTCGCTCGACAAGCAAAAGTAACCGCTTCCTCGGCCCTCGATGGACACGAGGCGACAAGTGTGATCGACGGATACAACCGCGATGTGCAGGATAACACTAGCCATCAGTGGCGCGCAAGCCTCGCCTCAGGTGAACAGCACCTCGATTTACAGTGGAACAGCCCACAATCGATCTCTGCGGTAGAGTTTACTTTCGACACAGGATTAAACAGGCATTTACGTCTTTCCGGCGAGAACACAACAATGAAACGGCAGCGCCGCGGTCCCCAGCCAGAAACCCTCAAGGATTATACGCTAGAGCTCTACAACGGGAACACGCTGGTCAATAAAATTGAGATCACCGACAACTTCCTACGAAAAGTGACCCACAATTTTGAAACCTTAAAAGCTGATAAAGTACGACTAGTGGCTAAAAAAACGCACGAGGACGAAAACGTGCGGGTTTTTGAAATTAGATGTTACGCATAGAATAAAAGCCGTCAAAAATAGTTACCTTAATGGGGAGTTTTTAGAGATCCTTCAAACTTCCCATTTTATAAACTGAAAACCTGAACATTATATTATGATCGATTTAAACGGAATTAACGCCCTTACATTGATTTTTACGGCCTTACTCGTTTTCGCTATTGCTTACCGTTTCTACGGGATATTCATCGCCAATAAGGTGCTACGCCTGAATTCAAAAATTACGACACCGGCCGTCGAATTCGCCGACGGACAGGACTACGTAAAGACCGATAAAAAAGTACTCTTTGGGCATCATTTTGCTGCAATTGCCGCTGCAGGACCCTTGGTGGGGCCGGTGCTCGCCGCCCAGTTTGGTTATCTCCCGGGAGCCCTGTGGATTCTGATCGGGTGTGTGTTAGGCGGCGGCGTACACGATATGGTCGTGCTTTTTGCCTCGGTCCGTCATAAAGGGGTAAGCCTGGCAACCATTGCCTCGAAAGAAATCTCAAAACCTATCGGAACGATTACCGGGATAGCCGTCCTTTTCATCTTGATATTAACGCTCGCCGGCCTAGCCTTAGCGTGCATTTCAGCGATGCACGAAGCGCCGTGGTCACTATTTACCATCATCGCCACGATGCCTATAGCCATTATTATGGGGCTGATTATTCGCTATAGAAAAAATGCAGTTAATTTCGCCAGTATTCTCGGCGGCGTGCTGCTAATAGCGGCCATTATCTCGGGAGACTATCTCATGAAAATACCGGTGCTAGCCAGCATGTTTTCCTGGGACATTAACACCATTTCGATATCAATTGCCGTTTACGGCTTTCTCGCCTCCGTGCTGCCTATTTGGTTCTTACTCGTCCCTCGGGATTATTTATCTACTTACCTAAAAATAGGTACAATCTTGATGTTGACTATTGGAATTATTTTTGTCGCGCCGACCATCCAAATGCCTGCGCTGACTTCGTTTATTCACGGAGGAGGGCCAATTATCGGAGGGCCGGTACTTCCGTTTATATTTATTGTGATTGCCTGCGGTGCGATTTCGGGCTTTCATGCGATAATCGCCACGGGTACCACCCCGAAGATGCTTGGTGACGAGCGTGAAATACTGTTTGTCGGTTATGGTGCGATGCTCGTTGAAGGATTTGTCGCACTGATGGCACTTATTGCTGCGTGCACGCTGATGCCGGGAGATTACTTTGCGATAAATACGCCCGTTGAAGCATACCAAGATTTTCTCGCTGCTTACCCCGCCCTTCATGCCGTCGACCTGCAGCATTTCAGCGATCAGATAGGTCTGGACCTTCATGGACGAACTGGCGGAGCAGTATCACTCGCGGTGGGCATGGCGCACATTTTTAATAACGTCCCTTTTATGGACAATGTGATGGCCTATTGGTATAATTTCGCAATTATGTTTGAGGCCGTCTTCATCTTAACGGCAATCGACGCTGGCACGCGCGTAGGACGCTTCTTCCTGCAAGAGATGTTAGGTTCTGCGATTCCCGCATTTAAAGATAAAAACTGGTGGCCGGGAATCATTATCTGCAGCGCCATATTCACGTTAGCTTGGGGATACCTGGTATATACGGGCAGCGTGAGTAGCATATGGCCATTGTTTGGAATATCCAATCAGCTGCTCGCTGCTTGCGGACTAATTGTGTGCACGACGATGCTGATACGCATGAACAGAAAACGCTATGCGTTATGCTCGGCCATACCCGGCGTTTTTATGGCGGGAATAACTTTTTGGGCGGGATATCTTCAAATAACTGATTTATACGTCCCTAACGGACAGTATCTGCTTGCAAGCCTAGCGGGAATAGCCATGCTACTGATGGCTATTGTATTTATCGGCACCTTTATTCGCTGGTATTCGCTCTTTAAAAACAAGGAGCTCAAAGTCGATATCTACGGCGAAAAGGTGAAAGAACTTGTGGACCGCTAAGGACCAAATTCACATAGCGAAGACCGGTTTATCACGTATTTTAGCTGCCGCGTGTACTTATTAATTGCCTCCGGCGCACGCGGCATACTTAAGGGCGAAATCCTCGTGCTCGGGAAATACCGTTCAAGACGTTACGCTGTAGCTACACGTGATTTTCTAATCGCCGGTTTCGGCATTTCTTTAGGCCGCTCATTAAATTCCTTCAGGCGGCCGAGTACCAGAAAGCTAATGACACCCAAAACCAGCCAGACAAAATCTACCACAAATAGATCCCAGCTCCCGTCCATAGCAGTCACCCATAGCCAATTTCCCGTTACCAGCCCGTTTGCTATGGGCACCAGTAGCGAGAAGATACCTCCCAGCAGTAAGGTCTCCCTATTTGTGCGGTTCAAATTCCGGCGAATGATGTAATAGAGTGAAAGAATCCACCACAGGTGAAAGAACACGCGGTAAATAAATTGCTGATTGACATCGGGATTTACCTTTATCGCTATAAAGGTGATTGCCGTCACGGGGAGCATCGTCAAACAGATCGCTAGAAACACATTTGCCACCCAAAAATTAAATTTCCGTTTTCTGGGGATAACATTATTTTTATCGCGTGCAACCAGCCATATCAAAATACCCGAAATGATCACTAGACACCCCATCACTCCAAGCACAAAATAAATAGTTTTCACAGGGTAACCCCCAAAATCTCCAAAATGAAGCCTGTAGATCAAGCTTCTGACCTGGTCGACATAGCTCACATCGGTGAATGGCGATTTCTCGCCGAGGATCCTGCCGTCTTTTACCGCGACAGCTAAAATTCCCTTTCCAGCAAAACTTTTATCATAGCCTGCCTCGGACTGGATAACCACATACATATTCTGATCGCCATAATTCATTATATTCACGCGTTTAAGAGCGCTTCCTGGCCACCTTTGCGCCGCCATATCCAAATAATTACCGAGCTCAAAACCACCTTGTAGAGGCTGGTAGCTATATGCTAGCTGGTAGTCCGGGGTCTGCTCAAGTTCCTCGTACACTTTATTCTTGTCCCCATCGTATAACATCGTTCCAAACGGAACAACAAGCACGGTATTAATAATCAAGATAATCCCCGTTACCGCAAAGATAAACTGGTAGGGAAAACCAATCACCCCCAGAGCCGTGTGCATATCCGTCCACACCGTTTTCCACTTGCTAAATGGCCGAAAGACAAAGAAATTAGAAACGATTTTATCCCAGTGCAGTAACAGTCCGGTAATAAGGGCAAATAGAAACAAAAAAGACGTAATACCAGCAACCATATACCCGAACGGCGCGAAGCCTAAACGGATAGGCACCTCGTTGAGTTGGGCAAGAAAATGTAAGCGGTATAAAAACTCACCCATATCGTAATTCGATGCATAATCGCCCGACTCCATTCGCACAAAGTCGTGACTGAAATATTTTGTATCACCGCCGCCACGGCGTCCCCGCCCTCGACGGCTGCCATCCGCCGCAGACTCCATCGCAGCCATGTTCGCTTTATGGACAATCGTATCTTGAGAAGCGCTAAAATTAACATAGCCCTTAAGCCCGCCCTGCTGCAAATAGAATATAATATCGCGCCCCTGTAAGTTATAGCCGCCGCGGGAAATCGAATCGAGTAGATAAGTATAATTCGCCGTGTTCACCTCCTGCTGGTGATAGCTCGTATTGTTTTGCCATGCGGTGATTTCTTTTTTGAAAAAGGAAAAGGAGCCGGCAAAAAATATCACGTACAACAATGCGCAAATAATGATGCCGCTAATCGTGTGGGTATTAAAGTATATATTGTAATTTCTGAGATTCATAATTAGACGGCTTAACGAATTAGGAATGGCAAGTAACATACAAAAGCTAGCAGCAGATATACGCCCCAGACCTTCCACCCGTTTTTAGCGAGGAAGGCGAGTAATAGTAGTACCGCCCAAAGGATATAACCGGTAAATCCGGCGGTCACAATAACATTTCTGTTTTCAAAAAAAAGCGTCATCAGCAGATGAAAAGTAATCATCACCAGATAACCACCAATGAATCCGGCCGTAATCTTCAAAAAACGCTGGAAAGGAGTGCTTAAATATTTTTTGTTCGCTGGCATATCAAACGTTATTTATAGAAGGTGTACAACAGTTCAAGAAGTCCGCTTATCACAAAAATTACCGCGATATGCTTCGCTTTAAGAAAATTATATGGACCGATCAAAACCAATAGGCAGAGCATGCCCATCACGTAAACGATCCATCCGAAAATTCCTGCGCCGACACCGTGCATAACGCAGCAGGCAACCAGCGTAATAAAAAGAAGCCCTAACCCAGCGCTGCGCAGCTTCTTCGGCCTTTCTTTGAAGCGCTCCAGCCATACAGGACGGCTTTTAAACTTCACCCGGGTACTAGACTGGTAGAATAAATAAGAAGCAATCAAAATAGTCCCTAATAACAGTGTATACATATCTTTGAGAAGTAAACAGCGCTTCTAGGCGCTTAGGGGTAGAATTCCCAAGCAGCCTAAATGCCTGTCTATAATAAACGATAGATAATTAATCAAGATGCTCAATAGCCGTAAGGGTACCTCCTTCGATTTTCAGACCCCTAGTCGCGGTTGCAGCATTCGCATCAATTTTATACACATAGTTAACACCTGTGGTTAGGTTCACGCCGATGTAACCTGTGTTTCCGTCGGCTGGAGTGTAATTATTTTGTGTAATCGCCTTAATATCTTTTAACTCGGGCATACCGCTCACCTTCGTATAACTTTGTGTTGTCACATCCAGAATTCCTACGATATTTCCTGTAGAAAAAAGGTTTTTCTCTGCTTCGGTGTTCGAGAATACGACAAATTTATTGTTTCCAAGATATAACCAGTCGGTGATATTAAGGCCGCCTGAAAGTTCCTCGAAATTAATAAGGAACGACTGATCAAACTCGGTCGTGCCAGCATTAATACGGGTCACCGAGGAGGGTTTAGTGGTGTTAAAATCTTGCGCACCGTCCGAGGTCGCGATCGCCGAAGAATAAGCATAAACATCTCCATTTTCCGTAACGCTAAGCCCATCTGTAAAGTAACGACCAATGAAACTAGTACGGTCATCGTGGATAACTTTTTCTAGGGTCATATCCGGATAATTGTACACCGCGACCCACGCCTGATCCGGATAGTCGGTTCCAAAGCCAGCCTCACAGCATGCTTTTATCGAGAAAAATGGCGCATAAACTTTATTACCCACCTGCGTCAGCCAGCTATAGAATGCCAGTTCACCATTATCAGCAAGTTCCGCGGTATTGACATTTCCTTGTCCAGCGATCGTAAGTGAATTGGTGTTAAAACGGTACCAGGTGGAGGTTGGATCGGTGATATTACGAGAGATCTTCATCATTAAGATATCATCGTTCACCGGTGCAAATGCCTGCACAGTTTCTGTTACTGTATTGGCAAGTTTGTTTAACGAGCCGTCCTGAATGTCATACACCGTTACAGCGCCGGGGTTCCCTTGACCGTACAACATGCTAAAAAACTTATTGTTGTGCGTAACGTAATAACGGTATGTGCCATCCTGCTCTACGCCGTTTCCCTGCGTGGTTATCGAGCCTTCCTCAAGACTGCCGGTCGTAAGCAGGTAATCGGCCACATCTGTCGCAGCAGTAGGTGTCACCGTAAGGATGAAGTTTCCTTTGTTTACTGGATTTGTGCCCGCGTCCCCGTCGGAATTTTTGTCGCACGCAGTCAAAGAAACGACAACAGCAGCGGAAAGTAATAATTTTCTAATATTCATGATATTTTTTGTTTTATTTTTTGTTGAGATAATAACGTAGGTTGAGATAAAACGCACGGCCTGGTCGTTCCATACTAAAATTATCGTATAACCGTTGATTTGTAATGTTTCGAGCTTCTAAACCAATATTGTAGCGGCCATCAGCCACAGAAAAAAGAGCATTAATGTCATGACTCAACTGTCCTGGAATATTCTTTTTATCAATTAGCCCCTGACTTGGCCAGTATAAGTAAAACTCATGTACATACTGCAAATTATAACCGACGCTCAAGGCGTTCCCTTTCCCGGAAAAATCATCAAATCGAACCTGTACGTCGGAATTTCCAAAGAAATACGGAATATTCGGCATCTGATCTTTGTATACAGGACTAACATTCGTAAAGCCTTCGTCAAACTCTTGCATGTTTTGAAGGTATTGATAGGTCCAACTTGTTCCCGCACTCAACCAACGCCCGTAGTGGTAACGCAGTTCGATATCACCACCGAATGTTCGCACACCGTCTCGATTGTCAGCAACATAGCGCCCTTGATTTGCCTCTAAACGCTGGTAGATAAAATCTTTGGCATATCGGTAAATTGCCCCCGCGGTCAGATCGAACTCATGCCCTTGCCCGGCAGAAAAGTTGTAATTAATCCCTACGTTAAAGTTGTTGCTAGTTTCCGGCCTTAGACCTGGATTAGCTGACTGATTTTCAACATCTCCGAACATCTCGTAAGGGGTTGCCATGCGATTTGTTAATTCGTAGGACCCTTTCAGTTGCAACGCATCGGAAACAAAATAGGTTCCAGCAGTTCCCCAGCCCAATTTTTTGGCACTGCTGCTTGCGTCATCCCCATTTAAATTATTCTGTACAATATATTTACCAAACACGGAAATGCTCCACAAGTCGGAAACCTGATATTGATACCCTAAGCCCAGCACATTCTTACGAGTTGTTTTGGCCAATTCGTACTCATTATTAAGTGGGTTCAAGGGATCCTCACCCTTACGATCAAAATTATTAAACACATTATTAACCGTGATGGTCTGCTTTTCACCAATTGAATAGTTAAAATTTGCGGTTACTAACGCTTCATTATTACGGTATTTATACATCGACTGGGCCCCGCGTTCTCCAGAAGTTTCCGGTAACCTTGCCCCCGTGTCGCCGAACCAGTCATACCTGCGGTTGACGGTGTCAATGTTTCGCTCACTACCGAGGTTCAAATTCGCATTAAGCACGACATCAAGCCCCTTAATAAGGTCGTTCTTACTGTACTTCAGTGAAGGCATCACTAGATTACCTCGGCGGTGCCAGGCTCCAAAGACCGATTCCATACGAGCCCCCGTCTGGATTTCCTTATAACTCTTGCCAAGGTTTATCCCTAATAACAATCGATCGGCATAGGGTTTATCGACAACCCCGAGGCTCGCAATGACCGTCTCGTTATGGTACGTATCGTGAAACCGTTCTACCTCAGCCGGTTTACTATAACCTTCGGGTCTATTGTTATGGGCTTCAAGATGCACCTTGTAATTATTATCTGAATAGTTTTGATAAGCACTCAATTGGAAGGTTAATCCTTTTTTCGTGGTTGTAGCAGCGTTAATAACCGTGCGGTGCGTGTTGAATGACCCGTACGAATAAGATACGTCAACGTAATTACGGGCTTTATTCCCCGTCACGATATTTATCGCTCCTCCCAAGGCATCCGAGCCTAGCCAAATGGGTACAACTCCTTTGTACACCTCGATACGCTCGGCAAGGTTTACCGGCATGTTATTGATTTGGAACGTGCTCCCCATGTTATCCATCGGGATACCATCGATAAAAAAACGAACGTGATTCCCCGAGAACCCATTAAGCGAAAGATTCATGCTCGAACCGAGACCTCCCGTCTCACGAACCCGCACACCGGAGACCCGATCTAATGCATCGGAAAGACTAAGCGTCGTGTTGTGTAGCTTTGTTGCGTCTATTGCACTCACCGTAAAAGCCTGCCTATTGATTTCTTGCACTTTAGTAAGTCCGGTCACCTCCACCTGTTCGATGTTCTTTTGCCGCTGCACTAAGCGAATATCAAGCGTGTTCTCTCCCGGATGCAGGGTCACCTCGCGGCTGTACGGATCGTATCCGATTTGCTCCACACGCACCTGAACCGTCGATTTTTCAATTTTATCTCGCCGGAATAGCCCCTGCTCACTGGCAAAGATCGGCTGCCCGTCGATCTGAACGGCTGCAGATTCCACCGGTTTATTATCCGCACCACGGACCGTTCCTTTTAGTACATACTGCTGCGCGTACCCGCTTAGGCTGGTGGCAAGCAGAAGCATTAAGGGTAGAATACGTTTTAAAATATTAAACATGGTAAGATTATATGTTATTGCTTCTCAGATTAGTTTACGTAGATGACCGTTGTTACTCCGCGCCACACATTTTCGATATTCTTTCCAAACGTGTCATCATCATGTTTATCGGTCTTTGCAACTTCGATCACATATTTTCCTTCTGCCGGAGCAGTAAAAGCAATCTTACCTTGTGCGTCTGTTTTAAGGCTCTTTGTCCAGCCTGCGGGAGCCGCAACTTCTACAGCCGCGTCCCGGAGTGGAATCCCGCCCTGAGAAATAACTGCCTGCACCTTGCCTTGCGTCTTGTAGCTCCCCCGCGCATCCGTTTGGATCATGATGGGAACCTCCAGCACCTGATCACTTGGTTTTCCTACGATCACTTGCGCAATCGACGAGAATTCAAACGCCGTGGTTTCATAGGGTTCTTTTGCAGGGTGGACGACAAGCAATGCGTACGTGCCATCGCCCTGGGGGATAAATTCACTCGAAAAATGGTCGTTATGTGCGGTTTTGGTTAACTCCGTGGTCGCACCACTTGGAGAGACCAGAATCAATTTAAAGTCCTTGACGTCGGAATACCACTTGTCAACAGGATCAATAAGCCCTTGCGCGTATTCGCCATAGTAGACCCGTACTTGTTGGCTTTGGCCCTTTTTCCCGGTAGTCGGCGCTTCTATCCAAAGGGCGTGAGAGAATCCAAATTTAACGCATACAAGCGCCGTCAATAACAAAATAGTTCTGATAGTTTTCATTAAAAAAATAGATTAAATAATTTCTTGTAATAGAAGAATATCAGTTGAAACCGACCTGGCACCAGATGAGGAGCTCTCCAAACGGATACGGATATTAACGCGCAGCCATCAGGATAATTACAGTTGATTCGCTTCATTCTTCTTCTAATTCTTTTGACCGTTCAAACAAGTTGAACAGCGAACGGAAGGACTAGAAGAAGTAAAAAAGGACAAATGGAGTATGCCCTATTTTTGCTAACTTGCGTGTCCTTCCGTACTTGCAGTGCCGAAGGATCCTGGCGAATTTTTCGCCAAGATGATCTGAAAGCAGTTACCGCTGATTTCAGATTTGCGTCGTGCGAAGTTTCCCGCTTCTGCACGGCGCTCTTTTTTTATGGGTTTTTGAGGCCCGATTAGTTTATTGTTTTATTTAGACTAATTACAAACTAAGGCAAATGTAAGGATAATCCGATAACGTCAAAATTTTTTTTGACATTTTTTTCCTTTCTCGCAGCATTGCCCGAACCCATAGCCGAAACTCGCCGCAGACATCTCAAAAAAAAGAAGGACCGATACAACTATGCACCGGCCCGTTCTATTAAAAACTTAAAGACTAAATTAATAGCCGATTAAATCAATCTCCCCCAGATGGGTCGAGGCTTGACCTTTAAAATTATCTTTCATCACCACGCGTATCTTTTTTAAGTATTGCGGCTCGATACCAAAGACTTGCATTACAAAAAAACCCGGCGTTAATACCAGGCTCCCTATTTCAAATAATATTTAGAAATTTCACATGTTTAGTTCTCCCCAACATGAGTCCAAATATTACGCGAAGTATTTTTAAATTTCCCGCCTTTGAAACTATAAATATCGGGACCTTCGGTGCGTGTCCCTTGCCCGCGGTCGTAAGCGAAAAGTTCATAATCTACGGACACGCTATCGCCATAATCTCGAATAGTTAGATAAGCAAATTCAGTGAACGAGGAGGCTCCGCTCGGGCGCAGGTAGCAATTTTGAGCAAGCACCGTCTCGGCCACTTTATCTGCGGGAAAATAATCCCGAATGAGCGCTTGTTGGTCGGAAGACCCTTGTTTTCCCAGCTCCAGTGCGGAAGTAAGTCCACAATACTCGCCATCACAATCACTCCCGCCCATCGCGGCATAAAATGCAGCCAGCGCCTTGATATGTGCCGGTAGATGAGTTGCCAGGGAGTCATCAATTGTTCCTGGAATTTGCGTGGCGGGCAAGATTAATGGGTAGCTCGTAATAGCAGGGCTTTCGGGCACCGTATCGGACGCCGCCACATCGACAGGCACCTGCACGCTATCGGCCGTATTCGAAGATTTACTTTCACCATTATTACAGGCGCTAATACTAACGAGAGCGACTAATCCCAGGATACTCCCTAATATATTATTCGTTTTTACATTCATAATCCGTTGGGTGAAATTAAATAATTTGAATTTTAATGTTTTTAATGTTTCTCTCCGATAGAAACTTGCTCATATCCTGGATCAAAGTAACGGCAGATATTTTGGACAGCATTCTTGTTTTGAACCCGCAAAATGCTTTGGCATAATTCCCGTTGATCATGAACCGTTCAATCAGGTTTGGAATATCGACATTGCTTACCTGCCTGAACAGGCCATTCTCGCCATCTATCGACATAAATTCAGCCCTCAGGCTGCGTATTAAGACCTCTATACTAGCCTTTTTAGACTTTCTTCCAATGCTGATTGGAGAAAAAGAATCGATATTTAATGCGTTGATCACTTCTAAAACTTTTAAATAGCTATTGCGTCAATTTGACATTGATATTGAGCTGTTTGGTGACATCAAGGTACTGAAATTCGGAATCTTAACCAATTTCATTCTTGTTTTATTTTAACATTATTTATCAGATTTATTTGATTTGCTAAGATTTGGTTTAGTATATATAGTCTTAAGGTTCATAATCCTATATAACCTGCGCATACGTTTTTCACTAATAGCGTATCCGAGATCTTTCCGCAAATATGCCGCCAGACTGCTCTTTCCTGGAATTCGCTACCTAGATGATGGCCAAAGCTGCCCTTGGGACAACATAAAACAAAAAAGCAGGCCCCCACCTGCTCTAATCCCTTAATCCCATCTTACCAGAACCCCATAATCCGAAAATCCAACCGGTTTCGTTCGACAGCGATTTCATTGTTTTTCCTTCGGATGCAACGAAAACTTCGCTATTACCAGCAGTATTTAGCCTTTGTTGAGTTAATCGGTCAATTTTTGTTAATCTAATAATCTTGACTTCAGAAAATTAAAAAATTGATTTTTCCTGTCAAGAATTAAGTTCTAACGCTAAGTAACTTCCCCGAAATAACGTTGATGCCGGCTGCCACATGCAAATTAGCTCACTACATTCTGAGCAATTAATTTCACATTGATCGTATACTCCACATCATCAAATCCCGAAGAATAATTGTCGGTGCTGTTGTAGGTTTTGGTATTATCTAGCGTGAGTTCGGAAAGGTTAATGCTAAAAGTACCTACCACGTCATTGCCACTTGTGCCATCATCGTCGTAAACGGTGACTTGGACATTAGAATTAAACCAAACAGAGCGGCCACATTCCCAGACATCCTTTTCTTTCATGGAAAAATAACTGTATGGTGGGTTGCGGTATAAGACCACACCTTCTCCGCCACCATCCGCCTGAAAAGTAAAATAGATTTCATTTTCATCTCCTGCTCCGTCACTTGACGGGTGCACGCAGGTTAAACTTTCAATAATTAAAAAGTTATTTTTTCTTGGCTGGTAAACAGGTTCTAAATAAGGGTTCTCTCCTTGGGTACCTAGAATAAACGTAAAGCTTTCAACTTCAGCAAAACCTTCATCGAGCCCGGCTCCAATTGTCATAGTCACCCCTAACAATTTTTCGGATTTCGAATAAAGAACGCACCCGCTAGCCTCTACCTCAAAACCGAGCGCTACTTCGGTACCCCATGCATATCCGCCAAGATCAGCAGGAGCGCTATCCCATAACCCAAATTGCACACCAACAAGTGCTCCTAACTCAATCCCTTCCATAATCCACACAGATAAGAACTCTGAAGAAGAGACTCCTTTATCACCTCCGATTCCGATGGCAAAGCCCAACGTACCTGCAATGCCTAATATAAACTCCGCTTCGAAACTTATTCCTATTGAAAAGCTACTTGCACGAAGGTCCAACGAATTAAGCAAGCTTTTCAATTTATCAAATTCCGGATTATCGAGTATTTTGGCTACGCCTGACTGCGCAGTCGGTAAATCCATATGCTGCAATTCCGTCAAGAATTTTTTTCCAGCGACGGAATTGCTATAATTTATCCAAGCTTTCTCTGCTTCGGCAAAAATCTTTCTTTCATTATCAGATATAGCCGGTTTTGAAACTGGTTTTGCCGGCACTGGAAAATCCATTGCCTTGCAGGCTCCCACGTAATTCGCGAATTGTATTTCAAATTTATTGTCCATAACTATTATATTTTATTATTGGTAGAACACAGGGTATCAGTCTATGTAAGTGAAATTAATTGTATATTCTGCCCCGTCCAAATTTTTCAACGGCTTGGTAGATCCTGAACCACTCCCGGCCACAAAATCATGACTTTGCAGGTAGTTTGCTGTATTCGGGTCAAATGGTAGGTCGTGATCCCAAAGTGTAACCAGCACCTCATAATCAAAGCCAAGCACCAGATCCAGTTCCCATGTTTTACCTTTCTGCATGGAATACGACTTATTAAAACCCGCGGGAACCCGGACAGGAATTCCAGCATCTGATTGGCATACTAAGTAAAGTTCATCACTACTCGTCCCTTTATCTCCAGATGTACCTCCGCAATAAATAGACTTGATTCGAATTGAATGTTGTTTGCTCATAATTGTTTAAATTTATTTATATAGATCGTTTGAATTGGAAATTTCAGTTGAAAAGAAATATTTTATTCTCATTACACATTCTTACCCCCTAGTAATCAATGGGTTTGAATACTTAAAATTAAACTATTAATAATAAAAATTATTCAACATGGATACACATACACGTAAAATGACATAAATATGATAGAAAACAACAGGCGAACGGCCGCCTTATCAGTTCGTTGAAAATCGCCAACCAACCCCTTGATGAATTGAACAAAGCCGTAGCGAATAAACCTCTATATATCCCATATGCCTATAATATAAGGGCATAAACACACAGGTATTTAGCAATCTATCATCCTAGTGATTGGAGAGAAGGAGTTATTCTATGTCGAGCAAATCGAATTTAGCACCTTTAGCAAAAGTAACACCGCTGTTCGGGTTTGATTAGACGAACTAAATCATTTAGAAAGTAGCCTGCGACCTTTAAGCACATTCTGATCGTACATCTTAACCTCAATTTAATCTTTGTTTGGTAGGTTTGTAGTATGAACGATGCAAAATACAGATTTCCGGTTATCTTAAGACAAGTAACGGATGACTCCGCTAATTTCAAACCCCTTCCTAAACCTACTGGTGCTTACCCTTACCGGCTCAACATCGACAATGTCCCAGGGCTGAACGCTGAGGATTTTCGCGACCGGATGGCATTTCACATGGTAGGCGATACGGGAAGCGCACGTCAGTCTTTTTTTCAGGAACCGATTGCCTCGGCTTTATCACGCCAGTTAGACGACACCGAGCGGGCGACACCGGCGTTTCTGTACCATCTAGGAGATATCGTATACAACCATGGCGAAGCCAAGGAATATCCTGCGCAGTTTCTAGGGCCCTACCGGAACTACCATGCGCCTATTTTTGCAATTCCCGGAAATCACGACGGCGATATTAACCCCGAATCCGCGGACCCCTACGAAAGTCTCGACGCTTTCCTTGAAGTGTTCTGTGACAGCCAAAGTAGGCCAATCAGCTTTGCCGTTGAAAACCCCAGAATGAGCATGACCCAACCAAACGTGTATTGGACACTCCTCACACCACTAGCGCGGTTTATCGGGCTTTATGCAAATGTTACCAAATTTGGCACGATCACCGATGAGCAGCGGACATGGTTTATTGAAGAGCTCATCGAAGCGGGCCGCCATGCGCAAGCTATCATCGTTTGTGTACATCATGCGCCATACTCAGCCGATACGAACCATGGATCAAGTCAGCAAACGATCGACCTTCTTGATGCAGCATTTGAAATTACAGGTGTGTATCCCGATCTTGTCTGTAGCGGACATGTGCATAATTATCAACGGTTTTCAAAACAATACAGCAATGATATCCAGGTGCCTTATATCGTTGCGGGCGCCGGCGGATACGCGGATCTGCACAGCGTTGCCCTTGAAAATGCTCCGGACGTTAGCCCATTAACGGGTGATGATTCAGTCGCCTTAGCGGCTTACTGCGACGACCGATTTGGCTTTCTTAAGATGAATATACAAAAGATCGGCGCGGAAATACAGATCGCCGGCGAGTACTATACGCTTCAAGATGAAGACAATTTCCAGCCCGTACTATATGATAGATTTGAGATTCCATGCCGCCGATCGGCGCAGCTTAACCTTGATTAACGACTGAATTGGTAGCGAATCATCGTGGGGAACCCAAATTTTTACGCCCCGCTCATAAACAGGTTCTAACATTTCTATTTAATTGCATAAATTTGCATAGAAGAGAATTATACATGCAAAACAAAAAAGTAACTTTCGCAGATTGGGGACTACTTGATTATCAAAGGGCATGGGATAAACAAGAAGAAGTGTTTGCCAAAACAATTGAAGTGAAACACGACAACCGGGTTAATGGCACCCAAAATCCAACACCCAATCATCTTATATTCACCGAACACCCCCACGTATATACGCTAGGGAAAAGTGGGCACCAAGAGTACCTTTTGCTCGACGAGGAAGGTTTAGCGGAAAAAGAAGCTTCCTTCTATAAAATAAATCGGGGCGGAGATATTACCTACCATGGGCCTGGACAAATTGTAGGGTATCCGATTTTAGATCTGGATAACTTTTTTACGGACATCCACCTTTACCTGCGTACGCTTGAAGAAGCCGTCATCCGCACTTGCGCCGAATATGGCATTCTTGCGGGCCGTTACGACGGGTATACCGGTGTCTGGATTGATGCAGACAATGATAAAGCCCGTAAAATATGTGCCCTGGGTGTACGGGCCTCCCGCTGGGTCACGATGCACGGTTTTGCTTTTAACGTAAACTCTGACCTTAGTTATTTTGGAAACATCGTCCCCTGTGGAATCGACGATAAGGATGTAACGTCCTTGGAAAGAGAGCTTGGGCGAAAGCTCGATATGCCAGACGTTAAACAAAAACTAAAGAAAAATATTGCCGATCTGTTCGAAATGGAACTCCGCTAGCCCAGCAGGCCCCCGGAACCATACCGCAAACAAATTAAAAAAGGCATTAAGCCTTTGCACCTAATATCCGTACAAAGGCTTAATGCCTTCCAGCATCCTGCATCTGCCCAAACGCTAGTTATAGCCTTCGTTCTGACTCAGATTTCTGTTTTTAACAATTTCATCGTATGGAATAGGGAACAACACGTGATGAGGCTTCACATTTTTTATGCCCGCAGCGTTATCACCTTGCACATTACGCATCGCATCGGTGAGCTTATTCCAGCGGCTCAAATCCCATTTACGCTGAAACTCCCCCACAAACTCCCGTGCACGCTCTTCCATGATCTCCTCGCGCAATTGTGGCTGGCTTAAGCTCGCGCTCGCTAGATCTGCTTTCACTCGTTGGCGAATCATGTTTAGATAGGTAACCGCCTCGCCCGTATTCCCCAATTCATTAGCGGCTTCGGCCAAAATCATGATCACGTCCGCATAGCGCAGAAAATAAAAATTCTTCTCGCTAGCCGTCCGGTTAGCAGTAAGATCCCAGAACTTAGGGCCAAACCACGGGCGTGAATTCTCCTTTGATCCACGGTTAAAGTTTTGTCCATTATATCCCCAGGATAGCGAAACCTCACGGCGCTCATCCTGTAACGCATATAAGGATATAAGATGATTAGACGGGTAATACTGCGGATAGGATTGCAAAAGAATGGTACCGAAATCGACACCTGCGTACGTGCCTCCCGAAGCGTCGCCCGTAGGAAAAAACCAGGAATAAAATGAGTTTACTATAAAATTTTGGTTGGTCTCTGCATTTCGCGCATATTGAATCTCGAAAATAGACTCCTGATTATTCTTGCTTTTGTTACTCGGATCAAACAATTCTGCATAGCTCGGTAACAATATATATTCACCGTCTTTTACTTGCAGCGCGGTGTCGTATGCCTGCTGCCAGTTTTTATCGAACAAATAGATTTTCGCTAATAATGTAAGGGCGGCACCTTTGGTTACACGTCCCGTGTTGCTGCTGTCATAATTCGCTGGCAAACTAGCGATAGCCTCCTGCAAATCAAGAATCATCTGTCCGCGGACCTCGGCGATAGGGCTGCGAGGCAGCTGCGCGACCTCATCCATGTTTAGCTCTTCAGTCCATACGGGCACATCACCAAACGTATTGGTAAGGATATAATAGTACATCGCGCGAAGAAATTTACTCTCTCCGAGCAGCTCGTTTTTCACCTCCTCATCAATTTCTGAAGCCGATATTCTGCTGATCACGAAATTTGCGTCCTTAATCGCCGCATAACAAACGCGCCACACGGCATGGCTATTTTCCTCGGTCGCTGAGGAGAAATTATAATCTTGGATAGCTCGGATCGTTGTGGTCCCCCCCTGATTCATGAAAAGATCGGTACCCGCCATCGTAACGGCCCAAAATCCCTTTTGGTTAAAAAGACCCGGCAGGTGGCTATAGACCCCATTTGTTGCTTGCCGGCATTGATCTACCGTTTTGAAAAAAGCATCTGGAGCAATGATACTCTGCGGATCTTCGTTAAGTGTCTTTTCACAGCTCACCAGTGAAAACATGACACAGAATAGAGGTATAATGATTTTTTTGCTAATTGACATAACACTAGTATTAAAAATTAAAGTTTGCACCAATGGAGAACGTCCGGCTATTCGGATATGCCCCATTATCTTTTGAACGGATCGTGGAACTGGATCCTGCCGAATTTACTTCCGGATCGTATCCGTTGTAATCGGTTAACAAAAACAAGTTTGTTCCGGAAAAAAATACGTTCAGCTTGTAGTCGGACTGTTTGAATATAGCCGAGCTCAAGTCATAGTTCAAGGTCAGTGACTTCAAACGTAGAAACGATGAGTTCTGTAAGAAATACGTGCTGGGTATATTATCCCTTGAGTTCACTGCTGGAATATCCGAAGTCGGATTGTCTTCGGTCCACCGGTCTTTCATGTAACTCATCTGATTGGTTAAATAAAGACCTACACCTGTAAAATATTCCATGGAATTCCACATGGTGCTGCCGTGCTGAAACTGCAGGAACATGTCTAAGGAAAGATTTTTGTACCGGAAATTGTTGCCCCAGCCACCAAAAATTGGTGGGTTTGGTGTTCCTAAATAATGGTAATCGTCGATATTTAATTCACCATCACGTTTGTGATCGTAGTATTTCTGCTTACCGGGCTCATAGAAATTTGAGATAGAAACATACGTTCTGTCTTCCAGTGGTTTTGCAAGCTCTGCGTCGATTTCCTCTTGACTATGCCAAACACCGGCATAATCTAATCCAAAGTTTGCTCCCACCGGTACGCCTTCTTTAAGATAATTTGTAGTCGCTCCATAACCCGTGTTATCCAAAGCGACCATCACTAGTGGACCAAGGTCGGTAACCTCTTGATCGTTGGTACTAAAACTCAGCGAGGTTGACCAGCCAAAGTTCTTTTTGTCAATCACCGTACTGCTAATACCCAGTTCAAAACCCGAAGATACCGTCTTACCAACGTTGATCAAACGACTGCTATATCCCGTTTGCGTAGGTGTCTGAACGGTTAGCAACAGGTTTTTAGTGTGCATATTATAATAATTTGTGGTAACGTCTACCCGTCCGTTGAATAACTGAAAGTCTACCCCGGCATTTAACTGGCTCGAAGTTTCCCACGACAAATCATCATTAGTAATATTACCCTGTTTGTATCCCAATGTTGGGGTGCCACCGAATACGTAACCATTGACGTCCGCCGACAAAGTAGGCAAAGACTGGTAATTGCTAATACCTTGGTTGCCCGAAAGTCCGTAGCTCAAACGCACTGATAAGTCGTTCAGGATGGATTCGGAGATCGACATATTCTTGAAAAAATCTTCTTCGGCAATCCGCCATTTGATCGCTGAGGAAGGGAAATAGCCCCACTTTTTATTCAACGCGAAATTAGAGGCCCCATCGTAGCGATTGGTAACGGTCAAATAGTATTTATTAGCGTAGTTATACTGCACGCGTCCGATAAAAGAAACTTGCTTATTGAGGCTATTCGCAGAACTGATATTACGCTGATCTTGCGGAATGCTTCCAAAACTATTCCACCGAACGATATCGTTCGTTAACCCTCCGCCACCAACATCAACAGCGTTGCTTTCGGTAGTTTGGTAGGTAAAGCCCCCTAGGAGGTTTAAGTTATGGTCTCCGAAACTTTTGTCATACGTTAAAGTATTCTCGTTCAAAAGATAATCTTTGAACCGAATATCCGTGCTGGCGACCCCAAATTCAGCACCACTCGCTACATAAGAAGGCATATACGATGGTACGTAGTCATGATAAACACTGTTTGCTAAGTTCACCCCTAATGAAGTTTTGAAACGTAACCCATCTAATAGCTCATATTGCGCATAAACACTTCCCAGTAGATCATTATACGTCGTGTGCGCGGTAATCATCTCTGCCGAAGCAAGCGATGTATTTACCGTACCGCCGCCGAAATAAGCAATCGGATTAAAGCTCGATGGCGACCCGTCAGGATTCCGGGCAGCCATCGTTGGAGGCAGTGTTAACATGGAGCTCTTCCACCCCGCCGTTGTACCTAAATTTACGCTCGAGCTCGGCTCACGCTTATACCTAGCGATATTCATATTCAGGCCCATCGTAAAACGTTCACCGACTTTTTTTGTTAAATTTAAATTTGCCTGGTAACGTTTGTAAGAGGAATTTAATATCACCCCCTTTTGGTCGACAAGGTTTCCCGACACTCTGTAGGTGAAACTTTCACTTCCACCGGACATAGCCATGTTAAAATCCGAGTAAGCCCCCGTTTGAAAAATCTCTTCCTGCCAATTCGTTCCCACATCACCGGTAATAGCTAAAATAGAATCTACATTAGGATACAGAGGCGCTTGACCTTCGTCCACATACGCCTCATTGACGAACGAAACGAAATCTTTGGCTTCCATCATATCCACTAGTTTGGGAACATTGGATATACCGTGCGTCGCAGAGAACGAAAATCTATCTTTTCCAACCTTACCTTGCTTTGTGGTTATAATAATAACCCCGTTAGAGGCCCGCGAACCGTAAATGGCCGCCGAAGAAGCATCCTTAAGAACATCAATACTTTGGATATCTGCCGGATTGATCGTATTCAAGTCGCCCGCACCAACAATTCCATCGATAACATAGAGCGGCTCGTTGGAAGCACTCACCGAGCGACTTCCGCGAATCCGGATCGTGGTTCCCGCTCCCGGAGCGCCCGTAGTCGAGGTCACCTGCACGCCCGGGGCACGCCCTTGGAGCATCTGATCAACGCGCGGAACAGGAATATTTTTTAAATCATCGCCGTTGACAGAAGAAACTGCCCCGGTTAGATCTTTCTTTTTCACCTGACCGTAACCAACAACAACTACTGCATCCAGATCCTCCGATGCAGGTGCTAAACGAATAAGTATCGAGTTGGCACCCGTTGGCTTGATGGTAACAGTATGGGGCGAAGAGCGTCTAAACCCAAGCATCGTTGCCTCGACCCTGTAGGTTACCCCACGCTTAAGGTTCTCAAAAGAAAAGGCGCCTTTCTCGTCAGACGAACGACTCGACACACGCGTACTACTATCGGTATACAACTCGACCGTAGCGCCACTAATTTCACCACCTAATTCACTAATAACCACTCCTTTTAGCTGTCCGTTATTTTGCGCATGCGCTGGCAAGACAAATAACAGAGGAAGCACGAGCACCGCGATTGTTCGCCAATGCTTAAACAACATTTTTGTATTCATTTCAATTTTAAAAGATCAGTTTTAATCAACTTATTAATTTAGTTTCATTACTTATTCGTCCATTTTTACTGCCCTCGCGCACGACGGATTTTCACCGAATCATCGCTCCGTATTTCATACTGCACACCATTGGTCACACTGATAATATCCAGAATGGTTTTTAGGTCATCTTGTGCAGAAAACTCCCCCGTGAAATAAAGGTCCCTGACCTTGACGCCCGCTACGTCAAACTTTGTCCCTCTTTTCGCCGAAATTCGTCGGAGTACTTCGTCCAACGATGCCTCCTCGAAATGCAGACTTCCTTCCTCTTCGCTGGCCGTTGCTTTGGCCACCGATCCCTTAACCTTCGGTGTTTTGTTCTCAAAAGTGCTTTTCTTTAATTCCGATTGGTGTAGTTGTATGGCCAGCTCGTCTCCAGGAAATAAGTTTTGATCCGCGATGGCATACCGCGCTTGGGGCGTAGATTTCACGACTACCTTACCGGTCAATAGACGAACCGTTATCCTTTCGGCGCCCCGCGCGTTAACGATAAATGAGGTTCCGAGCGCTGTTGTCGTATAACCGTGCGCTTTCACCACGAATGGCTGCAGCGAATCATGCGCCACACTGAACGCAGCCTCACCACTTAGCGCGAGATGACGTCCCTGCTTCCCGTAACGCTCATCATAAGCGATATAACTTCCTGCACGCAATGTCACGACCGAACCATCCATCAGTTTAAACTCTTTTTTCTCTTGGCCTTCGTTACGCAGATATAGGGTATCGTACAAAACTCCAGGATCGGGCGTACTAGAAACAACCCGTTTCTCGCCCGCCTTCTCCGGCATGAGCAGGTAGGTAAGCCCCGCCACAAAGACCAAACATACCGCGACGGCACATTTTTGCCACCAGGGCGTAATATGCCGAACTACAACTTCCGTTTGTCCTGTTTGCTCAAGAATACTACGCCAGTAACGCTCGTAATCCTCGTCACGATGGAGCTCTTCATCGTTCTGAATTTCACCAAAGCCCTGCTGCATTTCTTCGCGTAGTTTGCTCCTATTCGCGTTTAGCTCCGAGAGCAGGTCCCTGCGCGCTTTCTTGGAGAGCTTCCCTTGCCAAAATAACCGGATCAATCTACTTAAGGTCTCATTCATCGTAATTAAATACGCGGAGCCTGCCGATATCGCCCTAGTTTTTATATTAACAAATTGTAAATAAATTATAACCAGACAAAGCGGGTTTGATCATAATTTGTTAATGTTAATTTACCCCTAACCACCACTTTAATTCAATAATTTTGTTGCGTTTTATTCGTCTCAAACACGAACGTACCACAGGTGCATTATGGAGAACTTTGAAAAAGAAATAGTAGCTATAAAGGGGTTAAAAGATGGAGACACCCGTGCCTTCAACCGTCTATATCAGCATTATCACAAGATGGTCCATGCTAACATTTTAAAAATAGTGAAGGCACCCGAACCGTCCGCAGAGATCCTTCAGGATGTATTCACTTCGCTATGGCAAAATAGGAATAAGATGAGTATTGAAAAACCTTTGGGTGGATGGCTCTTTGTCGTTAGTTACCATATGTCGTTGAATTTTATCCGTAAAAAGCTAAAGGAATCGCTTATTTTGGTGGAAGAATACCCTTTCGATCTATGCAGCAATAATGAGGACAATTCCGAAGAGACCATCTTCGATCTGCAGATGCAGCTCCTCGATCAAGCTGTTTCCGAACTTCCCAGACGTAAACGAGAAGTATTCCGAATGTGCCGCTTCGAGGGACACAGCAAAAAAGATGTAGCCGAAAATTTGGGACTGAGCCTTCGCACGGTAGAAAACTATCTGAAAGATGCGAACAGAACAGTTAAAGAATATGTTGTGCAAAAGTACCCTAACCAGATGGGAATAATCACGATTTCTCTGTTGATACCGTACCTTCAGTAGCACCGTTCAAACCCCAAATAATCGCTCTATAGAACCAAGGGGGGGTGTTTGAAAAAAATATCACGAATCGAAGGCTTGCCCGATAAAGTAAAACCTACCTATTTTTTCACCGGCTGATGCATCATATATTTTTCAATTAACAAGGCTATTTGCTCGTCCGGCATTTTTTTAACAAGATAGGCGTGTCTACCCTGGTCATTTTGTATCCAACTGTTGGCGCCCGTTGTTTGATCGACTATCAGTGTACCCCGCAAGGCAGTATAATACGGCTCGTACCCTTTGATGGCAACGAGCACAGCCGTCTGATCCCAGCTGTTGCGGCCGTAAGGGTTATCTTGGGCAAGACTTAACTTATACGTTTCTTTAATTGGGCTATTACTTACAGGCATCTCCGAAGTAGGCTTCCCAGTTAAAATATCTTTTCCGATCTCAAAACCGCTCAGCAGAATTTCTGTCGGCCAGTGTTCAGCAACGTAGGAAGCCGAGACCGCATCCTGTTTTATATTGAATTCTCCTTTTTTACTCTGCGGAAATTCGCCTGCCATACTTACAAGAAGATTTACTTTTTTGGCAACCAACTCCTGCCCACTAAGATTGCTGTACTGGTCTGCGCCCGATTCAAGTAGGTTCCGCAAGTTTGTCATAAAACCAATAGAGCAAATGGTTAGGCTATTATCAGCCGCTAGGCTGAGGATCTTCCGATACACCGCTACCGCATCCGGCGCATCCGAGGTTTTATCCGTGGCGTATTTGTATTTTTCTGTTAACACGACCGGCCATTTTTGTTCCTTATGCCACGTAGTAAGCGATACGCCGCTGCCTTTGGTGGCGCCGACTGGGATATCAGGCCTATTAAAATAATTATTGATTACCTCGATACACGGAACGGCATGCTCATCCATATTGGATGAGATCGTTGCAATAATATTTGCTTCTCCACTATCGGCCAAAGCATGCATCACGGCCATCGCCCCCACATCATCATAATCGGGCCCAATATCGGTATCCAAAATAAGGTTAACCCTAGCCACCTCATTGTTTTGATTGGTGGCCTGGCAGCTTATAAACAAGACCGATATCAGTAGCAGTAGTATTCCTTTCATCGTTGCGTTTCTCATAGACAAACAATTCGTTCAACAAGTTAAGAAAAAAAATACACAACACTCTTGACCAACCAAACATTTCAACGGCCATCGATTTTCATTCAAGTTAAGATATTCTTCAGAAGTATGCACAGTGGTAAGGCTGGCTGGAAGCTTTTGATACACCATAAAGCTTCGCCGGCACTTAGTGCTTGGGAAAGGCTATCACACCCCAAGGATTTAATAAAGACAGTAACCGCGCAATCTTGAATTCCCTGAAAGGAAAAGGCGCCTTTCACATCCGTAGCCGTGGATAGTTTTAGACTAGCAGATCGTAGACCGATCAATGCACCGGGAGTAGGGGCGCCCCCGTTGAATGGGCTACTATTCCTTTCAATTGCCCGCCTGTGTAACGAGGCTAAAGGACGCCTATAATTATGAAATATTTAAAATGATTTTCTCATACCTTGGGATTGGTTTAAAATGTCCCCAGAGAGTTCAACACTCTTTGGGGACACTGCAGCGCAATTGCCTTCGTGCACTAACTGATGGTGTCGAGGTTATTACCTAAGTTACGGTAATCGATTTTCTCTTTTGGATTTGTTCCGTTCAGGTATTCCTCCACATTGGTATAGCCATCGCCATCGGCGTCCTTGGCGCCATCTGTAGGGTCATTCGGGTTCAATCCGTGTTTCACTTCCCATTCGTCCGGCATACCGTCGCCGTCAGTATCGACAGGTACCTTCGCTTCCTCGTAAGTCAACTCTGGATAACCGCCCACTTCCTCAATGGACTTGATAATACCAGTTTCGGTTGTAGGCTTTCCTGTGCGCACCATCTCCACCACACGAGTATCTACCGCATCTCTTTTTGGTAAAGTTGCTCCGGCATTCGCCAATACCGCTTCGAAGGCTTCTTCCGCAGTATGGTGCGGCGCTACCGGCCAACCTACGAAGGGTGTATTTACGCCCGCGATGGTTTTGGCTTGTTCTGCGGTAGAGCCGTCGTCCTTGATACGCATACCTGCCCAATTATTCTGGGTTAACTCCGCATTATCGTGCATGATGTTCCCTGCTACATACCATTTACCGGGACGGTTCTCCTCTTTCTGATACCAATCTCCTTCTTTCCATGCATTACCAGGAGAGTACATACTACGCTGCTCAATACGGGCGAACACGTTGCGTATATTGTCATTCGTCGCCGGTCCTGGCTTATAATAGTTATTAATAACGTTGATTTGAGATGTCTCATCGCCCCCATCCATAGAACGGTGCCCCCAGTTGAAGATCACGTTATTTCGAAAATCGAATGGTCCTGACATCCCTATAGAAGGATTCCGGGCCGTGTTGCTGGCAAAAAGATTGTGGTGGAACGTAGAAGGATTCCCTCCCCAAGTACCGCCAAACGCGTGCCCCCTCGCATTCAACGCTTCACTAGAGATGGTCCATTGAATAGTGATGTTCTCCGCTGGATCTTTAATTTGCGTGCTTCCGTCTAGCGATGGTCTCATGTGGCGGTAAAGGGAGATATTCTCGTCCATTCCCCAGCTGGTAGAACAATGGTCGATAATAATGTCGCGGTCTGGGTTACCACCGATATTGTCATCGCCTTGCCCTCCGACAGGTACACCTCGACGCACGCGCAGGTGGCGGATTATAACATTATTGGTATTTATGTTCAGTGTACTGGCAATGCAGATTCCATCACCGGGAGCAGATTGCCCTGCAATGGTGATGTCTGGATTATCAATATTAAGATCACCCTTCACTTTTATCGTGCCCGCGACGCGAAACACAACAATACGCGGACCCTTTGCGCCAAGAGCGGCACGTAAGCTACCCTCACCGCTATCGTTGAGATTCGTCACGGGGATTACTCTTCCTCCGCGGCCACCTGTCGTAAACATCCCCCCGCCCCAAGCTCCGGGAAATGCCGGAATAACCTCTTCGGGCATCCTTGGCGGATGTGGAGGGATTTGTCCGCGTTCGGGTTGCTGGGCACTTATGTCTACTCCAGCTGATAAAAGCCCTACTAAAAGTAAACTTTTTAGCGAATTCTCACGGAATGTTTTCTTTTTCATTTTTTTAGTTTTAAATATTATTGTTCATACAATAGAAGCGTCCGGAATAAACATCGTATCTTTTTTCTTGTTGGTCGTGCTTTCATATTGTAAATAACAAACATAATCAAAACAACATCAGTACGTTTATAGCTTTTTTTCCAGCTCCTGTATTATGTTGCCTGTTACTTCGCGCCGCGGACTCTAACTGGCTCTTCAGATTTTGTCCGTATTGCCGCGGATTTGCAGGTAACATTCATAAAAGACGACAGAACCCGGGGAGAGGGATATGTTGCTCTTGCATAATAATTATTTTGTAGTGAAATAATAAACTTTAAAAGGTAGCGGAAAATACACAGAGGAAACAAAGAGTGCATTTTACTTGGATCTGTGAACTATACGAGACGCGGGGACTACCATACATAGGTTTAATACCAAAACGATTTTTCACTAAATATCATTTAAAAATAACTAATACTATGATAGTAGTTATCACAATTTTTATTATTAAATACCACTATAGTGTTACTATAACATATATCGCACCTGCCTAAAACACCATTTGTGGAATGTCCGCTCTATATCCAACTTTTCGACGCGATAATTCAGTTAAAATCTTTACTTTTATACCACCATAGTATTAGTTAAATGCAAAATTAACACTTAAAGAACAATATGATATCACTTATAACTCCATTAAAAGCTCAAAAAAAAATAGCCCAATACGTGCGTGAGCGGAGACTTATACGCGATTTAACTCAACAAGGATTATCGCAACGCTCCGGCGTCCCCCTTGCCACATTACGGAAATTCGAACAAAAGGGGGCTATTTCGTTAGCGTCGCTTTTAAAGCTATTAGCGGTCGTCGGTGGATTAGAGGAGATAGCAGATGCCTTAAAACCAAGCGCACCTAAATTCCGATCTATTGATGAGGTTTTGAATGAAAATACCGCTCAAATAAAGAAACGAGGAAACAAAACATGATTCAACACGTAAAAGAAGTAATCGTTAGCCTTGACTTTGGCAACCAAGTCCAGCAAGTAGGAAGACTTGCCATACGCGAAAATACAATTTACTTCCAGTACGATGAAGCATTCGTAGAATCTGGAATCGATATATCGCCTCTTAGGCTACCTCTTCAGGCTGGATTAATCGTGCTACCTAAACGTCCGTTCGAAGGGTTGGCGGGTGTCTTCAACGATAGCCTCCCTGACGGTTGGGGTCGGCTATTATTTGACCGGCTATTAACCGCACACGCCGTGCAACCCAAAAGCATATCCCCCCTTGACAGGTTAACCCACGTCGGCCGTGAGGGTATGGGCGCACTAATTTACGAACCAGACCGAAGCACGCCTACCACAGCTACCGGCCAAATCAGCCTTGACCAATTAGCACAAGATGCCATGGAAATTATAAGTGGCGGCAGTGAAGAGGTTCTAAAAGAACTATTTATGCTAAATGGTTCTTCTGCCGGAGCACGCCCCAAGGTACTCATCGCTGTAAATAAAGAAAAAAAGGATCTTATATATGGAACAAATGAGTTCAACGAAGATTTCGAGCCCTGGCTTATAAAATTTCCAAATACGCAAGATGGGTCCGATGCAGGGGCCCTCGAATATGTTTATGCGCTCATGGCAAAACTGGCCGGGGTAGAAATGCCCGAAGTACACCTTTTTGCCTCTGGAAATGGGCCCGGATTTTTCGGAGTAAAAAGATTCGATCGCGATGGCAATAAAAGGAAGCATATGCATACTGCTAGCGGCATCTTGCATAGTGATTTTAGAAGCCCTACTTTAGACTATTTAGATCTAACAGAACTAACAATGGCACTTACTAAGGATGTTCAGGAAGTCGAAAAAATATACCGCTTAGCAGTATTTAACGTGCTCGCGCACAACAGAGACGACCATGCAAAGAACTTTAGTTTTCTGATGGACAGCTCTGGCCAATGGACGCTCTCACCGGCCTACGATCTAACATTCTCGAGCGGACCAGGCGGAGAACAAAGTACCATGGTCGCCGGTGAAGGTAAAAGTCCGCAGACAAAAGATTTAATCAAGCTAGGAGAAAACAGCGGAATAAGGCGCTCAGAGGTACGCCACATAATCGTTCAAACTAAAAGTGCACTCGAGCGCTGGCAAGAGCTAGCCACGACATATGGCGTCTCAAAAGCACAGATCAGCGCCGTGAAGGCAAAAATCTGTAAATAGGCGAGTTAACGAAAGGAGAAATATTTTCGCTTTCCCCAGCAATTCCGATTTTAACAAGTGTGGATGCAATAAGTATATTACCGGTAAAAATTATCTTCGCGCTAATCACATTTGAGTCAAAGCAGTCTGATTGTTAAAAAAGAATCTCGCTTTTTTACACCCCTGAAAATGCACCATGCACGAATGACAATCTAAACGTTCCTTTCCCAGCTGGCGACCTCTCTTTTCTGTATACGATCCTCCCCATCGGGACGAAGCCATGCTGCACGCGAGATCGGCCCGAGTTTAACAAGCAGGAAACAAATTAGACATACCGGAGACAGAGATGATACGATTGGCTTTTGTTTCAATTTAATGCAGAATGAGATTGGCTTATTTTCTACGAGCATGAAAAACATACTGTTAGCGCGGATCGCGCAAGATGCTAATCGAACTGGTTTTCAGACTTTTCTAATAATCCAGATAAAAAAGCCTTCCACTGCGGGTAGGAGAAGCCTATTTTAGCGCCCATGCCCACTAGTCCGTTACGCACGTTATCAATGGCGTTGTCACTCGCAAGGTTGACTTCTTCATTACGCCCATAATAATATACATGAACGTCTGGCCCATCCTTCTTCACGACAAAGCTAGAGCTCGCAAAATCCTTAAAGAAATGAGATGCCTGATATCGATCCTCACTCATCGGTGCGGAACAGGGGTGAACAGTAAGCTGAAAGAATCCTTCATGCGGCTGGTCATCGATCTCGGTAATACGTACCCAGTCAAAGCCCTCACCACTAATGGTTCCAGGCCCAGGAATATCGATCTTTATGAAATCCCCCTCCCTGGGGGTCTGTTCGATCGCCTCCCCCATATAGTTTGTGTGAATGAACTGTGCAGAGGCTACGCCGGCGACTTCATCCCAACGGTTAATATCCATCAGCATCATTCTGATGCGTAAAAATGCTTTTTCCGCTTCCTGTTGGGAAACAAAACCTCTTGCCTCTTGAATATCCAACTGCTTGCCGCGATATTGTTCTGGTATATTTCCTTCTTCCATAACGCTTTTTATTAATAGAATACCCCAGCTTAGCAAATAGTTTTTCTATTAACACAAAAATCACATAAAGCCGCTCACAAAAAAGTATAGAAATCGGGCACCAAAAAAACTTTAAGCGTGCTGCCTTGTTCTTACCACACCTATAAACACACAACTAAACATAAAATGATGGAAAAGAAACCAATATCTAAAAAAATTCAGGACTTGGCTGTCAATCACGCCAAAAGTGATGGCCGCGCCGCCACGACAGATCAAGGTTTAAAAATAAGTCATGATTCAAATTCTTTGCGAGCAGGCTCACGGGGCCCCTCCCTATTAGAAGATTTTATTCTTCGTGAAAAAATAACGCATTTCGACCACGAGCGTATTCCTGAACGCATCGTACACGCCAGAGGAAGCGCAGCTCACGGCTATTTCGAACTATACGAAGACATGAGTAAGTACACCAAGGCGGGAATATTGACAGATACCGCTCGCACCACCCCCGTTTTCGTCCGCTTCTCCACGGTAGCTGGCAGCAGGGGCTCTGGTGACCTGGCGCGGGATATACGCGGATTCGCCGTCAAATTTTACACTGAAGAAGGTATTTTCGATTTAGTGGGTAATAATACGCCTGTATTTTTCATACAAGATGCCATGAGTTTTCCGGACCTCGTACATTCGGTAAAACCAGAACCCAACAATGAAATCCCACAAGCAGCGTCTGCCCACGACACATTTTACGATTTCATTTCCCTAGCCACCGAATGTCTCCACAACCATATGTGGGCAATGAGTGATCGCGGGATTCCACGAAGCTTACGCATGATGGAAGGTTTCGGAATTCATACATTCCGCTTAATTAATTCCAAAGGGAAAGTACATTTTGCACGCTTTCATTGGAAACCCCAACTAGGTGTTCATTCGGTAACTTGGGACGAAGCTGTTAAAATAAATGGAGCGGATCCTGACTTCCACCGTCGAGATTTGTGGGATTCGATTGAGAAAGGACAGTATCCCTCTTGGGAACTTGGCCTTCAACTTATTCCTGAAGCGGACGAACATAAATTTGATTTTGACCTTCTAGATGCGACAAAACTCATCCCCGAAGAACTTGTCCCAGTCAAACGCATAGGAAAAATGACCCTTAACAGAAACCCTGAGAACTTCTTTGCCGAAACCGAACAAGTTGCCTTCCACCCTGGGCATCTAGTTCCAGGTATCGATTTCACAAACGATCCTTTACTGCAAGGCAGGCTATTTTCTTATACCGACACGCAGCTATCACGCCTAGGAACACCAAATTTTCATGAGCTGCCGATTAATAGACCGCTAAGCCCTGTTGAAAACAACCAACGTGACGCCCAGATGCGGATGACCATCAACAAAGGGCGCTCGAGTTATTTTCCGAACACTTTGGGTGGCGGATGCCCCTACTTATCCAAAATTGCTGAAGGAGGCTTCGATAGTCACGCAGAGCGCCTTGAGGGCACTAAAATAAGGGAACGGTCCGAAAGCTTCAGCGATCATTTTTCCCAACCAGCAATGTTCTTTCGCAGCTTGAAACCATGGGAGCAGCAGCACATGATCGACGCATATACATTTGAGCTCGGGAAATGCATCACAGAAGCGATAAAACTTCGGATGCTGTGGCTGATGAATCAGATGAGTGGTGAGCTGGCACAACAAGTTGCAGAAGGACTTGGACTGGCCATACCGACGGACATTGACGAACCAATAAACCGTAACGTGGGAGCGGACGCAGATCCGAAGAGCCAACAGCCTGGTCCGGCCAAAAACTATCTCGATAAATCGTTCGCGCTTAGTCAAACATTTCTTAAGAGCGAAACTATTGCCACCCGCCAAATCGCTGTTTTGCTCGCCGATGGCTTCAGCCAAAAAGATTTAATGAAAAAGAAAGAAGCATGGGAAGCGGAGCATGCTTTCGTAAAATTAATTGCGCCACATGGTGGCTCGGTCCGCTCGTATACCGGTCAGGAGCACCCCGTTACCGCTTCTATAGTGACGACCGAAAGTGTGCTGTTTGACGCTCTTTATATTCCTGGGGGTGAACAGAGCATTGCCGCCCTAAAGGATCAAGGAAAAGTGTTTAAGTTCATTAACGAAATGATTAAGCACTGCAAGACAATCGCTTTTGATGGGGACGCCACGATGTTGCACGAAATGTCTGCCGCCAAGCAGTTTCCTGCAGACAAAGCCATATTTATTAACGCGTCTGCGGCGGACATTGCTCGGTCCATTGCGCACCATAGAAACTGGAAACGAGAACCGCTAACATCGCAGATCGCTGTCTAACCAATGAGATAGTGCGCGTGCGCGTCATAACGGACGCTCGATACGAAAACACATCCTCCATAAACGCCGCTGGGCGGACCACGTTCATGGAGGATGTTCCTATATCTGCTTAACCCAATCCACCATCCGCTAACTCTTGGTTGAGCACTTTACAACCAGTGTACGACTGGGCAAATAGAGTTACTACAAATAAGACAATAAAGACCACCGAACGGCTGTTTCGATAGATCCACGAGTATTTATTTCTTCCTCATTCATAACGTTGGTATAGCTAATGAGCTTATCGAACAACATGTCCTTAGCTACGATCGTCGATCATACTCATTCCTAAAATCAACCAACTCTTGAGCAGAACTAACTTTCTCCCTGCCGTTAAAAAATAACTTTTTATAAAACCTTTCTTTCTGTACATCGTTCATTAAGTATACAAGAAAGACAAGTTATGGCTACTAATAAACAAACACAACAAGACATGCCGAACGCGCATTTACATGAATTATTCATTGACGAATTACGAGATGTCTTAGGCGCCGAGAGACAGTTACTTAAAGGTTTAAAAAAACTATCTTCTAGCGCCAAAAGTGAGAAGTTGAAAAATGCTTTTCAAGCACATTATGGTCAGACCGAGAGTCACATTGACCGCCTAAAACAAGCTTTCGAGTCGTTGGGGCTTGCAGCGCGAGGTAAGAAATGTAAGGCGATGGAAGGACTGCTAAAAGAAGCGGAGGAAATCATAGAAAGTTTCGAGAGTGATCCGGCAGCAGATGCCGCGTTAATTGCTGCAGCTCAAAAGGTCGAACACTACGAAATTGCGAGCTATGGCTGTTTAGTGACCTATGCGAAACTAATGGAGCATACCCAAGCAGAGGAGCTACTTTCTGCAACCTTAGCGGAAGAAAAAGAAACCGATGTTCTGTTGACACAAATAGCGATGAAAGAATCAAATGTTAACGGGGCATAACGTAAATATTTATTTCTTGCTGCCTTTGTAAAGGACAAGGGTTTGAAGCACACCGATATGACAGTATACCGGTAGCACATAAAACGAAACGTCCACATGTTAGCACGCAAGATTTTAAATCTTCAGCTCGCAATACAGAACCATAAAGGGACTTACGCGAGCTGAAGTATTTTCTAGCTTTCTTTACCCCTAAACCTTCATCAATGGAAATCGAGTGGCATAGAATATTTTTTAACGATCATCCCTACAGCTTCTTCCTCGAGATACTCATCAGGACACCGCTGATGTTTTTAGCAGTCGTATTAGTATTGCGCTTATCAGGAAAACGGGGAGTGCAGCAGTTATCGATCTTTGAAATGGTCATGATTATCACCCTGGGATCGTCTGCAGGAGACGCCATGTTTTACGAGGACGTGGGTGTGGCGCATGCTTTGGCTGTGTTAACTATTGTCGTTATACTCTATCGCGTAATCGTTATCGCAGTCGCGCGAAGTGAAAAGGTGGAAGATGCCCTAGAAGGTGAGCCTATATATTTGTTGCGGGAGGGAAAAATGTGTTTAAATGAAATAGGAGGTGATTATTTGGGTGCAGATGAGTTTTTCGGCGTACTTCGAACGCAACACATTGAACATTTAGGTCAACTCCGTTACGTTATTCTAGAAGATACTGGCGAATTGAGTGTCTATTTTTATTCCGAGTCCGAAGTTAAACCGGGGCTTCCGATATTACCCGATGATTTTAATAAAAAAAAGAAGGAGATTGAAATTGCTGGTCTTTACGCGTGCGCGCATTGTGGCAATGTCGAACATTTATATGCAGGAATTAGCGAAATAGCATGCCGCGCATGCAAGAAAACCGAGTGGGTATTAACGATCGATCGGGTGCGAATTACCTGAGCAAGGCAAAACAAGTAGATAATAGAAGACGCTAGGCTAGCATCAGCACCACAACAGAAATTCGAAAAACATAACGAAATTTATAGAACATTGTGGGCCATGATGAGCTCGAACCATCACCATAAGATTTACGAGCCGTCTATTTTGCCTCAGAGCAGAAAGCACCCACGGCATCTTTTTAGTGTGCTGATACGCTCACTCGCGAACCTCCGGAAATAGAATCTCAGCCTGTGTGCCGGAATTCATGGAAACCGATTCCGAACTGCGTGTTATCCCTGATGTATAAACAACTTCCTCGGTATGGAAAAGCGCGGTCTCCTTATACCGCGTCGCTACAGATAACCGGAATCCATCACAATGGGCGGCGAAAGTGCGTTCTACAATTTCCACTGTATTATTTTCCCCTGATAGATGCGTTAAGATAAGATGTCTAAGTTTTACCGAACGACACTCAAGAAATACCTTTAAAGCTGCTTTGTTGGATATATGCCCAAGGCCCCCGGAAATGCGACTTTTCAAATAGTAAGAATAACGTCCATTCATCAGCAGGTCTTCATCATAATTGGACTCTAACATCAATATGTCCGCATCGGCAATAGCCTGTTTTACATTTTCACAGACACAGCCTAGGTCCGTTAATACCGCAATGTTTATCCCGCCGGAACTGACCATAAAGCTACACGGTTCGTGCGCATCGTGCGTCTTAGGAATTCCTTGAATACGAAGGCTCCCCACTTCTACAAGCTGATCGGGCGTAATGATATTCACCAAATGTTCCGGTAAATGAAGCCGCGTTCCGCGATAGGATCCTGCGGTTATATAAATCGGTATTTGGAAACGTTTACAAAACACGGAGAGTCCCCTAATATGATCCGTATGCTCATGGGTGATAAATATTGCTTTTATGGAACACGGATCGATACCCAAATTACCCATACGGAGCAACACATGTTTCGTATTGATTCCTATATCGACTAGAACAGCGTCATCCCCATTACTGATATAATAACAATTACCGTTACTCCCCGAAGCGATCGCTGCGTATTTCATATTAACATTCAGGTAAACTTAGCGGCACCTTGATCGCTAGCCCGCCGTCCGCCGTTTCTTTATATTTTACATTCATATCTTGCGCCGTCTCCCACATCGTGCTCACCACGGCGTCTAAACTCACTCGCGCTTTGTCTGGGTTGGATCCCAACGCCAGTTGTGCCGCTGTGATAGCCTTTACAGCGCCCATCGTGTTACGCTCGATACAGGGCACTTGCACGAGGCCACCAATTGGGTCGCAAGTCAGTCCTAAGTGATGCTCCATCGCTATTTCTGCCGCCATCAATGCTTGCCGCTGCGAGCCTCCCAAGCATTCCGTTAACGCCGCCGCGGCCATCGCCGAGGACACGCCTATTTCAGCCTGACAGCCGCCCATGGCCGCCGATATAGTGGCTCCTTTTTTGAAGATCGACCCGATCTCCGAGGCGGCCGTGATAAACTGAATGATTTTTTCCTCCTGGTAGGCATTATGAAAAGTAATATAGTACTGCAAAACAGCGGGAATAACTCCCGAAGCACCGTTCGTTGGCGCAGTCACCACCCGGCCAAAGGAAGCATTTTCCTCGTTCACCGAGAGCGCAAAGCAACTCACCCAGTCCAATATATAATTAAAATCGTTCCCGCCTGCGCGGATAGCCTCCAGCCAAGAGTCGAAATCATGGTAGCTGCGTCCCTTTAAAAGGCGATTGTTGATCTTGCTTGCGCGGCGCTCCACATTCAATCCCCCCGGAAGCACTCCTGGCGTATGGCAACCTTTATAAATACACTCGCACAGGACCTTAAAAATCTCCATAATGCCAGCCTTGGTCTGCTCCTCTTTACGCCACACGAGCTCATTTTCCAAGACCAATTCCGAAATTTTCAATCCCGTGCGCATGCACCAAACCATAAGCTCTTGGGCAGTATCCACCGGAAATGGCAAATCGACCTCGCTGAGCACACTTTCAGTATCATTCTCCTGGACCACAAACCCACCGCCAATCGAGAAATAGGTTTCCGACACCGCCGTCCCATCAGCTAAGAAAGCTTGTAGGCTCATCCCATTTGGATGAAAAGGCAGGCTCTGCTGATATAAAAACATGAGATCTTGGCTATACGAAAAATCAATCTTGTAGTTGCCGCTAAGCATCAACTGCCCGCTATCTTTAATATGCTGCACCCGAGGTGTTACTTGATCCACATCAAAGGTAACCGGATCGCATCCGCTCAATCCAAGCAGCACCGCTATATCTGTCCCATGTCCCACGCCCGTCTTGGCAAGCGATCCGTACAACAGAATATTTACGCCCGTTACTTTATCGAGTACGTTTCTCGTGCGGAGTGACTCAACAAACCGCTGGGCAGCACGCCAGGGCCCCAAGGTATGCGAACTTGAAGGTCCGATACCTATCTTAAACATGTCAAAAACAGAGATTTGTTCCTTTACCATATTGCATTACTGTACACTACAAAAGTATCGTTTAAACTGCAATATGTAGAATCTTCATCAAAATAATTATAGGTGCCAGCGTTCTACGGACGCACAAAAAAAATAGACCACTATACTTTTCCGAAAACTTCCGAATGCATAGTGGTCTACTCTCCCAGCAGTACTTAGGGAACGCTAAAACTTGCCTTTTTAAAAACCGTCGCCGTTTTCGAAACGCTTGTTAATATTCACCGGCAGTTTACCTTGGGCGTGAATTTGGCCCAAAACAACCTTAATGGCAGCTTTCTGCATAAAACTATCGTTTTGATAGGCCATAACAATGGCGCTACTGCGATCAACCGACAGGTCGTCCAATGCGTAGGCATTGGTAAACAATACTGAAATTGTTCTACGTCCAGCAAGCTTGCTGACGAACGCGCGGGTATCCTCGCCCAAATCAGAAGTACTACGTGGACGGGCACGGTTGTCGTGCACGGCCATAACGATCTGACGATGATCGCGGATTTCCTTCAGCAGATCTTTCAACTCATCCTCGGATTCTTTTCCGGTAATCACGAACACTTTGTATTCGCTAAGCTGCTTGGAAAGCCCTTTTTCAAAGTCTTGTGCTGCAGGAACGCCTACCGCGACAACGGCCGTTTGCTCGCGCTTGTCAAAGGACTTTATTTTTTTATCTGATTTAAGCACCGTGACGGCAGCGTCGGCCAAGCGCTGCACAAGCGATTGCGATGATGGACTGTTTAAATCTTTGATTAGCCCCGCCGTGTTTACCGGTCTATAGTTATTTAACCCCAACCAATATTTCGCGGCAAGCACCTTTTTAACGCGCTTGTCGATATCCGATTGTTTAATTCGTCCGGAAACGACTGCCTTTTCAATTAGCGCAATAGCACGCCCACTGTTCTCTGATACTTCCAGCAAGTCCACACCGGCCTCGATAGCCATCACATCGGCCTCGCCATTAGGAAAGAATTTCTTCACCCCTTTCATATCCATCGCATCGGTCACCGTAAGGCCACTAAAGCCAAGCTCCTTTTGAAGTAGGTTGGTGACCACCTTTTTTGAAATTGAGGAAGGAATATTAGGCGTATTATCTAAGGCAGGAATATGCATATGAGCAACCATCACTGCTGGAGCGCCCTCTTTGATAAGCTCGCGAAAAGGATACATCTCTAGGGTATCTAACCGCTCGCGGGTAAAGTTTAGCTGCGGAAGGTCGTAATGGGAATCCACGTCGGTGTCCCCATGACCGGGAAAATGTTTCAACGAAGCGATAATACCCCCGGAAACCATACCGTCCATATAAGCTTTCGCTTTCAGGGTTACGTTATACTTGTCGTCACCAAAAGAACGGAAATTGATAACGGGATTTTTCGGGTTGTTATTAATATCGACAACTGGTGCAAAGTTGAAGTGCATACCCATGCGCAAAAAATCCTTTGCAACCTGGCGGCCCATGTCATAAATAAGCTGACCGCTTTGAACCGCGCCTAGGGTCATCTGATATGGGAAAGAAACGGTAGAATCTGGAAGGCGCATACCCAATCCCCACTCTCCATCGAAGGTGATTAGCAGCGGTACTTTTGCTTTTTTTTGGTAGTTGTTAAACATATCCGCATGCCGTACCGGCCCGCCTTGAAAGACTACCAGTCCTCCAAGCTGCTCCTTTTCGATAACCTTCCCTACCGAGTCGATATAGGCTTGTCCTAAGTTAGTATGCGCACGAACCAGAAACAATTGCGCAATGCGCTCTTTAGGGGTCAATGCTTTATAAACAGAGTCCACCCAAGCGTGTTGATTGTTAATAAAAGACACGAAATCTAGCTTTCTTTGCGCTGTAACCGTAGATATAGTCACAAATAATAACGCGACGGACAAGAGTTTTTTAATCATATTTCAGTTGTATTCTAATATTCGAAGTACGGAAAAAAAAGACAAACATCAAAATTATTGCATGTTTGATACAAAACACGCAAGATGTCGCACCTAAGCCAAGTCGTACTTCCGCTCGAGCAACAGCGCTAAATCCAATCCATTAACAACGTCACCATTGGCTTCGCGTTTCCACAACATATCAATGATAAGTAATAGGAACTGTGTTTCCAGCGCCGGGCTCTCATAACCGAGCTCCGAAAATGCATTCACCAAGATCGGTTGCACCGGTTTCATAAATTGTTCGTGCTGCTGCTTGGAGAAGCTATTATGCCAAAGGCGTTCCTGCAATTTCCAAAATAGGGGTTCTTCAGCTACCAATTTACTTGGTAAAAAGATCATGTTGCGCAAAAAATCTTTGGGCTCTTTATACACCATCATCCCGCGATGATGAGAGAGCACGCGCCGGTAACCGGACTTTATAATATGGGCTAAAAGCGAATCTTTATTACCAAAATGCTTAAATATAAGCGCCTCGGAAACACCCGCTTCAATCGATATTTCTTTTGTCGACGTATCTACATAGCCCTTATTAGCAAATAATGAAAGCGCAACCTTCATTATCTTTTCTTTACGGCTTATCGTCGTTTCCTTCATCTATAAAAAACTTATTTGCACAAAGATACATTTTTCCGCAAAATAACGGCTTTGCAAAATTTCTGTCACAAAGGTGGAAATACCCCACAGCGGCTTATCTTTGAATTGAATTAGGGCCTAAGCAATGTTTAAACAGTTACCAGCAAAAAATAGTAGATACCTTATTGTCGTCTTTTTATGTATGCTCACCACACTTGCATATAGCCAGAAGTCGATTGAAGGGAAGGTGCAAGATAAGGTAACTTCGAGTCTTCTTGCTGGTGCTACCGTACAGCTGCTTGCCGCCAAAGACTCCGTCATCCGGGCGGGTACGGCTAATCGGGCCGGTGAATTCATATTTGCAAATATCCCTTCGGGAACCTATAAAGTTCGCGCGACCTTACTGGGGTACCATTCCCGCATACAGGTAGTACAGCTATCCGAAGCGGACCTGAAGACCACACTATCCTTAGAACCCTCAGAAATAGCCCTCGAAGAGATCGAGATAACCGCGACGCCAGCCGTAGCAATCCGGGGCGACACGACGGAATATGACGCCACCAAATTCTCCACGCGTGAGCTCGCTGACGCTGATGAGCTCGTAGCCCAAATTCCTGGCGTAGAGATCGATGAGGAGGGGAACATTAAAGCACACGGCGAGAATGTCACGAAAATTATTGTTGATGGCAAAGAGTTCTTCAGCTCTGATCCCCGTATTGCACTAAAAACCCTGCCCGCCGAGATAATAGCAAAGATCCAGCTCATCGACGATAAATCCGAACAAGCGAAATTCTCCGGCTTTGACGATGGCCAGCGGAGCAAGGTCATTAACATTGTCACTAAGCCCGATAAACGAAAAGGCACCTTCGGTAAAGGATATGCCGGCTATGATGCGGACGACAAATACGCTATTAACGGCTCTATAAACCGCTTTGAGGGGGATAACAAAATTGCCATAAACGTACTGGCAAACAATGTGAATGAAACGAACTTCGCAGAACAAGGGCGCGGTGGTCGCCGGCGCGGCAATAGCAACACCGAACGCGGGCTATCGGACACCTATGCCGGAGCCATCAACTACAACAATACCGTTCTCGATGACAACATGGACATCAGTGCGGATTATAATTTCCGCTCGAGCGGCACCGATGTGCATACCGACTCCCGCACCGAGTATATCTTAGGGAATCGCCAAAATCAGTTACAAGAGCGTATTTCAAGCAGCACCAACGAACAAACGGAACATAAAGCGAATGCTCGCGTAAGGTGGAAAATAGACACCACACAGCGCTTAGACTTCCGCCCGCGATTCTCATACAGCAAGTCCAGCAACCGAAGTAGCTCCTCCAGTACCACATTTATCAATTCAAGCGATCTTTTAAACTCCTCGGTTCGCCTTAATGACAACGAGAATAAAAATATCAATTTTGGTGGCGAGCTGACCTACATGTATCGTTTCAAGAAACCCGGCCGTACCGCATCGCTCGCCCTTTCAGGGAATAAAAGTTCCAACGACGCGCTCGGGGAGAACCTAGCACTCACCGAGTATTACGAAGATGCGCTTCTATCGCGCATCGACACCAACAACAATCGCAGCGTGGCCGACGGCTACGGCACAGGCTACAACGGTAGGTTATCATTAACCGAAAGCCTCTCGCGCTTAAGCCGCCTGCAAGCAAACTATAGCCTGCGCACCACGCAAAACTATTCGGATCGCAAAACCTTCGAATGGCTCGCAGAAAGTGGACAGCTCGGCGAGCTACGTGACCGACTATCCAACGAATTTCGAAATGACTATATCTACCACCAAGCCGGACTTTCCTATTCATTCAACAAACGCGATTCCCTGCGAATACAGGTCGGTTTAAACTACCAGCACGGCGTGCGGAACAACGACCGTATGTTCCCGATCGACCTAACAACCAAAGCGGACTTCGGCAGCTTCCAGCCGGAACTGACAATGACCTACAACTTTAACAAAGAACGGCGACTGGAGCTAAACTACAACACGGCAACACGGACACCAAGTATCGACCAGCTGCAGGACTATATAAACAACCAGAATGAGCTGCGCATTACCAACGGAAATCCGAACCTGAACCAAGAGTACAACCACAGCGTGCGCCTGCAATATCGGGACGTCAAGCGCACAACGGGGCAAAACTTCAATTCGAGCTTCAACCTGGATTATACCAATGACAAAATAATAAACTCGGTGCTATTAACCGACACAGCAGTGACCTTGTTTGATGACGTTGTGCTCGGGGCTGGGGGCCAGTACATCGTACCTATCAACGTCGACGGTGCGTGGTCCGTGCGCTGGAATAATAGTGTCGGTCTGCCCATCAAAAAATGGAAACTGAACCTAAACCTAAGCAATAACCTATTTTACCGCTCAAATTTCGGGATGTTAAACCAAGAGTTTCTTAATGGGTACAACTATGGATTCAATCAACGTGTGTCTGTATACACGAACATCAATAGGAATTTCGTGTCGGGAATTAATTATAGGATCAATATGACCTTCACCAAAAACCCGATTGCCGAGACCTCAACCTATAATATTTATTCGCAGACACTGGGGCACACACTTGCTTACGAATTTTTAGGACGCATGGTTTTTAACTCCGACCTGCTGTACATTTATAATAGTGGGGTACTCGATGGCCCTTCGACCACGACAACGTTGTGGAACGCTTCAATTGGCGTCAAGATCTTAAAACGAAAAAATGCGCGCATCGAAATTAAAGGGTTTGATATCTTCAATCAGGCGCAGAATATTAACCGCCAAGTAACCGATATTGCTATCACTGATGTGACATCAAATACGCTTACGCGTTACTTCATGCTGTCCTTCCGCTATGACTTGCGCAGCTTCGGGGGTGGCCGTTCACGAGACGGTGCGCGGGGCCGGCGCACAGGCAGATAAACCGCAGGATTAACGAGCGCCGTCGTAAAACGGTACTTCATTCGCGTCTTAGCTTAAAGCGCCACCAGCGCTCAGGAACTGCTTTTGCTTTTGGACAAAATCCTGATCATCGATTGCCCGTGTTCCCTCGAGCAGAATCCGCGTTTTAAAGCCCTGTTCAAGCGCATCCATCGCTGTAAAGAAAACACAGTAATCAGCCGCCAGTCCGCATACGTCGACTTGGGTGGCACCCTTTTCCGTCAGATACCCGCCAAGGCCAGTGGAGGCTTGGCGCCTGTTATCAAAGAAACCCGAATAGCTGTCAATCTCTTTGTTCACTCCTTTACGAAAAATTGCATGAATAGCCTCCTGCGCTAAACTGCCCGGTAGCTGCGCTCCCAGGCTCCCCTGCACGCAGTGATCAGGCCACAGTATCTGCGTTTGACCACCCTCAAGATTCAGCACGTCAAAAACTTCGCGTCCAGGATGTCCAGAGATAAAGCTAAAATGATCACTCGGGTGCCAGTCCTGGGTGGCCACCACGAGATCATAATCTCCCTGAATGCCGTTAATATATGGAATTACCTGATCGCCCCCAGGAACAGCTAATGCGCCGCCCGGCAAGAAATCATTTTGAATATCAACAATTATTAAAACCTTCATAAAAAACTTATTGAATAACTAATTTCAACGCGGCATAAGCCGCAGCATACTCATACTAACGTTATGCTCCCTGTAGATGTTTTGCCGAGCGAATACATTTTTGCGTTTATCTAGATAGAATGGGGCTTATTTGCCTATTTTTTGAAAAATCCGAGACATCGATTCGGAATCTATTGCCTGCATATCCAACAACTTAAGGTTTTTGACCATCTTCAGCGTCCCTTTTTTATACTTTAAAAAATGAGCTGTTTTTAAATGTAACTGGTAGGCCTCCTGGTTGGCGTATATCTCCACAATTCGCAGCAGAGCAGGATTATCCTGCAGACGCATTGGAAAAATAGCGAACACCCCCCGCTCCAGACGAACAGACGCCTCGGCCTCTTCTCGCAGTAATGCGTTATATTCCTCAATATACCCGGGGAAGACTTCAATTTCTGCAATCCGAATCATCATCTCTTTTTGCTGAGCCAACAGAAATGAGAACGGGAACGACAGCAGTGCGATCAACAAAGTGGTTTTAAACAATCTATTCATTATACGTTATTTTTGTTCGAATATTTAATGTGAGTCGACCGTGAGCATATAACCGATCCCTCGAATATTAGTTACTTTAATGCGCTCATCACCCGACAAATACTTGCGAATCCGGCTGATAAATACATCTAAACTCCTACCCGTGAAATAGGTCTCGTCACTCCAATACGCCCTGATAATATCTTCCCGTGGAACCACTTCATCGATATGCTTAATAAGCGTCAAGAGCAGTTGCGATTCCCGAAAAGATAATTTTTCTTGACTTCCTTCAAAGGATAGCGTCGATTTTAAGGTATCCAGCTGATAGCGCCCAACCTCCATAAATCGAGGTTGCTGGGATGCAGGGGTCTTCTTGGTAAGCGCATCGATGCGCACAATTAATTCCTCAATCTTAAAAGGTTTTCGCACATAGTCATTTCCCCCCAAATGAAACCCTTTGACAACATCCTCACTTTGGGTCATCGCTGTCAAAAACAGAATCGGTATCCGTGTGTCGTACCGACGGATCTCCGCCGCCAGGGTAAACCCATCCATCAGGGGCATCATCACATCGAGCACCACAATATCAGGCTTCTGCCGCTTGAAGGCAGCTAAAGCGTCTTGCCCATTTTCTTTATGCCGTACTTTAAAGCCATGTGTCTCTAAACTGTCGGCTACGATTAGTGCCAAGCTCAGCTCGTCTTCTACATATAATACGTCTATCATCCGTTGGCCATTTTAGGGATACTCACCACAAAAATACTCCCTTTACCCAGCTCACTGCTCACGCTTACCTTGCCGCCGTGCTGAAGGGTGACCTGACGCACATAAGCTAGACCTAATCCAAAACCTTTCACCTCATGCAGATTACCTTCAGGGACCCGGAAAAACATATCAAAAATCAGACTTATATGGGCTTTGGCAATGCCTTTACCAAAATCTTGGACCTTGATTTCTACCTCATCACCATTGTCATAAATGCCCACCTTGATCTCCACCGGATCCGCCGAATATTTAATCGCGTTATCCAGCAAATTGTTGACAACATTTTTAAGGTGCCCTTGATCTGCATGCACGATCAGCGAATCCATCCCGTGCTCTAGCGTTACATCGACCGTCTTTTTAGTCCCTACTTTTATCGTATCAACACAATTACGTACGAGTGTCAACAGATCAAATGGTTGACGCAGCAGTTGAATACCTTTATTTTCATCCACGTCAAGCTGCAACACACGTTCAATCATATTATGAAGATGTTCCAGTTCTCCTTTGGAGAGGTCCAAATACTTATTCATGCGCGCTTTATCGTCGCTATTGACGAATCGCTGTATTGCCTCAACCGCGGCCATAACCGTCGAAACGGGAGTCTTAAGCTCGTGGGTCATATTATTAACGAAGGCTTTACGCTGCTCGGCGAGCTGATTCTGCTTGCGGATCGTTTTAAAAAGATACACGAAAGTACCGACCAAAGCGCTCAGCAGTATCAGCGAAATAAGCGCCTGTCCCCACAATCGTCGAACAACCTGCCCCCAGGGCTTGTCGAAACGAGCGTATAAAAATTGATCCTTATCGGGATTAACTAAGATTGGCCGGGTGAGGATGGCGCCGTCCTTACGATTCGCCCGAAAGTATGCCTGCCATTCTTCACCTTTCATCTGCTGAGAAAAAAGCTCAAACTTAATAGTAATTCCGGCCGTAACGAGCGTGGCCTCGAGCTGCTCTTCGAGTTGAGTGAGTACCGTGTCATTAAAATCGATTTTCTCCAGCAAATACAGTGGTAGCACCTCATTGGCGATCTTTCCTTGCCCCCTGCGGTTACGAATTCTATTCTTTTTCCGATTCTCCAAATGTATACTATCGAGCGTCCTTCGCATAGGCTCCAGGTCCAAAGAAGGATAGACACCCGACACAAAAGAAAGTAGCCATCCTTTTCGATGATCTGTATCCGACGTATCGGCTTTCGCCTGTTCCTCGGACTGCTTCTGGTGGTAGTTCTGCAGCACATTGAACAGCGAACGTTCGGCCGTACCTACCAATTGCTCTCGTTCCGATCGATAGCTCCCGTAGAGCCATACGGCCAGAATAAGTGCTATGCCAGTGGCGGTTAGTGCTACAATTAGTAGCAGGATTTTATACTTTTTTAACATTATTAATACAAATTTAAATTAGTAGATTTGCATCGCATAAGTAACGAGCCAGTTTTAACAAAATATAACACTGATTAACAGTTCGATTTAACTACTTTTGCCTGTCAAATATTGAATATGAATCAACTTTTTAAGAGAAATATTACCTTTTTTGCCGTACCACTTTTAATCCTTTTTCTTGCCAGTGCATGCGATAAAGATATGAGCGTAGTATTGGACAACTCCACCACAGGTGATGTTAACGTAGCGCTCCTAGACTCTTTTTCGGTGAGCACGGCTACCGTACAAATGGGCGATCTACCTTCATCAGGCTCAGGTACGCTGCTAATCGGTAAAGCGACTCAAGATACATTAGGAACGGTAAAATCATCCGCATATTTTCGTTTAGGTCTGATTTCCTTCGCCCAGGATATACCAGAAGCTGCCGTATTCGATTCTATAAATATACGCTTACCTGCGTCAAAACCCGTATATACTTACGGCGATACCACAAAAGCACAAACAATTCGCGTTTATAAATTAACGGAAGACATCGAACTTAAAACGTTGTCCGGTGGAATTCAGAACGACGCGTTACCTTTCTTTGTTACCGGCCCGTCACTTTTCTCCGATCAAAAGTTTGCTCACGAGCCTGCAGAAATAGGCGCGGCGACATTTCAGCCATACATGAATCTCCTTGACACCTTGAAGATCCCAATAAACAAGAATGTGGGTCAGGAGATTTTTGACCTTTTAAAAGCGGGCGATCAAAAAGTTGTCTCCAATGAAAACTTTTACGACTACTTCAAAGGGTTAGCGCTCATTCCTGACGAGAACAATACGGCCGTACTGCGTTTCAGCGATACCGTAAACGTAGAACTAAGCTACTCTTATATAGCAACCGACGGGACGAGCAAAACAGGCGCAAAAACGCTGTCTATTGTCGATAAATCTTTTGCATCAAACAACGTCGAGTACGACCGCTCGCAAACAGACTTCAAGGGCCTTACGCCAGAAAACAGCATTGCTACTTCGGCCACCGGCGGGTTAACTTATATCCAAGCCGGAACGGGGGTTGTAGCGAAATTGTCTTTCCCTTCGTTAAAAGAGTTCCTGCGGGATGAGAATATTTCGATTAATAAAGCGGAGCTTGTGGTTGAAACGGCGCCTCGTTCATTGAATCAAATATTTCCCAACAGCGTTTCGGCCTCGCTGCTTGTAGCCGATTTCACGGGTGTGCCTGTTTCTTATTTAACAGACCCTTATATTGGCAGTATACAACAAGTGCCGCACATCCCTGGAACGCAAACCGGGAGCAACGGTAAGTTTATCTTCAACCTGATTCAGTACTTGAAGAATGTAAAATCAAACAGTGCCTATGATGAAAGTTCGCTATATCTAACAACCAATATGACGGAGCTTTCGAATAGCTTTAATACCACTTTCCTGGCAACAGTAAATGGTAAACCACAAATTAAATTGAATATATTGTACACTAAATTTAAGTAATCTTATGAATAAGAAGAATTGGCTATTGTTAATCCTAGTCAGCGCAATTGCTTTTACCTCGTTCAGTTCATGTAGTAAAGACGACGATGACGAAGAAACGCAAGTAGGCACAGAATGGACTCGTTCGATTGTATACAAGAATGATCCTAGAAATGGGGCTGCTGGCTTCACACTCGATGATAAAGGCTACGTCATCGGCGGATATGTAAAGAATGTAGGTGTAGTAAACGATGGTGCTGCATTTGATGGAGAAACATGGGCTGACATTCCAGACTTTCCAGGCGCGGCACGCCAAATGGCTGTCGGCTTTGCGATCGACGGAAATGGATTCGTGGGAACAGGCTCAACTGGAACAGAGGATCTTCAAGATTTTTACAAATATAACGCTTCATCAAAACAGTGGACAAAGATTGCTGACTTCCCAGGTAATGCACGCTACGGCGCGGTAGCATTTGCTGTAGGCGGTTACGGATATGTAGGTCTTGGTTCCACAAAAACAGACGCTAAGTTTAGTGACTTTTACCGTTACGACCCAAGCTCTGACACATGGACAGAAATTAATGTACCTTTTAAATACAAAAAAGCATTCGCTTTTTCATTCATAATCGACGGTAAAGCTTATGTCGGTGGTGGTTACTCGAACAGCTCATCACTTCCAGAGGATTTCTACTCTTTTGATGGAACAGAATGGAGAACATTAGCCGATCTAGATCGCGACGACGACAGCTATACGTATGACGCTAGAAAATACAACGCAGCAACATTCGTATTAGGAAACAAAGGTTATGTCGTGAGCGGAAGATCAGGATCAGCAATTTCAAGCTCTGTATTCGAATACGATCCAGCATCGGACACATGGAATGACGAACGCGATCCGCTTTCAACAGACGCACGTGAAAAAGGTGTTGGTTTTGCGCTTAACGGAGTAGGTTACATCACGACTGGTGTGAACTCTTCAATGATCTTCGATAGCACGTTTGCTTTCCGTCCTGAATAGTAAGCAGACAAAAATATAGGTTTCCAAAGGGGCGATCCAAAATCAGGGATCGCCCCTTTGTTTTGATGGCATTGTCGCTCGAACGCGCCTTGCCCCAGGTCGGAAATAACCGGCTGGCTTCCAATTTCGAGCGTTTCCGCTCATACGCAAGTGAGCAAAACCTTAAAAAGAAAAGCAGAACTCTCAAAGAATCCTGCTCTCTATATACACAAAATACAAGGACGGACGCCCCTAATTCTGATGGTAGTTAGTCAAACTTATAAAAGCCCCTTTTTATTTAAAAGCTCCGCAATTTGGACAGCGTTGGTTGCAGCGCCCTTACGAAGGTTGTCTGCTACTACCCATAGATTTAATGTTTTATCTTGTGATTCATCGCGGCGAATCCGTCCTACCAGCACCTCGTCCTTCCCGTGCGCATCTTTAGGCATCGGGTATTTTAGATTTGCCGGATCGTCAACAACGATGACACCTTCCTGCTCCGCTAATATAGCGCGCACCTCATTTAAATCGAAATCATTCTCAAACTCGATATTCACAGCTTCCGAATGTCCGCCCATCACGGGAATACGCACGGTAGTTGCAGTCACGCGAATAGAATCATCACCCAAAATCTTGTTGGTCTCTAGAATCATCTTCATTTCCTCTTTCGTGTATCCATTATCCTGGAATACGTCAATATGCGGAATGACATTAAGATCGATTTCATAAGGGTATGCTTTCTCTCCCTGCTTACCGGCACGCTCATCCATAAGCTGCGTTACCGCCTTCACGCCTGTTCCGGTTACAGACTGATAGGTAGAAACAACCACACGCTTAATTTTATATTTATCATGCAGCGGCTTTAAAACAACAACCATCTGAATAGTCGAACAGTTCGGGTTGGCAATGATCTTATCCTCGGACGAGAGTTCCAGACCGTTCACTTCTGGAACAATGAGCTTCTTAGACGGGTCCATGCGCCACGCCGAAGAGTTGTCTACAACAGTAATTCCGGCCTGGGCAAATAACGGAGCAAACTCCGTAGAGGTTTCACCGCCAGCAGAAAATAGGGCGACTTGCGGTTTAAGTGCAATAGCTTCATTTGGCGTTACAACCTTATACTTTTTACCCTTGAACTCGATTTCCTTACCCTTACTTCTTTCGGAAGCAACGGGAATTAATTCTGTTACGGGGAAATTACGTTCCGCTAATACGGTCAAGATTTCTGACCCTACAAGGCCTGTTGCGCCTACTACTGCAACTTTCATAGCTAATTTGTTAATATGTTATATAAAATGATTTTAAAACTTAACGACTTAAATCCTAAAGAGCCAAACATACAAAATAAACCGAACATTATATGACACGGGAGCAAAAAACAATCCACCAACTAAGTAGATAATATAAAAATTAATCTAAAAACTACGTATATTAATAACAAATAATCAATAATCGGCAATATTCATTCACACATTCATAATACGAGCGACACTCAGGCCTTCAGGGCTATCCGACGCCGCGGCAGATATTAACCTGAATTCGCCAAAAGACTCCCGCGAGAAAATATAATACGGACACAACAACATTCAGCCGCTCATTTGGGCAGTCAATAACGATAATTGTCGAACGTTACATATGCCCGAGCGCATAAATTATATGCCCCAACGCAACAAAAATAAACGCCTAGTGCGGCAAAATTCACTAATATAAACAGCAAAAATGGGAGGAAAACATTAATTTTCCACTATAATTTGTTCCAAAAAGCCTTCTGCGAAAAAAAAAATACATTTTTTTTCTGACCAAATTTTCTTCGTCATAACCGCATTTTTATCACGCAAATTAGCACCTCAATTTCTACTATCTTCACTATAATTTCGCCCACAAGAAGCGTGGCTTTCTTCGGTGCTTACCAATAGTCAACCGATTGAATAAAGCTATAAAGGCCTTCCTCGATAAAAAACAGCACCACCACGTTGTTATTTCCCGCAGAAAAACGATGAGAAAAAAGGACATTTCCGGCATCGATTGCGCGCGTCAAAAACAGGCGCTATTGCATGAAAAACAGCCCCTTTACTCATACCTTCTCACCCACCAAGACTTGACAAAAAGGTAAAAAATGAGCTATATTTGAGGCGATGAAAGAGTGTATAATTATGATTGGCGCAAACGGTCAGATCGGTACCGAACTAGCTGTTGCCCTTCGCCAGAAATTTGGCAGTGAAAACGTTATTACCTCCGACCTTCGCGAACCAAGGAGCCCGAAGGAAGGTGAGATTTTCGAAATTATCAATGTTTTAGATAAGCCGGCCTTAAAAGCGCTATTTGAAAAATATAAACCTACACAGGTATACCTATTAGCAGCGATGCTTTCTGCAACTGGTGAGCAGTATCCGATGAAAGCGTGGGACCTCAATATGAACGGTCTGCTAAATGTCTTAGATCTTGCTTTGGAGCTCGGCATCAAAAAGATATTCTGGCCCAGTTCTATTGCGGTGTTCGGCCCGCACTCGCCAAAACAGAACACCCCACAATACTGTATCATGGACCCCAATAGTATTTACGGTATATCCAAACTTGCCGGCGAGCGCCTTTGCGAATACTACCATAAAAAATATGGCCTAGATATCCGTAGCCTTCGTTATCCAGGTATCATATCTTGGAAAACAGCCCCAGGAGGTGGAACAACAGACTACGCTGTGGATATTTTCTTTGAGGCTTTAAAATCTGGAAAATACAGCTGCTTCCTTTCTGCGGACACAGCTCTACCCATGCTCTATATGGAAGACGCCGTCGCTGGAACTATAGCTTTAATGGATGCCGCGCAAGAGCAGCTAACAGTACGTTCGAGCTACAACCTAGGCGGAATCTCCTTCACACCGGCGGAGATTGCAGAAGAAATTACAAAAATTCTTCCTAATTTTGAGATGTCTTACGTTGAAAATGATCCTCGTCAAGCGATAGCAGACTCCTGGCCGGCAAGCATCGAAGATACCGTCGCGCAAGAAGACTGGAACTGGAAACCGACGTTTGATTTACAGGCCATGACGAAAGACATGATTGAGAATCTAAAATAAAACAAACGAAAATGGGTAGAGCCTTTGAATTTAGGAAAGAAAGAAAATTTAAACGCTGGGCTAAAATGGCCGTGCAGTTTACACGTTTAGGAAAAGAAATCGCCATAGCGGTTAAAGAAAACGGACCTCACCCAGAAAACAACTCTCGCCTACGCACGGCGATGCAAAACGCAAAGGCGGTAAACATGCCTAAGGACCGCGTAGAGGCGGCGATCAAACGCGCTTCAGAGAAAGATGCTAAAGGATACGAGGAATATGTTTACGAAGGCTACGGACCTCATGGCGTACCGGTTTTAATAGAAACAGCAACAGATAACACCAACCGCACCGTCGCAAACATTCGTAGTTACTTCACCAAGGCGGGTGGATCGTTAGGTAAAACCGGATCATTAGACTTTATTTTCCAGCGTAAATCAATATTTCGCTTTTTAGCCGACGATGACACGGATATCGAAGAGTTAGAACTCGAATTAATCGACGGAGGTCTGGAAGAACTATACGTAGAGGCTGACGAAGAGGGTAACGACGTAGTTGTGTTACAAACATCCTTCGAAGATTTTGGAAATATGCAAAGCCTTATGGAAGAAAAAGGCATCGAAGTGAAAGAAGCAAAACTAGAACGCATCGCCTTGTCGCATAGTTCGCTACCTGAGGACCAAGTAGCCGACGTGCTCAAGATGATCGATAAGCTCGAAGAAGATGACGATATTCAAGCGGTCTACCATAACATGGATTAAAATATACTACGGGGCGGGCGAAATAGCATTCGCCTGCTCTTTTTTGCATTGATACGAATCCCACTAAACCATTGGCTCACTCTTAGCCGCGCATCAAAACCAAACCCCATACTTCCTAGTCCCACAAAGCAAATACACACAGGCCAAATTCCTTAAAAAAAAATGCGCGCGATTCTTTGGCAATAAAGTCATGCGGTTATTAGTTATATTTCCTAAATTTATAGCCTATAATGCAAACGTTCGAAGAATTTTTTAATAAAAAGAAAATAGACCTTTCTTTGCTCCAAAAAGCCGACCGACCTCTTTACGAAGAGTTTAGGAATCACTATGCCCAAATGGGAGAAAAAAGTTTTGACCATACCAAGAAGTTTTGGTTCAATTCACTTCGAAAAAAATACCACCTGAACATTGCACCAGCAGTAAAAACAGCGGTAAAAACCGAAGCACCAACCGTACAGAGCCCAGATGCAAAAGAAACGAGTCCTGCACCAGCGCGTTTCAAGTCCCGCTCTAAAGCTACAGCTGCGGCCGGTCCGACAGAACAGTCCCTAGCAGCTGAAGCAGCCGAAAGCAAACCCGCTGGATTTAAGCCACGCTTCAAGCCGGGAACAACTAAACCTGCATTGGAACAGCCGGGCAAAGAGACAAAGGAGGTGCCCGAAGTTCCGGAACAAGCTGCTGAGTTACCAACTTCCAGCAGGCCTACCGGGTTCAAGCCACGTTTTAAAGCAGGATTAACAAAGCCAGCAGCGGAGCCAGATAAGGAAACAAAAGAAGTGTCGGAGGTTCCTGAAGAACCGACAGAACAACCCCCAGTTAGTAAACCAGCCGGGTTCAAACCACGCTTTAAAGCGGGCGTAACAAAGCCAGCAGCGGAGCCAGACAAGGAAACAAAAGAAGTGTCGGAGGTTCCTGAAGAACCGACAGGACAACCCCCAGCTAGTAAACCAGCCGGGTTCAAACCACGTTTTAAAGCACGCGTAACAAAGCCAGCAACGGAGCCAGACATGGAAACAAAAGAAGTGTCGGAGATTCCTGAAGAACCGACAGAAACACCAATAGCTAGTAAGCCAGCGGGATTCAAACCGCGTTTTAAAGCACGAGTAACAAAGCAAGAGCTAAAAGGGGACGAAGAAGACTCCAATTAAATAAGAATTATAATCTACTAATCACTAGACTTATGTTAAAGGAAGAAAGACAAGCCTATATCATTCACCAGATAAACTTACACAACAAAGTGTTGTCTTCGGACCTTAGCGTACAGCTAAATGTTTCCGAAGATACGATACGCCGCGATCTAAATGAACTTGCAGAAAATGGTCAAGTATTAAAGGTGTACGGTGGAGCGCTTTCCAAATCATTCCAATTTCCTTTTCAAGAAGGAAACGTATACGCCAAAGAATCCAAAAAAGAAATTGCCAAAAAGGCGATGTCGTTGATTCAAACAGGCATGACCGTACTCGTCGGTGGCGGAACGACCATGATTGAACTTGCCCGACTGGTACCGAGCGATATTCAGTGCACCTTTTTCACCATTAGCCCCCTCGTGGCTCTCGAGCTAGCAGAAAAAGAAAATATAGACGTTATCCTTATTGGCGGCAAGCTATCACGCAACACGAATATTGTGACCGGATCTCAGGTTATAAATGAACTCTCCGACTTACGCGTTGACCTGTGCCTACTTGGAACAAACAGCCTCTCGTTAGATGAAGGGATCACAGACTCCGATTGGGAAGTTGTTCAAATTAAGCGCGCAATGATTAAAAGCTCGAAAACTCTCGCGATCTTATCAATCACCGAGAAGCTAAACTCCAACCAAAAAATGCGTGTCGCCCCTCTTCGTGACGTCACCTACCTGGTAACGGATTTAGATGCGGCTCATCCTAAACTGAAAGAATTTGCGAACTTCGTAAAGATTATCTAGTCGCGAACCACATTAAAGTTAGGCAACTGTACGTTCAATTTCTGGAAACGATCGTGGATCATTTCCAGAAATTGAACGTAACCAAAAAGGCCTTCCCGTTTTGATGAAAAGATAAAGTAATCTGTTGATACAGTGCTACAAGTTCAGGCAATGTTTTGGTTTGAACTTTTAACTCCCTACCGACTGCGAATCTCCTCTTAAAGAGATTATTACCATTACTATCTACCACTTCCTTGGTTGCAAACGCAACCTCCTCCGTGTATGACATTGATACGCTTTGTATAAAAAACCCAATCCTTCACAAACTAACGATCCACAAATGGTTGGTCGGTAATGCCAAGCATCCGTAACAACAAAACGTATTACGAACGAAATGCCTTGACAGGGAAAAGGTATATATGATTTTTCACCGTCCACTTCTTCCATGCGCCATTGCAATCAAGACCTCCTCCCGTAATGATCAAATGGGGGGTTCTTCAAGAATCCATTTACCCATAATACTAGTACCAATCTAAAAGCCGAAAGCCTATGTTAATTAATCGGAGCCTAACAAAAAAAGTTACTTAAACATAATAATAAAACAACTGGAGTTTAACATGCCTTATGTATTTTTAAAAAAAAATAACTATGAAAATAACCATGAAGACCAAAATCTATTTAATAGTGTTATTTGCTCTTTTTTCTGCTTGTAAAAAAGATGAAAACACGGCTTATCCAGAGTCAAAAAATAAACTCGTCTCAGCCACAGGAACTTCAACAAGATACAATTACAATGCTATCGTTGAATTAAGAAACGCTTTATCCGAGGAAACTGATGTAAATTATAAATATCTTCTTCAAAAAAGAATTAACGATATAGGGTCATTACTAGACAGCCCAAAAGCCGTTAACTCACATCAAAATATTAATATCATAGGTACTAACAAAAAATCTATAAAAAAACTATCTGATATAACTTATTTATCTCCACAAGATAAAAAGGAACTTGAAGATTACTATATAGATTTATATGGAGAACGTCAAGCCGCTGATCTATTTAATTCAACTATAGGTGGTAGTTTTCCACACCTTTCTCTGTCCGGAGTACCTAATAGTTCTTTCCGATCAAATTTTAAAATAGTAGAAAATGTGCTTGGTTTATGGCGTGTTGAAGGAATTTTTACGGTTCGAAAATCTGATCAGATAATTATAACTGTTACCGATCAAACAACAAACATTTATGCTGAAATAGAAAGTATTGACGCTATATCTTCAAGATTGACAGGAATAAACTCCTTATTGGGGCAAACTATTTCATGGGAGCATACATCTGGATCCTCAGAAAACCATGGACGATATGCTGATCTATACATAGATGGTGTACTTTCAAACTCTAATCCTGCTCTTGGTTTTTCAAATCCATATTATACTAGTACTTCCGTTTATGTTAATTATATGACCGAGGCTGAAAAAGAACAACATGGTTACCAATAAAATTTTGATAAATAATATGATACACACAACAATATTTATATCATTTCTATTATGCTGTTCATTTTTTAAAAAAAACGAACAGCATAATAGAAATGAATGGTCTTACGTACATTACTCTACATTAAATGATTTATTAAAAGAATCTCCAGACACTACATATCAAATGAATAATTTTTTATTGAAAATTATAAAAAGGAGAAACCATTTTCTTCAAATTGACAGCTCTGGAAATCGAACAGAGCATAAATTTGAAAGCGTTTATTCTCATGAATTGATAAACACGGAGACAGACTCTATATACACATTCAAGATCAACAATAAAGATACTGTTCTATCTAACAGAAAACTTTATTTATCAGAAGAAAGCCATTTGGGTTTTGACGTTTTACAGTTTAGAAATATTCATAATAAAATTTATTCAAATGGTTTTATCATGGAATCAAAAAAAGATAAAGTACAAAATCTATACACCATTAAACTATCAAATGACACACACAAAATGACTTTACAAATTGATTGTAAAATAAAATCTCCCTTCAATGTTTCAATAAAAAATGAAAATAATGATCAAATATCAGGCGCATTAATAGAGTTGCAAAACAATAGCAGTGGCAATGGAACATTTAAACAAAATTTCAAGTATATACCCCATGTTCCAAAAGAAAAAAAACACCTTTTCAAAAGATTAATCGATATCTCCCTCGCTAGTAATAACTCTCTGCGAGAAAATTGAGACAAACACGCACATTAACGAAATAGAGTGTCCTGGACAATGAACAGGACTCAAGCACGTGAGGATCTATTGAAATGACATCTGTATCTAGCACAAAAGTGATCAGATAGAGATTATCTACCCCTGGGGCATTTGACTGAAAGTATCTAAGGATCTTTCTCTGATATCGCAGCGTATCCGCTTGTAGCTCGGTATTTTCACTGCGCCACTCACATTGGTTCTATCCTTACGATGGCCACTGCGTAAAAGTTTTGACGGGCTTTGTGGTATGGTGGTTTCGGTGATGCAGCGTCTGCCTACCAGTGTTGAAATGTTCATGTTCCTGAACCGTAGCCATACCCATATCAAATTTCTGCACTGGGAACCTGGCGGCTTAAAAAAATAAAATTATTACTAGTCTCATTTATTAGATGGATAGGACATTGGCCATTAGCTCCGCTTGCCCGTAATCACCTTGCGGTGCTCTAAGCCCCACTCTGTAAGGCTATTTATGATTTTTTTAAGTGACAAGCCATACGTTGTTAATTCATATTGGACCGTAACAGGGTGAGTATTCAATACAGTTCTGGTAACGAGTTTGTTAATTTCCAATTCTTTCAGTTCCTTGCTTAACATTTTGTTCGATATCCCATTAACATCGTTTAAGATGTCGGAAAATCTTCTTTTGTTATAATAGCAGATAGAAGATAAGATAGATATTTTCCATTTACCATTTAACACGTCCATCGAATCATGGACTGCCATAATCTCTTTTTTGTGTCCGTCCATGCAATTGTTTTCAATCATAAGTTATTAAATTACCAAGCGCTACTGTTACCTCTTGTTACAAAGTTACCAAAATAAATTGAGTGATAATAAATTTGCACCAATAGTAATATGCAAGGTTATCACGAATTTTTAATACTAAAAACATCGTTAATCGTGACGAGAACCTAGATGTATTATTTTAAAATGCTGGAATTGGAGCATTCGAACCCTTCGCTCAGGTTGCTTTAACTTCGTTTTGATATGCTTGCCTATAAATCCTTTATCCAGTTTTCCATGATACTTAAAACCTCAGGAGAAATAGTCTCTTCAATGGTGGCATATTCACTCATATCCCCGGTTTCTGCATGCTGAAAAAAGTGATTTAAATTAGGTAAAGCCATTGTTTTGAAATTCTTATTTCCCGCTTTCGTAAGTAATTTATTGAAACCGGCAAGATTCTCTTTAGCGGACACTTGAGTGTCTTTTTCTCCATTTAGGGCCAATACAGGTATCTTAATTTTCCCTAGCGTAGTAGACGGATCATATTTCAAAAAGAAACGCATCCATGGCATGAAAAAACGGCCCGCCATTTGATCTATATTTTTATCTGCATTAGGACCTTTATAACCAAGCTTAACCAGAAGCGGTTCTGGTTGATTATCTAACCATTCCTGCATGCTTTTTGCAAATGCGGCCTGTAATTGCTTTTTATCAGTGTACCGGTCAGAAAGATCAATGATCATGCGGACTAATGTATCTACCTTATTGATCTCCTCAGCATTCAGTCCGAGCTGCACATTTCCTTGATGAATTTGCTTCTGCATCAATTCCATCCCTTTAACTCCTACGCCTGCCAAACTTATTATAAAAGCAATGTCTTCAGACTTCATGGCAGCCAAAGGAGCAATCACCCCCCCTTCACTATGACCTATTAAACCTATCTTCTTAATATTAATTCCTTTGTGTGCTTTTAGATATTCTATGCCTACCAAAACATCATCTGCAAAATCCATTGACGTAGCGCTCATTACCTCGCCCGTCGTTTCGCCGACTCCCCGATCATCTACCCGCAACACCGCGATACCATTTCTGCTTAGATAATCGGCAATTACCCAGAAAGGCTTATGTCCAAACAAAGTCTCATCTCTATCTTGTTGACCAGATCCGCTAATTAAAATAACAGCTGCCGTGCTCTGGTTTGTATCAGGAAACGTTAATGTAGCACCGTATTGAATAGACTTGTCGTGGTTGTGGTAAATTACTTTCTCTTCTTGATAAGGAAATGGTGCCTTTGGCGTTTGTGGTCTTTTAACTTCAATCTCCTTTTCGACCCTTTTAAGTACTAATGGCATTGTTCCTCCTTGCTTCCACTCCCCTACGAGCTCTGTTCTATCGGCATTAAAAGCACCGAAGAAACCACCACCTATTTGAGCTGATAACGCAATCACACTATCCTTTGTAATCGTTAGATCGGAAACTTGCAAACCCATTGCTCCTTGATCAGGACTATCGAACACAGCTGTATTTTGATTCGTTATGCTATCATTAGATATTTTTAGGACCAGTCGAATATTGTTTAGCTTCCCCTGCCAAATGGTTTCCTTCGAAAAATCTTGTGCTGACAATTGAGAGAAGGAAGCAATCAAAAGCGACGTCGAAATGAATAATTTAATGTTCATAAAATAAGTTAATAGTTATTTTGCTAATATAATTATTTCATATGGTTTATACTAAATTTGGTACTGCCTTAACTAAAACGAGCAAATATATGCGAACTTTAGATAGCAGGAGAAATTTACTTTAAAAGTAAGCGTACAGTGAATATCCTCAAAAAGGGAGTTAGATATTGTTTCCCGCGATCTGACATCAAATCGCTATAGGAACCTTCAAAATCGGGGTCATTAATTTTATAATGATATCAGCGTTATGCCATTTACAGGTTTCAAATTGAAAAAATCATTATCGCATTCTGAGTTGTTTGGTGGGTATCAGTGAAGCGGCTGTTCCTGTGAGAGAGTCTAATTGGTTTTTTTGCATTTTCGACTAGATTATCCAAAAGTTTGGACAATGCCATTGAAAGGTTAGGGAGAAGTGTAAAATATGAGGCTATATATCTGCGAAGATACCGTAATGGACTAGAGTTATTTCACGGGCTTAAAATATATTTCAAATTTTACAATACCGAACGTTTTCATGAATGATTAAATTAGGAAACACCTGATCAAAACTATAAAAAGCCAATAGCCGCATAACTGTAATATTAGCTTCTTTCATCATTCGGATGTCCAGAACTAATCTTTCTGAGGGCATATATTCATAGCAATAGGCAACTCCATACAAAACATTATCGAGCTTGGTAGGCCGAGCTGAAAGCTAGTTAATAAAGAGCATGACGAGGATAAAGAAAGTCCTAGTAGAGTAACGTATCGTATCGGTTTTTGTAAATTCGGTTGTTAAGACGTTGGAACTAAAAATGTGAATGAATCTCCGTTGGAAGTCACTGAATTTTATACAAAAAAAAGTTAAAGAAATTTATTCACTTAACAATGTCACGAGAAGAAAAAGAGTAGACTGTGAGCCCCACGTAAAATCAGACCACTCAAAAGTAGAAATTTGGCTAACTAACATATAATGAATACAAACATCTAATTATTAACGATTCATATTCACTTCAACCGAAGTATGTTAACTCCTGTCGGAATGGAGAATCCTCCCGTTGTCAATCTCTCGAAATTGTTGAGGCTGATGGAGCATCAGTGATATTTACATCCCCTCGACAGTCGCAACAGCTACTAATGCAGGGACGAGTATATAAACTATCTGCTTAAAAATCAGGTTAGACAAAAAAGCAAATAACCACCAAGAGCTATTTGCTTTTACTATTCCGCCTTACGTAGGCTATGGATTATTAGTCAATTATTCTGCTGTTCCAAATCTCCCTATAGGAGTATAAACTATAGGTTCACGCTTTATATCCATTTCCACGAGTAATTTTTCCCATTCTAGTACGAACGGTTTCTTCATGTGGACGTTTAAAAAATGATCAATATTATCGTTCCAAATCTCATACACCATATACTCTTCTTCTTTCTGTATATTCTGGTGTAAAATCGAACTAACAAAATTTGCTTCACCTTTGATAATACTGAATAATTTTAAAAGTTCTTCTTTAAATTGTTCATGATTTTCCTTAGTGGCTGTAAACTTAATCATTAATGTGAATTGTTCCATTGTTTCTTTGTTTTGGGTCCTAAACATTCATATACAGTACATGTTGAACGGACATTCTTACTTTTCTAATTAAGACAAAGCTACGTATACAAAGTTTATTATATAAACATTGTATACAAAAGTAACAGTAACTTTTGGTAAACTAAGTTACTTTCGAAAAATGTGGCGAACAATCTGATAAGTGAATAGACAAAGCAGGGATGTTCTCCTGTGCCAGCTCTTTTTCCATTTCCCCGAGCAGCTTGAGTCAGGAAATCTCCATGCCGGAGTAAGTGCTCTTCCATGAATAGAATGTCCCCTGGCAGATACCATAATCGCGACAGATATCGGAAACCGATTGTCCCGCCTCCTGCTGTAATAAAATCTTGATGACCTGTGATTCGCTAAACTTGGTTTTTTTTCATTGTCCCTAAATTATAAGACTACATGAATATTCGTAGTTGTTTTAAGGGAAGATTACAGTCGTAATTTTGTGCTCAAATCACTTCCTTTTATATTTCAAATTTGATTTGCCAGTTCTGATATCATTTAACACCAACGAAACGTATGCGTCCTACGAACTACATAATTGATTTGTCGCGAATTTGTTAATCGTTCTGGGGATAGAGGTCTTGGAATTTTTTGTGATTTATGGAGGATATGTTGAGCAAAGTATGCTTTAGCCATTTGGAAGGGGTGGCCTCATGCTTTTTGCAGATCTCGAAGAACGAATATATGATTGCCGACCGCTGTGCGCTTCATGACTGCCGGCGAACAAATAGTTTTTGCGTCCGAGTGCTACTGATGGCACGCCGGAAAAACCGTCCGCTTTAACGATCGCGGTATATTTTTCTAATCGCACGCTGAACAATCCAAAAATTACTCTCGATCAGCATATTGTGCCACAACATATTGTAATCTACCCCTCGATTAAATACCAATCGCTTAAAATGCTTGGCAATTGCCTTGAGCTTATACCTGACAAGTCCGTTAACGCCCTTTTGGTAATAATTTACGTGATGGGCGTGCCACTGCTGCTGCGCGATGTCATCGACATACCTTAGATAGGCGGCCTGATCGCCCAATTTCGAATTCAAGACCTCAAAGAGCCGCTCAGCCTGCTCTTGCGGCATCAACGATACCAGCGTACCCTCCTTTTCAATGATATGCATCGTAAAACTAACAAGCTTTCCAGCATCCACCTGCAGCTCCAGCGCGCCGCCCACCATCCAGTCCTTACGCTGTGAGAAACCATCAAAGTAGAAATTACCTAAGCTGTAGAAAATAGGTTTTCCTTGGTGGAATTCCATCCCTTGTAATACGTGCGGATGATGTGCCAAAACCACGTCAGCGCCCTGATCTACTAGCGCCCGGTATCGCTCGCGCCACTCGGGAATAGGTACATCGACCATCTCCACCCCCGCGTGCACTTGCACGATAAGTAGGTCCACCTGCTTTTTATAAGTTTTAATATCTTGATCTACCCGTTTACTATTTACCCAGGCATAACCCACAGCCTTATCATCACTCAGTGCTCCATAACCATTCTCGGCGTAGGCGAGAAAACCATATTTTACACCTTCAATTTCTCTAATGCGCATCCCATAAGCATCCTCCGCCGTACCTGCGCCTACCGTGTTCTTTGCACCGAGAGCTTGGCGGGTCGACATAAGTGCCTCAGGGCCGTAGTCCATAATATGATTGTTCGCTAAAGCAAACAAATCAAACCCCAATTCTTTTAAAATTGTCGGGGCCTGCGCCGATTGGTTGACCAATGGTCCCGTCTTTTCCAATGCCGCGCCTAGTCCCTGCAGGGGGGCCTCGAAATTACAGCACCGCAGCTGCTGAATCTCAAACAACTCCCGCAGGGCAGGAGAAAATTCAGGCTTGGACGCCAGAACAACATCACCGGTAAAAAGTAACTTATGAGGCATTTCGTTTCTCTAATAGTATCTCAATGGGTTTAATCGTAATATACGCAAAATATGCTGATATCAGTTTATTCTTAAACCCGGCAAGCTTCAGTACCTCTTTTACCTTTGGGGTATGCATTAAACGCTGGAAGACGCGCTCACCCATGCCCATATCGCTAAGCTCCCGATTTATCCAGTGTATATATTCCTCGTGGAACACTTCACGCAAAAGCGAAACATTTAGCGGAGGCAACACCTCGTGACGAAGCGCATCGTAATTCAGTGAGTTCTGGTACGTGTAGTCGTGTTTCTGTTCCTCAAAGAGCAGTCCTCGATTGGAAAAAAAATCGCGTTGCCACTTTCTGCCCTGCCGCTGCTCGGCCGGTAAGTTGAGCGTGGCGAGTGAAATATCTTCGTCAAGGAATGGCGAGAAGCCCGCGAACCCTTCGCCCTCAGGCACCGTGATAAGATACTGTAGCAACATCATCTTGGTACGCATGGCGGTAATAATACGAAACTCAGGAATAGCAAGGTGTTCTCTGTTCCGCTCATAGGCCTGCTCAGCGAGGGTATTGTAGTTTGTATTGATCGCCCGGGAAGCATCAGCGCTCATGCCATGCGTATAGCCCAAGCGTACATACTCCGCTGGACTCTGCACCGGCGGAACGTCTACCGCACCAGCCCAGGCGTCACCAATTATACCACTGAGTAGCCCCAGCTTGCGTCCCTGTTCATTCTGCTTGATTTTCTTATAAAACTCCATATGATAGGTTCCCGATGCCGCAACGGCCGGACCAAACTGATCATACCACGTTGGAAGATATTGGTTAAAGCGGCCTAGGTCAATACGCTTCCAGTACGTACCCAGCTTCTTTGATAGCTGCTGAGCGTATACCGCTTCGCGCGATTTATTTTGATGGTAGGAAGTTCCATATGTGTATGAACGGATACGCTGCTTATCGTGGATGAGCACATTCAAGAGCCTGGAGTCGAAACCGCCGCTGGTAGGAATCAATATGTCTTCACTAAAAGAGCCTGCCCATTTGTTTACACTACGCTCAAGCATGCCCAGTACTTCATCCACGTTAGCGGGCATTCCGAGCTTACCGACCGTGGCATCGGGATGCTGCGCGAGCACAAGATTCCCCTGCTGCAGCAAGAGCGATTCTCCAGGCAACAAGTAGTGTACATCTTTCACAGCCGTGCGTCCAAACACCGCATAGCCAAAGTCCAAATAGGCAGCAAGTCCCTCCCGGTCAATTTCTAAATTGCGGTAATCGATAACCTCACCGATATTATTGGAATACGTCCCCGACTTCAAATTATAAAACACCGTTTGGTATCCTACCCAATTTCCACGCGCAATTTCCATATCTATTTTTTACCTATCTTCGTTTTCGCCAGCGCCAAAAGCTCTAGCCATATCTCATTTTTAAACAAATGGCTTCCTCCAATATATACGACTACAAAAAGCAATCCCTGCATCAATACAGTAGGCAAATTCCCCATGTCAGGAAATAGACGTACTACAGCCGCGGCCACCAGAAAAGCCGCAGCGCTAAGCAGAAAAGCAGGAAAGATATCTCGCAACTGCAGTCCGGTCGTCAAACCATACACGCGCCCACTCAAAAAGCCGCTGAGGAAGAAAAATACCAGCCGAATACCCAGCTGCCCATATACAATATAAATGACCCCCTGTTTGTAAGTCAACCACAGTACCAAGGCGGCCAGCGCAATCTTGAATACCTCCAGCCACAAGGTAAGTTTCGAGCGCCCCTTAATGTTCAGAAAGTTCACGTTCATATCCGCTAGGGAGATAAAAATTCCCGCAAAGCATAATATCTGAAAGTAGATTACCGAGCTATGCCACTTCTGTCCAAGGAAAAAAACAAAAGCCGGTTCGGCCACCGCAACTGCGCAGATACTCACCGGAAACAGCACAAATGCTAATGATCGGATCGACTTTCGACAAGCGTTCAAAAAACGAGGAAAATCGTGCTGAATAGGTGCAAGGGTGGAAAGTGTCGTCCCCTGTACAATGCTCGATAGCAGCAAGTTGGGTGTCTCCCCCCATTTGTTCGCCTGATAGTAAAGGCCTGTTAAATCAGTTGTAAAATGCTTACCGATAAATGAATAATACATCGGTGAGAAAACCTTGCTGAGCATACTGCCCACCATGAAGGATAGCGAGAAAGAAAGGTGCCTGTCGAACGATCTTTTAGAAAATCGCAGATCCAGATGCCAGTTTCCCCACACCCACAGTAGCACCGTACGCGATAGCGAATACAAGACGGGTTGTAGTAGGAGCGCCCATACACCAAAGCCTGTCACAGCCAAGCTAACCACAACGATACCCGAAAAGATGATGGCAAACACGTTGATACGCGCAGTTGCTTTAAACGAGAAGCTCTTTAATAATTTCACGTATTGAACAATACCAAAAGCGTGCACGATGAGCTGCAGAAACATCACCCTGGCGTACAGCGCAAGCCCTGGAATCTCGTTGAAACGCTCGATCGCGGGAGCCGCTAGAAACAAAATGCCGTACAGCACGCACGAAACCACCAGATTGAACACAAACATGGTCGAGTAGTCTCTTTCTTGTACCTGCGGCGCCCGCACCAGTGACGTAGCGAGGCCACTGTCAACAAACGCTGTCGAAATGGTCGAAAAAATCAAAAGTACCCCCACCACACCAAAATCACTCGGATCAAGGACCCTTGCGGTGATGATGCCAACGATAGTGGTAACAAGCTGATTCCCAAAACGGTCTACAGCGTTCCAAAACAAACCTTTAAGGGTATGTTGTTTGGCGTTTTCGCTCATTAATATTGATTCAAATCTAAGGGAACAAAGATAATGATACCCGCACGAGAAAACCAAAGGAAAACAGGTCATTAGCAGAATTAATCCTATATTTGCTTCTACGAGGAAACATATATGGAGTTAGCACCGATCGTCTTATTTGTATATAATCGCCCCAAGCACACGCGCAAGGTTCTCATGGCACTAGAAAAAAATCTGTTGGCTTCCAAATCCTTACTCTACATCGTGTCCGATGGCCCCAAAAATGCGGATGCTGTAGAGCCGGTAAACGCCGTACGTTCAACCATCCGTGAGCCATGGGCTTTCAAGCATATTACCATCATCGAGCGCAAACACAATCTAGGGCTGGCCGAAAATGTTATCGATGGTGTGAGCAAGGTTGTGGCTAAACATGGTCGTGTCATCGTTTTAGAGGACGACTTGGAAACCTCTCGATGGGCTCTTACTTATTTCAACGATGCCCTAGAGCGCTACGAGCACAACGAGCAAGTGATGGAAGTAAGTGGTTACATGTATCCCATACAACACCCCAAACGCCTGCCAAAATCCTTTTTCTTTCGCGTGGCAAACTCCTGGGGATGGGCAACATGGCAATCCGCCTGGGAGAAGTTCAACCCCGATATTCACGAGCTCACCAAAGATTTTAAGCGTAAAGACAAAAAACGCTTTAGTATCGATGGAACGGAAAACTTCTGGAAGCAGGTAAAACAATACAAGGCCGGCAAAATAAACTCTTGGGCGATTCGCTGGTACCTCTCGGTCTTTAATAACGATGGACTCGTGCTCTACCCTCGGTACTCGATGGTCCAAAATTTAGGCACCGACGGCAGCGGGACACATTCTGACCTGGATGACGCCTACCGCGTGGAGCTTGCACAAGCACGTGTGAAATACTTCCCCGTGGAGATCGAAGAAAATCAAAAAGCATACAACGCCATCAAGCATTTTTTTGCAACTCGAAAAGGACCTTTTATCGAACGTTTGGTGCGCTACGTGATAAAGAAATGGCGTAAAAAACGGTAACCTCTGTCCAAATACCCCCTTCGATTCAAAGCGCGCCCAAATTATCGTAAAAACGATGGCCACGGTGCGCAATTCTCGCCTTGTTATTCGTACTTTTGTGCAGCGTCATGCAAAAAGAATTTCCTAAAATATCCATCATCACCATCGTGTTCAATAACGTGCACGAAATAGGTTATACGATCGCTTCTGTCGCCTGTCAGCGCTATAGAAACATCGAGTATATTGTAATCGACGGTTTATCCACCGACGGCACGATCGCTGTTATTAATGACAGCGCACAGCATATCGATATCCTTGTTAGCGAAAAGGACAATGGCATATACGACGCTATGAATAAGGGCCTGGCGCGCGCCACGGGTGATTACGTGCTTTTTCTAAACTCCGGGGATGAACTTTTTGACGCCAGCACGCTGGAAGATATATTCAACGCAGAAGCTAACGCAGATATCTACTATGGCAAGACCAAACTCATCGACAGCAAGCGCGCGATTATCGGTGATCGGCGGCATAAAGCGCCGGCGAGCTTCAACTGGAAATCGTTTCGCTACGGCATGAACATCTGCCATCAGGCAATATATGTCAAACGCGCGATCGCTGAACCCTACGACACACAGTATCAGCTTAGCGCCGATATCGACTGGGTAATACGCGCGGCGAAAAAAGCATCCAAAATCGTGTACGTCGATAAATATGTGGCTAAGTACCTTGTCGGCGGAATGTCGCAACAGCGCCATCGTCAAAGCCTTCAGGAGCGGTACAACATATTTAAAAAATACTACGGCACGTTACCCAACCTATTCAATCACGGCGTAATCGCGCTGCGTCTGGCACTATATAGACTCAAACATGGAAAAACAAGAGACTAACGACGTCCAAAACCAGATGCTCGTGGAGCTGGCGAATGCAAAAATGCCGTTTGGCAAATACCAAGGGTGGCTTCTGGTAAGCCTACCCGAGCCCTACCTGGTATGGTACCACCGCAAAGGTTTTCCAGCAGGTAAATTGGGCATGCAGCTCGCAACACTCTATGAGATAAAGCTTAATGGACTAGAATACTTGCTACGTCCGCTTACCAAAAAGTAATTTCCAGCAATTACAGAGTTCATTTTTTTATGTAACTTTGCACCATTATTTTAATTTTAATGCATTAAACGCCGTTTGCAGCGGTATCAATGAATATGAATACATACCAAACATTGCTGTATTATTGCTACAGCCCAATCCATAATGCCGAACAGTTTGCGCAGCAGCACCTTGATTTTTGTAAATCCCTGAACCTCGTAGGCCGAATCATCGTAGCCGAAGAAGGCCTTAATGGAACGGTTTCAGGAACAAAAGAGGCCTGCGCACAATATATGGCCGCCGTGCATGCTGATCCGCGATTTGCGAAAACAGATTTCAAAATTGATGAGGTGCCCGAACCCTCTTTCATCAAGATGCACTGCCGATACAAATCGGAAATCGTACACTCGGGTCTTCGTGACCCCCAAATAATTGATCCCAATAAACAAACAGGAAAACATCTTGAACCTACCGAATTCATGCAGATGAAGGACAGTGAGGATGTCGTTATCCTAGACGTGCGCTCCAACTATGAACACAACGTCGGGCACTTCAAGAATGCACTGACCTTAGATATAGAGAACTTCCGGGAGTTTCCAGAAAAGTTAAAAGAACTCGAGCAGTACAAGGGTAAAAAAATATTAACCTACTGCACCGGTGGTATCAAGTGCGAAAAAGCATCGGCACTGCTCCTAAAAGAAGGCTTTCAGGATGTGTACCAGCTACATGGCGGGATTATCAAATACGGAAAAGAGGCCGGCGGTAAAGACTTTGAAGGCGAATGTTACGTATTCGACAACAGGGTAAGTGTCCCCGTGAACTCGGTTAACCCCTCCATCGTATCGACCTGCCGCAACTGTGGAACGGTTACCGCTAAGATGATAAACTGTGCAAACCCAGTATGTAACGAGCACTTTACCCAATGTGATGCCTGTGGCGAGAAGCTTGAAGGCTGCTGCTCGACAACATGCATGGAGCACCCACGTAAACGCCATTATGATGGTACGGGCTATTACGTTAAAATACCCCAGCCTGTTAATACAGAAAAGATAAGTAAACGTAAGCACAAGAATTTTCCATCCAAACTGGAAGAAACGCATTAAATATTAAAATCCCCGGCAGAGACGCCGGGGATTTTAATATTATTCAAAAAGCAGCCACAGTACCCTGAATCGGTCGCGAGCTATTGATAATCTTTCGGGTACATTCCCTTTTTATGCTTTCCGAACCCAAACATGCTCGGGTTAAACTCCCCAACAAAACTAACGTTTAACGCTGGGGTAATCTGGTCTTGAAAGCCTAATGCCTGATACACCTCATTAACAAGTAAGCGTCGCAGGTCCGTACTTGCCAGATCCACCGACGCGCCCATGGTTGTGGTATAGGCGCGTCCCTTTTTCCCACCCAAGAGCTGATAATCCTTGATCCACGCAACGGGCATCAACGACTTATCGGTATTCGAACGGGAGCTCGCCTGCATGCCGCGCGTGGGCTGACCAAAGAGCAGGATCGTGCTTCCTTTCATTGGACCAGAAATACCGTATACATCGGAGGGAACCCAAATGTCCCCTACGCCCTGCAGTACTGGATTCTTGGCCTGCATACCGTTTATCAGCGCGCGCGTGCCTTCTTTTGCGTGATCGCCATGATGATTTATCCAGGTTTCCCCCAGAACGACGCGCCCAAAACCACCTTCCCAACCTTTACTTTGCGCATTGTAAGCGTAGTGCTTGTAGGCACTGCTAGACTCCTTGGGAAAGTTGAAACCATGTGTCGCCGTACGTAGACCTATTACAGGCTTACCCTGTTTGAGGTAGTCATCGATATACTTCATCTGCTCCTCGGGAAGCTCCCGAAAGCGTGTCGCGATAATCACTAGATCTGCATCTTGGAGCTGCCCCAGCCCCGGTATATTCTGGGTGTACTCAGGATCTATCTGGCCACTTTTGGGATCAATAGCAAAAAGCACAACCGCCTCAAAACCATGGTGAGTACTGAGAATCTTAGCGAGCATAGGCAGACTTTCCTCCGAGCGGTACTCCTCGTCACCAGAAATAAGCACAATTTTTTTACCCTTCTTATTTGCCCCTTGTGGTTTATATTCAAGCCACTGCAACGGCTCTTGGGCGCAGCTATTGAGCACCAGAACCAGCATACAACAAACCACGCAAAACGAACGAAGCAAATTGCGCTTATCACCTGTATATTTCATTATCACTTGTTTATGTTTATAATTTTATTTCTTATCCTATATTACGAGACCGCCGGAGCGTTCACGTCTTCTGGCTTCATCTTTCCTTTCGAGCGGTTTTGCAAAAGTAAAAAAATGGCAAACACGACTATTAGAATCCCCGGAAGAATAGCAAGCTTGGCTAGCGTCGCCTGCCCCACAGCAAGATCAACATTAGCTACCTCAACCCCACTTTGCGAGACCGCCTCTTTCGATTGATCGATCCAACGCCCGATGATCGGCTGGAAGATCGAGGTCGAGAACATACCGACCCCACCAATTACCGACATCCCTAAAGCGCCACTAAGCGGCACTCGGCGTGCTGTTGTCCCGATCATCGTCGGCCAGAAGAAACACACGCCAACAGCAAATACAAGCGCCGCTACGTAAGCCATCGGTCCAGTAACGACGCTGAACATATAAACGCCGATGGTCGCAAAGATTGCCGAGAAGAGCAGCACACCAGTTTGACCTAAAGCCGATATTATCGGGCCACCAAAATACCGACCGACTGCCATCACGCCTGTTACCAAAGCAAGAATTAGCATCGGACTAGCACCACTCTCGGCCATAATAATACCCACCCACTGCTGCGGACCGAATTCGGAGATCGCAGTTAAAGCCATACAGAGAAACAAAAAGATGAATGTAGGCGTAAACATCGCTTTAATGTTTATAGCAAGCGAAGTGATCTCGTCTTGTTTTGGACGAGGAAAGGCCTTGCCAAAGAAAAGGATCGCATAAATTACCGTCGGGATCATGATAACCCACATCTGCGACTGCCAGCTCCACCCCCAATCGGTCATGAACTTGGAAGCTAAACTTCCAATAACGATACCTCCGGGAAACCACATGTGGAACCTGTTGAGCATCTTATCCATCCTCTTACCTGAATAAAGATCAGCAATAAGCGGGTTACAAGCGGCCTCGGTACAACCGTTTCCAAATCCGATGAACAGCGTTGATACCAACAACAGACCGTAGCCTTGGGAGAATATGGTAAGAAGAATTCCCAAAACGTGCGATACAAAAGCGATCCGCATAATATTTGCTGGACCAACCTTATAATAAAATAAGCCCCCTAAAACCATCGAGATCGGAAAACCTAAAAACCACATGGAATTTATGAATCCCAACTGCTCGGCAGACAAATTAAAGTTCTCTCCTAACTGCGGGAGTATGCCCGCACGTATCGAAAACGTCAGGCCCGTCGTGATCAGCGCCAGACAGCTCCCTAAAAATAAAGCACTACTGTTTACATTCTTACTCATAATATTGGTGTTAAGTTTATAATTTATCGTTTACCTGGTTATATGCGAATTTATAAAAGCATAGCCTTTCTCGGCAATTTCCCACGGGTCCGAAAACTCGCGCCATACGTTAATTGCGTTCGCAAAATCTGGATCATCGCGAGAGAACGCCTCAATGGTATACCATCCGCGGTAATTCATCTGCTCAAGCGCTGAAAAAACCTCATCCCAGTGCACAAGACCAATCCCCGGCGTACCGCGATCGTTTTCACTAATATGTACGTGCGCTAGATAAGGACTGATGTGTTCGATCGGCTGCTTTATCTGCTTTTCTTCAATATGCGCATGGTGCGTATCGTACATCGCCCGCACGTTTGAATGGTCAGAAAGCTTAATAAGCTCGGAAAGCTTCTCCATGGTATTGCATAAATAAGTTTCAAACCTGTTCACCGCCTCCAAGGCCAGTACAACTCCGGCACCTTTCGCATATTCACCCGCCTGATGGAGCACTTCTGCTGCCCATTTAAACTCCTCTTTTGAAGGAGCATGCGCAGCAAACACCCCGTGGGCAGAATGAAACGGTCCACACATCACCGTAGCGCCCATATCGTGCGCACGATCGATCGCCCACTTTATTCGCGCCAGCGCGGCCGCTCGAATGGAAGCATCCGCAGAAATTGGATTCTCCTGCTCGCCTACAACCAGCACGGTATTCACGTCCAAGGACAACTGGCTAGCTTGCCGGCCTAAATCGCTGTACTCGTTCACATTTGGCGAGCCAATCAAAACTTCAACACCATCATAGCCGATTGTTTTCAAGCGCTCCATCAAAGGATATACCGCAGGAGAAACTCCCGCCGACCAAGCCAATAGGTTAAATCCAATCTTATTTTCCATACTAATATATTTATTTTTTGTCGGCTATCAATAGCCTATATTTTGTTTTAAATTTTCATTGTTGCGGACTTCGGAAGTGGGAATAGGGAACAACAACTCACGTTCAGTCAGTACAGGCCCATAAGAAAACTTATGCCCTACAAAATCCTCGAATTTATTCGTCTTAACGTTAAATGCCTTGCGCAGCCTAACCATATCGAACCATGTTATATTTTCGAAACATAATTCATGCCACCGCTCCTTCCAAATTAACTCGCGCAGCTGATCTTTGCTAAGCCCGCCTGCCGGAGCGAGTTTCGCGCGCGCGCGAATCGTATTAAGGGCTGAATACACGTCCGTAGACGGGCCAGTAACCTCATTTGCCGCCTCAGCATACATCAACAAAACATCCGCATAGCGCAATAATGGCCAGTTTAAATCGCTATTGGCGGAATTCACCTGTGCATCCGTGTCAAAGTGCTTATAAAGAAAATACCCCCCTAGATCAACGGTTTTAGATCGATCAGACTCATGCGTAAACTGTGTGAAGAAAAACTGCTTTTCTTCCGCACGAAGGTCACCAGCTTCATAAGAATCGACGAAATCCTTTGTAGCATAGATTCCTCCCGTTTCATCAGAATACTTGGAGATATTCTTATTATAAGGTATGATCGCAACTTGCCAGTTGGACGGAAGAACCTGTGTCTTAAACTGAATGCTAAAAATATTCTCCTGCCCATTCTTTTTTCTAGGGTCATGCAAGTCACCATAGCTGGTAAACAACGAGTATGCCCCGCTACTAATAACTTCTTGCGCCTTGTCGGCAGCGAGCTGAAAATAAGACGTACCTAACTGCAGTGGATACCCCGCCATCGTCAAATATACTTTAGCCAACAAGGACTTCACCGCACCCAAGGTCACCTTCCCACTTTGATCGGCCAAAGGTAAACCCGCTTCTTCAGCGGTTTTCAAATCCGAAATAATGAGCTCATATACCGCCTGCGCATCAGACGGTATGGGCTTAAGTTGCTCGGATTGTAAATTTATAGGCTCCGTAACCAAAGGAATATTCCCAAACATCCGAACGAGATGAAAATAGTAAAATGCCCGCATAAAATAGGCTTCTCCCAGGAGAAGCTTTTTCTCCTGTTCGTCCATAACAATTCCGGGAATTTTCTGAATCGATAAATTTGCGTTGCCTATCCCTCGATAATAATCGCCCCAATACGCTAACCCATAGCTGTTATCCGAGGTATTTCGAAGGTCCTTCACATAGTAACTATCAACCGCTTGACCTAAGTCTGTTCCAGCCAGGCCTGTTGCAAATTCCGTCATCATCCAACTTCCACCGTTAAAACCACTATTCATTGTTGGGCTGAGTGACGCGTAAATAGCATTTACCGAACTTCGTGCATGCTCAGGTTTGGTGAAATAATTTTCTACCGTGAAGTTGCTTGGGTCCGATTCATCCAAAAAATCCGAACAAGCGCCAAGGAGGCCCAAAACGAGACTTGCTCCAAACAACAAAGAGCATTTATATATGTTTTTATTTTTTAAATATTTCATGATCACTGTCTATTAATTATAAACCTACATTAACTCCTAAAGTGAAAACCCGTGGTCTGGGATAATCGTAAAGCCCTAATCCTTGGTCAAACGGAGACCCTGAATTAGAAACCTCCGGATCATAGCCGTCATATTTTGTCAAGACAAAGAAGTTTTGCACCGATGCTGAAAGCTTTAATCGCGACAACCTTAGCTTAGCAATCACCTCGGCAGGTAATTCATAGGACAAAATCAGGTTTCTCCCGCGGATGAACGAGGCATCTGTTACTTTATGGCTATCATTATTGGTGGTATAATAGGCGTTGATCGGACGAACTTGTGCGATCGGAGTCTGTTGATTCTCTGGCGTCCACGCATTCAGTACCGTACGATAACTATTCGCGATTCCCTGCCTATCTTCGCCCGAGTGAATGCTCCTGTCGAGTACGTCGTTGCCGTACATGTATTGCAAGTCCACTAACAGTGACCACGATTTGTATTTGAAGGTATTCGAGAAGGTCCCATAGCCAGTGGGTATGCCCCGTCCAATGATCTTTCGATCATTATCATTTATCACCCCATCCTCGTTCAGGTCCAGGTACTTCACATCTCCTGGTAACAAATTATACGAGGCGGCACTTTCCTGTTCATCCGACGACCATGTTCCCAAATGTCCAAAGCCGAAAAATGAACCGACGGGTTCACCTTCGCGAATAACCGTATTTCCAGAATAAATGTCGCTTCCCCCGGTTAGGCGTAAAACTTCGTTTTTATTTACTGATATATTAAACATACTCGACCACGAAAACACATCGTTGCCCACATCATTCAACTGCACACCAAACTCAATCCCTTGATTGACCATACTACCAATGTTGCTGAAGATGCTTGCGTACCCCGTACTCAGCGGTAAAGGGGCATCCAGGAGCATATCATTGACTTGCCGACGGTAAAGGTCTAGCTCAAAGTTCAGTTTATTACTGAATAAGCCCAGCTCGAGCCCAAAATCGACTTGGTGAGTTTTCTCCCAATGCAGCGCCGTATTTGCCATTCGCCCCAGCCCCATGCCTATCTGGCGTTCATTACCAAGAATAACATCGTAGTTACTCATTCCCGCCAGCGCGCGGTATGCTGGAATTTCCGAGTTTCCCGTCGCCCCGTAACTCATGCGCAATTTTAAGTTCGATATGGTACCATTGTCTTTCAGAAAATCCTCCTCGCTTACGCGCCAGGCGAGTGCCGCCGACGGAAAAAATGCATATTTGTTTTCGTCGCCAAATTTAGAAGAACCATCGATGCGCCCGGTGAAGGTGAATAAATATTTATTAAGTAACGTATAATTAATCCTGGAAAAATAGGAATTAAGCCCATAGGCTAACGCACTCGAGCTCGGTGTAAGTGCCGTCGCCCCCGCACCGAGGTTATTGAACATGAAGTAAGGATCTGAAAAATTCTCTGCACGTGCATTACTACCATTTTGGTCCATATGCTGCCAGGAGAACCCAGCCATCGCATTAATAGAATGTATTTTCGCAAAGTCCTTCACGTAGGTAAAATAGTTTTCGAATTGCCAGGAGTTGAATCTATTATTCTCAACATTCGCGCTACCTAAGCTAGAGATATATTGTAATCCTGCGGCCGCGGAATAATCACGACGTTGATTAATAATATTGGTACCTATTGAGGTACGGAACTCAAGCCCATCGATCAACTTAATGTTCGCATACATATTTCCGATAAAAGGCTGCGTGGAAACATAAGACACGCGCTCATCGGCCACGCGGATCGGGTTATCCCCGCCTTCCATGCCCGGATAATCGCGATTACTAGCCCAGCTACCATCATCATAACGCACGGGGATGATAGGCAAAGCTTCCAATATTTGACGCATCATAGTAATTCCGCCGCCGCCGAGTTCATCGACTTGCTTCTCCTTCTGATCCGTGTAACTCATCACCCCACCAACTTTCAACCAATCTTTGATCTGGGTATCAAAGACAAAACGTCCCGCAAAACGGCGCTGCCATGAACCGTAGGCGATACCCTGCTCATTCCTGTAGTTCGCAAAAGCACCAAAACTGCCCTTCTCATTTCCGTTGGTAAAACTTAGCTGATGATTCTGTGTTGCAGCCGCCCGGAGCGCTTCCTTTTGCCAATCTGTATCGTACAATGGATTCCCTTGGGCATCGAATAAAAGCGGGTTGTCTCTTTTGGTTGTCGGGTCCGTATACTTTGTTCCGCTCGCCCATCCCGCAGGATCATATTTTCGGGCATTAGCATATATCAATTCTTCTAGTTCGAGAAATTCGCGCGCATTCAATACGGGCAATAGTTTCGGCGCATAGCCAATACCGATATCCGCGTCGTAATTAGCCCGCCCGGTACCGCTAGTGGCTCCTCGCTTGGTGGAAACAAGAATTACGCCGTTCGCACCCCGTGCGCCATAGATTGCGGTGGAGGAAGCGTCCTTGAGAACTTCAACAGAAGCAATATCATTTGGATTAATATAATCGATTGGCGAGCTCCCGTTTTGTAGCCCCACCGGACTTAAAATCACCCCATCCACGACATACAACGGATTATTAGACACCGATATCGAACTTGAACCACGAATACGAATATTAGTCCTTCCTCCTGGTCGGCCCGAGCTTGTCGACACATTAACTCCGGTAACTTTTCCTCCTAAAGCTTGGTTTAGATTTGACACCGGGCGTTCTTGTAGGGCTTCCCCGCGCACGCTACCAACGGCGCCAGTGAGGTCACTTTTTCGCTGCACACCGTAACCCACGGCTACCACAACCTCTTCTATGCTTTCCGAAGTTGCTTGCATGATTAAATCAATAACATTCTTAGATTCGACCGGCACCTGTTCAGACCGGTAGCCAACATAAGTGAAGTTTAAATGCGCCTGAGCACTGACTTTTAACTCGTATTGTCCCTGTTCATTGGTGCGGGTACTTATTCCCCCGGGGTCTGCAGTGACCGAAACGCCCACAAGGGGTTCTTGGGTCGCCGTTGTTACCTTCCCGGTAACTGTAAGCTCCTGACCAAAACTCAGTTTGGTAAAAAATAAACACAAGAGCAACGGAATACAACGAATGTGTTCTCTAATCATAGTCTTAAGGATATATGGTTACGTATTATATTGATTACACGCGCCGGCCCACAAGTGGGCAAAAAGCACTGTCTCTAAATAATTTAAGCCTATTTTCTTCCCTCTACAAAACATCGAAAGCTCATGCATCTAGCGTTAGCTAAAAAACAAGAGGTTACCTGCCCCTAACCGAAGGGGCGAAATTCATCCCAATGTCCGTCTTCTATTTCAACGAAAACAAGCCTGATATTGCCGTTATTTATGTCTATAACACGCCGCCGTATATTGCAGCGTGTAGGTTTATTCAATAGTGATATAGCGGAGTATTTTCACTCCAAGTTACTTCGTTTGCTAAAAGTATTTTACTCCTCGAGGGGGTGTTCGTTTATCAATTCTTCTGGATTATAAAATCCTTTTTTATCTTTAATCGAGGCGCGTATTTCTTTGACCTTTTCTGGCGCGATCACCGAACCTTTATTACCAAAGGAATTACGAACGAATGTCAGCACGTCGGCGATCTCTTGATCATTAAGCATCCCTCCAAAAGGAGTCATCGGCACTTGTCCCGGATATTTTTTACCAGCGACTTCAATCGGCCCTAACAGCCCATTTAGCGTGAGTTTAATTAATCGGTCTTCATTGCCATGCACCCACACACTTTTTTCTAACGGCGGGAATCCGGATATATCAAGTCCTTTACCGTCGGCCTGGTGGCAGGTGACACAAAAACCATCGCGCTGGAACAATACTGCACCTCGCTTAAACTGGCCGATCTCCGGCCCCTTCAAATGCGCGGGAACGACAAGCGCCTCTTTAGTTTCATGAACCGACTTTCCATTTAAATGCGCATAGGCCGTTTGAAATGCCGGTTTATTCCACCTGTCCAAAGCTGCCGTATCAATCTCTCCTAGAATAGCAAGCCCTGCACTCGGCTCCAGCCACGAACTTGCTGTGATCACCTCTAGAAGGACCCTTCCGTGGGTATCATGTGCCGCTTTTTTGAAAAGCGCTTGGTAGGAGGAAACCTTATCGGTACTATAGCGCAAAGCATGAACCGCAGCAGCACGCGCCCTGAAATCTTTAGCTTGCAACAGCTGCTCTAATAGACGGTTATCGATCTTGTTAACGCCCCAAGATACCCATAACGCTTCGGTTAAATTATGTTCATATTGGGGATCATTTTTATCGAGCTTTTTCACCCACGCTTTGGTCTTCTGTGCAACCTCACTGGCATCGCGCGCGCGTAGCTCCGAGCGGGTTCGATAACGCGTCCTGTATTCAGGCAGTTTTAGATTTTCTAAAAGCTCCTCGATGGACGCACCATCGATCTTCGCTGGCGTGACCAGCGCACGCGAGGGATAGGTTATGCGGTAAATTCTACCGTGACCATGGTCACGAAGTGGGTCACGAGCGTTATGTTGCATGTGACCAATCAACATATTATGCCAATCGACAATATAAAGTGATCCGTCTGGTGCAAACTTTGAATCCACCGGCCTGAAGTTCTTGTCTTCCGACCAAAACAGATCCTGGCGATGCTTGCTTGTAAACCCTGTTCCATCATCTGTGAACGTATGTTGCTTAGTACCTAAAAAACCAATAGTGTTATTAATCAAGTAGTCCCCCTGAACCTCATCCGGAAAATGCCTGCTAGAAACAAACTCTAAGCCTGAGGTTGGACGTACACGGTGATTGGAATCCACCAAGGTGAACGATTTATCGTTTGCCTCACCGTAGCGGGGGCTGATCGAACCGGGAAGCATCCACCGTACGTCCGGACCGGAAGTTTCCGAAAAAATAGTTTGACCCCAATCGTCAATCGCTATACCCCAAGGGTTGGGAATAGACAGCTGCGCCACTCTTTCTAGACGCTTGTTCTGGGGCGCGTACCGATAAAAACCGCCGTTAGTAGCCCGCACGGGGCCATAGGATGTTTCGACATTCGTATGCAAAAACACACCTTCTGCCATATAGAAAGCGCCCGAGGGATCCATCGTATACACGCTATGCGCGTGGTGGGTATCGTGATCATCGAACCCACTCAAAATAAGCTCACGCTTGTCCGCCTTATCGTCGCCATCGGTGTCCTTTAAAAGGATCATATTCTTACTTTGCGATACATAAACGCCCTGGGGCGCAAATTCAAAACTAATTGGCAAATGCAAACTATCGGCAAATATGGTCTGTTTGTCCGCCTTACCGTCATTATCTGTATCTTCTAAAATAATAATCCGATCGTTGGGTCTCCCGTTGCCTGGGCTCCAGTGAGGGTAGCTAGGCATCGTGGCCACCCACAGACGCCCTTTGCTGTCAAACTGTATCTTCATCGGATTAGCAAGCTCAGGAAACTCCTTCTCGGAAGCAAAAAGCTCGATCTTATAGCCCGGTGCTGTGTGGAATTTGGATAACGCTTCCTCGCCATAAAGATATCGATCTGGAGCATCCGGATCGCCAACATAATTGGTTTTCACCTCGGGAAGCGTAATCGTATTTGCGTCCATCGCCGCTAAATCGACCTTCCGGCCTACCGCGGACTCCCATATTGCCGTATCCCGATTGGCTGTCATCTGATGTAATTTCTTAATTTCAAACGGGTAGTTATCCGGACCAAAAGGATTAAATCGGCGACCGTAGGCATGCACGCCGTTAGGAATCTTAAAATCTTTATACCATACCCAATTTTTCTCAAGCACCGAGGCTCTAATCGATTCTTCAAACGATTCTGCGGCGCGTTTTGTCTGGCCAAACACCTGATTGACTAGGTATGTTGCAAACTGCCGATAAGCCTTTTCAGTTAACTGAAAACCATCAATTGTAAAGGGCTCATCGGATTTACGATACCACTTCTTACTCGTGCTATAGACATCAATGAACGGCACACCTTTCTCTTGAGCGACCTGTTTCATCGCATCCGAATACAGCTCAATGTTTTTATTTATTTCCTTACCGTCAGGCAAATCATACCGATCAGAAAGATCTTCATAAGCGATAGGCGATATTAAAACCAATTGGCTTCCTTTACCCTGATTATAATCCTGGCCATTACTGTGATCGATAAAAGCGTTTAATTCTCCTTTAAAATCCGCAAGCCCTGCCTCGCCCCTAAAGGATTCATTGTAACCAAAGAAGCCGAGAATAATGTCAGCTTTCAGGCTCGTTATCCACTCATCTTCCGTTGGGAAATGACCCTCGCTGCCTGTATCGATATCATAATCGGAGTTAAATGCAGCAGCACCCGGAAATGCCCACGGCGAATTTCGCGAGGGGTGTGGCCGAAAACCAGGGGTATTGCCCGGCGCGCATATATTTCGGATGGTAAGCATACTATCGGGAAATCGCACCTGCAACTCCGTCTCAAAATCGCCATACTCCATCATCCGCGCACCAAGGTTGTTGCCAATCAGCACCAGATGGGCTCCTTTATGCAAAGGGATTGGTTCGATCTGCCGCTCGCCGGTACAGCTAGCCAATAGAAATAAAGCGATTATTAAATAATAAAACGGCCTAAATGCACTCATAACAATTTATCAGGTTTAGAAAAGTTGCAATAATAGTTAGCTTGCGAAAACGCAACAATCAAATGTAATAATTCAAGATAAAGCTTGCGTCCTGTGCTGTCCTGCCCTGCTTATAAACTACTATATCACTGACGAACAACAAGTTACATGTACTGTAATCGCGAATTCACCTGTAAGATTGAAGATTACTTGAGCAATGAGCAGCAGCCCGAGGCTATAAATATTTTTCCAATCAAAGATAAAAGGAACTTTCCAAGTAGCGCGTATAACGCGCACAAAATAGCACGAAATACTCCCCTATCATCAAACGGTCGCTTGATCCAAGCCGCGTTAACCAACGTTCACCACTGCGGCGCTCATGCAGAAAAAACTTTGACCGTATATCGCGCACATACTAGTTCCCTTTCACTTTGAAAGCATAGTTTCCTGAGCCCAGCTGAACAACGATGAAATCGTCCTGTTTGTTAATTTCTCGTACATATTTACTCGTTTCAAGCGGCTCATCATTGAGCGTGATCACTTCAATAGAGGGTGCCTTAATATAGCAGAAAGCTTTCACATTAATCGGAATAGAAATATTTTGAATCAGCCCCTGTTCACTTTGCTGCCAGGCGCTTTTAATCTCGCCCGCGATAGAATGGTAGCTACCTGAAACTTCTTTTATTCCGTAAGGTCCTATCTCAGGCTTAATATATACCTCTTGAAACCCATTTTCCTTGGCTTTGATTCCGATCATATTTTCAAAGATCCACTCATTAACCGATCCGAAAGCATAATGGCTAAAGGAGTTCATCGCTGCATTATGCACAAATCCTTGGTCTTTGGTGTAACTGTCCCAGCGTTCCCAGATCGAGGTCGCGCCATTAGCAACTTCGTAGCCCAGCGAAGGGTACTCCTCACTCTGCAACAGGTGATACGCTTTATCCGTAGAGCCAGAGGCCGAAAGCGCGGGAAGCAGCGGCTTAAAACCAAGAAAACCGGTCGTAAGTTTATCGCCATTTTTTTCCACAAGCTCCCGCAAATATTTGCCGGCAAGCACAGCGTCATCTTGGTCTAAAATACCGGAATACAGTGCATTCGCATAACCCGTCTGTGTATGTCCAGCAAAACCATGCTCCCCTTCGACATAACCCGTCCCGTCGCCATACACCGCGCCATCGGTTTTGAGCTTACCGCCGGCATCCATATAATGCTTTTTAAATCCTCGCTTGACTTTTGCCATCTCCGCTTGGAACATTTTAGCTTGATCAGTTTGCGCGAGTGCCTCAGCCATCTGCGCCATCAGCATATTACAGTAGTAATAATATGTTGTCGCAAGCAAGTCCGGACTAGTCTTCTCGCCCACCGATAGCCAGTCCCCAAAGCCTCCTTTGGGGGTTACATCTTCAAAAGAGCCCTCCACAAGCACACCTTGCTGCGTACGCTTTTTTAGGAAATCCATAAATTTCAGCATGTAAGGCATTGATTTTCTCACTATGCGCACGTCATTATACGCCTTAAAAATTTCGTAAGTACAAATGATACCGGCCTCGGACCATCCCGGGGAAAAGGCGTCATCGGCGCGGATTGCAGCAACACCATCGCTACCCACAGGCATCGGCGCATAGATTGGAAAAGCGCCATTACCCCATTGCGAATCGTTTAAATCTTGTATCCACTTGGTGTGAAAAGCAGCCACGTCGGCATTGAAAATCGCAGATCGCATATACACCTGCGCATCACCCGTCCAACCTAATCGTTCATCGCGCTGCGGACAGTCCGTCGGGATATCGATATAATTAGCTCGCTGCGTCCATACGATGTTTTCATAAAGCTGATTGAGCATCGCATTATCTGAACTGAAAGCTCCAACCGGCGCGGTGGTGGAGCTTAAAGCCAACCCTGTTATAAAATCCTTCGAAGGCGCTTCCCGCAGTCCAGAGATTTCAACAAATTGAAAACCGTGGAACGTAAAACTGGGACTCCATCCTTCGGGTTTCCCGGTACCCTTAAACACGTAAGTGTCCTTCGCGCGCGCTTTACGCAGATTGTCAGTCATCAGTCTGCCGTCAGGAAACAGCATCTCCCCATACCGGAAGACCAGGCTATCTCCCGTTTCTCCTTTTAGTTTTAGGCGTATCACCCCGGCAAAATTCTGTCCAAAGTCGACGATATATTTACCATCGCCCATGTTCTTAATGCTTTTAGCGGCGAGCTCCTTAACAACGCGCACCGGGTTACCTGGGTGCATTTGCAGCTCGCGGCCTGGCATGTCGGCAACCTCCTGCACACTCTTCCAGCTCGAGTCATCGAAACCTGCCTTTTTCCAGCCTTCCGGCTCAAGGCGTGCATCGTGGGTTTCCCCTTGTAAAAAGTCGGACTCTTGCACGGCACCGGTGTTCGCCTTCCAGCTACCGTCCGTACTAACACGCTGTTTACTGCCGTCGGTATACTCAATATCTATCTGCGCTTTTAAAAGTGGAAAGTCGCCATAAAATTTATTTACTTGCGGCGAACCCACCAGCACGGCGTAGCCTAAGTAACCCGAATACCAGCCGCCTGAAAGAATAGACCCAAAGGTATTATTCCCTTGGGCAAGCAGCTCCGATACGTCGTAGACGTTATAATAAACGCGCTTATTGTAATCCGTCCAGCCCGAGGCGAAATAATCCTGTCCTACTTTGGTGCCATTGATATAAAAATTCTGTAACCCCAATGAGGATATATATAGCCGTGCGGACTTCACCTTGCCGGGTAGGGAAACTTCTTTACGAAGGTAAGGTGATGGTGGTAGCGCATACTCGCTCCCTTTAGTCTCCGCATTCAAGTTTAGACCTATCCAGCCGGCGCTCCAGTTCTTCGCACCAGCCTTACCTCGCTCCCAGTAATTCACCGAGCTCCAGTCACCCCGAAGATCTTTTCCATCCCAGCTGCATACCTTCCAGTAAACGCGCTGAGAGCGCTCGATGGTTTTACCTTGATAAGCAATCTGATTCGTCTGCCCGCTCGAAGTTTTACCCGAATCCCACAGATCCCCCTGGTTCTTGCTAAGCAGTTCCTCGCTAGAGGCCACCAGTATCTGATACGCCGACTGCCACTGGTTAAATCCCGAGCCGGTAAGCTCCCAGCTTAGCCGCGGCGAGACCTCGTCCACATAAGGGTTCACCTTATATTCTACACGCAAATAGGACGGTGTAATTTTCGCTAAAAGCAACCAAGGGCTTAGCACAATCGCAGCGATCAGTAACCCGCAGCACGCTTTAATATTTTTGATTAATTCCATAAATCTAATATAACGACCCAAAAAACACCATTTAACGGATGATACGCACTTGCTCGGGCGCATCGATCTGCGAGACAACTTTACCGTCAGCACCCCTAGTATGTTTCACTTTAATCAAACCATAAGGCGTTGGAAAGGTTCCCTCAGCGAAACTAAGTTCGCCCAGGTTTGGCCGCACGGTGTACGCTTTTCCGCCGGGCTCGGCAACCTTAATACCCAAGACATGTTCGGACAGCCAGGCCGTTGGGCCCGAGGCCCACCCATGGGCAAAGCTGTGCCGATGTCCTACATAACAGTAGGCTCCGAAATCGCCATGAATATCTACCTTCCCTGACGGGACAAGCTCATCGATACGGCTTGCATTATCAATCCATTCCATGTTAAAATCCTCCCAAAATGTGGTAGCCCCTAGATCAAGCATCGCTCCCCAGTAGGTATCGATGATGTCCATCGCCTGGCTATATTTGCCGGCTTTAGCCATCGCCTCCAGCATATAATAACCGTAAAAGGTAGAAAAACGTTCCGCACCCCCAACTTTTAGCACATCATCGTAAGCCCGCTGACTGTCCATCAGCCCAGTCAATGACATGAGCGCAGCCGCCTGTTTAGAGCTATTATGATCTGGAACAACCTTACGCATCTTCACGAGCGCCTGTTCGCAAAGCGCTTTGGTCGGTTCATCCTTCAAATAAGTGCTTATTTTTGCCGCATTCTCTAGGGCTAAGATCGTCATGGACTGCAATCCCGCGTGCACCGCCAGACTATCCTCACTCGAAGGCCAGTCTAAAAAACGGGTGCCATCCATGTGTTCTTTCCCGTCCACAACTTTACTTAATATCTGTTTTACCAGCCCCTGTAAGTAGGGTTTCTGCTGCTCCAAATACGCCAAATCCCCATGGGCCATATACCAGTCGTGATGCAGTACAATCCACCACATCGAATACGTACTAATCCCGCACATCCATCCTGGAAGCGGTGTCGACTCCCGTGCTAGATCAAGGCTGTTGGGCACTACTTCGTTGTAGCCAAATACCGTATTCACCGTAGCCACCTCTGGGTGCAAATCACCGACCCAGACCAAGCGGTCGCGTTTAATAGCGTCCCAAAGATAGTCCTGCATATTCAGGTGCACCGTATAAGCGCCCACCTCCCAGATCTTATTGAGCCGCTCATCACTACTGTGAAACGAACCTAAATAAGGGACGTCACGGTAGGTGAAGATCGCTCGCACCTCGCGAAGGTGCAACTCCGCCTCAGCATCCAAGAAATCGATGCGTGCAAACCGAAAGCCCGACTCTCCGGTTTGATTTTTACCGAGCCAAGGCAGCTGCAAATGCATATCGCGCATCGCATGGTCGTTGGTAGCTCCTTTCTGGCCGATCTCCGACATGGCCTCGGAAACGGACTCGCCGAAGCGAATGCGCACATTGCGCGGTACATTCCCTCCGCCCCACATGCCTGTGATCACCTCCAGCGAAGCATTAATCTCTTTGCCAAAGTCGAGCAGAATCGAGCTGCTGTCACGGCCGGCATTTTTTAAAATCGTTATATTATCATTGGTCAGATTCGCTTGTCCGTCGCCTTCAACGAGCAAGTTGTTCAAGCCGTCAATTTGCCCGCGATGCCAAACGATACGTGTAGGATAGACATATTCCCTGGTCATTGGACTTATATGCGAGGATTGGTCACTAAGTTTCCTTTGAGCTGAACCCGCTAGCCCTGAAAAACAAATACATAAAAGTATAAGTGTCGTTTTTACTCTCATTGTTTACGCGGTTAGTGTTTAGATTTTGTTAAAAATAGCAAAGCCTGCCCACAAGACTATCCTGTACCTACATGATATCCACCTCAAAATCCAGCGGGCAAAAGGCTTTCAGCATATCCAGCAAGAAGTACCTCAACATTCTTCAGATACTCGCAATTAAGTACAAACATTTATACACAAATAATGTATAGGAGTCTAGCTGAACAAACAAAATACATGTAACAATTTATGCTTGAATTACGACAGGGTTGCACACAAAAAAACGAAAAATAAATCACCAAAAGTTATCTGTCAAGATGTTGTAAATCAATTGTTTGTATTATAAATGTGATTTGTACATTTTATTCGATTGAACATCGAAAATATACAGGACAGTACAGGATGCCTTTGCTAAAACGCTTTTCTATATTTGGTTTTACGCTGCTTGAGGTAAGCCTTTAAGCGCGCTGAGATGAGATAATAAAGAGGTAACTATTCAACCGAAGCTACCAGCTAAATAAACCACAAAAACAAAAAATAGTATATGTACAAATTAGAGACGGGCTGAAATCTGTAAAGCACCCTATTAAAAGAAAAAACCGATGGTGTTCCCGCACCATCGGCTAAGTATCAAAGGAATTAAAAAGAACCAAGAGCATCGACACTCTTCATTTAAAACCCATTTAATCGTACAAAGGTATGCAATATGACCAATTAAACAAAACCAGTAAAAGACGATTAGTTGCGCCTACGGTGAGATTTAAAAAAGTATTTGCACCTACTTTAGGGAATGATCCTAAACGTAGATTTTTGCAGCTTTCACTCATCTTTCCAGCGCTACTTTTAGCACAGCTAGGTACGGCCGGGGCCGATACCATGCGTAACCCCAATAATAGCGATATGATATCCGTTAAGGTTCAGCCCGAGGAAAGCACCCTATTCCAGCAGCAAACAGTAAAAGTTACCGGAACGGTCACCGACGCGGCAGGCTTGCCTATCGCTGGGGCAACCGTAACGGTAAAGGGGACAACGACAGCCACTTCGACCGACCAGAGCGGTAAGTATGAGATTGAGCTCGAAAAGGGCCAAACCTTAACCTTCGCCGGAGTAGGTCTAAATAGCCAGGAGCTCCTTATTAATGCCACTGGAACGCAGAACATCACTTTAGACAGTTCCTCCGAAGCGCTCTCCGAAGTGGTCGTCGTGGGTTACGGCACCCAGAAGCAAAAGGATGTGACCGGATCCGTAGGCATGGTGTCTATGAAAAACATCAAAGGTCAGGCAATTTCCAGCCCCGACCAAGCGCTGACCGGCCAGATATCGGGCGTCCATGTTAGTACCTCCAACGGAACGCCCGGCGGTGGCCCTAAAATACAAGTAAGAGGAATCGGTGCAATCGGCGCCGGTAGCCAGCCTCTTTATGTTATTGACGGATTCCCCGTACCAGCTTCCTCGAGTGAACGCGGCAACCCGCTTGCTACACTCAATCCCAATGACATCGAGTCGATGACCGTGCTCAAGGATGCTTCGGCAACAGCTATCTACGGATCCCGCGGATCCAACGGGGTAATCTTGATCAATACCAAACGTGGTTCAGACGGCGCCATGCGTATCAACGTCTCGGCCAGCACCGGCCTGCAGGAAGTACCACAAAAAGGTCGTCCCAACTTAATGAACGCCTCCGAGTTTGCACAGTTTCGCAAGGAGGCGATCGAAGATAAAATTCGCTACGAGCAGAACCGGGAGCCAACCCTTGAGGATATACCCGAAGAATACCGCGACCCTGCCTCACTTGGTGAAGGTATCGACTGGTATGATGAGGTGACTCAAGTGGCACCGATGACCGATATCAATGTTAATTTCTCGGGCGGAAATGAACATGTACGCTCTTTTGTCTCCGCGGGCTACTTAAACCAGAAAGGCGTGATGCTCAATTCAGGCTTCGAACGTTTCTCGGTACGCGCAAACGTCGACGGAGATCTATCAAACAAGTTAAAGATAGGCATGAACATCTCTCCGACACTCACCTATTTAAAAGGCGGAATAAACGGGCAGGGACGTGATGAATTCTACGAAATTGCAACACCCGTAGCCCAAATGTATAACGGGGACGGTTCACTAAACCCATACATCGTATCCCCGGGCGCATTCGGAAATCCAAACCCCGTACTCCACCTGCAGGAACGTACCAACAAGAATGAAAAGCTGAAATTGCTGATGAGCACTTTCGCTGAATATAGCATCCTGGAAAACTTGAAGTTCAAGACAACCTTCAACGTGGACTACCAGGACGAGAGTCACGAAGATTTCAGACCCTCGATTATCCCGAACCAAAATGCACCCGGACTCTCAATCCCTTCGGGAGGCTACGACAGAGCGCAGTACATAAACTGGGCCAATGAAAATACGTTGAACTACGAGCTGAACACCGACAACGGACACTCCCTAAGTGTATTAGCAGGATACTCCATTCAGATGCAGAAACTAAAGGACGCCAATTTCGACGGCACCAATTTTCCTGACGATGACATCCAGACGCTAAACGCGGCAGCGCGTATCACCGGAGGCACGGGCATCGAAGACTGGGGCCTGATATCATACCTTGGTCGGGTGAACTACTCCTACCTCGATCGCTACTTAGTGACTGCTTCTTACCGCGCGGATGGATCATCCCGCTTTGGAAAGGACAACCGCTGGGGATCCTTCCCTTCGGTGGCCCTAGGCTGGCGCATCTCGCAGGAGAACTTTCTGAAGGACCAGGACTGGATCAACGAACTTAAGCTTCGTGCTTCCTACGGCCGTAGTGGCAACTTCAATATTAACAACTACGCCGCGCTAGCCAACATCGGGACCGCAAACTATATATTTGGTGGCTCATTAGCGCCCGGTCGTACCATGAGCACGCTAGGAAATAGCCTATTAGGCTGGGAGCGGATGAAAGAGCTAAACCTCGGAATAGATTTTACCACATGGAACAACCGCCTAACATTTACGGCAAACTACTACAAGCGTAACACCTTGGACCTGCTACTAAACACACCTATTCCCCAATCTTCGGGATTCGGCACAGTGACCGAGAACAGAGGAGACGTAGAGAATACCGGTCTGGAGTTCTCCCTATCGTCCCAAAATTTCGTTCGTGAAAATTTCACCTGGAGTACCGACTTTAACATCTCTTTCAACAGGAATAAAGTGATTGCCCTAGGTCGTAGTACCGATCCTATTTATTCTGGGAATAGCTCCGAAGGAAATTTCACTAACATCACCCGTATCGGCGAGCCAGTAGGGATGATTATCGGTTACGTAGTAGACGGCATCTATCAAAATGAGCAAGACCTAGAAGATTACGCTTCCTTCCCGGGGGCCATTCCAGGGAACCTGCGTATGCGCGATGTGAATGGCGATGGTGAGATCACGCCCAACGACGACTTTGACGTAATTGGGAACCCGTACCCGGACTTCACCTTCGGCATGACCAACACCCTGAGCTACAAAGCATTCGACTTTCGCATGATGATGGTCGGATCGGTCGGGCAAGAAATGCTGCACGCCACACGATTTTACACCGACAATATCGACGGCGTATTCAATGTCCGTAAAGAAATCGCCGACCGCTGGCGCTCGGAAGAAAACCCAGGGAGTGGCTTGGTGCCAACAACAAATGGTAGCGGCCGAGGACGCGTGATGTACCGCGATACCCACTCGCTATTTGTGGAAAAAACCGACTACCTGTGGATTCGTAACATCACGATAGGTTATACCCTTCCCAAAAGCATTGGCGGGGTGATCAATAATCTACGGATATATGGTAATCTTCAGAATCCATTCCTGTTCACCGGCTATGAGGGCAACCCCGAGGGTACCAATATGAACCGCGAAGATACGGGAGCATTGGTCCCGGGTATCGATTACGGATCATACCCAGTTCCTAGGATTTATACTTTAGGCTTGAACTTCAACTTTTAAGAACGACGACTATGAAATTGAAATATATAGTATTGGGCTTTGCACTTATGAGCCTGAGTTCATGTAACCACTTGCTAGACGTAAAACCGCACGATTTTTCAAGTGGCGAGAACTACTACGAAAACGAAGGACAAATCCTTCGTGCAGTAAACGGCGTATACAGCCAGCTGCAAGGTTTATATACCAGCGACTTTTTCGCTTTAACAGAGATGCGCGCGGATAATACAAATTATCAATTCGACGCCACCGATCGTGGCGCGCAGCAGCGCGAGGAGATTGATGAATTCTTGATCACCCCCTCAAACACCTATATGAACACCTCTTGGACATTGCTTTTCGGCATCGTTCAGCAGGCCAACGTTATACTCTCGCGCATCGAGGAGGTGCCCTTTTCCGATGAAGCGCTCAAAGAGCAGTACACAGGTGAAGCAAAATTTTTGCGTGCATTTGCACACTTCCATTTAGTGCGTTTGTTCGGAGAAATACCTTTGCATACAGAAGAAGTAGCTAACCCTTCGGACGCCTTCACAGAGGGCAAAGCTTCCGTAGAGGAAGTATACACGCTCATCATCCAAGATGTGAGCGAAGCCCTTGCCAGCCTGCCCGAGGCATACGATGAAAATAACACGGGGAGGGTGACTAAAGGTGCTGCCTATACCCTTCTGGGGGATGTGTATCTCACGCGTAAAGACTACGCCAAGGCTGTCGAAAACTTTACGCAGGTGACGCAACTGGGCTACGCGCTGGTCTCGGACTACGCCGATTGTTTTAATCCAAACGACAAAAATAATGAAGAATCGATCTTTGAAGTTCAGTATGATGCGTCAATCGAAGCAGAAAATAGTAACTTTATATTCGCCTTTGGCCCGCGTAATGCTAAGCTCAAGCTTGTAGGCTTTACCGGTAACCTAGGGGGAAGCAACATCCCTACGCCGAGCATCTATGATGCCTACGAGGAAGGTGATCTGCGCCGAGATAAATCTATACAACTATTTGATGACCCTTCAAACGCGGCTTATGCCGAGGCCGAAGCTTTTGGTGGTAAAATGCCGTTCATAAAAAAATTCTACCACGCCCCGTATATCGAGGATGGTCGCGCCAATGAAAATTGGCCTGTATATCGCTATGGCCACGTGTTACTGATGCTTGCCGAAGCGCTAAATGAGACCGGGTCCGGTGACCCATATGTATACCTAAACCAGGTGCGCAAGCGTGCTGGGCTCAAGGCCGTATCGGGGCTCTCCAAAGAGGCCCTGCGTCAAAAAATCGCCGACGAGCAGCGCGTAGAGGTAGCCTTCGAGAGCCACCGCTGGTATCAGCTGCTGCGTACCGGGCAGGCCGAGCAAGTAATGAATGCACACGGCGCCCAGGAGAAAGAACGCCTATCGCGCCTAAGCGGCGCTTCGTATAAGATAGAGCCTTATAAACTCCTATTTCCGATCCCGCAGCGCGAGATACAGGTGAACGGTATCGAGCAGAATACCGGCTGGTAGAAGCAGGCGCTACAGGTAATCAACCCATGACTAAACACCCATAATAATGCTACAAAAGAATAAAATCGTAAACATCCTCAAGATCAGCATCGCCATGCTGATCTTGAGTGCATGCGCTGGCCCCGACGAACAGGAGTCTGTAGACACCAACCCCAAAACCCAGAAGATCGCGGTTCCCGAAGGCTTTGCCATAGATCATATCTACTCCCCCTCGGATAACGAGAAGGGCTCCTGGGTAGCGATGACCTTCGATGATAAAGGGCGGATGATCACCTCGGATCAATATGGCGGACTATTCCGCATCGAGCTGCCCCCAATTGGGTCCGACAGCACCGTGCAGCCGAAGATAGAACCCTTAGATTTCCCGAGTGAAAAAAGCGATCCAGCAGATACGACCAAGAAGGTAGGCATCGGCTACGCGCAAGGTCTTCTATGGGCAAACGGCAGCCTGTATGTGATGATCAATCACTTTCCAAATGACGAGTTCGAAAAGGGAAGCGGCCTGTACCGGCTGGACGATACAGATAACGACGACAAGCTCGATAAATTAACGCTGCTGCGGGCCATTCATGGTGAAGGCGAGCATGGTCCGCACAGCATCGTGCTGGGGCCCGACTCCACCTCGCTTTACATCGTGGCGGGAAACCACACCGACCTGACCAAGATGGACAGCTACCGACTACCGCCAACATGGCAACGCGACAACTTATTTCCGCACATCCTGGATCCCCAGGGCCACGCCACAGATCGTAAGGAACCTGGCGGATGGATAGCAAAGACAGATTTCAATGGTAAAAATTGGGAGCTCATCAGCGCCGGCTACCGGAACTCATTTGACATCGCTTTCAACGATCAGGGAGAACTATTCGCTTACGATTCAGATATGGAATGGGACTTCGGAATGCCCTGGTATCGCCCTACGCGCCTTTTACATGTTACTTCAGGCAGCGAATTTGGATGGCGCACAGGGAATGCCAAATGGGATGAAAACTACCTGGACAACCTACCAGCGCTGCTTAACGTCGGTCAGGGATCGCCCACCAACCTCCTATTTGCTAGCAAGGCACGTTTCCCAGATAAATACCGAAACAGCCTACTGGCCTTCGATTGGAGCTTTGGAATCATCTACTCCGTGCAGCTAACGCCTAAAGGCGCCACTTATGCGGCTAAAGCCGAGGAGTTTGTCGCGGGGTCTCCCTTACCACTCACCGACGGCGAAATTGGCCCAGACGGCGCATTGTACTTCCTAACAGGAGGGCGTAAGCTCGAATCGGATATCTACCGCGTATATTACAAGGAACAAGATGAAATAGACCCTGCCAAAAAGCTCGAGCAGCCCAATTTTAGCCCCGAATTTGCCCTGCGCAAAGAAATTGAGCAGTACCACAAGCCTTCACCAGCCGGAACGGCAAAAAAAATGTGGGAGCATTTGGGAAATCCAGATCGCCATGTCCGTTATGCCGCGCGCATAGCTATCGAACACCAACCCCTACAAGAATGGGAGTCGCTGGTATTTTCGGAACGAAGCATCACCAAGCTTACCGAAGGCGTACTCGCCCTAGCGCGCACAGCAGCGCCCCAACCGGCTCTGCGCGATCGCCTGCTAGCACGGATGGCCCTTATTCCGCTCGACCGGATAACCCAAGAGAAACTGCTCAATGTGCTGCGCGTCTATGAAACACTTCTCTACCGTATGGGCAAGCCAGAAGGTCAAACAAGAGATGCGCTAGCGGCCCGTTTATCACCGCTATACCCTTCAAAAGTGAACGCAGTAAATCGCAGTTTGGGTAAGGTGCTTGTGGCGATCGACGATCAATCAGTCGTCGAGAAAACGGTACCACTGATCTACTCGGCAAAAGATGACAGCACCAGTAGCTCCAACTTCATGAGCTCCTCGAACCTCATCTTACGTAACCCCGAGTACGGTTTAGCGATCGCCGACATGCTAGCCAACATACCACCAGCACAACAAATATACCTCGCAACAATGCTTAGCGAGGCTAAGCAAGGCTGGACAGAAGACCTGCAGACAGAATATTTCAAATGGTATTACAAAGCCTTTGGCTATAAAGGTGGTAACAGCTACATCGGATTTATCGATAAAGCGCGTAAAATAGCGCTTGCGAACTTACCAAAAGAGCAAAAAGAACACTACGCAGAGTTATCGGGCGACTCACTCGTCAACCAAGCGGGAAACCGTCTAGCCTCCTCGGTACCGCCGCCAGAAGGGCCCGGTAGAAATTGGAAAATCGACACGGCACTCAAGTACTTAGATTCAGCAGACATACAACCCGACTTCAAGCGCGGTGAAGAGCTATTTCTAGCGATCAACTGCGGATCCTGTCACACCGTGAAAGGTAGCGGTGGGTCCGTCGGACCAGATCTCACGCAGCTGGGAACACGCTTCTCGCAAAAAGACATGCTGGAATCCATCATCGAGCCAAGCAAAGTGATCTCCGATCAGTACGAGTCGAAGCTATTCCATCTTAAGGATGGCACCAAGCAACTCGGACGCCTGATGGGCGAGAATGAGAAAGCCTATATAATTTCTCAAAACCCTTATGCCCCCCAGGTGACCATTGAACTTCCAAAGAAAGATGTCTCGGAAATTAAAGTGTCTGAGGTATCGATCATGCCTCCTGGAACGCTGAATAGCTTAAATCCGCAGGAGCTCAACGATATTATCGCTTACTTAATGGCTGGCGGGAATGAAAAAGCAGACGTATACACGAAGAAAAAGTAACGTGAAAGATACAAAAAAAGAATGGTTAGAGTTGGTCTCCCACCATGCGCAGGTCGGCGGCATCGAAACCTCCGTTTTAGATAACGGAAGAGCAAATGGTACCCGTATTGCGTGGGTGAATACGGGCGCCGGCCTTCGTTTTAAGGTCGTCATAGACCGCGGCATGGACATCAGCGATGCCAGCTTCAACCAGCACAATTTAGTATGGCTATCTAGACTCGGAGTGACGGCCCCACAACCGTTCTCGGACTCGGGTATTAACTGGCTGCGGACCTTCGGAGGAGGGTTGCTCACCACTTGCGGAGTCACCCATGCCGGCGGTCCCGAGCAAGACGCTTACGGAAGCCGCGGCTTACACGATCAGTATAGCAATACTCCCGCCGAACTGCTCAGCATAAAACAGCCCAATCTAACCGCGGGTGATAAGCAAATGAGCATCATAGGAAAGATATTTCAAGGGCATCCACTGGGGTATAACATCGAAATTAAACGCACCATTCGCTGTGTCCTCGGTGAGCCCACGATCTATCTAGAGGATGAAATAACGAATATCGGTAACATCCAGGTTCCGCACATGTTGCTCTACCACATGAACTTCGGCTACCCGCTGGTGGCGCCGGGTGCGCAAATTCTCTGGAAAGGAGAATGGACCTCCCGTGAGGGAGAACAGCGGGCGAAGATTTTCAAAAAAGGGGAAAACTTCCGCAGCTGCCCCGAGCCAATGCAGAGCCATAGCGGCACCGGCGAGGAGGCTGCGCTGATAGACGTCGAAGCGGACCAAGAAGGAATAGCATCCTGCGGTATTAATAATCCACAGCTGGATTTTGCTTTACGCATTAGGTTTCACAAAAAACAATTACCTTGGCTTACCAACTGGCAGCACTGGGGAACAGGCGAGTATGTGGCGGGGCTCGAACCCGGAACGCACCCTCCCCTGGGACAGAGCCATGCGCGCCAGAATGGAGACCTCATCCGTTTAGCTCCCGGAGAGTCGCGAAAATATAGCCTTCAAGTGGATATCATTCAAGACCCACAAAAACGAACAGAATTTGTAAATTCATATATAAATCTATAAAACTCTAAGGAATGGAAATAATCGAAAAAGCATTTGAACAAGGAAACGGAGTATTACGCCTAGCGCCAAACTGGGTACCTCGATCTTTCTGTGTACCAGGGAGAAGGATAAAACTTCATCCCGATGATTATTATGTGCTCGGTGGCGAGCGTGGTGGTATCGATGAACGTTGGTTCTCTTCCACAACGCCCGCAAAAAATGGCCCGCTGACGGGTGAATTTGAGGGCCTCAGCTTCGTTGTATATGAAAATGAAGGTAAAACAGAGCAGGTACTACTATCCGACTGCGTAAACCACCTCCAAGGAAAGCTTATCGGCGACCGCTTGTGGGATCAATACCAATCCTGGCCGATGTATTCCAAGTTCTTTGACAACATGGGTCCGCTCCCCCACCATATACATCACAACGACGAGAAAGCCGCCGATATTGGGCAGGACGGGAAGCCCGAAGCTTACTACTTCCCGCCGCAGCTAAATAATCACGGAGGAGATTTCCCTTATACATTCATCGGTATCGCTCCGGGTACACCCAAAGCGCAGATCAAAGAATGTCTTGAGAACTTTTCCAAAGGAGACAACAAGATTACCAATTACTCCCAAGCATACCGACTTGAGCCTGGAACAGGCTGGGACGTTCCTCCAGGACTGCTGCACGCGCCAGGGAGTCTATGTACCTACGAGCCGCAGAAAGCTTCCGATGTATTTGCTATGTATCAGTCCCTTGTAAACGAAGCCATCATTCCTGAAGAGCTGTTATGGAAAGGTCTTCCCGAAGAGAAAAAAGGCGACTACGACGCGCTGATGGACATTATCGACTGGGACCTTAACGTGGACCCTGATATGATGAAAAACAGGTTTATGGCACCTCTACCCGTAGAGGACCAAACGAAGATGGAAGCTGCGGGATATTCCGAGAAATGGATCGTTTACAAATCAACCGCGTTCAGCGCGAAAGAGCTTACCGTATTTCCTGGGCAGACAGTGACCATCACCGATGCTGCTGCATACGGGTTAATCATGATGCAAGGACACGGAAAGTTGAACGACTGGACAATTGAAACACCAGCGCTCATCCGCTATGGACAACTGACAAGCGATGAGTTTTTTGTATCTGAAGTGGCTGCAAAACGTGGCGTCACGATACACAATCATTCCCAAACCGATCCAATCGTTATGTTGAAACACTTCGGCCCTGAAAACCCTGATTTAACAATAGAAGGATAATTTTTTTACCCATAAAACGTTTTGTTATGCCAATAAACAACAGACCAAAACTACACAATGCCACTTGGCCGGGCATCGTAGGAAAAGGAGACCAAGAACCCATTATTGCCCTGGATGAACTGCTCGAAAAAACAGCGGCCGCCAGGGTCGACGGTATAAAATTTGACGGCGTCGATCTGGGCTTATTCGAGCCCCACGTGAAACTCGACCCTTCAGACGATAATGTAAAATTTATTGCCGATAAAATCGGCGGTTATGGCCTCGAGATAGGCACCCTTGTTGCGCCCATATGGCCGCCCGATGGCGGTTCGGCCATGGGCACTGCCCAAGAGCGCGATAAATTTGTGGAGATCATCGAAAAGTCCGCCAAGATGGGTGCCAAATTGCGCGATCAGGGGATACGCACGGCGAACGTCATCCGCATTGATTCAGCAACAGGTGTCGAACAATGGGCGCAAAACCCGGCAGAGAACACGAAGCTGATTGCCGACACATTCCGCCGGGCATGTGACGTGGCAGCAACCTACGGGGAACGCCTAGCGGCCGAAGGCGAGATTTGCTGGGGCGGCATGCACAGCTGGCGCACCATGATCGACACACTCGAGCAGGTGGACCGCGAAAATATTGGCTTTCAAGCCGACATGTCGCACACCTTCCTATACCTTTTGGGTTATAACGCGCCCCAGGACCGTATCCTCAAAGCCGACTTCAACTGGGACGACCGCCAGGAACTTGAGCGTGGACTGAAATTCCTAACCGACAAGCTGCGCCCATGGACCATAGACTTCCACGTGGCCCAAAACGACGGTACAGTTTTTGGTTCTGGTTCACACGACAAAACAGGAAGACACTGCTTACCGACAGACCCCAACGGACGTCTAGATATCGCAAAGGACGCCGGATTCTGGCTCCAGGACGAGAAGGGAAACCCGAGCAAAGTCTTTAACCATATCTGCTGGGACGGTTGTATGTTCCCCAACAGCGTCATGCACGAGCAGCAGACATGGAACGACATCCTTAAAGCGCTAATCGACGTACGTAAGGCAAACGGCTGGTCCGAGTAACAACAAAAAGCATTATTATTATGAGTAAGAAAGAAATAAGAATTGGTTTAATTGGATGTGGATTTATGGGAAGAACACACTCCAATGGATATAAACGAATAAGTAACTTTTTCCCTGACCTAGCCTACACGCCTGTTCTAAAGGCTGTCTGCTCGCGCAGTGAAGATAAAGTAAAAGCCTTCGCAGAGCAGTGGGGATACGAATCCTACGAGACGGACTGGAAAGCACTCATCGCGCGCGATGATATCGATGCAGTAGACATCTGTACGCCCAACAATATGCATAGCGAGATTGCTATCGCTGTGGCAGAAGCGGGAAAGATGGTCCTCTGCGAGAAGCCTCTATCTCGAAACCTCGCCGAAGGAGAAAAGATGGTCCAAGCGGTCGAAAGCAAAAACGTCAAAAACACCATTTGGTACAACTACCGGAGGCTACCGGCGGTGACCCTCGCCAAGCAGATCGTCGAGAGCGGCAAACTGGGTAAAATATTTCATTACCGCACCAACTTTCTGCAAGACTGGACAATAAACGAAGATCTACCCCAAGGTGGAAGGGCGTTCTGGCGGATGGATGCGGAGGCTGCCGGCTCGGGAGTAACGGGCGATTTATTAGCGCACTGTATTGATCTTGCTATGTGGCTCAACGGCGGCATAAAGGACGTCTCGGCGGTAACGGAAATTTTCGTTAAGCAGCGCAAGCACGAGGATACAGGCAAGATCGAAGACGTGAAAATTGACGACGCCTCGATCTTCCACTGCCACTTTGAAAATGGCTCACTAGGCCTATTCGAATCCACCCGCTATGCCCGCGGACATAAAGCAATGTTCACCTTTGAAATCAACGGCGAGAAAGGATCCGTAAAATGGGATCTCCACGATCTCAATCGGCTCGAATATTTCAATAATGCGGATGAATCGATTCTTAAAGGATGGCGCTCGATACACGTAACGGACGGCGATCAGCCATACATGGACAAATGGTGGGTACCCGGCCTTTCGGTTGGCTATGAGCACTCCTTTGTGCACCAAGTGGCCGACTTTCTAGCATCTCTAGAATCCGGAGAGCCGTGTCATCCGACGTTTCGCGATGCCCTAGAGACACAAAAGGTATGCGAAGCGGTCATCAATTCGGCAAACAACAAGCGCTGGGAAGATACTCGCGTTGACTGGAAAGACTAAATAATAAACACCCACAAAAAAATGAAAAATAGATTAAAAAACAGCTGCCTCTGCCTCGGCCTATCTGCACTACTTGTAGCATGTGGCGGAAGCAGCGCTAACCAAGAGGCGACAGACACTGACAGCATAACGACAGCTTCCACCACCGAACAGGACGGCTTCGTCGATATGTTTGCCGCAGGTAGCCTACAAGGTTGGGAAGGAGACACCACCTACTGGCATATGAATGGTGAGATTCTTACCGGGGAAATTCGCGCCGACCAAGAGCCCCTGAAAAACAATACATTCCTAATATGGCAGGGCGGCCAGGTAGGCGATTTTGAGCTCAAAGCGCAGTTCAAAATTTCTGAAAAAGGAAACAGCGGAATTAATTACCGCAGCGACCTTGTCTCCGATGTTCCCAATGCCCTCAAAGGCTACCAGGCCGACATCGACGGACAGCAGCGCTACACGGGACAAAACTACGAAGAGCGTAAACGTACGACCCTAGCTTACCGCGGGCAGTCTACCGAAATTCTCGATCCAACCGCTGAACACAAAGGTGAATCACAAGGTAATGCCTGGACGAACCTAAAAGTTGTGGATTCCGTAGCGACTCAGGAACAGATGCTCACATTCCTTAAACCAAACGACTGGAACGAGATCGAAATTCGCGCTCACGGCAACAAACTCACTCATCTGCTCAACGGCCAAGTAATTGCCGAAGTAACTGACAACGACACCCAGAATCGTAAAGACAAAGGGCTAATCGGTGTTCAGGTACATGTAGGCCCACCGATGAAGATCGAGTACAAAGACATGAAAATAAAAGTAATTGAACCGTAAAACAGTTGTAGGATTTAAGAATAACAAGAATGGAATGGAAAGTGCAACTACGGGATGCCCTGTTATCACGGGTCAGTTCCGAGGAGAGCAGCTATTTACAAGACGCTGAAGAACTGATTTTATCCGATTACAAAACATATTTCAACAAAGTTTACTTGCCGCTTTCGCGCCAGCTATCGCCGCAGACAAAAGAACTTGTAGTAAGCATAGTAACCTCGGAAGACAGTCCACTGATCATTCATCAGTGGACCCTTCTTAGACTCGCGCGTGTCTGGATGCTCAGCCTAATAGACGATCAAAAGGTGCCCTACAAAGCGTTCATCGAAAAGCTTTTCGACTATGCCGACATGCAGGAGCTCACCGCACTCTACTCGGCGTTGAACATCTATAAATACTCCCAAGAATGGGTAGAACGCTGTCAGATAGGCATCCGTAGCAATATCGGCCCTGTTCAACAGGCCATCATCGAGCAAAACAAGTATCCTGCCCAGCATCTTAACCAAGACGCCTGGAACCAGCTGGTGCTAAAAGCATTTTTTACCGAAAAAGATATTCCTTATATTTATGGTCTACTGGGCCGGGCAAACGATCAGTTGCAAGCCTCGATTGTGGACTACATCTATGAAAGAGACTCCGCGCAGCGCGAGATACATCCTCTTTTGTGGCTATTAGTCAGGGACAGTCTACCCCCACGGGCAGTAGAAATATTAATGCAACGGCTTGACTCGCCCCAGAGTGCTAGGGAACGCTACATCACAGAGCAGGTTTCCCTACACTACGCTTCGGCACCCACGGGTTCTGCGCAGCAGGCGAGAAAAAGTAGTGAAGCGCTATTAGAGAACTATTTAACACTTTAAGGAATGTGTACAGATTTAAACAGAGATCCAGCAGCCATGGGAAAACCCATGCCGCTCGATCTTAATATCATAAAAGACTTGAAGTTCGTCGATCCCCATATTCATATGGTCTCCCGCACGACAGACGACTACCAAGCTCTATTCGATGCCGGCGTACTGCTGGTCATTGAGCCCGCTTTCTGGGTAGGACAGCCTCGAACAGGTATCGACTCATTTAAAGATTATTACAATAGCCTTATCGGCTGGGAGCGCTTTCGCGCCTCGCAGTTTGGTATACGCCACTTTTGCACAATCGGCCTTAACTCCCGTGAGGCCAACAACGAGCCCCTAGCCGAGCAGGTGATGGACATGCTACCGCACTTCATTCACAAAGAAGGTGTACTGGGGATCGGTGAGATCGGTTTTGACGACCAAACGGCCGCCGAAGAGAAATATTACCGCGCGCAGCTCGAGCTGGCAAAACAGGCGGGCATCCCCGTACAGGTACATACACCGCATCGTGATAAAACCAAAGGAACCGTGCGCAGTATGGATATTGCCATCGAGCATGGTTTAGACCCTGCTTCGGTAATCATCGACCACAATTCTGAGGAAACCGTGGAGCAAGTGCTCGATCGCGGCTTTTATGCGGCATTCACCATATACCCCTTCACAAAGATGGGCAACGAGCGCATGGTCGAGATCGTCAAACGCTACGGTCCCGAGCGCATCTTAGTAAACTCTGCGGCAGACTGGGGAATAAGTGACCCGCTGGCTGTACCCAAAACTGCAGCGCTGATGCTGCAAAGTGGCATCGCACAGGCCGACGTAGAGAAGGTAACATACCACAACGCGCTAAAGGCATTCCGCCTGCATGAGCACCTTGATCTCTCCAAGCTCGAGGAGACTTTCTTTGCCGACCCAAGTGAAAAATACGAAGGCAATACAATTTTACGAGGCGGACAACAGCCACGGATTAATAAAGATTCTATTATTATATCCTAACCGCGCGTCTTGATGTTGAAACCCTGGATCCAACTTATCCGGCCGTCCAACGTGCTCACGGCAATATCCGATGTGCTCGCTGGAGTCGCCCTTGCTTGTCTTTTTCTTGAGGGCGCGCTGCCCGGACCGAGCACACTGCTGCTCATCATCCTGTCAAGCATGCTACTTTATACTGGAGGTATCGTGCTGAACGATGTGTTCGACGCCAAACTTGACGCAGAGGAGCGCCCCGAGCGGCCTATCCCCTCAGGGCAGGTGAAACGCGCTGGGGCAGCTTGGCTGGTTGGCATCGCTTTCCTACTAGGTTGCGCACTAGCTCTAGTAGTGAACATCAGTGCCTTTACCCTTTCCCTGGCAATCGTCCTGATGTGCGTGTTATATAACGGCATCGCCAAGCACCACTTTCTCGCCGGCCCCATCGCTATGGGAGCATGCCGCGGGTTAAATCTGCTGCTGGGCCTGGCTGTGATACCCGCTGCCCTAGAGCACTGGTACATCGCGATAATACCCATTATCTATATCGCCGCAGTGACAAATATCAGCCGCGGAGAGGTATATGGAAACAACCGAACAGCGATGCTCGTATCGGCTACTCTTTACGCGGTTGTGCTATGTACCCTGGTATATTTCACCTTTATTTCTAAGCATTTCCTAGCCCTAGCGTTCATCTTTCTTTTTACCGTGATGATTTTTCGTCCGCTGCTCAAAGCGCTCCGATCCCTCGAGCCGCTGGACGTACGCGCAGCCGTAAAATCAGGTGTATTAGCGCTCATATTGATGAATGCCAGCTGGATTGCACTTTCGGGCTTCTGGCTGCTTGCCCTAATCGTTTGCGCCATATTACCGATTTCTATTTATTTAGCTAAAAAATTCGCCGTAACCTAAACCCTTAAACGATGGAGCGTACATTAGAACAAAACTTCCGTATTGACTATCAATACAATATATACTTCACCGACGGACTATTCACTTTAGGAAACGATACCTTTCGAGAATTCTTATCCGCGCACAGCACCCCCATGTTCAAGCAAAAGATACTTTTTGTACTTGACGATGGGATGCTGAACAAACACCCCAAGCTGTTTGATCAGATACGTAACTACTTCAAAGATATTGAAAATGTCACGCTGACCAGTGAGCCGCTTGTGTTACCGGGCGGGGAACGCTGTAAGAATGATCCTAAAAGCCTCGAGCAGATCATTGGCGCCGTCGATCAATATGGTGTCGATCGCCACTCCTATATCGTTGCAATAGGCGGAGGAGCACTGCTGGACCTAACGGGGTTCGCTGCGGCGGTTGCCCACCGTGGGATAAAACACATCCGCATTCCTACAACCGTACTCTCGCAGAACGACTCCGGAGTAGGCGTAAAAAACGGGGTAAACTACACCGGAAAAAAGAATTTCCTAGGCACCTTCGCCCCGCCAGTAGCCGTGTTCAACGACGCTGCATTCCTGCAGACGCTCGACGATCGTTCATGGCTCGCCGGGATTTCCGAGGCCGTGAAAGTGGCCTTAATAAAAGATCTCCCATTTTTTCATTGGATACAAGCGCATGCGGAAGACCTACGGACGAAGTCCTCGCAAAAAATGGGGGAGCTGATATACCGCTGCGCAGAGCTCCATCTCGCACACATCCGTAATGGAGACCCTTTCGAGCTAGGCTCCTCGCGTCCGCTAGATTTTGGGCACTGGAGCGCCCATAAACTCGAACAGATGACAAACTTTGAGCTTTTGCACGGCGAGGCAGTTTCCATCGGTCTAGCGATCGACGTGCTATACTCGTTGTACATAGGGAACATCGCTGAGCATGAAGCCCGCACGGTTATCGACCTATTCATGCAACTGGGCCTTCCGATATACCACCCGGTGCTCGATAACGAAGATACGCGCGACATCTTACTGGCCGGACTACTTGATTTCCAAGAACACCTCGGCGGGAAGTTAACCGTCGTGTTGCTGAGCGCACTGGGAACGGGTAAAGACTATCACCAGATGGATCACGCCTTAATACGTCAAGCAATCGATTTTTTAAAAACATATTCAAAAAAGGAAGGAGTAAGCCATGCAGCTCGCTAATTCCCATATATCGTACTGCAGCAACATTCATCCCGGAGAAGGGTGGCATGAACACTTCCGTGAACTCAAAACCAACGTCCCGCTTGTCAAAGCGAGCGTCTCGCCTGTGCAGCCCTTTGGACTCGGCCTGCGGCTGTCCGCAAAAGCAGCCCAGGAACTCTCGCTAGCACCAGCGTTGCAGGAGTTTAAGCAGTGGCTAACCGAGAACGATCTATACGTGTTTACCATGAATGGATTTCCCTATGGTGACTTCCATCTCAAACGTGTTAAAGACAAGGTACACGCCCCAGACTGGACTACAAAAGAACGCCTGCAGTACACCAAGAAGCTCTTTGATATACTCGCACAACTGCTGCCCCAGGGCCAGGAGGGTGGCGTATCCACCTCACCACTTTCCTACCGCTTTTGGGACAACCAAGCGGGTGAGCAATACCTCGAAAAAAGAACCCAATGTACCGAGCACATCTTACAGATTGCCGACCATCTGTATCAAAAACAACGGGACGACTCGGTATATATGCATCTGGACATCGAGCCAGAGCCAGATGGAATGATTGAAGATTCCGCTGAATTTATCAGCTGGTACCGCGATGAACTGCTACCATTAGGTTTGCGCTACTTCCAGGAGCGCTACGCCATGACCACCACGCAGATTACCGAGCTCATCCAGCGGCATATATGCATATGCTACGACATCTGTCACTTCGCCCTGGAATACGAAGATCACGCTCTTTGCATGGACCAGCTTGCATCCGCAGGCATCAAAATCGGTAAATTTCAGGTCAGCTCCGCGCTTAAAGTCCGACTAGCAAGCGACCCGCAACTGCGCAAAGAACAAAAGGATAAATTGCACGAGTTTGATGAACCCATCTACCTGCACCAGGTAATTGCTAAAGATGCCACAGGCACCCTAGTAAAATATAGAGATCTTCCCGAAGCGCTAGCCGATAATGACTCGGAATCACACCAAGAGTGGCGTAGCCACTTTCATGTGCCCATCTTTCTAGAAAGCTACGGCGCACTTAGCTCCACCCAAGAGGACATCATCGAAGTGATGAAGCTAGACCAGCAGCGCTCTCGAACAAAACATTTCGAGGTAGAAACCTATACCTGGGGCGTACTACCCCAAAGCCTTCAAATCCCGATTCATGAGTCCATCGCAAGGGAGCTCAACTGGCTAGTGGGCATCTTAAATTCCAAAGTATGAAAAGAACAGCAGTAATTGACATCGTGGGGCTATCCTCATCAGTCATCGGTACCCACACGCCCAACATACAAAAGTTTATCGATAAGCATAAACTGTACAAGATAAAGCCCGTACTTCCGGCGCTGACCACAAGCACGCAGACCACCTACCTCACCGGGCTATACCCCAAAGATCATGGTATCGTGGGTAACGGCTGGTATGATCATGTCGATGCGGAGATAAAATTCTGGAAACAATCTAACAACCTGGTGCAAGGCGAGAGCATCTGGCAAACGGCAAAAAGGATGAACTCCGATTTCACCTGCGCGCAGATGTTTTGGTGGTATAATATGTATAATCAAGCCGACTATTCCGCAACACCGCGACCAAATTACCTCGCCGATGGCCGTAAAATCCCGGACTGCTATGCTCACCCCGCATCACTGCGCGATGAGCTCACCCAAGCGTTCGGGCCCTTCCCGCTGTTTAATTTCTGGGGACCAACGGCGAACATCAAATCTTCCAGATGGATTGCCGATGCAGCAATGTTTGTAGAAAAGAAACACCACCCCACGCTGAACCTTATCTACCTACCGCACCTAGACTACTGCCTACAAAAGTATGGCCCCAATAGCAAGCACACGCACACTGAGCTTCGGGTGATCGACGATTTGGTAGGTGAGCTCATCAATTTCTTTTCCACAAGGAACGTAGAGGTCGTACTTCTTTCCGAATACGGAATTGCCCCAGTGAATAAACCCATTCATATCAACAGGATACTACGAAAACAAGGACTCCTAGAGCTACGCATCGAAAGGGGCAGAGAGCTTCTTGATGCAGCAGCGTGCCAAGCGTTTGCCGTAGCGGATCATCAAATAGCCCATGTGCATGTAAAAGACGAACAGGTAAAATTGCAAGTTAAGCAGCTCCTAGCTGAAACGCCAGGCATCGCCAAAGTACTCGATAAGGACGAGATGGCGGCCTATCACATCAACCATGAGCGCGCCGGCGACCTCGTTCTTCTTGCCGAGCGGGAAGCGTGGTTTACCTATTACTTCTGGGAGAACGACGCTGTAGCGCCCGATTACGCGCGCATGGTCGATATCCACAAGAAACCTGGGTACGACCCCGTTGAGATGTTCATGAGTTCCAAATCAAGAGCGATGTACAAGCTTTTTCTAAAGAAAATTGGTATCCGTGCAAACCTAGATATTACCCCCCTTGATGCACATCTAGTGAAGGGATCTCACGGTATAACCGATGTAGCCCCGGAATATTTTCCCATATTTATTGGCGACATCCAGCAGCAGGACGAGCTCATCAATCCGATCGACATTAAGCAACTGCTACTCGACAAGATCTTCCTGTCCAGCCAGGCGACCGAACAGGCTCGAGCATGACCGATGAGCGCTAGCCGGCTCATTACTCTGTATCAGAAGCTAGCTAGCGCTTATTTAATTCTTTTACCGTTCACGCCCCCTGGTCGCTGCCACAGATTTACCCCTCTTTTTTATCTTTAAGAAAACATCTTCAAAATTTTAAGCTTTATTAATCAGAAGGGCGCCCGGAAACCGCCCCCTTAAATTCGAGAATACAGAAATCCTTGCATGATGCACGACGTAAAAAAGAACAAATTGATACTAACCCTACTGCTAACCGCAATAAGTATGAGCACATTTGCCCAACAATACCACAGCGAAAAATTAATCGTTGCTGCATCAGTAGGGGAATACCGCCCAATAGGTGTCAGCGTAAATTCCGCGAACAGACTATTTGTCTCCTTCCCCAGACAAGGCGAAAACTACGAGTTTGGGTTAACAGAAATAGTAGATGGCAAGCGCGTACCCTACCCCAATGCCGAGTGGAATAAGCAAGGAGATCCAAAAGATCACTTTGTGAATGTTCAGGACCTATTTGTTGATGCGCAAGATTATCTATGGGTTCTCGATGCAAAGCCATCCTCCTCGGGATCGATTTTTGGCTCCTCAGCCAAAACATCGAACGGGCAATTCAAATTACTTAAGATAAATACAAAAACAAATTCGCTAGAGCGGATTTACACCTTTGATGATGTTAATAAGTCCCTCGCCGGATTAAACGATATCCGCGTGGATCTACAAAAAAACCTTGCTTACCTCTCCGACCCTGGACTGGCAGCGATTATTGTGCTCGATCTGAAAACGGGAAATACGCGTCGAGTTTTGGAGAAAACCTCCTCCACGCTTGCCGACCCTTCGGTGGAGCTCAGCTACAAAGGAAGACCCATGCGCGATAAGAGCGGTAATCCATTTGTTTCAAACGTGAATGGTATCGCCCTGACGCACGACTTCAAATACCTCTATTTTAAACCGATCAACAATACTAATTTGTTCCGCATTCAGACGCAGTACCTTGCCGACACCACCTTAAGTGCACAAGAATTGCAAGAAAAAGTTGAAAACATAGCGTCGGTCGGAGTAACGCATGGATTAATCGCCGATAAACAAGGAAAGATATACCTCACAACCTCATTAGATTACGCTATAAAATACCTCACACCCGATGGGAAGTTGCATACGCTAGTTCAAGATTCGCGCCTGCTATGGCCAGATTCTTTCGGAATCGGTACCGACGGCTACCTTTACTTTTCATGCGCGCAGCTCGCTCAAGACCCACAGTGGAACAACGGTATCAATCGCACCGAACTACCTTACAACGTATTTAAAGTAAAACTCCCCTAGCTTGCATCCGACAAATAAGATAAAGAAAACATTACGTGCTATCTTAAAATCAAAACATTTCGCTTTCCAATTCGAATAGCATAGACAACATACATATAACTCTTAAACGGGAGTTGAACATTTGATGAAATGAAAAATCTAACTGGGACTAAACCGAGTACTTCCTAAAATCAGATTCGGTCTTAATTGAATAATTAAACAGCTTCAATACTATTTTTGTATTTATTAGGCGTTGTACCCGTCCATTTTTTGAAAGCTCGAACAAATCCGCTAGGTTCCGCGTAACCCAAAATATTAGAAATTTCTTTAATAGAAGATGAGCTGTTTGTGATGTAATGAATTGCCAATGATTTTCGAACTTCTTCAACGATTTGAATATAAGAGACACCCTCTTGTTTAAGTTGTCGTTGGAGTGTCCTTACACTGACGTTAAAATTCCCCGATACAGATTCTATCGAAAGCGAATATAGATAAGAGTTCGCAATTAAAAAGTTAAAAACCCTTGTAGAAAGGCTGCCATGCATAGATGTGGGGTTTTGCAATTTGTAGACCTTCTCAATTAACAACCTTTGAATTTCATAATTCGCGGTTATGATTTTGGTTTTCAAATGGTTCTTGTTGAACTCTAAAATGTAATTGTCACTTTTTTTTGTTGGGCAATTCAAAATAGTCTCGTACTCTTTCCTATGCTGCATTTTAAATGTTGGAAAACTGGCCCGTATAGGTTTAAGGTTTTCAAGTAGCAATCCTTTCAATTCGTAAAGTGTAAAAGCAATTAGAAAATCGCCCATTTGATGTTGTGCAGTAGGACTATGGCTAAATCCACTAATTTTTTCAAAAGTGATAGTAAACGTGCTCTCCTTTTCATCAACACGAATACCATAAAAATCGGTGAGCAAATGAACCATATTGCAAGCTAATTCTAGAGCTTCTTTTACATTATTACTCATCTGGATAACCTGCCCTACAACGCCCAGTGCCGCTAACTGCATCGTTGTTCCGAAATGAAACCCTGCTAAGTCATTTTTGGAAAGATGTACAATATTTTTCCAGATACTCTCAAACTGATGGTTGGAAATTTTAAAGGTGGAAGATGTACACAGTTCGTGATATGAAATGCCCGAAAGAGACGCCAACTTCGCTGAATCTAAGCCTCTTTCTTTACAAAATAGAAATAATGCTTGTAAAAATACTTGTCTATAATTCATAATATATATGTGCAAGCGTGCCTATCAAATTAGCATCCGCTGGCGTGAAATACCCATACAATGTCATGTAAAGATAACGATAAGCAGGCAGTTGGAAAATAACTTTGTTTAAACAAATAAAAGCTTATGTTACTAAAAAATGTTTTAATGATTAACGCGGTTAGCTCAGGAATTACTGGTGTTTTACTTGCACTCAAATCAGATATTGTCGCAACTCTATTTAAGACAAACAACGCAGTTCCCTTTGTTTGGGTAGGTGATTTTCTGATCCTTTTTTCCCTTTTTGTCTTTCTAACTGCAATTAAAAACCCGATTCATAAAGGTTGGGTAAAACTTATTATCGGTGTGGATATCTCTTGGGTATTGTCAAGTATTTTTATATCTGCATGGTTGTTTCCATCTATTAGCATGGTTGGCTCAATCACAATTCTCGCCGTTGCTGGTTGGGTCGGCTTGATGGCTTATTTACAAACTAAAACGCAACATCAAATCTAAAAATGAATATGATAAAAACAATAGTTAATGACTTTCTCAACTATATGCATAAAAGGGATTTGAAGAATCTTATAAATCTTTTTGCAGAAGAAGTCAATTGGGAAATACCAGGAAATACTCGAGACCTAAAATGGCTCGGTATAAGAAAGAACAAATCTGAAGTGGAATCATTTTTCGAGTTACTTTGGAAAGAAACCGAGCCGATCTCGGCTGAGATTCATAAGGTTTTGTTCGACAAAGATGAAGTAATCTTAAAGGGCGTATTCACGACTAAGATGTTGAGAACTGACAAAATTGTAACTTCTATCTTTTTTATCCATTTTAAAGTTTACAACGGTAAGATAATAGAATACATACTATTGGAGGACACTTATGCTGTTTCTAAGTCAATGGAGCTATAGGTAGTAATCCAACAGCGAGGAATATTTTTGCGTAATTTCCACCTAAATTTTCGGTGACATATCATGGTATTTGGTTATTTTTAACCAAATCCTCCATAGGTTCTTTCGATATTAACACCGGGGAGTTCCAGGGAAAGCCTCACTCGTTTAAACTTTCACTCCTGTAAATCAACTAGAAGCAATAGATCGAGTTCCCTATGGGAACTCGATCTATTGCTAACCGTTTACGTTTATTTTATTCGCCGATTTTTGCTGCCGATGTCGACACCTTGCGGTCAACTTTCTTGACTAATCCTTGCAGCACGTTACCCGGACCAACTTCCACAAAGGCCTCCGCACCGTCGGCAAGCATATTTTGCACGGTTTGCGTCCAGCGTACAGCGCCCGTTAGCTGCGCGATCAAGTTCGCCTTGATAGCAGCAGGGTCCGTATAAGCCTTAGCGTCTACGTTTTGATAGATAGGACATATCGGCGCCTTAATTTCTGTGGACTCGATAGCCGTTTGCAGCTCCACTTTCGCGGGCTCCATCAGCGGGGAGTGGAATGCCCCCCCCACGTTTAATTTCAAGGCTCTTTTGGCGCCTGCCTCAGTCAATAGAACACACGCTTTATCAACCCCTTCGATAGATCCGGAGATCACCAACTGTCCCGGACAATTGTAATTTGCCGGTACGACAACCTCTTCGACCTGCGCACAAATTTTCTCAACAGTTTCATCATCTAGCCCCAATATAGCCGCCATCGTGGAAGGCTGCGCCTGGCATGCTTTCTGCATCGCGTTAGCCCGTTGGGAAACGAGTTTCAGCCCGTCCTCAAAGGAAAGAGCTCCGGCAGAAACAAGCGCAGAAAACTCGCCTAAAGAGTGGCCCGCAACCATCGAGGGTTTAAAGTCCTCGCCCAAAGCACCGGCTAAAATGACCGAATGCAGGAAAATAGCTGGCTGGGTGACATTCGTTTGCTTCAAATCTTCCTCGGTGCCCGAGAACATGATATCAGTAATACGGAAGCCCAGAATATCATTTGCTTTTTCAAACAATGCTTTTGTCTGTTCATTCAAGTTATAAAGGTCTTGCCCCATTCCTACGAACTGAGCCCCTTGACCTGGAAATACATATGCTGTCTTCATAAAATATTTATTATCGGCCAAAAATATAATTTTTTTTGCCGGATTTATACATTCGGTAACGAATCGTCATAAAAACTACTCCTGATCCTCGGGAAGAAAACTCATGGAGCTCAGTTTGCCCTCATCAAAAACTTCGCGTGCCACATCGAGCAGATCACCGGTGCTTACCTGATCAATTTTGTTGAATACCTCGGCTAAAGAAATCACTCTGTCGTAGTCCATCACATTTTTAGCCGCCGCGATAATCATACTCATCCTACTCTCTTCGGCAAGCGCTATCTGTCCCTTAAACTTATGTTTTGCTTTCTTGAGTTGGCCTTCGCTAACGCCTTTCACCTTGAGCCTGTCAAGCTCTTTAAATACAAGCTTCTTAGCCCGTTCCACCTTTTCCGGATCAGTACCCAAATATACAGTAAACAGCCCCGTGTCGCCAAACAGGGAGTAGTTAGACTCGATCGTATATGCAATACCGTATTTCTCACGGATGGATAGGTTTAAAATTGAGCTCATCCCGAAGCCACCAAGCATATTGTTTAAGAGCAACAAGCCGGTTTTACGCTCATCGTGTATACCATAAGCGGGCCCGCCGAGCATGTAATGCACCTGGTTAATGGGTTTGTCAACCTGCACGTGTTGCGGGATGACGGGTAATGTTGCTCCGCGTGAGCGCACAGGTGTGTTGCTTACCACGGGTCCAAAATATCGCCTTAACATTCTTTCCACCGCCCCAAGTTCGTAGTCTCCGGTTATACCGATGACAATTTCCCCCGTATTATAATTATCGCGCATAAACTCACGCAGATCGCTCTCTTGGAAGCCTTTCAAGTCTTCTTCGAGTCCCAAGATGTTGTGTCCTAAGCCCGATCCTTTATAGATCAAGTCTTCGTAATCATCAATAATAGATTCCTCCGGACTATCTAAGTAAGAAGCCATCTCATCGGCAATAACCCCTTTTTCTTTCTCCATTTCTTCTTGCGGAAAAGTAGAATGGAAAATGATATCCTCGAACAGATCCACCGCTCGCGAGAGGTGTGGCTTTAGAATCGAGGCGTGAATACAGGTATACTCTTTGGTCGTATAGGCATTCAAATCTCCCCCTACAGACTCCAGATAGTTAAGGATCTGCTGCATCGAGCGGCGCTCGGTTTGCTTAAAAAGAAGATGCTCAATAAAATGAGCAACGCCATATTTTCCCTCTTTTTCATCGCGCGAACCTGCATTGACAACAAGACAGGTATGCGTTATGGGTGAGGACTGTCGGTGAAATACCGCGCGGATACCGTTATCCAAGCGAATAATTTCATATTCCATATATATTCGTTCTCAAAAATTACTCTTAAATATACCACGCGGCAAGTAAATAAAGCCGCCGGTAACTAACTGATACTATCTCAATTCGGGAATTTTTTCACCCCGTCTACAGCGGTGAAAAATCCAAAAGACAAAGTTACGCAATTAAAAAGGAACAGCTGCAGTTCTTTTGGTCGAACTACAACTGCACACTATCAACTGCAACTATAAACTAAATCGTGAAAGTCCTTATCGATATTACCTTCGCGGTCTGCGCATTCCGCCTGGAAACCGGCCTTCGTTTGAGGGGGCCGCGCCCGAGAACTTCTGCAACTTAAAGGTGAACGTCAACATGAAGTATCGAGCCAATCTATTCGTCTGCGTATCCGTGATGTAGTAGTCGGATACCGTGCGCGAGATATTGGTTTGCTCATTAAGCAAATCATACCCTTGAAGACGAAGCGTGCCGCGCTGGTCTTTTAAGAACCGCTGCTCAATATAACTGTTAATAATAAATGGGTTAGCATTCAAACTTCCGTACCCGCTATTGAATGTTTTTGCCACGTCAACACCAACGATAGTTGACGGCGTGATATTCACTGAAGCGATAATATTCGGTGCCCAAGACTGTACCGAGCGGTCGGAATTTCCAGAGAATGTATTGGTTGTATGATTATACGAATAACGCACTCCCGGATTGATCTCCAAGTTCTCGGAAGGGTTATAGCGAAACATCAATCCCTGCATAAATACCCAGTTGTTGGCAATATTCTTATCACCAGTAACGGCATCCTTGTCGTTGGAAACGTACGAGAGGTTCTTATTGTAAGTGATGCCCCCCATAAAGTTAATGCTGTAAGTTTTATTTTTAATCGATTTCCCGAAATGATAGAATCCATTCGCTCCGTAAGTGCTCTCATCGGCATTTAAATAACGAATTTCTTGAAAAGATCCAACCGTAGGGTCTGCATACATTTTATTGAATCCTACAATCCTATCGGTCGTCAAGTTCGCATTAGCCATTGCAAAGAATACATTCCCCTTTTGAAAATCTCCAGAGCGGTATCGAATTCGTAAGCGGTGTTCAAAAGCTGGGGCAAGATCCGGGTTACCAATCGTCGTATTAGTGCGGTTGGTACTAACCTCGAAAGGTAAGATCTGCGTAACCGTAGGCTCAGTGGCCTCGCCCGAATAATTGATACTAATGTTCTTTTGGCGCGAAAACTTATACTCAAATCGCGCAATAGGGACAAAATTAAACGACTTACGATCAATCTCCCCCGATTCAGAGGCGCTCAGCGCATTACCGCTTAGCACCGAAGGTTGCACCGCACCCCCAATAGCATACGTGATCTTATCGTTACTAAACCGGTAGCTCGCGCCAATACGGTGGGTCGTAAAACTATAGTCGTAGTTATAATCAAAATTAAGCATCGGATCATCAATAACAGACCCCAGCCGGTCGAAACCTTGTTGTTTATTCTTGTTGTCGTAATCGTTGACATTTAGGTCATAGTTAAACTCTAAACGACCAAATTCACTAAGAGGTTCAGTGTAATTCACACTACCTCCAGCATTCCAACTCTTGTTGTTCACCTGCTGCATGGTAAGCTCATAAATGGAATCTAATGAGGCATTAGGGTCCGTTTGATCGGCCACAATATTATCAAGGGTCCGGTCAAACTCATTTTCTGTCACTGCGTTATCGTAGTTAAAATTGAAAAATATGTTACGACCTTCATCGTTAAGCTTTCTATTATAAAGCCCGCTGATACTGTAGCGCGGAGCGTCGGTAATTGTATTGGTCTGTTGGTATTGGGTATTGTTTAACGCACCATCAAATTCGATCCTTTTGTCGAGCGCGGTTTGCCCTGTATTGTTATCAAACCCGAACTGCGGGGTTAACTTCAAATAATCCTTGTCAGTGATATTCCACTCTAAATTACCCTCAAAACGGTGACTGGCCTGTATCGCATTGGCATTGGTTTCAGCCGTCTCGGTCTGCGATAGGCCAAGGTTTTCCGTCATGGTGCTAGAAAGGGTCGTATTATCATCGCGCCCGTAAGAATAACTACCATAGACCTTAAGCTTGTCGCTGAAGTCATGACGGAAATTAACGCCAATAGACCCCGTCTCGGTAAGTCCCTCCTCGCCACCAAATCCACCGCCACCACGGCGACCGCCGCCGCCGCCGCGCCGCCGAGAACCACCGCCTACAGCGCTGAAGTCAAATAACCGGGCGTTCATATTGTTCAAGTTTCCAAGCACCGATATCTGCGTCTTATCGGTCATACCCATCCACATACCGGTCAGCTGATAGCGATCTTCGGTACCATAGCCTGCCCGTAGCGTAGCCATATACCCCTTGTTATATTCTGGGTCAATCTGGATATTCAGTACTTTTTCCGAATCGCCCGTTTTATTTCCCGTCACATTGGCCATATCGCCATAATCGTCGACCACCTGAATTTTTTCAATAATATTTGCAGGAAGGTTTTGTGTTGCCGTTTTCACGTCGCCCCCAAAGAAATCCTTTCCATTGATCCGCACGCGTGTAACGGTTTCCCCGTGAGCAGTCACGTTCCCATCCTTATCCACTTCAACGCCTTGCAACTTTTTCAAAGCATCTTCCGCTACAGCGCCAGTTCTTAGCTTTAAATCCTTAGCTGAATACTCCACGGTGTCACCCTTCACCTGCACCGTAACAACGCCATCGACCACAACTTCCTCCAACATGTTCTCGATACCTTTAAGTTCAAAAGATGGAATGACCATTTTAGATTGCCCCTGCTCAAAAGTAAAGGACCGCTCGAAAGGCTCAAAGCCCAAGCTGCTTATCTTGATGGTGAAGGCTTCCGCCCTTACGCCCGTGAAGTTAAAGATCCCCGCCTGCGAGGCACTGGTGCCCAACGAATCTTGGTTACTAATTAGCGTAACCGAAGCGCCGGCGATCACTCTAGATTCCGAGTCGCGCAACATCCCCTGCACCGATTTGCCCGACTGCGCCCAGGCGCCCGAAAAAGCCATCAATAATGCAGCACCATACATCCATGTAAAAATATGTTTCATCTTTCTATTTGTATTCTTTTTTATAACTCGACAGCCAGCAGCACCTTACTTACCGGCTCGCGCTTGGCCTTGCCTGCTTTAACTCTTGTCCGCAAGACATTAACCGTGCTAGAAGCCTTCGCGCCGCGCCGCTTGGAAAGGGCCGATCGGTCTGCATGAATTTCCACTTTCATCCGCAGTGACTGCTTGTTGAAATCCCAGCGCTCTTTTGCCAACACAACTTCAAAGGCGATAGCCAGGCTATCTACAATCATTCCTTTAGCTATAAGGCCGTAGCTATTCTTCGCCGCCAGCAACCCTTCGGGCACGCCCGAAAAGCCAAAGACCTGGTATCCACGCGAGCGCTCCATAAGCGCTCGCTTGAGCGCCAAGGGATCATCACGGTCGCGCTCTTCGTTCATCAAAGCCCGCCGCACCTCATCATCGGCATACGGAAACCAAAAAAGGGCGTCCTTCTTTCTTTTTTCGTTAGCATCCAGCTCAATCGAAATACCTTCAAGCATCGCTCTACTTTGCAATAAGTTATCTTGGATTAATAGCGCTAGGTATATATTGTTCTCATCCTGAGCAATACCGTAGGAAAAATCATCGTCGTCTGAAACAGGCTGCAGTTCGCCACTCCACTCCGAGAGGTCACCATCGATCACCAGTTCGTCCATAGCTTGGGCATGCACGAACACTCTTTTTTGAGCCCAGCCCGAGAACGCTAGAAAAACAAACAACACAGCGAGGAGCACTCGAAGCCTCGCGCCAGCTTTCTTGTCGCTATAACCGGCCTGAAATGGTATTTCTGTAATCACAAAACAAAACAACATAGAAGAAATGTAAATTAGTGTAAACGGCCATTCGTAACAAATAAGTTACGTTCTGTGCCTGTGCTCTTCATTTGCCTTGACGCACAGAGCAAGAAGGTTCAATAATTTTTGTACTTTCGTTCCATGCTACTTTCGTATTACCAACAAGAATGTATCGAAGCTGGCTGCGATGAGGCGGGCAGAGGCTGCCTGGCAGGCCCCGTATTTGCCGCTGCAGTGATCTTCCCGCCCGAGTACAGTAACCCACTACTCAACGACTCCAAGCAGCTTTCCTTGAAAAAGCGACTATCCCTGCGGAGTGTGATCGAGCAGGAAGCGCTAGCCTACGCCGTAGCAAGCGTTTCGGCGCAAGAGATCGACAATATAAATATCCTTAATGCTTCTTACCTAGCCATGCACCGCGCCTTAGACGCTTTACATACCCCGGCTGAATTTATTTTGGTGGACGGAAATCGTTTTAAAGCATACCGCGAAGTTCCCCACGAATGTATCGTAAAAGGAGATGGCAAATACCTGTCTATTGCCGCCGCATCCATATTGGCCAAAACATACCGCGATGAATATATGGATAATCTAGCGCCCAATTACCCCCATTATGAATGGACCTCCAACAAAGGATACCCGACAATAAAGCACCGCAGCGCCGTTTTAACGCATGGTTTAAGCCCCCATCACCGCAAAACATTCCGCGTGAGCGATCCGCAGCTGAAGCTATTTTAAGCCCCGGTGGTTAATAGGTCATTAATAGTGAAAAAATCAAATCATTTGTATATTTTTGGCTCTGCAAGGCTTGAAATCATCGTTTGATTTTTGGAAATCACCAAGAAGACTGCTCCAGGGCATCCACACGGTGTGCTCCGCACAGCCCATAACAGCAAAATATTATCGTAATATGAAACAGTGGTTTAAGGACAACTCGACGCATTTAACTATTATCGCCATCTTCATTGTGCTGGTGTTTTTCTATTTCACACCCATTTTCGGTGGAAAGATGCTCGCCCAGCATGATGTCGTGCAGGCCGAAGGTAGTCAAAAAGAACTCTTCGACTACAAAGCGATCGACGGACACGCGCCCTTATGGACCAACTCCATGTTTGGAGGGATGCCGACCTATCAAATCTGGTATGAGCACGCCTACAACATTGCCTCCTACCTAGGAAGGACGATCCGCCTCGTATTTCCTGTACCTACAGACGTTGTCCTGATGTACCTCCTGGGCGGTTATTTCCTGTTTTCTGTGTTACGCATCCGGCCCTGGCTTGCCGCACTTGGCGCCATCGCCGTGGCCTTCACATCCTATAACTTTATTTATATCGAAGCGGGGCATCTGAACAAAGCCTATGCGATCGCCTATATGGCGCCGATTGTCGGCTCGATTATCATGTCTTACCGCGGTAACAAGCTCTGGGGACACGCATTACTTGCCCTTTTTCTTGCCTTAGAAATACGGACCAACCACATACAGATAACCTACTACCTATTTATCGCTCTTTTAGTCTATTTAGGTGTTGAGCTCTACCACGCTATTCGCGAGAAAAAGCTCAAAGGTTTCTTACAAACGTCGGCCCTGCTCGCCGGATCGGCACTCCTGGCGGTGCTGGTGAATGCATCGGTACTCTTCCCTACCTATGAGTTCAGCAAGCTCACCACGCGCGGAAAAGCAAACATCCAAAAAGTAGAAGACCCCAATCAGACCACGGGCCTGGACAAGGAGTACGCCTACCAGTGGAGCCAGGGTGTTAGCGAGAACATCACGTTTCTTATCCCTAATGCCTATGGAGGCAGTTCAAGAGGCAGTTTCGATGAAAATTCTCAGGTCGTCAAATTTTTAGTCAAAGTAGGCGCGCAAGAAGGGCAAGCCATACAAATCGCCCAGCAGGCGCTACCTTCCTATTGGGGAGAAAAATCATTCACAGCCGGCCCTTGGTATTTCGGCGCGGGAATCGTCTTCCTTTTCGTACTAGGCCTGTTTATCGTGCGCGGATCGATAAAATGGTGGATATTTGGCGCCACGCTACTCACTATATTTTTAGCCTTTGGCCGCCACTTCCCACTCATATCTGATTTATTTTTTGACTACTTTCCGATGTACAACAAGTTCCGGGCAGTGGAATCTATACTCGTCATACCGGCCTTGCTGATTCCTTTGCTGGCGATATTAGCCCTTAATGAGCTTATTACCCGGGCCAGCGAAATCAAAAATATCGATAAAACAGTGTTGTATACGTTCGCCGCTGTTGGTGGCTTCTGCTTACTCGTAGGCCTAATGCCTAGCCTTTTCCTTGATTTCAAAAACTCGACACACGAGCAGTTCGTGCAGACCATCGGCCAGCAGTTCGGTGACCGCCAAGTCGGCAATGAAGTGGCCAGTGCGCTCATCAAAGACCGTGCGGATATGGCCAGCAACGATGCATACCGCTCGTTTTTCATCGTGCTGCTTACATTTGGCATGGTATGGCTCCTCGTTAAAAAGAAAATCACCACCTCTGTTTGTCTCGGTATACTCGCGGTGATCATCATCGGCGACCTCTGGTCGGTCGATAAACGCTATTTAAATGACGACTCCTTCCTGGACGAGCGCGCGGCAAAAAGTCACGTCGCCGAACGGGAAGTCGACCAGCTCATACGCCTGGATAAAGACCCCAGCTACCGTGTTCTCGACTTAACGACAAATCCTTTTTCGGACGCACGCGCTTCATACTTCCACAAAAGCCTTGGCGGCTACCACGCTGCCAAACTGATGCGCTTTCAAGAAGTACTAGAGCACCAATTTAACGGCGCAATCAATGAAGATGTGCTCGATATGTTCAACGTACGCTACTTGATTACTGCGAACCAAAAAAATGGCGCGGAGCAAATTCAACGTCGAAGTACGGCAGCAGGTAACGCTTGGTTTGTGGAACGCGTTACATTTGTGAAAGACAACGCGCAGGAAATGCAAGCGATAAGCAGCTTCAACCCTACCAAGGAAGCCTTCGTACATGAAGAGTTTAGAAATAAATTAAACCCCGCCCGATTAGGGACACCAGGGAACGCCGATATTAAGCTGATATCCTATCATCCAGACTCGCTAAAATACGAGTCGACTTCCCCGAACGATGCGTTCGCCGTATTCTCCGAGGTCTTCTACGATAAGGGATGGAAAGCGTACATCGATGGCAGCGAGGTGCCAATCATCCGCGCCGATTATTTGCTTCGCGCATTACAAGTACCTGGTGGGAACCACACGATCGAATTTATATTCGCTCCAGCATCCGTACGCATATCCAATATCGTCTCGCTAGTTGCATCGATCGTATTGATTCTCGGTCTATTCGCCGTGCTATGGATTCACAGGCGAAACAAAAAGAAAGGTAAGGCTGCAGCGCACAAATAACCCGCCGCCGTCCCACGAATAATCAAAAAATCCGCTTTAAATGTTATTAAAGCGGATTTTTTTATTCGTCCTGTCTGGACTGATCCTGTGACGCTAATCACTTTTTTCGAGCATACGCTTAATATCCGACATCTCACCAAATAGTACCAACATATCCTCTTCCTTTAAGAGCGTCCCGCGCTTAGCGATGCCGGAGGCTTCTTTAGACTCGACATTTTTACCTTTAACCACCGTGGTGATATTCTGCACGGTAGTGAGCACAATAACTTTGAATTGATTCGTCAAATCCGCTTCCTCAAGCGTCATACCCACATAACGGGTAGGAACCTTAGTTTCAATAATGCTATAGCGGTCGGAAATCTTAAAAGAATCGATAATATCAATATTATCTAGTCGCAGGGCCAAACGCTCGGCCGTCTCCTCCTCAGGCATTATATACTCATCGATCTGCATGGCTTGCAGCACCGCTTTCTGCAGATCAGAGACAACGCGGCCAATAATACGCTTCACCTGAAGCTCTTTAATCAGCGCTGTACTCAACAGTGAAGCCCCTTCATCCTCTCCGATAGCGACAATCACCGCATCACTATCTTTGAGCGGCAGCGAGGTCATAGCCTCCCGATCGGTAGAATCCATGCATACCGTATGGGTAATCTTATCTTTAAGTTGTTCAACGAGGCTTAAATTCTTATCGACCGCAATAACTTCATGCCCAAGCTCTGTTAAATGAATAGCCAGCGAGCGTCCGAAATGGCCTAATCCTAATACTATATACTTCATATCTAAAACAAAATCTTCTCCGAGGGATAAATATAACTCTTGTTCTTGGTGTTCTTGATGAATGCAACCAGTAATGTCAGTGTGCCTACACGGCCGACAAACATTGTAAAGACAACGATAATCTTTCCTGCAGCAGAAAGCGACGGAGTCACTCCCAGGCTTAATCCGCACGTTGTATAGGCAGATATCGACTCAAAAAGAAGGATCTTCATCTGTTGATCGGGCTGCGCAAAGGTCAGCAGCACGAAACTCAACGCGATCACCAAAACCGATAGCAATATGATCGCAAAGGATTTATTGACCGATTCCGGAGCAATACGGCGACGGTATACCTCGATGGAATCCTTCCCACGTGCTAAAGCGACAATATTCATGAGCGCGACAGCAACCGTGGTCACCTTCACCCCGCCCCCAGTAGATCCGGGTGAGGAACCTACCCACATCAAAGTGACCAACATGATGAGTGTCGGCCCGCTAACAAACCCGACCGGCACACTGTTGAATCCCGCCGAGCGTGATGAGTTCGCCATAAAAAACGACGTCGCCCACTCCCCGGAAGCACTCGCATGCTCGGTCAAGGTATGCCCCTGTTCTAAAAAATAATACGATAGGGTCGCGCCAATCACCACGATCGCGTTACACGTGAGCACAAAGCGCGTGTTAAACGTTATTGCTCGCGGCTTATGAATAAACGGCTTACGCAGAATCCATTCTTGTATTACCTGTCGCGTTCTATTTTTTAAGAACGAATAAAAGTTAAACACCGTGCCGAAGCCTAAGCCTCCGAGTATAAAGATGCTCGCTAGGCAGATTTGAAAAGCATAATTGTGCTGATAGCCCTCGTGCGTAATACCACCATGCAGAATTGAAAAGCCCGAATTACAGAACGAGGAAATTGCATGGAAGGCCGAGAAGAAGACCCTTTCTGCATTGGAATCAAAAAGCTTTGCATCCAGCGAAAAGTAAATAAAGATACCGCCCAGAAGTTCGAAAAATAGAGTGATAAATATAATTGTCAGCAGCGTAGAGACGACCGAATTAAGTTTGTTCTCGCCCAAGATCTCCCCAAACATCAACTGGTTCTTATAGGAAAAGCCGCCCGAGAAGAAGTAGCCAAAAAAGCCGGTGAAGGTCATAATACCCAGCCCACCAATTTGTATCAATAGCATGATCACCGACTGACCGAATACCGAGAAATTTGTGGAAATATCGGTCACCGATAAGCCGGTAATGCATACCGCGCTGGTCGCCATAAATAGAGCATCGACAAAGCTCAGTGGTGCCTCCAGTGTCGTGCGCGGCAGCATCAGTAGCACCGTACCCAATAGAATCAAGGCGAGGAAACTGATGACAAATAAGATCGTTGGATTGAAATATAAATTATCAAAAAACAAACTGCTGCGCGAGAGCTCCGAGAGGAAAACTACCGCAATACCCAAATAAACCCACTCATTCTTCGCGAAATATTCCACCTGGTTGATATGGCAGAAGACAATGAGCAGGAAATACGCCGTAAGCAGCAGCCCCGAAATATGGGAACTATTGAGCTTGCGCCTGGCCAGGACCGCAGCAGTAGTACGTATCCCAACAAGCACGAATAGAAGGTAGAACGACCCCAACACCAACGACTCCGTGGTCTTGGCAACACCGCTGTCGGTAATATATCCAATATGTGTGATGGTCAGCAACGCACAGATCATGCTCATATAAAACATCACATGATCAACAAGCCTGTTCCTATATTTTAATAGGTATTTAAAAAAACGAACAATTCTTTCCATTCACAAACAAAACTAGGTTTTTTTTCCTTAACCGCGGAAATAGAAAGGATTAATCATTTAATCCGAGGGCTGTTTATCCTTCTTGAAAAGGCGATTAAAAAAACCTTTTGTTTTTTTAACCTTCCCCTTGGTTTGCTCGAGGGTCGATTGCACCTCCTCAGCAGAGCCCGTTAGACGAGCCTCACGCTCTTTGCTAATCCCTGCAGTCTGCTTGATTCCTTCGAGCAGGCTTTGCCACATATCTTTAAAAAAGGTGTGTGTGGGATCGCGTCGATGCTCGACCTTACCTACGTGGTAGACCGCATTGGCGTCGGGATTACTATCGTTAATTAGGATCTGGTTAATCAAGAATGAAATAACCCGCTTGGTAGTTTTTTCTTTACGATCCAGTATTTTTATCTTCAAGTCGTCGTAATCAAACCGAAAATCCCCGTTGCTGCGGTGGTCCGTAGCATACATATTGTAATTGATACTGCGTATATTCCCAGAGCCAATTTCTATATTTAGAAGCGGCGTCAGTACCCGGTTGAAGTGTGTCGCGCTCATCGAACCAACACTACCCGAATAGCGATAGCTTCCCGCTTTGCTCAGCATATCGAGCTCAAACTTAGCATGCATATTCCCGTGGTTCATAATCCGCGTGTTCATGTTAACATGCATTATTTTGTCTTTTTCCAGCCTTGTGGAATCGTTGGTAACATTGGCTAAATAACCCGAGGTACCCGCAAAGGATACCTCCCCAATTTTATGAAACTTACCACTCATCTCGGCGTATACCACGTCGAAATTTTCCACAAACACCGAGTCGAGTGCCAGCAGGCTTTTTAAGCGCATAAGCTTTTGATGCGGAGCCTGTCCGATCTGGTTCTTGGGGTTTTTCTTATAGCGTTTATCTCCAAAGATCTTTAGCCCTCCATTTTTTAGTTGCACTCTACTGGCTATCACCTGCTTAAAATCAAGAAGCTTTCGAAAGTCGAGCGTCTCCATCCGTAGGGTATCGGCAGAAAAATTAATCATCGCCCTGTTTTCACCCCTTTTCTTGAAGTATGCCTCACGCCCCATTTGCGGCTCGAAGGAAACCGCCGTAAGGAGCACATTTTGCTCCTGGGTGTTTACTTTCATCTCCTGAAAACTGGCTTGGTAGAAGCCGTCGGAAAATTTATAGGTGAAGCCCGGCACGATTACCTCGACCAGCTTGGTGTACAGAAACCTGGAAGTGTCCGACAGAGAGGTTTCATCGATAAGCACATCGTGCACTCGAATTTGTACATTGGCGAGTTCCAGATCACTTGAACGTTTTTTATCCAGGTTCATGTACTTGACCTTAAGATCTTCAAGCTGCAGGTCATCAACGTTCACCTTCTCAAACACACTGCGCACGTTTTCATAGAGGGAAGGTTGCTGTTTATCACGAATCGTATCGTTATAAGCGTGATATTTGCTTCGAAGCACTAGCTCCGGCTGTTCAAAAGTGATTGACTTGATGTTCAACACTTTGTTTTTAACCATATCGATGATTCCAAGGCGCTTAATCTTTAGCTCCTTAAACGTGATATCGTACACATTATCCGGCGCGGCACCCTGATCCTCCAACTGGGCGTAAACAATGGAATCCGATCGGAAAGTTACATTTTTGAGCGTTACATTGCCAAGGGCGACGTTAAAATCCAAATCTTCATAGGTCAACCGGTACAAGCTATCGGTGGATTTTTTCACCAACTCCTGCAACTTCTCCTCCACTACTGGCTTCCAGTTCCTGGAAAAATAGGCTGACAGGGCAAAACAAGCCACAATAAGCACTAATAAAAAGCCAATAATCCACTTCCACATTGGTTTCATAAAAAATCTTAAAAATGATTGTTAATAATTGTCTTCCCCGAACTATTTCGCAGGCCTCCCTAAGTTACAGAAAAAGATCATCCTGACAATAAACGATCATTAATAAAAATTGAAAATGTAGTCATAGTTTGACTCCGAGTAGAGTGCTATTAGCGACCAAGAAAAGTTGCCCCAACAAACCTCAAATTCCTATCGTACAACGAAGCATGGCCCCCCAGCGATAGATATCGATCAAATTATTGCACCGCGAATAGGCGTGTCCGGTGCAATCTCTATTTTACATCGCTCCTTTTCGAGCAGCTTCATGTATTCGTCTTTTTCATACTCTTGCTTCATATGCTCACTTTCCTTTTTGTAATAGGCGTTCAGTTCTTTGCGGTGCATCGCGGTGATAAACTTGAGCCCCTCGTCAGCCTCTTGCAAAATAAGTCCCGGCACTACTTGCGGTTTTCCTGTTTCCTCGTCCACGGCGACCATCGTAAAAAAACTTGCATTCGTCTGATTCACCGTTTTCTTTCGAATGTTTTCAGCACTTACTTTTATACCGATGACCATCGAACTTTTTCCAACATAATGTACTGTAGCTTCAAAACTAACAATTTCGCCAACTTCAACAGGCACCAAAAAGTCGACCTTATCAATGGATGCCGTTACGCAGTATGCTCCCGAGTGCTTGGCGGCGCAGGCGTAGGCGACTTTATCCATAATCGAAAGGATGGTACCTCCGTGAATTTTTCCGCCGAAATTAGAGTATGCGGGGATCATAAGTTCCGTCATAATCGTTCGTGAGGCAGACACTGTTTTATATTCTTCCATAATAACGCGTTAATTACACTTGTTTATTAATTAAAGTTACGTGCACACTTAATGATACCTCATTGCCGAGCACCATTCCCCCGCTTTCGATCAATGGTGTGTACGTTAAATTGAAGTCGTCTCTATTGATCACAAAATTGCTCTCAAAGGCAGCGCGCTCAATATTATTTACTTTATTTTTTCCTAAGAAAGTGACTGGAATCTCAATGGTCTTGGTGATATCCTTAATAGTAAGCTCGCCCTTTAGATGGAACTCTTTGGCTGTGCGCTTAAAGTCTTCGGATATAAACCGAATCTCTTGATAACGTTCGACATCAAAAAGCTCTGGTGAGACGAGATGGTTATCCCGGTATTTATCATTTGTGGTAACATCTTTTGGGTAAATTATACACTCTATTGACCCTTTCTTAACATCTGAGTCTTCGATAGTCGCATTTACCTGGAAACGCGGAAAGTGCCCCATCACCGTGGAGATAACCATATGTTTCACTTTAAAAACTATGCTCGAATGTTCCTCATCCAATAACCAATATTCTTTTTTCATCAATGTCTTCCTATTAAGTTCACTGCAAACTATACATTTAATATATAAGTTATTAATATTTCTGGGTAGGAATCGAAAAAATTACATTATCATGGTTCGAGCGCCGAACATGCTCGGCGCTCGAATTCCTAAGGGAGCGTACTCCTAGTAGCCGCAGGAAATTAGCGGTAAGCTGATCGCAACAATACTCTCCCCTTGTCATGGATATTTGGTCTTTGTCCGGATGCAAATAGTTAATTTATGTTAATACGGTTAACTAGATGTAACAACTCGGGCTTCCCTGCCGTTATAGTTGTAATTCATAATTTAGGTTAATAATTGGTTAGTTAGTAAAAATTCCGGAGCTCCCCGCTTCGGAATTTTTTTTTGCAGCTATGCGTTGAGCGTTACTTTTTCAACGTTAACGGCAATCGGTTCAGGTCTACGCTCATTTTTTCCTTAAAGTCCATTTCTACCTCCCTTTCCTGCTCACCCAGTGTACCCTTGCACCACAGCATATCTAACCAAACTTTATCGCCCATTTCTCGACAAATGTTCAACCGAAACTACCGCACATAGTTAATTTATGTTAATACGGTTGACCAGATGTAACAATTCGGGTTTCCCTGCCGTTATAGTTGTAATTCATAATTTAGGTTAATAATTGGTTAGTTAGTAAAAATTCCGGAGCTCCCCGCTTCGGAATTTTTTTTTGCAGTTATGCGTTGGCCGTTACTTTTTCAACGTTAACGGCAATCGGTTCAGGTCTACGCTCCTTTTTTCCTTAAAGTCCATTTCTACCTCCCTTTCCTGCTCACCCAATGTACCATTGTACCGCAGCATTTCTATCCGAACTTTATTGCCCATTTCTCGACAAATGTTCGTCCAGAAATCACTGCGTATAATGGAGTTTTAGTTTTGTTGAAAATTAATCATCCAATTAATTCCATGTTTATCTGAGAATTCGCCGAAATAGGCACCAAAAAACATGTCTGCCATTGGCATCGTCACCTTTCCGCCCGCAGAAAGTTCATTGAACAACCGATCTGCCTCTTCTCTGGTTTCGGGTTCAATGCAGATATGCATATTGTTTCCCTTACGCAGGGTAAACCCCATCTCTTTAGGTGCATCGGTACCCATTAAAATATGACCGCCGGTAATCGGCAACTGAACATGCAAGATCATCTTCTCTACCAATGGGGCAACAGCAGCACGTCCATCTTCAACAGGAATATCGCCGAAACGCTGCATACCTTTTCCTAGAAATTCTGTTTTGAAGACGGATCGGTAGAACAAAAAAGCCTCTTCGGTCTTTCCGTCAAAATTCAGGTAGCTGCAAACTCTCGCCGCGTTGCCGGTTTTATTCTGTTTGCGTAATTTAAATTGTGCTTCCAAATATTGGTCAAGATTCTCGAGCGCCATGGTGATCCCTTCTTTGAAGCCCATTTCAATCATTGTTTCAATATCTTCAAGTTTATCGTGCGTTAAGGTAATATTGACGGTAGTGACGCCCTTATTTTCAGAAAAATTATTTGTCCAAAAAGAACGCGGCTTCACGGAATTTTCTATTCCATCTTCGTCGCAAAAGGCATCTAACCACGAAAGCATTTTGTTTTTATCGATAGCCTTGTAATCTGCTTTGCACCATGTTTTCTCCCCCTGCGGGCTGACCATTGCATAGAGCCATTTTCCACCTACTTTCAAGTCTAATATTCTCGTTTCAATATGATAAGGCTTGGGTGCCCACCACTTATCAAGTAGCTCTGGTGTTGTCCATGCTTGCCAAACAAGCTCGAGTTCAGCATCAAATTCACGTGTGATGTGAATTGTTTTTTTCGCTTTGTTGACCCGGAAGTCAAATAATAAATTACTGCTCATTGTTTCTCTTTTTTAACGTTTGCCAATAAATCATCTAATTGATTGAAGCGTATTTCCCAGATTTCGCGGAACTGCTGTAACCAATTGTCAATTTCTTTCATTTTATCAATTTCGAGCTGATAATAGATCTCTCTCCCTTTATGCTGCTGCTTGACAAGCTCACATTCGACTAGGATGCGTAGGTGTTTGGAAACCGCCTGCCGTGTACTATCGAAATGCTGCGCGATGCCGTTAGGCGTCATTGCTTGCATGGCAATTAACGCAATGATTGCCCGTCTTGTTGGGTCGGCTACAGCCTGAAAAACATCTCTTCTCATTCGTTTGTAGTTTTTATTTACGAAACCATTTAGTTGCAAATATACCTGCAACCTTTTGGTTTCGCAAATTTTAGAAAGCATTTTTGCTTTTTACTTTGCCAGTTGCTTGTCGCCCAAACAGCACCGATGATTTATAGAAGGTAATTTCTTCTGCAAAATGATCCGTCGTTTCCTGATAAAAGGCCATCTTTCCACTAGATTCGCTCCCCGAATGTTTCCCGTATATTAAGCCTTCGTTAAATGAATTATTTGGTCACCTAAGAGAAAAGAATGAATACTATATTTGCAGTGGCTATAAGGAATTAGTCGCGCAGAGCGTTTTTGGGAAACACCTCGAAGGTTCGAATCCTTCCTCTGCAACTATCATAATTTAAGTTTATAATTGGTTAGCTAGACATTGCCCCTCCTCCCCGTTGGGGCTTGTCTTATTTTCCCCTCTTCCGAACCCCGAGTTCTCCGGAAAAATTTTACTATGGTTCAATCGCCAGGGCTTGATGGATGAGGAGAAAACACAAGTGCACTTTATGTTTTTAAACCCACTACAGGTTAATTTAATTACGTTTACCGAACAGCGGTCGAACCCGCTTATTAAACCAGGCCCTTCGTAAACGCATTGAATGGTATACCTCGCTTACTTATTTTATCGGCTCGTTGCGCTCGCTCGCCGATTTGATGACGGTAATTCGAAACTACAAAAGGTAGATGGACAGTGACACGAGCGGCACGTAAAGGTGCCACTATCACATTTTATTGATACCGTTCTCAAGAAGTCTGTTAAACTTTTCAATGTTTTTATTCGGGTCCGCGATCAAATCAATGAAACATTCCATTTGTCTCTTTTTTGTTTGTTCAGCTTGTTTGTTGAGCGGGATTTCCCAGGCGGGGTAAACCCGAAAACCTCGTTTGCCTTCTTGTTGAGGTGAAGCTATTACGCCGAGCTCCGCCAATGTCAGTCTGGAAAAAAAGAAAAAACCAGATTTCTCTTCTTTCTGCGTCGCAACGATATAAAAATCAAACGCATCGTGAAGGTCAAAAGGTTCCGTATGACCAAAAGTATTTCGTTTCCATAGGGTAACAAACTGGCCTACTTTCTTAGGCGTGACTTTCGCATTGCGAAACTTTATTCTAATGTTTCCAGCATTAAAATTATAGCCACTATATGCCGCACACTCAGGATCTACTCGAAGGTTTTGAATGGTTAAGCCACTTTTGGTAGACAACCACTTTGCTGTAGGTTTTAATGCTTCATTCATGGCTCTTTAATCGTATTGTATAAATTGATAATTTCATCAACCACTAAGTGAGGCTGATCATAGAAAACATAATGATCAGCATCCTCCACGAGGATATACTTGCGATTCTTCCTATCCATTGCAAAGCGTTTAAGCGCTTTCAAAAATAGCTTCCTATCTTCTCCTTCAAACGGAGTCTTGCCAGAAGCAATAACGGTAAGGGGAATTTCGATTGAATTGGCAACATTCCGCAGAACCCTGCTTGTGCATTCGTAGTTCAGGGCCAAATGGTAGAAACCTATACTTTCTTTCTTTATTTCTTCAAGATCTGAAGCCCAAAGTTTTTTGGTATTAGCCGCTCGAACTTCGGTCATAAAGTAGGGGCTAACCACGTCAATAAACACAGCGCCTTTTACATAACTGGGGCGATCTGAGATAAATTTCATCGCATAGTTACCTCCTAAGGAGTGCGCAACAAAAAAATACGCGGACCCACTAACTAACTTTTTTAATCCCGTTTGTAAATCTTTGACCTCGTTTATAATATTCACATGCATTGTATCAATTTCACTTTCTCCAAACCCTGCACGGTCGTATGCAATTAGTGGAGCGTCGGTTTGCTCTCGAAGTAAACGCATTACGTTACCCCAAACGGAACCGTCATTTCCTCCGCCAGATTCAAAAACGATGGGCAACCCTTTCCCTGGCATAACTCTAAAGTGCAATTTATGTGTGCCTACATCAACCAGCGTGTCGAGTGTCTGACTAAAGACGGTTGGAGCGACGAAAATGACACTAGCCGTTAATAGGATATACAAAATTTTCATCTTCTAGTCGTTATATATAATAGCGCCATTTCATAACCTCCACGCGTATATTACAATCAAAAATATGAATAAGTTCTTTTCCGAAGAACATTCCTTCAATGAATTCTATATTTATCCTGCCAAGGAAGCGAGAAACTCCTAATAGCATAATATCTCCTTTGGTCAATATATCCCGCCGAGCAGTATTTAAACAATGGCCGATTTCCTCGGGGTTTAAAACGAAATAACCTGGACTATAACGAACCTTAATTCCCCGCTTTTAAGACAAAGACAGTCACCAAAGCAATAAAGGGGCTAAATTGCCCCTCTATATGTTCAAATGCTGTCTTTCCTATTCTTGAATACGATTACAATGGCGGGTTAACTTTCGGCCAATTTTTTTACGGTCTGCAGAGCCTCATGCATAGCGGCCCCCATAGCGCTGAAATATTCTTCGGGCATATCTGACTTCACAGACAATGTGGTTACGCCATTCTGCTCGTCAAGCAGGTACCGCTCGCTCATGCTTCCCAAACTCTGCCCCTTTTTCCCAGCGTGCAATTCATGGAGGTGGTGGAAGGTAATTTCACGGTTTTCGATAAGCGAGGCCACCGCGCTTTGCATACCACTACCTTGAGGATCGAGGAATTGGATCTGGCCGCCCTGGATCAGCTCGCCTGTGTAGTGTGAGCCGGACGTGAATGAGGCAGCCCATTTTTTATAGTAATCTTTGTCCCACAATACCTGCCATACCTTTCGGGCCGGAGCATTGATCGTGATCGTTTTGTCGATTGTTTGTATTTTCATCTCGTTTTATGCAAGAAACTACCCTTGTTAATATGCAGTTCAAAGTCTACCAATTTAACAGAATCAACGCTATGTAATTTTATTATATTTGGAATATGATGCATAGCCTACTCCTCCGATCACTAATTCTTATTACAACACTTTTTCTTTCCGCTAATGCTTATAGTCAAAAGTATTCTGAGAAAAGCAGCACCAAAAAAATAGTTTATTTTGGATCTTCGGTCCCGAAAGGAGAAGGAGCAACCAACAAATTTGGCTATACGAGCATATTCTCTGAGATTCTTCAAAAACGCATATCACCCAATAAAACACAGTGGGAGACGACGAATATTAGCATCGGTGGAGACAACACACTAAAGGTGCTGAAACGTTATGAAAAGGACCTCTTACCTCAAAACGGCCAGTACGTTGTTTTTGCGCTAGCGCTAGGCAATGAAGGTATTCATGAACAGGGGAAGGTGATTTTCGATCAGTTTGAAAAGAACATGAAAATACTCATTGAAAAAGCGCGCGCTGACGGCTATATTCCCGTTGTCACGAATAGTTATACCCGGAACGATTATAACAATCGTGACTACGACTTCATCAAGCGAATCAATCTATTGATCCATACCTGGGATGTACCGAGCATTAATTTGCTAGGTGCAATCGATGACCTTTCTGGTCATTGGATGGACGGCTATTGGGCAGATGGAGCCCATCCGAATGATGCCGGACATTTAGAAATGGCATACACCATCGTTCCTTCTCTATTCGATGCGCTAGAGAAGAATAAACCCTTGCCAGAAAGGGTGAAAGGATCGCACCTCGTCTTCAAAAACAAGAATAAGAAAACAAAATCGTTACGATTTACGCCTGAACATATTGTTCATCCTTTCACCACAGCAATCACTTTTAAAACGGGTGGCATTGGCCAGGTCTTACAGTTTGCCGCAACCGACAAAAAAAACAACGAAGGAAAAGGAATAATTGCCATTCATAACGAAGGACAGCTGGTTTACACTTCTCCAAAGTCGGACACGGTCGTGGGAATAAAAGTAAACGACAACCAATGGCATACACTAGTCTTAACTCATTATTATGCGAAGGGCATCACTATGGTGTATATAGACGGCATCTTGCAAGGCACCATCAATGAAAAACTTACAGCTCGTGATTTACAGATTGGCGGCTCAAATATCCCCAAGAAAATCGCCTATAAAGATTGGCTGTTCTATCGATCAGCGATGAACAAGGACGAGATCAATCATATCGCCGAAGGCCCGCTTCTCAAATCAAGTTTGGAGCTGTACGCCCCGCTTGGCGGAAAGCACCGAAGTAAAGCGAGCCCCTTTGTCAACCTTGCGCAAAGCCTGAACACAATAAGCGAGCTCTAAGGCTATTTAAATGACCATTATAGCATCATTAGTTATGTCACGCTCTCGTATTTGAAATGTAGTAAGAGATTCCAACGTCTGGAGTGATTAGCGAGTAATCTTTGTACCCCTTTCTTTGCCATAGACAATATCGGTAATAATATGGTCTGTTTTACCATTAGCAATGACCGTCGGGATATTCCGTCGAGCAGATTGCTTTGCCACGCGTAGCTTGGACGCCATACCACCGCGTCCCTCAGCCTCCCCTTTGTTGGTTTGTCTGATGTACTGTTCCACCGGATCCTCAACACGGAGGTGAGGAATCAACTCACTCTCTGGATCCTCAGGGTGCCCGTTGAACAGGCCGTCGATATCGGTGAGTAGGATCAGCATATCGGCATGGATCAATTCGGCGACCAGGCCGGCCAATTCGTCGTTATCGGTAAAGGTTGACATCGAAAGAGACACTGCGTCATCCTCGTTTGCAATCGGAATAACTCCTTCGGCCAACAGACCTTCATAGCAGTTGACCATATTGTCACGATGCTTCCCCAAATCGAAATCGCGCTTGGTTGCCAACACTTGAGCGCAGCGCATGCCATGATGATGAAACAGATTATAGTAGTGTCGCATCATGCGCGGTTGTCCGACAGCTGAGAACACTTGCCGACGAGTAATCTTATCCGTTGTTTTCAATTGGTGCCCCATAACTTCCTTGCCAGCAATCACTGAACCGGAGGAAACCAGTACGACGAGTGTATCGTGTTCATAGAGGTAAACAATCTGCTCCACAAGTTTTGCCAAAATTTTCCCAACGATGCGACGATCTTTATTGGTGATGACATGAGTACCTATCTTGATAACGACCCGCTGTATAGGTGCGCCTGTAGAAACCCCATTATCCATCGTTGACCTCCTTTCCATCAGTTTGCTTTCCCAATTCTTCCGCACGGTGAAAAGCAGCATAAGCAGCTTCTTGTATGAATGCATTGACGTTATTGTCATCCATAGAGTCCAGCGCAGCGCGAGTGGTACCGCCCTTGGAAGCAACCTTTGTCATCCAATCTTCAGGGCTGAGGGTTGATAAATTAAATAGCTCGACAGCCCCAGAAAATGTTTGTCCTACTAAGAGCCGCGCATCACTTTGATCAAAGCCCATTTTCAACGCTGCATCCATTAAAGCCTGCATAAAATAAAATATATATGCTGGACCACTTCCTGAAATTCCAGTAGAAGCATCGATTTCTGATTCGGAGCTTAGATTAATTGAACGACCTGTGGTATCAAGCAACTGTTCGATAGCCGCTAGCTCCAGTCGAGACACTTCTTCAGAACCGATGAAGGATGTCATCCCTAAGCCGACCAATGCCGGTAGGTTTGGCATAGCACGTACCACTTTGACGGCGCTAAGACCTTGTTTTATCGTATCAATAGTTACGCCCGCCATGATGGACACAAACAATTGCTCGCTCGAAATCAGCGGTTTCATTTCTTCCATCAATGCAGCTGCGTGTACTGGTTTGACAGCAATCAATACCACGTCCGCTTTTGACAAACAGGAGTCTAATTGCTCATGCACATCGAAAAGGCCACAAGCTCGTAGTTCCTCGCGCTTTTCTTTGCTTTTATCTATAATCATTAAAGTTCCGGCAGTTAAAAAACTGGACTTAGCGATTGCTTCCGCATACGCCACTCCCATATTACCACCACCTATTACAAGTACGTTCATTTTCTTCTTTTTTTATTTCGATATTATTTCTATTAGTTGCCTATAAGGCACAATCATCATGCAGGCGTCTGAATTTTGTCATATTGTTAGTTGTACCGCTGCCCACCCCGTCTGAAAGCACGACAAACTAAACCGTCTAAACATGCCTATCTCCGTTCATCGGCAGTTTAACAAAAATAGCCCGCAAATTTGGCAGCAGATAATTTGTATCTCATTAATACTGCAATATTGTCACATATCAGGCTCCCCGGCTTTAAACTCTTACTACATATTAGATCGCGCTTACAATACCTTTAAGATACGGTATAAAACCATCAAAAGGAAACGCAGATTGCTGGGGACCGTGCCTTGAGATCAAACGATCGAATTGACCGGATTTTATCCAAAACAGTACTATCTCGAGCCTCTTCGCTTAGTCAGGTACTGGGATGAGCAGTAACAACGTGAATTTACCTAATTGACCATTAATTTGAAAATGCTTTCTATAAAAAGCAAAAACCTCCACTAATTGCTTTTTGTATTTAACAAAATGTCATGGACTATGATTTTAATTCCTTAAAAAGCAATCAAAAGGTTTATCCCAATTTTAATTTCATCATTATATCGGTTTGCTCATCATCACCCAATCTGAAAGTATGCTTGTCAAATTCTACAAAGCCATTCTTTTTGTAAAAGCTGATTGCTCTTGGATTTTCTTCCCAAACACCTAACCAAACATAGTCTGATTTTTTTTGTTTGGCTATTTCAATCGCTTCTTCATATAAGATTTGGCCAACTTTTTTACCGTGAAACTCTTTGAGAACATAAATACGTTCAATTTCAAGTGCTGTATCGTCCTGCAATTCTGTTTGCGATTTCCCGAAATTGATTTTCAAATAACCGATTACTTTCGTTTCAGATAAGGCAAAATAAAACTCGGAATTTTTATCGTTCAATTCTTCTGTTAGCTTTTCAAAAGAAAATCCCTCCGCTAGATATTTTTTCATGTTTTCTTCCGTATTGCCTGAAGAAAACGTTTCTGAAAATGTTTGTCTGCCTATTTGCTGCAGTTGTTCAATATTGTCTAATGTTGCCTTTTGTACTATTATATTTTCCATTATAAATATTACTTAATGTGCTGACACAGCTTTAAGCCCGACAATCGAGCCGATTAAAGTAGTAAGAAAAAGTAATCGCAGAAAAGTTGCCGGTTCTTTAAATACAAGAATACCAACTAAAACCGTTCCGACTGCACCAATCCCTGTCCAAACCGCGTAAGCTGTCCCGATTGGTAAAGTTTGGGTTGCTTTGATCAAAAGGCCCATACTGATAACGAGAGTAACAAGAAAGCCTACGTACCACAAATACATTTCATTTCCGATAGTTTCTTTTGCTTTACCTAAACAGAATGCAAAAGCCACTTCAAAGAATCCTGCAACAACTAAAATAATCCAATTCATTCTCTTGATTTCTTATCTACAAAGATCGGAAATGAGATTCAGGGAAAATTTTACAAATGATAAAAAATGAGCCGTTTACTTTATTTCTGCTCTAATTCTACTCAAACTTACTTGGGTTATCCCCAAATAAGATGCAATGTGCCCTAATTGAACTCGCTTTATTAAATCAGGGCTATCATCTAGAAGTGCTTTGTAGCGTTCGGTAGCTGTTCGGACTTGTCGGGAAATAAGCCGCTCCTCTGTTTTTATAAGCTCTTTTTCAGCAAACCGTCGTCCCCAATTAGCAATATGTATATCGTTCTCAAAAAGCCTTTGCAGGTCTGTTGTGTTCAGTTCATATAATTCACAATCTTCCAACAGTTCAACATCTTCATATCCTTTCTGATTAGCTATATAGCTTTTCATTGAGATAATAGTTTCGTCCTCTTTTCCAATCCAAAAAGTTATTTCAGTATTACCTTTATTTGAATATGCTCTTGCTACACCTTTCTTTATAAAGTAGATGTTATTCTCAATTTTATCAGCTCTTAAAAGAATATGCCCTTTTCTATATTTAACGGCTGTAATAGATTTTTTGAGCAATTCTTTTGATGTATCTGGAAGGGGATATATATTGTCGAGTATAAGGTCTATGTTCATTAATTTGTTGTAACCTTTCATAAGCTTGCCGATCTGGTGGTGCTTCAAAGTTACGAATGTGTCTGTGTTTTTTCTTTATGGCAATTAAAATGCAAGCGATTGTTCTTTTTTTCCTGATCAATCGTTCCGTGGATTGATCAGGTTGACCACAACTTTCACCATCATATCCTTTTCATTGGGCTTACTTTCTGCAGTCATCAGTTTCAATGCGACCAAGGCATTATCAGCTATACGTTTTGAGCCGTCTCCCAGATACGGTTGTCGGGATTGAACCTCCGATAGTTCTTCGAATATAACCTCAGGTCATATTGCTTCAATGATATCATGTAATTCATAGGAATTACAGCTTCCCTCGGATTGATGGATGGTAAATACTAAATTGATATTATACATAAAATTCGTTACAAGCAATTCTGTCATTAAATGTTTAAAAACACAAAAGAAGACTGATCCAAACGAGCCGTGACCAGAAAGTTTGTGGGATTCATAAAGTGCTGTTGATCTGATTCCTTTCGACTGTTAAGGTAATATTAAATTATGCACTTGGTGTGCATTGTGAACATGCCAATGTCTATCTTTATTGGAAAAGCTGCCACCATGAAAGCGATCATCATTACAACGGATTTCTCGGAATCCTCCCTGAATGCTGCAAAATATGCTGCTGCCGCCGAGCAGATAACCCGCAGTACGCCCGTGAGTGAAATCAGGTTTTGGCTGGAACGCCTAACAACCAAGCTGCTTGTGCTGAATGTTGCCGGGGAGGGAAAGCGTTTTGATCGGGATATCACCCCGAAACAATACAAAATGCAAGACTTGTTGGACGGATTCTACCTGGAAAACCGTTATACGGAGAATCACAACATCGCCGATGAGATCGAGGATGTTGCGGAGGACCACCACGCCGGATTGATCATCACCATTCCGAAATCATATCGATTCTTTGAGGAATTGTTCCACCGTGGAGTCAGCAAGCGATTGATCAGGAAGTTGGATATTCCTTCATTATTGTTAGGGGAAAGGAAATAAAAGATGAGAGCAGCTGTTTACAAAAAATATGGAAGCCCGGACGTCGTCAGCATACAGAAGGTAGTAAACCCAAAACCAAGTGCAGGAGAAGTGCTTATCAAGGTACATGCGAGCACGGTGAACCGCACGGATACGGGTTTCAGGAGTGCCAAGTACTTTCTCTCGCGGCTGTTCAGTGGACTGTTGCGACCAAAGATTCCGGTCTTGGGCTGTGAGTTTGCCGGGGAAGTTGTCGCAGCAGGTCAAGGTGTTCGGTACCACAAGGTAGGTGACAGGGTTTTTGGGTATGATGATAGTGGATTTGGTGGGCATGCTGAGTATAAGGTGATTCGGGACGACGGCGCACTAGCTTCTATCCCTGATGGGATGGATTATCTAGAAGCAGCAGCGCTGACAGAGGGAAGCCATTATGCGCTGAACAATATCCGGGCGGCAAAGGTAAAAAAAAGTGATGTCGTATTGGTTTACGGTGCTACTGGCGCTATCGGTTCGGCTGCAGTGCAGTTACTAAAGCATTTCGGGACCTACGTCGTGGCCGTGGTAAATACAAAAAACGTTGATCTCATCCGATCTTTGGGTATTGACGAAGTGATAGACTACCAGACGCAGGATTTTACGAAAACAACGCATCGTTTTGATTTTGTCTTTGACGCCGTAGGAAAGAGTTCTTTTGCTGAGTGCAAACCGTTGATGAAACCGAAGGGTATCTATACCTCGACCGAACTCGGCAAACGTGGGATAAACATCTGGCTTGCCCTGACCACGCCTTTCGGGAACGGCAAGAAAGTGCTGTTCCACATCCCGACCATAGACAAGGATGATGTACTCTTCCTTCGGAACCTTGCACACCAGGGTTCGTTCAGACCAATAATTGATAGGCAGTACGCTTTAGATGATACTGTTGACGCCCATCGTTATGTCGAATCAGGTCACAAAACTGGGAATGTTATCATTTCTATCGTTTGACTGCTTTTTTACATTTGCTGTATTGAGAATTATCTTATGAATTTTTGTTGAAACCAAGTTAATATATCGCTGATTTTTAATCGTTGCGTATATTTTTTTTGATTATAAATTGAACAATGGCCGAATTAAAAATTATCATTATTGTAGTAATATACACAGGTATAATCCTGGTGTTATACCGGCCTATATGGCTTTTTATAGGAATCTATCCGTTACGATACCTAAATAGAATGATTCTCAAGATATTTAGATCTAAGGATAATAAGCCAGAAATACTAGATTCGGCAACTAAATACATATGGTGTACGACAATACTTAATTGGATGGTGTATTTAGTCTCTCCGTTTCTAATCCGTACCTTGTCGGGTGATGAATTCACTATTTTGTCTAACTATTTTGAATATTCAATTTTACTGTACGCCTTAATCTCCATTTCTAGAACTTTTACACCGGAGATTATTGAATCTAATAAGCAATTGTCGTCCGTACTAAAATTTACGAACTGGTCCTCAGCCTTGATTATCAGTTTATTAATATAGAAATATGTTCTCGATATTATAATTACCGGATAGATGCCATTCGTATCCAGTACGGCCGTAAATCTTACACTATGAATCAGCAAACATATACATAAAGCCCTTGAACATGGGGTGTAAGTGATATCCGCCTATATTCCGTCGAGTAGATGCGCACAGTATTGAATGTTAGTAGTGATTGTTTTTATCGGTGGTTGGTCCGCCCGGAAAGTGCGCGGTCACACCGATCGAGGGTGCTCCTTGAGAAAATCCGGGAGGTTCATAAATCCAGTGGCTATATCTATGGTAGCCCCCGGATCACAGTGGAGCTCCATAAAACAGGGGAATCCATTTCAAGATCCTCTGTGGCTAGATTGATGCTATGTACCACGAAAACCGATAATCTGGATAGAAGTTTGCAAAATACATAGGCGTGCGCCCCAGCTATCAGCAGTCGGGAACATCAATTAAAACTAAAGGAATCAGTACTCGACATGGCGACCCAGAACTTCGCTCGCTACCTTATATTGCCTCATGATATTGCCTCATGGTCAGCGATCCGATTTAACACCCCTTGCAAAGAATTATATGAACGTTAAAAAAGTAAAGGCAAGCCAAGCAAGGTGGCTGTTAATGGCCGTCATAAATAAACTATTAAGACAGGTGGATATACCGGAGCATGTTGACCCCTCTAATCTGGCAATAAATAAAAGGTAGAATGGCGTTTATAGCGATTAATCGCCTGCCATTCCGGCGGGTACTGCTACGCAATCAATCTAACCCTCGACGACATATAACCAAAAACCAAGGTTTTCTTAATGATTTTGGGTGCTTTTGCTCCGGATTATGCACTTCAGCGGAATCTTTCAATGCCAAGATAAATGGATTGAGGGCACTGTTCAGGGGGGTAAGGAACGTGGAGTTCTTTGTGTTCAGGCTCTCTAAAATCTACGCGTAAATTTATTGCCCCCCAACTTTTTTGTTTGATCCTCACTGTTTTTATGCGAATAATTGAATGAATCAGGATGCTGTAAAAAACAAAAAGCCTGCAAACGTTTAATTTGCAGGATTTTGTATGTTTTTATTTCAAGATATGAAGCCCTAAGAGGAAGGAAGTTGAATCTCTTTATTAAAGTTTTGGAACAGCTTGCGGGATGATTTCATTTATAATGACTTGCTCAGAAAGTATTATTAATTACTCAAACCAGAGTAAATAAACAACACGAGTGTAATAGTAAACGCACTATTAAACATCCATCATTAAAAAATCAATCAGGTTTTTCTGCAATATTCCCCCGTGATTTTCACCTAGTATAGCATCATTGAAAGTAACCACATATTTAGGATAGTTATCTTCAATCTGTTTAAGATTGCCAAATTCACGTTCTATCGTCTCCTCATGATAAAGCGTCAAGCAAACCTGTACATAAATCTTAACTCCATTTTTATCTCCAGTAAAATCAATCTCCCTATTGCCTAATTTTCCTACAAATACAGTATAACCTTGATGGAGGAGATGAACATATACCACATTTTCCAATAGCTTATGAAGATCTGCCCGCTGATTAAAACCAACAATAGAATTCCGTAAACCTGTATCTTCAAAATAATACTTTTCTCCTATTTCAAAGATCTTCAAGCCACCTATTTCCGAGCGAACTACTTTATGTACAAAATAGGCATTCGCTAACGCTCTAAGATAATTAATGGTTAATTGAGGAGTGATATCTACCTTTTGGGATTTCAAATACTTACTAATATTACTTGCAGAAAAAAGTGAACCTATATTATCCGCCAGATAGGCTACTAAATTCTCTAAAAAAGATATGTTTCGTATATTCTCACGAGCCACAACATCCTTTAAAAGAATGGTTGAATATACGTTACGCAAATACTCAAAAGGCGTATCATCTTCCAAGCCTAAGTTGGCTAAAAATGGCATTCCCCCATATTTCAAATATTTCAACATGCTTTCGAATGAATTTTCGAGGCCATGAAACTGAAGAAATTCTTGATAATTTAAGCTATGAATATGAAAAGTCACATACCTACCTGAAAGATGCGTTGCTAACTCACCCGATAACATATTGGCATTACTTCCTGTACAATAAATATCACAAGTGTTCTTTGCCAACAAACTACGTAACGAACGTTCAAAAGAAGCAATTTCTTGCACCTCATCAATGAACAGGTAATTAGGTTTACCTTCAATCCATTTATCCTTTAGATACTCATTTAGCTCAATATTACTAATGATTGGAATAAAATCTTCCATCTCCATGTTGATGTATATGATGTTAGCATCAGCAACCGTAGTTCTAATGTGGTTCATCAATTGCATCATTACATAACTTTTCCCTACACGTCTTTGCCCAGTAAGTACTTTAATCACCTGCTTATCAATAAATGGTATAATACGGTTTGTATAAATAGGACGTTCTATCAGCTTCATCTCAATATAGTTTCATGTATATCGTATATACTGCATAAATATACACAAAGTTTCATGTATACCGTATAAAAAATAAAAAACATAAAGGAGTTTCATGTGTATCGTATAATCAACAATAACATGAAACCGTCAGAAGTTTGCTCCCCTGGTGTTTCTTAATGTATAAAAACATCCTTCTTCTGTTAAAAGATCTCAATTTTTTCAATCCTACTCATTTGAAGATGCGGCCAAGAACGTGAAGAATCCACTAAACAAGGCAGGGTAAGGCATTTATGAAGGATTGATGACCTCTCCTTGGAAACGACAAAAGTCCTCCTTTAACAAGTAAAGAGGACTTTTCTTCGCTAATATTCGAAAGTACTGAGCTTTCTTATAGCGCCTAGGGGAATAACGCCTGTCGGTCATCGGCTTCTTTTTCAGATCCTTACAGTTCATTTTTTCAAACTCATCGAATATCTCACTGGTTTCATGTACATCAAGCTTTTTCAATGTCCAAATGATATTCTCCTCAGGCTATAGATCAAAAGTGCAAAAGACAGGCAATTTCTCAAGATATCGCCAGGAACCCTTCAAAATTTACGTATCAGGGGCACTTACTTTATCGCAAAATCGAAGGAAGCCTCGAATTTGATCTCCTGCATTTGCAGGCAGAGGTCGAGAAAGGTCAGTAATTGGTCTTTGGTGATGTTGATGTAATCCTCGGTTTCCAGTCTCCGGGCTGCTTTAAGTTCCACTTTTAGAGCATCCAGTACTGCTTTCAGGTTCCTGATCTCCTCCTCTTTGGCGGCGATGATCTCATCCTTGGTCTTTGCCGTATGCCTCTTGTCGATGGTGTCCAGGTAGGCGATGAATGTGCCCGGAGGTGGATCTTCTCTCGGTTGTTCCGTCCATGCCTGCTCTTGGAGAGGTGCTTGCCCTCCCTGACCAATACGGCTTCCTTTTCCCAAAACGGGGACGGGGTTTGAAATATTCGTTCATAAGATTGCCGATCTGGTGGTTATACAAAGTTACGAATGTGTCTGTGTTTTTTCTTTAAGGCTATTAAAAAGCAAGTGTTTGTTCTTTTTTTCCTAATCAATCGTTCCGTGGATTGATCAGGTTGACCACAACTTTCACCATCATATCCTTTTCATTGGGCTTACTTTCTGCAATCATCAGTGTCAATGCGACCAAGGCATTATCAGCTATTCGTTTTGAGCCATCTTCCCGGTACAATATCTTGTTTTTTTCCAAAAACCAGACAAACAGGTAAGCAGCTATTCGTTTGTTGCCATCGGAAAAGGAATGGTTCTTGACCACAAAATATAGAAGGTTGGCCGCTTTTTCCTCAATGGTCGGATAAAATTCAACGCCGCTAAAGGATTGGTAAATTGTACCTATTGATCCTTTGAAAGAACTGTCTTTTTCATTTCCGAACAACGGACTGCCGCCAAATTTATCTTTCAGATCCTTAATGGCCTGCATAGCTTCTTCATAGGTGGCTGTAAATAACTGCTGATCCGAAGTGCCTTCAAGAGTCAATTGCTGATGGTCGTATCTGTCCAGAATATCCAACGCATAACTGTAATCTGTAACCACCTTTAATAGGCCGGTGGCTTCGTCAGAGGTCAACTCCTTGTTCTTTAAAACATTCCCCAATAAGTTTACGGTGTGTTTTAAGGAATTGAACTGTTCGGTCTGCTCCCTTAACTTTTGTTCATTAACAGCATAACCTTTCACCAGGTATTCTTTGAGGACCTGATTAGCCCAGATGCGGAATTGCGTGCCACGCTTTGAATTTACACGATAGCCAACAGAAATCACCGCATCAAGGTTATAGTATTCTACCTCGTAAGTTTTCCCATCACTGGCAGTTGTTGCATTTTTTGCAACAACTGAATTCCGATCTAATTCTTCTTCCTTAAAAATATTCTTCAAGTGCCTTGATATGACAGACTTATCTCTTCCGAATAATGTAGTCAATTGGTTGAGTGAAAGCCAGATAGTATCATATTCTAGCTTTACGTCAATAGATGTTTGACCGTCCGCTGTTTGATATATAATAATTTGATCGTTTGTCATAAAATCTAAAATTAAGGTTTTTATTCTTTAATGATAGTATTTGTGGTCACGCTTTGCAACCACAAATACGGATATTTATGCAATTACATACTTTTGTTTAAGCATTGCCATATCTTGGCTGACCTTTACGTCCAGTATTTTTGCATAGTGCTGGGTAGTCTTGATATTGGTATGCCCCAGCATCTTGGACACGCTTTCAATCGGCACGCCATTGGATAAAGTCACCGTTGTGGCAAAGGTATGTCGGGCAATATGGAAGGTCAGCGGTTTGGCAATTCCGCAGATATCGGCTATTTCTTTCAGGTAGCTGTTCATCTTTTGATTGCTGAGTACCGGCAGGAGCAGGTCTTTGTTCACGCAAACCGGATGGTCGGCGTAGCGTTCCAGTATGGCAACTGCGGCAGGCAACAGCGGTATCCGGCTGGCCGTACCGGTCTTTTTCCTATCTGTGAATATCCAAAGGTCTCCGTCCATGCCCTTGGCAACTTCGTGCTTTTGCAGTTTTTGTACATCGGCATAGGAAAGTCCGGTGTAACAGCAGAAAACGAAAACATCCCTTACCTGTGCAATCCTGTCAATATCTATTTTCTTGGCAGTCATCTTTTCCAGTTCGTCCTGCGTAAGGAACACGCGCTCTTTCGCCCTTGCGGTTGATTTATAGCTGATGAACGGGTTTGCATCCAGCCATCTGTGGGCAAGGCAATGGTTAGTGACCTTTTTGAGGTGTTTGATGTACTTTGCGGCGGATACGCCACTGCATTTGCATTGGGTTTTCAGGTAGAACTCAAATCCGGTGACAAAGGCGTGGTCAAGCTGGCTAATCTCGATGTCGGATTTTTCGTACTCGGATTTCAGGAAGCCTTTGAGATGTCTCTCGGAAGTTTTATAACCTTTGAGCGTATTGGATTCGAAGCCGTTGCCGATGAGTGCTTCCACCTTTTTGTTGTGCTCGGCGAACAGTTCCATCAAGTAGCGGCTTTTCTTTGTCTTTCCCAAAAATTGGTTCTGCAGGCTCTCGGCAGTAATTGGCCCGTCTGCATTCATCAGTGCCTGATGGGCAGCACTTACTTTGTTCTGTAGGCTGTCAAGATAGGCGTTCAGCGTCCTTGCATCTTCTTTGGTGCCGATGGCACGCCCGGCACGGCTGTTCCAACGGTCGGTGTCGATGGTGCGCCCGGTGGACATCTCGGCACGTTTTCCGCTGACGGTAATGCGCATGTAGATGGCGATCGGGCCACCTTTGTAGACTTTTTGCTTTCGTAGGTAAAAAAGCAGGTTGTAATTACCTCTCATGATAACAAGTATTAAAAAGTTAAACAAAAGTAAGGATGTAAAGACCTGCTGTCAAGATGTTCGTTTATCGAACGTGTTATTTTTCAAATTGTTAGGCTCAATTCGGTGCGTATTGTTTCCGCTTTGGGTACGCACCGAATTACGCTCATTTTTATTGCGAATTGGTGCATAATTTGGAATTTTGACGGCAACAAAAAACCCTGCAAATGTATGATTTGCAGGGTTTTAGCATCTTTTGATATAATAAAAAGTAGCCCGTAGGGGAATCGAACCCCTGTTTCTAGAATGAAAATCTAACGTCCTAACCCCTAGACGAACGGGCCATTTGCTTTTGGTGATGCAAATATAGCAGCAATATTTGTATCACCAAAACATTTCAACAGCCAAAACTATAATAGATTGACATTGAAAAGATTATTTTTTAAATTAGATCGAAACCGATGTCTTTACGGAAATATTTGCGCTCAAAAAAGATTCTTCCCGCATCAGCTGTTCCTTGTTGAAGTGCTTCGAACAAGGAATCTTGCAACGTAGTAACCGCCAAAACACGCCCACCAGCAGTAACAATTTTACCATCGACCTCTTTGGTCCCTGCATGAAAAACGATGGAGTCTTCGACATTCTCCATATTGGTAATTTCCATGCCCGCTTGATAAGCACCTGGATACCCTCCAGAGACTAAAACTATGGTGACCGCAGTCTTCGGACTTACCGTATAGGAACGCTTATCCAAATCACCATTGGCAACACCTTCGAGAAGGTCTACTAAGTCTGACTCAATACGTGGCAGCACCGATTCCGTCTCGGGATCCCCCATGCGTACGTTATATTCAATTACAAATGGCTCACCACCGACATTCATCAACCCAATAAAGATAAATCCTTTATAGGGGATGCCGTCTTGTTTTAGTCCGTCGATTGTCGGCTTAATAATACGCGACTCGACCTTTTCTAAAAACGTCTCATCCGCAAAAGGAACAGGAGAGATGGATCCCATGCCTCCCGTATTTAAACCCGTGTCTCCCTCGCCTATTCGCTTGTAATCCTTGGCCGAAGGAAGAACTTTATAATTTTCGCCATCGGTAAGCACAAACACTGAAAGCTCAATCCCTTTGAGGAATTCTTCAATAACAACCACCGAGCTAGCCTTGCCGAACTTCGCCTCGCCGATCATCGCTTGAAGTTCCTTTTTCGCATCTTCAAGCGTTTCACAGATCAACACGCCCTTACCCCCGGCTAAACCATCTGCTTTAAGCACAATAGGAAGACTTTGCGTTTCTAAATATTGGAGTCCCTCTGTTAAGTTAGATTTATCAAACGACCGATATGCCGCCGTTGGTACTCCGTGCCTAAACATGAACTCTTTAGAAAAATCTTTCGAGCCCTCAAGCTGCGCGCCCTCGCTTTGTGGACCAATTACAGGAATATGCTTTATATCTTCACGCCCCAAGAAATAGTCATGAATACCTTTAACCAGTGGCTCCTCCGGCCCCACGAGCACCATATTAATATCGTTGGACAGCACAAAAGAGGCGATTCCCTGGAAATCCGTTACCTGTAAGTCCACGTTTTGGCCATATTGGCTTGTCCCGGCATTCCCGGGTGCAATAAACAGCTTATTTAACTTTGGACTAGATGATAATTTATATGCAAAGGCCGATTCTCTTCCTCCCGAACCAATAATCAAGATGTTCATACTCTATTCTATATTTCGTTTTGTAAAGGTTTCCCCGGATTATGCGCGCATGATCCGATCGGACAAAGATACCGATGTAAATCAATAATCTATAGAAATTAATCCTACCTTGCGTGTTTTTTTCGTATTTTGGTTGCACAATTCAAACCGTTATGACCCTAAAAAGATGGATTTTATTGGCCTGCGCACTATGCAACCAATACTGCTTACAAGCACAAGATATCCAAAGTTTCTTGTCAAAAATCAATGATTACAACGCTAGTCGTCCAGTAGAGAAGGTTTTTATCCATCTGGATAAAACCAACTACACGGCCGGGGAAACCATATGGTTGAAGGCCTATGTCACGCTGGGCGTTGAAAACCTCCTTTCCAACCTAAGCAAAATTGCATACGTAGATCTAATAAGCCCAAACAACCAGGTTGTAGCAGCGATAAAAATTCCTTTAATTAGTGGGCTAAGCTTCGGCGATATTGCGTTGCAAGACACGCTCGTAGAGGGCACCTACCGCCTGCGTGGCTACACCAACTGGATGCGCAACGACAGTGCCGCCTATTTTTATAACCAAAATATTCACGTGTCAAACGGAAGGGTGGACAACATTCTAACTTCGTCCGAACTACAGGGCGAAAATTACACGATCCAGCTCGAAGAAATCGACCAAGGGCCGCTAGAAAGCACGTACGTCCAATATGAAATAACGGAACCGGAGGGCAAGATATTAAAAAAAGGAAGAAAGAAAACCGATAGCCAGGGAAAGATAGATATCCCTTTTAACGAAAAATACACCGAAGCATCGCTCACCCTGTCATTTAAAAATGCCGCGGAGCTGCACATAAAGAAAGTATTCGGTCTGCCCGCATCCGCGGATCCCCAAAATAGCATTCAATTTTTCCCCGAAGGGGGCACCCTTCTCGCCGGAGCACTAAATAAGATCGCCGCCAAAGCCTTGCGCCCTTCGGGCATGGGGATTAAAGCAACATCATACGTGCTCAATTCAAGCGGCGATACCGTCGCCAGACTTGCCACAAATGAGTTGGGCATGGGCTCCGCCGCGATATTTATCCAGGCCGAGGAAACCTACCACACCTCGACCGACTTTCAAGATGGCACATCCGTGCAAGCACCGCTACCGCCCATTGTATCCTCGGGATACAATCTTCAAATAAATAACAGCAATGCAAATAAACTATTCGCACAGGTTAATCTGTCGCCAGACAGACAAGACGGCTCGAATATTTACTTCATGGTACACTACCGAGGGCAGACCTTCCATACCTCCCTACAAAAAGCATCACAGGCCCAGCTGGGATTCTCGATAAGCAAAAAAGAGCTCCCTTCGGGCATTTTAACGTTAACGATTCTCAACGGGCAGTTCGAGCCGATTATGGAGCGTCCTGTTTTTATTCATTCGGGTGCCGGCGAGCTTCCCCTAGAGGTCGAGCTCAATGCACCGTCCTTCGGTAAGCGGGAAAAAGTTTCCCTCAGTATTCAGACTGGTACGCCCCAGGACAGCGTGCGGAACGCGGTACTGTCTGCGTCGGTCATTAAAAGCCCCAAAGACACTGCCGAACGGGGCAGTGGCGCCGGAATTCAAAGCGTATTATACCTCAGTAGCGAGCTGCGTGGATATATTGAAAATCCATCCTTTTATTTTAGTGACCAGCAGCCCAAAACCACCGATATTGACAACTTACTACTTACCCAAGGCTGGCGAAAGATAGACCTATTGCAAGTAGACAGCATCGCCGCCCCTAAATTCCCAGTAGAAAAAAGTATCAGTATTCGCGGCCGGGCAAACAAACTAGGGCGCAAAGCCGGCGTGCCTAGCGCCAAGATGACCTTAATACCGACCACGAGCTACATGGACTTTATCGACACGATAGCTAACCAGGAGGGTGAGTTTTCATTCGACAACCTCTTGTTCGCAGACAGTGTGAAATTTATTTTGACCGCCAAAGACCAAAACGACAAAAACAGAATAGACATTAATCATTTCGAGCAAATCCTGCCCCAAACGACTTTCAATAAAGACAAACCCGGCGCACTAAACAATATAAATAGCCGCTATATCCAAGAGCTTAAAGCCGGCAAACGCTATTTTGCTGCCCTGGAGGCGCAGGGCATGATGGAACGTTCGATAGCCCTTGAAGAGGTCGTCGTAAATGCCAACGCCCGCACCAACAAAGCGGCACAGAACACCTCGAACTTTAACGGTCGTGGCAATGCCGATCAGGTCCTGGGCGCGGACGACCTTTCGAACTGTTCGACACTCGAGCAATGTCTTAACGGACGGCTGATGGGTGTTTATTTTCAAAATGGGGAGCCTTACAACACGCGCTCCAACGCCCCGATGCAACTGGTATTAGACGGCATGTATGTGGATGCCGATCAAATACAGATGATCGACCCTTCGCAGGTGCAAAGTATAGAAGTGCTGCGCAACGCAAACTATACAACGATTTACGGTCAGTACGGATCAAACGGGCTAATTATCATCACTTCAAAAACAGGCGCAGATGCAATGCAAAGGTTCACCCCCAAAGGGATCATAACCATACAGCCCAAAGGATTACACATCAATAAGACGTTCTACAAGCCCGAATACGGCACTCTGGAAAAAAACACGTTGGATCAAGACCTTCGTAATACCCTGCACTGGGAGCCCAACATCATCACCGATGAGCATGGTATGGCTACATTTTATTTCTATACATCGGACGAAACAGGAAACTATAAAATAGATATACAAGGCCTAGACTTTTCCGGCAGACTGGTCAGTAAGACGCTCCGCTTCCAGGTAGAGTAATAGAACATGGCCGCTAGACGATGGCTACCGCCCTCCCTTCTGCGCGAAAGGGAGGGCTGTTACAAGTGGGCGACATGCTCGCTTTTCTAGCGGACGTAATACGCGCGTCTAGATTTTTTTTTGTAATTTTCGAAGAACGGACAGAAACGAATTTAAAAGCCTAATATGGGGGAATTCATAAAAACGCAAAACACAGATCATCTATTATATTTAGGTTTAGACCGCGGTAGGTCCAATGCCCTTCACCTGGAAATGGTTCTCGAACTAACCCAGGAGCTGGAAAAAGCAGAAAAAGACCCTGCCATCGAGGCGATCATACTTCACGGTAAAGAAGGCTTTTTTTCCTCCGGGCTCGATCTAATTACGCTCTACGAGTATGATAAAGACCAAATTGAAGCCTTTTGGAACGCCTTTATCGATCTAGTCTATAAGCTCGTCGCCTTTCCAAAGCCTGCCGTGGCATCCATCACCGGACATAGCCCAGCAGGCGGCTGTGTGCTGGCGCTATGTTGCGACTATCGCGTGATGGCCCAAGGTGAATTTATCATCGGTCTGAATGAAGTGCCGGTAGGCATAGTCGTGCCCTCGAGCATCTTCGCGCTATACAGCTTCTGGATCGGACAGGCCCAAGCTTACCGAAACTTGTTAGAAGGAAAACTTCTTAACCCCGCCGACGCCTTGGCGTGCGGCCTGGTAGACGAAACTATCCCGGCCGATCGAATACTAACCGCCGCGGGCAGAAAGGCCAAAGTTGTAGCCCAATTTGACAAGACTGCATGGGCGAGCACAAAACTGAATCTTCGTCACGAGCTACTCAACAATATCGCCAACAGCAAAGCGATTGCAATCGATCAAGTGCTCGAGCAATGGTGGAAGCCCTCCACGCGCCAAATTTTAAAGACAATAATCACGAATCTAACAACCAAAAAAGCATAACTTATGGTAGAAGGTGCACTTAAAGAGAATGCCTTACTGGGCAAAACAATCGTCGTCACCGGCGGCGGTACAGGCCTAGGCAAAGCCATGGCAACCTATTTCTCCCAGCTGGGTGCCAACCTCGTATTAACCAGCAGGAAGCTCGATGTATTAGAGAAAACAGCGCAAGAGATCACCGCCAATACCGGCAATGCCGTACTAGCAGTTTCCTGCGATATACGTGAGATCGCGCAAGTCGAATCCTTGCTCAAGCAGTCGATAGACCGCTTTTCGCGTGTAGACATGCTAGTGAACAACGCGGCAGGTAATTTTATCTCGCCGAGCGAACGCCTTTCTGCAAACGCTTTCTCTACGGTAATCGACATCGTTCTTAAAGGAACGGTAAACTGTACGCTAACTTTCGGCAAAGACTGGATCGCCAAAAAGCAACAAGCATCCGTACTTAATATTGTAACAACATACGCCTCCACGGGCTCGGGCTTTGTGGTGCCCTCGGCCATTGCTAAATCGGGCGTACTCACACTCACACGCTCGCTAGCAGTAGAATGGGGAAAATATGGCATTCGACAAAATGCGATTGCCCCGGGGCCCTTCCCGACCAAAGGCGCATGGGACAGACTCCTTCCAGGTGAACTTTTGGAGAAATTCGATTTTAAAAACCGCGTGCCCCTGAAACGTGTGGGCGACCACCAAGAGTTATCCAACCTAGCGGCATTCCTTTTATCAGACTATGCGACCTTTATCAATGGCGAGGTGGTGACCATCGACGGCGGCGAATGGCTCCAAGGTGCCGGACAGTTCAACAGCCTTGAAGCAATACCCCAAGAGATGTGGGACAGCATCGAGAGCAACATTCGAAAAACAAATAAATCATGAGAAATACACTGCTAGCCCTGTTCGGAGCACTACTATTACTAGTGTCTTGTAACTCTTCGAGCAAAAATAACGCCGATGCACAAGGTACGGTGGATAGCGTTGTCAACGTTGATTCGGCACACGACGCTCGGCAGTTGAACGAGGTAATAACACGCTTTGCACGTGCATACATCAGCCAAGATAGCCAAAAGGCAAATAAGCTAGTCCATCCGGACTTAGGCCTATACATCATCTATCGCCCCGGAGCGATGGACACCTACTACCACGCCGACAGCCTCGACTTTGAAAACCCTGTTCCGCGACATTATCCCTACCCAACAATAACAAACGATTATCCCCTTAGCTTCCAAGAGCTTCCTGTGTTTGACTGTGCAACGGATCAGTGGGACAAACAAGGATTCATAGCCGACACCACAAAAAATGCAGATCAACTGACCTATATAGCTGAATTCCGGCATGAATTTGAAGAGGTAACCGACGGAGAGCTCGCCCAAATAAAATCGTTCGAGAGAGGCTCTTACCGCATTGTACTGACGAGCGGCGAGAATCTTATATTCCATGTTAAAAAGCACGAAGGCTCGTGGTATGTGATTGTCATAGACCGGGCGTACGGCACCTGTGATGCCTAACGTCCTGTTCCAGCAAACAAATAAAGCAAAGTTAATCTGCGTGCCCGATGAGTTCAAAAGAAAAAGCTATATTTAACGCGTAAAAATGCATAAAATGAGCAATATCGATCAACCGACACAAAACCGTATTAATCAGTGGCTAAGCCCACAATACGATAGCGACACGGTAGCTAGCGTACAAAAACTCATCGATAACAATCTGGAAACAGACCTAATTGATTCTTTCTACAAAGAGTTAGAATTCGGTACCGGTGGGCTGCGCGGGCTTATGGGAGTAGGGTCCAACCGTATAAATAAGTATACCATAGGCAAGGCAACGCAAGGGCTTGCCAATTATTTGATTCGACAGTTCCCCGGTGAAAAATTGCGGGTAGCGGTATCGTACGATAGCCGCAACAACTCGCAAGATTTTGGCAAACTCGTTGCTGACGTCTTTTCGGCAAACGGCATCCAGGTGTTTCTCTTTAAGGAGCTACGCCCAACTCCGGTGCTATCGTTCGCGGTGCGTCATTTCGGCTGCCAGGGAGGCGTTATGCTTACCGCATCACATAATCCCAAAGAATACAACGGCTATAAGGCCTACTGGAATGACGGCGGACAGCTAGTCGCTCCCGACGATACAAACGTCATCGAGCACGTGAACGCCATATCCTCGGTATCCGAAATTCGCTTTCAAGCCGAACCGAGAAACATTACGCTCATAGATGAGGACTTCGACGATATCTATATTCAGGCAAACAAAAAGCTAAGCATCAACCCCGATGCGGTAGCTGCCCAGAGAAATCTGAAGATCGTGTTTTCGTCCATCCACGGCACAGGCATCACCATGGTGCCTAAGATCCTTGAGGCTTGGGGATTTCAAAACATCCATTTGGTGAACGAACAAGCAACACCCGACGGTAACTTTCCAACGGTCATATACCCCAACCCCGAAGAGGAAGAAGCCATGTCCATGGCAAAGCAAAAGGGGCAACAAATTGATGCCGACGTGGTACTGGCAACAGATCCAGACGCCGACCGTGTCGGTCTAGCGGTTAAAAATGAAAAAGGAGAGATGCAGCTACTGAACGGCAACCAGATAGGAAGCCTGCTTATATACTACGTTTTATCCGCTAAAAAGGAAAAACAGCAGCTCAAAGACAACGACTATATCGTAAAAACAATTGTCACCTCAAACCTAATGTCCGCCATAGGTGATGCCTTCGGCGTAAAACACATCGAGACGCTGACTGGATTTAAATTCATCGGGCAGGTCATGACCGCCCAGCAAAATACGGGGAACTACCTGGTCGGCGGTGAAGAGAGCTATGGCTTTCTCGTCGGTGATTTAGTGCGCGATAAAGATGCGGTCAACGCCTGCGCATTTATTGCAGAAATGGCTGCATACTTCAAATCGCGCGGCAAGTCGCTCTTCGAGGTGCTACTGGAACTATATCAACAATTTGGCTTTTATCAAGAGAAGCTTATATCGCTTACAAAACAAGGTAAAACCGGGGCCGAAGAGATCAAACAGATGATGGTTGATCTGCGGGCGAAAGCACCAAAATCGCTCGGGGGGATTGATGTGCGCGAGATTCGCGATTACCAGACAGGAATGGCCACTATCCTGCAGACAGGAGCACAATCAAAAATCGATTTGCCGGCATCAAATGTCTTACAGTTCATCACCGTCCAAGGCGACGTTATCTCCGCACGCCCCTCGGGAACAGAGCCCAAGATCAAGTTCTATTGCTCGGTAAAAGAACCTCTCGATAGCTCTGGCGATTATGAATCGGTGTCCAAAAAACTGCAGGACAAAGTAGAACGTATTATGGCCGATATAGTCCGATAAAAGATATGGAAAAGTGGAAACTACTAGATTCTAAATACATTATTAAGAGGCCCTGGGCAACCTTGCGTATGGATAAGCTGCAAATGCCTAACGGAAACATCAAAGACGAATATTATGTACTCGAGTATCCTACATGGGTGAATATGGTTGGCTTTACGACCGATCAGAAGGTCTTATTTGTCAAACAGTACCGACATGGCGCAGGCGAGATACTCGTCGAGCTGCCCGCAGGGGTGGTGGAGCCGGGTGAAGAGCCCGCACAAGGAGCGCGCCGCGAAATGCTGGAAGAAACGGGATATGCCTTCCAGAGCATCGAGAAAATATGTGCGCTTTATGCCAACCCCGCTACCAGCGGAAACATTACCCATACCTACTTATTAAAAGGCGGCAGCAAAGTTCAAGAGCAGGATCTTGACGATTCCGAGGACATAGAAGTGATTGTCATGAGTATCGAGCAAGCCCGCGAATACCTCCTGGCGAACAAAATCGGACAAGCACTACACAGCGCAGCTCTGTTTTATACATTTCAAAAATTAGGCCTGCTGTAAGCAAGCCTAATTTTATTTTCCTCAGCTTGGTCTTGTCCAAATAATCCTATGATTTCGTACCTTTGCCAGCATGGCAAGAGAAATTTTTGAGACAAAAAGAAAAGCATTAAAAATCAACCTAAACCCAGACGTATACGGAACCTTTGCAGAAATTGGAGCCGGTCAAGAGGTCGCCCGCAACTTCTTCGAGGCAGGAGCCGCATCGGGAACAATTGCCAAAACGATATCGGCCTACGATATGACTTTCAGTGATGCGATATACGGCGTCGAGGAATCGGGCCGATACGTTAGCCGCACCAGGGTAATAAAAATGTTAAACCATGAATTCAACCTGCTCACCGAGCGCCTTTGTGGACAGAAATACCAAACGAAAAGGTTTTTCGCTTTTGCCAACACCGTAACCACATTAAACTTCGCTAAAAACAATGAGCCGCACGGGTGGATCGGTATTCGCTTTCAAAGTGTCGTCGACGGCCCGTTTAATGATATCGTGGTTCACGTCCGTCTACTCGATAGCGACTCGAGGCTACAGTCCAAAGTGCTCGGTATCCTGGGAGTAAACCTGATCTTCGCGGCATATTACTATAGCGAGAACCCGCAAACGATGATCGAATCGCTCGTGGATAATCTTTCCATCGGCTCCGTTGAAATTGACTTAGTGAAAGTCACGGGCCCCATCTTTGAATCGGCGAACGAACGCCTATTAAACCTGTACTTGATTGCCAAAGGCTTTGCACGCGCCGCGATCTTTCGCCCCGATGCAAAAGCAGCACAAATAAAAGATTACCTATACAAGAAGAACATCATCATCCTACGCACCAAATACCGGCAAAAATCGAATCCCAACTTCGACCTTTTCAATAGCGCCCTAGAACAATTTTATAAAAACACAGGTGCCACGCCGCAGAATACCGTGGTGTTAATTGAAATATTAATGGGGAATGTTCTTGACGAAGAGCAGCTGATCACCGATCAGGATTTAGCCTACTTTGCAGAGCGCGCCGAATACCTGTGCGCTACAGGGAACAACATTATGGTATCCAACTTCCGCAGGAACAATCACCTGGCGGAATTTATCGGTTCATTCAAGCCGCAGCACGTTGGAATCGTGACCAACGTATCCAACTTGAAGAATATCTTCAACACCCAAAACTACAGCAAAGAGACCTATACAAACGAGCTGCTGTCTTATATCTCGGGCATGTTCAGTAAAGATGTCAAACTCTACGCATATCCTTATCTTGATAAAAAATCACAGACGATCATCACAACTCAAAATGTCCCCGTGGCCCAAGAAGCGCAATCGCTGTTCGATTTTTTAATAAAAAACAAGTATATAGTTGATATCGAAAACTACGAAGCGAAATACGTGAAAACCGTTTAACGCGTTCTACTGGTAGGCTAGCAGCCGCTATACATAAATATCTCCCTACCAAAGGAAGATCCACGGGTAGGGAGATATAAAAACTGGACAAGTTCTTACATATATTTCAAGAAAATCGAATACAGTATCTTAAGATCATTTCCATTAAGCGAAGCCGAGCTCGTCCGATCCTGTATATAATGGATCTTGAAAGCCTTGATTGCGGCATCTAAATTGGAGACGTCGTAACCAATAATCCGCAACGCAATCCTTGGATCAAAGCCGTCTGGAACCTCTGGCAGAACATTGTCATACCAATAGCCGAACCCTTTATCAGCAAGCACCTTCCACGGCAAAGCCCTCGGATCATTCTTACGAGTAGGCGCGTAATCCATATGCCCGATAAAATTCGATTGCGGAATTTTATAGGTTTGTTTTAAATACTGCAACAGGTCCACTAGAGCATCGATCTGCTCCGGAGGCCAAGGATCGGTTAGACCATTATTATCCAACTCAATGCCGATCGACGAAGAGTTAAGATCGGTATCATTACCCCATTTACCAAGTCCCGCGTGATGACCGCGATATAGATCATTTACCATCTGAACGATTTTCCCATCACGGCCAATGACGTAGTGAGAACTCACACCCGCACGAGCGCTGTGGAATGTTTTCACCGTCTGGGCTAACGAATCCTGCGCCGTATGATGGATCATCACGTAGTTGGGCTTACGCACGCCAAAATTTATCGATCCTATCCATTCTTTATCGTGGCTGGTAATCAGCTTTTCCAGCTGACTCTCCACCGGGGCTTCACGATACCCCACGGCGAAGTCTTTCGCCTTTTTCTTATACACCTTCTCGGTGGCAGCGTATTTACCTCCGCCACAGGATGCAAAAACGAGCATAGCGGCCAATGGGCCTAGAAACCAAATCCTTTTCATCTTAATTTTTGTTTGCCTAAAAGTACAATTCCCATTCCAAATACAATAGCCTTCTCGCAAATTGTTACGGACGCCTATATTTCCTCGACAATCTGCTCGGCGAGTATGCTCCCGGAATCCAATTCGATGACCTGCAAATTACGAAATTCAATCTGGGCACCCTCGGACTCTAAGCACAAATACCCTCTCCGCTTGCTGGCTTGCTGGATCCCGTTGACAAACTTCCCATTCACCGAAAGCTTTATGGTGCCATCAACACAAACGACCGTGTAGGAGTTCCACTGCCCCTGCCCCAGGCAGCGGTTCTCGATAGACTTGCTGCGGATGCCGCGTGGATTATCAGGAACAGTCGTGTGTTTACCCGCTCCAAACAACTCCCCGTGCACGTAGGCTATCGGCGGCTTCTCGCCTTCTTGGGAAACATGCTGATTCACCCAGTCGAGTTCCAGCATCTGCACCTCCACGCCACTAGGTAGCCGGTTATGCTTCTCGGGATCGGCGTCCGACCACACAAAAATCCCAGAATTACCACCCGCCTCAAGATGCCGCCATTGCACATGCATAATGAAGTTCTGGTACATTCTTTCCGAGCGCACCACACCAATGGGCTGTCCCTGACACCGTAGTACGCTGTCTTCGACTTTCCACGTGCTGTCGGTCGTATTTACCTGGATCCAGTTCATACGGTCCTCACCAGCCTTCCCCCCTAAAATAGAATCAAACTTACGTACACTCCCAAACTGAAAAAGGGTTTCTTGCCCATAGCTGGCAAGGGATGCCACACAAAAAAACAGAACAAATAAAATACTGGTCATCTTCATCATAACGAATCGTTTTCCCTAAAATAGAAAACTCCTGCTACATTTCTATAACAGGAGTTTAAATACTGGCGTCTAAAGTCTAAGCTTCAGCGTACGCTTCGATCGGCGGACATGAACAGATCAATGTTCGGTCCCCTTGCGAGTCGTTCACACGCCCTACGGAAGGCCAAAATTTATTGGCTTTAACGTAAGCAAGCGGGTAGATCGCTGTATGACGACTATATGGTTTATCCCACTCGTCTGCAGTCACCATATCTGCCGTATGTGGCGCATTTTTCAATAAGTTGTTCGTCTGGTCTACTTCGCCCAGCTCGACGGCTGCAATTTCCGCGCGAATCGCAACTAGCGCGTCACAAAAGCGATCCAGCTCGGCTTTCGATTCAGATTCTGTAGGCTCAACCATAAGCGTACCTGCAACAGGGAACGACACCGTTGGTGCATGGAAACCATAGTCCATCAGACGCTTGGCGATATCAGCAACCTCAATTCCAACCTTCTTAAAGCTTCTACAATCTAAGATCATCTCATGCCCGCAGCGGCCTTTTGCACCAGCATAAAGCACCGGATAGTGCTGCTCTAAGCGCGCCTTGATGTAGTTTGCATTTAATATAGCGAGTTTGGTAGCGTCGGTAAGTCCTTCACCGCCCATCATCGCAATGTACGCGTAGGAAATCGTAAGGATCGAAGCCGATCCGAACGGCGCTGCCGAAACAGCCGAAATACCTTCTGGACCCGAAGTTTCTACCACCTCATGGCTAGGAAGGAAAGGCACAAGATGCGCTGCCACACCAATTGGCCCCATACCTGGCCCACCACCACCATGCGGAATACAGAACGTTTTATGTAAATTCAAGTGACAAACGTCCGCGCCAATGAATCCGGGGCTTGTTAAGCCTACTTGCGCATTCATATTCGCACCATCCATATATACTTGTCCGCCATTAGCGTGTATAATTTCGCAGATCTCCACGATAGACTCTTCAAACACACCGTGCGTAGAAGGATAAGTCACCATAAATGAATTCAGGTGTTCGGCGTGTTGCTGCGCTTTAGCACGTAGATCTTCAACGTCGATATTTCCTGCATCATCACATTTAACAACCACGACCTTCATACCGGCCATTGAAGCGGAAGCGGGGTTTGTACCATGTGCAGAAGCCGGAATCAAACAGATGTTACGATGCCCCTGCCCGCGGCTTTGGTGATACGCTCGGATAACCATCAACCCTGCATATTCGCCCTGCGCACCGGAGTTCGGCTGGAAAGACATTTTTGCAAATCCCGTGATTTTTGAAAGCCACTCATTAAGCTCATTAATAAGATACATATATCCCGAAGTTTGATCCGCCGGTGCAAAAGGATGCAAGCCGCCGAACTCACTCCACGTTAAAGGCACCATTTCTGAGGTAGCATTAAGCTTCATCGTACACGAGCCTAACGGAATCATCGAGTGACACAAAGAAAGGTCTTTCGCCTCAAGAGACTTGATGTAACGAAGCATATCGCTCTCGGAGTGGTAATCGTTAAACAATGGGTGTGTTAAGTATGCTGTTTGGCGTTTTAGCTCTTCCGGAATTGAATCACCAAGATGATCAACCATATCTTCAAAATCGATATCCGCAATTGATTTTCCTTTGATCTTCGCGAAAATGCGGACAATCAATTCGACATCTTCAATGCTTGTCGCCTCATCAATTGAGATACCCACCACTCCATCACTATAATAGAAGTTTACCTCATTGTTCAGTGCTTCACTCTTTAACCCGCTCAGCTGCTCGCCGACCTCAAAACGTAAAGTATCAAAATAGCTTTCATTTAGCTGCTTATAGCCAAGTGCTTGAACGGCTTTGTCGACTAATTTGGCCAAATCATTAATACGAAGGGCTATATTTTTGATCCCTTGAGGTCCATGATATACCGCGTAGAATGACGCCATAATTGCCAGTAACGCCTGAGCTGTACAAATATTTGAAGAGGCCTTATCGCGGCGGATATGCTGCTCACGCGTTTGTAGGGCCATACGCAATGCGTAATTTCCACTAGCGTCGGAGGTAACTCCAATAATACGGCCCGGAATATTCCTTTTGTAGGATGCTTTGGTCGCAAAGTAAGCCGCATGTGGTCCGCCAAATCCCATTGGTACACCAAAACGTTGCGTATTACCTACAACCACATCTGCACCCCATTCACCCGGAGGCGTTAACAGCGCTAAGGACATTAGATCTGCCGCGACACATGTTGTTATGTCGCGCTCTTGAGCCGCCGCGGTAAACGCTGCGTAATCGTTCACTGTACCGTCCGCTGAAGGGTATTGAATAAATGCCGCGAAAACGTCATCAGAAAGGTTATCTACGCGAATATCGGCTACACGGACTTCTACGCCGAAAGGCACTGCTCTTGTTTGAAGAACGTCGAGCGTTTGTGGGAATATATTTGCGGTAACTAAAAATACATTCGCACTCTTATTCTTACGTGCATTATAAAGCATAAACATGGCCTCCGCTGCCGCAGTCGCCTCATCTAATAACGATGCGTTCGCTATCTCTAGGCCCGTTAAGTCAGAAACAACGGTTTGGAAGTTCAACAATGCTTGCAGACGCCCTTGCGAAATCTCCGCTTGATAAGGCGTATATTGCGTATACCAACCTGGGTTCTCAAGGACATTACGCTGAATCACACCTGGCACAACAACGTCGTTATAACCCTGTCCAATATAAGATTTGAAAACCTTATTTTTATCAGCGATCTGCTTTACCTTGGCCAAATAGGCCTTTTCGCTCAAAGCCACGGGGACGCCCATGGGTTGCTTCAATCGAATTTGACTTGGAACCGTTTGCTCGATAAGTTCATCTACCGTCCCTACGCCTAGATAGGCTAACATTTCTTGGGTCTCACGGGCTCTTGGTCCATTGTGTCGATCCTGAAATTTTTCTTGATAAAATACGTTGCTCATTTTTGCGCTTAACTTTTTCCTTCAATTCTTTCTAAAGCAGTTTCATATACCTTAAAAAGCATGTGTTTTTTCAAAATACCTCTTGAAACTGCAAAAATACGATTTTATACCCGAAATAACACCGGATCAGATATATCTTGAATGTCAAAATTGAATCAACCGATTGCACCCGAAGAAAAACAGAATAAATTTCCCAGCAAAAGGGTTTCATGCGAGCGCCGCTAGAAAACATACCGGTCAAAAATTATGCGCCGCCGTGCTCGTTGGGGTCAACGAAATTGTATAACTTTGGGCTCCGATATTAAACTGAATGTTATGATTAAATTGCATATAGAAAATGAGACCGCCAGACTTCGTTCGGTGATATTGGGGACCGCCAATGACAGCGGACCGGCGCCCACAGCAGACCAAGCATATGACCCCAAATCCTTAGAACATATAATTGCCGAAACCTACCCGGCGGAATCGGATATGGTTTTCGAAATGACCGCCTTTCAAGGGATACTGGAGCGCTATGGCATAAAGGTATACCGCCCCCGGATTATCCAAAATCTCAACCAGATCTTTTCACGTGACATTGGTTTTGTGATCGATGAGAAATTTGTAAAAGCAAACATCCTTCCCGATCGAGCCCAAGAATGGCAGGCAATAAACATGATCACCGACTTGGTAGAGCCGGCCAACATGCTTATTGCGCCACAGAACTGCCATATTGAAGGCGGCGACGTCATACTGTGGAACGAGTACATCTTCGTCGGCACCTATAAAGGAGACGACTACGCCGATATTAATACAGCAAGAACAAATATGAATGGCGTAGCTTTCTTAAAGGAATCCTTCCCTCATAGGACCATCAAGGAGTTCGATTTAATAAAGTCGATGACCGACGCGCGGCGAAATGCCCTGCACCTTGACTGCTGCTTTCAGCCGTTGGGTAAAGATAAAGCTATCATCTATCCCGGCGGATTTAAAGAACAAGAGGACTATCATTATCTCCGCGAGCTGTTTGGTCCGGCGAATCTCTTTGAAATAACGGACTACGAGATGTATCAAATGTATAGCAATGTCTTCTCTATCGCCGAGGACATCGTTGTTAGCGAACAGCGATTTAACCGCTTAAATATTTGGCTACGGGAGAACGGTTTCGTGGTTGAAGAGGTTCCTTACCATGAGATTGGAAAACAAGAAGGTCTGCTCCGCTGTTCCACACTACCACTTTTTCGGGATTAATATATGACCCCAAACAATACGCAAACAACAGACACCCTGCTTTTGGTCAGGCCAAGCCGATTCCGCAAAAATGAAGAAACGGCTATTAACAACTATTTTCAAGAAGATATCGTTGGAAAGGATATCGCCGCAGCAGCAACGCGCGAATTCGACAATTTCGTACAGGTACTTACCGACTTTGGGTTAAACACCCTTGTGTTACAAGATGACGGTCACCTTAATACGCCCGACAGCATCTTTCCAAACAACACCATTTCATTTCATAAGCGAACGGCCGTCATCTATCCTATGTTCGCCGAAAATAGACGCCGCGAGCGTCAGCTGCAGCCGATCCAGGCGCTCGCAAATTGGGGTATAAATTACGAGGATATCGTTGACTACAGTGATCACGAAAAGCAAGATATCTTCTTAGAAGGCACGGGTTGCTTGATACTCGACCGCATAAACCGGATCGCCTACTGCTCGCTATCAGCGCGCGCGCACCCAACACTCATTCACCAGTTTTGCCTCGATCTAGGGTACGCCCCTTTTATCTTTCAAGCAAACCAGTCGGTCGGTCGACTGCGCAAACCCATTTACCACACCAATGTGATGATGGCTGTGGGCACACACTTCGCTCAAATTTGCCTTCAAAGCATTGACAACATGATGGAGCGCGAGGCGATAAAGCAACGATTAGCAGATTCAGGAAAGACAATTATCGAAATTAGTGAGCAGCAGATGAACAACTTCGCGGGCAATATCCTGGAGGTACGCTCAACAAGTGGCACCACAGGAATCGTGATGAGCAGCCAAGCATATAGAAGTTTGAGCGCGCTGCAAGTTAATCAACTGGAATCTTTAGGAACGATTGTTCATGCACCGCTGGACACCATTGAGACTGCCGGAGGCGGTAGCGCCCGTTGCATGATTGCAGAGGTTTTCTATTAACCTATTTTTTACGCGCATTACGGTCATCATTTAAAAGCTCCCTGCGCACACGGCTTAAGCTTTCCGGAGTGATTCCCAAGTAGGAAGCAATCATCCACTGGGGCACCCTAAGCATAAGCCCGGGGTAAGTTTCCATAAATGAAAGATAACGCTCCCTGGCGGTCATCGCCAGCAGCGAACTTATGCGTTTTTGCTGTACATAAATATTTCGCTGCAACGAGTTCTCTAAAAAACAGGAGAAATCGGAGTTCGCCTGAGAAGCTTTCATGAGAAAATCGGGCTGAATAAAAACGATCAGCGAGTGTTCGATAGCTTTAATATAATATTCCGAAGGTTTATCGAAATATAGGCTGGCACGATCGGAAACGATCCAATTCTCGGGAGCAAACTGCAGAATATGCTCGCCTCCCTTCTCGTCCAATGAAAAGGACTCTAAGAGGCCGCTCTCCACAAAAAAAGAATGGCTACATACCTCGTCGGCACGCAGCAAATACGTGTTGTGCGGAACTTCCTTAAAAGAAAAATAGGCGCTAAATTTGGTAAAATCCTCCTTCGATAGCCCTCCTTTTTCTGTATAATACCGATAAAAGTTCGTTTCTTCTAATATGACGTCTGTTGCTTCCACTAATACAGAATTGTAAATTTAAAATCTAACGGGTTAAAATGGCACTCAAGCTCGGTGAGCAGCTCCTCGCCATATTTTACATATAAAGATGCAAAATTTTCCGTTCTTTCCTGCAATCCGCCGCCGGGGAACAGATGATCCTTCAACCGCTCGATCTGAATCAACGCTTCGGCGTAATTCCGCTTATCTGCCCTAAGGAGTTTTTTTTCCAAATTGTTTATAGCCTTCTTCAAACGAGCCTTGACCGCCTCGGTACTTGGGCCCAGCGTGGGATCGATCTTGTGCGCGCGCAAATTAAGCTTAGCAAAGATGGAATTGAACTCCATCATCTCATCGCGCAAGTTAAGTCTATGGCTTGTCTGCCGGCGTACATAATCGTCCTTGAGCGTATCCAGCGGACGGAAAATCGTCTTGAGCGTCAGGTCCAAACGGAATATTTTACCAACCACCTTATCATCAGTAATAATAGCGGAGTTACGTGGCACAAGAATTGGAAACGGTACGCCATACTGGTCAAAATTTGCCTTCAGTTGAAGCCAGTAAACAATCTCCGCACCGCCGCCAATATATGCTAAATTCGGTAGAATAACCTCTTGGTACACCGGCCGCATAACAACGTTCGGGCTAAACCTTTCCGGATGTTGATCGATAAGCGCCTCGAGCTCATCGCGTGTGAAGTAAATATCTTGGTGAAGCACCTCATAGCGGCCGTCATCCAAAGAGACAATACGCTCGCGAAAGGTGTCGGTGAGGTAGAAGAAATTAATATCGCGCGCATGAACCTGGGTTTTAAAGCCCAATTTGGTCAGTGTATCTGACGTATCTTGAATGACCTGAACGCTTTTCTGCTCCAGCACATCGGCTTTTACAATAGGGATAAACGGTTTCTTAAGCGCCTCGCGGTCCGCATCGATAATAACGAGCCCTTGGGATTTAAAAAGGGTGTTTACCAAGCTCCGGGTGGCCTCAGCAAGGTTTTTCCCCGAACAATATGCTCGCTCGACGATCGCCTCTAGCTTCTGCGCATTGGGCCCTAGACCAAAGGTGCCGCAATACTGCTTGACTGCATCGGTGATATCGTCCGTCGACATTCGACCCGTGCCGGACACCGCTGGGGTATCCCAGACAATTCTCTTTCCGAATACGCGTGTATGGTTGATTTCTGCAAAGTCATGATCTTCACTCGCCATCCAGTAAACCGGCACAAAATCTTTCTCGGGATAGGCCTCCTTGAGATCTTTAGCCAGCCGCACAGCCGTGATGATCTTAAAGATAAAATACAGCGGACCGGTGAAAATATTCAGCTGGTGGCCGGTGGTAACTGTAAAGGTACTTTCATTAGCAAGGAGCTCGATGTTTTTTGCAACCACAGGAGAAGCCTTCAACATGTCACCGTACTGCTCGGTGAGCTGATCCCGCAACAGGACACGATGCACAAAGTCTTTTTTATCTTCCATCTGGGCAGCGAAACTCGCCAGCTCGGCAGGACGATTATAAAACGATTTAAGACTCTCATCATTCGCCAAATAGGCTAACAAGGTTTTTGAAAAGCTTCCTGTGTCGCTATAATCAATATATGTTGCTTTCATCTAAAATAAAATTCGGTCACCCATTCGTTGGTACAATTTTCGTATTTACCGGTTAAACTAGACATTGCTTTACCGGAAGAAAATATCCGCTCAAATTACGGAAATTTCAATGAACAGCCGGCAGCCTTTTGAATTTTAATAATATAATGACACTACATCGATCTTTCGCAATTCAAATGGGTCCAGGATAAAAAAGCTCCGAATCCACTGCAAAGCGGAAACGGAGCTATTAAATATCTTTTTGTCCGCGGGAGTTTAACCTTTGGCCGTTACGATGCTTCCGTAAAGATCAAAATCTTCCGCCCGATCAACTTTCACCTGAACGAAGTCACCAATACGTGCATAATCCTTCTTCGCGTCCAAGACAACTTCATTATCCACCTCGGGTGAATCATATTCGGTACGACCGATGAAATAATCACCGTCCACCCGGTCGACAAGCACTTTATAGGTGTTGCCAATCTTCGTCTGATTAATCTCGTAAGAGATCCCTTGCTGCACTTCCATGATTTGTTCCACGCGCGATTCCTTTACCTCTTCTGGAACGTCATCTTGCAAGCTATGGGCATGTGTTTTCTCTTCATGTGAATACGTGAAACAACCCAAACGATCAAAACGGGTATCTTCCACCCATTCGAGCATTTCATTAAAATCTTGTTCAGTTTCCCCTGGGTAGCCACAGATTAAAGTAGTCCGCAACGCAATATTAGGCACTTTATCACGGATCTCACTTACTAGATCCAACTGCTTTTGCTTGGTCGTACCGCGGCGCATCGATTTGAGCATAGGATCACTAATATGCTGTAAAGGCATGTCTAGGTAATTGCAAATATTCGAACGCTCATTCATGGCATCCAGAATATCCATTGGGAAGCCCGATGGGTATGCATACTGCAGGCGGATCCACTCAATGCCGTCCACGTCGGATAAGTGACGCATCAGGTCCGAAAGGTTTCTTTTACCGTAAATATCAAGCCCGTAATAGGTTAAGTCCTGCGCGATAAGAATAAGTTCTTTCGTGCCACCCGCCGCTAAAAATTTAGCTTCCTTCACCAAGTCCTCGATCGATTTGGATACATGTTTTCCACGCATAATAGGAATAGCGCAAAACGAGCATGGACGATTACAACCTTCGGCAATTTTGAAGTAAGAAAAGTGCGATGGTGTGCTTAGCAACCTTTCGCCCAGTAGCTCATGGCGATAGTCCGCGCCAATTGAGGAAAGAAGATCCGGAAGATCGTTCGTTCCAAAAAACGCATCGACAGCTGGTATCTCCTGGGTAAGCTCAGGCTTATAACGCTCCGAAAGGCAGCCCGTAACAATAAGCTTATTGATCTTGCCCTGTTCTTTAAGTGCCGAATATTGTAAAATTGTATCAATTGACTCTTGCTTAGCATTATCGATAAAACCACAGGTATTAATTACAATAATATCATCCGCGGTAATATTTGACGCTTCATGCACAACATCCATTTGGTTCCCTTTGAGTTGCCCCATCAGTACTTCCGAATCGTGTATATTCTTTGAACAGCCCAGCGTAACGACGTTTACCCGGGGTTTGCTTACCGGACTGGCGGCCTTTGCGTATTTTGTTTTCATTATTATTTTTTCTTTAATAATTCCCAAGACAACTACTCGGCGGCAATACCGGCTAAGCAGCATGGAACTATTATTTTTAATCTCCTAGCGGTGGTCCGAGCTCTTTCTATCACACACACCCTAACAGAGCACACTAATTAAACAGACTATCTACGAACTCTTTTTTGTTAAAAAGCTGTAGATCTTCAATTTTTTCACCCACCCCAATATATTTAACAGGAATTTTAAACTGATCGGAAATACCAATCACCACTCCACCTTTTGCTGTACCGTCAAGCTTGGTCAGCGCCAAAGCATTCACATCTGTCGCTTGGGTAAACTGCGTCGCCTGCTCGATTGCATTTTGGCCGGTTGAAGCATCCAAAACAAGTAAGATCTCGTGCGGCGCATCGGGAATAACCTTCTGCATGACGTTCTTTATCTTGGTCAGCTCATTCATTAAACCCACCTTATTGTGGAGCCTTCCGGCCGTATCGATGATCGCGACATCGTCGCCATTGGCGACCGCTGATTTTACCGTATCGTAGGCTACTGAAGCCGGATCCGAACCCATTGCTTGAGAGACGACTCTTACCCCGACGCGCTCACCCCAAAGTTGTAGCTGTTCAACCGCTGCGGCACGAAATGTGTCGGCAGCACCCAAGACAACCTTATTACCGGCTTGTTTGAGTTGGTGAGCGAGCTTTCCTATAGTCGTCGTCTTTCCGACGCCGTTCACGCCAACCACCATGATGACATAAGGCTTATGATTGCCATATTCAAAATTCTCGAAATCCGAACTGTTATTCTCAGCGAGCAGCTCCTGGATTTCTTCCTTCAACAGCCGATTTAAATCATCCGTCCCTAAGTACTTGTCACGGGCAGCACGCTCCTGAATACGTTCAACAATTTTCAATGTTGTGGTGACCCCCACATCAGACATTACCAAAACTTCCTCGAGATTATCGAGCACCTCGTCATCGATAGTCGATTTTCCGACAACAGCTTTTGTAATTTTCGAAAGAAAACCTTCTTTGGTTTTTTCTAAACCCTTCTCGAGTGCCTCTTGAGCCTCAGGTGTTTCTTGCTTTTTCTTAAAAAAATCGAATAATCCCATAGTGTATTCTGCGTGTGGAAATGTTTTGATTTACAACCGGGCAAATATACTCAAAATCAGCTATACTAAAAAAGCCCTTTCGGCGAGTACCAAAACGGCTTTAAACTTTTTAAAGGAAAACTCTAAAAAGGGAAATTTCTTACCCCGCTTATTTACCCATTTCCGCAACAACTTCTTTAACTTTGTCGTTGTGTACCATGATTTCTTTGAAAGTATAAGCTCCTGTTTTCGCTGACTTTGCAGTAAGAACAACTTTTGTAAATTCTTTACCACCACCTTTTTGTAAGGACGCAACTGATTTCTTTGCCATTATCTTGTATTTTAATTCGAGTTAAACACCCGAGTGGTTAATTACTTAATTTCTTTATGAACAGTAACTTTTCTAAGAACCGGGTTAAATTTCTTTAACTCTAAACGCTCTGTAGTGTTCTTTTTGTTCTTTGTTGTGATATAACGAGACATGCCCGGAAGACCACTTTCCTTGTGCTCAGTACATTCTAGGATTACTTGTACTCTATTTCCTTTTTTAGCCATTGTTTTACTTTATTATAATCTCGAGAGATTAGATTTCATGAATATTTTGATAACAGGCGATATTACTAAATAGATCCGTTTTGGATAAATTTATTGATTACAGCTGTAATACCGTTCTTGTTAATAGTCTTGATTGCGGATGTTGATACTTTTAAAGTAATCCAACGATCTTCTTCTGGAATGTAAAAACGTTTCGTCTGTAAATTCGGGTAAAATTTACGCTTAGTTTTAACGTTTGAGTGCGAAACGTTATTTCCTGTTAATGCCGCCTTGCCTGTTAAATCACAAATTCTTGACATGATATTTGAATTTTAATGTTATCTGTTCGTTTTGTCTCTTTTCACAAAGAGTTTGCAAATATCCATATTTCTTTTGTGATATGCAAGAAGGCAGAAGAATAATTTTTCTTTTTTAGGAACAACGAGGCTTAGTCCAGCAAAAATACACTTTTTCAGCCCCCGCACGCCCCCGGATCCATGAAATAGTTTTCAACAATTCACATTCATGTCTTTTAGGCGAAAGCCTTGCGCTTTTGTATCTTTGGTCGTAATTAAAGTCCAAATGCTGCATAAAACAAATGGAATTGCCTTAAAAACAACGAACTACTCGGAGAGCAGCATCGTCGCCCACGTATATACCGAGGCCTTCGGCATGCAGGCCTACCTGATAAATGGCGCAAAAAAAAGCAGAGCTAAAATATCAGCAAACCTTTTCCAGCCCCTACACCCCTTGGATATGGTGGTCTACCACAAGGCATCCGGCGGCCTAAACCGCGTCAAGGAAGTTCATCAAACGCCCGTTTTGCGCGACATTCCAATAAATATTCAAAAAAGCTCGCTCGCCATATTCATCAACGAAATCCTCTACAAAGTACTACGCGAGCAATCGGGCGATCCCCACCTGTTTAATTTCGTGCAGCAAGCTATATTGTGGCTGGACGCATCGGAAACGATCCTGGCAAACTTTCACATCGTCTTTCTAGTCAAGCTATCGCGCTTTCTCGGTTTCTTACCGCTGCAGCCCAGCCACCAACACCACCCCTATTTCGACTTAATGGATGGCGTATTCGGCAATAGTCTTCCTGCGCATAGCCACGTTCTTCAAGAACCGCACACCTCACTTTTCTATGCGTTCCTCACGTCCAGCTTTGCCGAACCCAGCAGCGTGAAGATTAGTAAAACCGACCGTAAATACCTACTAGAAAAGATTCTCGATTTTTACAAACTACACACCGAAAACTTCGGCACCGTGAATTCCATGTACGTTTTGGAAGAAATTTTCCATTAACCCCTCACTTTTAGTGATTTATTGCTATCTTTAGTTGTAAAAATCAATAGCTAACTAACGACTTAATAATCTTACTTATGGACTGGTTTATCAACAATGTTAAAGAAAATTACGCAAATTTTGAGGGGCGTGCCCGCAGAAAAGAATACTGGACATTTGTTTTATGCGTGTGGTTGTTATCCATCGCTCTAGCACTCGTGGGCTGGATACTAGGAATTATCAGCAGCAGTTTGGGGGGATTAATCACCGCTCTTTCAGGACTGGTCTCGCTAGCCTTGCTAATACCCGTACTGGCCGTCGGCGTGCGCCGCCTGCACGACACAGGAAAACCAACTTGGTATATTGTATTTCTGTTCATACCATTTGTGAACCTGTATTTTCTTTACCTCATGCTTATCGACGGTGACCGTGGACCGAATGAATACGGTCCGGATCCAAAGGGCAGGGGTGGCAACGACGAGAATACTCTCACCAACTTCCCACCTACCCCAACGAACGGCCCCGATTAAGGATTCGCGCTATGCAAAAAAGCCAGGCGTCGGCCTGGCTTTTTCACAATAAATATATCTGAATCTACTATTAGATAAGCTTTACATTTACCGCATTTAGGCCTTTACGGCCCTGTTCTACTTCGTAAGATACGTGATCGTTCTCACGAACTTTGTCAATTAACCCTGAAACGTGAACGAAAATTTCGCTCTCGCCTGAATTTGGAACGATGAAACCGAATCCTTTGGTTTCATTAAAGAATTTTACTACGCCTTCTTGCATTTTAATAATTATTTGTACTAACATTAAAGGTATAAATTATTTTTCAATGTTTTTTTATATTTCAGGAAAAAATTAAACGATTTTAGCCTCGCACTGTCAAACAATCCAGTAATAACTTTGTAATACTAAACATTAACGCATTAACACTATGAAAAAACTAATTGGTCTCATGCTAACTGTCTGTATGGTAACACTTGCCAGTGCACAATCAAACAACTTCGAAAATAGCCGAAGAGTCTCTACCAGAGGTACCGCCGAGCGCGAGGTTACCCCGGACATCTTGTATTTATCGATCTCTTTACGAGAATATCTTCCCGACGGAAACAGCAAAAAAAAGGTTTCCATAGAGACCTTGGAAAAACAGCTTTATACGGCCGCAATCGCTAACGGCGTAAAAGAAGAAGATTTCACGATCCAGAACGTATATAGCTATAACAGCAACCCCAAGAAAAAGAAAGATAACCCGGAGCTCCTGCAAGCGAAACAGTACCGCCTAAAGGTAACAAACCTAAACGGGCTGAACCAGATGCTTGACAAAGTGGATGCCAAAGGGATTCAAAGCACTTCGGTAAATGGTTATGACCATAGCCAGAAGAAAGCGATTGAAAAAGAGCTGAAAATTGCCGCTATTCAAGATGCTCATGCAAATGCAGAAATCATCGCTTCGGCTACGGGCGACAGCGTAGGAAAAGTACTTGCTATAAATGACAACACAAACTTTAGCTGGAATGACATGGCTCCACAGCCGCGCGCATACATGGCTAAAGCATCCGTATCCATGCAGGATTCGGTCGAAGAGAGTTTAGACATCAGCGTGCGCCCAATTAAACTTACGTGTAACATCGACGCGATATACGAATTGAAATAATGGACAGTCACCGCCCTCCAAAAATACCCGGTCAAACGGATCTACAGCGCGATCGCGACTTTCGGTGGGTAGAACGATTTGCAACATTATTAGACAATCAATTTAGCATAGGGTCCTTCCGCTTCGGACTCGACCCCTTGCTAAATTTCATCCCCCTGGCCGGGCAGGCCATATCACTCGGTAGCGCCCTATTGCTGGTGCTGGTGATGTACCGTAATGGCGTAAGTCCAAATGCCGCGAGTAAGATGCTCATTAACGTGCTCTGGGATGCCTTTTTAGGGAGCATTCCTTTTCTAGGAAATGTCTTCGACTTTTTCAAAAAAGCCAACGCCAAAAATATCAAAATCCTCAAAGAGTACTATTACCAGGGAAAGCATCAGGGAGGTGCCAAGCGCCTTTTTGTAGGCCTATTCATTCTCATCTTGCTGACGACCTTCCTACTGATATACCTGCTTTGGTTGCTCGGAGCATGGATCGTTACCCTCTTCTAATTGTAAATTCGTATTTTTGCCCCCAATATGAGTAAAACAAGAATTTTCGCCATCTGTGTAATCGCCTTCATCTTGATCGCGGTATTTACCAACCCCTCATCCCAGGAGCATCACGACGCGGTAAAAGCAAAGGTAACTGAACTTCTTAAACAGCAAACCGGAGATGCAGACAAGGACTTGGTCGATTTCGGCATGCACCTTTTTGGCAACACGCTGGTCCAGCAATTCATAGAGCAGCACGTGAAGGTAGAAAACTATTATTTGTTTTCGGTTACAAAAATCAGCTGGCAACGCAAAGAAACCGTGATCGGTGGTGGCGCCTTCAAAACGATATTTCTAAGCCCAAAGATCGATGAGAAAGCAGCCGAGATTGTGCAGATGATTAAAGAGGGCTAAACGAATGTTAGAGATCCTTTACCAAGATGATTACATCGTCGCAATAAACAAGCCGCATGGCCTGTTAGTACACCGCTCTGCCATCGCCGCGGACACCTCAGAGTGTGCCCTGCAGCTATTACGAGACCAACTGCAGCAAACCGTACACCCCGCGCACCGCATCGACCGCAAGACGGGCGGCTTGCTACTGTTCTCGCGCAACAAAGAAATGGACAGCAGCTTGCAGCAGCTTTTTGCAAATAAACAGATCGATAAAACCTACTGGGCCATCGTTCGTGGGTATACCCAGGACACCGGAACAATCGACTACCCCTTGCGCAAAGAGAACGGCACCATGCAAGATGCGCTCACTCATTACCGCACACTCGCCCGCTCGGAAATAGACCTTCCTTTTGGTCAGCATGCTACATCCCGGTATTCGCTCGTCGAGCTCAAACCTATAACTGGAAGAATGCACCAGCTTCGCCGGCATATGGCGCATATACTTCATCCGATACTAGCCGATAGACCCCATGGCTGCAACAAACAAAATAAGCTCTGGAAAGAGCGCTTCCACATGGACACCATGCTTCTGCACGCTAAGACTATCGCCTTTAAGCACCCCCTAACCGAGGCGGCTATACACATTCATGCGCCCTTACAACAAGAATTTAACCGCGTATTGGGTATCTTGGGCTTAAGCGATGCCAGCGGTGATGCACACGCTATCACAGAAAACAAAACTTGTTAATAGGTGCGCTCCACCCTAGAAAAACAACGAGTAAACCGATTGCGCAAATTGAAAATATCACAATCAGAAGGTCGCTAATCGTTTGAATTTTGCGTATTTTTGAAAAAATTGATCTTATCACATTGCTATGATTAAAAACACTGCGCTCTCTGAGCATCATGCGACTCTCGGCGCGAAAATGGTACCCTTTGCCGGATTCAACATGCCCGTACAATATTCAGGAATTAACGATGAACACGAAACTGTTCGCACAGCCGTTGGTGTCTTTGATGTTAGCCATATGGGTGAGTTTATTCTTAAAGGCGAAAAAGCGCTAGAACTTCTCCAAAAAGTTTCCTCGAACGATGCATCTAAGCTATACGACGGGAAAGTACAATATGCATACATCCCCAATGAAACGGGCGGCGTTATCGATGACTTTCTTATTTACCGAATAGACAAGACAACATATTTCTTGGTTGTCAACGCCTCCAATATTGAAAAAGACTGGAACTGGATAAGCAAGTACAACGAGTATGGCGTGGAAATGAAAAACATCTCCGATGAAACGTCATTATTCGCCGTTCAAGGACCGAAAGCTGCTGAAGCTTTGCAGTCTTTAACAGACATAGAGCTCGCTCCGATGGAATACTATACTTTCAAAAAGGGAACTTTCGCAGGCGTGGATAATGTCTTGATCTCGGCCACCGGGTACACTGGAGCCGGCGGCTTTGAAATTTACGTCGCAAACAATGACGCTAAAAAAGTATGGGACGCTATCTTCCAAGCGGGCGCTAGTTATGGCATCAAGCCAATCGGGCTGGGTGCACGCGATACACTCCGTCTAGAAATGGGCTTCTGCCTATATGGAAACGACATAGACGATAACACCTCCCCGCTAGAGGCGGGACTAGGATGGGTCACCAAATTCACCAAAGACTTTGTGAATTCCGAAAATCTAAAAGCGGAAAAAGAGCAGGGCGTGACGCAAAAATTAGTTGGCTTCCAGATGATAGACCGCGGTATTCCACGTCACGACTATCCGATCGTTGACGCGCAAGGAAACACTATTGGCCGCGTAACATCCGGAACACAGTCCCCATCGTTAAAAAAATCTATTGGTCTAGGTTACCTAGAAAGTGCTTTCTCGAAAGAAGGAACCGAAATATTTATCTCCATCCGCAACCAACCGGTGAAAGCAGTAGTGAAAAAGCCGCCTTTTTTAAAATAAACGGTAGAATATTTCCGAATAGAAACTAAATACGCAAAACAGGCCTGTATCGTAAAAAATACAGGCCTGTTTTGCTGGGCACATTGAAAGTATTACCTTTTTCCTTTCTTCACCGGTTTATTGCTTTCGGGCTTATTGTTGCTCGCATTCTTCTTTACTATTTTTAGCATCACGACTTTCAGGTATACCAATACCACCAAAAGTGCAATAGCAATAAATAATACAGTTTGGTTTCCCAGTTGATAGGAAACAACACCGCTATATACAACAAAAGCTAGTGCAAAGTTTAAAACAATGTTTAGAATAAAATATTTTGTCATTATTACTGTTTAATTGAGGTCCCTAAAACATAACGTCGTAGAAAGGAGAAATAAACAATCCCCGCCAGGATGTTCCCCAAGATGATAAAAATTAATAAAGCAAGACGCTGCACATTGCTTATACGCGTAGAAATCATAACCTCTCGCAATACAAGCACAACCCAAAGGAGCGACAATAGCAGCGCAATACTGACTACTACATCAGCAAAGGAAACTTGCAAAAACTTAAGTACAAACGACAAAATATAAAACCCCAAACTGAAATAAAATGCTTGCGTAGTTTCATTTTGTAAGTTTCTCATAGCACAAAAGTACGGATTATCTTTTATCCTAGGAGTGAGCAATTAGCAATGTGATTACCTGTTGAGCCTCCCCTAAGGAAAAATACCAAGCTCTTGATAGGCAACCCCAATTTTATTGATCGCACAAATGAATGCCGCCGTACGTAGGTCCTCTACGCCTGGTTCAGCCATATAGATATCACGTATCTCCCGATAGGCGCCAATCATTGTATCTTCGAGTCCCGAATGGACCAAATCGATCTCGTCGGGGCCCCGTAAGATCATCTTACGCTCGAGCTTGGACACCTGTTTTTCTGTCGTCGACTCAATGATATCGATAAGTTCTTTATACATGTTTTCACTAAAACGCTTCTCCAATCGGCCGTAACGCACGTGACTAAGGCTCTTGAGCCACTCAAAATAAGAAACCGTAACGCCGCCCGCATTCAGATAGATATCCGGAATCACCATTACACCCTTGCTCTGCAGAATCTCATCGGCCTCCGAGGTGAGCGGGCCGTTCGCCGCCTCCCCAATAATTCTCGCCTGGATACGCTCCGCATTGTTTTTGTCGATGACGCTCTCAAGTGCCGCAGGGATCAAAATATCGCAAGGCTTCTCCAGCCCTTGGGCGGGGTCGGACATACTCACCGCGCCGGCATAGTTTAATATACTTCCTGTTGCTTTGCGGTGGGCTTGTACCGCATCTACATCCAATCCATTCTCATCGTATATTGCACCATCAAACTCTATCAGCCCGACAAGCGTCGCTCCGGCATCCTGGAAATATTTCGCCGTATGGTAACCGACATTCCCCAACCCTTGAACAATGATGCGCTTGCCGCTAATGCCTGCAGTAAGACCAATCTTCTCCATATCCTCCTTAAAAGAGCACGCCTCACGTACCCCAAAGAAGACACCAAGCCCTGTTGCTTCGGTGCGTCCGCGAACGCCCCCTTGGGAAATAGGTTTTCCCGTCACACACGCCTGCGCGTTAATATCGTTGGGAAAAAGAGAAGAGTAGGTATCAACAATCCAGCTCATCTCCCGGGCGCTGGTACCGTAGTCGGGGGCAGGTACATCGATACCCGGGCCGATAAAATTCTTCTTACAAAGCTCACTGGTGTAGCGGCGCGTAATTTTCTCGAGCTCAAATACCGTATATTTCTTGGTGTCAATTTTAATACCTCCTTTACCGCCACCAAAAGGGACATTGACGATAGCACACTTGTAGGTCATTAACGCGGCAAGAGCCATCACCTCCTCTTGATCGACCTCCATACTAAAACGGATACCTCCTTTACAAGGCAGTTTATGGTGGGAATGTTGCACACGATAAGCCTCGATTACTTCGACATCCTCTCCGATTTTAACAGGAAATTTAATCCGCAAAATAGAATTACAAGCCTTAATTTGATCTAAAATTCCTCTATCAAAAATTGTGTGGCGGGCTGCTTTTTCAAAGTTTCGTTGAACACTTAAAAAAAAACTGTTGTTTTCTGCATTTTCTGTAGCCATAGGGACTTGGTTTACACGTTTAAAATTGGTTTTAATTCTGATCAAAATTAAACATTATTCGGACGTTTATATAGCGAAAATGCGCTGTCAAAAACATTTAAGAGAATAACGTTTATGGCCCTTAATTGTTTAAAACTGCTCAACGAATTCAACCTTTTGCTAACAATTTGAAGCTAAATGATATAGATTTTTAAACCGGATCGTTTACGCACTATAAGCAAACTGCATACGAAACCACCCCACAACGGCGCCAAGTGGTCATAAAATGATTTGGTTTTGCGAGGCTGAGACACAGCGCATACGGAAGGTGGAAAGGAAAAACTAATAGATTTATTCTATTCTCCCTGGCAATATCAAAATGAATTAAACGCTTGTTTTGAGAGACTCCCCAGCTAAAACAAGACGGAGTCTCTCAATATCAGCTACAGTAACGTTTCAGACACGTCCCTAAAATAGCTTGCTATAGCAAATGTAGCGTTTAAATTAATAAACATCCATCTCCGGATCGATATCTTCTTTCCAAGCAAGGATACCGCCTTGCAGATTTGAAAGGTTGTCGAACCCTTGCTGCTCGAGTAGCATAATAGCTTGCGCGCTACGCTTACCACTTCTACATTGAACCACGACGGGAACATCCTTTTTGACCTTGTCTTGTTCAATAACGATACCCGCTAATGGTATGTTCAAACCATTCAGGTTCGATACTTCGTATTCGAACGGTTCGCGAACGTCGATTAACTGAAACTCTTCGCTGCGATCCATCATGTTTTTCAGATCTTGAACTGTAACTTCCTTCATTTTTCTTTACTTTTATCAAATATAATGATTTTACCAATACAACCCCGCGGGGAATACTGGTAGGAATGTCAAATACTATACCCTTTTTTTAAGATTGCACAAATGGAATACAACCGAATATACTACAACTTTCTACTTGCTTTAGGGTTGCTCGTGGTGAGCCGACCTGCTGGTGCTCAGGTTGTCGACAGTAACGAAGTAGCACGTATTATCAACGTATTAGCATCCGACCAAATGCGGGGCCGTGCGGCACTCAGCACCGATATCGCTAAAGCCGCAGATTTCATCGCTCAAGAATTTTCAGACGCGGATCTACAACCCTACAATAAAAACGATTATCGTCAATCGTTTCAGGTAACGAAAGTATCTCAGGCCTTCCAAACGGTTCATATCGGCGACCGTGAGCTCGCTCCCGAGGATTTTTTGATCGTGGGCTATGCCTCAGAAATCGCTTGGGATAATAGTTCCACAATAAAAGAAGTTGCGATAAAACAGGGCGAAAATTTCTCCGAGCGTTTCCGTCAGATTGTGCGCAATAGTCCCGAAGACAATATCGTCTGGGTTGACCCTTCCTTTGCACCCATGCTCGCTCGCTTTAAAAAGATGTTTCCAAAAGACAACGTGCTGCCCCAAACCGACAGCAATCAGCCCACGCCAACCAAGGTATTTGTAATAAAGCCCGCATCTACCGATGACTTTAAGATTGAAGCTAAGAATATGGTCACCAATTTCCCGCTATTTAACGTTGCTTGTGTCATACCCGGCAAATCCAAGGCCAATGAATATGTGGTGTTCTCTGCCCATTACGACCATATAGGTATCCTCGATTCGCAGGGTCAAGATTCCATCGCAAACGGCGCTGATGATGATGCCTCGGGGACGACGGCAATGATCAGCCTCGCAAAATATTTTAAGCAGCAGGACATCAACGAGCGTACGCTTATCTTCGTGGCTTTCACGGGCGAAGAAATCGGGATGTTCGGCTCTAAATACTTTTCAACCAACATCGACGCGGATAAAGTTGTAGCGATGATAAATATTGAGATGATCGGTAAAGATTCCAAATTCGGGCCCAACTCCCTCTACGTTACCGGGTATCAAGCATCAAACCTCGCCAGTTTAATGCAAGAAAATCTCGCTGGAACCCCCTTTAAATTTCATCCCGATCCCTATCCACAGCAAAACTTGTTTTACCGAAGTGATAATGCCGTGCTTGCCGCACTAGGGGTACCCGCGCACACCTTTTCCACCTCGCAAATAGATAAGGATGAATATTACCATACCGTCAAAGACGAAATCAGTACGCTCGACATCAAGAATATAACCTCAAGCATTAAGGCGATCGCTAAAGGTGTTACCGGAATTATCTCCGGCGCGCAAACGCCAACAAGAGTAGAAAAATTAAAAGAATAATCGGCGGCGTGCACCGCGTTAAAGAAAAGTTCCGTGCGAAAAGATATTAATGCAAATCTTTTCGCATCACATAATCATCGAGCACAAAGCCGTGGTAGGGAATATCCACTTCGTAAAGAACCCGGAAACCTTGTTTTAAGTAAAAACTGTACGCTTTGTTCCTTCGGTTAACATTAAGCTCTAAGGCTGCAAGTCCGTAATTCTGGCAGACCGATTCGGCGTAGTCAATCAGTCGCTTACCCAGTCCCTGCCCCTGCACTTGCGGCAAAAGATATAGCTTCTCGATCCGTAACACTCCCTGCACGGTTATTAAAGCCATAAAGCCTACCGCAAGCCCATCACTGAATAAAATATAAAATACCTGTCCCTGATTCATTGCTCGGGCGAGCGCCGCGGAAGAATAGATATCCTCGAGCATAAAAACGATTTGCTTTTCACTCAAAATATCTCCATAGCTCACTGGCCAGCTCCGTCTAGCTAGATCTTCAATTAGCGCTATATCGCCGGTCCCCCCTTTTTTTATCAAGATTTTCATATCTCCTCGCCAATTTTAACGCATACCCCTGGGGCAGGAGTGATCGAATAAAAACCTTCCTGTGTCGTCTCCAGCACGTCTTGCCGAATAACACGAAGTCCTTGAATAGAGGCGACCGAGCCCATATCGACATAAATCTTAACACCCTTCACCGCCCACTTTTCATAGCGATCAAACGCCTGGATGTACCTGCGCTGATTTGTGAAAAACACCATATTTATCCTTTGGCAATATGCCTCCAGATGATCAGGCAACATTGGTGTAATGATATTTACGGCGCCATAGTTATGGCTACACAAATAGTCTAAAGAATCTTTAATCACGCCTAATTTTTGCGGGATGACCTTCATGTCCTGCTGGGCATGCTGCAGCGAGCTACCGGTTTGAACTAAAAAGTCCGCCTTAATATCCCTAAGCAGGAAATAACTGAGAGTCGTTTCGCTTACAAAAACAGTCGGGCACCACTCCAACAACTGCCCAATATACTCATCCGAGAGATCCTCGACCGAATCCACAATAAGTGCTGGTTCTTGATTTTCACGTACGATATGATGAGAAGACATAAGTTATTGAAGTTATTGTTTGGGAATGCAAGTGATCGTAATTCCAGCGCACCCACAGGGAGCTACTGTACGCCAAGCTGGCGCAGGGTGATAAAGGCCATCAGGCCAATACTCGTGAGCAGCGCATCCTCGTCGATATCAAAAGTAGGCGTGTGGACCGCCGAATTAATGCCGAGCGCTTTGTTCCCCGTTCCTAAGCGGTAAAAACAAGCATTAGTTGCTTGGGAATAATAAGAAAAGTCTTCTGCGGCTGGCCAAACGTCAAGTTCCTCTACATTTTCTTCTCCCAGGTATTCTACGGCAAACTCGCGCGATGCTTCTGTAATCTTCGCTTCATTCACTAAAAAAGGATAACCTTTACGTACTTCAAAGTCGCAGGCTGCACCCATAGCTCTCGCGATACCCTCTGCCATATCTACCATAAGCGTATGCGCACGTGCGCGCCACGACTCATCAAAGGTGCGGAAGGTCCCTTCCAAGTTTACTTGATCTGGAATAACATTTGTCGCGCCATTGCCGATTATCTTTCCCCAAGAAAGCACCGTGGGGGTGCGCGGGTCTGCATTGCGACTCACAATCTGCTGCAGGGCCGTAATAATTTGTGCAGTAATAGCAATAGGGTCGATATTTTGGTGGGGGTGTGCGCCGTGGCCGCCTTTGCCCCTAATAGTCATAAATAGCTCATCGCATGATGCCATATATTTCCCAGCACGAAAACCTACTTTACCCGATTCAATAAAAGGCATTACATGCTGGCCGATGATCCCCTCTGGTGCCGGGTTTTCTAACACCCCTTCTTTGATCATCAACGAAGCTCCTCCCGGAAGCCGCTCTTCGCCCGGCTGAAAGATAAGCTTTATCGTCCCTCCAAAATCCATGCGTAATGCTTGTAGAATCCGTGCAGCACCGAGCAGCGAGGAAGTATGCACGTCGTGGCCGCAGGCGTGCATCACACCTGCATTGCGCGAACCATAGCTTCTTCCATCGATCTCCTGAATAGGTAGGGCATCCATATCGGCTCTTAAAGCCAACACCTTCTCGCCAGGTAGTTGTCCTTGAATAAGCGCAACAATACCGGTGCCAGCCATCGCTTGATAGGGTATTCCAAGATCATCTAATTTCTCCTTTACGTAAGCCGCCGTCTGAAATTCTTCAAATGATAATTCCGGATGCTGATGCAGGTGTCGACGTATCTCCACGGTATCATTAAAGTAGGCTTTAGCCAGCTGCTGGATTTTATCTTTTAGCATGAGTATTGGTTATTCGTAAACCCAAATGTCCTCCACGAAAACGAAAACGTTACTATACTGTGAACGTAATACTTTCATCAGACTATTGGCGTCATTGCGACTACGGAAGTCGCCGACCTTCACCCGATAATTGGGTTCATTGTAACTAACATAGCTGCTAATATCTTTATAGGAGCTTTGAAACTTTGATTGCGTTGCATAAGCGTCGTTCCTATCACTTCCTGAAAAGATCTGCACACGAAAGCCTCTTTTTTTCACTCGCGTAGCATTCTTCTTGTCAATTACTTTGGAGCCCAGGCTCATCAAGCGTGCACTCGTCGGGTTGATACCACTTTCCGCCCTGAATTCCTGCAGAAGATTAATCAATGAATCCTTGCGAATATCAATCAATCCTGTTTGTGCGTAGCTTAACTGCCCTATTACAAGCAGAAAAGCGCCAAGTATCAGTCCTTTTTTTAACATCGTACCTAGTTTTTACTAACTATTTTTTCCGTGACAGTTTTTGTATTTCAAGCCCGATCCACAAGGACAATCGTCGTTGCGACCTACTGTCTGCTCTTTGCGAATGGGTTGGGTTACTTGCTGCTCACGTGTATCTTTATCTTCCTCGGTCACTCCTGTCGGAGATGCGATTTCCGCTTTGCTAGCCTTCACCTGGGCCGGTTGTATCGGTGCCGGACGTGCTGCCTGCACTTGTTGCGGTTGCTGCTGGCCTGGAATATCCCCTTTAAACAAGAAGCTGACCACGTCCTTATTCATAGAAGCTAACATATTTTTAAATAAGTCGTAAGCTTCCATTTTATAAATAATAATCGGGTCCTTTTGTTCATAAACAGCATTCTGTACGGATTGTTTCAAATCATCCATTTCACGAAGATGCTCTTTCCAGGCATCGTCGATAAGCGCAAGTACAATGCCCTTCTCAAACGAACGAAACACCTCTTTACCATTGGTTTCAACCGCTTTTTGAAGATTTGTCGCAACTTGTATGCCACGAATTCCGTCCGAGAAAGGTACCACTACATTTTCGATCGTCTCTCCACGTTCGGCTAATACGTTCGTTAATACAGGTAGCGTCTGACTTGCAATATGCTCGGCTTTAGCATGATATGCTTTAATGACTTGATCGAATAATTTGTCCGTTAAGTTGATCGCGGAAGTACTCGTAAACTCTTCTTTAGTGATCTCTGGGTTTAGCGTAAAAATTCGGATGATTTCAATTTGAAACTCCTCATAGCTTCCCGAATCTTTTGACTCTAATACAATGTCCTCAACCACATCATAGATGCTGTTGTTCAAGTCTACATCTAAACGCTCGCCGAACAAAGCGTTCTTACGTTTTGAATAAATTACCGTACGCTGGGAGTTCATCACGTCATCGTATTCCAATAAACGCTTACGAATACCGAAGTTGTTTTCCTCTACTTTACGTTGTGCGCGCTCGATAGACTTAGTAAGCATGCTGTGCTGCATCACTTCGCCCTCTTCCACACCCATCTTCACCATGATGTTTGAGATACGCTCGGAAGCGAACAAACGCATTAAGTTGTCTTCTAGAGACACGAAGAATTGCGACGATCCTGGATCTCCCTGACGCCCCGCACGACCGCGCAGCTGTCTATCTACCCGGCGAGATTCGTGACGCTCCGTGCCAATAATTGCAAGACCGCCTGACGCAATAACCTCTGGTGAGAGCTTAATATCCGTACCACGACCAGCCATGTTCGTTGCAATAGTTACCTGTCCTGGGCGGCCGGCCTCAGCAACGATGTCCGCTTCTTTCTGGTGAAGCTTAGCATTTAATACATTATGTTTTATACCGCGAAGCTTCAACATCCGACTCAGAAGTTCGGAAATCTCTACCGAAGTTGTACCCACAAGCACCGGTCTTCCCGCTTCGGTAAGTGTCGCTATCTCCCCAGCAACGGCGTTGTATTTCTCTCTAGCCGTACGATAGATGAAATCCTGGCGGTCATCACGCTGTATCGGTCTGTTCGTCGGGATATCAACAACGTCTAGCTTATAAATTTCCCAAAGCTCTCCCGCCTCGGTGGACGCAGTACCCGTCATCCCGGACAGTTTATGATACATCCGGAAATAATTCTGCAAAGTGATCGTCGCATAAGTTTGCGTCGCATCTTCAACTTTCACATTTTCTTTCGCCTCAATCGCTTGGTGCAAACCGTCCGAGTAACGGCGGCCATCCATAATACGGCCTGTCTGCTCATCGACAATCTTTACCTTACCCTCGTCAACAATATATTGGTCGTCATTTTCAAACAACGTATATGCTTTCAACAGCTGATTGATCGAGTGGATACGTTCGGATTTAATCGCATAATCGCGGAGTAAATCTTCCTTCTTCTGCGCTTTATCTTCAATCGGGTCATCGGAATTTTCGATGTCGGCAATTTCAGAACCTACGTCAGGCATAATGAAGAAGCTAGCATCTTCACCCGAAGCGGTGATAAGCTCAATCCCCTTGTCGGTAAGCTCTACCTGATTGTTTTTTTCATCAATAACAAAGAACAGCTCGGCATCCACCTTAGGCATATTACGATTTTGCTCTGCCATATAGTAGTTTTCTACCTTCTGGAGCAGCTGTCTGTGGTTGCCCTCAGACAAGAACTTAATAAGTGCCTTGTTTTTAGGAAGACCACGGTAAGCACGTAATAACGCCTTAAGGCCTTTCTCTACGTCATTATCACCCGCATTTATTGCTTTCTTAGCTTCATTAAATACGGTGTTTATATATGCTTTTTGGGCGTTGACTAATCGTTCTATACGTGGTTTTAATTGATAGAATTCGTGTTGATCACCACGTGGAATTGGCCCGGAGATAATTAGCGGAGTACGTGCATCATCAATCAGTACCGAGTCAACCTCATCAATCATTGCGTAATGCAGCTTGCGTTGAACCATGGCCTCAGGCGTCTGGGTCATGTTATCGCGAAGGTAATCAAAACCAAATTCGTTGTTCGTTCCGTAGACGACATCCGCTAGGTAAGCCGTTCGGCGCTGTGCGGAGTTCGGCTGGTGTTTGTCGATACAATCAACACTCAATCCATGAAACTCAAAAAGAGGACCGTTCCACTCCGAGTCACGACGTGCCAAGTAGTCGTTCACCGTTACAATATGAACGCCCTGCCCGGTTAGCGCATTAAGGTAAGTTGGTAAGGTTCCAACGAGTGTTTTTCCTTCCCCAGTCGACATCTCGGCAATCTTACCTTGATGCAGTACAATACCTCCGACAAGCTGTACATCGTAGTGTACCATGTTCCAGGTTACTTCGGTTCCAGCGGCCAGCCACGTGTTGCTCCAAAGCGCTTTATCGCCATTAATGGTAACGTTCGCTTTACGCGAGGCAATCTCCCGGTCGAAGTCCGTAGCAGTTACCTCGAGCTCCTTATTTTCTGAAAGTCTTCGCGCTGTATCTTTTACTACCGCGAATGCTTCTGGTAAAAGCTCGGCAAGGATTTCTTCTATTTTTTTATCACGATCTTTAGTAAGTTTATCCACGCGCTCATAGAGCTCCGTCTTTGTTGACATTTCCACACCCGCACCATCGGCCTGCTCTTTAAGGTCGGTTATCTCGGTATCGATCTCTGAAAGGTATTCTTTAATTCGTTCTTTAAAACTGATGGTTTTACCCCGAAGTTCATCATTCGATAAAGATGAAAGCTTCTCATATTCTTCTTTTATCTTCTCTACTAACGGTTGAATTGTTTTGATATCCCTTTCCGACTTACTGCCAAAAAGCTTACTTAAAAATTTTAACATAATATATTTTTATCTCCGTGTTACCGGTTGTGCAATAATGACTCCAATTCAGAAATACCGACAAATTGGCACTAACCGGGCAAATTTAATTATTTGATGTGATAACGAGCAGTCTTGTGAGTTATTTTTTCAAAAACTTTACGTGGCGATTTCGCGCCCGATAGCACGCGGTTTTTCAGCCTCCTTTCACCAAAAAAGAACCATTATTGATCCTGAACCGCATCCTTACCAACCGTCAGAAATAGATCCTTGCGTATGCTTGGGATAATCTTTAGAGAAACCGCTTTATCAAACATCGTTTGGATGGCTGCCCTTCCCTGCTCGCCAAGCTCGATCGAGTACTTATTGACATAAAGTGAAATATGCTTATACATCACCTCTTCGTCCATTTCTTGCGCGTGTGAACGGATATACTCAAGGCCCGATTTTGGGTTTTCAAATCCGTATTCAACACTCTGCCGTATAAGGCTATTGATCTGGTTTTTTAATGGTTCGGGGAGGCTTCGCTTCACCACAATACCTCCCAAGGGAATCGGGCTGTTGGTTGTTTTTTCCCAGAAGTCCCCCAGGTCTATAACCTGATGCAGCCCCTTGTCTTGATAGGTAAAGCGGTTCTCGTGAATGATAAGCCCTAGGTCGATATGCTCCTCAATCAGCGCGTTTTCGATTTCCGAAAATAGGACCTCTTGCTTCTGTCCTAGCTCTGGAGCCGCTAGTCCCAAGAGGAAATTTGCGGTGGTATACTTCCCTGGGATACCGATTTTTAACGCTTTATCGCCTTGCAGAGGTAGCTCTCCCCGCTCGATAACACCCCTTAAGCGCTCGGCGAGCTGTGGGTCTTTGGTAATCAGCAGCGGTCCTACGCCAAAACCAAGTGCACTACCCGCATCGAGAAGTTCATAGTCCTCAGCGGCATAGGCGAAAGCGTGGTAGCTCAATTTTGTGATATCCAGTTCCCCTTGGAATGCCTTATGGTTCAAGCGCTCCACATCTTCATATTCTACCTGGAAATCAAGACCTTGCGTATCAATTTTATGATGAATCAACGCATCAAATATAAAGGTATCATTGGGGCATGGAGAAAATCCTATTTTTAATTTCATTTGTATCTTTTTTATTCAACTAACCCCGGCAAAGCGGATCACCCGGGGCCGAATTACATATCCATTTTATACATGTAGAGAAAAACGAGCATTGCAATAAATGTGATCACCAGAATACCTTTGGCGATTTTATCTCGCGAATACTGCTTGGCATAAAAAACACGAACCAAAAGCAAGTTCGCCCCGGCCGCCAGCGCATAAAGAAACAACGGCTGCCTCGGGAAAAGGTTCCCTCCAACCAAGCTATATTCCGTCAGACCCAAAGCAATAAGAGGCGCACATAAGCCTAACAGCAATCCAAGGAAAAAATTATTTCTCATCGACATTGAAATTCCAGCTGTTTAACTCGGTAATGGTGTGATGCGCAGTCATATCAAACTGCGTGGGGACAATAGATACATACCCATTCTCAATAGCGAACGTGTCGGTATCTTCTCCTTTATCCAAGAGTTTGAATTTCCCGGTCATCCAAAAATAAGGACGTTTATACGGATCCTCCCGCTCTTCAAATTCTTCAAACCACTTTGCTGTGGCCTGTCGGCACACTTTTATTCCTTTAATTTCCTTGGATCGGTTGGGGAAATTAACGTTTAACAGGGTCGCCTTTTGTAACCCATTAGCGAGCACCTGCTCTGCGACCGCACGAACATAGGGACGGCAGTGCGTAAAATCCGCTTCATGACTGAAGTCATCAAGCGAAAACCCGATCGACGGAATTCCCTCAATTGCACCTTCCACGGCCGCCGACATTGTGCCTGAATAAAGAACGTTTATCGAATAATTAAGCCCATGATTTATCCCCGAAACACATAGGTCCGGCTTCTGTCCCTTGAAAATCTTATGCACCGCGAGCTTCACGCAATCGACCGGTGTGCCAGAGCATTGGTACATCTGTACGCCCTGGTACAGATCGACCTTATCTAAGCGTAGCGGTTTACCAATCGTTATGGCATGCCCCATTCCCGACTGCGGACTGTCAGGCGCAACAACGACCACTTCACCGATTTTCTGCATTTCTTCTAAAAGCACCTTTATTCCCGGCGCAGTTATACCATCGTCATTCACAACGAGGATGGTCGGTCTTTTATTTGCCATATTGCGAATTTAGCAAAAAAGTAGATGAAAAGTGCACGTCCAACAAGCCCCGACGTGATGAGAAATCGCTTTTCCGCCTGACACATAGATCAAAAAAGGCGCTAGATTACTTCCAGCGCCTTTCCTTTCTAACAAAAAAGAGTCTTTAGCCTAAGCCATTCAACCAAGTAACAACTTCTTCCCTGGTCTTTCCTAATTTTTGCTGTAATCTACCTAATAACTCATCATCCTTACCTTCTTCATATTTCAATTCGTCATCGGTAAAGCCTGCATACTCTTGCTTCACTTTACCTTTGAGCTCATTCCATTTTCCTTTTAAATCTAATTTATCCATTTTAATCTTTTTTAGTTTCTACTTATACAACAAACCTGTCTGAATTTTGTTTGATAAACCGCTAAAAACTGAGTTTAAAGGCCCGTTAACCTTCCGGTAACGATTTCGACGATTACGCTACCGTATGCCAATAATAAGCCCTAACTTAGACTTATTATCAATCTTTGTTATTTTTTAATATTATGAGCCATACAATTTTCGAAAGCCGTTATGCAATCGGCCCTAGGGAAACAAAATCGCTAGATACAAAAGGACTTCGTGAAAACTTCTTGATTGAAACAGTTTTTGAGCAAGATAAAATTCATCTTACCTATACACATTACGACCGCTATATTGCCGGCGGCGCTATGCCTGTCGCTGGCCGTCTTCAACTTGAAACGATCGATGAGCTACTAAAAGAACCTTATTTCCTCTCGCGCCGGGAAATCGGCATTATTAACGTTGGCGGTGATGGAACGGTCGAAGTAGATGGAACAAAGTACGAGATCGCCCACAAAGAAGCCCTTTACATCGGAAAAGGCGCCAAAGAAGTGTATTTTAGCAGTAACGATTCCGCAAATCCGGCTAAATATTACCTGAACTCTACGCCGGCGCACCAGAGTTTCCCGACCAAACGCGTCACTAAAAATGAAGCGAATAAGATTGAGCTAGGAAGCCTGGAGACGGCGAACCACCGCACGATAAATCAAATGTTACTCAACACCGTCATCCAAACCTGCCAGCTACAAATGGGGATGACAGAACTCATGCCGGGCTCCGTGTGGAACACCATGCCCGCACACACGCACGACAGGCGCATGGAAGTGTACTTCTATTTCGATGTTCCTCAAGAGCAGTCGGTATCCCATTTTATGGGTCCTATCGATGAAACACGTCACATATGGATGCAGAATGAACAGGCCGTAATTTCTCCGCCTTGGTCTATTCACGCAGGCGCTGGAACAAGTAACTATACCTTCATTTGGGGTATGGCGGGCGAGAACCTAGACTATAACGACATGGATAAATGTCCGATTACCGAACTTAAATAAGTTCTAAAAAGGAGTACCGTCTTACCTCTCCGAAGGTGATAATTAATATAATAGCATTAAAATACAATATGTCTGTACTAAATACATTCGACCTTTCCGGTAAAATAGCCCTAGTTACCGGCTGCAAACGCGGGATCGGAAAAGCATTAGCCGAAGCACTAGCCGAAGCGGGCGCCGATATTATAGGTGTGTCTGCAAGTCTTGAGCTCGAAAACTCTAAGGTGTCCCAGTCCATCGAGGCTATCGGACGTAAGTTTTACGCCTACCAGTGTGACTTTTCAAACCGAGAATCATTATACGCCTTTATTAAACAGGTAAAAAGTGACCATCCGGTTATCGATATCCTATTTAATAACGCAGGTAACATTCTTCGTAAACCAGCAGCGGAACATTCGGATGAATATTGGGATACCATCATTGAAATTAATCAAAACGCACAGTTTATCTTAACACGCGAGATTGGAAAAGAAATGCTTTCACGTGGAACAGGTAAGGTGATCTTCACCGCATCCCTACTCACGTTCCAAGGAGGAATAAACGTTCCTGGATATGCCGCTTCTAAAGGTGCAATTGGCTCTTTAACAAAAGCCTTCGCAAATGAATGGGCGAGTAAAGGAGTTAATGTCAATGCGATCGCACCGGGATATATTGCAACGGACAACACCGAAGCTTTACGCGAAGACTCGGACCGGTCTGCTTCCATCCTATCGCGTATTCCGGCAGCACGCTGGGGCGAACCGGAAGACTTTAAGGGGCCTGCAGTCTTTCTAGCCTCCAAAGCATCAGACTACGTTCATGGCACAATTCTCACCGTTGACGGAGGATGGATGGGGCGCTAATTAAAAGCATCCGAAACATAAATGAAAAACGCCAAGGAATCAACTTTGGCGTTTTTCATTAGCGCGATAGCGGGCTTCTAGAGCACCCCACCCATTAATGGATCGCTTTGACTAGCAGCACCGTTTTCGATATGTCCGGCATGCCTTTGATAAAAAGTAGGATCCTGATCACTAAAAATCTCGATATCATACCAACCAAAAGAATCATTAAATGACACACGCTGCTTATCCAGGCTGCCTTGCAACTCATAGCTTTCTTTAGCCGTTTTGTAAAAAAGTGGCCGCACTTTGAAAGAGCCCTTTACCTCTCTCCCGGCAGTAATTAGCAGCTCCCTTTTGCCTAGATCGCCAACTTGCGCCACCTCGACCCCGCCGAGTGCCACCGCCGCGCGGCTCCCTTTAAACGAGCGGAAAAAGCCGTTAGGCCCGTAGACCTCCAAATGAAAATCGCCAGAGGTAAACGCCTCGGTTGGCCACAAGTACTCCAGCGGCTCGTCTTGGCGGACTGCAAAATTCCAAGACCGACCAACCTCTCGCTCTGGACCATATGGCGAGCGGCTGATAACTATAAACGGAACGCCAATGGCTTTGGTTCCCTGTCCCTTGGCGTTAAGTTTAAAAACCAGCGCAACATTATCTCCCTGCATACTTAGGTTAACCTCCAGCCCGTAGGGCACCGCGCAGGCGGGCTTGGTCCCCTTTTCTTGCAGGCCAAGACCATACTGCTTGCTGTCAGAAGATTTAATTTTTTCAAGCTCCTCGGCCCCGATTAAAAGGTGGTTACCGGGGATGTCTTTGTTTCTACTGGAATTTATCCGCTTAACATAGCTGTTTCGGTCTACAGCCTCCAGCGCTGGTGCCCGCTGTTCACTCGCAGGACGAAATACGGATGTTAAATTGCCACAAACCAACCGCCGCCAGTCACTCAGGTTATCTTCGATAATTTTCTTACCGGTTTTGTGCTCCAGAAAATGTTCTAAAAACTGTAGCGGCGAGGTTAAATCGAACACCTCGGAATTGACCCACCCGCCCTTGCTCCATGGGGAAGCTATAACGAGTGGCACACGGTAACCTAGACCAATTGGGCTGTCGAGAGCGGCTTGCTTATCCCCGGTGCGTAACTTCTCCTGCTCGGCAGTAACATATTCATCCTGGGTATCAATGCCGCTTGCCACCTTACCGCTTTCTGGTCGGCTTGTGAGCGGTGGAACAAACGGGGAAATATGGTCATAATACCCATCGTTTTCATCGTAATTAATAATAAAGATTGTCTTCTTCCACACATCGGGATTCTTCGTTAGGATATCCAAAGCCTCCGACACATACCATGCGCCATACCACGGGTAACCGGGGTGATCGGAAAAAGAACCCGGAGCGACCAACCAAGAGACCGTCGGTAAATTTCCCTCGTTTACATCTGCGCGGAACTGATGAAAGATATCTCCCTTAGGAACCCGCGTGGGCCGATCGCTCCCGGGCTCGTCCGTTAATATAGTCTCTAAATCATGGTAGCCCACATCTCCAGTATTCGTTAGCAGCCCGCGTCGATGTACCTCCTGCCGCTGCTCGGAGAGCTTATCGAAATTCTCTTGAGAAAACTGCGCATGCTCAGTCTTTAGGTCATCCAGCTCCCGGGTCAACTCTTCACGCTCACCTCGGCTTAAATCGTTCCCGGCGAGCAGTACCGACAGTTCCGCAATACGTTTCTCGCGGTAGCTTCTGCGGGCGGGGTGAAAACGGACACCGTAAACAGCGTGAAATTCAAGGTTATTATTTGTGAAGTTTCCCAGCCAATCGTCGTGCTCGCCATCATACCCTACGGGAATACTTAGCTCATTTTGATATACCTTCCAAGGGATGCCGGCCTCTTGTAGCCGCTCGGGGTAGGTCTTCCAACCTACATTTTTGTAAACGAGCTGCCCATTATCCACGTGCGCAGATGAATTGCCGTCGCGCGGCCGCTCACGGACGGTACCCGACCAGAAATAAGATCTATTTGGGCTCGTCCCGGTTAGCGAAGAACAAAAGTGTTGGTCACACACGGTAAAAGCATCGCCCAAAGCGTAGTAAAAAGGAATATCTTCACGCGCATAATAACCCATCGTTAGCGGCAAATGTGCGTAATCCTTATTTCCAGGTCTTTTCGCATCCAACCAACGGTCCATTTTCCCATTATTACGCGCTTCCACCATATCTTTCCAGCTATGTGGTAGCGAGCCCATCCAGGTGGCCCTCGAATTCTCTATATCCAGCCGATACGGACCATAACTATTTCCCGCCGCATCCTTTTGAAACCATACCGGAAGACCGCTAGTAAGTTGCATCGCTCGCGGATCGTTGTACCCACGTACACCTTTCATCGTCCCAAAGCAGTGGTCAAAAGAACGGTTCTCCTGCATCAAAAATACGACATGCTCGGCGTCCAAGTAAGTGCTTCCCGCAGGTGCATTAATGGCCATAGCACGTTGTAAGGATTCAGGTAAAAAGTTTATCAGGGCTGTAGCCCCCCCTAGAAGGGAAGCTTTCTTAATGAAGTCTCTGCGTGTTTCCATGGTTTCTTCGCTCAATAGGTTGATCCGGCAGAAGCAAACTGCCAATATCCGATTAAATTACGCAGAAAATTACAAGCAAAGAAAAAATCTTTTTTGTGGTTACCTCGCAACCTGAAGCCGCATGGGTTCGCACTTATTAATTAGTCGCGATATAGCCCTTTTTTATCGATGAATTCAAGCACCTTATCAGGGGTATAAAAACGAAGCGCCTTTCCTGCTTTAATCGCTTTACGTAAAAAAGTCGAAGACAGCTCCATCATCGGTGTCTGAGTGAGGGTGACAGAAGGGTGACTGGCAAGCTCCGGGCTCTGGTATCCCGGCCGAGGGTAGACAATAATTTGGTAATCACGAAGGATAATATCCGCATTTTTCCATTTTTTCAATCCTTGCAAATTATCTTCCCCCATGATAAGCGTAAATTCCTTGGACGGGTATTTTTCTTGCAAGTGCTGCAGTGTATCGATCGTATAGGAGGGCTGTGGCAGTCCAAACTCGATATCCGACGCCCGAAGTCTTTCTTCGCCCTCAATAGCTAGATTAACCATCTCTAAACGATCATACATGTTTCCAAGCGTCTTTTTTTCTTTGAACGGATTTTGAGGCGAAACGACAAACCACACTTCATCCAACTCGGTATAGTTAACTATGTAGTTAGCAATGATTAAATGTCCGAGGTGAATCGGATTAAAAGACCCGAAGAAAAGACCAATTCTAGCCATAGCTGTTATTTATTCAAAAAATCCAATACGAGCGTCTCTGCCTCGGCACACGCAGTCTCTAATTCATAGTTGTTTAGAACAACATCGAATTTACCAGCGTAGCTCAGTTCATGTTCTGCCTTCGCAAAACGTTCAAGTAGCTTTTCGTGTGAATCGGTACCACGACCACGTAATCTTTCTTTTAGCACCTCGAGCGAGGGCGGGTTAACGAAGATCGCCAGTGCCTGTTCCGGAAACTTAGACTTTAGCCGCAAACCACCAATCACATCTATATCAAAGATAACAGATTTGCCTTCGGCCCATAAACGTTCGACCTCTTGACGCAGCGTACCGTAATAGGTGCCCGCATAAACCTCCTCAAATTCGATAAACTCTTGCTTGGCAACCCGGTGCAGAAAGTCTGCCGAGCTTATAAAATAATAATCTTTACCGTGTTGCTCCTCCCCGCGTGGTTGGCGGGTGCTGGCAGAAATAGAAAAAGCTATTTTGTCGCCGTGTTTAGCAAGTAAATTTTTAACGATAGTTGTCTTACCTGCCCCCGATGGCGCAGAAAATATAATTAATTTACCACTCATTCTTATAAAACGTTAAGCAATTGCTCCTTTACTTTTTCCAGCTCCTCTTTCATGCGCACGACGATCTGTTGGATATTCGCGTCGTTCGCTTTAGAGCCCAGCGTATTGATCTCTCGACCCATCTCTTGGGATATGAATCCTAATTTTTTTCCGCTGGAATCCTTTCCGTTGAGCGCTGTTATAAAATAGTTACAGTGGGACCGAAGACGAACCTTCTCTTCGGTTATATCGAGTTTATCAATGTAAAATATAATCTCCTGTTCGAAACGGTTCATATCCACTTTTTCCTTACCCACTGTTTCCTCTAGGTAATGTCCAATGCGTTCACGAATTAATGGGATACGGTTGCCTTCGACAGCCTCCACTTCTGTTAAATACGATAAAATCAAATTAACACGCGTCTCCAAATCTCCCTTGAGCGTATTGCCCTCATCTAGGCGAAACTGCGTGAAATGATCTACAGCACGGTAGAAGGCTTCCATCAACACTTTCCCTTCGGCCTCATCAATGGCTTCTTCCTTCGAGGATACCACTTCCGGCATATTTAAGGCCATTTCGAAAAAGTTTCCACCTTGCTCGCCAAGCTCCTGGGATATATCTTTAAGTTGTTTATAGTATTGGCCCAAAAGTTTCGCATTGATTGTCGATGCTTTCGCCGTTTGATCAACATATTCAACCGATACAGTCATGTTTACCTTGCCGCGCTCAATCAATTTAGAGCTTTCTGTGCGTAGCGTAAACTCTTTTTCAGAAACTGCTTTTGGTAAACGAAGGTTAAGTTCTAGAAATTTCGAATTTAGGGACTTCAATTCTACTGTATATTTAACAGCGCCATTATCCTGCGTGCCAATACCATACCCTGTCATTGATTTTATCATACGCAAAGGTATGAAATAGATAAATATTAAATATATAAAAGTATTCGTTTAAATTTAAACCACTATTTGCATCATGAAACTTAGTCAATACGCAAAAGAAATTGAGGCAATATATAGACCCGCATGTAACATGTTTCATAGGTGCGATATACAAAACGCATACACGCTTCCGCGGTGCACGATAATAGTTCCCGGTTCTATTTCTGGTGTAAAAACTGAAAATGTTGTCTATTGCCCTAGTGTGTCCTGGTAGAAGAAGTAAGCAAAGATTAAAGGTTGCTAGCATATAGTCATTACCTTGAATAACTTGTGGCCGCTTTGGTTAGATGACGAAAAGCTTAAAATTAGTAGATAGAAACTGGGCTTGCCAAGGGAGAGGAGAGGTTCATCAAAGAGATTTAAATGCAGCAAAAAAATGGAGAGCGTACGAGTTAATTCTTCCTATAATCAATTGCAGCGCGACTGTAAAGCTAATTTGTTAGCAGCTATTTCCAGTCGTGCTTGGCGATAAGCACGCATAGATAAGTTTTATAACGAGAACCGGAAGACACGCGGACAAATCCTATACCAATATCGTTGAGCGAACCGTTCCAGCTATCCATACCCAGCACATGCTTACGGTGCATATATCCGGGCGATCCTGCCCCACGAATAAAGGCCTTGATCCCATCAACGGCAGACTGCTGGTTAGCGGCGATAGACTCAAAGTTATTCGCAGAACGCTTTTTCAACCAATCTGGATTCAGCGTGTAACCCGCCTGCTGAATAAAATGGTTCGGGCCGATCCCCTCAGGTGTGGTATGCTCGAAATAATCGCGCCGTGCCATATCTTTGGCCCTGTTTTCGGCAGCACGCGCCAACTTTTTGTTCCATCGGAGAGGACGCTTAGAAACCGCATTAACATCAAACCGAACGCCCAAATCACGCATTACCTTGACGGGGTTAGCACGCGCGGAGTTAAGGTAAGCGAAAGCCCGTTGCGCTTCGCGCTTTTGAATTGATATTTTTTTCTCTGGAGCAAAACTGCTAGTAACAATTAGCACGCACAGGCAGGTGATGAGTATACGCATAAGATCATTCATTTCTCTAGCAATAGACTCTGTGCGGCAGGCAGCGTTTAATCGCCCGGTAAACTTTCGGATACCAAAAAGCCCCCAGCAGGATTCTGCTGAGGGCGTAAATTTCTTTTTCGATCGTATTATGCCGTTTTCTTGCTGAATTTCTCCCGGAGCACCTCAATAATTGGCGGTAATAACGACAAGCCTATAATCACAAAAACGACAATCGTAAAATTATCCTTAATGACCGGCAGACCGCCAAAGAAATATCCAATGAACAAAAATCCGGTCACCCACGCTACCGCTCCGATCACATTGTAAGAAGCAAATTTACGATATGACATCGATCCCACGCCCGCTACAAAGGGAGCAAACGTGCGCACGATAGGAACAAAACGTGCATAAATAATCGTCTTGCCGCCGTACTTGTCATAAAAGCGTTCGGTCTTTTCTAGGTACTCTCTTTTTAGCAGCTTATACTTACCGCTAAAAGCTTTTGGACCGATATATTGACCAACATGATAGTTAACCCAGTCGCCTACAAAAGCGGCCACGAGAAGAAGCCCCCATAGTACAAAAATATTAAGTTCGGTTTCGGGCTTAGCCAGGATTGCTCCAGCAGCAAACAATAGTGAATCTCCCGGTAAAAATGGCGTCACCACAAGACCCGTTTCAGCAAATATGATGAGAAACAGAATAAGGTAAGTCCATGTTTGGTAATCGTTAACAATATCGACAAGGTGCTTGTCGATATGCATAATGAAGTCTACGAGTGAATAGATTAATTCCAAAGTCTTAAGCTTAAACGTTATTTAACATCACCGGCATAACCAGCATAAGGATGTCTTCATTATCTTCTTTCACCGCCGGTAGAAGCAGTCCGGCACGATTAGCAGTACTCATTTCAATTACCACTTCACTAGAGGAGAGGTTCGACAACATCTCCACAAGAAACTTTGCATTAAAGCCAATCTCCATATCATCGCCCTCAAGCTGGCAGCTTAAGCGCTCGTGTGCTTCGTTGGAAAAATCCAAATCTTCAGCAGAAATATTCAGTTCACTGCCCGAAATCTTCAACCGCACTTGGTGCGTAGTTTTATTCGCGAAGATAACCACTCGGCGCAGGGTATTTAAAAATAGCAATCTATCGACCGTTAACTTGTTCGGATTCACCTGCGGAATAACCGCCTCATAATCTGGGTACCTCTCGTCAATCAAACGACAAATCAACAGAATATTTGCGAACTCGAAGAACGCGTTTGTGTTGTTATAGTTTACCGAAACGACCGTGCCGTCCGAAGGAAGGGACGATTTTAATAATGAAAGTGCTTTTTTAGGGAGAATGATGCTAAGCGGCTTTTCCGTACCCACGTCCGTGCGGCGGTAGCGCACAAGCTTGTGTGCATCAGTAGCAACAAACGTAATGGACTGTTCTGAAAGCTCCACGAGCACACCCGACATCGCTGGACGAAGCTCATCATTACTAACAGCAAAAATCGTTTTATTGATCGCTTCCGCTAACACGCCGGATTCAAGCTTCACCGTCGAAACGTTTTCAATGTTCGGAATCTTCGGGAAGTCGTCCGCATTCTCTCCACTTAACCTATATTTACCATCACCGGCGCTAATTTCAATCGCTAGTGTCGTCGTATCCACCGAAAACGCTACGGGCTGATCCGGAAGTGTCTTTAGTGTCTCAATTAAGATTTTCGAAGGCATCGCAACTCGGCCTTCCTCTTTGGCTTCAATCTGTAGCGAAGTAACCATGCTCGTTTGAAGATCCGTTGCCGAGATCGTCAACAAATTATCTTTAATTTCGAACAGGAAATTTTCCAAAATTGGTAATACAGTACTGCTGCTTGAAGCGCCGTTTATCGCTTGTAATTGCTTTAATAAAATTGAAGTGGATACAATAAATCTCATTTCCTAAATTTTATAGATTTTATACGCAATGTTACGGATAAAAATCAACATTTTTAAACTCTTGAAGCCTTAATTCTTATCGCAATTTAATTAATTACTACATTTGTATACGATTATGCAGTTTAAGAATATTATTGGTCACCAGCAAGTAAAAACGCATTTGATAAACACGGTGAAAGAAAACCGGGTTAGTCATGCCCAGCTGTTTCTAGGTCCGCAAGGATCGGGAAACTTAGCGCTGGCAGTGGCCTACGCGCAATATATAAATTGTGAAAATAAGTTAGAAAATGATAGCTGTGGGCAGTGTAGCTCCTGCAACAAATACCAGAAGCTCATTCACCCCGATTTACATTTTTCGTATCCCTTTTTTGCAAGCAAGGAGACCCCCGTTGCAAGCTCCTATTTGGAGCAGTGGCGAAAATGTTTTATTGCGAATCCTTATCTAAGTTTAGATCATTGGCGTGAACATCTCGATGGGGGAAATAAACAAGCCAATATCAATATAGCCGAGGCGCACGATATCATAAAGAAATTGAGCCTTAAAGCTTTCGAGGCCGACTACAAAGTACTTATATTATGGCTTCCCGAATATCTAGATATACAAGGGAATGCCCTGCTTAAACTGATTGAAGAACCGCCGGAGAAAACATTGTTTCTACTAGTCTCGGAGAATCAGGACCGCATACTCAACACGATTATCTCTCGTACGCAGCTTGTAAAGATCGGAAAACTCCCACACAACGAGGTGCTTACGTTCCTCACCGAACAAAAAGGGATTCCCGCCCCCCGGGCGACAGAAATAGCCTTTATCGCGGACGGAAATGTACAAGCAGCATTAAATTTAATAGAGCACGATGAAAACCCCTTTTTCAATCTGTTAATCGGGTGGTTACGTTTCATTGTTACGGACTCCGGTCTCAACATCATCCAATTTTGTGATGCAGACTTTCCTAAACTAGGAAGAGAAAACCAGAAAAATTTCTTACTTTATGCCATCAACATGTTTCGTCAGATTATTTTGATGCAGCAGGGTCTAGAGCAATTAGTACTTTTACAGGGAGAGGAACAGGAATTCGTACGTAAATTCAGCGAAAACTACACCTTAGCGCAACTTAGGGAAGCTACCAATTTACTCGAACAGACCCATTATAAAGTAGAACGCAATGCGAACCCTAAAATATTATTTTTAGACGTATCTTTGCAATTAGTTTTAATATTTAAATATCAAACGTTCCCACAAGGGACTCAATATATAAAGTAAAGTAATATGGGATGTGGCAGTTGCTCATCCGGAGGTGGGTGCAGTAGTGGTTCAACAACTACTGAAGGAAAAGCCCCTGCAGGTTGCCAAGATAACGGCTCTTGCATGACTAGCGGATGTAATAAATTAGATGTATACGATTGGCTTTCCGATATGGATTTGCCATCTAACTATAAACCTTTTAACGTTGTAGAGGTCCGTTTCAAAGGATCACGCAAAGATTTCTTTATAAACACAGATAACCTTTATCTGGAGATGGGAGAAATGGTTGCGGTCGAGCCATCAACAGGCGGCTACGATATCGGGCATGTTTCCCTAACGGGGGAACTTGTGCGGTTGCAGCTTAAGAAAAACAATGTGAAAGCTGATGCGGTAGAAAAGAAGATCTACCGTAAAGCGAACGAGTCGGATATTGCCAAATACAACGCGGCGAAAGACCTCGAGTGGGAAACGATGCACCGCGCACGTAACCTTGCGCTGGAGCTCAACCTTTCGATGAAGATCTCGGACGTGGACTATCAAGGCGATAAAACCAAAGCAACGTTTTATTACACGGCCGATGGACGCGTTGATTTTAGAGAGCTCATCAAGCGGATGGCCGAATCATTTCGTATTCGTATCGAAATGCGCCAGATTGGTATGCGCCAAGAAGCAAGCCGTCTGGGGGGTCTAGGTTCCTGTGGCCGTGAGCTCTGCTGTTCGACGTGGTTGACAGACTTTAAGACGGTATCTACTTCTGCAGCACGCTACCAGAATCTATCCTTGAACACCCTCAAGCTGGCTGGTCAATGTGGTAAACTCAAGTGCTGCTTAAACTACGAGCTAGACAGCTACATGGATGCTCTTCGAGATATTCCAAATAACGTAGACCGTTTAGATACCGAGGTCGGCACAGCATACCTTCAAAAAACAGATATTTTCAAAAAGATCCTCTGGTACTCCTATACGGGTGCCGAAAGCTGGATTCCGATTCCTGTTGAAAAGGTAAAAGAATATGCCGCGTTAAACAAAGAGGGTAAAAAAGTTGGTGACCTTATCGCTAGCTTCCAGCCCGAAGAAGTGGAAAAACCAGTATCGTTTGACTACGAAAATGTGGTCGGCCAAGACTCGCTGACGCGTCTGGATGAACAAAACAAGCGCAAAAAACGCAGCAAAAAACCAAGAAGCAAAAAGGATGCTCAAGGCTCCACCGAGAATAAATCCTCGGAAAACAAACCCGCAGCAGCAAATAAAGATCAAAACAGGAATAGGCCTGCACGCCAGAACCGTGCTCGAGGTGCTAAACCAAGCGATAATAAAGAAGCAGCAAAGCCCGCAACCGAAGGTGGTGCTCCTAATAAACGACGCAACAATCGTAACCGAAACCGTAATCGCGGTAACGAAGGAAACAGCAAGGGCCAGCCGAACGCTTAAGACACGTACAATCCACCCTTGATTTTATAACGAGGGTGGATTGTGCGCTTAAATTATATTCAAAAGAACAACATGAGAGGACTTTTTTGGTGTCTTTTATCCGTATTTCTTTTCGCGTGTTGCACAAGCGACATCTTTTACCTGGTTAACAAACCGATCGACAAGCGTGCATGGACATACGCACAAATTCCCACTTTCGATATTCCTATAAAAGATAAAAACAGACCTTTCGATATCTGGGTGAATATACGTCATACTGGCGAATACAATTATTCCAACCTATCGATCTTAGTCCATCAAAAAGGTCCAAATAATTTGGATACAACATACAAACACGAGTTGTCTCTTGCCCATCGTGATGGCCGCTGGAACGGAAGGAGCGCAGGGAACTTGTATGAAAATCAAATATTACTAAAAGAAAACTACATCTTCCCCGACACAGGAATATATTCAATCGGTATCGAGCAAAATATGCGCGAAAACCCACTCCGAGATATCACCGACGTAGGCATACAACTTATTCAGAAGTAATGATACGCCTGCTACGTATAATCCTATTCCCAATAAGCATTATCTATGCGCTGATCATGTGGTTGCGTAATCGGTTATACGATTGGCGACTACTCAAAAGCACCGCCTTCAAATTTCCTGTTGTAGTGATTGGAAACTTAGCCGTGGGCGGCACCGGTAAAAGCCCGATGGCTGAATATATATTACGCCTCATTAATCCCCACAAAGATATTATGCTGCTTAGCCGCGGATACGGTCGTAAGACAAAAGGGTTTCGCGAGGTGTCCATCCACGATAGCGCAGCGCTGGTCGGAGACGAGCCCCTACAAATTAAACGTAAATTTGGAAGCACGCAAGTATACGTTTGCGAAGACCGAGTATTTGCTCTAAATAAAATTGGATCCAGCGGCTCTGGCGTACTGCTTGACGATGCCTATCAGCATCGCGCGCTGAAACCCAGCTTTTCAATTCTACTCTTTGATTATAAGTCGCTGCTAAAGCCTATGCTTCCGCTTCCAACGGGAAATTTTCGTGATACCCTGCTCGAGAGTAAACGAGCGTCCCTTATCGTGGTTACAAAATGTCCCCACCGAACCGATCAGAAGATACGGCGCTTGATTGAGCAGAAGCTACAACAGTACACTACGGCGCCCATCTTTTTTTCCGCCATTAGCTACCAGCAGCTCCAAAATAGCCAAGGACAAGCCCTGCCACTTGCCGCGATTAGTACTTATCAAGCGCTGCTAATTACCGGTATCGCAAAGCCAGCGCCTTTACGCGATCATTTAAGCTCCCATCTTCAGCAACTAACGCATATCAATTTCAAGGACCATCACACCTTTAGCGCAGCCGATCTAGATGCAATAAAAACAGACTTTGCAGCCCTTAAATGCGACGATAAAATCATCATCACGACCGAAAAGGACTATCAGAGGCTTCCCGAATCATTCATTAATACATTTCCAGTATATACCGTTCCTATCGAGCAGCGCATACTATTTGGAGGGCAGGCGCTATTTGATTCCCTATTATTACGAGCCTTTAACATACAAAGTTAGCGCCCCTTCTCTCGCTACCCAGTTAGCATACCCCTTATCGCTGCCACAAAATTGTTTAGTCCCATTTTGACTAAAAACACGCAAAAAACCCTTTTAAGCCTATTCAGTCCATTTTTTCATGTATTTACTCCTCCATACGATTGTTAATGTTTGTTAAATTGTAACATATATGATACAATTGAGACAACAAATCACCCTCAACCGGAGTTATATAGATACAAAAACGAAATAAAACGTTTGAATTTAAAAACTAAAAATAAAAAGTCATGAAAAAATTATTTTTAACAGGTGTAAGTTTACTATGTGCACTAACACTAACATTCGCGCAGTCGAATCCTGAAGAAGCAGCAAAACAAGAAACAGCGACGCTTACGACGGCGTTGACACTTACTGAAGATCAGTCAGCTGAAATATTACCAATATTGGTGGATGGAAATAAAGCAAAAGAAGCAATCAAATCCGATGCTACATTATCACCAGAATTGCTTTCAGAAGCCCTAAACAAGCAGCAGTCGACCACTGATGCACAAGTTGCCGAAGCGTTAACGGAAGAGCAAAAACCGTTATTTGAAAGCTACATATCGCAGCGTCCAAAAGAACAAATGCCGACGCCAACCGTTGAACCAGGTACGCAACCCGTTGAACCAGCACAGCCGATGCAACAGCCAATGGAGCCAACACAGCAACCTGCTCAGCCTATGCAACCGTAACGATCGGGCATTGTAAGGAAAGTTTCACAAATTTAGTTACAATATAATACGCGTCGAGGTCTTTAATTAGGCCTCGACTTTTTTGTACCATACCTTGACCTTGTCTCCGGCTAAGCATGACATTCCATTCTTTGCTTAGGGACCTTACCGCAATAGTGCGGCAGGATGCGCGGCCATATTAGTATCCTTCTACGCTCCTTCTTATTAGTGCCCGTTTAGTACGCAGAACTGGAAAACATTCGTCCAGACCGGTAGCGTTAAATAAACGATGGCGCATAAAAAAAGTGCAAAACACATTATATCGGTTTCGCACTTTTTCCATTCAAAAATAAATCTTTATCAGGACGTCTTGAGTTTCTTCTGGATATCTTGCACGTAGGTCTTGAACTTCTTATCCGTCTCGATTAAATCTTCAACCGTTTGACAGGCATAAATTACTGTCGAATGATCTCGACCACCAAAGAAGCTCCCGATCGACTTTAACGATGATTTCGTGTGATTTTTTGCGAGATACATCGATATTTGACGAGCCTGCACGATTTCCCGCTTGCGAACTTTAGATTTAACCATCTCCACGGGTACTTCAAAATATTCACATACTAACTTTTGAATATACTCCATCGAAATCTCTTTGTGGGTATTCTTCACAAAGTTTTTTAGCATCGATTTCGCAAGATTGATATCAATCTCTTTTCTATTCAGCGTCGACTGGGCTAGTAAAGAAACCATTGCCCCTTCCAACTCTCGCACACTGTTGTCGATCTGCGTAGCGACATACTCTACCACATTATCCGGCAACTCGATGCCGTCGGAATACATTTTCTTTTTCAAGATAGCCATCCTGGTTTCCAAATCCGGAATTTGGATATCTGCAGACAAACCCCACTTAAAACGGCTCAATAGACGCTCTTCCAAACCTGACAAATCCTTAGGTGGTTTGTCTGAAGTCAAAATAATCTGCTTCCCTGACTGATGCAAGTGATTGAAAATATGGAAGAAAATGTCTTGGGTCTTTTCTTTCCCCGAAAAATTATGCACGTCGTCCATAATAATCACATCCATCGCTTGATAGAAGTTCACAAAATCATTAATCGTATTGTTCTTTAATGAATCTACGAATTGCTGACAGAACTTTTCACAAGAAACATAAATGACAAGTTTATCGGGTAAGTTCCTTTTGATCTCATTACCGATTGCTTGGGCGAGGTGTGTTTTCCCTAATCCCACATCACCATACAGCATCAATGGGTTGAAGGAGGTACCTCCCGGCTTATTTGCTACGGCAAATCCCGCTGAACGCGCTAATCTATTACACTCTCCTTCGATAAAATTATCAAAGGTATAGTGGTGATTGAGTTGAGGGTCTACCTGTAGCTTCTTCAATCCAGGAATAACAAATGGATTCTTAATATTCTTGTTCAAAGCAACAGGTACAGGAATAGATTGTTTTTTACCTTCAGCACCATTTCCATTCGAAGGAATGTTGGTCGTGTAAGGTGTATTTGCAGAAGATTTATCTACGATGATGTTATACTCTAGACGCCCTCCTTCTCCTAAAAATTTCTTAATAGTCTTCCGAAGTATGCCTACGTAATGTTCTTCGAGCCACTCGTAGAAAAACACTGATGGTACTTGAATCGTTAAAACGTTTCCGTTCAGACCAACCGCTTTTACAGGCTCAAACCAGGTCTTAAAACTTTGCGCAGGAATGTTGTCTTTTATAATCTGCAAACAGCTATTCCAAACACTTGTACACGTTTTTTCCATTCTAAAATTGTTAATAACTTGAAAACCAATATTTGACAAAAAATTGTTTAAAACTTTCTCTCTAGACGAAGATCACAAAAAATATTGAGCTAAAAAACTTAAATTTAAAATAAATACAAGACGCTTAATTATCAGGTATTTATATAAAAAAACAGCTAATTATAGGCTGGAAAAATCAACCAATAAATACTTTTCAACAACAGCATTTTATAGTACTTCTCATGAGGCATTTTGATCGAAAAACAGTTTTTCGGTTAGTGGGTGTGGAAAACTATTGCTCGTTTTACGTTGTTAAATATACATGTTTTAAAAGCTAAAAAAAAGGGAAGAACTGTTAAATTCTTCCCTTTAAATTTTCGACCTCAGTTTGTTACGATACGAGCGAATCAGTTTTGATTCCTCGGGTTAGTTTTTTACATGCCTCCACAATAGATCCGGCATCATAACCACAAAGTTTCCAAAGCTCGCCCTGTTCGCCATGTTCAATTATTTCATCAGGAATACCCAGACGCAAGACTTGCGCCGAATATTTATGGTCAACCATAAATTCCAGAACAGCCGAACCAACCCCACCCATCAAACAGCCATCTTCCAGGGTAATTACTTTATCGTATGTTTTAAAGACCTCGTGTAACAATGACTCGTCAAGGGGCTTTGCGAAACGTAAATCGTAGTGCGCTGGATGGATGCCTTCTTGATTTAAAAGCTGAATAGCTTTGGTCGCTTCATTGCCAATTGCTCCAAAACTTAATATCGCCAGATCCTCGCCATCTTGGATTTTACGTCCCTTACCAACTTCAATAGCTGCTAGAGGGCGCTTCCAGTCCACCATAATACCTTTACCACGTGGATATCGTATAACAAATGGTCCCTGGTCGGGCAGCTGTGCGGTATACATTAAATTACGTAACTCTTCCTCATTCATCGGCGCGGAGACCACAACATTCGGTATGCATCGCATATAGGCGATATCATATGCCCCATGGTGCGTTGGCCCATCAGCCCCCACAATTCCAGCCCGGTCCAAACAAAAGACCACATTCAGACGTTGCAAAGCCACGTCGTGGATCACTTGATCATAAGAGCGCTGCATAAAGGTGGAGTAGATATTACAAAATGGTACCAGACCTTGGGTTGCTAAACCCGCGCTAAAAGTCACCGCATGCTGCTCGGCAATACCTACATCAAAGGCCCTGTCTGGCATGGACTTCATCATGATGTTCATCGAAGAGCCGGACGGCATAGCTGGGGTGATCCCCATTATCTTGTCATTATTCTGCGCAAGCTCGACCAACGTATGCCCGAAAACATCTTGATATTTTGGCGGCTGGGGCTTTTGCGAGTTATTTTTTTTGATCTCTCCGGTTATCTTGTCAAATAGTCCCGGCGCATGCCATTTGGTTTGATCTTTCTCGGCTAACGCGTAGCCCTTGCCCTTTACCGTGACCACGTGTAGCAGCTTTGGCCCCGAAATATTTTTAAGGTCCTCAATCGTCTTGGTAAGCTTCACCACGTCGTGTCCGTCGACAGGGCCGAAATAGCGAAAGTTAAGTGACTCAAAAAGATTCGCACTTTTAAGCAGTGTCCCCTTAATACTTTGTTCTAGTTTTTTTGCCCAGCCGTATGCATCAGGACCGTTCTTGGAGATCTTAGCAAGCACACCTATTAAGTCGTCCCTAAATCTATTGTAAGATTTTGAAGTCGTAATACTGGTCAAATACTCTTTCATCGCCCCCACATTCGGGTCAATCGACATGCAGTTATCATTTAAAATAACGAGCAAATTGGATTTTTCTATCCCCGCATGGTTTAACGCTTCAAATGCCATACCTCCGGTCAAAGCGCCGTCACCAATAACGGCAACGTGTTGTCGATCCCGCTCACCCTTATATACCGAAGCAACCGCCATACCGAGCGCTGCTGAAATAGACGTGGAAGAGTGTCCTACCCCAAAAGTATCGTACTCACTCTCGCTACGCTTGGGAAAGCCCGAAAGACCACCCATCACCCGGTTGGTATGAAAAAAATCACGCCGGCCGGTTAAAATCTTGTGTCCGTATGCTTGATGCCCGACATCAAATATAATTTGATCATACGGTGTATTGAGCGCATAATGAAGCGCTACCGTTAACTCAACAACACCCAAACTTGCCGCGAAATGTCCTCCATTTACCGACACAATGTCGATGATAAACTGGCGTAATTCTTGACAAAATTCGTCCAGCTGAGCAGGGCTCAACTGGCGTAGCTCCGCCGGATAGTGTATATTCTTTAACAATGGACCTGCCTCTACTTGCATATCTTTTCCCATATAAATAAGTTACAAATTAACGACTTATTCAGTAAAATACAGAACATCCTATTTAAATAAAAGTTTAGACTTTATAAAAAAATCTCAAAATAAAACCTTTTTTAGTCCTTGACAAATAACTATTTTTGAACTGAATATGCAGAATGAAGCCTACGAGATTAAACTAGAACAGTTCGAGGGACCGTTTGATCTACTTTTATTTTTTATCGAGCGTGACGAATTGAATATTCACGATATCCCTATTTCTAAAATCACAGACGATTTTCTCGAATTCCTTCAACGTATGCAGTCGCTAAACATTGAACTAGCTAGTGAATTTATCTTCGTAGCTTCAACGCTAATGCGCATTAAAGCTAAAATGTTACTCCCTCGCCCGGAAACGGACGAGGCAGAAAATGAAATTGACCTCAAACGAGAGCTAACACAAAAACTTTTGCTTTACAAGCAATTTAAGGAAATTTGTGAAGATCTCCGACATTACGAGGAAGCTCGTACGAAAATACACGCCCGCGCCAATCTGCAATATGACAATTCCATTGCCCGTAAAAAAAACAATGCAGAAGAACATCTCGATACGTTTGACCTCTACAAGCTACTTATGGTGTACGAAAAATTAATTTTCAATTTTACCCATCGTATAAAAGAAGTTACCCATACGGTTGTCAAATACCCCTATACCATCGAACAGCAAAAGAAAGCACTTTTCGATCTCATTGCCTTAAACAGCAAGATTGATTTCCATCAAATTAAAATGAATTCGGAAAATAAAGTGCAGTTCGTCTACAACTTCCTGGCCGTACTGGAAATGCTTCAACAAAAACTCTTAGAAATTGAAATAGGTACGGGGTACAACAACTTCTGGATTGAAAAGAAAACCGTTCTCAACTAAGTTTATTATTATCAGTTTTGATTTTAAGCGCGTTTAGCCGCTGTTTAAGGAACTCATATTGCTCACTAGGGCTTATAGCGGTTAGTTCGTTCAATGCACTAATACCGGCCATCACCACCGCCACATCAACCTCTTGAAAATATTTAATCTTTTGATTGACGACCTGTTGCTCATATATCCCGTCAACGATTCCGAGCTGCATCGCCCTATGCACATCAAAATAATTGGTGTCTAAACAAAGTTGCAAAACTTTTTTCTGGGGCATCACCCGCGCGAGGCTTGCCATCACTTGAAAAGGAAAAATTCCCAAATTAAGTTCAGGCAGTCGAAAGCGAACATGTTCTGCAGCCAGTACGTAGGTACAGCCTAAAATAAACAGAAACCCGCCCGCAATCACATCACCCTGCAAGACCGCTATCGATGGCTTCAGAAGCCCCTGCATCACGTCTCCTAACGAGCGGTCATCATGTTTTATCCCCGCGTTCAACACGTCTAGTTCGGGGTCCTCAAACGTCTTCAAGTCCATACCCGCACAAAAGACAGGTCCCTCAGCATTCAATAGAACAACGTTCACGTGCGGATCTTGGTTTATCCGGTTTATTGCATGGGCAATCTCATCAATCATAGAAGGTGTGAAAGCGTTACGTTTGTCTGCTCGAGCTAAGGTCAGGGTGGCTAGCTTTTGCTCAATTGTTAACCGTATATACTTATACTGCATCGTAAATCATATCATTAAAATTTGTAATTATAGACTGTACCTTATACTGCTGACTACTTTTAAATTTATGTATTAAAAGCTCCGAAGGGATATTACCGACTAATTCATCTTGTGCAAAAGGACAACCACCATACCCCAACACCGCGCCTTCGAAGATACGGCATCCACCTTGAAATGCAGCTTCAATCTTTTGCGCTGCTCCTCGAGCGTCACTATGCAGATGAATACTCAACTCCAAATCCGAAAACTGCGCATAGATACGGTTAAAAAGAATACCTATTTGCTCGGCCGTGGCCGCTGAGGTGGTGTCGGCAATAGAGAACTTACGAACACCAAGCCCTTTAAGGCGCTCCATCCAGCCCAACACAATATCCTCATGCCAGGGATCCTGATAAGGATTACCGAATGCCATCGAAATATAGACCATCAATTCTGGACCGACCGACTTGTCAAGAATGTCTTTAATAGCACGAACCGAAGTAAACGATTCCTCGATACTACGATTGGTATTGCGCCGCTGAAAAGTGTCCGACACAGAGAAAGGATAGCCCAGATAGTCAATTTTCTTAAAACCAGCCCCCATGGAGGCGCCCCGCTCGTTGGCAATGATCGCTATTAACTTAGTAGACGCTGATTTTTCAATACTTTCAATCACTTGCTCGGTATCGCGTAGCTGCGGAACAGCTTTCGCAGACACGAAGCTTCCAAAGTCTATAAAATCAAAAAGCGCCGACCCGATTAGCGCATTCAAGTAAGTTATCTTTTTGGCCGTGGGGATGAACTTGTCCATTCCTTGAATAGCATCCCTGGGACAATCTGTAAGGAATACCGGTTGATTATTTGACATCTTTTCCTATTTCTCGCGAAATCACCATCCGTTGAATAGCACTGGTTCCCTCGCCTATGGTACATAATTTAGCATCTCGAAAATATTTTTCTGCAGGAAAATCTTTGGTAAACCCATATCCTCCATGTATCTGCACACTTTCATTAGACACCTCCACAGCTGTCTCCGATGCGAAGAGTTTAGCCATTGCACTTTGCTTGGTCATCGTTATACCATCATCCTTCAGCTGACCAGCCTGGCGAACCAAGAGCTCGGAAGCCTCTATCTTCGTAGCCATATCCGCCAAAGTAAAAGCGATCGACTGAAAATCAAATATCTTCCGGTTGAACTGCTTCCGTTGGTGAGCGTAAGAAAGAGCGCATTCATACGCGCCGCGGGCAATACCCAGCGATAATGCGGCGATAGATATCCGCCCTCCATCAAGAAGCTTTAACGCCTGCACGAAGCCCTCGCCGGGATTGCCGATAACTTGATCTTTATGTAGTTTACAGTTATCAAAAAATAAGCTCGCTGTCTCCGAAGCGCGCATACCCAACTTATCAATCTTCTGACCTGCCGAAAATCCGGGCATGCCCTTTTCAACAATAAACGCTGTAACCCCTTTTTTATCGCCTTTTTCTCCCGTGCGAACCATAACGACAGCCACATCACTGCTAATGGCATGGGTGATAAAAGTTTTCGAGCCGTTTACGATATAATAATCGCCTTCCAATACGCCAGTTGTTGACAAGCCGCCAGCGTCAGATCCAGATTCTGTTTCTGTTAACCCCCAAGCGCCCAGCCATTCTGCGGTAGCTAGCTTAGGAAGATACTTTTGTTTTTGCTCCTGGCTAGCAAACGATAAAATATGATTTGTACATAGCGAGTTATGCGCTGCAACCGATAAACCTATAGAACCACAAACCTTAGAAATTTCATCTAAAACAGTAATATATTCTTGGTACCCCAACCCCGAACCGCCGAACTCCTCAGGTACTAGTATTCCCATAAAACCATATTCACCCAATTGTTTGAATAACTCCACAGGAAAGTGCTGACGCTCATCCCAATCCATTATATGTGGCTTAATGTAGGTCTTAGCGAACTCTTTGACGCTCTGACGAACCAAAGCTAATTGCTCATTTTCGTAAATTTGTAACATAATATTTTGTATGTTTATAACTGATTTACGAAAATTATAAAAAACAATTCACATTTTAAAATAATTGTATTTTTTACTACAATTATCGTTTATAAATTATCAAGTTTATAAAAAAACTAGATCATGCAAGAACTATTAACCGAATTAAAACAGAAAACCGAAAAACTCCATTTAGGAGGCGGAATTGATAAACTAAATAAGCATAAACAAAAAGGTAAACTATCGGCCTGGGAACGTGTATTCACCTTACTCGATACCGATAGACCCTACGTTGAAGTTGGTAAATTTGCTGGCGATAATATGTATGAAGAACATGGCGGCTGCCCTAACGGTGGCGTAGTGGTGGTCTTAGGTTATGTGTCAGATCGCTTGTGCGTGGTCATTTCAAACGACGCGACCGTAAAAGCAGGCGCCTGGTTTCCCATTGCGGCAAAAAAAAACCTTCGCGCACAGGAAATAGCGATGGAAAATCATATTCCTATCATCTATTTGGTAGATTCGGCAGGCGTTTATTTACCCATGCAAGATGAAATTTTTCCAGATAAGGAACATTTTGGTCGTGTTTTCAGAAACAATGCTAAAATATCGGCAATGGGAATTCCGCAGATATCCGCTATCATGGGGCCCTGCGTGGCCGGTGGAGCATACCTGCCGATCATGTCCGATTACGCACTCATCGTAGAAGGAACCGGTTCGGTATTTCTTGCAGGGTCCTATCTCGTGAAATCCTCGATTGGTGAGGACATCGATAATGAAACATTAGGCGGCGCGGTAACGCATTGCGAAATTTCCGGCGTTACTGACAACAAGTTTCCTGATGATCAAAGCTGTCTACACGCTATTCGAAATATTGTCGACAAATTCGGATCGAGCTCGCACGCTAATTTTTCAAGAGTAAAAGCACTACCCCCAGAATATGACAACGACTTTATCTACTCCTATTTACCACAAGACCGCCTAAAGCCCTACAACATGCGGGAGCTTCTAAAAGCGATCGTAGATAAAGGGTCGATCGAAGAATATAAAACAGACTACGGTAAAACTATTATATGCACGCTGGCACGGATCGATGGCTGGGCTGTAGGCATCGTAGCCAATCAGCGTGAAATCGTTAAAGCTAAAAAGCCAGGCAACGTGAATGAACTCCAGATGGGAGGAGTAATTTATTCGGATTCGGCAGACAAAGCCGCTCGATTTATTATGAATTGTAATCAACAAAAAATTCCGCTTGTATTCTTTCAGGATGTAACGGGATTTATGGTCGGCTCACGCTCCGAGCAGGGTGGGATTATTAAAGATGGCGCCAAAATGGTAAACGCAATGGCCAACTCTATTGTGCCTAAGTTCACCTTTATTGTAGGAAATAGTTATGGAGCAGGTAATTATGCTATGTGTGGTAAAGCCTACGACCCACGTTTGATTTATGCATGGCCGACGGCAAAAATGGCTGTCATGAGTGGTGCCTCGGCAGGAAAAACCCTTTTGCAAATACAAGAATCTACCCTTAAAGCACAAAATATTACCCTGAGTGAGCAAGAGAAAACGACTCTGCTAAAGAAAATTGGAAATCAATATGAAAAGCAACTTAGCCCTTATTATGCTGCTGCCCGGCTCTGGGTAGATGGCGTAATAGATCCACTAGAGACAAGAAAAATAATCTCCATGGGCATAGAAGCAGCGAACCATCAACCCCTAAGTGAGTCTTATAAAGTTGGCGTGATACAAACTTAGCCAAGCGCGCGGTAAATACCAATATATTCTTCGAGCGAAGCCGGGTTGCGCATGATATCCGCGCTAACAACCCTCTGAGGATCGATACCAGAAAATATTTTCTTTATCGGAATCTCAAGCTTTTTCCCGCTAAGGGTATACGGAATATCCTGCACCTGGTAGAAAAGATCCGGTACATGTCTTGGGCTATACTGCGTGCGCAAAGCCTGTTTTGCCCTTTCAATTACATCGTCAAAACTGCTTGTATTTTCCGGCTCAATCCGAATAAACAGTATCATCCGAGCAATATCCAGCGAATCATCGGTTACGATAACTAAACTATCGGTAATGCCGGCTACAGAAAGTAAACCGTTATAAATTTCCGCTGTTCCGATGCGTACCCCCCCTCTATTTAATGTAGAATCGGACCTTCCATGCATCACAATACCTCCACGGCTGTTTATCTCAATCCAATCGCCGTGATTCCATACCCCCTTGTAGGTCGAAAAATAGCTTTTTTTGTATTTTTTATTTCCCTTATCGCCCCAAAAACATAACGGCATGGCCGGCATCGGCTGTTTAATGATCAATTCGCCCACTTCCTCGAGGACTTCACGCTGCTTTTCATCATATGCTACAATATCCGAACCCAGTGTACGACATTGTATTTCCCCGCGATATACGGGTAGTAAAGGGCACCCGGAAAGAAATGCACTACAAACATCCGTCCCGCCACTAAGGCTAATAATATGGGCTTGTGGAAACTTGCCATGTAGATTATCAAAAGTTTTCTCCGCTAGAGGCGACCCTGTCGATCCGATAACTTTTGGTTGGTAGTCCCGGATGATCAGCTCATGTATCGAAGAAAAATAAGTAGCTCCAGCACCAAGATGATCGACTTGCCCACGTTTTAAAAAATTCCAAAAAGTGCGATGATTATCATGATTTATCGCCCCATTGTAAAGGCATAAAGTTGCCCCACACAATAACGAAGACAACGCATAATTCCACATCATCCATCCAGTTGTCGTATACCACAAGAAATTTTCACCCGTCTGTACATTCTGATGTAAGCTAAGTGCCTTTAGATGTTCAATTAAATTTCCGCCCGTGCGGTGTGTTATAGCTTTAGGTATACCCGTAGTACCCGAAGAATAAAGTATCCATATCGGGTGATCAAAAGCGACTCGTTCAAACAATAGTTCTCCGTTGGGGTAATGAACGAAGATTTCGCTCCATTCCTTACTATTAATGTCGACAGATTTTTCAATCGAATCAATTTCGTTCAAAATATGCGTTAAGGTGGAAGATTTATTAAACGCTTTGCCTCCATATTGATACGACGTTTCGATAAATAGCATCTTAGGCTGAATCAAACCGAAACGTTCAACGACACTTTTATCGCCAAAATCCGGCGAGCAGCAGGACCAGATAGCACCGATAGAATTGGCCGCTAAGAATATGGCGAGCGTTTCAACCGTATTATTAAGTAAACCAACCACACGATCTCCCTTGGATACACCATTATCTCTCATGTAGTTTTGTAAACAGTAAACCATATTTGAAATCTCAGCCCAGGTATAAGCACGATAGGTACATTCTTCATCCGCATACTTCACTGCAATGGCAGTAGGGTCCTTACCTGCAAATATATGCTCACTATAGCTTAGCGATAGGCCAGAAAACCAATCTATATCGGTGAAATCGCTACCATTGTCGCGATGGGAAAACACATTTGTATATCTACCGGAATATTTTACATCAAAAAAATCAAGTATGCTTTCCCAAAAACGCGCTAGGTTATCGGTAGACCATCGATGCATTTGGTCATAACTCGAAAATGATGAATTATACTTTTCCGCAATATACTGCCCATACTCATATAAAGCGGACTGCTCGCTATACGCCGGCTTGGGTACCCATAATGGTTCTTTCATCTGCCTAAAATTGGTTGTTTCCTTGTAAAATTAGAAAGAACCATTCAGATTATCAATCGGTTTGAGATAAGAGTTCCCCTGGCAGAGCTAGAATATATCCCACCTACTCATCGAATCGAGCTATGAATACTACGTTAATTATCTCCTAAAAAAAAAAGCTACCCTGAATAAGTACCTTCTTGCCACATCTGTAATGCGCTTTACGGTCAGAGACCAGAATTTATCGTGCTAAACGACACTATTCATTTTCTTTAAAGGCGTTCCAACCTTGGGCTTTAATAGGATGTATATTTCCTGATTTTGATATCATATCTCTTCCCGCATTTTTTTCGGTGATATATCCAATAATTGTTATATCGAGCTGATTTTTAACCTTGTCGTATTGCTCTTGTGGGATTGTAAAAAGCAACTCGTAGTCTTCGCCACCATTTAATGCGCAAATAGTTGGGTCCAAACCAAACTCTCGTGCCGTATCATAAGTCATCGGATCAATTGGAATTTTCTCTTCATACAATTTACATCCAACGTTCGATGCTTCACAGATATGAATTATTTCCGAAGCAAGACCGTCCGATACATCAATCATTGCATTTGGCTGTATTCCAAATTCCTCAAATAACGCGATAACATCTTTACGAGCTTCTGGTTTTAACTGCCTTTCTACAATGTAATCTTTACCTTCCAGATCGGGCTGAATTTTTGGATTCTCTAAGTATACCTGTTTCTCTCGTTCTAAAAGTTGTAAGCCCACGTAAGCGCCTCCAAGATCGCCACTGACACATAATAGATCCCCCTGCTTTGCACCTGAGCGGTAAGCTATTTTATCGGTTTTTGCGTAGCCGATACTTGTTACAGAGATAACAAGCCCTTGAACCGAGGCTGAAGTATCGCCACCGATTAGGTCCACATTATACTTTTTACATGCTATCAGTGCACCTTCATAGATTTCTTCTACGGCTTCTAGTGGAAATTTTGAAGACAATCCGATAGAGAATGTTACTTGTGATGCCGTACCATTCATTGCGTATATATCACTTAAGTTTACTTGTATAGCTTTGTACCCAAGGTGTTTTAAAGGCACGTAACGTAAATCAAAATGAATACCTTCTAACAAAAGATCTGTTGAGATTAACGTCTTACTATCGGAAAAATCCAGCACCGCGGCATCATCACCTATCCCCTTCACTGTCGAGGGTTCAGTAATCTCCACAGCTTTATTAAGGTAAGAGATTAGTCCAAATTCACCCAATTCATTAATATTGGTTCTTTCTTTGTTATCAAACATTTACTTTTCTTTTTATAAACCAAATCGTTCTGAAATCTCAAGCATGCGTTCTATTGGCTTTCTAGCGCTTTGAATAACGTCTGCCGCAAGATCAACTTCTGGTTGTTCATAATACAAGCAATTATAAAGCTTCTCTAACGTATTGAGCTTCATATGCGGACAATCATTACAAGCACAAACGTTATTGGGCGGTGCTGGAATAAACATTTTATTCGGGCTCGATTTCTGCATCTGGTGCAAAATTCCCGATTCGGTCGCCACGATAAATTGCTGAGCAGGGTCTTCAATCGTATATTTTAACATTCCCGAAGTGGAGCCAACATAATCGGCTTGCGCTAAAATATGGTCTTCACACTCAGGGTGTGCAATAAATTTAGCATTTGGAAACTGATTACGCAAATCAAGAATCCGATCCTGTGAGAAAATTTCATGTACCATACAAGCCCCATTCCATAATACAAGATCACGTCCGGTTTTCTTTTTTACATATTCACCTAGATTCTTATCCGGGCCGAATATGATCTTTTGATCCTCCGGTAAGCTTTGTACAATTTGAACAGCATTGGATGATGTACATACGATATCAGATAACGCTTTCAACTCCGCCGTGCAGTTCACGTAAGTAATCACTAGATGATCGGGATACTGCTCTTTAAATTTTGCAAACAAATGGGGCGGGCAGCTATCCGATAATGAACACCCCGCTTTCAAATCCGGTAACAATACCTTTTTCGAAGGTGACAATATTTTTGCCGTTTCGGCCATAAAATGCACGCCAGCAAAAACAATCATCTCTGCATCTGTTTTTGCTGCTTGTTGGGATAAACCCAAACTGTCGCCAATATAATCGGCAATATCTTGTATTTCCGATTCTTGGTAGTAGTGTGCAAGGATTACCGCATTTTTCTCTTTCTTAAGTCGGTTAATCTCTGCAACAATATCTAGCGTCGGGTCAATTGGTTCATCAATATACCCCTTCGCTTGAAGGTCTTTTTCAAAAGTTATATTCATCTCTACTCGTATTCTAAACCTAATTGATATTTTTGACTTAGCTCTATTACAAAAGTAAACAAAGAAATCCAAAGGTCTTCTAAATGACTTTGTTCCAGGTGAAACTTCGAACTGTTTTTACGGCGAAATATTACGTTTATCGCCCAATATATCATCCGTTAAATCAATCAATATGAGCGCCATAAAGGTCTCGATTTAATGCCCTTCGACTGGCCCAGGAATCGGTCAGAATCTTACAATTCGGGGATAAAGTGAACCCTGTTTTTAATAAATTGCAACTCAACCATTTACCGTTTAATTTGTTCGAATTTTCCAATAATTTATTTATAGTGTACTGATTATCAGTATAAAAATAAAATCCTACTTGTTATTTCATAATCGTCTATTCTTAAATTTCTTGTTTCACGTGACTAACTCATAGCACAAATGTAGACAAAGAAAATTAGACGATTTCCACATTCTCTTTTTTCAATAAATAATAATCTTTTTTTATATAAAGAATCTTATTGTTTATTAGTGTGTGGAAAATGGGGATAAGTTACTTACTTTCTCATTGCAGTTCTCATTTATGACCGGTTATCAACAATTTATTAACATTAAATTAGTCTGTTTGGGCTGATATTCAGATAAATGATTTTATACCTTTTTTTCTTTCCATAAATTTTTGTGAATTCTTTTAAGTTTACAATTTGTTAATATTAGGTTTACTTTACCATCATTTATGAACACGAGTTTAGCTTTCCATCGCATAATTGTGGAAACTAATAAAGTTTTACATTTTAGTCCACCGTTTATATACATGTTTTCCACATATTTTGTTAATTTGTTAACGAGAGTTTAGCAGCAATGCTATTTACGATTAGAATATGGCACACAGAGAGGTAGATTTTTTAATTATTGGGTCCGGTATAGCCGGTTTAAGTTTTGCATTAAAGGCGGCGAAATTAGGTAAAGTGTTGATTATTACGAAGTCTAACGAAGATGAGTCTAATACGAAATATGCGCAAGGTGGAGTTGCCGCAGTTGTGGATAAGTCAGATAGCTTCGATAAGCATATATTTGATACTGAGGTAGCTGGTGATGGATTATGCCACCGCGAAATTGTGGAAAACGTTGTTAAGGAAGCGCCGGATCGCATAAAAGAGCTAATATCGTATGGCACTAATTTCGATAAGGTAGATGAGGACCATTATGACTTGGCTCGAGAGGGAGGACATTCCAAACATCGAATCTTACATTATAAGGATATTACCGGGTATGAGATTGAGCGGGCGCTCCTCGAACAGGTACATGCGCACCCAAATGTAGAGATACTTACACATTATTTTGCCGTTGATTTCATAACACAGCATCATCAAGGTGTGCACGTTGATAAAAGTACGACTGATATCAAATGTTTCGGACTTTATGCGCTAAACTGCAAATCTGGTCATATAGAAAAGTTTTTAAGTAAAGTTACGCTGATGGCCTCTGGTGGGGCTGGACATGTATATGCCAGTACTACCAATCCTACAATCGCCACCGGTGATGGTATTGCGATGGTGTATAGAGCTAAGGGCAAAGTACGGAATATGGAGTTTATCCAATTTCATCCCACTTCCCTTTATAATCCCAAAGAGTCGCCGTCATTCTTAATTTCCGAAGCCGTTCGCGGTTTTGGTGGGATTTTGCGGCGTGTGAATGGGGAGTCATTTATGGAAGAGTATGATGAACGAGGTTCGCTTGCCCCGCGTGATATTGTTGCTCGAGCAATAGATAATGAGATGAAACGCTCAGGTATTGATTATGTGTTTTTAGATATTACTCACCGTAAGATGGCTGACATTATCGCGCATTTTCCGAACATATATGAAAAATGCTTGTCGATAGGGTTGGATATGACCAAGGACTTTATTCCAGTCACGCCAGCTGCACATTATCTATGCGGGGGGATTATGGTAGATTCAGATGGACGTACCTCTATTTCGAATCTCTATGCCTGTGGAGAGTGTTCTTCGACCGGTCTGCATGGCGCTAATAGATTAGCGTCGAACTCCTTATTAGAGGCGGTTGTATACGCGCATCGGATTTTTGAAGATGCTCGTGGCGCTATTGACTCTTTGTCTTTTGCGAGGGATATTCCGGAGTGGGATGAATCCAAGGTACAGTTATTAAATGAAGAGATTTTAGTTACCCATAACTTACGAGAAACGCAGAAATTGATGAGCGATTATGTTGGTATTGTCCGATCTGATTTTCGACTCGATCGCGCGATGCGTCGTTTGGGTTTTCTTTACGAAGAGACCGAATCGTTTTATAAAAACACAAAGCTTTCTGTGAAGCTTTGTGAATTGCGAAATGTTATTCAGGTGGCTTATTTGATTGTTAAATCGGCAACCGGACGCAAAGAAAGTAGGGGATTACATTATACGACGGATTTTCCGGAAAAGGCCGACGAGTTAGTAGATACAGTTTTATAATATGGCGTTGATTTTGCCCGTGAAGGGAGTTGCTCCTGAAATTAGTTCAGATGTGTTTGTTGCCGATAATGCTACCATAGTCGGGGATGTTAGTATTGGACATAAGTGTTCGGTGTGGTTTAATGCTATTATTCGTGGAGATGTGAATTATATTCGTATTGGTGAATTTACAAATATTCAAGATGGTGTCGTGATTCATTGCACCTTTAAAAGAAACGGTACGGATATAGGTAATTACGTAAATATTGGGCATAATGCGATTATACACGGATGTGTCGTTCATGATTATGTATTAATTGGGATGGGAGCCATCGTGATGGATCGTACTATTGTCGAATCGAACGTTATTGTTGCAGCGGGTGCCGTTGTTTTAGAAGATATGGTGCTGGAGTCGGGCTATTTATACGCAGGCGTTCCGGCGAAAAAAATCAAACCTTTGACGCAGAATCAGTTGGCGATGCTTCAAGAGCTACCGCACAATTATGTAGAGTATAGTTCGTGGTTTACCGACCCGATGGATTAATAAGGTAGACTATTTTTCTTCAACTGGGGGGATGGCTAGCGTGTCATTTTGGTCCCAGTTTGCCCTGATTGTAAAAGTCTTGTTTAGGTACCAAATATTTTCGGCCTGTTGTTTAGCGTACACGTCTGCCGGATCCCACTTTCCGTTACCATTTTCATCATACACTACGCGTATAGAGTATTTTCCTCCAGGGTAGTTTTGATAGGCTACTGAAGCATTTTCAGCAGTAATAAAGCGCCTGTCGAAGACTTTCTCTTTACCTTCATCAATGAGCTCAACAATATAGTTCATCGTGCTGTCTAGCCCCGTTAACGTGAAATTGATGTTGCCATAATTATCGGATTCATCTAGCGTAAAACTATTCTTAAACTCATTATTCGTATCACCAAAAGGTCCATTTATTGCATTTTCTTGGATAACAAGTTCATAGTTTTTTGCCGGTCTCCAGTTGTAGCGTATATGGTAGAGTTCCTGATTTACTGAATCCTGTTCCAGTTGGAAATTACGTCGTGAAACGGAATCTTCTGTGATGATTATTTTTGATTTGTCGACCGAAGAAATAGGTGTTGTCGAAGTAAGTGTAATATGCCGCGTACGATCCACTTTGTTTGTAATGTTCAATTGGGGTTTTATGTCACGTTCCCACTTTATATTCTTTGTTACTCGGATTAGGCTTGTATCTACTATTCCTTGTTTTGACGCAACTTCTATCTTTATGGAATCTAGTTCCTGATCTGCGATGTATATTCTTAGCGAGTCGCTGGTAGGATTAAGTCTTTCTATTTTGGATTCGTTAAGTCCCTCTGGAAACAAGATGTTTGTCACTGGTTCTTCAACGGGTTTATTAAACGTGAGTAGGATGCTACCTTGAGGTTCTATTTTCTTTTCTAATAGTCGCAAGTCTTTTGGAAATGCCTTTGTTATTTCTAGATGGATGGCCGAGATATCATCTTTTAGGTCCAAGCTGTCATTTAAAAAACCGATCCACTCTTCTCGGCCGTTAAAAATTCGGTCGTTATTTTGTTCTTTGAGCGCATAAATACGGTATTGATCTTCGCGTAAATTTTGAAATTTGAAGTTACCCGATGTATCGACATTTGTAAATATACTCGCTTTCTTTTTTCCGAAGATCGAGTCTTGGGAGATAGGTATTAGAATTACTTTAATGTTTTCGTCCTTCTTGGGATCAAATGATTTGGTCTGACCATTGGTGACTTTTCCACTTATGGTTAGGGAGTCGAGCTCCGGACCTGTTGCAAATACGTAGTTGTAGTTGAGTATAGGATTTCCCTCGTTATAATCGCCCAGTCCTTTTCCAAAATTTATCGTATATGTCGTGTTTTCCGCTAGCGTATCTGGAAGGGTGATGACGAGTCGTTTTTTACGGACGCGGTAGTCAACGATTTCTTCTAAATCCGGACTGATGCTAAATTCTTTAAATTGGTTGTTGAGCTTAATATATTCATCGAACTCCAAGGTGATCTCCCGTTCTGTGAAGTTCGTTTTGAAGTTTGTAGGGGATTCGTTTAACAAAGTTGGCGGTAAGGAATCTTTGGGACCACCTGTCGGTGCCTGGATATTCGCGCAACGTATTAGCGTCACAGAAATAAGGAGAATAAAGCAGAATAATACGACCTTCTGCATTTTTCTTATTTCTATGCGATTTAAGGAGCTTTTATTATTTTCGGATACTTTATTCATGTTCTTGAAGATAGTTCGTTAGACGGCCTTATTTTAGCTTTTGTTTTATTTGTTTTAACAAGTTGTAAATCAGTTAATTAACGTATATGAACCATTAAAACACTGATATCAGATGGTGAAACGCCGGAAATACGCGACGCTTGTCCTAGGGTCCGGGGCTTCACCTTAAGTAGTTTTTCTCTTGCTTCGATTGATAACGATATGATTGTATTATAGTCAAAATCTGGATTGATCTCTTTGTCTTCCATCTTTTTCATTTTCGTCACGATCTCCATTTCCTTTTCGAAATAACTGTCGTATTTCACTTTTATTTCTGCTTGCTCAATGGTCTGCAAATCGAACGGCTCGATGAATTGTTTGAGCGTTGGATCTACTTTTACTAAATCTTCCATAGTAACTTGCGGTCGTGTGAGGATATTGTAGAGTTTTAATTTTTGATTGATCGGAGATGAACCGAGTTCGACAAGCGCCGGGTTGATTGTTTCTGGACTGATGCTCTGTTTTTTTAAATAGGCAACAATGCTGTCTGAGTTCGCGACTTTCTTATTTACTTTTTCTAACCGATCCTCCCCTACTAGACCCAGTTTATAGGCGATAGGTGTAAGTCTTATATCGGCATTGTCTTGTCGTAAAAGTAGTCGATGTTCGGCACGTGAGGTAAACATGCGGTACGGTTCATCGGTCCCTTTTGTTACAAGATCGTCTATCAGTACACCGATGTATGATTCGGATCTTTTCAGAATTAATTCTTTTTGATCGTTGATTCGCTGGTGTGCATTTATTCCAGCAAGAAAGCCTTGTGCCGCGGCTTCTTCGTATCCGGTGGTCCCATTGATTTGCCCAGCGAAAAATAGGCTTTTTATACGGAGAGTTTCAAGGGTCAAATCAAGTTGCATCGGAGGGAAATAGTCGTATTCGATCGCGTATCCCGGTCGGTACATTTTTGCATTTTCGAATCCCGGTATTAACCTTAGCGCTTTTTGTTGGACGTCTTCAGGAAGGGATGTAGAGAATCCGTTTACATATATTTCGACGGTTTGGAAACCTTCTGGTTCGACGAATATTTGATGACGATCGCGTTCGGCGAAACGGTTTATTTTATCTTCGATTGAGGGACAGTATCGTGGACCAAGTCCTTTGATTCTTCCGGTAAACATCGGTGATTTATCAAACCCAGTTTTTAATACTTCGTGGACTTTGTCGTTCGTGTAGGTTATCCAACAACAGCGCTGTTGTTTTGGAATTTCCACATCGGTGAATGAAAATCGCCCGGCTTGTTCATCACCCCACTGTTCTTCCATTACGGAATAATTAAGCGATCGGCCGTCAACCCGGGGAGGTGTTCCGGTTTTCATTCGTCCAGATTCGAAACCTAACGACACGAGTTGTTCCGTTAGACCTGTAGCGGATTTTTCTCCGGTACGCCCTCCGCCAAATTTCTTTTCGCCTATATGTATTAATCCGTTTAAAAATGTGCCGTTCGTGAGAATCACGGCATCTGATTCTATTCGGATTCCGAGTGAGGTGATCACGCCTCTAGCCTGTTCATTTTCGACAATTATTTCTTTAACGGTGTCTTGCCACATGTCGAGGTTCGGTAGTGACTCTAATGTTAATCGCCACTCTTCCGCAAAACGCATTCGGTCATTTTGCGATCTAGGACTCCACATTGCGGGACCTTTTGATTTGTTGAGCATGCGGAATTGGAGCGTGGATTTATCGGCGTTGATTCCGGTATATCCACCCATTGCGTCAAGCTCTCTAACTATTTGTCCTTTGGCGACTCCGCCTATTGCAGGGTTGCAACTCATCTGTGCAATCACACCCATATTCATGGTGATCAATAACACAGAAGATCCTAGATTTGCCGCGGCTGCTGCTGCTTCGCATCCGGCGTGCCCGGCACCAACCACGATTACATTATATTTTTTAAACATTGTTGTTAAAATGGGTTTCACGTGAAACTATGTTTTTTATTGAGTTTCACGTGAAACGTTAAACAAATTCAGCCAACTCAATCCAGCGTTCGGATTTTTGGTCGTATGATTTTTTAAGCTTTTGAATTTCTTCTGCGAGCTCATTTATTTTTTCGTAGTCCGATTGTTCGCCGATCTCAGCTTCAATCTTTTCTATTTTTTCTTCAAGCGCTTCAACTTCCTTTTCCAAGCTCTCATATTCTAAAACCTCTTTGTAGGAAAGTTTCCTTTTTTCGGTTGACTTTGGCTCTTGCGGAGCAGGCGCTTTCTCTTTATTTTTAGTCGCTGCCTTCCCCTCCTTCTGTGCTGTCTCGAGTTCAAGTTTGTAGTCCGCATAGTTTCCGTTATATATGCGGATTTTTCCTTCCCCTTCGAAAATAAATAGTTGTTCGGTGAGTTTATCAATTAGGTACCTATCGTGAGATACCAATATTAATATACCCGGATAGTTTTCTAAAAATTCTTCTAGTACATTTAGAGTGTCGATATCTAAATCATTGGACGGTTCATCGAGAATTAGAAAATTAGGCGTTTTCATCAGTACCCGCATTAACTGGAGTCTCTTTTTTTCGCCCCCACTTAATTTGCTTACCATGTTAAATTGCTTTTCTGGTGGAAACAAAAATAACGTCAGTAATTGCGAGGCCGTAAGATTGTCGCCGTTGGCCATCTCTATATATTCCGCTATATTTTTAACGACATCGAGCACGCGATCCGTGTCTTGGAATTCGAGTCCCCCCTGTTTATAGTATCCAAATGTGGTGGTTTCCCCAACCGTAATTTGACCGCTATCTGGCTTAATTTGCTCAGTGATTAAATTAAGAAAGGTAGATTTTCCAGTTCCGTTTTTTCCTGCTAAGCCAAGCCTATCGAATTTTTTGAATGTGTAGCTGAAATTTTCAATTAAGTTCTGCTGGTTATAGCTTTTACTTATATGATCGAGTTCCAAAATTTTAGAACCCTGTCGTGCTACTTTCACCGACAGTTTTACACTCTCATTTTTACTTGGCCCTTTTGCTTTATCTTCTAGATCGTAGTATGCTTCAATGCGAGATTTTGATTTGGTTCCTCGTGCTTTCGGCTGACGGCGCATCCATTCAAGTTCGCGACGAAGTAAGTTTCTAGCTTTATCTGCCATCGCAACATCTATGGTTTCGCGTTCTGCCTTTTTCTCTAAAAAATAGGTATAATTACCTTTGTATGTATAAACTTCGCCACGGTCGAGCTCCCTTATTTCGTTACAGACATTATCTAAAAAGTAACGATCGTGGGTAACAAGTAACACCGTCTTATTTCCTGTTTTTAACAGTTTTTCGAGCCACTCGATTGTTTCAATGTCCAAGTGGTTAGTCGGCTCGTCAAGAATATAAATGTCCGGTTCGTCGATAAGTAGTTTGGCTAAGGAAAGTCTTTTTCTTTGTCCCCCCGATAGGCTGTGAATGTCTTGTTCGAAATTGGAAATTTGTAAGCGATTTAAAATTGTTTTAATATTATGCTCATATTCCCATGCTTCCATCGCCGTTAATTTCTCGGTTAGTTGACCCAATTTATCTTGATCAATCTCTTCCATGGAGAGCAACTCTTCGTATTCTTTGATCAGTTGCTGCTGCTCGTTGTCGGTAGAGTATATAAAATCATTAACAGTTTTTAGTCCTGTGAAATTTGGCTCTTGATTTAAAAAACCAATACGGATACCCTTCTCACTTACCACCTTTCCTTCTGTAGGAATGACTAATCCTGCAAGAATTTTTAAAAGAGTGCTTTTGCCTGTTCCGTTGATTCCGACAAGAGCTACGCGGTCTCCTTTTTGAAGTCCAAAATGCAGCTGTTTGAAGAGCCAACGATCATTAAAGGAATGACTAACCTGTTCCGTTGATAATATACTCACTATATAACTTTAATTAATTGTAAATCAATTATTTATGATAAAAAATGCTGTTTTTATATCCGAGGAGCTCTTTTTTTAGCGTGAAAGTATTTTTTTGCCAAAAGCCCTTTCTCGGTTCCAAATTTCAGTATGGAACGGATATAACTATGCAAGGACAAAAATAAGTAAATATTTGTGGTAATCGCGATTTGAGTAGCTATTCGCGAATTAATTTACCTAGGGATTAAAAAACTAATTAAGCTTGAAGGTTGCGATGAGTTCAAATCTTGGAATTTCAACTTCAAAAATGCTACCGTCGACCTGTTTGACCATCTCATAACTTCCTTTCATATACCCAATTTCGCTGCTCAAATTGCACCCCGAAACATATTGGTGTTCCTCCCCCGGGGCCAGCACAGGCTGGAGTCCTACTACACCTTCGCCGTCGATCGTACGTAGTTCGCCGGATGTATCGTATATGTCCCAATGTCTGTTAACAAGCTGAATGGTGAATTCACTCATGTTTTCAATGGTAATCTGGTATGAAAACATATAGTGTTGCTTTTCGGGATTTGAATACTCGGGCTGGTAGACTACCTCTACCGATATTTTGACACCCGCTGTAGTTTGTGTAGTCATTTGATAATAACCTTATTAATCAGGGCCAAATTATCAAATAATCTTGAGAACTCAAATTTCTTTTTTAGTCAAAACCTAGGACTGACTGATAATACAGGCAATATTTAGTATTTTTGGCTATGCCGTTAGGAACTTTATATCTATTTCCCGTACCGTTAGCCCAAGAAGCTGAACATAAATCTTATACCTCATTTTCCCGAACGGTGCTTTTGAATCTCCGCGAGTTTGTGGTTGAAAATGAGAAAACGGCACGTAAATTTATCAAACAGACCGGCTTAGATATTCCGCAACAAGATCTTATCATGCACGATTATGGTAAGCATGCGCGTGAAAAAGTAGACTATAAGCAGATTCTGCGGGCGGCCCTATTGGGCGAAGACATGGGCTTGATGTCCGATGCCGGATGCCCGGGGGTTGCAGACCCAGGTGCATTAGTGGTCGCTGCAGCACACAGGCTTGGCATTAACGTGGTTCCGCTGGTAGGTCCCAGCTCGATATTACTGGCTCTAATGGCATCGGGCTTCAGCGGGCAAAAATTTGCTTTTCATGGTTACTTGCCCATCGACAAACAGGCGCGAGCGGCAAAAATAAAAGAGCTTGAATCACAAGCAAAGCGTGAGGACCAAACACAACTATTTATAGAAACACCTTTTCGTAATAATGCGTTGCTCGATGAGCTACTAAAAAGTTGTAAGGCGGAAACTAAACTCTGTATTGCCTGTAATGTAACGGGCAAGGATGAATATATTCGTACCTATACGATAAAGAATTGGAAAGATAAGAAGCCGGATCTACATAAGAAACCGACGATATTTTTATTATATGTAAACGCTAATTAAATCATACTGAATGTTTGAAATGCTATCCGAAGAAGTGACGCAAGAAATGCTGCAATATGCAATTGTTGGCGGCATAATTATGATTATTATAGGGATCTTTTTTGGCTATACCATTTATAGTACGTTAAAACTTATAAAAAAAGAAAATCAGAATATTTTACCGAACCAGGCCTGGTTTGTTGCCGTTCCCTTTTTTAACATCTATTGGAATTTCGAGGTGGTACGACGCTTGACCGATTCGTTAAATAATGAATTCTATGACCGAAAGGTAGAGGTTGAAGAGCGGCCCACTCAAAAATGGGGAATGCTTTTTGCATGGACCTTCTTAATAAGGAACATCCCTTTACCTCCTTTTATATTGATGTTAGCCTTTATATTAAATATTGCTTATTTTGTGACCTACTGGATAAAAATTGGTGAATATCGTAGTTTACTTAAGATGCATATAAAGGCCTACGGAAAAGATTATATTGATCAAAGTCGTAAAAATGAAGATTAAAGAATTAACGGAATATTTAGAACAAGTGGCGCCCCTAGCCTATCAGGAATCGTACGATAACTCAGGACTGCTCGTGGGCTCTCCCGAGGACGAAATCCAAAAGGCACTCATATCGTTAGACTGTACCGAACAGGTCGTGCAGGAAGCAATAGATAAGGGGTGCGATATTATTATTTCCCACCACCCGATAGTCTTTTCTGGGTTAAAGAAGTTTACCGGAAAAAATTATGTTGAACGCGTACTTATAAAAGCGATACGTCACAATATAGCGCTATATGCAATACATACGAACTTGGACAACATTTACGGCGGCGTAAGCAGTAAAATAGCCCAAAAGCTAAATCTGCAATCCCATGCCGTATTAGCGCCAAAGCAAGGTTTATTAAAAAAGCTCGCCGTATATGTTCCGCGCACGCATGTCGAGGTCGTTCGAGAGGCTTTGTTTTCCGCTGGTGCAGGAGGCATTGGCAATTACGATCAGTGTAGTTATAATACGGCCGGTTATGGGACGTTTCGCGCGCAACAGGGCGCAAGCCCAACAATAGGTGCTATAGGTAAGCAGGAACGTGTGGAAGAGACGAAGATCGAAGTGCTTTATCCGGCAGATCGTGAAAGAAAAATTATCCTTGCAATGTACGCCGCACATCCTTATGAAGAAGTAGCCTACGATATCATTAAAATGGAAAACGCGCTGCATCAAGTAGGCGCTGGAGCGATAGGCAACCTCGCCGAAGAAATGAACGAGCAAGCATTTTTAGCGTATATCAAAGAACGCCTTAACTTAAAGGTGATCCGCCATACTAAGCCCCTGGGTAAAATGATCAGCCGCGTCGCAGTATGTGGTGGGGCGGGAGGTTTCCTGCTGGAGGCGGCTAAACGATCCGGTGCAGACATATTTATTACCGCGGATTATAAGTACCACGAGTTCTTTGATGCCCAGGATGAAATAATCATTGCCGATATCGGACATTTTGAAAGTGAACAATTTACACAAGATTTATTAATGGATATAATCCGGAAAAAATTTGTTAACTTTGCTGTCCTATTGACAGAAATAGACACAAATCCTATAAATTACTACAGTTAATGGAACAAACCGTAGAACAAAAATTAAAAGCACTTTGGGCATTGCAGTCCATACATACGAAGATTGATAAGATTCGTCAAGTGCGAGGCGAGTTGCCTATTGAGGTTGCAGATCTTGAGGACGAAATCGCGGGTCTTGATACACGTATCGAAAAAATTAGAACAGATCTTGATGACCTGGAAGATTCTATCGTAAAGCGTAAAAACTTGATCAAAGATTCGCAAGTAGCGATCAAGAAATACGAAGGTCAGCTTAACGAAGTGAAAAACAACCGCGAGTACGATGCAATTTCGAAAGAAATTGAGATCCAAGGGTTGGAAATTCAGGTTTGTGAAAAGCGTATTCGCGAGACAGAGTTTGAAATCAAAAACAAAACTGAGCTCTACGAATCGACAAACACTTCACTTGGTTACAGCAAAGACGAGCTCGATGTGAAGAAGAAAGAATTGGAAACAATTACTTCTGAAACGCAGAAAGAAGAAGATTCTTTATCAGGCAAAGTCGATTCAGCGGTCAAGAAAATTGATGAGCGTTTGTTAAAAGTGTACAACAAATTACGCGGTTCATTTCGTAATGGACTAGCTGTTGTATCGATCGAGCGTGATAGCTGTTCGGGTTGTTTTAACAAGATTCCGGCGCAGTTGCAATCCGAGATACGTCAACGGAAAAAAATTATCATCTGCGAGCATTGCGGTCGCGTGCTGGTAGACGAAGGAATCGTTTCCGGAGATCAGTAATCTGCAGTAATTTCCGAAAAAGTATAAGAGGCGCTATATAGAGATGTATAGCGCCTATTTTGTTACCTTTTTTTCGGAACCCTAAACCTAAAAAAACCTATTTTTAGATTTAATTTTAACTATTTTATGAATAAGTATTTTTCTTTTTTATGCGGCTTGTTTTCTTTCGTAGGTTTACTGCTTACGAGTAATACGTACGCACAGCAGGAGACGTTATTATTAAGAAACCCCAGTGTAAGCGCGGATCACATCGCTTTTGTATATGCCGGGGATATTTGGATAGCGGATAAAGACGGTCAACACCCGCGCCGGCTAACAGCAAATCCCGGAGTGGAACAAAACCCAATGTTTTCCCCCGATGGAAAGCAAATCGCTTTCACGGGAAATTACGACGGAAATACGGACGTTTATATCGTGCCCATCTACGGTGGAAGTCCCGTTCGTGTGACTTATCACCCGGCGAGTGACATTTTAAGAGGCTGGCTAAATAACGCCGAGGTATACTTTACCACCACTCGAGAGTTTACCTATTCACTCGGAAGCAGGCTTTACAAATCGGCAATCAACGCCAAGCAATCAACACCGTTAATGATGCCCGAGGCGACGCAAGGGAGTCCTTCTGGAGATGGAAGATACTGGGCGTATATCAAAAACACGGATCCAACCGAACGCGACCGGGTGGCCTTTAAACGCTATCGCGGAGGAGGTATGCCATCGATTTGGATATTCGATACCGATACCAAGGAGGTTCAGGCTGTTCCTGGGGAGAATAGCAACGACGTGAAACCGGTTTGGCTAGGAGATAAAGTATATTTCTTATCCGATAGGGAAAAAACGGTTAACATTTATAGTTACGATGTTCGAAGTAAAGCCTTGGAAAAGCTGACCGATTACAACGATTTCGACGTGCGTACTCTTAATGGAAACGGCCAGGAGCTTTGTTTTGAATACAAGGGGAAACTACACCTTTTAAACACCGAAACAAAAAAGGTGAACACCCTGTCTATTACTGTGCACAACGATGCGCTCTATAAGCGGCCCCATTATATCGAGATGGGTAAAGATATCAATGCATTTGCAATATCGCCAACGGGGCAGCGCGCTCTTTTTGAAAATCGGGGAGAGATATTTACCGTCCCTAAAGAGAAGGGTGATGCGCGTAATATTTCGCTTTCTCCAGGTTCGCATGAGCGCTACCCGCAATGGTCGCCCGACGGCAAGTGGATTTCCTATATATCGGATAAAAACGGCACCTACCAGCTCGTGCTCCGTGATCAGTTTGCCAAGAAAGATCCGGTCTATATTTCGCTTGGCAAGACGGCTTTCTACAACAGCCCCACCTGGTCGCCAGACAGCAAGAAACTCGTTTATAATGATGTGCATTTAAACTTATACTATGTGGACATACAGAGCCAGAAAGTTACCTTGGTGGATGATGATAAGCTGAGCACAACGACCGGGCGCACGTCTAATCATTTTAGCCCAAGCTGGTCATTCGACTCCAACTGGATCGCGTATATAAAAAGTGGAAACAACGGCGTACGCACCTTGTTTATGTATGATCTTTCCTCGGGAAACAAAACGCAGATTACCGACGGCATGAGTACCGTTAGTGGAACGTCATTCTCCAAGGACAACAAATACTTGTTTTTTAATGCAAGTACCAACCAAGGGTTAACAAACTCGGGTCTTCACATGACAGCGTACGAAAAGAATGTAAACTATAACGTATATGCTTTCATTCTTTCAAGCGAAAGCCCCTCGCTATTAAAAAGCGAAAGTGATGAAGAAAAATTAGACGAAAAAAACGACAAAGAGGAGAAAAACACGGATAAAAAAGATAAAGCAAAAAAGACCAAAGAGAACGAAAAGACGGAAAAAGGAGACAAAAAAGATAAAAAAGAGCCGACAAAAGTAGATTTTAGAAATATCGCAAATCGTATCCTCGCACTTCCTCTACGTCCGGGTTACTACACCCTGGAGGGTTCGGTGAAAGGTAAGCTTATTTTTAAGCGCGGAAGAGAAATTGGGGTGTACGACTTAGAGAAGCTCGAAGAGAAAACATTGGTCGATAATGCTTCTGGTTTTGCGCTAAGCGCCGACGGCAAGAAAATGATATACGGCACGGGAAAGGACTATTTTATCGTGGATGCCGGACAAAAGCCTGCGCCAGGAGCCGGGAAGGTCGAGATTAAAAACGTGAAGCAACTTGTCGATCCGCAAGCCGAGTGGACACAAGTGTTTAACGAAGTCTGGAATATGCAGCGTGAATTCTTTTACGTAGAAAACATGCACGGCGTGGATTGGCCGGCGATGAAAGCCAAATATTCAAAATTCTTACCCTACGTAGGGCACCGCTCAGACCTAGGTTATCTACTTAACGAGATGATGGGTGAAATGGTTGTTGGGCACAACTATATATACCCGGGTGATGAACCCTCTACCCCATCAGTGAACACCGGCGTGTTAGGGGCCGACCTGCAGGCCGTAGCAAACGGCTACAAGATCGATAAGATTTATACACGCTTAGATTGGAATCCATCTTTTAAAGCGCCTTTGGCGGAACCCGGAATGAAGGTTACTGCAGGCGATTATATCGTGGCTGTTAACGGTATTTCTCTGGATGAAGGAGTGAATATATACGCTCTTTTAGAGAACACCGTGGATAAACAGGTGGTTCTATCGGTTAACGATACGCCTACTTTGAAGGGTGCTCGAGAACTCCTGGTGAGGCCGATCTCGTTCGGTGATGAAATTAGTATTCGCAAGATGGACTGGGTAGAGTGTAACCGCAAGAAGGTCGACGCACTCAGCGACGGGCAAATAGCATACGTGTATATGCCCAATACAGGTCGAGAAGGTTACACCTATTTTAATCGCTATTATTTCTCCCAAATGGATAAAAAGGCGCTTCTTTTGGATGAACGGAACAATGGAGGAGGATCAGTGGCCGATTATGTGATTGATTTGCTCTCCCGCGAGCTCATTGCCGGCTGGAAGATTCGTGATGGCAAAAGTTTTACGACACCCGGAAATGGAATATATGGGCCAAAGGCAATGATTATTAACGAAAATGCCGGATCGGGTGGTGATATGATGCCTTATATGTTTCGTTTCAAAGGGCTCGGTAAACTCATAGGACGAACAACGATGGGTATTCTTGTTGGTATATCGGGTTATCCACCGCTCCTTGACGGTGGTCGGGTTACATCACCAAACTTCGGAGTTTTTGATTTGAAAGGTAACTACATTATCGAAAACCAAGGCGTTGCACCAGATATCTTCGTGGAACAGATGCCTAAAGATCTGCTCGAAGGGCGTGATCCGCAGCTCGAACGCACCGTGGAGCATCTTCTGCAGGAGATAAAAACATATCCGCACTTAAATCTCGTCGATCCGCAGGATCCTATTCGCGTTCGATAATACGGGCCGCAGCGAGCTTTTTTGTCCGCTGCGGCGTATATCTTTGCAGAAAACATTAAATTAGTAGTCTATGGAAACATCTCAAACAGCACGGCATAGCCCATGGCACGACTTTTTTTATTTAATGCTCTACTGCTTTGTGGCTACATTTGTGTTTCAATTATTAGTAATCCTGTTTGGGGCACTGTTAAACGGCGATTTGTCCGGTTTGTTTTCAGGGATCAACCCGCTTATGGAAACAAGTGCTGCTTTTCGATATAGCCTATTTGCGAGCAGCTCTATTGGGACATTTCTGCTCCCTGTTCTATGGCTGCAAAGGACCAATAGACAGGTTCAATTGTATCCCGCTCGAGGCGTTTGGGACTGGGGATACTATGTCGTGGCGGCAGCGATCTTGGTTGCTTTTGCTCCACTGATGAATTTAATCGGCGAGTGGAACATGGAGATGTCATTTCCAGGGGCGCTCAAGCCGCTCGAAGAGTGGATGCGCAGCCAAGAGGATATAGCATCAGCGCTCACAGCGCGCATTGTTATGGTGGATACAGTGGACAAATTGCTGCTTAATCTGTTGGTTATTGCTGTACTCCCTGGGATTGCCGAGGAATTCTTTTTTCGGGGCGCTATGCAGCATATATTCTCCCGAGTCTTTGGGAACGTGCATGTGGCGATATGGGTCGTAGGGATTATCTTTAGCGCGATACACCTGCAGTTTTATGGCTTCTTCCCACGTATGATACTTGGCGTATTTCTGGGTTATTTATTATTCTGGACAGGCAACATATGGGTGCCCATTTTTGTTCATTTTTTAAATAATGCCAGTGTAGTCGTTGCGGCTTTTATCTACGCACGTAAGGGTAAGAGTTACGCTGAGTTTGTTAGCGATGGGATTTCTTATTCAATAATTGCGTATCTTGGGAGCTTAATTTTGAGCGTTCTGTTAGGGATCGCTTTGTATCGGTACTCACAAAAAAAGAGAAAATATGCCTGAAGGTTGGACTAAATTGAATACTCATGAAGATGAGCTCTCCGCGCTGTTAGAAAAACAAGTGTTGGAAGAAAATGGTATTGTTGGTGTCTTGATAAATAAACAGGACTCCTCGTTTAAGTTTGGTAAAGTTGAGCTTTATGTTCAACATGAACAGCTGCAAGCGGCGCGCGAGGTATTAGGTGGAGCGGATATAGATTCTGTTGATGAGGACTAGAGCAATCACCGGGTTCTTTTTTATCGTTATACTTATCGGCGTTGTATTGTGGAGCCCATATAGCTTTGTGGCATTTTTTGTGACCATGGCCGGTATGTGCGCTTTTGAATTCTACCGCATGGTAGCCTCGGAATCGGTCAGGCCTCTACAGGTTTTTGGTCCGCTGTGCTCCGTGCTGGCGGTGGGAATCACGGGCCTCGTGCTTCTTGAGTTATTCCCAACAAGCACTCTATTATTGGCTGTTTTACTCGTTCTTTTCACCTATATACTCGCGTTATTTCGCAAACAGGGACACCCAATTGCCGATGTGTCCTACACCCTATTTGGGCTATTATATACGGCAGTTCCTTTTTCTTTTTTTATTGCACTTGGTTTTATCGGTGGGGCGTATAATGCATTCATTCCTCTGGGCTTTTTAATAATGTTATGGACCAATGATACCGGCGCCTACTTGGCAGGTAGAAGCTTTGGTCGAAATAAGCTTTTCGAGCGGATATCGCCAAAGAAGACTTGGGAGGGTTTTTTTGGTGGAGTGATCCTTGCCGTTTTTGTAGGGCTTAATTTAGCGCGTTATTTTTCCGAGCTCACAAGCGCGCAGTGGGTCACCATGGCGCTGATAATTGGAATTTTTGGCACGTTAGGCGACTTGGTAGAATCGATGCTCAAAAGGAATTTAGGCGTTAAAGACTCGGGGAATATCCTCCCTGGGCATGGTGGGCTACTCGACCGGTTCGATGGCTTGCTGATGGCCGCACCTTTGGTATTCATCTTTTTAAAAATAATTGCGTAATGCGAATACAGGAACAAACGATGGGCTTTTTAAAACAACTCCAGGTCAATAATAACCGGGAGTGGTTCCAAAACGAGCGCGAGCAATATGATAATGCACTCGTGAACGTGAAAGATTACCTCACTGCCCTGATTGCCGAGCTAGCTAAATTTGACCCCCATATTAATACCGATATTCAGGCCAGTCGCTGTTTATTTCGCATTTATCGTGACACCCGTTTCGCCAAAGATAAAACACCTTATAAGACCTGGTTTGCTGCCGGAATTTCGATCGATGGTCGCAAACTTGAAGGGCCAGAGTATTATTTCCACATTGAGCCTGGAAAGAGCTTTATCGCTGCAGGGTACTGGAGACCGGGGAAGGCTCATCTTGAGGCCATACGCCAAGAGATCGACTATAATCGGCGTGATCTCGACAAAGCGCTAAAGCAAGGGGGCTGGCGTGTGGCAGACATCTCTAGTGAAGATAAACTAAAGCGTCCACCGGCTGGATATACTGCTGATGATCCCAACATCGAGCTTCTCAAACTAAAGAGCTTCATTCTTTACCAACCGATCGGTGATGCAGAGCTTTGCGCAGCGCACTCCGTTGCTCATGTCGTTTCGTTTGCAAGCCGGTTTTATCCGTTTAAAGACTATATACACCAAGCGCTCGATCAATAAGGGAAGCTCACTTTACCCATACATACTGCCGGTGAATCTTTTATTGCCGACACGTTGGCCGGTGCGCCCGCAAGCGTTTCATTGGCCAGTATTGCAAATAAGCAGGCTTCTTTTGCATCGGGGTTGACACCTAGTTCGGAAAATGTAGTTACCCTGGCTCCGTTTAGCGATGCCCGGATGTGTTCTAATAACAGCTCATTGTGCAAACCGCCTCCAGATACGAAAACCGTATACTGTTCAATGTCCTTTGCCGCTCTTTTTATACCCTGTGTGATTGCTAAGGCCGAAAACATGTTGAGGGTAGCCATGACATTCTCGCTAGGAATATCGAGTTGCCCGGTACGGCTTTGTGCTTGTTTTAAATAATCCAGGTTAAAAAGCTCCGGCCCGGTCGTCTTCGGGAAACTTTGATCGAGAAAGGGCTCGGTTAACAGTGCTGTTAGTAGCTGCTTCTCGACGGTCCCGCTCCGCGCAATATGCGCATCCCTATCCATCTCCAAGCCGTATTGCTCTAGGACATATTGATTCATCATCGTATTTCCAGGTCCCAGGTCCGTCGCATAGGCCTGCTGGTCGCTCTGGTCACTGGGAAGAAATGTGAAGTTCGAGATGCCACCGATGTTTAAAAGGAACCTGTTTTCTGCCGGGTCGGAAAACAAAAGATAGTCGCCATAGACCGCAAGCGGAGCCCCTTGTCCTCCGTGCGCGATATGTTTTTGCCTAAAATCAGCGATCGTAATGATTCCCGTTGCTGAGGCGATATGGTCGGCCTCGCCAATCTGAAGGGTGCTGTCGGGAAAGCGCATATCGTTTGTCAGGTGTCTAGGTGCGTGATACACGGTCTGGCCGTGGCTGGCAATACAATCGACATCCTGCGCGGGCACGTCCCAGCCAGACAAAGCCTGGTTTACCATCTGGCCATGTAAAACACCAATTTGCCCATGAAGACCGCAAAGCACCTGTTGATCGATTTCTCGTTTGGCAAATACTTGTCTCACCCGATCCCTAAAATCTGCCGGATAATCCAGTGTAGTGAATTTCTCTAAGTGGAGCTTACTTTCTTTGCCACTGCCGTAAATTGTACACAGCGCAATATCAAGCCCATCCAAAGAAGTGCCCGACATCAACCCAATAATTCGGCGCATAGGTTTTTTGGACAGTGTGTAGAGTTTTTCAATTTGCAGATTCATGCGCTAAAAATACACAATAAGTCCCATAAGCTTACTTTAAACACTCGTTTGACTGAAAATCTTTAATTTTTGTTTATATCAAAGGATAGTTATATTTTTGAAGAAACTAAAGACATATGAATTTTCCAGCAGAATTAAAATACACAAAGGATCATGAATGGGTTCGTGTAGAAGGTGACCAAGCGGTTATTGGGATCACTGATTTCGCACAACGCGAACTTGGGGATATTGTTTTCGTTGATATTAACTCCGTGGGTGACGAGGTTGCAGCAAATGAAGTATTCGGTTCGGTTGAAGCCGTTAAAACGGTATCGGACTTATTTATGCCTGTTACGGCCACGGTTTTAGAGGTTAACGATGCTATTGATGCTTCTCCGGAACTAGTCAACAACGATCCGTATGGTGAGGGCTGGATAATCCGCATACAATTAAACAATGCGGCTGATGTGGACGCGTTGTTGTCTGCCGATCAATATCAATCGGAAGTTAATGCTTAATATGAACGATTAAAAAAAACAGGGACCATTTTTTGGTCCCTGTTTTTTTATGGATTATTTATTCGCGGGACCGACTGGAAGTACCGGGTAATCATGAAACATTAAACGCGCCTATTGCGTGCTCGTTAATCTATTGCAACTTCCACCGTTACAGAGATCTTTGTGCCCTCCATTTCCATCTCAAGCGTAGATGTGCTCGATGAAGGCATAAACGTTTTGGTATCTAGAAGGAATTCCCCTTGCATGGCGCCTTTTTGTGCTCCCTGTTCGTCGAAAAGCGTGCCCACGCTAGTTATGAGGTAGCCTTCTGCCGTTTGCTCCTTAAAGGTGTTCTTAAGGAGCATTTTTGCTATTGCAGGATTGTCCTGCACGTCATTTGATGTTTCCCAAGAGTCGCCGGGTCGGATAGCATGATCTGGAAACTCCAGAAATTGACTCGTGAAATTCGAGGGACTAAGCGTATTCTCGCCCACCTCGGGCAGGACGGTGTTTACCGCTTTTCCTTGCGAGCTAACCCATGCGGTGACTGTTTGCCCAATAAGTGGTTTGAATTGCTTTTCTATTAATTGAGATGTTTCATCGGTAGCCTCTTGCTCGGAGCTATAGCTTACCGTCTCCATGCCCGATTGCATATCCATTTGTACGCTGTTGATCATTGTTTCAATGACGATATTTCCTTCATCGATCTTTGTTGGTGTGGATGTCGCATTCATATTGACATCGATGACCACCGGCTGCGGACTGTCGATGTCCGTCTTTAAGATAATTGTCGATTGTTGTGTTTTCCCGATTTCTGGGTTAAGTTTAAACGCGACAGCGTCTTGCGCATGGACCGTGAGTCCCGTGCAAAAGGCAATTACAGCTACAAAAATATTTTTCATTTAGGATTTCGTTTATCGAGGTGAAGATAGCGAAATTTTGGATTAGTAGGCAAGAGAAAATATTTATCCGCCGAGCGGCCGCTATTTATTTTTCGAAACTTGGGGATCATTTGCGAATACCACAAAAAAGCCTTAGCGAAGAAGTTAAGGCTTTTTTGTGATGTTAACAGCTTATTTTTTCAAATAAGAAACTTCTTTCACGGCTTTGACAACCTTGGCGATGCTTGGAAGCGCGGCCTCTACTAATGTGGGTGCGTATCCAAGTGGTACATCGGCCGAAGTAACACGGATAACCGGTGCATCTAAATAGTCAAATGCGTCCTTTTGTACTTTAAAAGCGATCTCTGAGGAGATCGACGCTAAAGGCCAAGCTTCTTCAACGACGACAAGTCTGTTTGTTTTCTTAACCGACTCGATAATTGCGTTGTAATCTATCGGGCGTACCGAGCGTAAATCAATGAGCTCAACACTAATTCCTTCTTTTTCTAATTCTTGCACGGCAGGGATCACTACGCGAGGAACCATTTTACCAAAAGAAACGACCGTTACATTGGTGCCCTCTTGAATGGTGTGGGCTTTGCCAATAGGTAAGTAATACTCTTCCTCAGGAACCTCTCCTTTGTCTCCGTACATCACTTCTGATTCCATGAAAATTACAGGGTCCGGATCAATGATAGACGATTTTAAAAGGCCTTTTGCATCGTATGGATTCGACGGAATGACAACTTTCAAACCAGGGGTGTTCGCATACCAGTTTTCGAAGTTTTGCGAGTGCTGTGCTCCAAGTTGGCCAGCATTCCCTGTCGGGCCGCGGAAAACAATAGGACAGGCGAATTGGCCACCGCTCATTTGGCGGATTTTTGCCGCCGCATTGATAATTTGATCAATCGCGACCAATGAGAAGTTGAATGTCATGAACTCGATAATTGGCTTTAATCCGTTCATCGCTGAACCTACGCCGATACCCGCAAAACCAAGCTCTGCAATAGGGGTGTCGATAATTCGCTTAGCACCAAACTCATCAAGCATGCCTTGACTAACTTTGTAGGCGCCATTATATTCAGCGACTTCCTCGCCCATCAAGAATATTTTATCATCTTTCCGCATTTCTTCGTTCATTGCTTCACGAAGCGCTTCTCTGAATTGTATTTCTCTCATCAGTTGTAAAATTGTGTCTGTTTTGAATATCGCAAAACTACTATTATTTCTTGAGATTTCGTAACGCTATTCGTGCAAAAATGGACGAATAATGTCATATTTTAATAAGATCGTATCTTGTTTTCTCCTAGTCTGTTAGCCAATGCCACTTAAGAATTGTTGTAAAAACCTGTTTAGGTTTGCAACAGCGGGCCCTATGGCCCACCCCTGGCGGTTTCTCGGCTCGATATAGTTGGAGATCGCGCGATATTGCAGCACAGCTGTTTGCGTCTGCTCGGCGGCAAAAAAAGCCGCTGCGCCCTCCATGGATTCCACCAAGGCAACCGGGTAGCGGCTGGCGAGCGCACGTATGCTTTGCTGGTTGCCGTGAACGGTATTTACGGTGATGCCGCGGGCAAGACGTAATGAAGGTAGCTCAAGGCCGCTAGGAATGCGCTGGCTAAAACTGCCACGGGCTAGGCCAAGAGACTCCATCGAAAGAAAGTCAATGTGGTCCTGGGCGCCAAAGTCGAATATCTCCTCGTGGGTGATTTGATAGACCTCGCCGAGCGTCGCTGCCGGGTCAAGAATTCCGCCGATACCGACCTGTATAATTAGATCGGCCCTTTTTTCTTGTAAAGCAGCCCCTAGGCTAAAAGCCGTTTGTAGCATACCAACTCCGGAAATAAGGAAGCGAGTATTATGTTCTTCTAAAAAGCCCAGCGAGGGCGCGATTTCGTCCCTACTGGCTGCCACAACTAAAATGTCCATTGTACTTTAAAAGCGTTTGAACGATCAAGATACTAAAATTTAATATTTATGACCTATCTTTGTATTATGATCTACATCACAAGGCGCGAAAGATTTAGCGCAGCACATAAGCTTTATCGTGAAGACTGGTCTCAAGAAAAAAATGAAGAGGTTTTTGGGAACTGCTCCAACCCCAATTGGCATGGACATAATTATGAATTGTTTGTGACCGTAAAGGGGCATGTGAATCCTGAAACAGGTTTTCTTATTGACCTGAAACTAATGAAGCAAATTATATTGACCCATGTCGTTAACAAATTGGATCACAGGAACATCAATTTGGACGTTGACTTTATGCAGGGCAAAAAGGCTTCGACAGAAGTGATTGCCATCGCAATATTCCAAGAGTTGAAACCAGTGTTTGAGGACCAAAATGTGCAATTACATGGTGTGAAACTGACCGAAACAGAAAACAACTACGTCGAGTATTTCGGCGAATAATTTAGGACCTCTAACATTTCCGTTTGGAGGATTGATACCGGAAAATTTAATATTATAGTGAGCCCACGCAGCGGGTTCTAAATTACCTTATACGAGAATACAATGAGCAAGATAACATCTTTGGATAGCGAAGACCAAGAGGGGTATATTAAAATTGATCAGTATAATCAAAAACATGTCGAGGACATCGCATCGCATTACCCAACGATACTTCGAGCGCTTGGGGAAGACCCAACAAGAGAGGGGCTAATAAAGACGCCCGAGCGGGTAGCTAAAGCCCTGCAATACCTAACGCATGGCTATGATGTGGATGCCGCGCAGATATTGCGTGGAGCGATGTTTGAAGAAGATTACAGCCAGATGGTCGTGGTTAAGGACATCGAAGTGTATTCGATGTGTGAGCACCACATGCTGCCCTTTTTTGGCAAAGCGCACATCGCTTATATTCCAAATGGTCATATTGTTGGTCTAAGTAAGATTCCACGCGTGGTGGATGCCTTTGCTCGCCGCCTCCAAGTGCAAGAGCGCCTCACCAATGAGATTCGCGACTGCATACAAAATACGCTTAACCCTGCTGGGGTGGCCGTCGTAATGGAATGTAAGCACATGTGCATGGCGATGCGTGGCGTGCAGAAACAAAATTCGGTAACCACAACGTCAGCATTCACGGGTGCCTTCCAGAATGATGTTACACGATCGGAATTCCTGCGCCTTATCACCGCAACGCTTAGTTAGTGTAAAAAACAACCCAAAAGAGCCCTTTAAGCATAATTAAAGGGCTTTTTGTTATTTTATCCGGGCGCGATAAGAACTTAATAATTGTTAAATTTTTTTGCTTTACCAGTTGACTTTCTAATTTTGTGACGATGTTTGAAAATCAGGATGCGTTAAATACCTATTTGGAAGGAACATGTGATCCGGAAAATGAGCTTTTAAAACGTATAGCTCGGGAGACCTATCTACGTGAGACGATGCCTCATATGTTATCGGGTCATTTTCAAGGAAGGGTCCTCTCGATGTTATCTCATCTAGTTCGTCCCAAGCGGGCACTAGAGGTTGGAACCTTCACCGGTTATGCGACGTTGTGCTTGGCCGAAGGTCTTGCCGAAGGCGGAGAGCTCCATACAATAGATATCAATGAAGAACTGCAGGAGCGCGTGCAGGGGTATTTTGATGCATCGACCTATAGCAAGGTGATAAACTATCATATAGGCGATGCGGCAGATGTTCTGAACGAAATTCACGGTAATTTTGATCTTGTTTTTATCGATGCCGACAAGAAGCGTAACCTGTATTATTTCGAACATCTTATAAAACGAACGGTAACAGGCGGGTTGATCTTGATCGACAATGTACTATGGAAGGGAAAGGTTTTAGCAGAAAACCCGGACAACCAAACAAAAGCAGTCCTGGAACTGAATCAAACACTGGCAAATGATGATCGGGTTGAGAAACTGATCTTGCCGATTAGAGACGGGCTTTTTGTGCTACGCAAAAAGTAATTGTTGAACTAAAATGAAAAATATGCGTAAGACAGGACTAGGTAATTACATTGCCGCACTGTTAATTTTATTTGTTGCTACCTCAACGTACGCACAAAAATTTTCACCAAGTAGTTACATTGCTGAACATAAAGATATGGCGCAGCAATTGATGATCGAAACAGGAGTCCCCGCTTCTGTAATTTTAGGTGTCGCTTTTCATGAAAGTGCATACGGAAACAGTAAACTCGCAAAGCACTTAAACAATCATTTCGGCATTAAAGGCAAAAATAACAGTAAAAAAATACGGTCGGCATACAAAGGTTATGGTGATTCCGAGGATTCTTACGAAGATTTTGTTGGCCTATTGCAACGCCGAAAAGCCACAGCTAAGCTTTTCAAATCGAAAGATAAAGGTGATTATCGCGGTTGGATTGCGGGTATTGCGCGGGCAGGATATTCAGAAGCGAGCACCTGGTCGGCAAAGGTGATTCACATCATCAACCGTTATGACCTTGATCAATATGATAACGTTGCCAACAAGGAAGATCTAACCGAGCAGCGCGTCGCTACAGCGGGGCCCGCAGCCGGAGAAGACATGTTGCTGCGCTCCATGGAAACCAAGGATTCGGGCATCAAGCTTAACCATACAAATTCCCATGTGGTGCGAAAAGGTGACACCCTTTCGGAATTAGCGAAACGCTACGGAACAACAATACAGAAACTTAAGAATCAAAACAATCTTCGCTCGGCGAACCTATCCATTGGTCAACGTTTAATGCTATAGATGAAAGGAAATATTGTATTTTTCCTGCTCGGGATCTTGCTATTGGGCTCCTGCAGCTCGCGAAAATCGACTGTGTTAAGCGCAGGAAAAGGGAAATCGTCCTCGGTTACGAGTAGCAAAAAAGGAGGCACATCAATATCGGGATTGAGTTATATTGATCGGTATAAAGATATCGCTATCGCCGAGATGAATCAGTATGGCATCCCGGCAAGCATTAAGCTTGCGCAAGCTCTACTGGAATCGGGTAACGGAAATAGCTACCTAGCAACAAAAGCGAATAATCACTTCGGTATAAAGTGTGGCGGAACTTGGAAAGGCAAATCCATGAACAGACCCGATGATCGGGCCCGGGATTGCTTTCGCGTATACCAAAATCCAGAACAGTCATTCGAAGATCACAGTAAGTTTTTGCTGCGTAAGCGCTACGAAAAACTTTTCACGCTTGATAAAGACGACTATAAAGGATGGGCACGTGGACTTAAAGAAGCGGGCTATGCCACAAACCCGCGCTACCCACAACTCTTAATTGACCTGATTGAACGTTACCAGTTGGACAAATACGACCGCTTGGAATCGTCCTACGCCGCCAAAGAGGTGCGTGAGGAAAAGGTGGAAGAAATTATTCACATCAAAGAGGTGGTCGAACCGGATCAGGAGCCCGAACAGTTTAAAAGCGCCGTGGCGATGATTATTCATGAGGTTAAAAGTTCCGACACTTTGCTCAGCATTTCCAAGAAATACGACATTTCTGTCGAACAAATAAAAACACTCAACTCTTTAACTTCCGCGGACCTGTCGGTGGGCCAGATGCTCGTCATATCGAAATAAAAGGCTAAAAGGTGTTAAAATTTGGAAAAGTTAACCGCTTTGCTGTAGTTTTATAGTTGTGAAGTTTTTACATTATCTAATCTTATTTTCTTTTTTACTTACTACTGGTATTGCGCTGCGCGCGCAGACGACCCAGGCGATTCAAGGCATAGTCTTTGATAAAGCTACGGGGCAGCGTATAGGTAGCGTGTTTATAAAGAACGCAAAATCGAAAGCTAATACCTATAACAACGTGCGCGGTGAATTTGGAATCCCTGTGACAGCAGGGGATACCATTATCGCAGCCAAAGAAGGTTTTAGTTCCGACACGTTGGTTTACCAGGATCAGAGAGTGCTCCTAGTATACTTACAGCGTAGCTCAATATACATTGCGCAAGTTGATGTTTTCGCGCGCAAATCGCCCGAGGAGATCTTAGCGCAGCGCCGCAAGGACTACAACAAGGCGTATAAACTGGCCGATCCAGGCTCCATATTCAGCGTGGGTCCCAGCGGCGCGGGTATCAGTATCGGCTCGATCTTTAATATGCTTAGTAAGGAAGGTAAAAATGCCAGGCGATTTACCAAGGTAATCCAGCGGGAGTATGAGGACAACGTTGTGGACTCCAAGTTTACGCCCGATTTGGTGCAAAATTTAACAGGGCTATCGGGCCAAAAGCTGCGCGTTTATATGAGTAACTTCCGGCCGAGTTATGCTTTTGTGATGATGGCCACGCAGTACGAATTATCCGCATACATACGAAGCAAGTATGAAATATTTAAATTAAATCCTAACTTGCGCTATTTACCGAAACTGCCGGATTTAGATTTAGAAGTTAATAATTAAAAACATGACGTTCAATAGGCTAATTGTACTTTTTGCACTTTATGCAACACTCAGTGTGGGCGTTGCTTACGCACAGATCGACCTCAAGGACTTGCGCGCAACGCCGGACACCAATATTGTAGACAAAGCCCCGGCTCCTGTAGATCAACTAAACAATATCATTGTCCCCATTCCGAATTTGGATTTAGAAGTTGATTACTGGAAGCATTGGACTAAGTTTGGAATTAATGCCAACCAGGCGGCTTTCAGTGGCAACTGGAATGCCGGAGGGGTTAATTCCGTGGCTGCCGGTCTTTTGGGATGGCACAAATCGGAGTATAATAAGAATAATTTTCAGTTTACGACTGAAATTGACTTAAAATATGGTATTGTTAGAAATGAAGGCCAGTTAGCGAAGAAGAACAATGACCGCATTTTCTGGGATAATAAGCTCGCTTATAAGCTCTCAAAGAGCTGGGCACTTTATTTCTCGCTCACTTTTGAGTCGCAGTTTGATGTGGGTTACAAATATAAGTTCGATGATGAGCTTGGTCGGGAACTCGTATCAGATACAATATCTAATTTCATGGCGCCGGGATATTTTACCGAATCTTTCGGTTTGGAATATAAGCCCGATGAAACATTTTCCGTTCGTTTCGGTACAGGTACGGCGCGTCAGACACTCCTAATAAATCGGGAGCGTCTTGGTCCGGAGCCAGACTATGGTGTGGAGCCCGGGAAAGAGTTTAAAAATGACCTGGCTTTTCAGCTGACAGCAAACCTCGATCGTAATTTGTCGAAGAATTTAAATATTAAATCAAGGTATAATCTGTTTGCAGACTATAACGATATTGGTGATCCGGATCACCGGCTGGACGTCACCCTGACAACAAAGATCACCAATCTTGTCAACGTGTCCTTGGGCGGTATAGTTGTCTACAACTCGGATGAAGCTCCTGAAGTGCAATATAGCCAGGCACTGGCATTAGGAATGACGTACACTTTACCAAGATAGTTAATTTGCAGTTGAGAGGATTTGGATTCTTATTTTGTATGTTGCTTGTTAGTTGCTCGACAAAGCAAAAAACTTTGGTTAGTAGCAAAGTCTCGGCACCTATACAAGTTGATACCACAAAGATTAACGTAGACTCTGTTGTCATTCCGTCTATTCGCGATACATTTGCCCAGGATGCACGACTTGATATACCAAATATTAGCGCTCCCGAAGATAAAGTCGGCGTGCAGATGCGTGAGGGCATTAATAAGAACGCCGATTGGTCACCAGCAATACATTATGATGTACGGAGGCCAAATTACGTTATCATTCACCACACAGCGCAACGTAGCTTAGCACAGACAGTACGAACCTTTCAGCTGGAGCATACGAAGGTGTCTGCACACTATGTTATAGGAAGAGATGGCCAGGTCGTACAGATGCTTAACGATTATTTGCGGTCTTGGCATGCCGGGCGCTCGAAATGGGGGACTATTACAGATATGAATTCCGTGTCCTTGGGCATTGAGCTGGACAATAACGGGCGTGAACCGTTTTCCGAAGCCCAGATACAGTCCCTGTTGACATTGCTAGAAACCTTGAAGACTAAATACCGTATTCCCTTTACCAATTTCATCGGACATTCGGATATCGCGCCGGCAAGAAAAAACGACCCGAGTGTGCTATTTCCATGGAAGCGGCTAGCAGCACGAGGTTTTGGCGTGTGGTATGATGAGAGTAATTTACAGCCCGTTCCTGCAAACTTTAACTACGTAGATGCTTTGCGTATTATCGGTTACGATGTGTCGAACCTACCCAGGACAATTGCAGCGTTTAAAAGGAAATTTATTCCACAAGATCCCAGCGCTGTCCTTTCTGAATACGACAGGCGGGTGCTGTATAATCTATACCAGCGTTATTATTAACGAACCTTAATGAGCCTAATGTTTCACGTAAAACATTTTAGGCTTTCGCTCTAAAAAAAGAAAGATTTATTGTTTTTCGATAGCGTGAACTTCGGTACGGAAAATCTGCTGTAGTATAAATCCAAATACGATCACACATATACAACCCACTAAATTCAACCACAGATAAGCCATAACGTCGCTCCACCAGAGGGCGAATATGAGTATTTCCGATATTATAGCGGCCCAAAACACGGCCTTGCCCCCTATCTGTTTTACATAGAATGCAACTAAGAAGACACCAAGGATTGTTCCGTAGAACAATGACCCCAAGATATTAACGGCCTCTAGCAAGTTGCCAAGCTGGCTGGCATACAAAGCAACGCCCAGGGTGATAAGTCCCCAAATAAGCGTAAACACCCTTGACGCATTTAAGTACCCTTGATCGGAAGCGCGCTTATTGACAAATCGTTTATAGATGTCGACCACCGTAGTGGAGGATAAGGAATTGATCGCACTCGCGGTTGCACCCATGGATGCTAGGAATATAATTGCAATGAGTAGTCCAATGAAGCCCTTGGGGAACGTGCTGGTAACAAATGACAAGAAGATGTAGTTATTATCGTTAAGTTCGGCGGTAGGGTCGTTCTTGACAAGTAGCTCTTCAACCTGTTTGCGAAGAACTTTGTCTTGTTGGTTTTTAGCTTGTAAGGCCACTCTGCTTTGATCGATTTTGGCTTGATCATCAGACTTCAAGGCGCCGGTAAGCTGCCGAACGACTAGGGTCTTCTCCTCGCTCAGTTGTTCGTGGCGCGCCATAATTTCCGCGTACTCTTCCTTGTAAGCACTATTTTCAATCTTGTTGACCTCTACTTGATTGAAAAATAAGGGCGCGGTATTAAACTGGTAGTATGCAAATACGAGAATGCCGATAAGTAAGATACAAAATTGCATAGGAACCTTTAGTAGCCCGTTCATCAAAAGCCCCATGCGCGAGTCACGCACCGAAGAGCCCGTGAGGTAGCGGCCAACTTGGCTCTGGTCAGTTCCGAAATAAGAAAGCTGTAGGAAGAACCCTCCTATTAAGCCTGTCCATACCGTATATTCATTGCTAAGGTCAAAACTCCAGTCAATGGCATTGGTCTTTCCGGATTTACCTGCTATATGTAGCGCCTCTTTAAAGCCGATATCCGAAGGAAGTAGGTGAACGACCGTCGCTCCTGCTGCCAGGAGTGCCGTAAATATTATGCCCATCTGTAAAAGCTGCGTATAAGAAACAGCCTTGGTCCCCCCCCAGACTGTATAGAGAATGACAATAGAACCAATGATGAGCGTTGTATAGGTCACATCAAGCCCCAAAATACTCGACAGGATGATGGAAGGGGCGAAGATGGTGATTCCGGTGGATATCCCGCGCTGAATAAGAAATAGTATAGCAGTAAGTGCCCTTGTTTGTACGTTGAAGCGTTTTTCTAAGAATTCGTAAGCCGTATAAACTTTCAGTCGGTGGAAAATGGGGACGAATGTGACACATAACACAATCATCGCTATGGGTAGACCAAAGTAAAACTGTACAAAGCTCATTCCCGAGGAATACGCCAGCCCGGGCGCAGATAGAAAGGTAATAGCACTGGCCTGGGTGGCCATTACCGAGAGCCCGACATTATACCAAGGTAACTGCCGGTCGCCGACGATATAACCGTCTATATTCTTGATGCCTCTACTCTTGTACATTCCATAAGCGACAATAAGTAGAAGCGTAAAAAAGAGTACTATCCAGTCAATAGTACTCATGAAAAATGTTGGGTGAACCAATACATGAGTAAAATACAAGCGGCAAGCCACATGCATATCAGCATATAGAAGCTACGCCAGGTTGTTACGAGTGGTGGAAATCCCCTATCTGTCATGTGGTTTATGTGGTAGAAATGCACTAATAAAGAAAATGCCGAAAATTAATCCGATTATAGCGCCTATGATAAATCCTAATAATGTACCGGTAGTCACGATAGATATTAAGGCTCCAAACACAGTTCCAATTACAAGGATAAGGCCTTTGTCGTTCAATTGTACGTTGTCTTCTACTTGATTTTCCATTTTGATATTATGTCTATTTTTTATTTTGTTAACAAATTTACAAATAATCTATTAGCTCCGGGAACTCCGGCGGGTAATTGTCGGAAAAAAGATATGGAAGTATATACGAATTTTCCTTTTCCGTGGTTTAAAATCAGTAGTGAGCCGTTGTGCTGATCTTCGCCCGTGTCGGCCATTGTTAGAGGCGTGCTGTAGGCAGGATCGATATCCTGAGCAAAGTAGAGGCCCCTTTCTTGCACCCACCCATCGAAATCTTTTGCGGTGATTTTATTTGGGTAGCTCCACAGCGGATCGGACGGATCGGTAAACGTTACTTTAGCATCCTCTTGGGTGACCCGTGCGCGACTTAATGTAAATGGTTTCGGAGCAAATTTTTCTTTCTGTAAACGGCTATTCACGTTGTATTGCATAAGTGCAACACCACCTTGTTCCACATAGGCATATATGATAGGGAGTTTATCCGCAAGGTATGGATTAACATTCATTGCACGAATGCCCATGATTACCGCCTGGTAGCCTTTTAGTTGATCCAGCGAGAGTTTGCTCGCATCAATGATATCTACTTGGGTTCCGATGTTGCGTAGGGCCTCGGGCACCAGATCGCCCGCGCCTGCGATATACGCCACCTTTTCTATGGGGTTTACAAGGTCAATGGTGCGTAATGTCGCGCGCGCTGGAGGAAACCAGACCTGCTGGGCAATATGGTCGTAACGAATTTGGTGAAGATCTTTTAATTCATCTCCCTGGTAGCGGAAGCTGAGTGTGGCGCTATCACCATGCTGATCCCCCAAAGCCTCAACCTGCAGCATTTTGGTGATTTTTGGATTGTTTTCATCGAAATCCAACACTATTTCTTGGGGGCTAATTTTCCAGCGCTTAGCCGATAGATCTATGGCTACCTTCGTCTGTTTGGCCTGGCCGGTGTTGTTGCTAAACTGAACAACGATTGTTTTGGCCTGCCCTTTTCTAATCAGCTGGTTGCCCGTTATGGAGGCGGTGATCTGCGGAACGATCTCTAAGAAGGAATATACTTCGCCCTGCACAGGATCAATCAGACGGTGCTGGATCGGCGTGTTTACCGTCAGGCGGACTCCTCCCACCCATATAGTAATAGCGCTGCTGGGCAGATCTGGGTTGCTCGGAAAACCAATATTTTGGGGCTCAACATCAAATTTCCCTTTTCCTACGGGTTTCTCCAGCCAATAAGGTTGCGTGATTTTGGTCGCGGTGTAACTTCCCTTAATCTGCAGGGATTCGTTAAATGGAATCTTTTTGTCCAGTACGTTGTTGTCGATACGTTCAAGGGTAACGTCGACGTGTGGGCTACGGACTATAATCTCCGTATTAAAATCCGTGGTTTCGCCGAGAGTTATTCGGCCTCGGTCCGCAATTGATTCTACTTTTATACCCGCGCAAGCTAGCAGCAGACTTTCTACCTCTTGGGTTTTACGTGTTTTCCAGTAGCCTTCGTCTAGTTTTTGAATTTCTTTCCAAAGTTTTGCTAAACCAGCAATGGAGTTCTGAGGGGAATTCGGGTCGTAACTTTTTATGATCTGCTCGACTTGCGGCTGCACGTGATCGGCATTGGGCACTCTTCCCCAGCTCAAGTCGATCGAATCGAATAGATCTTCGCTGGCGCGCTTGCCCTCGACATGCTCGAATGACTCGACCGAGAGCCCGTTTGTCGCACCGGAACCGAAACCCTGGCTTTTGTGCTGCGAGCGGCTGATGGCAGATATTTCTCCATAAGATTTCCCCAACAAAGGGTTAAATGCTCCGATATCGATTTTTAGTTGCCCCTGGCTCCCTTGCATGCGCATAAAGTTTGCAGTATTCCATATAAGACGAGTGGCCTTCCAAGGAGAAACCTGCTTTAATTGCTCGGGAAACATATCGGGGTTCGCTGCGGCCGTGTAGGCAAGTTGGGCGAGTATAGCGGATGCCTGGTGGTGTCCGTGGCCCCCTCTTTCGTCGGGCGGAAAGCGAGTAATGATTATATCAGGCTGTAATTTTCTGATGATCCAAACAGCCTCACGCAACGCTTCTTGTTTTTGCCAAAAACGGAATGTCTCGTCGTATGTTTTTGAAAAACCGAAGTCGTAGGCCGAGGAAAAATATTGCTCACCGCCGTCGACCTTACGCGCCTGAAGCAGTTCTTGTGTTCGGATTAATCCGAGTTCGACGCCTTGCTCCGTGCCGATCAGATTTTGTCCTCCATCACCTCTGGTTAACGATAGATAAGCGGTGCGCACTTTTCGCTCGGAAGCGAGGTATGCGATAAGTTTTGTGTTTTCGTCATCCGGATGTGCGGCAAAATATAGGGCCGTCCCGAGTACGTTCAGCCGTTCCATTCTGAGTAAGATTTCCGACGAATTAAGGGGAGTGGATGATTGCCCCTGCGCGAGGCTTGCAACGAATAAGGATATGAATAATATAAAGTAACTTCTGCACATAGCCCTAAAAATAGCAAATTTTTTACCACCTGCCCACCGGTAATAGTTAATTGTTTTTCGAAGCAGTGTAGAAACGGTGTATGTGAGCGTTGCTTGTCTATGCATGTAACCGGTCTATGTCTCGTAAAGGGTGAGGACTTGGTTGTGCTTATAGCCGATTTTTTGAAGGGTTAGGTGTCGACAATCGACGTGCAGGACAAAAAATAAAAGGAATCAAATCGCCATTTGATTCCTTTTACCAACAATTAAAAATCTTTTGTCTAAAACTTCCAATTCACACGGTGAATTTTGTAAAAACCAAATAGTAATAGTCCTCAGTTTTAAAATAGTAACCTTTAGTGTTAGTAAAAGTAGGATAAATAATAATAGCTTTTTCGTATACTTGTATAAAACTTTTCCACAAAGGAGAAGTTATGAACAACGGCGTTGAAGAAAGCCTTATTCGTCAATAGTTGCGTACTATTTATCGATCGAACCCAATACGCGTTTCATAAAATTGTTTAACGCGTCTTTTTTAGGAGCTCCGTCTTTTATTAATTTATCGACTTCGATTGCACCATACATATTGGATATTAATTCGCCAATTACGTCGAGCTCTTCATCTTTTAAAGAAGACACCTCGGTTAAAGCTTCAAGCGTTTCAATAGATTCTAATACGAAGTCAGCGTCGTTTTGCTCAATAAACTCGAGTAAATGTTTAATTACTGGTAACTTCATTCAATAAACCTGTTAATCCGTCAATTTTGTTTGTTTGTACTTGATTTACCAACTTGCCTCCTTTGAATGCAGCGAACGTTGGTAAGTTGTCTACGTTCGCGAGTTTTCTTGACTCAGGGTATTTTTCGGCATCTACGATTACGAACGATATTTTTTCGTTTTCAGCAGCCATTTTTTTGAACTTAGGCTTCATAATGCGGCAGTTTCCGCACCACGATGCTGCGTATTGAACCAATACAGTCTCATTGTTGTTTACAAGTTCTTGTAAAGAGTCATTTTCTAATTCTAATAGCATGATAAAATATTTTAATTAGGGGAGAATGAAATATCCTCCCCCCTTGTTAATACAAATAATTAGTTTGCTGAAAGGTATGAAGCAACACCTTCACGTGTAGCGTTCATAGCGTCTTTTCCTTCTTCCCAGTTTGCTGGACAAACTTCACCATGTTTTTGAACATGAGTATAAGCGTCTACTAAACGGATATATTCTTTTACGTTACGACCCAAAGGCATATCGTTTATGGACTCATGGAATACTTTACCGTCTTCGTCGATTAAGTATGTTGCGCGGTAACTGACAGCAGATCCTTCTACTAGAGTACCGTATTCCGGGTGTTCTACCTCGTTCATTTCCAAGATGCCTAAGACACTTGAAAGGTTACGATTTGTATCAGCAATGATAGGGTATTCTACTCCTTCGATTCCTCCATTGTCTTTTGCCGTGTTTAGCCATGCAAAGTGAACCTCGGCAGAGTCGCAAGAAGCACCAACAATAATGGTGTTTCTTTTTGCTAATTCTTCGGAAGCTTCTTGGAAAGCGTGCAGTTCAGTGGGGCAAACAAAAGTAAAGTCTTTAGGGTACCAAAACAATAGTACTTTTTTACCTTCAGATTTTGCCTTTTCAAAAATGTTAAGTGTGAAGTTGTCACCTAAGTAGTCGATCGCGTCAACCGTAATGTTAGGGAAATTTTTACCTGTAAAGCTCATATTATATATTCTTTCTTTTTGTGTTACAAAAGTAAACTTTTTAATAGTGTAAAAGAATCGAATATCTCGATAAAGAATAGTTAAAATCTATTTGTTAAGCGGATTGTTAATAGTTTTTAATTATTGTAATTAAGGATTAAAAATAAGTATTTTTGCTCCTGCTGAAAACATGCGGCGAGGGCCCCGTAGTTCAACGGATAGAATAGATGTTTCCTAAACATTTGATAGCAGTTCGATTCTGCTCGGGGCTACCAAAGTTGCGAAAGAGGCAAAATCCAGACCTAATTCTGGTATGCCTCTTTTTTTATTGGTTATAAGTTGCTGAAAATAAGCGATATATGAGAATATCAGATTTATCCTCGGGGTTCGACATTCGTCTGTTTTCTTGCTATAGCTGATACCCTCCGGGAAGAGCAGAAACTGGATACGTTTTTTGGTGTTATAGTCGGCAGAAACCCACTTTAAGGGCAATTCAAGAGCGAATTGCAAGGCGAAACCGACGTTCTCGTCAAGGTTCGACACCTGTCGGGAGAGCTTCATCAGATTTTCCTCGATTTCGGCCTTTTCCCCATCGTATTTTTTCCGGTATTTCCGGTACAGGTCACCTCCAATTTCTTCCTCAACGTAACGTTCCTCCAGCCTGTTGATCTTTTTTAGGACTTCGGTGTGCTGGTCCTGCAGGTTACGGTAGTCGTCCTGATCCCCTGTGGTCAGTTCGTTGAATTTGACGATAGCCTGCTTGTATACTACCTCGATCATGCCTTTGGCCTTATCCACCTTAAATGTATGAAGTATACGCTCAAAAAGCGTATTGAGCGCGTTTGCGCTTTTATTGTTATTGCATGCTTTTGTGCTGCATTTGTAATAATGCAGGTTCTTTTTCTTTACAATATAACCACGCATGGGCTTTCCGCAGTGGTCGCATACCAGGAAACGCTTGAGCGGAATCTCCGAGTTTTCCCCGTTGATCCGGTATCCCTGCGCGTTTTCCTTGAGCAGGCCATTTACCTTCAGGAAGACCTCGCGTGAGACCAGTCCCTCGTGGTTCCCTTCCACGACCTTTCCCTCCAGCATGTTGTGTACCATCATGCCGCAATAGAATGGGTTGCGTAGTATCTTGGACATATGCTGGTGGCAGACCTTTAGGCCCTTTTCGGCAAGCCTTGCCCTTATGGCCTCGATGGAAAGGTTATCGTGGGCTTTCCAGTGGAACGCCTGGCGGATGAGCCTGCCCTTGGCATTGGCCACTATTTTGCGTTTGCCATTTTGCCTGGTGACCTCGTAACCCATGGGCGGTTGTGTGGGCCAGTCCCCACGCAGGAGCATTTCCCTCGTACCTGCCATGCATTTCTGCCTGCGCAGCTGGTTGTCGAATTCCCCGAACAGGAAGAGCATCTTCTGCTGCATCTGTCCGGATGCGTTGGAGGTGTCGATGGGCTGCGTTACCGATATGATCTCGATACCAAGCCTCCGCAGCTCATTGGTGAGCCAGATGGAATTGTCATTGCGGGAAAAGCGCTCAAGGCTGTACACCAGGATGTAGGATATCTTTCCCTTGAACTTCTTCACGAAGGCGATCATGGCGGTAAACTGCTTCCTTTCGTCGGTTTCCGCACTTTCGTAGGTTCCACCGAAGGTGGCGGCGAGGTTGTACCCCATCTTTTCGGCGTAGAGCGTACAGGCTTTGAGCTGCGTGGCGAGGCTCAGGTTGTCGGCCTGCTGGCTGCTGCTCACCCGTGTGTAGATCACGCAGTCCTTGCTGCTCTTCAATACCTTGGGTTCTTTTTTTCCTTTTGCAAAGGTGTCAAAAAAAAGTGTTTCGGACATAAGCGAACAATTAAAACGTCAGTATTAAATAGTGCTCTAATATACTAAATATCAGTGTTTTTACCTTGATTTTCTTTCTGTTTTTTGTAACATTCGAGTGCGATTTCGACAAAAGTCTTGACAGTGCGTATGACCTCTTCTGCCTGTTCGTCGGTAAAATGGGCGAACATCGGGATCGCCTTGACTTCCTGCACTGTGACATCGTGTTTCCGTGTTATATCTTCCTTTTTAACGTATTTCATAAGGTGGGTGTCTGGGGTAGTGAGAGAATGGTTGATAGAACTGAAAATAAATCAACAATCAGTTGATATACAGCACATTGTTATGTATATTTGTAGTGTAATCAAGGAGGCAATACCATGAAGACTTTTATCTATTTATGCATCACCGCCATGTTTTCCGCCGGAGCCCTGCTCGCTGCGACGACGATGTCCAATCCGTGGCCGGTATTTGCTGTTGTCGTTGGGGTGTGGGTACTGTTCGTGCGTGGCGAGGGGAATCGGGATAGGGAGAATGCACGGCGCAGGCAGCGCGAGGAACTGTTCGATGAGTGGCTGCGTTCGCAGAACCGTGGCGGAAGACATTATTGATGCCGGGCGGCAGGTTATTGGTTCCCGCCGCCGCAAGATTTCAGAAGGTTTTATGTGATGCCCCGGTGGGGTATTTTTCTTTTTTGCCCGTAACAGACCTTACCTTGTAAGGCCCCGGGGGCTGTCCGGTCCGGTTTTCTTCCTTTCCAGCAAGAGTTCGAGGATTTCCATATCGGTTTCGTAGGATTGGCCTTCAAAAAGGTATACGCCGCTTTCATCATATTCAAAGCGGGAAAAATCCTCATAATCGAGACGGGAGTCGGTCAGTATGCCCTGCCCATAGTTTGCCTCGCCGAATATCCCCATAGCGAACTCCGAATACATGTGCATGAACCCGGCCTTGAAATGGTCGGCTGTCTGTACGAGGATTTCCGTGTTGGGCACCCATCTCGTGTCATAATAAAAGGTACCTTCTTCGAGATAGATGTCAAACAGGTAGCCATCGTCCGATTGTATGAACGGTGGTAGCTGGCCTCGACCGGTTTCCTTTTCCCGGGAGGCCATTGCTTGGAACATCTGTTCCATTTCCTCAAGTTTCCGGGGTTCTCCCGTAAATATCACGATGTTGTTGCACCAGTTCGCCATAATCGGTAATTTATAGGGTTCATACCTCGCTGCTTTGTTCTTTTTACCGGTAAAGGCAATGCGCCGGGGCGTCAGCGGTTACGCCCGACCGACAATGGCCTGTCAATGGAAAGGATTTCGATCTGGGATGCCCTGAACACAACATATTCCGCCTGCTCATTGCCGAGATCGGATAAAATGCCGTCATATCCGGCGGCGATCATCATTCCGTGCGCATCCTCGTTGTTGAGGCCATCGCGCATTTCGCCCAGTTCCCCGAGGCTGATCTCATCGTAGATGGTCTGGAGCGCCGTGGCATTGTCCAGCTTGTCCCCGGTTAGGATTTCCCAGATGGTGGATGCCTGGCTTTCATCGCTAAAAATGGAATGCAGCCGCAGGTCGATGGGATTCCTGATGTCGAGATGGGCGGTGATGATCGTATCGCCGAAAAGCAGGGCGTTTTCTTTTTTGTCTGCAAAGAAAAAACCGTGCAGGGTATTGTCCCAAGCGGTATTGCTGCCCCTGAATGTATCCTCGAACCGCTCGAAGAAGGCGTGTGTACCATGGTAGAACAAGGCACGGGGATCGACTGTCGGTCTTTCATATTGTTCCATCATCTTCCCTATCTAAGTGTTCATCGAAATCGGCCTCCAATTGTTCGCCGATGGGATAATTGGCCACGAGCATCTCGGTCTTGGTTTTCTGGTCACCGCCCTTGGCATTGACCGATACCTTCTGCCTGACCGACCATTTCTGCCAGCCATACTTTTTCGTGTATCGCTCCAGTGGGGGTGACGGATAGGATGAAAGCAGGAATTTGCCCTGTATCTTGCTGAGCAGGTAGAGCAGTTCCTCGTAATCCCGTTCGCTGTACCCGTCATAATGGCCGAGGTCGGAATTATAATACGGCGGATCGCAGTAGAAGAAGCTCTCGGGCGTATCCCTGCTGGCGATGACGTAGAGGGCGTCGGCACATTCCATCTGGCACCGTTGCAGCCGGGTAGCGAATATCTTGGTGAACCCGTCCCTTTTGGTGTTGATCTTCCTGGTGGTCGTATTATTGGTCACGTCGAATCCCCAGCTGCCGTCGAGCATGCCGGCAAAGGACTGGGCGCTGAGCATCCATACCGCCCATGCCCGTTTGATATCGGAAAACAGATCGGGGTTGTTGTATATAACCCAGGCCTTGCGGTGCAGGTCACGGCTATGGAGGCTGGTACGTATCTCAGCCTCAAGGCCGGTAAAATCCTGCTTGACCACACGGTAGAAGTTGACCAATTCGCGGTTGGTATCGTTGATGACCTCGACCCTGGAGGGGCGCTTGGCGAAAAGGATGGCGGCCCCACCAACGAAGGGTTCGCAGTAAAGGGTGTGCCGGGGGATGAGTGATATGATCCGGGCGGCGAGCTTCTGCTTGCCGCCATAATAACTGATGGGAGTCCGGAGCCTGATCTTGGTCATGTATACTATATATAAGGTGTGATTGTATCAGAGAATGTCATTGATGGTAAAGTCCATCAGCTGGCCGTCCACCAGCAGGGTGACCCGGCACTTGATATCGGGCATGCCCATGCTGTGTACGGGGAAACGCCTGCCGTTGAGGTGGTAGTGCGGCGAAGAGGGTTCGAGGTTGAGGGTGGCGGAGCCGGATCCCCTAATCCGGTCGATCCGTTGGAATATGCGTTTCATATGCAATGGTTTTAAAGGTGTGGTCGTCTTTTCCCCTGTCATGGGGTGGTCCTGTGGATTGGTAAAAGGCGTGGTCTTAAAAGGTACAGGTGAAGCTTGCCGGGTGGCTGGGCGTACCTTTTAAGTCCACGCGCGGGTGTCCGAAGGTCTGCGGTCGGCCCGGCGCACGAACGCACCCGGCGATAGCGTGGTGCGCGGCGGCGAGGACGTTCCGCAGTCCTACAGGGCAATGGGAGAACCTGTCCTAACGTTGTCTGCTCCTGTCCGTGGAAGTATCGCCGAATTCCCAGGGAAGCTGCGTACGTGAATTGTCCAGGGTCAGCTGGTCGGTACGTTTTTGCAACAGGCAGGCAAAAAGACCTAGTTCCGGGAGTTTGAAAGAGCGATCCCGGAGCAGGCCATCCACCAATTCCCCGGCTTCTTTGAGTTGCCCGCCGGTCTGCGCCTTGTTGATGACCTGCCGGATATGTTCGGCGGAAGGCTCGAGGGCAACCTGCTGCAAACAGATATATTCAAAGAAAGCACGGTCTTCGTATGGAGGCCTGTAGGTCAGGTTGTAACTGACGTCGAACTGCTCTGCAAGGCGGTTGAGTGCAGCGATCGGTGGTGACCACCGCGACTCGAAATTGAACGAGTCGCGGTAAATGGAGATGTCAAGGAACGGTGGCGAATTATATTCCAGGGAAGCACAGTACGCCAATGCCTTATCGCTGTTCGCCCCTGAGAACGTCACGGAGTTGGAGCAATAGTTGGCCATATGCTACCGCCCCCGCTTCTGGCCTTCCTGCTGTTCCGGCTCCTGCTCCCAGGGCAACGGTTCGGCCTGCCGCCCCGTATGATGGGCAGGGTTTTCGGCAGTTGCCTGTTGCTGCCTTTCTTTGTCCCTTGCGGCAGCCCTTTCGGGGAATATGGCCTCATCGCGTATCTCCACCCTGTTCTTATCATAGATGTCGATGGTCTTCATCTGGGGATTGGCGGCGATGGACACGGGGACGTTCTTCTTCCCGATGGTCAACTCGGCATGGAAATAGTTGCCGTTTCGTAGGGTGGCCTGGGCTTCCTGCACTTTTTCGGCGGTATCCAATCCCTTGAGGGGATATTTGCCGAGGGCATCGGCAAGATCATAACCGTATTCCGGCCGGAAGGTACGCAGGGGATGGTTGCCATAAGCATCGGTGATATCGAGGTTGAGCTTGAACCACATGTTCACCTTATCGGGCTGTGTACCCTGCTGCTGGCCATCGTCCCTGGCACGCAGGAAAACCTCCTTTTCGAGCGATAATCCCGAGAGCAGTTTGTGGGCCTGTAGTGCGGTAATCCGATGATCCCGCGCCAGGTCAAAGCGCTGTGACATCACTATGGGATTGTCCGCTTTGCGTAAGGTCACGTCATAGGTATTGAGGAAATACATGTCGCTGTCCTTGGATCGGTTGAAGTTGATGGCGAAGGAAAGGTGGTCGGTACGCGGGGCGTTCATATCCTTTGCGTCCAGCGGCCTGCGCTCGCTGGTGATGCCGAGGCTGAAAGCTGGCATCTCGCGCCGGATGGCGGTTTCCAGCACGTCGTTGAGCCTGCTACCAAAGCCCAGGCCGTCGAGCGTTTTCTTGAGGTACTCCAGATTGTTCTCGTTCATGTTGTTTTGATTTTAAGGGTTAAAAAATTCAGTAAGCGGTCAGAAAAGGGTCATCTGACCCCGATGCGGCAGTTTGTAGCCGTTCTCGATGGCGAGGTTTTCGCCGATGGCGGTCACCAGTTCCCCGATGGAGGCGTAATCCGTGCCGTCAAGGGCCTGCGTATGGAAGAAATGGGAACGGTAGCCGGTTTCGCTGATGATGCCGGACTCCGCGCGGTATTCGATGTGGCTGATCAATGGGTCTTTCTGGTCTTCCGCCTTTTTATCGGGCCAGTAGAACCGGTAATTGACCTGTACGGGAAAATCGAAGACCCTGATCTCGAGGTTGGTGTTCTGTTTGAATTGTTCGGGTATCATGGTGTATTGATTTGTTGGTCCTGCAGGCGGACATGCGCTTCCAGCATGGCCGAAAATGATACCGCTCCCTTTGGTTTGATGGTACGGTAGGCGGATCGCAGTCCGGTGAGCACGCGGAAGCGGTGCAGGGAAAATTCCGGCACGGGGATGCGCAATTGCCCGCCCCTGTGGGAAAAGACGACCTGCCCGTCGTCCAGCCTAAAGACGGTATCCCTGCGCATCAGCCATAGGGCGGCCTTGCAGTCGAGCACCTTGCCACAGAGGTCGTCGTCGAACACGCCGACCGTCCTGGCGTTGGGATAGCGATACCTCAGTGCAAGTAGCTGCGTGGCGGTGGGCAATAGTCCAATAACGGTAAATACATTACTACCGGGCCTGCCGAGCAACTGGGGATGGAGGTGACAGAAACAGAGAGCATCGATCGCGGTGTGGAAAAGGAAATGCTGCCTTGCCATGTGCGGTTCCGCTGCACTGTCCATCACCTTGAGGATCGGTGTACCTGCGGGGGTGATGTCCATCCACGCTGCAAAGTAGTCCCGTACCCGGCTGTCAATATGCTGCAACGACAGCATGGACGCCTAACGGGAACGGCTTTTGCCCAGGTTCCTTTCCTGTTGTTCCAGCTCCTGTGCGGGATCGAATGCTTGTACCGCTGTGTTTTTGGATCGCTGCCACTGCTGCATGTCCAGCATCGCTCTTTGATAGCCCTCAGTATAAGCGTCCTTCTGGCCATTTTTGTTACCGAAGAGATTACGAAGGCCACGGAGCAACAGGTAGGAAATCCCACCATCGAGGATGAGCGAGTACATGAGTGCGTCGCGGTTGGAGGTTACCCCGCTACGGCTGCTAGCGCGGCGTTGCAGGCGCGTTCCCTCGGAAAGCTGGAGGACATCGCCGTTGCGGTACTGCTCTTTCTGGAGGTCGGACAGCTTCTCGCCATTGATCTTTGCCGGAACCTTCACTTTGGTAGGGTCAGTGGATATGAATTCCCTGGTTTCCGGGTCGTACTCGATGACCCACGACTTTTTCTTTCCGTCCCCCGCCTGATAGGTCTTCAGGACATGGGTGAGCGTGCCCTGCTCGAGCTGTTCCGCTTCGGCATCCAGCAGCAGCGGATGTTTCTTGATGTCTCGGTAGATGGGGTGCAGCTGGAGGGTGATGTGGCCATCCGGGGTTCGTTCGAGCGAGAGCTTGGCATCCATCTTTTTGATGTGTATGCCATCGCTGTTGAGGTCGCGGAGGGTGATGAGGTCTGTCCGGTGTCCTGTGAGCAGGGCACCGAGATCTTCCTCCGATAGGTCTGGCCTGCCGTTCCTGATCAGTCCGATTTTCCGTAATTCCCCTATGGGGAGCTCGTTTTCGTTGAATTGATTGTCCATAAAAAATGATTAGTGTTCGTTATCGATCTGTTGGATAAGTCCATGCAAAAACTTCCATGGGTTGATGTAGGTGCCGCCAGCGTGTATGCTGAAATGCAGGTGCTCGCCCGTGGCCCGACCTGATCTGCCGGTCCTGCCGATAGGATATCCTGCGGTAAGCTGCTGTCCCGGTACCACGATGATGCGCGAGAGGTGACCGTAGACGCTCAGCACATCGCCGTGGTCGATGCGCACGAAATTGCCCAGGTTCCTGTGGTAGCCGGTTTCGGCCACCGTCCCGTCCATGATGTTGCGCACTGCCTGCCCACGTGCGGCAAGGTCGATGCCGTTGTGGAAGTCGGGCATGCCGGTTATGGGGTGTTTCCGCCAGCCGAACGGTGAGGTGATCCGGTATTCTTCCAGTGGCAGGCTAATGCCGGGCGCGGATGGTATGGGTTTAGGTACGGCAGGTATCGATGCATGGAACGTCGCGGACACAGGAAGATCCGTCAATGTTGGTTTGGGTATTACAGGATAAAGTGCGATGCTCTTGATGGTATGGGTCTGTGCGACCTGTCCGTGCGATGGGAGCATCAAGGCCAATATCGCGAGCAGCATTCCGGTGCGTGGGATCAGCCGGGTCACCTTCCCAGTCCTTTCTCCCAAAGGGCATCCCTGTCCTGCGGGAGGGTCAGTTCCAGCCTGCTGGACAGGGGCATGGTGGCGAAGCGCAGGGTCTGCTCGTTTGCCAGTGCCATGCCGAGGGCCTCGTGCTGCTGGCGCGGGGTTCCGTTCTCGAGCAACATACTGATGCGGAGCAGGGTCTTGAAATCTTGGGCTTCCATGTGCCGTAAGGCCTCCATCATGTCGCGGTACAGCTCGTTATGCGGCTTGAGTACCAGCAGTGCATCGCTGGCATAGAGCGACCGGCGTGCATCGGCAAAGCTGACCTCTATGACTTCATTGTCATAGCTTACGTGGGAAATCGTTCCGAGGTGCCCCTGCCTGTCCGCAGGGTCTGTGGTCAGCATGGGATGCACCAGCACGGGTTTTCCTATCAAATTTTCCATAATGTTTTTTATTAAGATGAATTGATTGATCTACTGCCTGAAACCCGGCCGCATGGATCCAGTGCGTGCTGGCTGCGGGCGTGGAGGTGTCGGCGGCCTGAACCCGGAAACGATGTCCATGACCTCGGCATTGATCCGATAAAAATTCTGCAAAAGGACTTCGTCCTTCCGTCCACCAAAATCATAGAACACGGGCAGTTCCCGGTAGGCTTCTTCCTCGGCCTTGATGGCCCCGAGGTCAAGGTCGATACGGCAGTTGACGGCCGAAGTCTCGAACTGTCCGGTGTATTCCTCCACAGCATCCGAGGCGAGGATGCCGACCATTTCGCCCGCTTTGAGCGATGCGATCTTGCCCGCAGGGATGAGCGGTTCGAGTTTTTCGTTTATCGACAGGGATGTTTTTGTCCGGTCGATGGATAGGCTTTCGCCCATCTGTTTTACTTTCCCGAAAAGACGTTCCATCCATTCGAGCCCGTCCTTATCGCGGATCGATCCGCTGAGGATGTTCCCGACGATGGAGGTGATCGTATCCGCTGTTTCCTTGCCGTACTGCTGCCGGAACATGGTCAGTCCCTGAACCCCCAAAATGGCACTGACGCGGTTACTTCTGGCCTGTGAGATGATGTTTTCGACCTTATACAGGTATAAAGTCGGCGCTTCGTCGACCACCAGACCGACCGGGATATTGCCCCTTGTGTTGATCAGTTTGGTGATCCGGTTGATGACCACCGAATAGGATGCGGAGTTGGTGCTCTGCGTATTCGGGTTGCTGGCCAGTATAAGGATGGACGGCGCTTGGGGGTTGCTGATCTTGAGGTCGAAGTCGTCACCGGAGAACACCCAGAAGGTTTCCTTGGTGGCCAGCCTGCTGATAAATATCTTGAGCGTACCGACCTGTCCCTCGAGCTGGTCAAATGCCCGTGCCTTGTATGCGGTCATGAAGGGTGAAAGCAGGGATTCGAGTTCCTTGTTACTGAACAGCACCGTAAATATTTCTTCGTAGGAGCGGTTGAGGAATGCCAGTACGTGCGGAAAGCTGGAATATTTGCCACCGTCGTGCTTGCTGAAAAAGTAAATACATGCCGCTAAGAAGTTAACGGCCGACTGCGTGAAAAACTGATCGCTCCCGGACGCCTTGTCTCCTTTTTTCATTGCTTCCACCAAGGCCTCGGCGGTTTCCGATGCCTCGGCCAGGGTCTGCAGGTAGTCGCTCCGCCAAGGGTTGATGCGCCTGCTCTTCTCCGGCTCGTTCAGGTTGATGACATGGAATTGGTAGCCTTTCAGTTTACCCTGTTGTTTGCCGAGCAGGTAATGGTAATAGGTGACCTGACCAAGATCCGGGAACTTGAAATCGAATACGCAGAGCGTCCATTCGAGGGCCACGAGCTGGCGCAGGATCGGCATAAAGACCGAGAAGCTCTTGCCCGATCCGGGTGTCCCGATCACGAGGAGGCCACGAAATAAGTTCTCCAGCACGATAAAACCCTTGCGTACCTTTTTTTTATAATAAAAGAGCATGGGGATGTTGACCGCATAGGGCGTGATCCGCGGTTTGGTGGGCTGCATGAAGGATTCCTCTTCGACGTTCCACTTATCCTTGCCGAGTTTGGAGCTGATGATCTTGGATATATTGTCCATGGCGACGTGCAGGAGCAATGTTCCTCCCAGCGTGCATGCTATGTAGCCCAGATCGTACCAGCTGGTGTAGGGCAATGGCGAGGTTCCGGATCTGCCGTAAAACCAGAGGCTTGTGGCCAGGAGCATCAAGCCTGCTACCAATGGGTAGGTAATGGCATTCCTTGGATTAAGGTCTTTCTGCTTGCGGCTGAGCGTACCGATGGACACGAGGCAGATCAGGATCAGGGTAAAGAGCTTGCTGTGGATCGGGTAATGATATATGGGTATCCGTGCCATACGCACCAGAAAATGCGAGAAGCCGTAGCGTTCGCCTGTTTGACTTGCCACGAGATTTTCGGCATAGACGAACATTAGGATGTCGAGTGCTACGGACAGGTATATGCCGAATTGCAGGAAGCGGTGCATCGCCTGCTGTTCTTTGCTTTCTTCCATAAGTCTTAGCGTTTAAAAGTTGGAAGGCTGCCTTACGGCAGTTTTCCATAAATAATCTGTTTTTTTAGCGGTTAGCTGTGGATGGTAATTCAGTTTGAATACATTATTATTGGTTCTGGCTGTAGCATTTCCGATATTTGTGCCGTTTCCTTATTAAAATAGCCAGTTCACTAAAATTTTGTTATGCACCAAAACACTTTACCAATTGCAGCATTGCTTTTTGTCGTGACCATTTTCGTCCATACGACAGCCGCCCAAACAAAAGTTGGCGTCCGGGCCGGAATGAACCTATCGGGTGTCCATCTGGTTGATGAGCAGGGCGACAAGCAGGAAACGGGAATGATACCACGTTTTCAGATCGGCCTCACGGTGGATATTCCCATTGCTACGGATTTTTACATACAACCAGCCGCCCTATACTCCGGAAAAGGGTTCAAGCAGGACGGAGGCTGGTTAGCCTCATCCGACAGCGAATTCAAAGCAACTGCTTCCTATGTTGAAGTGCCTGTTAATGTGCTTTATAAGCCTCAAATAGGAAATGGTAACCTGATTGTCGGGGCGGGACCCTATGTTGCATACGGAACCGGTGGCAAATGGGAAGCGGATCAGGGGCAGGTTGCCATTGGTGACATCATGATTGAACCCCATGGCGATGTCATCTTCAAAAACGACGTCGCCGACGGTGAATTTGGTAATTATCTATATGGTAAACCATGGGACTTTGGTGTCAATTTCCTTGCGGGATACGAATTCCTGCGCAAATTTTCGGTGCAATTCAATGCCCAATTCGGGGTTTCAAATCTCCGGCCCGATGTCGGTGAGGCAAAACCTGACGGGAAGCTCAGGAATACCGTGTATGGTATTTCCGTTGGATATAAACTGTAACCGTATTTTCTTTCGTGACCTACTATTTTAAGACTGATACGCTCTGATAAAAAACACGAGCTTTGTCCCCGTTTTGAAATGTCAATCGTTATTAGGGCAAACAATAAAATTTTAAAAATCATGAAAGAATTTGCGTTAATTTTTAGACTGAAAGACATTGCCGGTTTCCAGCCATCGCCAGAGCAGATGCAGGAACGAATGAATTGGTTGGCAGGTATTGCTTCCCAAAACAGATTGGTTGATAAAGGTAACACGCTTTTGCCCTTTGCAGGAAGTGCCAAAACCGTTGAATCTGATAACATCGTAACAGATGGCCCCTATACCGAAATCAAGGAGTTTATCAGTGGTTATATCGTTGTAAAAGCCGATACCATTAATGAAGCGGTAGAGATGGCAAAAGGAAACCCGATTTTTAAAATTGGTGGGAGTATTGAGGTAAGAGAAGTTTTAAAACGTGACTAATATATTGGATAACCCATCACATATCGATATTTTACCTCACCTATTCCGACAGGAATATGCAAAAATGACGGCTGTTCTATGCCGTCATTTTGGCTTGCAGCATATTGAAATAGCCGAAGATATTGCAAGCGATACATTTTTAAAAGCATCCGAACATTGGGCTGTCAACGGAATACCTGAAAACCCGACCGCATGGCTTTATACAGTTGCCAAAAACAAAATCAAAGATTATTTTAAACATATTTCTCTTTTTGAAACGCAGATCAAGGAAACCATAAAACCAAATGAAGCCGAAACGGAAAAGGATTTTGAGTTTAGCAATCAACATATTTTCGACAGCCAGTTAGCCATGATTTTTGCGGTCTGTAACCCTAAAAATCCGACTGAAGCTCAAATCTGTTTAGCACTTCAAATCCTTTGCGGTTTTAGTGTAGAAGAAATCGCCAATGCCTTTGTTGCAAAACAGGAGACAATTAAAAAACGACTGCACAGGGCAAGAACCAGTCTCCGAAACGATAATTTTCAAATTAAGAATTTAGGCGATACGGAAATAAAATCAAGATTAGACACCGTTTTAAAGACGCTGTATTTATTGTTTAACGAGGGGTATTTTTCTAAAACCAACAATCAGCAAGTTAGAAAAGAACTTTGTTCCGAAGCTGTACAGCTCACATTGCTATTAACAGAAAGCCCATTGACAAACCTGCCGAAAACCAACGCTTTACTTGCCTTAATGTGTTTTCAAAGCTCACGATTGGAAGCAAGAACAAACGGTAAAGGCGAGGCCGTCTTGTTTGACGAGCAGGATAGAAGTTTGTGGGATAAATCCCTTATCCAAAGAGGAAATTACTATTTAGTAAATGCTACGAATGGGAATGAAATCTCAAAATACCATTTGGAAGCAGGTATTGCGTATTGGCACGCTACACCTACAGACGAAAACAAATGGCAGCATATTCTACAGCTTTACAATCAGCTTATTCTCATCGAGTATTCGCCAATAACGGCATTGAACAGAACATTTGCCTTTGCTAAAGTATATGGACATGAAAGAGCCATTCCCGAAGCCGAAAAACTAAATTTGGCGGACAGTAATTACTATCATGAACTTGTAGGTTACCTATATGCGGATACGGATATTTACAAAGCAATTTATCACTACCGACAAGCCTTTAAACTGACAAAATCCAAGACTGAGAAACAAACCTTAGCAAAGGAAATCGAACGACTAAAAAACCAAAACAGCAGGTAACATCGAATCCACTGCAAGAAATTTTAACGCCGGATGCCCCGGCCATTATCCTGTCCGTCATCATCGGGTTCCCACGGATTGCGTTGTGGAGCCTCTGGAATTCGGAGGATGTGTTCGTCGCCTTCCCTGAAAGCATTGCTGGCTTCGAGTACCCGTTGCATGGCATCCATGTCCTCGCCGGTGATGGTGGCGCTGAACCGCTGTGCCCTTTGGAGCATGCGGATAAAGGTATCCGGCTCGTTCCTGCGCGTGAGCTGGCGGAGCGCGCCGAGGTAGTCCTCCCGGAAAACGGTTGGTATAATGATCTTCGTCTGGCCTGCGGCGGTCAGTTCGGCGTTCATCATGACCCTTGCGAGCCTGCCGTTTCCGTCCAGAAAAGGATGCACCTCGCTGACCATGAACATCATGTAGGCCGCCTTCGCAAAGGGGTGGTTAAGGGCGCGATAGAAATCAAAGCCCCTGATGAGTGTACCCCTGACGAGCGTATGGTCGACGAATTCGGTATCGCCCGCACGGTTATTTCTGTCCTTGAATTCGCCGGGGTTCTTGGTCGGCCTGGCGACCATCAGCGTCCTGTGACGGTAGCGCAGTATTTCCAGCAATTGCCCGGCATCTTCGGGTGTGATGGACATTTCCTGCCGGTTGGCCACGATCTGGTAGGTACCGAGCACGTCGTGGGAGTCCTCGTCCCTTGCGGGCAGGGGCTTTCCGGTCTCGATGATCCGCAGGGCTTCCTGCACATCAAAGCGTGTCCCCTCAATGAAGTTGGAGAAATAGGCCTCGTAGAAGGCGAAGTTACGGAACGCCCTTGCCGTGTCGTTCGCATCGGGCAGACCGGCAAATTCGCGCTGCTGGAGCTGGACGAAAAGTTGTTCGAAGACCTCCAGCCTTGCGGGATCGTAGGGGTGGCCGAAAGCGCGGGCGATGGTGACCGGGGATTTGAGGATATTGGTGGGTTTGGTGGACAGGATTGCCCCGACCATGCGGTCGAGCTTTCCGAATTCCTTTTCCATGCCGAGCGTCCCGGAGATAAGCCTTGCCCGGTCACGCAGTTCGTTGAGTCCTTCCTCGCCCTTGACGCGCACGATCTGGTCGAGCTTTTCCTCGATTTCGGGCAACGGCAGGGTCTTGGACTGGCCTCCGACCTTACGGGATTCCTGCAGGTTTTCCAGCAGGGCACGTTCCTGGCCGGAAACATAGAGGCCATCGGTAAACAAGTTGTCGCTCCCCGTCGCTCCCGGCCCGCGCATGATGTTGAGGGCAATGCCCGGCAGTTCCACTTTGCGGTTGTGTGTATGCGTAAGGAAAATATCCCCGGTCTGGCTGGGCCTGTATTCCAATGCCGAGCGGTGGCTGAGCAGGATGCCGGGATACAGCTGTCCGATGATCCTGAACAGGTTGCGCCGTACAATCTCCGCAGGGTCTTCCTCCAGATTGGGTGTATATACCCTGGGAGCTATCTTTTTCAGCTTGCGTGATTTTTCCAGCTTGCCTATCGTCCTGCTGACCTCGGGGTTGCTCGATGAGAATATGACCTCCTGCAGGTGAAGTGGGATGTCCTTGTCCATGGTGCGGGGTTTTACAAATTTTTCGCCTTAATTATCTGATCCGGTTGCTTTAACACAAATTTTTCGGATTAATTTAGTCAAATATACAAATTTTTCGGATTAGTAAGCTAAATACCCCTGCCGGGTTGCTGTTGCCGGTCGAGCCGGTCGATCTGGAATTCGATCCAATCCTCCACGCTGAATACGATCGCCCGTGAAATTTTGGCGTGCGTCATCGCCCAATCGAGTGCCTCCTGCTGGCGTTCCGGCTGCCCGGTTGCATGGAGCTGGTACATTTCCAGGATATCCACGACTTCCGAAGCGTCCATATCCATCTCGTATACATCCGTTCGCAATTTATCCACTACGATTTCCGGTGGCACGAGCATCAGCAGGGCATCGGTACTGTAGAGGCCGATCATCTGGTTCCTGAACCTGACATAGGCCGAACAGTCTTCATAAAGGACGTGGCTGATCGTTGCCAGATGCCCCTGCATATTCACGGGATCGGTGGTCAGGTCGGGATGCACCATGACTGTTGTTCCTACAAGTTCTTCCATGTAAATCTGTTTTAATAATGGTAAGGCTACCTTCCATATTTGGTTTATTTAACTTGGGGTAGGGCGATTTTTCCCTCTTTTATATATGCGACTTAAATGCTGATAGTTTATTAAAACCTTCTACCGGATCTCTGTTGTGCGCCGAACCTGTTTACCCGGCCTTCTGCCAAATCCCTGACGCTGCAAACAATTGCTTCGGAAAGCTTGTCGTGGCTAACTGCCCAATCAAGTGCCATCTTTTGGGCTTCCGGAAGCCCGGTAGCGTGAAGTTGGTACATCTCAAAAACATCGATGGCATCCGGAATTTGCAAGTCCATTTTGTCCGGATTACGTAGCCTATCTACGACGATGTCTGCGGGAATCAACATGAGGAGGAGGTCTGTGGGGTAAAAGCCGATTTCGCTTTTTTCGAATTTGACACAGGCGGCACGATAGTCATCAAAAATCCGGGTAATTTTTCCCGTGTATCCCTGCATTTCCATGGGATCCTGTAGCATGTCAGGTTGCACCATGACTGTTGTCCCAATCAAGTCTTTCATAATCATCTGATTAAAGGGGTAAAAAGCATTAGAAGCTATCCGCATTGAGGATATCGCCGTACCTGATCTTGAGAGTGATTGTCCTGCCCGATATCTGCTTTTCGGAGAGTTCTACGTTCAGCACCTTGCTGGAGGGGAACGTCGCTTTTTTCAGGACGTATATATTGCGGTAGCTTTTCCTGAACGATCCGTGCGGATAGAGCTGCCAGATCGGTTTGATCTCGATGGATTGCACGTTGGTGGCCTTGGTGATCTTTTTGTCCTCGATCTTGAAGCGCAGCTCGTCGATGTCGTAGGACAGGTTGGTGCTGTTTCGATAGGTGATATCCAGCAGCACGAGGTTGCCAACGGTGTAAACGCTGTTCAGTTCGGCGCGGATCCCGTAGGTGCTTGCCTTGCGGATGGGGACGGGTCTGCGCCTGGAGAGCAGGGATAGCGCATGGCTGCGGAGTTCGGGTGTGGTCAGCTCCACGGGTGTATGGATCGGCCTGGTATGGTGTGGCAGGATATCGAAACCTGTAGCGAGCCCAGCCTCCGGTGCACCGTCGATCAGGTGCAGGTTGTACTGTGCGATGAAGTCCTCGCCGATGACGGTGACGACCCCCAGATTGTGCGAATGCAGGCCCGTGGCCTGTGCGGTGTCAGGCACCCACTTTAGCCGCAGTACGTTCGGCTCGGCCAGGTCGCCCACGACCTCATGGGTGGATATGTCGACGTAACGGATGGGCTGGGGCGATATCAGGTGCAGCGAACTACGGCTGTCAAGCATGATATCGGGGAGTTCTTCCCGGTAGGTTCCGGCGTTCTCCTGTGCGTTCAACTGTATTCCTGCGAGTAGCAGGGTTAGGATAATCAATAGATTCTTCATGATAATGCGAGGGATTTGTTAGTAACTCTTTTGGTTAGTCTGTAATTGTTCGGGATCGATCAGGTACACCAGTGTGTTGTACTTGATCTTGGCCTTGTTCTGCCGGATCATTTTATTGACCGCGGTGGTGGTCGACTGAAACATCTTCTGCACCATGCTCATGACCAGCTGGCTGTTGTTTTCGGCAGCCTGCTGGAGGGTAACCCCCTGGCTGGCATTGCCGCCCAGCTCCTTGGTGAATTCACGGAAAGCGGATGCCGGAACGTACAGCCCCTGTAAGCCGTCGTGGTCGTAGACCTCCAGGCGGACGGGAAGGATGTGCTGGCCGTTCATGATGGAGGTCACGGTCAGGTTGACGCGCTGGCCGGTAAAGCCCGAAATCTGGGCATAGATATAGGTGCCCTTCCTGATGAGGAAGCTCCCTGCCATCATATCCTCGAGCAGGCGTATGCGCAGGCGCGATCCGGCGTATCCCTTGATGTCCTGGTCGACGATAGCGGTGATGAAGGTTTCCTCGCTTTCGGGTCTTATGGTATTGAATACGGCAGCACTGCCCGAGGTTTTTGTGACAGCGAGACGGGTCTGTTCGGCCTGTTGCCCGGCGAGCTGCTGAACCTGCTTGAGGCGCTGCTGCTCGGCACGGTATTCGGGGTCATTGGCCTTGCCCATGCTGTCGAGCAGTTCCATCTGCTGGCGAAAGAGCGCCATGGGATCGGGTTGGGGTGGCTGGGACTGTGCAGCTGGCGGTGAGGTCGGCTGCCGGTTGATGCCTGCAAGTGCCTCCCGTAATGCCCTGTCGTGCGGGTCTGGCGTGCCATTGCCGCCCTGCCGGTCGGTTGCATCGGGGAAAACTCCCGGCTGCGTACCGCCATAGCGTCCTTTCATGGCGCGGTCGATGGAGTCGAGCTTGCGGCGTTCGTGTTCGTTATACAGGGTACCCGGCACCTCGACCGTTGCCTGTTCGTCCTGGAGGCTGCCGATGGCGGTATAGCCATCTGCCTGCCTGTACTGGTTACGGTAAGCGTCGAGCTTGTCGGACAGGGCGCGGTCGCGTACCTGGTCGGAGACCCCGGCCAGATCGGCCTGCAGGGAGTCCCTTCCTGCCTGTGGGGGTTGCTCCTTACCGAAGCTGCTCTTGTATACATAGAAGAATATGCACAGGAATGGCAGCAGGATGAGCGGTATGACGTACCGCGGTTTTTTGAAATCTATGTTCATGGCGCTGGATTTGTTTTCTTATTGTTCATAATGGACCGCTGGATCAGTTCGAAGCGCTGGAGGGCATCGGTGAGCAGGATGCTGTCGGCCGCGCTGAGCGTGTCCTTTTGGACGATCGCCGTAATGACCTGCTGGAGGTCTGCGACCTCGCGGATGGCCGAATAGGTATCGATGATCCCCGTCACTCCGGCCCCTGCACCGCTGGAAGGCGGTGGTGAGAATGCCGGGAGCTTATGTGGCGTACCGACACGCATGACGGTGAAGGCGAGGATGCCCGAGCCGAGCATACAGGCGACCATCACGCCGAAGAAATGGATGGGATAGCGCTCCACCAGCCTGCGGAAGGATGTTCCGGTGCGCCTGATACGTTCGCGCAGTCCTTCCCATGCACGGGCATCGGAAGCGGGGTCAGAAGGTGTTTTTCTGTACATGTTGGATGTCTTTGTTTTCTATTGTTTTCCACCGCGTGATGAGTACGGCGTGCGGGTTGTTGTCCGAGCGTATCTCCAGGTCATTGAGATAGCCCTCGGTGACGAGCGAACGGGTGATGGCGGAGCTGCGCCTGTCGATCTTCTGGGTACCGTAATAGCGGAAATAGCGCTGTGCCATGTCGATTTGTATGCTGTCGGTACGCAGGGTCAGTACGGCACTGGAGGACAGGATGGAGTTGAAAAAACCCTTTTCCTTGAGGTTGTTGTACTGGAGTGCCCCGCTCTCGTCGATGAGGTACATGGCCTGCTTCATCTGGTATTCCATGAACCTGTCGTCCGGGGTGAGCGAGAAGAAGAGGCTGTGGAACCGCCCCACGTGGGATCGGTATTCGGCCTCGCGGTTCATCTGCACGTCGGTCTGCCTTGCGGACATGGGCACGTTCGCGGCATCCATGATGTAAATGCTTTTTCTTGCATCGGCGACCTGCCGGTAGGCAAAGAAGGATACGCCGATGACCATGAGGACGGCCGCGATCAGGCATCCCGCCGAGAGAAAAGTGGCGAGCCGCACCTTGGTTTCTATGTTCTTGATGATCATTGCTGTTTGTTTTACTTCATTCCCTTGGTTAATATCTTGCCCATCATGCGCGACATGCCGCCTGCGCCCCTTCCCATGGTGGATGCTGCCGATGAGATGCCGGAGGTGGAGATGATCCACGTGCTGATGCTCGGTACGGTCAGCATGGTAAGTGCCCCGATGACAAAGGTTCCGATGACCATCCCGAAGGACAGCACGCCGTTCCCGGCGAACCATGCCAGCTTCTCCATGTCCGGCCCTGCGGTACCGACCAGTTCCTGATAGCGCGATATCTCGGCTTCCATGGCATACTGCTGGAAGAGCGATGCGACGTACATCACTAGGTAGGCGATCCCGGAGTACAGGTTGACCGATATGAAACGTGCGGTCCAGGTGCTGAAACTATCCCGGAAGGCGGGCAGGATGCTTGCCGCCACGGAAAACGGGCCAAGGATGATCAGGACGGTCGAGTAGATGATCTGTATGATGAATACGATGTAGACGCAGATCCGGAGCAGCCAGACGGCGAGGGTCTCCAGCAGGGAGGTCATCATCAGCTGTAGCCCGACCTGTAGTCGGTTACGTACCTGCACGACCGAATTCCATACATCCGAAAAGCCTTCCTTGACGGTAGAGGTGACCGATTCCCATGCCCTGCCGTACCAGGTGTCTGCCTCGGTCTTGGCGGTCTCGGTCTCCGCCTGTACGGTGAGCAGCTGGTCAGCGATGTCGACCATGAGCTTGGCACGCTGGAGGCGCAGGTTGTTGACCTCGGTCTGGCTGCCGTCGAACATGGCCTCGGTCTTTGCCGCCACGATGTCCGTTGGGTAGGCGACCACCCGGGTGAAGGTCGGCCACCAGAGGATGACCATGACCAGCCCGAACGGTCGCAGCAGGGGCATGATCTCCAGCTGTTTGTCGCCCGCCATCATCTCGTAGGTCTTGATGGCGAAAAAAACGAGCATGAATATGGCACTGAGTGCCTGCGCATCGGCGATGAAGGCGTCATAGTGCGTCCAGATGGTGTTCTTCATCTGGCGCAGGAAGTGCATCATGCCTTCCTCGTATACGCCATTACCCTGCAAAAAATTGAAGGTATCCTTGAAGGAGTCCGGCACGGACACCGGAGCCCCCTGGGCCAGGATGCCTGTTGCTAAGAATGTAGTCAGGTTCATGGGTTAATTTTTAGAGTTTCGATTTGCCGAGTATATCGTCCGCGATCTGGATGTCCGACCTGCCGGGCGGTGCGGCGATGGGCTGCGCGGTTTCCCTGACATTCCTGTTTGTTTTGAACAGGCCCAGGTACAGCGTTGCCCGCTGTTTCTTGGTTTCCCAGGTCGATAGCAGGGAGCGGTACTCGCCGAGCATGCGGTGGTAGGCCATGATGCGGGATCCGCGTTCGATATTGGTCGTCCTAACCCCCTGGAGCCGCTCGGCAAGTGCGGAAGCCTCCCCAGTGTACCAGTCCAGCATACCGGTACCGGCCAGGTATTCCCTGACCTCGGCAGTAGTTCCGTCCAAGGGATCGGTACCCTGGGTGAGCGGGCGGAACTCGTTACGGTAATAGAGCTGCCAGAGCGGGTCGGCGGCGGATACCGCTCCGGCATGTCCGGCCATTTCGGTCAGGGCGGTATTGCGGAGCGTATCGGCATGTTTCTTATAGGCCTCTTCGGTGTTCTTCATGGCTGCCACCAGGAGCAGGCGCTGGCTCTGGGGGCCTGCTGCGCTGAGCGGCCTGAGGTCGGTCCTCGGGTAATTGGGATGCCATGCCCAGGTCAGCCAATAATTGGGATTGAGTCCGAGAAAGCCACTGGTGGGCGTGAATTTCTTTCTGTCCCACTGCTTGAACACCATGCGCTCCTGCTGGTTGACAATATGCTTGTCGGTTTGGTATTTGACGGTTTGCGCCATGCCCTGCATCAAAGAAAGCAGGGCGATGACGTGCCAAAGGATAAGTTTCAGTATCATGTCTTTAGTCTTTTAGGATTTTTACCTTGTGGATGATGTCGTCCACCATGCGCCTGTCCTGATTGATGTACTGGCCATAGGGGTTGATGCTCCGGAGTATGCCGCGGAGCTTTGCGTAATACATGGAGCGGTGCATGCTGTAGGCCAGCGCCCGCATGACGCGGAGTTCAAGGACGATCTTGCGTAGCAGGGCATCGCGTTTTTCGTAGTCCATCAGTACGTTCTGCCCCTCCTTCAGCACGAATTCGGATACCTCGCTGGCGAGGTTCACGCCACGATTTTTCATGTGGCGGGCCACGTCCTCGGCGAAGAGCAACAGGTAGGGGGCGTCTTTTGCGGTCTGCACCATGAGGTTGCATTCATGGATAATTTCGGTGCCGATCTGTCCGATCTGGCGGACGGTAAGCCCGGTGCGCAGGGCCTGGTCGACCTCGGTGAGCCCCCGGTGGATCATGTCCTGCACCAGCACCACGGAGCTGACATTGAGGTTGATGTCGTCCAGCCTGTCCTTAATGGTACTGAGATAGCTGCCGTGGGTAACCTCGGCAGCCGAGCGTACGGCGGCATTCTCGCCGACGATGGCCAGGTGCTTGCTGTCGTAGACGATGGTGACGTAGCTCTGTCCGTGGCACAGCGTAGCAAGCAGCAGTAGGTATGCCGTTAGAAAAATGGTTCTGTTCATTGCCTGATCTGTTTGATTTTGGAAAGGATGTTTTCGACCAGCTGTCTGTCGCGGTTGATGTACTCGCCGAAAGGGTTCATGGATTCGAGCAGGCGTTTCCGGTTGCTGTAATACATATTGGCAGCAAGCCCGCGGGAGGTTCCGGCGATGCGCCTGAGTTCGGTTAGTACGTGCCCAAACAGCAGTTTGCGGTCGGAAGCCTTCATCTGGTTGATGTCCCCGATACTGATGGCCAGTGCGTAGAGGTACTGGCTGAGCCGGTACGCCCTGTCGGCAAGGTCTGCTTCGGTCTGATAGGCCATCGCGATAAGCAGCGGATCCTGTCCTGCCAGCCTGACGATGGCGGCTTGGTGCTCCACGATCTCCCGGATGATGGGCACCGCCTGCAATCCGATCTGGGTGGCATCGATGGCCAGGCCCAGGGTGTGGAAGCGGCTTTGCAGCGTGCGGTACTTCTGTTTGAGTTCGTCCATTTTGGAACGGTTCACTTCCTCATTGGCGGTGGTGACCGTCTGTCTGTTACGGGCGGTCTTCTGGCGGTCGTTCTCATCCTTGCTGTGCTGCACGAGCTGGTGGAGCAGCTCCACGTTCAGCTGTGCGTTCCCCCTTGGCATCCCTGCCAACAGGAAAAGGGTAGCTATCAGTATCGTCCTCATTGCTTTAAATATTTCGCATTGCGCACAATGTCATCGGCGATGCGCTTGTCCATATTGATGAAGCCCGCATAGGGATTCAGTGAGTTCAGGATGCCCCGTTGTTTTGCCCAATACATGGAGCGGTGCATGCCGTAGGCCACGCCGCGAAGTATGGTCAGTTCGGTAACGATCCGGTTCAGGAGCTTGGCGCGTTCGCCGGAGTCCATGAGGTTCTGCCTGCCACCGACCGTCACAAAGGAGGCGACCTCGGCGGCGAGGTTCGTCGCCCTGGTCTTGAATTCCCTTGCGCCCTGTTCGGCAAAGAGCAGCAGTATGGGGTTGCTCCCGGCGATGTCCATCGCCTTGTTCACGTCCCGGACAATATCGGTACTGATGTCTGCGATATCCTTTACGGCGAGCAGGTTGCGCACCACGGAGGACACTTCGCTGAGCCCTTTGTAGATCTTGTCCTGCAGGTCATTGACGATGACCAGCTGTCCGGTAACGGCCAGTTGCCCCCGCTGGATGAGTGTGAGCTTGTCGTTGGTGGTATTGAGCTGTCCGTTGATCACGGCAGCATGGGCACCCGTGGCCGCTGCGACCGCTGGGTCGATGTAAATCTGGGCATGGAGGTGTATGCCGAAGAGCAGCATGCCCATGAGGATGGCTATTTTTTTCATCGTTTATAATTTGTTTTTTATCTGTGATGAAGCTATCATGACCTTTGTCCTTGACCTGTGTGATTTGAAGGATCATGATGGTTTCATGGCTGGAGATTGGGTAAATGGATTAATCGATGGGTTGCCGACCGGGCGTTATCGGTTGCCCGGCTTTATTGACCCTGGCAACGAATGCACCGAGGGCCAAGCCGCTTGCCTGCATGTCAGAGACAAAGGCACTGAGACCATTCCGGTAATCGCCGTGTGCCCGTACGTAGGTTTCCACGGCACTTTTCTCTGGTTTCTCGGTGGTGTAGCACAGGTACTGGAAGATCGAGACCTCTACGCCATAGACCTCGCCGGTTGTTCCCCTACGGATGTAGACCTCCTTGAACCTGCCACGTCCGTCCCTGTTTTCTAGCTGGTTGATCGTGAAAATCTTGCGGCGTTCTGTCTCAGTGATGGAGAGCAATTTGGCGATGGCATCGTAATTCTCGCGGAATTTCGATTGGTCGAGCAGGCAGATGGTATCCGAGTTGGCAAGGATCGAGTCCTTGACAATGGGGTTTCCGAGGATATCGCCGAGTTCCTGGGTGACCACGATGACCTCCCCCCAGAACTTCCTGACGGTTTTGTAGAGGTACAACAGGTAGGACGCCATGAGCGGAGAGGCTATCGCCTTCCACGCTTCCTCTACGATCAGGGCTTTCCGGCGGTCTTTCCGGTGGCGCATCTTCTGCAGGAATACGTCCATGATGATGAGCGTCACGATGGGAAAAAGCACCTTATTCTCCTTCAGATTGTCTATTTCGAACACAATGAAGCGTTCCGAGAACAGCGAGGCGTCGGCAGCCTCGTTGAGCACGGTGCCGAATTCCTGTCCCGAATGGAACTTGCGCAGGACGTAGCGGTATTCGTCCAGATCGAAGCTGATGGATTCCTGTTCGGTGATATCGCGTATCCTGTCCACCGAGTAGGTGTAGAAGGAGTCGAAGTCGAGCTTTGCCGGTCGCCTTGGGTTCTGCTCGCCCGGGTCGAGCCAGAAATGCTCGTAATAATAGGACGAGAGCACGTTGGATAGCACGGTATCCTCGATCTGGGTAAGCTGACCGTCCGCCCCTTTCCATAGCAGGGCGATCAGCGTTTTCAAAAAGTCCTTTTTTTCGAGGTTGAACTCCTTCTGCGAAATGGCGAAGGGATTCATCGAGATGGGCTTTTCCTCGGTATAGGTGATATACTTTCCGCCGTAATAACTGCACAGCCCGGAGTAGCTGTCGCCGGTATCGACGATGACCACGTCCATGTTGTAGCGGCAGTACTGCTCGACCAGCGCATTCATGAAAAAAGATTTTCCAGATCCCGACGGGCCTAATGTAAATTTTGAGCGGTTATTGATCCTTCCGGTGCGCATGGGCAGGTCTGCCGGGTCAATGCCCACGGGTATGCCCTGCCGGTCGGTGAAGCGGATCAGGAAGTCGGATTCCTCGTCGGTCTGCATGGACTCCTTGAAGAGCAGGCAGATGGCGGCATCCGAGGTGGTCAGGAACCAGTCGTATTTTTTGAGCTCGATGCCGTTGCCCGGGAGTGCCGTGCGGAACAGTTCCAGCTGGTTATAGGCGTTGCGTGAGGGGATGATCCCCTGCTGGAAGAGTGCAGCTTCGATGAAGTTGGCCGCCTTGCCGATCTTATCGCTATCGGCGCAGAGCAGGATATTGAAGTGGGCATTGACGAGCAGCTGGTTCTCCCGCGCTACGTTGACCAGCAATTGATCGATGTCCTCCACGCAGATCATATTGGCCGGATCGGGAACACCCGAATGCCGTTTACGCTTGAGCTCGAGCTTGTTCAGGGTCATCTGCTGGCCGGGTATCTCGATGAGCTGGTTATAGATGATACACCTGTATTCGGGTACGTTGTGCAGGAAGAAGAGGTTATCTACGGGAAAATCCCGTAGGTTTCGGCTGTCCTGCCTTTGGGCGTAGGTGCCGACCGTCTCCGGCAGGTCGATGGTGTCGGTATTGATCAGGCTGATGCTACGCACCGCCCGCTCGCCCATGCCCAGCTCGCTGTCACCGGCGAGCAGGTTGTCCAGCACGATGTTGCTCGAAGCGAAGTCCATCGCCAGCACGCGCGGGACGTAGCCCTGTATCTCCTGCCCGGTAAGGCGGTGCGGGTGCATTCCTGCACCCTGCATCAGGTCATGGAGCTTGTCCATCTGCTGGGCAAAGTCGGCCAGTGCCTTGGGATCGTGGACGTAGAAGGCCCCTTTTTTAACCTGCCGGGTGATGGTCAGGTAGGTGGTGATCGACGTGTATTCCCTGCCGCTGAAATGTCCGTTGTATTTCTGCTGGAGGAATTCGGTAGCCGCTGCCGCCTGATAGGTTTTCCGGGAGAGGATATCCTGTTTCTGGATGATGTGCCCCTCACCGAGGATCTTGATGATGTTGAGCAGTGTACTGTGGTAGGCGGCATAGGGCTCGGGGTCTGCACCGTATTGCGTTACGGGGTTGCGCAGGCGGAATATGGCCGAGAAGTCACCCCGCTCGCCATAGAGCAGGGCCTCCCCGCGGTAATGGTCGATGCCCGCGTAGGGCATCCGGAACGGCGTCTTAGGATGAGTGGTCTGCATAGCTGTCTCTGAGGTTTACGGGATGGATGAATACGCCCTTATGGCGGGTCTTGTCGTGCAGGCCATTCTTCTGGCGGTGGAAGGTATAGGTCAGCCCTCCGGCGATGGCAAGGATGGTGACCAGTCCGCCGAGGTACATGCTGGTCAGTGCACCCGTCAGGCCGCCACCCACAAGGCCCAGGGCAAGGGAGCCGATGCCCCAGCCGATGAACTTGCCCTTGAAACCCCTATATACAAGAGGCTTCTGAAGCCCCTTGTATATGGAGAACCTGCGGATCATCAGACGCCGAAGAAAGCCTTGATGACCACCGATACCAGCACGAGGAATAGGCAGGATCCGCCCCAGCCCATCAGTTCCTTGTTGATGTCCTGGTCGCCCGAGTTCCACTTGATGTAGACCCGGACACCGCCGATGATACCGACCACGGCACCGATGGCGAGCGTCAGCGTGGATACCGGGTCGACGTAGCTGGTCAGCGAAGAGGTCGCTGCGTTGATACCTGTGGTTCCCCCTCCGGTCTGTGCCATCAGGGAGTTTGCCACGGCAACGATGGCCATGGCGGAAGCAAACAGTTTTTTGGTTCTTACTGTCATTGGATTGAAAATTAAAGGGTGTATGGGAAAATGGGAGTTAATTGATCCCGTAGAGGGCTTTGAGGAATGCACCGATAAGGGTCAGGAAGAGGCAGGAAAAGAACCAGCCCATGACCTGTGCATCGATGTGGTGCTGCTTGCCGGACTGCCAGTTGGCATAGATGCGCAGCCCGCCGAGTATGCCCGCGATGGCACCGATGACAAGGACGAGGTCGGAAAGGGAAAAATACCAGCGGTGCATCTCGCCGGAGGCGCGGTAGAATTCGTTGATCCCGGGCTGGGCGATTCCGGGAATGGGCAGGATGGACACCAACAGGGCAATCGCGACCCATGATGGTGGACGCTGCATGGTGTTATGCATAGGATATGTCCCCGGTGTACTCGATGAGGTTGTCCTTGGCCAGATTGAACAACTCTCTGAGCCCGACAGCTCCAGTGGATCGTATCGGGCCGGACAGTCCTTCCGGCTGTGCAGTTGGCGTGGCTGGGGTCCGTGGTGCTGGCTGGGGTTCGGCTTGTGTCGGGAGAGCGGGCGCGGATTCCGGGATCGGATCGTCCGCAGGCACGATGATCTCGGGCCGGACGTCCTCATCGAAGAAGAGCACATCGCCGGAGCTGTCGGCCTTGGGCGGCTTTCGGGAAATGAGCAGGTCGATCAATAGGTTGATGCCATAATAGGCCATGTAGCCCAGGGCGAGGGTAATCAGGAAACTTGTCCAGTTCATGGTGCTGAGTTTTTAAGGGTTTCTTGGATGTGTTCAGCCAGCCAGGGGTGCTGGCCGAGGTATTGGTGCAGGGCGTAGACGATGAAGCGGTTCATGTCGACACCTTTAGCGAGCTTCATGCGCTTGAGCAGGTGCAATGTCCGGGCATCGACCCGGATCATGCTCTTTTCGGAGAGCTCCGGTCGGAAGGCCTCGATAGCTGCAAAGAATGCATCAGCCTTCTGATGCCTGTCGGATACTTTCGGCGGCTTTTTCGGCACTCCCGCCGCCGGGGGATCGGTAATCTTTTTTTCTTTTGCAGGCGGAGGGGACTTGTCCATTTCGCCGGTACGCAGCTTTTCACGCAACTGGTCTGCGAGGGATTTTATTTCGTTCATGTTATTTCCTCCTTTTTGAAATGGGTGGCATAGATCAGGTCGAGCAGCGGAAGGATCGCAGGCAGGACGATGGCGGGTGTGTGCAGGGTATCCACGCGCTGGAAATCGATACGGTCGGTGATGCCCGGGGTTACCCTGCCGAATTTTGCCAGCACCTTGTCGACCTCCTTGCGGGTATCGTAGCGCACGGTTGCCTTGATCCGGTTGGGGACGAAAACGATGGGCGCGCGGTTGTTGATCTTACCGGCGACCATGGCGAAGAGCAGGGTCGAGTCGACCGAGAACTCGTCGTAGTTGAACGGGCAGAGGATCACATCGCCCGAGAGGATGACCGGGATCAGCCCGTCGTCGTCCATCTTGCCGGGCAGATCGATCAGGACGGTCTCACCCGGGTTTCTGGTCAGTACTTCCAGCATCATGGGAAAGTGGGTCAGGTCTACCGCGATGACCTCGTAGGGAGGATCGTTGTCCAGTATTTTCGCCTTTTCGTATTTGGCGGCGACGGACTGCTGGTAGTCCATGTCGAGTACGGTGACCTTGCGCTTGTGCGCAGCGGTGAGGTAATTGGCCAGCAGCAGGGTGAGCGTGCTCTTGCCTGCGCCGCCCTTTTGGTTTCCAATCAATATGACCATAGTGGTGAAGTTTAAGGTGTGGTATTTTCGGGAATTGTTAATTGCCAAAGGCCCTCAAGAGATCGCTCCGCTAAGTTCATCTGGTATTGGTTCGAGCCTTCTGCTTGCGGCGGCGGTTTCGGCCGAGGATGGCCTCGTCGTCGATGTCGTCCGAGATGTTGATGTCAATCGTGGGCAGGACGAAGCCGGGATCGGTGTCGGGATGTATTTGTGGCTGTGGTTCCTGCCTTTGCCCATCATCCGAAATGGCGGTGTCGCCAGATGGCTTATCATCCGGGATGGTATCGTTTTCCCAAAACCTGCCGGATGTTGTTTCCGCGTTTTCGGGGGCGTCCATCTGCTTGGTATTTACATTTTCGGTAGCTGTAAAGCCTGGTTGCTGACCCTCCCTTGTCTGCATGGGTGCGATGAATTCGGCCAGCGGCATAATCTCACCACCCTTGTAGACGGCTTTTCCGGAATGGTCGATCAGCGTGTACCCATAGGGCGGCTTGTCGTCCCTGACATGGAAGAGTACCTGCAATCCTAATTTTTCGTGCAGAAATTTTGCCAGTACCGAGGTATATCCCGCTTCTGAGGCATTCGGTGACGGATCGTGTACTGTACGGTATCTTTCGATGATCGTCCTGATCTGACCGACCCTGCCCTTGTCCTTTTCCCTTGTCTTTATCCGCTCGTCCACTTTGGACGCCTCCAGGCTAGCAAGCTCCCGGCCGTCTTTGCTGATGGCGTATGCCCCGTCCTTCAGCGTCAGTACATAACCCTTTGCTTCCAGTATCATCATGAATTGTGCACGGGTGGAGAAGCTGTAGGCGAGCGCTTTTTGCAGGTGGCCCGTTACGGCCTGTTTTTCGCCCTCGCCCATGACCTGGTTCAGCACCCGGTATGCCCGGAGTTTCTCGTACCTGTCGGATATCTTTTTACCGTCCCTGCCTACGCGTGTGGAGACCACATGAAGATGATTGTTGGCGGTATCCTTATGGTAGATGAGCAGGTAGGGCTGGTCGCCGTAGCCCATGCCGTCCATCCATTGCTGGGCGATGTCCGACAATTCCTCTTTGCTGTGCGCCCGGCCCTTGGTGGAGATAGCGACATGGAACTGCGGATATTTCGTGCGGGTGCTGCGTGCCGATACGGCCTCAAGGTAGTTGATGTAGTCCTGCGGGCGAAGGTCTTCCAGTCCCTGCAGCACTCCGAAGTTCTTGACGAGCAGCAGCTCGCCCCGGTCTTTCTCGACCTTTCCGGTGTTGTACCGGACAGCCTTGAAGGTGGCGGATTTTTTAAGGATCTTGACAATCATCGTATGGTGTTAGGTTTATTTCATTGCCCGGAGCAGCTGGCGGAGTGTCTTTTCGAGTTCGCGCTGGATGCGGATGTAGTCCGTGAACAGTGTATTGAAGTCCGTTGTGACGTCCGAACTTAGCTTACCCTGTCTATTGAGCACATTGGCATGCCTTGCCAGCTGGTTGATGTTGTTGCCTGCCCTGCCCAGCTCGGCACCGACGGCATCGAGTGCGCCGAGCAGTTCTTTTACGTTGACCGTTACGGTGCTGCCAGCACCAAGTACCCGTTTGCGGATGAGTTCCATGCGGTTCATGCCGGAGGTTTTCTGGATGTCGAGCAGAGCCTTGAATTCGTCATCTGTGAGTTTTGCCTTGATGATGCGCGTCCGCTTGCCGGTGAGCATGGGTGGCCTTCCGGCCTTTTTCCTGGGCTTGTCCATGGGCTTAAAAGGGTCTTTGGCCATCGTTTGGGAGAAAAACCAAGTTGCGCAGGTTTTTCCTCCTTTGCCCGAGGCTCCCCATCGGGGTGCCACAGGGCAAAGGCAAGGTGGTTTTCGGGGTACCCGAAAACACAACTTGCAGCTGACAAAACAAAAAGGGGTTTGGGTGGGGTTTTGGCTGCTGACCGGTCGTTTCCACTTGCGGGCGCGGTAGCGGCTGCGGGTGAAAACACCGGGGGCTGTGCGTCGGGCGGCCAAATTTCGTCTTTTTCCCCGAGCTGCCCATTGTTTGGTTTGCCATTCAGCCTATTGCTCGGCTATTTGGCTTGCCCATTGCTTGGCTTGGCAATCCGCCTATCGCTTGGCTATTTAGCTACTTTGTTTGCTTGTTGCTTGACTTGCTAATCCGCCTATCGCTTGGCTATTTGGTTGCTTGGCTTGCTCATTGCTTGGTTTGCCGTTCAGCCTATCACTTGGCTATTTGGTTGCTTGGCTTGCCCATTGTTTGGTTTGCCAATCAGCCTATCGCTTTGCTATTTGGTTACTTGGCTTGTCCATTGCTTGGTTTTGCAGGTTGCCTACCTCCCTCTCGGGTGGGGCGTCTGGGACATATCCCGGCGGTCTTGCAAGTGTTCAAATACGGCATATTCCAACGTATCGACATCGGGGGATAGGTCAGCATTTGCGCCAAACAGTCCGTCCAGGATCTCCATGCACTCGGAGTCATTTAAGGTGTGATCCGCCCGGTAGTTCTGGTTGATGCTATCAACGGCAGGTCTGACGTCATCTATATGCCAGAGGGCGGTAGTACAATATCCCCGCCGCCCAAGTTCCTCTTTAAGTTCATTGTCGGTGTAATTCTCCATTGCTAAAACAAATTTTGATTCTGTAAGATAAATGCACTGTCAGCCTATTGATGGGTTAGTCTATCCGGTAACTGTTTGGCTTGCCGACCGGCAAAATGTCTTATTAATTGGCTACTTTTCTTGCCTATTGCTTGGTTTGCTAATCAGCCTATTGCTTGGCAAATCGGCTACTTGGCTGGTTCTGTCTCCGGCTCATCTTGGGCTGCGTGCATTCCGGTGTCGTGGGGAATGTTATACTTTTTCATTATCCGGACTTGTTCTGCTGTGACCTCGGCAATTATTTTTTTCACCGCTTTCAGCATTTCGCTTCTACCCCGGTTGTAGCCCTTGGCCCAGGTGGGGTAATCGCGGTAACAGTACATTGGATTGAAGGGATTGTGACAACCCGCCGCTATTTTCAGCAGTGTGTCGTACAGGTATCTTGTGGCGAAATAGATGGCGAGGATGAACAGGGCCATCTGCCAGGTGATGATGATTTCCATGGTGTTTGAATTTGATTGTATCGGTGGTTAAAAAATTGCACTTAATTATGTTGGCTCACCTGCGGTAGGTGGCCATGACCTTCTCATAGATGTGGTCTTCCTCCCAGGGGAGACGTTGGGGCGTGCGTGCCATGAGCATCTCGTTGTAGTCCTTGTACCCCTTATAGATATCGGAGCGGTCGAGGGTTTGTGGCAAAGCCTGCATCAATCTGTCGAGGGCCGCCTCGCCTGCTTTGTCGCGGTCGAAGTAGACATTGACTGTGGCAAAGGAGCTGGCCTTGTCTACTGCGGTATCCAGCAGGTTGACCGAGTTGAGGACGATGACCGTATCGGTGGCTTGGGGGTTGTCGCGGAGCCAGCTGAGGTAGTCCATGTAGCCCTCGAACAGGGAGAGGTTGTCGGGACTGCCGGGGATGAGGCTGATGGCCTTGCGGCCAAGGCAGGACTTGAAATCGCGGTCGCCGATCCTGTTGCGGAGTTCCCAGCCACCGGCCTCATTCTGCCAGCCTGCGGAGAAGAATTGCCGTCCCTGTTTGGGGCCTCCGGTTATGCAATAGTACACTTCGCTGAGCCTGCCCTGGGCGGCTTCCCATATTCCGCGGCTTTGTAGGTAGCGGGTGATGGCCGGGTGGGTATCGAGTTCCTTTACGGTCTCGATCCGGTAATTGGCTATCCGGGTTGCCTGCTGGCGTGGGCGTTTCTGCCGACCGGGCTCCTGAGTTGAGGTTTGTACAGGCATCGCCATGATGGAGGTGATCTTCTCGAGAACCTCGGGAAAGGTAGCGGGATGCCAGTAGGCCAACCCAAAGTCGATTACGTTGCCGCCCTTGATGCCGGATCGGTTCGGGCCACCATGGTCATACCATACGTCCATGTGTTCATTGACGCACAGGGAGGGCGTCCTTTCCTCGCGTAGCATGCTGGTGTAAAAAAGTTCTTTGCCGGTTCTGTATGCCGGCTCATGGCCGAGCCGGGCGAGCAGGTCGACCATCGGTACCTGATCCTTGATCTGTTCCGCATTTATTCGTATTGCCATAAGCTGAGTGCTAAAGTGATTTGTTCAAGGCATCCTGAATCAAGTTCGGGACGTCAGGGGCAGGTGTGACACCTCCCTATAAATAGCAAAGGGGGCTTTTGGCCCCCTCTGGTTATATGTTGTTGGTAATTGTATATCGTCTGTATGATATGTGATGACGTATCGCTACGCGAGCGGACGCTCTGTATATATACTGTGATCGGGAATACTCACGTGGGTAACTACATACCCGCCGAAACCGGCTGCCTATGGTTCATCGAAACCGGATTGATTTATCCGTTCGACTGCACTGTAATTCCCGGCGGACCGGGAACGCTTCTTCCCCCAATGTCAAAGAACGTGTCCTTTATTGGGGTCAAAATTGGCAAGGTTGCGGATGGGGCTTTCCCAAGTTGGAAATGTTGGTATCGATTTTTTTATACAGGAAAAGAGGTGTTCAACGATGGGATTTCAACGGTTTGTTAGCGGTAAATTGGTAGGTTTTGGTGCTTACGGGACAGCATGGAGCAAAACCATCCCATTATTTCGCTTTATTTTGGATTTCCAGAATAATGGGGACGGGATTATATACCAATATGGAAAAGTTGGTAAGGATTTATTTTCGTAAAAAAAGTTGTACTATGATCGTATAGCAAAGAAAGGGGTTAAAGCAACCCCTCATCCTGAAACGAAAAATATCCATCGGTCGTGACAATAATGTGATCAAGTATCCGGATCTCCAAAATCTGCCCAGCCATCACGATCTTCTTGGTGATTTCCTTGTCCGCATTGCTGGGCTGCAAGTTGCCGGACGGATGGTTGTGTGCAAGTATCACGCCCGTTGCATTCGCTTTGAGTGCTGCTGTCATGATGAGCTTGATGTCTACGTATGTAGCGGCTACTCCACCTGTGCAGATTTCGCAGACACCGAGTATCCTATTGGCGGTGGTGACCAGCAAGACCTTGAACTGCTCGACAAATTCGATTCGATCCTCATCCCAGCTTTCCAACAATGCCTGATAGGCTAATCTTGACGAGTTGACCTTCGGCCTCATAGATGGCTTTACATTGGTTTTGTAAACATGCTGTACCTCGGCTACGGTGTGCATTGCTTGTGCTGTGCTGTTCGCTTCCATAATCTAATTTTTTGAAGTTTTTGAAAAGAATTAATTATGGTGCTTCGCGCGGGCATTGGTGAGCAAGTCCAAAAAGCAACGGAATAAATGAAAGGTTACGGGGTGGCTCGTGTTTATGCCGGAATTTTTTGGAACGTCTCGAAGCCAATGCCCGAAATTGGTGCCGGAATTAAGGTTTTCGGGCAAAAAGAGAAGATCCTGATCGGTTCAAACTGCCATCCGCCCGGTGCACCACGGTACCGGGTCAGATACGCCGCCGGTTCTTCGATGAATAGCTTTGTGTCGGTATCCTTCCGGTATGCACGGTGTATCGACCCGACAATGGAAACCAGCAGTACAGGGGAGTAAATGGACGGGAAGGCCAACCCGTAACGACGGGTGAAGTCAATATTTCCCCTGGATGGAATTTGCGATGACGAAAAACGATAAATAGGGCGTCAGTAGGAAAAGGCGAACGCCATAGGTGGCATGGAAACGGAGTTTTTCAAGACCGAAAGCTTTAAAGAATTGAAACGGATAGTATCAGGCCACGCAATTAGCGGTTTTCCCTTCATGTCAAAGAACGCGTCGTTTATGGGATCAAAGTTGGTAAGGGTATGGACAGGCTTTCCTAAGATGCAAATGTTGGTGTCGATTTATTTAGTAGTGATTATATCGTCGGACGCACTGAGAAAATGGATGGTGAGCCGTACAATTTTAGGGGTGCAGGGTTAGGGTGTCAGGTTCTGGCTTTTAGGGCCAAAAGGGATGTTCCGCCCCCGTAATGCCGGATTTTTGGGATTTCCGGCATGTTGGGTATTAGATTTATACCGTTCAGGGCATGTTGGTGTGTTTTTTTCGGTTGGTAGTGGTCTATTGTTATTCGGTTTTTGGTCGCTTTTTCTTTGGTTTATACTTCAGTGATTCTTCGATGTGCCTGCGGATGGCCTCTCGCATCTCGTCCAGGAACTTTGTGTAGCTGACGGTCTTTCGCCTGCGGATATCAATGAACATCCGGTATGCCTGCGCCAGGTCGACGTGAAGGCTTTCCTCCAGCCATTCGATGATGTCGGCAATCTCTGCCTTTCCCCCATTGATCCGGTGGGTGTAATAGATGCCGTAGGCGATCTCGATCAGCTCGACCTTGTCCCCCGACCACCAGCGCTTCTTGGCTCCCATCATTTCGGACATAAATGCGCTGTCCGCTTGCTGGTATAAGAAGCGCACACGCCGTATGATCGCATCGCGCAACATTTCGTATGCCCGAAATTTGGCAAACAGGTAACCGAGGTTGGTGGAAAAGCCGCCCTGATCGTGCCGATCTTCCTGTCCCGGAGGGAAATCGGTCTTGTTCCGAGTTAAGAAAAAATCTTCATCCATTGCGTCTTCGTCGGCGAGGTAATACTGGTATTGGAAAGCATACCTGCGGAAGAACCGGTTGATGACTCCCAATTCGTCCGTGTAATAATCGCGGATTTCCTGATCGGTTCCGACCGGAACGCCGACCAGGATGTGGTGCATCTCAATTACGTAGATGTGCCAGCAATGGATATGCGGCTTCTGGTACTTGAAGAAGTTAATCTCCGCCTCGTCGTTGGAAAATTGGTGCTCACGTACCAGTTCCCTTAACTGGCCAAGAGCCGAAACTGTACAATGGAGCGATTCATTCAGGTTCTGTACATGGTCTTTGACCGATCCGTTGATAGCATCCAGCTGCTCCAGCATGCCGGAATACAGCTCTTCCACATGGCTTGTTAACATAGTCCGATGATTTGATGTATTCCCCGAGCCGTTGTATGCCGGGGGAATATCAAAGGTCGGATGCTTAGGGAAAGGTACGTATAGCAGGTTTCACGTATCCTTATACGCCTCAATTGCGTATTTTAACATTAATTCAACATTAAATTTAAGTCAATAGTGTGTATTTGCCGCTCAGGTCTTTGTATGAAAACAATCAGGAGCAGCAGGATGATGTATCCCGATTGTAATGCATACTCACGCGAGCCGGATGTACCTGTACAAAGACAGGAACCCAGCGGTCGGTCCGCCGTATCCTTCCTGATTTTAGCTGCTCAGGTATTTTATAACATTATTGTCATAATTCAGTATAAGTCGTTACATTATTTATAATCATTCTAAATAAAATATATCTTCGTTGCAAATAAGGACGACACTTATTGTTTAGATAAGCCCTGTTTACCTGCATACCATCGCGTATGCAGGTAAGACAGGCACAAGTCTGAATCTGTAGGATGGACAATTTAAACTGTATAATTTTCAAAAAACCCGCTTATGGACAATTCATGGATGGACAGATGGAACGCACGTTATAGCGAAGCGGGATACGCTTATGGAACCGGGCCCAATGATTTCCTGAGGCAATCGCTTTCCGCTATCAGGGATAAAGGAAAAATCCTGTTCCCGGCGGATGGCGAGGGCAGGAATTCCGTGTATGCGGCAACTTCAGGTTGGGATGCATATGCTTTTGATATCAGTGAAGCCGGCAAAAAGAAAGCGCTGAAACTTGCCGGTGAGCATAATGTTTCCCTGGATTACCGGCTTGGTGATCTGCCGACATTGGGTTTCAGACCCGGCCAGTTTGACGCGATTGCTTTGGTCTTTGCACATTTTCCGGCCTCCATCAAGAACGAATACCATAAGAGGCTGGTCGATTTGCTCAAGCCGGGGGGGCATGTCATTTTCGAGGCGTTCAGCAAAAACCATCTTGTATACCGCAGGCGGAATCCTGCTGTCGGTGGTCCCACTGATCTGGAAAGTCTGTTCTCCATTGAAGAATTGGAATCGGATTTCCAGGGGTTTGAGTTTTTAAGCATCCAGGAAATGGAAATAGAACTGAAAGAAGGGCGCTACCATATCGGTAAAGGGAGCGTGATACGCTTTTTGGCGTGTAAAATATAAAATAGCTACAATGGATAATCGAAGACGGGCAGAAGAGGTTTTAAACCACAAAATATCGGAAGATAGATGGACAACCAAAAACAGATCATACTGAACGAACGGCTGCCAAAGGTGATGTGGCAACTGGCCTGGCCCGCCGTGGTGGCCATGGTGCTGTATGGAATGAACAATTTCCTGGACGGGATTTTTGTAGGCCATCTTATCAACAACACGGCACTGGCCGCGGTGGGCGTTGCCTATCCGCTGGCCCAATTTGCCCAAGGATTCGGGTCGCTGATCGGTACCGGTATCGGCTCGGCTATCAGCATCTGGATCGGTGCCAATGAAAAGGAGAAGCTGGAAAAGGCTTTCGGTACGGTCAATTACCTGACACTTTTGTTTTCCATCCTGATCACCGTGCCCTGCTACATCTTTGCCGAAAAACTGGTGTATATGATGGGCGGGCGCGGAGAGATCCTGGCCTTGGGCACCGAATATTTCCGGGCAACGATCCTGGGCAGTTTCTTCTGGATACACGGGTTGGCGTTGAACATGATCATACGGGCCGAAGGGAGGATGAAAACCGCTGCCTGGATGATTGCTGCCGGACTGGCGGTGGACCTCGCGCTTAAGCCGGTGTTCATCCACACATTTGGATGGGGTGTTGCGGGAGCTGCCTGGGCGACCAATATCTCCATGGTCATTTACACGCTGTTGGGGATATGGTATTATGCGGGCGGTAGGTCCTCTTTCAAGACCCGATTCTGGTCACTCAAAAGAGACGCCTCTATCCTGAAGGAGACGATATCATTGGGGATGCCCGGCTTCATCATGATGGTGATGATCGTTATCCAGAACATCGTTGTATTCAATGCACTGGCCAGATACGGCAATGAAATGGACATCACTTTTTTCACGGCGGTCAATCGTTTCTACATTTTGCTGAATACCCCGTTATGGGGGTTGATGCGGGCATTGCAGCCCGTTTCCGGCATGAACTACGGGGCGGGCAACTACGGCCGGAGTATAGGTGCTTACCGTATGTTTTCCTTCACCGGACTTGCGATCCTATTGCCTTTCTGGCTGTTTGTGATGTGCTATCCTTCGGGTGTGATGTCGGTCATGATTCCCGGCATGGTATTCTCCGCAGAGCAGCTGATGGATTTCCGTATCTATATGAGTGTCCTGTTGGCGCTGCCTTTCGTTTTTATGGCCATGGTCTGGTTCCCGTCCATAGAAGATGCCAAACCGGCAACCGTAATCAGTATACTCAGGCAAATGGTATTTTATATACCGGTACTTATCGTAATTCCCCAATTTTTTGGCGTCCGCAGCATTTATACGGCAAGCGCCATTATCGATTGGATCGTTTTCGGAATGGTCATCTATGCTGTCCGGAAAAGTGGCAATAGGTTAACGATGATGAAGAAAGAGCGGCCGTTGGCGGTACAAACCGATTGAATGGCGACAATGAAATAAAAAATGAAAAGTGATTTAAAAGATCGGGAATATGAAACAGGCGACAAAAATAAAATGGGCATTTGCGGCTGCGATAGCGGTTTCTGTCTGCTGGCTGGTAGGCGATATAGCCGTCGTCGGCTTTGAACCCCGTCCCGGCGATTATCCGTTGTTCTCGAAAGACTATGCAGATAAAGTGGATGTGGACATGGCCGTGCATATGCTTAAGGGTTCAACCGGCAGGTTGATGTTCGGTGCATTGATCGGGGCCTTGACAGGGCCCCTGCTGTTAGCTGCAATGTGGCTGGTGCGCCAATTCTTTGCCGAAACAAAGAAATGGTATGCCGTACTGACGTATTATATCCTTTTGGCAGGAGCGGTACTCTCGCCTGCGGCACACGCGGCTTTCTTTTATGTGGGCGAAATCCATAAAGCTATTTACCATACCGACAAAATGGTCCATCCTTACTTGATCGGTACGGCAAACGGTTTTGTGCAAATGCTTACGATATTGTGGGGAACCGCCATCTTCGTCCTGGCTGTTGGCTGGTTGGCTTTCGCTGTCTGCATAGCGCTAAGGAAAACACTGTTGCCGCGATGGTTCGCCATCTTCACGCCTGTTGCCCTGACATTGATCATCATTCCCATAAAGAACGTACTGCCTGCGCCTTATTCCGGCTGGGTGGGCGGTGCTGTGTTCAATATTGCCTACCTGGTTTTCTTTCTGTTATTACTTATGCTGTTCAGGAAGAAACCCCTGGCTTTAAATCAAAAACAATCTGAAAAAATAATTAACAATGCCTAAAGTACCAAAATGGATGGCAGATGCCATGGAATCGCTTTTTAGCGGCAGTTACCATCCTGTAACCGTTACCGAAGTAAACTATCTGGAAGCTGAACTGAAACACGTTCGTTTCGAAGGTGACTTTTCGGCATCAAAAAGAAAGTTCAGGCCCGGAAACGTGATCGAATTCCGCATCAACGAAACGGAATTCCGTCATTACACGCCCTCCCTTTTCGACCACGGACGGGGCGTATGCGATGTTCTGTTTTACCTGCATGGCATGGGGCCGGGAAGCGATTGGGCAGCAACTCTGAAAAAAGGCGATGGGCTGAAGTTATTGGGGCCGGGCGGAAAACTGAAATTTGACATCAATGCCAACGACCATTTTGTTTTCGGCGATGAAACCAGTCTGGGCTTAATGCAAAGTATGTACAGGGCCGCAGAAGCGCAGGATACAACATGTGAATGTCTGGTAGAATTGGATTCCAACCATATTGCATGGACAGATCTTGTAGATATCCCTATCCATCCTGTCGCTAAAAGTCCAAAAGGAAAGGCTGTAACAGCCCTGCCCGAAGTGGATTGTTTTCTCCAGCGTTCGGATAGACATAAAACGGCCTTTTACCTGACCGGGAACGCAAAATCCATACAGGTTATCAGGAAGCACTTGGTAAATAGCGGCATCACAGCATCTCAGATCCAATCAGACCCGTATTGGGTCGAAGGGAAAACGGGGCTCTGATGTCAGACTGACGGAGACCGGCAGCCCCCATCGGTTTCGGGACATTCCAGGTAGCTGAGCCGTTGGCACGTGCAGGACGCAATTCCCGGGCCGGTTCCGCATGCCGTATTCGGAATAATCGGATTGCCTTTTCAGTCGATGTATGCCATAATGGGACGTTTTATATATTAAGCTTTTTTATCCTTGGATCAGATGTTGCCGTGCTGTTCAAGGTTGTTCAGTTTTGCCAACAGTTCCTCACGAGAGGAGACGCCGGTCTTGAGGAAGATGTGTTCGGTGTGCTTGTCGACGGTTCGGTCGGAAATGAAGAGCTTGTCGGCGATCTCGCGCCGGGTGAGGCGGTGGCACAGCAGGATGGCGATCTCGGTCTCCCTGGGGGAGAGCATGTTGCGCTGACAGTTGGCCGTGATCACATCCGTGTCCATGGCGAGCAGGCGAAGGTTGGCCAGCTGGCGCTGATTGGCACGGCCCAGGGTTACGGAGCGGTAGAGCAGCAGGGCACTGAGGGCGAGGAAGCCCAGGTTGGTGAACAGGGTCTCGGTCAGCTGCCCCAATTGGAAGTAGACCACCGGAGCCAGGAATGCCCATGGCATGATGGCCAAGTAGGCCAAAAGCTCTTCAAGGAAAAGGCTCCGGTTACGCTGCTTCCGGTAGCCGACGCGGATCGATCGCCCTATGGCGACGAGCAGTGTCAGCGAATAGGCTGTCGATGCGAGGTAGCCATACCGGTGGGTGAAAGCTATGTCCTGGTGCCATGTCAGCCCCACCAAGAAAAAGGAAACATAGGGCAATATGAGAAAGAGCGGCACACCGTATATGGCCAGGAAGCGAAGTTTCTCCAGCCCGAAAACCCTGTAGAAATAAAAGGGGAAATAGGATACGATGATAAATCCGGCGGTATTGACGATGATGTGCTGGAGGTAGAGGGGCATAGTATAAGCGGGATCGGGAAGCAATCCGTTTGCGACATTAAACCCAATGAGGAGTACCAGCAGGATGATGTAACCCAACCTTGTCCTGTCATGGGTTCGCTGGAGGTAGAGGGCGCTCTGCGCACCAAAAGTGATCAGTCCAATGATGATGGCCAGCAGGGTGACCGGGTGCATTTGTGTACAGCCTATGTTCATGTCAATTCGTTTTTCCGGTTTGAAGTATCTGAAATGACCTGCTTAGGTACGGGATGTACTGTTGCTTAAAGAGGCACTGGTATGCCCGATATACAATACAGACAAGCCCGCACTTAGGCAGGCCTGCACTTGTTTCCGTGTATATCATCAAAAATTACCAGTTTTCTTTAAGCGGAAGCGTGTGCACGCTAAATTTTTTTCGTTATTTAAATTACATTCCTGTTATTTACCCATTTTGTTTATTAAGTGTATCCCTAGTTTTCTTTATCTTTTCCTCTCGAATAGCAAGCGCATAATTTTGTTCTTATTAAGTCCGACTTTCCGGTTTCTTACGGGGGTCCAGTAGAACCAATCGGAAAGCGGAGCCGTATTCGTATTTACACTGTTCATTGTTTGATATATCCTTTCCATTTTAATGTCTTTACATGACGCAGGTTTTCCTCCTGCGGATAGAGCCACATGGTCTTTTTTTCCTGTCTCCTGGTGGTCGGTTTTGGTGGCCTTTTTGATTTTTGTACTTGACATGCTTTCCTTACTTTGGTTTAGTTATCAATAAATAATCCTATACACCTGATACATTCACAGTGCATCATGAACAGCCGTTTTGAAATCAGCAAACTCCCATTCATCAAAGGCAAAGCTGATTTCGGGATTGGGCGTATGGATGATGACTTTCCATTCGCCATCCGGGAATTCCACACATGCTGTCTCGAAGAGCACCTCATCGAGGAAACGGGAAAAATCCGATAATGCCTGCGCATCCAACCGCAAGATAAGGTTGCTGTGCCATATATGGATTATCTGGCAACAAGTGGTCTGTGTGATCGTTGTCTTGCCCTCCCGGCTCAATGTTTTCAGCTTGCACATGCTATTTTGTTTCTTAATTCCTGTAAAACCGGGGCGTGTCCCACTAGCAGGACACGCCCCGGTTGTCCGGACATGAGCCTGTCGGTGTGTCCATGATGTTATCGGCGGTGAGCTGCACGCTCAGGTGCTGCTTCATCCGTTTTTCCTATCCCAAAATTGACCCAAAAGTGTTCTGCTACAAATGTACCTTTCCCGGACCACGGTCAAGAAAAAGGTATATTTTGTTTTTTTTATACACCGAGCAATATACTACGCCAGTCCTGTGATTCGGGGATCCCGGGTTTTCTTTTTCCGAAAAACTGGACGATCAGTTCGCCTTCCCGGTCAAAGACCTCGACACTGCTCACAATGCCATCTACCGTAGGTTTACGGACAATCCACACCGATGCGATCTTATCTTCCCGCAAATGCATGTTAAATTCGTTGTCCAGCACATTGAACCAAACCCCTGTCTGGACCAGCTTTTCTATTTTACCGGTATGGATCTGGATACAGCCTTTGTTGCCAATAAATACCATGATCTCCAGGCTGATTTCCGAGGCTTTGTGTAGGATGGATTTCAGGCCTTCCACGGTGATGGCTTTGGTGTGCCCTTCAGGCGCAATTTCCAAGGCCTTTGTCCGTCCCACCCCATGCTTTTTCAGCATGGAAAAGAAATTGTGTGTATCCTCCAATGCCAGCCAGTCGCGCTGGAAAGCACCGACGTCTATATCTGCGGTGATATCGTTGTCGGTACCGGCCGAAGGCCGAATGTCCTGCTCTACAACCAGTGCTTCATCCGGGGTCTGCATCTTATATTTTGCGATCAAATCCTGATAGGCTTCCGGGACACTTTTCGCGGTCAGGTAGATTTTATGTACTGCTGTCCCGTTCTTTGCAAAGAACTGGATGCTTTTCCGGTCGCCTTCCTGTACGGCAAATACGGCATGCCAGCTGAAAAGGAATAGCCTAAGGTCAATATCTGCATTGGCGATAAAGCCGACTTTACCTGAAAAGCTGGCCCGGGTGTAAATACCCTTACGTTCATGGACGGCGTGGTCATTGCGGGTCAGCGCCATCACATAGCCCAGGTGCGGGATTTCACTAAGGATAGCTTCGAATTCTGGTCGCAGGCGGGTGTTTTCCTGTCCTATGGCGACCAGTTCAGCTTCGGTCACTCCCACCTGTTCGGCAGCGTCGCGAATACGTACTTTAGGATTCTCTTCTTTGAACTGTCTGTACCTGGTTGATAATGTTTCGTTCATTTTAGTTATATTTTAATCGTTATTTTTTGGAAAAGGTGCCAGGGCGGGGAAGATAAGCGGATACCGGTAATCTTTATGTTCGACCTGATTGATACTGACCTGGAATGCGGTCAGCACATTCTCTGCGGTTACCACCTGGTTGGGTGTACCGAAAGCGATGGTTTTTCCTTGCTTCAACAAGAGGATGTAATCTGCGTATTGGCAGGCAAAATTGATGTCGTGCAGGATACTGACGACCGTACATCCCTGGCCAGTCATCATACGGGCCAGCTGCAGAATGTTTTGCTGGTATAACAAATCCAGGCCGTTTGTCGGTTCATCAAGAAACAACAGCGCGTTTTGCTGGCCATATATCTGGGCCATTACACGGGCCAGCTGTACCCTTTGCTGTTCGCCTCCGGAAAGGGTGTTGTAGTCCCTGGTACTGTAGCTGTCCATACCTGTTTCCGCCAAAGCCTTATGTACAATTTCATAATCCATCATCGAGGGCTGCTGGCTAAAATGGGGATACCGCCCCATCATGACCAGTTCATCAACCCGGAAGGAGATCGACAGGGTATTGTGCTGGCTCAGTACCGAGCGGAAGCGGGCCAGTTCGGCAACCGTATACGACGACAGGGACCTGCCACAGAGGTCTATACTACCCGAAGAGGGTTCGAGTTCTTTGCAGAGTATTCTCATCAGGGTACTTTTCCCCGCACCGTTGGCACCGATGATGGCAAGCATCTTGTTCCTGGGAAGTACAAAAGAGACATCGTCCAGCAATGTCCTGCCTGCAACCCGGTATGTGATATTCTTTACGGTAAGTGCTTCCATTTTTTAAGTGTTTAAAAAAATCTCTTTTTGCGCTCGCGCATGATGATATAGATAAAGATAGGTGTTCCGATCATGGCTGTCAATATCCCGATGGGTAATTCGGCGGGGGATACGATGGTCCTGGCCACCAGATCGGCGAAAACCAGCACCACGGCACCCAGCAGTGCTGAAGCCGGGATGACCAAACGGTGATCGGAGGAGAATGCCATACGGATAATATGGGGAACGACCAGGCCTACAAAGCCGATCAGGCCCGATACAGCAACAGATGCGCCTACACCCAATGTGGCCAGTATGATGACAATCCGCTTCAGCATATGCACATTGATCCCCATGTGCATGGCCTGCGCTTCGCCAAGGGCAAGCGCATTGATTGACTTGGCGAAAAAGGGCAGGATGGCTATGGGTATGATGGCAAAAGGGACAATGGTGGATACCGTCTTCCAATTGGCACCCCCTAAACTTCCCATACTCCAGAAGGTAATATTGCGGAGCTGTTCGTCATTGGCCAGGTAGATCAACAGTCCTGTAAACGCACCGGACAGCGCGTTGATGGCAATACCTGCCAGCAGCAATGTGGTAATGTCTGCTTTTCCACTGCGCATGGACAAACGGTACACGATCCACGTGGTCAGGCAGGCTCCCAAAAAAGCGGCAAAAGCAAGGGCATAATAACCCAGGAATGCCTTCATCGCGAGAATAACGGGAACTTCCAGTACGATCAGCAGTGCCGCGGACAACATCGCCCCGGAGGATATGCCGATCAGTCCGGGTTCTGCGAGTGGGTTGCGAAACAGGCCCTGTATCACTGCCCCGGATACCGCCAGGGCGCTACCGACCAACATGCCCAATAATACCCTGGGCAGTCGAATATTGATAAATACAGCCTCCTGTTGCGGGCGGAACAGCACTTCGCTCCCAAAACCGACCTTATGCCCGATAATGGACAGCAGTTCTGGGATGCTGATCCTGACCGCGCCCAAGCAAAGCGACAGCAGACTGACAGCCAGCAGCAATAGCAATAATGCCGTGAATATAATACTGTTCTTCAATTCGTCGGGCTTTTACTATTCATAAATCTTTGTTGAAAGCTCCTGCAGTGCTTTGCCCAGCCTGGGGCTGAAACCCGTCAGGAATTGTCCGTCCATTTCGATGACTTTTCTGTTTTTGCCAGCTTTCGTCTCCTTGACTCCCTGCACTTCGAGCAGCCCCTCGATCCCGCCCAGGCTTTTCAGTCCGGAATCAAACAATAGGATCACGTCGGGGTCGGCAGCCACCAGTGCCTCCGCTGTGAGCGGTTTGTAATCCTTAAAGCCCTTGACAGCATTTTCTGCCCCTGCAAGTTCTATGACCTTTTGTACCGGTGTGCCATCCCCGGCAACCATCATCGTTCCTGTCCCCCGGGCATAGATAAAGAGTACTTTTCGTTTTGTTTCTCTAGGCCTGGAAACGGCAACCTTTTCAAGGTCGGCCTCCAATGCATGGATGATGGAATCTCCACCTGTGCTGAGGCCGAGGCTGTCTGCCATGGAGCGGATAAGCTGTTTACTCCCTTCCACGCTGAAATTCTGTTCGAACAAAAGCGTTTTCACACCCGCAGAGGTAAGTAAGCCGGAGAGTTCGGGATTGATGTCCTGCCTGGTCCCTATGACCAATGTGGGGTTAAGCGCGAGGATACCTTCTGGGGAGAGCTTGCGGCTATGTCCGATGCGTGGTATGCCGGCCAGGCTCCCGGGATAGGTGCTGGCTACATCTACACCAACAATTTTGTTTTCCAGCCCTAGTCCGGCAAGGATTTCGGAAGCCGTACCGTTGACGGATACGATCCGTGCCGAATCAAGTAGGGAGGGTTCTTTTTGGTCGCCTATGGAACCACAGCTTCCTAATACCAGGACGCTAGCGAAAAAGAGGATCGCATAGCATGTATTTTTTGTTTTCTTCATTTCTTTATTGTTCTTAATTGTTGATTTGATACATAGCTTAACAGTACCTTCCTGTTAAAAGCTCTTCCCGACCGAAGGGTCGGTAATAATGATAAAGTCAGCCAGGTGTTGCCATGCTGCCCAGTCCGGCTTACTGAAACTTTCGTGACTGAATGCTGAAATGTTAAGCAGTTTCAACCGTTTTGCATAGCGTTGTAATTGGGCATAGGTCCCGAGTTTTTCATCACTGTGAAAGCGTCCGTTCAGGTGCAGTACCTGTTTAACGGAACTCTTCTTTGCCAATCGGGCTATGTTCCAGGCCATGGTGGCATCCCAAAGGTTCTGCGACTGATAAATTTTCATATTGCCCATGCCCTCATGCCCGCCCAACAGGGCGTTAAACTTCTCGTAATATCTTCCTGTCAGCGTATCGATGGGCAGGGGCGCGATTAGTTTTTTCGCTTCTTTCGGAAGTTCTTCCAGACTTTCGATGCCATTCCGGGTCACACGGTTGGTATAGCGTGAAGGGGCATTGGCCGCCAGCACATGGAGGACGTTCTCTTTGGCGTATTCGACCAATGGCCGGTAGTCTTTGTAATTCTTCCATGGACGGGCGTCAGCGTTCAGGTTTTTTTCGGTGACCTGTCCTGTCAGGTATTCGTCCAGAACAAGCTGCACATCCGTCTGGAACATCTCCATGGACAGGGAAAGTCCGTTCCCGTGGAGACCGTGCAATGCTTTGAACACCTCCAGTTGGAGGACATGGGCAACCGAATCGCTATGCTCCTCGCCGAAGAAGACCACCTCGGCATGGACGAGGTCCGCAGTAAGTTCAGCCAGGGTAATTTCTTTGCCGAGCTTCACGCTGTAGATTTTATAACGGTCTTCCTGCGCCATCATGGCCATGGGCATAAGGAATAGCAATAAAATCCAGCATTTCATCATTTTTCGCATATTGTTTATCTTTATGTAGTACTAATTTTTTCTTCATCCTGAATTCCCGTTTCCTGCCTTCGCTATCTGTACGGGCTGTAACCAGTTTCATGTAAGTAAGCTGCTTCAGCGTATTGTATACACTGCTGTAACTTATAGGGTATTTTTCGCGGAGCAGCAAAAACAACGTCTCGCCATCGATGTATCCATCTGTCTTCATCATCCCGTACAGGATGACGAGTTTCTTTTTGGTAAGCTGTGTGTTATATCGCTCAAAAAAAGGTCTGTATAGGTGTTCTACATTCATTAAATTTTCCATTTTACTAACGCTGATAGGTGACACGGAACGTAAAACTTCTACCATAGCCTGTATAGATGGTACGTAGATCTCCGCGATAATGTTCCTGTCTGTCGGTTGCTTCAAACCTGGCGGATGTTGAATCAAACAGGTTCCTGCCTCCCACTATAATCCCAAGCCGCCCGTTCAGCAGCGATCCGCCTATATTCAGATCGGCAAGGCGGTAGGCCGGAGCATGGTTGTGCACGCGGTCTATCTCCAGGCTTCCGTATTCACGCTCGAAGGAGTATATGGGTTGACTGCCGACGTAGCGGTAGTTGAGCTGCACCCAATAGTTTTTCAGGAGCGTGTAACGTCCCAGTATCCCTGCCTCCGAATGGAAGAGATAGCGATCGTACTGCCCACTGTCGGAAAAGTCGTTGCCACGCAGCCCCAACAACGTATATGCTGCCTGAATATGCCATCGCTCTTTGCTTACTTCCACTTCGGCCCTGTTCGACCAGGATTGGTGCGTTTGGCGGTTGGCGTACAGGTAGCGTTCCTGCTGGGCGTCGGTCTGCGGTACGGCAACGATGATGATGCGGTCTTTCAACCTGCGGTAGCCGGAGCTGAGGGTTGTCTGTACGTTAAGGCCGTTGTTGGTTGGGATCCGATAGCGCCAGTCTGCCAGTAGCGCAAGGCCACGTTCCGGATGCAGGTCGGTGCTTCCTTTCAGCAGGCTCAGCTCGCTGTCCAGGTATGTGAACATTTCGCGTTGGTTCGGAAATCGGTTTACCTTCTCACTGACCAGGCCGAAACGGTGCCGACCGGCGTTATAGGCCAGTGAAAGGGATGGAAGCGGGTCGACATGTGAGAGCGTGTGGTGATAGGATATCCGCAGAGCAGGCTGTACAACAAAGGCTGCAAAAGGTTTCCAGCGCAGGTAGCTGAACCCGCTTATCTGAGCGATGTCTTCGTCAATCTCCCGTGAGGTATACGTACCGGGCTGTGCCCCGGTGGATGCCTTTGTCCATCCCGCTTCATAACCTAGTGTCCAGTCCAGCCGGTCGCTTAAAACGGGTTTATCCAGTGTTCCTTTGCTGTACCAGGTGCGAACACCGTACAGTTTGGCCAGGGGTGTATCATCCAATGTCACATTATCGGCCGTACGTACCCAGCTCGTACGTCTCCGAGTACCGGCATCCTGATAGGAAACATCGATGGCCAGCGTAGCATCCTGCCAGACCTGTCCTTTCAATTGGGCATGGTGGAGCTGGCGACGGTACCTGTAACGTTGGTCTGTAGCGGTATAGAAGTCCAGGTAACCGCCATCCCGGTATTCCTGATTATTGATGCGGCCATAAGCGGAGATATCCATATCGGAGATACCGTAGCTGTAGAACAGCGACAGCTTATCGTTACGATAGCCAATAAAAGTATCGCCGTTTAGTGCAATTGCAGGGGACCAGGCGTAGCCGCGGCTATTGGTATAATCCGGTTGATGCAGGTTTCCTGAGTAATCATCCCATACACCTTTGAACGCATCGCGCTGCAGATCGATACCGAAGAATAGACCGCTCGGGCCTAAATGTTGCACGCCAAGCTGCTGTACGTGCCTTCCCTTAGCGCCATAGCTGGCTTTTAGGTTGTATTCACCGGCAATTGCCTGTTCATATACGCTGGCATAAGCCGAAGTACCGATTGGTGCAGTGGCGGTATCGGGCAATGTGACGATATTGATGACCTTGGCGAGCGTTCCGCTGCCATACGCTACGCCCAGCGGGGCATCCGAAATTTCGATGCGCTCCACGCGGTTCAGCGGTATGGAAGAAATATCCACATGCCCACCGAACATATCGCTGCCCGAGACGGGAACACCATTGACCAGTATTTTGATATGACGGCTGTTGAGGTCGAAGGCCCGCATACGCGCACCACCGATTTCCGGCGCCTGCTCAATTTCAACGTTCAGTTCAAAACGCAGCGCTTCGGCCAGGTTATTGGCAGACATGCCGCGCAGGGTTTCCTTGTCCAGTATCTTCAAGGGAATGACAGCGCTGCGCAGACCAACGTCGTTTGGTTCCTGCCCCAGCACTTCTGTTCCAAGCGTAACCAGGAATGTCAAAACGGCAAGATATTTTATACAATCTGTCTTCATTAATATGTGTTATTTTTCCTTCCCTGTCTGTCACTCCCTTCCAACCACAGTACCGAAAGATTCAGCTTTGGTGAGTTTCAAGAGGGAGGCCTATCATCGCAAATCCAGGTCATGAAGAAACTGCTCCATAACCTGGATTTTTAGAACGCCCGGTGTTCCCTGGTAATTATTACCAACCTCTCACGTCCTTATGGAGTGGTCGCTATTTTGGCGTATTTGATCTGTATACCGTTGTTTACCGGTGAACTGCTTCCGGCGACACCTAAAGGTAAGAAGCGTAGCTTGTAAACATCGCCGTTCTGGAGTTTGATGATGTAGAAGCGGTCTACGAACACATTGTAGTTGCCCATATCGAGGTAGCGGTAGTACTGACCGATTTCCTCTTGGCTGTTGCCGCTGAACTTGGTGTCGTCGATATTCGCTGCCACGAAGTTATCAAACTGGGTCGTGATGTCGTTGGCAGTAGCAAGTGCCGGATCGTTCTGCCAAGTATAGTTCGGGTCGAAGGGGCCCGGTGCGCCGGCTGTGCTTCCTGTGGTCTGTACGCGGTAAACTTTCACAGCGGGGTTGTTATTCAAAACGACACCTTTTAGTGCAAACGGATAAGCACCGCCGCCGGCAGTAGGATTAATATAGCGTTTCAATACTACCGCGCTTAGCCCCAGGTTCCAATCGCTAAGCTCCGGCTGGATGGCGTCTGTAATACCTGTTGTGAAGTTTAAAAAGCGGGATTGGTAATCGGAGCTTTTAGCAATCGTACGGTTGGCAGCAGCAGCAGGCAACCAAGCCGTTCCTGCAGTATTCAATGCCCTGTGGGAAATTTGATAAGCCGAACCAGTCCAGCGCACCGAAACCACAAACAAGTTTGTCGTGGTGGCGCTATCCGGATGTACCTGGACGGAATTTGCCGTACGGATCAGGTAGAAACGATCACTTGAACCCGGTGTACCGATCACAAACTGCCCTTCCCGGTGGAAGTCAAAGGTGCTGAGGTCCCCCATACCAAAGGTACCACCGTTGAAGAAATTAGTGATCGCATTGCTGATCTCAGTCTGCGCCGTGGAAGATACAGGAACAATAAGGTTTGAAATACTGGTCAGCTGCTTGCCTTGCGTATTGACCGTATAGTTCAAGTACGCAAGCAGGTTGCTGGCCGTACCATTGACGGGGAATGTACCATTCTGCGAATAAAAGCCAAGATGCCACGCGGTACGATTCGAGACTTTACCCTTTTCTCCGACACCTGTACCAACTGTTGTAAAGTCAAACCAGGCCTGTTGTTCATCAAAGGAAGTGAATCCATCTAATACCGAAGCATTAATTGCTTTAGTGGTAGGCGTCTCGGTTACGGCTGTATACGCCAAGCCATTGACGTGTAGACCGTCCGGTCCTTGGGCCTGGTCTTTTTGGCAGGATGCAGCTGTCATTGCGATTGCTACTACCATTCCTAAAATTTGTTTTTTGTTCATTTTTTTAAAATTTAATTGTTTGATATACCATAAAACCGGGTTTCTTTTTATTTTTCATGTTTTCGTAATCTATTCAAAGTAGTAGTCTTCGAGATTAGGGAACAGGCCTTTCATGTATTCCTTCGTCGGTGGGTTTGTCAAACCACTAAAGTAAATCCATTTCAATGCAGCGCCAGAATTATTCTCCAGAAAAGTACGGATATCCGCAAAGGCCAGTGCGGTACCGCCATAGGTGACATTTACTATTTCAAAATAGCCGACTTTAGAGAGATCGATAAATCCAAAATCGGGCTTTTGCGGAAAATCAACCTTGTTAATTGTAACGTTCACATCGAACTCGTCAAAGCGTTCTCTTTTCCCTACGACCACGTTTTCTAGAGACAGTTCGGCTATATCCAAATTACCAAGATTAAACCCGGAAACATCGACATTGGCGATGGACAGCTTTTTGACCTTCACTTTACCCACTTCACTTCCTCCAACGATATCAAGAGTGCAACTACCACCGTCACCCTCACCTCTACCTGTACCTTCGCCAAATCCGGATAACCGAATCTCATCGATTTCGGTATTGCTGTCAGAACCAACGGTAAAAGTGCTTCTAGGTCCTATTTCCTTGCCTTCCACTACGAGGCGCTTGATTTTTGGTAATATACGGTAATTGACATTTTGGAAAGCTAACCGCGTCAAATGTTGTTTGTCCGGCAATAGCAGGGTGGTCAAGTTCGTCGCCACAACCGCGGGCAGATCCAGGCTTTCCAGCAGCGGGTACTTATCGGTAAAGTCGATCACCTCACCAAAGGGCGAGTAACGGACATTTGAGTTCTCCTTCACGATCAGGTGTTTTAGATTTTGTAGCTGATCGATCTTAAGTTGCCAGCCCGCAGGTTGTTGCGATTGGAGTGTATACTCTAAGGTCTCGAGATTAGTCAGGTGGTTCAGATCGATAACGTCGTCAAACCGGGAATAGGTAGCCAGGTATTTCAATCCACGGAAAGGACGTAATACATTCGCAATTCTTCCCACTTCGCCTCCGTTGCCTTCATTATAAACCAAACTATCCACACGTTCTAAATCGGCGCGCAGGTATTTGGTGGGCTTTCCTTCCACAGGCTGGATATTGAAATTGTTCGCCAGGAATCTTCTTAATCCACGACCTGTATCATCCAACACGACCTCCAGAAACTCCACTTCTTCCGTATTGTAGTTGGCCAGGGTACTTTCCAGTTCTTCCAGCAGTTTGGTCTTGCGGGGCAACTTATCCGTAACCTGCTTGATCTGTTCTTCAAGGTCTGCGTACAGGTCCTGGAAAAGCACGTCAGGGTTGGTTTTTAGCTCGTTAAAGCCGGGGATGAAGTCCTTCAATATCTTCACGCCGGCAATCATTTCGGTATACTTACCCTTGAGACTATTGTCCGTAACGTTTTCCAGCAGGCGGTCCAGCGTTGCAACATCTTCATCACTGATCGTGGCCTGCTCGGAAATCTCCAGGATACGCTGCTCGGTCAGCACGTTGTAGTCTATGCCGGGTTCCACGTCCTTTTTGCAGGAGAATGAAAGCGCGATAAATAATAAGGGTAAAAGAATTTTTGTTTTCATTTCTTTATTGATTACACTGTAGTTTATTGTTTTTTATTATTGTCCGTTTATTTGCCTGTCGGTATCTCTCCATACGCGATACCGTTACTCACATCCGATATGTCAGTTTCAAAAAATACGTATGCCCATAGTATAGCCGGATCGGGTTGACCTCGCGGTCCACGATATGTGCTGGCGGATTCACCATCACATAACTGATATCGTTGACGCCGAGCATATTCCGTATACCGGCCCTGACATCGAGCTTTCGGCCAAAAAAGCTTTTGGAGACGTTGAAATCCAGATTGTGGTACGGATCGGTTTGGGCAAGGATTTTGTAAAATTCCGTCACCTCTTCGCCTGGAGCTCCCGGTTCGTTCACCGGTAGAAATATATACTGGGGCTGTTTGCCGACGTAACGGTAAAAAAGTGCTGCCCGGATTTCTTTCGGGAAAATATAGGTTGCCTGTGCAGTGGCCTGCGAATTGATCAGGAACTTCGCATATTCGTTCTCCGATGCGTCGTCGCTGCCTCTGTAGCCCACGATCGATCCGGTAATGGAGAAGTGGAACTTCTCGGACACCAGCTTGGCATCGAACTGGTTGGACAGGCCGTGATACCTGTTTTCGTTGGTAAAGGTATTGAGGCCTGTCATGACACCCTGGCGTTCGCTGGGGTAAACAATGTTCACGATACGATCCTGTATGTACTGGAACATCGTACCCAGGCTGGTCTGCAGATAGACGCCAGGGCTTACCTCCCGCCGGTGCCCCCATTGCAGCTCAGCGGTCTGTCCGTATTCGGGGCGGAGGTCTGGATTTCCCCGGTATTCGTGGATGGCATCGACATAAGACATATACATCTCCTGAAAATTCGGGAAACGCGTGGATGTCCCCAGGATTAGCCGGAGGTCATTCTGTTCGTCGAGTTTAAATCGTGTTGTAAGCGATTCGTTGGTGCGTACGTTTTGCCCGCTGCTGAAATTGGCACGGAAACCGGGGCGCAGCATGATGCGTGGCGTTACCTGCCACTCGGCGGAGAGCCAGGTGCCGCCATTGGTTAACGTATGTTGCTGTGGATCCATCAAAGTAGAACCACCAAACGTAAGGGTATAGCCTTGGTTGGCAGTAGTCTCGTCCACTTCGTAACCCAGGTTAACGTCCAGCTTGCCCGGCAGAATGGGCTTAAGAAAGGTTCCACGGGAGTAAAACCCCTTGGACTGGAAGTGTTCCATCCAGTCGTTGGGTTCCAAGCGGGTGTGTTCGGGCAAACCGTTCGCCGGATGTATAGCACTGTTATCGAAGAGGTTGATGCCCCGGCGCTTATGGTGCAGGCCGTTGCGCTGGAACGAACCATCCACGGAAAAGTAGGCGTTTTTCCAGAACTCTCCGCGGGCACTGAAATGGTGGTTGTGGCGAAGATTGCGGTAATAGTTGTTGATGCCTAGGTTAACCTCCATATTTTCATCTTTCAGATGAAATCCTTCTATTATGCGTTCGTGACGGGTGAGGTCGGACCGGAAATAGTTTGCCTTGTACATCAGCGACAGCTTGGGCGTTGCGTAGGAAATGTAGGCATTTCCGTTATAGGATACCTTGGGCGACCAGTCATACCCGCGGCTTGCGTACCGGCCTTGCTCGTCACGCTGCCAGTCTTCCGAAAAGGTGCCCCCGCCGTCCAAGCCGTTCCAGAAGCCTTTGAAATCGTCCCGGGATCCGGCGATACCGATAGATAGTCGGTCTGTCAGGTTGTGGCTGGCGTTCAAACGTTGTATGTGCCGTCCTTTGGCAGCATCGTTAAACCGCAGGTTATATTCGCTGGCAACTGTCTCTTCCTGTATATCGATGGACAGATCGGTCTTCTTGTTGGCGCGGCGTTTGGTGATGATGTTGATGACACCGGCAATGCTGTTGGCGCCATATTCCACACCCATGGCGCCCCTGATGATCTCGACACGTTCCACATCATCCATGCTGATGGTAGAGAGATCCACATCGCTGCCCATATTTTCGTCTCCGGCAATGGGGATATTGTCCATCAGGATTTTGGTATATTGGCTGTTGAGGCCGAGTACGCGGATCTTTGACCGCCCGGTGCCGGATTGGTTCTCGATATCGATATTGATCTGCTGCTTGAGCAGTTCGCCCACGTTGGTGACGGACATGCTTTCGATAGTATGTTTGTCGATGACTTCCACGTGGTAGACGGACTTATTGAGTGACTGCGGGCGGAACTGCCCGGTCACGATCACAGGGTTGAGATCGAAACTCCAGGATATTTTGTTGGTGTCCGACGGTTGGGAATATGCGCGCTGTTTGGTGGCGTTCCCTGTTTTCCGGCCTGCCGGGGGGCTTGACCCTATGTGTATGTCGTTGCCTAGGACCATTAACTGTCCTCTTTCCACACCCAGTATGTCGTTGAGGATGGTAAGGAGTGGCGTATTGCTGTATTTTAGGCGTAAAGGGCGTTTACCTTTTATGATCGCATTGCTGTAGGCAAAAGAACAGCCTGCCTTTTTTTCAAGGGCTTTTAATGCTTCCTGGACGGTCACTCTACCTGTGGCGATGGTTACCGGTTTGTTGAGGAGGGTTGATTGTGCCTGTATATTTAAGGAGCACAGGATCAACATCAGCAGGAGAAAGATTGATGGTGTCTTTTTAGAAGGCACATATAACGCATGCCATGTAGATTTACTACATTTGTAAAAATGATTCATATATAGTGTTGTCTGTATTTATTTCATTTTACCACGGTACTTTGTTTGGCGACGGGCGCCGTGGTCTTTTATTATTTAGTATATTTTAATTGTTTTATGCTCATAATCAATGTTGTATCGAAAACCCAGGACGAAGGCCATGCTTCGTAGCAGCTCCTCCAATTTCGGGGCGTCGAATCTTGCATTGTACAGCTGATTGAGTAATTGTTTTCGGGATATAACAATTTTGTACCCGTACCATTTCTCAATCTTTCTGAACGCATCTTCGAGCGGTTCCTGTTCAAATACCAGTTTATTTTCTTTCCAGTGACCGATAAATGGGATGGATGCATATCCTTGCGCAAGTGAATGCGTAGCTTCATCATAAATGGCAAACTGCCCTGCGTTCAGTTCCACGAAATCCTTCTGGTCGCTACCGGTCATAAAGTGTACCGTGCCTTCCGATACGGACACTTCCACCTGCGTTCTGTGCGGCTCCGCCCGGACATTGAATGCCGTTCCCACCACTTTTATCTGCGTATCGTATGCCGTATGGATGATAAATGGATGCTGTTTGTTTGCCGTAACTTCAAAATAGGCTTCTCCGGCCAGTTTGACCTCCCGATCATGACCTAAAAATACTTTGGGATAGCTTAAGGAGGCACCGGCATTGAGATAAACTTTCGTTCCGTCACTTAAAGTGACTATCTTTTTTTTACCGTACGGCACCTGGGTGTGGACGGTTATCTCATTTTGTTTAGGTGGCTTTACACCGTATCTGACTACGCCTATTGTCGTCAGGGCGACCAATAATACAGATGCCGCCACATAGGGTGTCCAACGCCACAATGTTCTTCTGTTGTGCTTAGGGGTAGTAATTTCTTCCTGGGGAATACGTTCCATCAGGAATTCCCACATGACCGACCGGGATCTGGCAATATCCGAAGGGGGTACTTCCGGAGCTTCATGTGTTACGGAGATCGTATCCTCCTCCAGCCAAGCGCTTACTGCTTCACGTTCTTCTTCTGTGCATTGGCCCAGGTGATATCGCTTCAGGAGTTCCGGTGTAACGTTCATATATACTATTTCGTGCTGTTGTACCATATACTCGTAAAACCGGACCTTATCCCTTAGTGTAATTTTTAATTAAATTATAACGTTCTTGTTTTCAGTGAAATAAAATTTTTAAAAAAGGTTTGTATAAGAACGATTCTGTTTAGGCAAGGGAGATGATCATTCCTTCTTTAGGGTTAATCCCGACGGCTCCATTGGGATCGGGTCTGTTATTCTCACGATCAGCTCTTTTTGGGATATTTTGGAAGGTACCCGATTTTGGCTTTTGTTCTGTATGCCTTCTCCTTCAAGAATTTCTTTGATTGCGCTGTCCGAGGGATTCCCCCAGGCGCTTGGATACATATCGACGGGTGTCGTGACCGTAGGCGGTATTCCGTCGAAATATCCGTTCCAGCCCTCCGCGTTCAGCAGATGGAAACTCGGCAGGAACAGGCTGTACTTATCGATATTTATACCAAACGATCCGACGGGTTTACCGTAGGTCGGCTGACCTACTATGCTGATATCCAGATATGGCTTTACGATACTTATCAGCAGTTCAGCTGCAGAGGAAGTCCGCACAGAAGTAATAAAAGATATTTTTCGTATATCGTTCATGTTCCCGAGTGGGTCAAAATATTTGGTATTTGCCGTGGTACTATAATCCACATCAGCCATCGTAGCCGGCCGGCCTTTATAATATACCACCTTTCCGTTTTGGTCAAGATAGGGTTGGTAGCCCAGGATAGTTGCATTTCCTTCCTGCATCTGTTTGTTGAAGACCTGGGAAAACATCAGCTTGCCCTTCAGATGAGAAGGGGCAAGGAAATTTGCTATATACTCGGCTGTTTCAACATACCCTCCATTGTTGGTCCTCAGATCAATGATCAGTTCATCGATAGATTGGCCGGAAAGAAAACTGAAGGCCTCGTCATATTCGGCCTTTGAATCCTTCAAGGTTGGGAAGGCGTCTAAGACGATATAACCTATTTTCCTGTTATGATGTGGCAGGATGGCCCGGTGCAAAACGGCTTTGCCGATGGTCGTTCCCGATGCCCGCATAAGGCCGCCCGCGGTTCCTGTTTCTGTAATGAAGGAATACTTGGGTGTATTGGACTGGATAGGATATTCAAACGGTCTGCCCGTCTGTGGATTGGTTTTAAGTTGGGTAATGTCGAAAAGCTCTTGTTTGAAAGCCGATATTTCAGATGCTTCGCCAGGATAGCGAGACCTCGGGGCAAAATCTGTATAGCTTGGCAAGGTTTCGTTCCACAGATAAAGCTGCTTGGCATATAGAAAAATGGAATCTTTGGTCATATCGAACCTTGACCCGGTAGTAGGGGACACGATAGGGTCGGATGGCAATGGGAGCGGTTCATTTTTTTTGCACCCGGCCAACAGCAACAGTATTAAAAATCCCATTTTTTTCATCTGTGTATAATTTTTTTTTATGGTGATGAAGCTACTAGATTTATTCATTCCCCTATGTGGTTGAATAAATCATGATGGTTTCATAAGGGCGGATATTGATGAAGAGTAAGGTTTCAAGGTTCTGGTCTTAGCGTGCCAGACCCAGCTTTTGGCGGATATATTTCAATGCCTTTGTCAGGTGTTGTTCCACGGTTTTTTCGGAAATGGATAATTTACCGGCGATATCCCTGTTGTTCAGTCCCTGATCCCTGCTCATAACATAGATCTCCCTGCATCTGCAGGGCAATTTTTCCACGGCGTGGCCGATCAGTTTTTGTATCTCATTAAAACTGACCTCCTGCTCGGTAAAGCATTGGAAGTCGCAAGCCTGTAACCGCAGTTCGTCTATCAGCAGTTGTTTCCTGCTTTCCTTCCTAAAAAAATCGAATACTTTGTATTTAACCGCTTTGTATAAATATTGTCTGATATCACCCTCAACGGTTAAATCGTTGCGCCTTTCCCATAACGAAAGGAACACATCCTGCACAATCTCCTCCGATTCGCGTTGGCCACAACGGTAACTCAGTGCGTATCTCAGCAATTCATCTGCGTATTGTTTATATATATGTTCGAATAATCTCAGATCCATGATATTACACCAAAAATTGATCTGGCAGGGAAGCTGTTTTTGTGGCTTTCCGTTACCACAAGAAATTTTCCACCCTTTAAATCTGCCAAATATAATATTTTATTTGGAAAGATTCTAAATAATAAAGTTCGATAGTCACTTAAATGTCAATATACGAGTACTTAAAGGCGTCTCCAAAATAGACGGAATGAACCTACTTAGGTACGGGCTGTACTGTTGCTTAAAGAGGTACTGGTATACCCGGATATACAAAACAGACAAGCCCGCACTTAGGCAGGCCTGCACTTGTTTCCGGTATATCATCAAAAATTACCAGTTTTCTTTAAGCGGAAGCGTGTGCACGCTAATTTTTTCTTATCTTCTATAGTTAAAAATCCGTGTTATTTATCCTGTCAGTAAGTTCATCTATTCCTCTAATTTCCATTGGAAAGTTTTTACACCTGGTAAAACTTCCATTCATCTTTTTGCAATTATTATGGTTATTAACGACTTCCTATGATATAGGATTTCTTTCTGCATTTATAGCACACATAGCGCTTTATGGGCAGGAAGAAAAGGAAAGTCTTTACCCACCATGCCCTCGGAACACGATCATAGAGCGTGTTGCCTTTACAGCGTGGACAGTTCCTCAACGGTGTAATGTAACCCGGATTCTGTTCTGTTTTGTAATTTTGCATTCCTGTTTAACCATCTATTTTTATCCCGAAGCACGCCGGTCCTATTGCATGGCCACGGCATCGTCAAAAACATCGCCGAACCGACCGAACGTCTCTATAGCTGTATCTATTGCCCTTTCTCTGTCCATCTCGTTGCCGGGCAGGGCATTCAGCGCAGCGGTAAACGATCCCCACATTTGGCCGGATTCCGCACCGTAACCGCTAAAGAAAGAAAATCCGTTGGCTATACCTTTCTTTTGCAGCATCTGCACGATGTACGGCCCACCCATGATGGAGCCCTCCAATACATACAATGCGCCCATTGCTTGTATGGAATCATCTACTTCTGGTGCAATGGCCACGGGCAGGTCGCAAAGATTCCCACCAAGCGTTTCGATGTCGGCCTTGATGTACGACGAATTGCGCCGTTCCTTATAGTCTGGCAATACCGCCTCAGTATAAGGTGCTATAGCTTTTTCAACAGCGTTGAAATAAGCATAGAAGCATTTCAGCAATCCTACATAATCGGCATCGTTAGCGATGTCCTTGATACGGAGCACTACTTTTTTCTCCGTTTCCTGATGGCCCCTTCTGGTGGCCTCTTTGATTTTTGTACTTAACATTTTCTTTCCTTTTTTTCGTTTAGCTATTAATAATGTTATACACCTGATACAGACACAATGCATCATGAACAGCCGTTTTGAAATCAGCAAACTCCCATTCATCAAAGGCAAAGCTGATTTCGGGATTGGGTGTATGGATGATGACTTTCCATTCGCCATCCGGGAATTCCACACAAGCTGTCTCAAAGAGCACTTCGTCGAGGAAACGGGAAAAATCCGACAATGCCTCCGCATCCAACCGCAAGATAAGGTTGCTGTGCCAGATATGGATTATCTGGCAACAAGTGGTCTGTGTGATCGTTGTTTTGCCCTCCCGGCTCAGTGTTTTCAGCTTGCACATACTATTTCCTTTATCAATTCTTATAAAACCGATACGTCAGCCCCATGAGCAGGACACGACCGGGTTGTCCCGGCATGAGCCTGTCTGTGTAGTCCGTAATATTGTCTGCGGTAAGCTGCAAGCTCAGGTGCTGCTTTATAAGTTTCTTTTCTATCGCCGCATTCACCAGAAAATGCCCGTTCACAAAGGTGTCGTATTGGTCAAGAAAGCGGTTATTGTTCCGGTCTACAAAACCGTACTTACCCCGGTAATTGACCCGTATATTGGCGGTAATATCCCACGGGGCAAAGCGGTAGGCCACCCGCAGGTTGGCCATGTGACGGGAGCGGTTTTCCAGCCCGAAGTAGTCGGATAGCCTGGAATCCCTGAATACCCCGGTAGCATTGTCCCGCACCGACCCGTAAGCTCCAGTGCTGTTGCGGATGCTGTCCATCACACCTTTGTCCTTGGAAACCAGATACTGATAACCTGCTGTAATATCCACATCCCGAAAAGGGCTGTAGCCTATACTTGCCTCCAGTCCTGTGTTGAATGATTCGGGCAGGTTCTGGTAGGTGTATATATCCCTGATACTTGTGCCAGTAGCCACGCGGATGCTGTTGATCTGGTTGGAGAGTTTATGATAGAATACGTTAATATTAATCTTGAGGTTTTGCCTTGGCGTGAAGTCAAAACCACCGTTGAAAGATAGCGACTTCTCGGCCTGAAGGTTCTGATCCAGTTGGTTGACCAGATATTCCCTGATTTCACTGATTTGCCCGGCATCTTTCATGTCCTGGAGTGTCTGGCCGAGCAGTTCTGCACCGATGACTAAGTAGTTGGCTATTGGATTCATAAATACCTGATAACGCTGACGATAATCGGGTGTCTTGAATCCACTGCCGAGCGCCATCTTGAACGTCAGTGTCGGTAGGATATGGTACTGCAAGCCGAGGCTCGGGTTCAGGCGTCCACCGAAACTGTTGTGGTGGTCGTAGCGCAAACCTCCTACTGCTTCTAGTCGGTCACTGATTTTCCAATCGCCTTGCAGGTACGCAAAGCCGCTCCACAGGCCCCCTGGCACGTTGAAGTCCCGGTTGTCCATGTTCTCTACGCTACCGCCCAATCCCCCGGTGAATTTCAGATTGTGTACCGGTGCGTAGGCAAACTGTTGTTCGAAGCGGTGCAGGGTCTGCTCGAATTTTTCGGCGCTGGCCTGGGCGCCGGTCTGCTGCCAAAGGATGCTCATATCCGACACGTATCGGGTGAGGTAATAGCGACTCATGCTGCGTAGGCCGCCATTAAAAGTCTTGTCGTAGGTCAGCGAGGCATTGATATCGGTGATGTCCTGGCTGTCGCCCGCAGTATTTTGGTTACCCCCCGTGCCGAAAATCTGTTGCATATAGGATTTGCGCAAAGCGTACCTTGCTGAAGTGCCTATGGTACTGGTTTCGGTCAATCGGTACCTTGCCCGTCCCTGTACCGTATAGTCATCATAAGGTGGTGCAGTAGTACCTCCTGACATAAATTGGGGGTCAGTATTGAAGCCATCGGTGCGGTAATAGTTGGCAGAGAGGTTGACCGAACCCCGCTGATGATGGAACGGTGTCTCGCCTTCTAAGGTGGCGTCCACAATGTTGAGCGAGCCATACCGCAGGGCAGCCAACGCCTGTGGCTGTATGGCACCGTGACGAGTGACGATGTTGATGGCACCGCCCAATGCCTCGCTACCAAAGAGGCAGGACGAAGCACCCTTAATGATCTCGATACGCTCGATATTGCTCACGCTGATCCGTGACAGGTCGAAGTTGCCGCTATTGCGGCCGACCATCGGCTGCCCGTCGATCAGGATCATCACATAATCACTGCCAAAGCCCTGCATCTGTACGCCCACGGCCCTTGCTCCTCCTCCTATGTCATTGACCACGGCAATGCCCGTCTGCTCTTTCAATACTTCATCCAGTCGGCGGCTGCCCATCTGGGCAATGGTTTCCTTGCTGATGACCGTTACGGGCATGGCGCTACGCTCTATATCGAGCAGATGATCGACGGCAGTCATCTTGCCCAGCACTTCCACCTCGTCCAGTGTATTTTCGCCCTCATCAAGCCGTATCTCGATGGTATTGGTTTTCCCGACCTCGATTTTTGCGTTGACCGTATATGACCGATAGCCCAGCCTACTTATATATACCGTGTATTTTCCGGCAATGACGCCCATGAAGAGGAAGTTGCCGTTTTCATCGGTCTGGGTGTGGTGCATGTCGGGTTCGAGGCGGACACTTGCACCTATTATGGGAGAGTTCTGGTCGTTCAGTACCTGACCGCTAAGGGAACCTCTTATGGTAGATTGGGGATATAAATATGGTAGATTAATAAGCAGAAGAGCAAAGAGAATATACAGCTTATTATTTAGTTTTTTCAATTTTCAGTTTTTTGCTTTTTTTAATATCAATCGACGGAATTACTTAGATACGTGTTACATCACAAAAAATAATCTGCTCCGTACTACCTATATTTTCACGAACTTAGGCCCTGCAACTTTAACAGGATAAGTCCTGTGTGACGATTAATGTATGTTGTTCCGTTACTTTTCTTCTAACCATTACGCTTTCTTATGCAATGGATTTAAATAGAAATGAGGAGCCTATTGGCTCCCCCTTTCCTATAAGCTAATTGGAAAGCATGGTTAATCTTCCCGAAAGCCTGTTACAACTGTTTTACCTCAAAGGTATATATACCCTGGTTATTGGTAGCTGTACCATTGGCCTGGTACCCCGTAGCCGCAAAGGCATAAGTGTTGGTTCCATCGCTGACATACATGACAAAATCCTCAACGAGGCTTACGATGCCACCTTCGGTATATTCATACCAACCTATCGGGTTAGCCCCGGTTCCGGTACCTTTTCTACCTAATGCGTACGGGGCTGCAGTACTTGGAGTACTACTTGTAACATCATCAAAAGCTGTATCGTCACTGTACTGTAGCGTAAAACTGCCTGAAGCTGGGCTAATGAACGAATTGTTATAACTGTCGAACTTTAGTTGTCTGCCCGCACCTGATGTTTCCCCTTGGGTGCCATTAACTATGTTGAAATAAATGGTGCCATAATCACCGCCACCTAAGGCAGGATTTCCCCAGTTTCCCTCCAATGTCACGGACCATGCGGTTAAGGATATTTTTACGTGTTTTAAAAGATGTATCATGATATGATAAAATTTATGGGACTTTTTTTCATAAAAGCCCGGATGAACTAATATTGTGTCCCGTACCGATAAAGTGCAACACATCCATTGCAGCCCCGATTCCCCCAGCGGCCGGTACAGGCACATTAATTTATAACGTAAGCCGTGGGTTGTTTGCTGTGGCGGAGCGATCCATTATTGATTTTTCTTGCTTCTTATTACCATATAGTTTGTTTTTAGATTAAAGTGATTGAAAACTTTTACCATTGTGTTTTACTCCAACACATTTATTTCCGGCCATGGCCATAGTGTACTCAAACTATTTGGAGTTGAGAGATCTGGATTTAAGCCACTTTGTATAATGAATCTGGAATTGTTTATGTTGACACCCGCAATTTTATAATCCGCCGTTACTGTAGTGGGCAATTGATAAGTAAGCCGAGTACCACTATCGCTGATAAGCTTGGCTTTGGCAGAGCTCTCTATATAGTTTCCGTTAGGATCCAAAACAGTAATACCTGCATCCATGAAATTCCCTTCAAAATAGGGGGCGGATTCCCCGCTCAGACTGTAGGAAATAGTTAGTTGGCCACCTGCGGTCACTTCCGTCTGGTCAATGGTTGCACTAAAGCTAAATGCCGTAGACCTTGTCGATGGGTTGATATAATAGGCAGGGAAAGTTACGTTGTAAAAATCGGAGGCAAACTCCAACCTGTACCAGCGCCCCGCTACGATGCCGGCCTCATTGTCGTAAGGTAACCCGCTAACATGCAGTCTGGTAATACCAAAACTGGTAAAATATTTTCTATCTACCGGAAACCTTTGCCCGGTTATGCTGTCTATCAGGGTTATTTTTGCGCTAAGGGTATCTATAAATTCTCCTCGCAGTTCAAAAAGTTGATTCCCCGCATCACCTCCCATTGAGTAGGTAGTACCTATATGGAATTCTAACGTTGTCGCCGGGCGTTTTGTGATGGGTTTCAGGGTATAGGTACGGGTACTGCCATCCTGTGCCGTTACGGTATAAACGGTTTCTTCGCTGAAAGCTACTTCCGTACCCGATGCAGGGCTTACCTTTGCATTTTCCGATACACTTATACTGGGAACAATGCTTTCTGGAACGGGTTGGAACGGAGGCCAGTATACCAGAATGCTATCAGAGGTTACCGTCGCCTTTAATGTATTACCCTCAGCGTCGCTAAGGTCAAACTTTTCAATATCGTTAAATGGGTAGTCCAGATACTCATCGGAGCAGCTATAAGTTATGAACAATATCATGGAAAACAGCCATAGCATCTGTTTTATTCTTATTCTTGTATTCATTTGTTTCTTTGTTATGATTTTTATGTTACGGTGATGGTTTATGCTGCAACTTCTAAGGGTTTAAAAGTGCTGTTTGAACCCTTATTCCTCAACTGTAAAAGATGATACACGGTGTGTTACCACATCGGGCCAGTCGGAATAGGTGCCGTATAAGATCCCCGGACGGTTTTCGCCCAAAGGCAGATCTTCGGGTATTTTTACGGTTGCCGTTGTGCGATCACTGCTTTGTATGGGCAGGTCATACGCTACACCACCTATCTCTACCGTAAGCTTTGTCAGGCCTAAAAACACATAATTGTTCTGGCTATTGAAAACATAGTCTTCACCCCGTTTTACCCGGATCAAACCCGTCGTTAGCTGAGGTGCCCGGTATCTGACGGTCAGGGGTTTTTCTGTTTTGGCTGTATTGCCCAAAAAACCTATTTCCACATCGTAATTACCCGCCGTGGCCTCTGCCGGTATGGGCAAGCGGAACGAATACCCCAGATAGTTATAGGCATTTTTTATCTCCACATTGGTTACATCGGGCTCAAACACCTCTCCGGTTTCCTGATTGGTAAGCTTTGCCGTCAGGGTCTCTGCACTGTAGCTATAGAAATCGCCATACACGGTGATCGTAGCGTTGGGATATCCATTCGCTATATCCGTTGTTCGGAGAAATTCCACGCTAAGGCTTGGCGGCCCTTGGACTACAATTTCCAGCGTATAGGTACGTTTGGTTCCATCGCTACCGGTAACGGTATAGGTCTGTCCGGTTTCCTTAACGCTGACCGGCAGAATCTCGCCCTCCACTTCGGCCCCATCGGCAACGGTTATTTCCGGGTCTATGACGTCTATAGAAAGGTAATAGGGAATATATACCGTAATGGTATTGGCATCATTATCTATACTGCCGTAAATAAAAGCTTCATCGGCTATGTTCGTCACCTTGTATTCCACTATCTTATTTTGTGGCAATAAGGGTGGGTCTATCGTATCCTTGCAGGACGAAAGAAATACTAGAAAAGAAAATACAATCAGTATTTGGGTTATAATATGTTTAGAACTGTAATCCATTTTGTAATTAATTATGAAAAGGGTGTTATCTTGTTATTTCAAATTTTGTGCTTCCTGCCTTGGCCAATACATACTCGAAAGTATAATATACATGAGGAGAGTCCCGTCTCCATTCCGATGGATCGGTTTGGTCCTTGTACAGGCTAATCATCTTTATCTTTGCGTAATTGCCCCGTGCCGTCCGTACCACGAGTGTACGCGGCGGAAGTTTACGCTCGTTTGCGGCACCTTTGTACAGTGTAGCTGTATCTGCGAGACAATAAGCAATGTGTTGGTATTCAAAGGAGCCATCATTAAAAATAGTTCCGGCAAAGTCATAGCAGTAGTAACCTACACCGCTGCCGAATGCTCCTGCGTCGTCCGTCCCGAAAATGCCCGATCCGGTGCGGAACTGCGCATCGCCAGGTATGTCCACCACATCATCAAATGCCTTTTCGAGAATAAGTATGCCACCTTTACCCGGTCCTCGGTAGCCAAGATTGGAAACATCTGTACCATTATTCCCCCCGGCGAAGCTCCTATAAACACCGTTGAAACTGATATCCCATCTGGCGGTCTGTGTGTAGGCGGTGTTCACCGTAGTTTGATTTTCCAAACTGTAGTATATGGGATCTTGGTTTGCCATAGGTTCGTGCCCTGCGGGGAGCTCTCCTCCAAGATTGGTAACGGTAATCAGTTTATTGAAAATAGATTCGTCCACAGGGGGAGCCGGTTCCGGCTCGGGCACACCACTTTCCTTGTCGCAGGATGATAGTGTAGCTATTGAAAGTAGGATAATAAAGCACTTCAATAATGCCTTGTAGAATTTGTCGTTTGTTTTGCAACCTGTTGATGCCATCGGTTCCGTTGTGTAATTGTTTTAATCCTATATTATTTTGTTCTTAAATTTTTGCTGCCGTCCGGTTGTACGTAATACCGAAAGGTAAAGTAAGGTGCAGGCCAGTTCATATTCGTCACATCTGGGGGGTTGCCCTGATAGACATTGAGCAATTCGAGCTTGGCATACTTTCCATCCGGTAGCCTGATGACCCATGTTCGGTTTTTGATCGGGATGGCAATATGGGTGTCCATACTATAAAAGAACCAACCTACAGCGTAGGCATTAGTCGCCCAGCCAACTTTGGTGATCTGGGAGTTGTCAAATTCTTCGTCTGATGGTGCTTCGTTAACATCTGCATAGGGTTGCTCCAACATCAGCACTGCTGTCTCTGTCGCTGGTCCCTCATATCCCGGATTGTAGAAGTAGTTGGCATTATTGATAAAGACCTCGCTATTATAAGGACCGGTAAATGCAATATCCCAATCATCAGTTTTCATCCATTTTGAAGAATCGGCCGCATTGCGGAGCCAGATCTGTTGCTTGTCCGCTAACCGGAACAGAAATGTATCGAATCCTTTCTTGGTCTTTCCTTCTGCCTCGTCACCCATGGATCCGTTGGTGTCACCCGCCAGATCGTAAATGACCGTGCTTTTTCCGTCCTCGATATTTGTGCTCGGAAGAATTTCTTCTTTTTTGCATGACGTAAAGGCGAGGGATAGCGAAGTACATGCCATAAGGAAGTAATTCAACGCTCGTTGGCTCACTTGAAACTTTATGAAAAAACTATTTATGTTACTTACCATTATATTATGTCACTCTATTTTTAATCATTCTAAATAAAAACAACGATGCAATATTAGCCATAACCGCTCACAGGTGATTTGTTCAATCCGTTTTTTCTTTTGTTCAAAACGTTTTATCTTTTGTTCAATCCGTTTTTTCTTGCCCCAAATTGGGCTGTTTTTTTAAAGAAACAGACGAAATATTTTCTATATAAAGCACTAATATTCTGTAAATTATACATGATAATGACTCTCTGTTATTCCAAAATTTCATTTGTTTAATCCGTTTTTTGTCGGATTGTCATGTATTTGTATTTAGATTGATTAAACCATTCTTTTGTGTCAATAATTTATCAGCAAGGCAATTGCTTCCTTGCGATCTGGACTAAACGATGTATTACAAAAAGACAAGAACAATATTGCTGCTAAGCAGCTTTTGCATGCTGTGTGTTCTATCGGCAACAGCCCAACCCAAACGCATCATTACGCTGGGGGGAGCAATCACCGAGACGGTGGCGGCATTGGGATTTGAAAGACAGATTATCGCCGTGGACGTAACAAGCGAATATCCGGTGGCAATAAAGAAATTACCAAAGGTCAGCAGGAACCGTTCGGTCTCGGCCGAGGGGTTGATGGCCTACCGACCTGACCTGGTTATTGCACTACAGGGCGATGTTCCTTACGGGGTTATCCAGTCACTAAAAGGGGCGGGAATCCGGTTCGTGGCCATCAAACAGGAGTATTCGGTCAAAGGTGCATTGGTCTTTATCCGTGACATAGGCAGTGCGCTGGGCGTAAAGGATAAGGCAGAAAAGCTGGCGCAGGAAACCGAGCAGGGTATAACCAAAGCCCTGCAAACCGTAAAGGCAAGTAGTAAGAAACCAAAGGTATTGTTTCTCTACGCCCGTGGTACGGGCACGATGACCGTCGCCGGAAAGGGAAGTAATATGGATGCGATAATCGGTCTTGCCGGGGGACGCAACGCTATACAGGAGTTCAACCGCTACAAGACCTATAGCACCGAAGCACTCGTTAACGCCAATCCGGATGTACTGGTGATGTTCGATTTCGGCATGGAAAGTCTGGGGGGCAAGAACGGCGTGCTGGGCATGCCGGGGGTAGCGTTTACCAAGGCTGGTAAGAACAAAAAGATTGTATCGGTCGATGGCCCGTTGATGATAAATTTTGCTACACGGCTGGATCAGGCTATACTGGCACTGCACCGGGAATTAACCCGATAGCATATTGGATATACTGAAAATATAATAAATGACAAAAAGAAGCATTATATACCTAAGCCTCACCATCGGGCTATTGGTGGTCGTTGTCTTTTCGCTTGGGATGGGCGCAATGAAAATCCCTGTGCAGGAGACCTTGAAGATATTGGCAAAAGCATCGGGTCTGGCTAAGGATGCCGTGGTCGATGATCTGGCAGAAAACGTATTATTGCACGTGCGGCTGCCCCGTGTACTTTTGGGCCTGCTGGTCGGCGCGGCATTGGGCATATCGGGCGGTGCGGTGCAGGGTATCTTCCGTAACCCGCTGGCCGAACCGGGATTAATCGGTATTTCGGCAGGGGCTTCGCTCTTTGCCGTATTGATTATCGGGTTGGAAGCCATCCTGTTCGTTACGTTGGGTCAGTTATTTGGTTTTTATCTGTTGGCTTTCGGTGCGTTCGCCGGAGCAGGATTGGCCGCGATGTTGGTGTACCAGTTTTCCAAGACGGACGGCAAGCCGAACGTGGCAACAATGCTGCTGGCCGGTATCGCCATCAATGCGCTTGCCGGTGCGCTTACCGGACTGGTCACGTACCTCGCCGACGAACAGCAGTTGCGTACCATCACCTTTTGGATGCTCGGTAGCCTGGGTGGAGCCAATTGGAACATGGTGCTGGGCATCACGCCCTTTGTCCTGATCCCCGTATTTGTATTGCCCGTTTACGGCAGGGGGCTCAACCTATTCGCCATTGGCGAGCATCAGGCCGAGCAGATCGGCATGAACCCGAATCGCATCAAAAGCGGTGTGGTCATCCTATCGACACTTGCTGTGGGGGCATGTGTTTCCGTATCGGGTATCATCGGCTTTGTCGGTCTGCTGGTGCCGCACATCGTCCGATTGGTTGGCGGCGTGGACCATCGGCTTGTACTTCCGGCATCGGCCCTGCTGGGGGCGTTGGTGCTTACCCTCGCCGATATGCTGGCACGTGTGCTTGCCGCGCCTGTTGAGCTCCCCATCGGGGTTATCACGGCATTGCTGGGTACGCCGGTATTCCTGTATATCCTGTACAAAGACAAAAAGAAAATATTACAATAGATATGAGATATGCGTATTGAGATGTGAGATAAAAAGTACATCTCAATACGCAATACGCCAATCGCAATACTAAAAATATGTTAAGAGTAGAATCCGTTAGCTACGAAATCAACAAAAGGCACTTACTGAAAGATATTACGTTCAGTATCCGAAAGGGAGAAATGGTGGCCATACTCGGTGCCAATGGGGCCGGGAAATCCACCCTGATGAAAATCCTCTGCCGGGAGAAACAACCCACCGACGGTAAGGTGGTGTACGGGGGCCGGAACCTCAACGACTACACGGCAAAGGAACTGTCCGAAACGCGGGCCACCCTGTACCAGCAGAACGCCATTACATTAGCGTTTACCGTAGAGGAAGTGGTATTGATGGGTCGGTATGGCAAAGAAGCCACATCTGCCGGGGAAGCGGACAGGGTTGCCCTAAAGGAAACGATGGATATCTGCGGTATCAGCCATTTGGCTGACCGCTCCATGCTGACACTTTCCGGCGGTGAGCAACAACGGGTACACCTTGCCCGTGTGCTGGCCCAGGTGTGGGATAACCGGGAAGCGCTCCTGCTGCTGGACGAACCCATCGCAAATATGGATATGCTGTACCAGCACCAGACCTTGGCCATTGCAAACGCATTGGCCAAAAAGGGCTATATGGTAGTCTGTGTGTTGCATGAGATCAATCTCGCGGCGCAGTATGCCGACCGAATCATCATGCTGAAAGGCGGTCGGAAATGGTGGGACGGAGCCCCCGAAGAGGTGTTTACCTCACGCAATATATTCACGGCTTTCGGTGTCCATTCGACCGTGCAGACCAACCCCCGTACCTTGATCACGCAGGTCACGCCGAACGGACTCAAGTTTGACGCTGCGGCATTCAATTCCAACCTTGCCGATATTTATAACAAGCGGTCGCTTCTGGAACGCTTCATTTCCTATCGGGATGAATATCCGGCCAAACCGCTCTGGCAGGTTGCCGAAACACTTGGCGTGAGCGAGGCAGAACTTTTACTTTTGGGTCTGGGCGAGAACGTGACCCTGCTACGACCCGAAGTGGGTGCCATCCTCGGACGGATTGCCGATCTGGGGCTGGTGAAAGGCGTGACCTACAATGCCTATTGCGAAACGGAGCGTACGGGCGTGTACCGGAATTTTTCCAAAGAAGACCACACCCTGTTGTTTTTGGACGAGGATATAGACCTGCGGATATTTCCGGGCCGTTGGAAGCTCGCTTTGGCGGTGGAAGACAAGGGAAAGGAAAGCCTGCGGTTTTTTGACGCCGAGGGGCGATCTGTGCACCAGATCCACCTGACAGACGGCAGCTACCGTGATGTGTACAGGGATATCGTCCTTACATTCCGGCAGGACCGGCAGGTTGCCCCCAAAATAGAACGCACGGGCCGCAAACGCATGGAAGAACGGCGGGACGCGGAGATCGACATCAGTGATTTTCATGTGGCATGGAACGATATGCAGGATACCCACGAGTTTTTCGGACTGCTCAGGCGCTTCGGGCTGACCCGCATGCAGGCGCTACGGCTGGCACCGCCAAGACGGGCGATGCAGGTCAGCCTGGAGTCTTTCCGCAGGACGATCCACCAATGCGCGGAGACCGATGTTCCCGTGATGAAGTTTACGGCCAACGAGGGCTGTGTACAGATCAATACGGGAAAGTTGGATGACATTGACCACACCGATCAATGGATCAGCCTGTCGGAAACTTCCGGCGGTAGATTGCGGCTGAACGAGGATGCCGTCCACAGCGTGTGGCATGTGGTCAAACCGACGGTGGACGGCGATGTCAACTCGTTGGAGCTCTACGATGCCGAGGGCGAACTGATCGTGCAGTTTTTCGGGGAGCGCAAGCCGGGCATCGCTGAATTGGAAAGCTGGCGCGAGGCATTGGCAAACAGTCTTGTTTAAGGGTTATCAATCACAGATTACCAATCATGAGCGCATCAGTTGATCCATCTGCTCCCCACGACGCTTTATTGGAACGGCTGAACGACTACTGCCGTTCAAGGGATATGATGCATTCGGACAGGCGCTGGCGGGTGGCCCTGAAGCTGCGGGAAATGGACAGGGAAGCCGAGGCCGAGGATATATGGATTTCTATAAGGTCTGACGGGTACGAGATCAGTATCAGTTGCGTGTACCAAAGCCTCGGTATACTTACACAGGCCGGGATATGTGTCTCGGCAAAGGTCGGAAACCGCCGGTCGGTCTACCGCATGCATCCAGATTTTAGCATACCTGCCGTCCAGTAGTCCATATAATAACATGGCAATCAACTCATTTATTATTTGTTAACTAAAAAACTGCACAGCCTGAAAATTAATATGGAGCCTGTGCAGTTTAGTATTGATACGAATGTTCGGTCACCCTCTGACCATCGTCAGCAACATCTTGAATGCCGTGGTTGCATATACGGCATGGGGAATATTGGCAGGTAGGATAATCATTTCTCCCGCATTTACCTCATAGGGCTCGCCCGCAATGTGTATCAGTGCTTCGCCCTCAACGACTTGCAGGGCAGCATCAAAGGGAGCGGAATGCTCGCTGAGCTGCTGATCTTTGTCAAAGGCAAAAAGAGTAATGTTACCTGCCTTGCTTTTGGCGATTTGCTGGCTAATCACTCCGTTTAGTGAATATTGGATTCTTTCCTTTAGGGAAAAGACAGTAGGTGTTTCCGTTGTTGTCATTTAATTTAAGATTTTCTTGTTTTAACCTGCGCAGCAACAGTGTTCCTATTGCTGCGAGGCTGTTACGTTTATATATATATTCACTTATACTTTTAATTTACAAATAGTATGACGATTTATAAGTCTATGTAATCATTTGGGTCTAGTCCTACAGGTGACTTTGTAGGATTGGCAATGTTCTTATCTTGGATCCATACATGAGCTATCATCATCATGATGCTTTCATTTACAATAGCTTCCAATATTTGCGAGGTTTTACCTGTTTTAAGATTGTAATTAGCTGTTAATGAATAACCCATGCCAGTTGGCTGAGTTGGTGTTCCAGCCTGTGAAATCTGAAACATATCGTTTTGTTCACACTTGATCGAAATAACATCATTTTCCTTTTTTATTATGTATTTTTCGAAGTAGTAAAAAGTTCCAGATACAGAGAACCACAATACACCTTTTTTATCGATTACCAAGTTTGGAGCCATATATTTGCTACCCGTATTATCCAACTGTGTGGATTTTAATGTTTCACTGAAGTCCGCTGCACTTTTAAAATCAGGATTATCCATAGAACTATATAATAGATATTTATAGTTACTATTATATTTCATTGTTGTTCTTAATTCTTCTTTCAATTCTGCTTGTATTTCCTCTTCGGTTTTTGGTACTTCGGGTTCGGGATCCTTGTCTTTACTGCAAGCTCCAAATCCTAATGTCATCAGTGCAAATGCCCCGATAAATAAGCTGTTATTAAATTGCTTTCTGTTCATGGTTCTAAAGATTAAATATTAAAAAGTTAAAAATTCTTGTTTAAAAGCGGTATCCTATACCCAATGTTACTTGTGCAGGGTCGGGCTTTAGCTGTCCATTCAGCTTCCAGCCTACCGATTTGGTAAAATCGGGATTGACATTGGCACGGCTTGCAAGAAAGTGCCTGATATCTAACTGTACAAACCAACAGTCTGTTATATAATAATCCGTTCCGATACCTATGTGTAGAGCAGAACGGCTGTGGTACTCTACGGCATCGGCTGCCCAACCGGGATCTGGTTTGTCAAACAGCATAAAGGTTCTACCTGCACCTATAAAAGGTTTAATTGGTTTCCATTGATTGATGTGATATTTTACGGACAGGCTTACTGGTGCTATCCACACCCTGCCTAATGGGATTTCATCTCTCAATACCTGCATACTATTGTAGTCGCCATCGGTCATTTTTATATGGTACCTACCGGCAGATGCCGATACTTCTGCCGACCAGTCGGGGGTAAGGAACCATGTGAGTCCAAAACCTGCAACAGCTGAATTGCCCAATTCGTATTTGCCACCTACTTTTTTCAGATAGCTGGTTTCATTGGTTTTTGAATATCCGCCATAAAGCTTTACAGAAAAGGACTTAAAATCGTCTTCCTGTGCATACAGATTATTTGCGGTAATCAGATACTTTATAAGAACGAGACAAAAGGATATTATTTTTAGTTTACTTGTATCCATGCCTTATTCCTCTATGATCTGTTTAAAATTCTTCCAACCGGGTGCATTTTTATATAAATTAGCTGTTCCTGCTGGCACATATAATTTTACCTTTTCAAAATCCGGACTTTTGTTATATTCAGGTGTCCCCAAGGGATTGATTAATATATTGTCGAATAAGGTGTTTGCTGGCGGGGGCGCTACCCAGGCTACATGGACTTCTTCCAGATTGTCCATGCCATTAATAAAGCCTCGTCCCAGTTCTGTGATATCTTTATGAAACCAGATGCGCTTAGTGGTACTTTGGTAAAAACAGCTTTCACCAATATGAACAATCTGTCCAGGAATACGAAGCTCTGCAAAATTGTTGCCTCGCATAGCCCTATTACCCAATTCAACTAAGCTTTGAGACCATTTGATTTTTTTAAGGTGTATTCCGCTAAGAAAACCTTCTCCTACTTCTTTTATACCGTCCGGCATTAATAATTCTTCTATTTTAGTTCCTGCAAAAGGTGCAGACCCTATTGATTTTAATCCTTCCGGGAGCGTAATAGTTTCCAAATCCGCACTTGAAAGAAAGCACTCATCGGGCAATGCGGTTACTTTTGGAGGAAAAGTAAAACTGGTTAGCTTAGTATTCGCAAAGCACCCTCTTTTTATTACTTCTACCGACTCCGGTAGTTCAAGGTCTTCATATGGGTAATATCTATAGGCAAATTGCCCGATTTCTCTTACGGTGTTAGGTAATTGATATTTTTCAATGGGCATATAAGGAATGTCAATCGGATATACATGGCCTGTCTGTTGCACATCTAAACGTAGACTGACTACTTGGAAAGTCAAATCTCCAATAATTTCTACATCCTCCGGAACAATTACCTCCCGAATCCAGTAGGATTCGGACATCACATTGTCCCCTGTACTTTTTATCTTTCTCGGGAAAACGAAATAATCTAAGTTTTTAAGCTTATGAAAAGGAGAATTGATGAATTGCCCTTCAAAAACCTCTGCGTCCCGAAAATCAACCTCCCGTAGTTCACCATTGAACGCTTCGGCTATATACCGTTTTATAATGCCAATATCTTTATTATTGATATGGCCTTTTACAATAAGCTTCTTTATACCAGACCAATTCATTTCATCCGAAGCCACTTCAAAATCTCCGGCTTTTTTGCCTTCATAGATCAGTGTATTGTTGTCATTCTGGGGTAGGATAAAAGTGGAGGAGTTCGCGGGGAACTCCTCCGTCTTATCACATGAAGCCAATATTACCACTCCTATTAACAATAATATACAACCTATTCTGTACGTAGCAGTCATTTTTTGAATTTAGGAACCATTCTAAATTTTGGTTAATACGATTTGAAAAGGTATTTGAAATCCTAATTTGATACGTATGGCAAAAGCCGAAGCCGAATTACCTGTCGTAGTAATAATAGCTGCTGAACTGTCCGAATCCTGGTTTGGGTTAATAAAAGAAGGAATGGAACTTCCCGGGTTGCCATTTCTTCTTGCTAATGCAACTACACCATTACCGTTGGTTATATTTCCCGTAACATCATCGAAAGTAAAACTCACATCCTGCAATGCTAGCGCCATTGGCATTTGATTTTTCCAATAATGCTTCGTTGTAGCATAATCGAAATCTCCATAAGATGAAGGTGGAGTTCCAGGGTTAAATCCACTGGTATTGCCACTCGCATCACAAAATTCCACTTTTGTTATCCCGCCTGTTACGGCAGTAAATTTGATATAATGGTTGCCATCAGGATTTAGTAGTCCTTTTGCAACACCCGCAAAAAAGTCACCCATCGGGTCAAAGAATACACTCACTTGGTGTATCCCTGTTAGGGAAATTGCTCCCTTTGTTTGATTTGTACTCATAATATTGATTTTAAAAAATTATTAATAAATATATTTGACTGCCGCACACGAATGGGTATACGATAGGTTTCATGTGCTTAATTAAGTTTTTGGGCAGATTTAATTACTACTACCACGGGCAATGCTACTCCGGGATCCAGTTTAAGATCGTATTGCATGGTTCCAGATCCATTTGGGTTCTTTTCAAATACACCGCTTATTTTGGAGTTTCCATTGCTATGCAATCCCTGTTCTAACGCTTCATCAGGTATTTCAAATCCTGGGTCATCGTCTGGCTCAAAGCCATCAGCGGGTGGGTTGGCATCAAAATAGCCTTTGCCATCCACGTTATGTACCATCAACCCTTTAGATGTTTCGGTAACGCTAAACCGCGAGTCCACACTCATTTCAAATGGCATTGGGCTGGCACGGAAGCCGGTAAAACGTAAGCGCAATATGCCATTGCCTTCATCAGTAACTGTTCCGTCCACTGTTCCTGTTGCTATAGGGATTGTTCCCATCATCGCAGGTATCACCTGAAAGCGATATTTTCCTGTCATTCCATATTGCTTTATCAGGGTACTACCTCCAATATCCTCGCCCTCCTTACTGCACGAGCTAAGCACAAGTCCGCAGGCCAACAGCATCAGCACGGACAATAAAGCAGATTGTCTGTATATAGGTTTTGCATTCATTGTTTTATAATTTTTATTTTGTTCCGGTTATATGTGCTTTCATTGCAATGGGTAACATCAGGTCGAACAGGACATATAGCTTTTTACTGCTGCGCACATAGTAACCCTCCAACTCGGCATCATCACTCTGCGGTAGCGGGGTGCCGATGGGCTGTCCAGATACCGCAGCTGTACGCACACTTCCGTCCGTTCCTCGAAGCCATATAGTATCCTGAACGGCATTCAGTTCCAGCAATACATTAATATTCGTAGTCATTTCCAAAGGCATCATTTCTGTCTGGAAATTCCTGTACCCAAATTCCAAAGCACCGTTGGCAAGCCATTGCATCCGTACCGGCCATCTGCTTTCTGTAAAAGTCAATAATGGTTGGGTGCGGGTTTCATTGTCATACATAACTATTTTTATATCTACGCTGTCCTTCCCATAACCCAGATAGGCCTCGTATATTTCCTTTGCCAGTGCCTGCGTGCCATAGTCTTCATTCAGGTAATCCTCACGGTCGGGCAATAAAGACGGATCATCAAGGTCCGGCGAGTAATAGTTATCCTTACTACATGAAATAAACATGAAAGAGAATAACACTATGTAACCAAGTCCTTTCATCCGGATTATCTTTTACGGGCAACAATAGCTACTGCATTAATATCTTTTTTATGCTTTTTGAAAGTATGGCGCATTTGCAGGATACGCTTACGCAGTTCACCTTGCGTAAGTACATTGAACATGATTTTCAATGTGCGGAAGATACCCTCATCCGCCAATACACGCTTTGGCTCCAGCAGAGCCATAGCATTAGTATCCACCTTTACAATCTCAAAGCCTTCGTCCTCCAAAAGTTCGCACCATTCTCTCGCGGTTAGCGGGCGAGCATGCACCCGTATATTGGCACTCAGGTCTTTGTAAACGCTTTGCTTAATCTCTTCACTGATGTGATCGGGCTGTAATCCCAGCTCGTGGATGCCATAAAAGCCTCCCGATTTCAGTATCCTTGCGGCTTCTTTTATAATAGCCTTTTTATGCTCCAATGGCTGCATGGTCAGCATTGCTTCGCCATATACTTTAGAAGCGTAATTGCCTGGCAGGGTGGTGTTGGAAGCATCGGCCACGATCATGCTCATGTTAGCATAGTTGACATTTTTCTTTGCCAGTTCGGAAGCCTGCTTATTGTTATCTACCCCGGTATAGCTGTTCGGTTTTCTGGCACAGGCAATGGCAGCTGTAAAACCCAGCCCGGGTGCAAATTCCACCACATCGTCCGATGGATTGATGTCCATATTCTTCATCAACACCTTGGTCAGCTCCCGTCCACCGGGACGAAGTACCTTTTTCCCTACCTTCGCAAGTATCCAGTGCCCTTGTTTTTCGTTTAGTTTTTCTTCTATTGCCATTTCTTTTGGTGTATTATCGCATCATTGTATAATGCATATTGTCCTTGTTTCTTTGTCTTTAATCCTTATTCCTTTATCATTACTCTTTGTTCCTTAAAGCTTATAGGTCAGCCCCACATAAAAAGTCCTTGTCTGTCCGGGCATAAAAAATGCTACATTGTCCACCGTAAATTCGGGGAACGGAATCGGCGGCAGCAATATCTGGTCGCTGATGATGTAGCTTGATGCATAATATTTATTCAATATGTTCTTTCCTTCTACGTAGAAGGAGAAATTCTTCCACTGCTCTATTCCTGCCCTGAATCCAAAAATGGTAAAAGCAGGTTGATATACGGTATTGGTGTGGTCTATCGGGCTACGCTGTGGCTGGCTCTCGGCATTGAGCGAAAAGAACAGCTTGTCCGGACTTTTGTATTCAACCGCTGCCGTCAGGTAATGGGGCGGTACGCCCGCCAGCTTGTTGCCCTGATAATCGTCAGACGAGAAATAAAAATCGCTATAGGTGTACATCGCCCTAACGGAGATTTTGTCCTTTGTCCTGAAAATATTCTCAAACGGAACAGCTATTGCACCGAATTCTATCCCTTGATGGATCGTGTTCGGATAGCTCTTGGTCTCTTTTACCCCCAGAACAAAATCTTTTATTTCTAAGAGCTCATCTTTTACCCAAGACCGGTATAGGGACACATTCCAGCCATAGCGTGTACCCTCATGGCGTGTACCAATTTCAGCCGTAACGGATGACTGTTTGTCCAGCTTGATTGCAAAGAACTCTTTCGGGCTGGTATTGATGTTTTCCGTGACCTTTGTGCCTACGAGTTCGTCAAAGGTAGGTGGTTCATAGCTTGTGCTAACATTACCGAAAAATTGAAAATCTCTGTTTTTACCGGCATTATAAATAAAACCGATCCTCGGGTTCACTGCCCTGAATTGCTGGTCCATCGACTGGCTATATGAGTAGAAATAGCGGTACTTGTGCGAGGAATGACTATACCAGGGGCGCAGTTCCGGGTCGGGAAAAACATCTTCGCTATTGCGCTCGTTGTTTACGGCCTGTACATTGCCGATAACATGCAACCTCTCGCTGAAACGATGGTGGTATTCGGTATAAAATGTCAGGTTCACGGCATTCAGATTGTCCTTACTGAACATATAGGAATCCAATCCATTGACATTGATATGTCCCTTACGGTCGATATTGCCATGGCTTTCCAGAAAGCCTACGGTTAGTTTTCCCTTATCCATCCTGTGTTCTGCCTGTATGCTGATACCCGCGTCATTCCCCGTGGAGCGTTGCGTGGACAGGACGACGGGAAAGACAAACCTGTCTTTGATAAGCTGGTAATAAGCTGAAACGGTAATGTCGGTTTGTGGTGAAAGCCTAAAAGCGGTACGGTTGGCAAAGCGGAGTATCTCCGCCTCACGCCCCGGCTTGTCACGTTCTATGTTAGGCCCCATGTAATAAGGCAGGCTTATTCCTTTGTTGATCTGTGTCGGATTGTCCAGGAGCATCTGCATCGTGAGTGGCCCCGGCACGTTAAAATTAATGTACGAATAGTTGAGATAAATACGACTGTCGATATTGCTTGAAAAACGATAGCCAACATTTCCGGCTACATTCATTTTTTTGTTTTGGTTGTGCTGGCGGAAACCATCCTGACGGCTTCCCGAAACGGAAAGAAAACCATCTGCTTTGCCCCAATGATTGCCCATCATCAGGTTGCCCTGCGCATAACCGAATGAACCGCCTTCTGCTTTTAGCTGTATGCCTGGAGCATATCGCCCGGTACGGGAGTTGAAATTGACCGCCCCGCCAAGCGTAGCTGCACCATACCGCAATGCGTTTGCGCCCTTGAATACCTCTACTGATTCAGAAATAGCAGGATCCATCACCCCGATGATAAACGATCCATCGGCAAAGTTCACCGGGATACCGTCCTGCAACAGGTAAACCCCACGCCTTTGGGGGTTGCTCTGGATACCGGATCCCCGTATGCTTAACCTTGGCTGATCGTTCGCTCCGAAAAACTCCTGTATGACCACGCCGGGTTCGTATTTCAAGGCATCTTTTATGGTTTCCAATCGTTGCACCTCCGGTGTCATCACGGCAACGGATGTTCCACCGGCAATCATTTTATGTTGCATCTTGATCGTTTCGAGCGAGGGAGCCGAAGAAAGCGTTTGTCCTGTAATGGCTACTTCCCGAAGCTCGATCCGTTTTTCTTTCAGATAGATTTCATAATAATGTTTGTTGCTTTCGTTTTCCGTTATATTCACAGTAGCTTCGAAGAGTTCGTACGACATGTGGCTGAATACTAACGTATGCTTGCCCTCTGACGTGAATAATTTGAAGTATCCATTTGCATCTGTTGTTGTTGCAAATTTATTGGTTGATTTTAAAGCGACACTTACATTGGCAATAGCTTCTTTATCCTTCGTCAGCACCTTTCCTTCGATCAGGAATTGTTGCTGACTGATGATGGATTCGTTTCCGTGAACTATTTGACAAAATGTGTTCATTATTACCAAGAAAAAACAGTACCTAAAAAATCCTTGCATATATTAAACTTCCAACTCGTGTTCTGTTAATCTTCATTTTATTGTAATATCCTGTTCGATAAGCGATATTATTTAGAATCATACTAAATAAAATTTACCTTTGCAAAGGTAATTGAATGTGATGTTCATTGAGTACCCGAATTGGTAGTAAAAACTCCCAAAATGGAAGAATTTGATAAAGTATAGTTTATTATGGAATTGATAGCGAGCAATCTAAACGGGTCGAAAGTAGCGGCTATCACGGTGTCTGATGGCTACGATCTGGGATCCGAATTGATAGAACACCCGATTCACCATGGTGATTCGTTTGATGAGCAGTTTAGGCTTTTTCATACAGACGGTCTGATTCTGATTGATGTCCATTCGGAAGTTGTTGAGCAGATTACCGCGTGTTTATCTTTCAATAGCCATATTGTTGCAATGGTCTTTCATCTTGAGGGGGATGTCAACATCATGACCACCGGCGGCAATCATGATGTCAGTATACGGATGCACGGAGACGAACATAATGTCGAGGTAATTAATTCCAAAATGTTGAAAGTTGCTTACGAACCCGGAGCGCCTGTCAATTCATTCATTGTCTTACTTTCCCGTGGGTTCTGTCTTCGGGTCATGCCCCAGGAACACGACAGACACAACAAGCTGTTAAGTGCGGTCAATGAAGGAAATCAAAGTAGGCTGTCGCCAGAGTTTGCCCCTTTGAGCCAAGATATGAAACGGATTATTGAGAATGTCCGCAATTGCAGCCGAAAAGGGTCTTTTCACCGCCTTTGCCTCGAGATCAAAATCGCCGAATTGCTTATGCTTCAATTGGAGCAACAATACTCCCTACATGCTGAACAAATAGAAAGACCGATGCTGCACAATGCCGATATGGAGAAAATAGAAGAGGCAAAAAGAATATTGGAAGTACATTATATCCAGCCCCCTACTATCAAGGATCTGGCACTGACGGTTGGCCTGAACGAAACTAAACTTAAAGCCGATTTCAAGAGAATCTATAATAGTACCATACATGCCTATACGCAGCGAATCCGCATGCAAAAGGCACATCAGCTTCTTACCCAAAAGAATTTATTGTTAAAAGAAATTGCCCTGCAAGTGGGCTATCAAAAGCCCTCTAATTTTACGGCTGCATTCAAAGAGTTTTTCGGTGTCCATCCGGGAGATATTGGGTCTATAAAGGGAACGCCAGAACCTGCGGAATAGTGCCCTTCTACCCATTGACGAGATGTGCCCCTACGTCGATCAAGTCAGGGCTGAAACCACTTATAGTCTCACCTCGCTCGGTGGCATGCCGTAATACCGCTTAAAGGCATTGGTGAAACTGGCCTGGTGCTTGAACCCCACCAGATTGCCTATTTCGTACATATTGTTCTTCTTTTCCTCCACGATCAGCCGTCTGGCTTCCACCATCCGCAGGCGCGTGACGAAATCGTAAATAGTCGTCCCGAAATATTTTTTGAAGCCCGTACGAAGTTTTGATTCATTGAGCAGGGCGATCCTGGCGAGTTCCTTTTGCGCGGGAGGATCGATAAAGTTGCTTTCAAGGATTTCCCGCACATGCTCCAGTTTCTCGATGTCCGTTCCCTGCAATATTTCCTTTTCATCCTGTATATACTGGCTGAACTGCTCCAACTGGTACATAATCAGCTCGAGTATGCGCGCATCGGTGAACATGCGTTTCAGGTCGCCGTCCTGCTTGCATTCCCGGATGCTCTCGATGGAAGTGCGCATTTCGGGGGTGACATACAGGTCTTCGTCCATGAACGACGAAAACACACCTTTTTCCATCTCATGTATAAAGCCCTCCTGCAAAGGAGACGACACATCTACCAGATTGAGGTAGTAATCCTTGGACAGCACGATGAGGAAATAGATATAATCGGTATCCGCTTTTACTTCGTAAGATTCCTTTTGGGCAGGTATATAACGTATGTTATGCCTGCTGCGGCCATAACGGGGCTTGGTTTTACTTCCGGCCCTATCCTTGACGAAGATAAACTGGCTGGCTATGGCATCGCCCTCCACTTCGGTCTCGATGCGTACCTTCTGGTTGAAACTCATCTCCGAGTGGAGCAGGAAAAGTCCGTTGGTGGACAATTGGTAGTTCCGCATGTGCACAGGGCTATGCCTGATGTTTATCTCGCGTTCGGATAACCTATGATTGTGAATGTACTTTTCCGGTATTTCTTCCAGAAACAGCCATTCGTTGTGGTTTTCAATCTTTGCCTTGATCAACATGTCTTATTTGCTTTTATTAGGGCATAAACAGTGAATAGTATATATTCGCAAGCAAATATACCATTATTTATAAGCATTCTAAATAAGAAACATGCTTATTTTAACAGTATCTTTTCGTTGTCAAGAAATTTAAAGATAAACCTTAAAAGGACATCGCTTTTTTCGTAATAGGTTACGGCTTCCAACAGGTTGTCGAAAGTGGCGTGGCGCAGTTGTCGTTCCATGTCCAACAGGTATTGCTCGATCCTGGAATAGTCCCAGGCTACATCCGTGGATTTTATATCGATCCGTGGAGTATGGCGACCATTACTGTACAATGCTTTAAGGAAAGCAACGGATACGTCTTCCTGCAATTGGAAACGGTTGGCTGTACCGTTGAAATGGTCAGGCCAACATCCATTTTCCCTAAGGCAGACAATTTGCCTACGTAGGTTTCGCGCAATATCAACGAATGCTGTACGTATCAGGTCGGTATTCCTTGTTTCCCATGTGAAGATTTCGATAAACTCGGACACCCTGTTAGCGGCATTCTCGACCCGGTCACTGACCATCCGAGCTTGACAATAGGGGGGGCGCTGATTTTCCATCCGCTGGGCTTCGCTGATCGTTTTAGCGAGACGTCTATTAGCCTCGAAATACTCTGGTACGGTATATCCCATTGTTGTCTATTCTCAATCTTGTTTTCGATACAACCTGCATGTTATTGGTCAACTTACACAAATATAGGACATCTGAATGAAATGGCAGAAGTCTTCATGTGATTAGTGAATGTAATCGAAAGATGTTTTGTATTCATCTGGAAATGGCCTAACTTTAGGTTGGCCAAAAAAAATTAGTTATGGGATTCCTGTCGTTTTTCTCTAAGCTGTTCGGTGCAAAGCGCACTAGAAAGGGAATGCCGGAAATGTTTCTGGCAATGAGGTAGGTTTTTGTTTGCAATGATCGTCTCAATTAAAGAAACTTATACAGACTTTTATCATTTTGTAAAAAATCCAATTGATGAACCTGCGCCAATCCAAACAGCGAGGCACAAAATCAATAGGCTTTTTTCCATCTTGGCAATCGAAATTCCGATTATAGCAGTAATTGGTGCTACTATTTATGGTATTGAAAAACTTGGAATAATTGATACAGGTGTGCACAAATTGGATACGTTATTTCAAGAGTTACCATTATGGAAATTTGTGATTTGGGGAGTGATTATAAATCCATTTCTGGAAGAGTTGATTTTCCGACTTTGTTTGAGATTTAATCCCAGAGATTTAACAGCTTACTCTATATTGCCAGTTTCAGTCATCGGCAATCAGAATATAGCGAAAGTCGAGAAATATTTATCCCGTCTTTGGGCTGGCAAATTTCCACTGATATTCTTCTCATCTGCCTTGCTTTTTGCTTATTTTCATTTGTCAAACTATGAGCTTACAAATAAGGTTCTTTTGTTATCACCCTTGCTTATCGCGCCACAATTAATTACAGGCCTTTTTCTAGGCTATTTAAGGATAAAGTATAATTTAATGTTAGGATATTTTATGCATGCTATTCACAATGCATTTTTTATTTTACTGGCATTTATCACTATGGATTTAGGTTGAATAATCTGGTGAGAAATTTCCGTGGTGTAAACTTCATACTAGATCCCACTTATCCATTAATCGTATTTCTCATTACATGTAATAAAAATAACAACATTTATAAAATCGATTGCCTGAGTTTACAGTTAGTATCATTATAACAAAGCTGTTACTAGAAAATTACAATGTTGTTTTTATTAGCATACAACAAATGCCTAGTTTTGAAAGGCGTTAATGAACGGGGGCTTAATCAGATTTGATTTTCCCTCGTTTTATTTACATAGGTCTCTATTTTTTTGGCAAGATGCCACACACTAATACTTTTAATATCTAACAATTGTTTAACCTCTCCACCTGGTGGATCTACTTATCTGCGTATGCTTAATCACGAAAACCTCTCTCAACTTAGAATTGTACCCATAGGTGAAATTAAAACAGGTGATTTTGTTGTAGACCTGGGTAAAGTTGTAGAAATTGATAAATTTCCAAGCCGCATCAACCTCATAATTCTTCGGTTTAATGAGAAGCATGTTATAAAATTTAAACCGGAAACGCTGGTTGTAATAAAATAATTGAGGGGCTAAGGGAGAGCGGGCCAATTATTGCTTCCTTTTTAATAGTCAACAATGTGGACAAGTTATACTACAATACTTATCAAGTATTATATTTCCCTCAAGATATACCAATAAACCCCAATACTACGGTTATGGATGTTGTGTTAAGCTTCTTCTTTGGTGTACTATTTTTAATCGTATTTATATTAGTATTGGAACAATGGACAAAAGAGCAAATCACAGAAATGAAGGAAAACTGCGGCTCTTAGATTGCATTTACTTTATCCTGTGCTCTTTGTAATGGGTGTCCTCACGAGCCCTGAATATTTTGGTAACAAGTTCGCCGATTTTCGGTTTCCTAAATAACAGATTTGCCTTCAATAAGAATTAAAGCCGACATCTTTCCATCGTGTCCTACTTATCTTTTAGCCGTTCCAAATATTCAACTTTAGATTTTTCGGCATCAAGAAGCCGTTCGTACAGCTTCTTATTCTCTTCGTAAGCCTCGATTAATTTGTCCAGAGGATTAAAGTTATAATGTACAGAACCGGCCTGATCATGAAGGGTGCTTGAAATGATATTGATTACCGCTTCCTCATTGAAACGTTGGATGGCTTCGGGGCTTACCTTCAAAATCCTGGCCACCTGTTCTAATATATTCTCTTCGATTTTTTCCTTGGCTTCCAGTTGGGAGATTTTCTTTTGCGTCCAGTCGTCGCCTAATTCATAAGCAAGGGTTTCCTGCTTCATGCCAAGTATTTCCCTGAAACGCTTGATGTTACGCCCTTCGTGTATTTGTTGTATTCTCTCCATAATGATAAAATGCTAAGCCAAAAGATAGTGCTACAAGCTGCTACCGTTTACGAAAATACGGAATATTTCATGGAATAATATATTCCCAAATCGGGATAATTTATGCCAGCTAAAGGTTTGAATATGCCTTTATGGTTCGTGACCTTAGAACTATAACCAAATACTGCAAGATATGAAAAAGCAAAAAAAGAAGGTTACATCAGTGGACAAGTATGAGAAGTATTCCGAAATCGGGGAAATGTACTCGTCCAAGTGGAAGCATTTAGAACTATTCATCCCATGCAATTTTAGGATGTTATGTGCCATTCTGAACATTAAGTTAGAAGACGTACTAGGCGATTTTATGTGGATAGTGAGCTACTCCCATTCTGACCGTGCAACGGAAAAACAACGAAGGGCTGCCAGGAAGTTTTTCCTCACATGCGGATTCGGACAGCCCGGTTACGCAAAAAATGACATAAAGAGAATGTTCAATGAGCTGAAAGCGGTCAGGACAGTTTGTGACACGATTAACGGTATGGAGCCGGATGACACTAGACTGTTTTGGAAAAACAACCATATGTATGTAGAGCACTGGTTCAAACGGTGGTTTGAAAAGAATAAACGAACGGATGATGTAACAGTGCTTGAAAAATACTAACCCATGAAGATCATGAACAATGTAAACTCTTTTCACATGATCCGCGTCCTTACCCGGTGCGAGATCTGCCTACATCAGGGCGGTTCGTACGCCGTCCATGTGGATGAGCCGGATGACATTGCCCAGTGGATAGATTACTACGTGGAGAACGGAGAGTTAATCATCCAAACCAAACCAATACATTATGGCTTCTTATTACTAAGCGGTAGCTACCCCAAAATGATAGTTGAATGTACTAACCTGACCTGCATCCAAATTTGTGACAGGGCATTTGTCACGACAAAAGAAGAATTTCAAGTGGAGAAACTTGGCATAATTGTCTATCAAGGTAGAATTGAGTTGGATATAAATGCGGTCTTAACCGATTGTACAGTGCTTAAAAGAGCGATGGCAAAAATACGTGGCAGTACGATTGTATCGCAGGTTTTAGTGCATCAGCACGGTGTATATCATGGTGATGAATTTGATGCGTCAGAAGCCTATATCCACCTTCATGGTGATGGTCAGGCTTCGGTGTGGGCCACAGAAGAACTGGAAGCCAGCTTGTTCAGCAGAAGCAAATTACAGTATCATGGAATTCCATCAATGCGGTTAATTCATATTGATGAAGGTTGTTCGATCAAGCCATTTGACCGATCTGGATTTACAAAACACGAGGATTAACTAATAAAAATTTTGAGTTATGGATAATGCATATTTAAATAATCCAGAAGACAAATACGAAACACCGTGGTTCTTACTGGAAGGAGGAATCTTTGATTCTATTCGTTACGGTACCTTTGAATCTTTTAATGAAAGTCTATGGCAACTGCTTGTGGCGTTAACGTCAAACTACAACAAAGACGATGCTGAGAAACAGAAACTATCAGGGACTCTGGGTAAAGTGGTACAGATGGTGAAGGGGTGTCATTATTTCCTGCATCATAAAAAGCGTTTAAATTTTAAGGAAGACTGGATAGATGTCAACTGGTTACCGAATCCTTATCGTTGTCAGAAAAAATATCGATCAAGTAACGATCAGAAACTTAACCATCATCTGGCACATTTTAAAGAGCCCTTTTCAAAACTTACACGTGAGGAAGCACAGAACTTCGTACTGACTTTTAAGCATTTCTTCATAGATATGGACTTGACCTCGTGGCTGAATTTACTAGAAGACTGGAAATCTTGCCTGAATCGCAATGATACCTTATTTGAATCCGGAGAATACGCTCCGTTAAAGACTTATGAAAAACTGGTGGGTCTACATGAAGCTTGCATGTTAGGATATCATTGGGCTGAATATTCTTATCCTCCGCCCAACCGGCATTTGATTGAAGATTTTCTAGGAACTACTTACGAAGGTTACAGGTATGCCAGTCCATTTGAAATGATTGATGGTATATTCTGTGGGGTTAGTTATGTCGATCTTCACGAGAATATTTCAGCGTTGTACATGGGATGTTCGCGTAAACGCAAGGAATTAACAATGGACGTTGTTGACTTGCGGTTTTATTTATGCTGGTTAATAGAAACGGGATGGCTACTGTTACAAACGGATTATCTCCCAGAAGATTGGCTCCTTCCGGATAGTTTCGATGTTTTGCACTGTCCCTTGCCTGAAAAAGAAGTACAATACTGGAGGCCGAAATGCCTAAGCATCAAGGAACGGAATAAACTAACGAAGACATTATCAAAGTTGTACCATGATATCGACGTTCATGACGTAATATATGAGGCAGAGAACCGAATTATACGCTATTTAGACCCAAATAATACGGACTGCCTGAGCGAGGAAAATTTGAAGTCTAGAGTTCGCCTGCTTAAAACCCTGGATATACTTACCCTGATTGTATTGGATTTTTGCAAAAGGCGGACAAAACCTGATGGAATCACCTATCCAAAAGTATCTGAAGAAGAAAAGGTTGAGGACATAGATGAAGTCGAAAACTCAATATTATGAACTATAAATCTATTTAATTATGAAACACACTGATCAAAAAGAGCTGACAATTTTAAAACAAATTATCCTTGCGTTGACTTCAAAATATAACATCGAAAGTATTTACCTGAATACTCATGAAGGTACCGATGTAAGTTATGAACTGATTATTCTGGTATCTAATAAGTACGTGAAAACTCTGGGCGAATTGGTACCTAAAATTGTGAATACGATAAGGGAATACCCACAATATCGCATCATGTGCTATGTCGCCTTCCAAGCGAAAGACAAAATCAGAGAGGGCAGCCTGTTTTTGTTTTCATCCTGTCAGCCTGAGAAACTGGTATACCAAAAGGAAGAGTCTGACTTTAAACCTGTACCTGCTAATTATGATTCCAGAAAATGCTTAGATCTGACCATGGAATTGCGACACAGGGAAGAGCAAAAAATTGATGAGTTTAAAGACGGGTATTATCATTTCAAGGAACAAGGGAAGTACGCAATGGCTTCGTTTATGTTGCATCAAACTATCGAATTAACTTACCGTTACCTCGAACTACTGTTAACGGCGAAGGAAAGGATTACGCACTCTATCCGTTGCCATCATCGTTTCCTGAAGGAATCATGTTCTTTATATCCAGCTATTTTTAATGACGAAGTGGATGAAGATATCCATCTGTTTCAGGTACTGGAGGATATTTACCGGGCAACCCGCTATGAGGACAAATTTCAGGTTGACTTGGAAACATTGCTTCAACTGGAAGGAAAAATGGAAACCGTACTGTCAGCCGCCGTAGTCATCTTTGAGCAAGTTGTCCTTGCTTTTGAGCAGCAAGTTTCAAATGCAAGCATTCCTGACCAGGATAAAAAGTCTTCTAATTCCAAACAAAAAACAGAATTCCAATTCGATAAGAGTACCCCGCAGGAAAGTATACTTGAATATATACATTCCCAGATTAACGAGGATATCAGCATTTATCTGTTTGGCAACCGGACAAGACGCTTTGAGATACGGGGTGTTAATGTGAAAGATGATAAGAATGAAACAGCAGACCATTGTTATGATCTACTTATCGTGAGTGATAGCGATATCCGGGATAAAGTAATGAATATCCAGGCTTCAATTAATCAAGAATCTGGAATATCCGTATTGTTGCTTTCGTTTACACGTGAGCAAATACAGAAGAAACTGAACAGTAATAGTCCCTTTTTTCATCAAGTTTTGCAATACAACGCATCGTTATTCTGCTCAGATAATTATTCTCCGGATTGGACTTTTCATGAGAACAACGGTATCCTTACTGAAGACGAACAGGGTAAGGCCAAAACGAAATGGTATAGCCGAGAAAATAATGCAAGCGGATTTTATAACGGTGGCTCTGGAATAGATAATTCGGAAGAGGTTGCAATTAAGGTATTGCTCTATAATCAAGCTATCGAGCAAGCCTGTTTAGGACTGCTGGAATATTACTACGGTTATAGCCCGTATCAGTATAATCTAAAACACTTGTATAGCCTTTGCTCAAGTTTTTGGCTATTTCCGAACGATATTTTTCCCCGATCAACAGAAGAAGAAAAGTTACTTTTCGATGAATTTGCCCAAACTGTGAGTGATACCCGATACCTAGGCTCGTCTTCAGTCGGTTGGGATGAAGCTTATCGGTATGATCAACGATGTGAGCGGTTTCTGGAACAATGTAGCAATCTGGTCCGTGGGTAAACAATCCCCCTTATTGTCGCCGTAGAGACAGATACTATTTAGGATTGTAAAAAGCAATTAACGGGATTGCCCTTGGCATAGGAATAAAATAAATGTCAAGTAAATCCCAGTATTTACAAGCATTTAATCACCCAATTAAGTGATTAAATGCTTGTAATAAATTTAGTTGTTGGATACTTTAGTTTTTCTTTTTTTCAGCCTGGAAGCTTTTTTGATCGTGATTGCTGATGTTTACGCTATTTTTTGCATCTTTTCTTTTTTCCCCACTTTCTGTTATACCAAATGATGAAGCCGGTGACGGGAAGCGAAGCGCAAATCAAACAGGTTATACAGGCTATAATCTTTGTTGACAAACCACCAATTGTTCCCACGTGTAAGTCACTGTTAAGCCGGATTATTTTTTGTCCTGCGGTGAGTTTCTCAAATGGCAAGGTACCATTACGTACGCTGAAACCTTTAGAGGAAAGCTCAGTTAGTGTCCCGGGATCAAAATAGCGGCTATAAATACCATAATAAGTCCCTGGATAAGGATTTATGGTGAACTGTATAGGAGTGGTACTATCGTATAAAAAGGATAGCGTAATTTCACTTTTCCCGATTTGTACATCGTTGAGGATTGTTTCCCATATCATATCAACAGGGGGCTCCATCCGCTTTTTAGCTACTGAAAATTCGTTAACCGACAATTCGTTCCAAATCGGGGTGCGGGATTCACCCACAAACGAATGATGCATCTCTCTGTACCACTGAAAGCTGTAATATATACCGGTGTAAGTCAACACAAATGCAAATATGAAGGCATAAAAGCCGAGCACATTGTGCAGATCGATATTGACCCGCTTCCAGCTTGCGCTCCACATAATACGAAAACTCTTTGCACGTGTTGATTTTGTCCATTTTCTCGGATACCACCAGAATATACCGGTAACCATAACAATAAGAAAAACCAGGCAGCCGGCCCCTACAATTGGGCTTCCGATCTGCCTGGGTAACCAAAGGAAACGGTGCCCACTTCGTATAAACTCAAAAAAACGATGTGTAGCGCTTTCCTGGAAAACATAATTATACAAAATCTTACCAGTGTGGGGATCCATATGAAGATAGCCGACATAGATAGCGTTGAGTGTATCAGAATAGTCAATATAACTTGACTTCCCTGTTTCGCGGTACGTTAAGCTGTGCAGCTTGTAATTATTTGGACTTTCTATAGAATCCAGATAGCGAGTCGCAGATTCGTGCAGTGTCGTGGGATTCTTGTAAGAAACATCGGTATTGTTGAGCCAATGAAAAGGCTCTGTAAAAAAAGCGACTTCATCACGAAGCACCCATATGCCTCCCGTAAGGCATACGATAAAAACGATGCCCCCGGAAAACAAGCCAAGCCAAAGGTGTAGCCATTTGATGATCTGCATACCCTTATTATCTTTAAAGGCTATAGCGTATGGAAAAGCGGAAATTTCGCCCGGGCATCGATTTCATAAAAAACTCGCCCGACTTGCCCGCTAGATAGTTAAAGCTATTTGCTGAAAAATTATAGGTATCCGCCAGGTTATAGAGGTTCAGCGCGAAAGAAACCTTTTTGCGATTGTAGTACAAAGCTGCATCGATACTCTTATAATTCGGGAGTTTCTGCTGCTTATCCGTATCCTCTTTTTTAAATGTGACAACATACCTGTCCTTCTGGTAGGAAGTACCGGCTCCTAGACCAAAACCTTTTAATGTGCCTTGGCTAAAACGGTAAGTCAACCAGATGTTGCCATTGTGGATCGGATTGGTTGGGCGTGTACCTATAAGGAGCGGGTCAGCGTCTTTGGTGACTTTGGCATTGATGTAGGCGTAGTTTGCGGTGAGTTGCAGGCCAGGTGTTAGATTTCCCATAATGTCTACTTCTATTCCTTCACTTCGTATCTGCCCCCACTGCGCACTAAAGCCAGGGTTGTCTATATCTGCCGTAAGCACGTTGTTTTTAGTGATTCTGTAGGCACTTATCTGGGTAAATAACGCCTTTTCCAGCCACTGGCGTTTAATGCCGAATTCGATATTATTACCGGTAAGGGGTTCAAACTTGCTGCCATCAAATGACTGTCCGGGCTGTTGAAGGAAGGATTGGTCATAAAGGGCATAAATCGACGTATTGGAAAATGGATGTACCAAAAGTCCCGCCCTGGGAGAAAAGACCTTATCAACCTCCGGTTTAGACGTGCTCCCATTGCTGTAGTAGGTATATCTGCCACCTAGGGTCAGCTGTATCCATGGAGCCAAAGTAAGTTGATCCTGGATCATGACAGCCTGCCAACTCATAGTCTGTGGCACACCCAAACTGTTTGGTGTATTATCATAGCCAAAACTGAGGTTATCGATGTCTATCAACGTGTCCAGTTGTTTGCTAAGTCCGTAGAGTGGGTCATAGACGTTAATAGGGAGTATATTACGGACGTCTGCATGTTTGCCCTTGGTATGGAGGATACCTCCGTCGATTCCCACCAGTAATTGGTGGGACACTGATCCAGAACGAAAATTTCCGTTTATAAATGCCTGTGCAGTGTAGAAATCATCGTAAAATTCAATATACCGGTAACGTCTGGTCAATAACCCATCAGGATCTACGATTGCGTTTAGGCTATAAAGGTCTTTGCCTTTCCATCGCGCCAGCATAACACCAGCTTGCGAGGTAATTTTCCAATTGTCATCTAGGTGGTGTTCAACATGAACATATCCATAGTTGTTGGAGAGTTTTGTTTGTCCAACCGCCGGATCACCGACCAATAGATCCCGTGGCAACGGCTGCCGGTCAACAGTGGGCATCACATTGTTTGTCGCTAAAAGACCGGCCACATCCATATTGTATTCGAGGGTGACGTTTGTTCGATCTGAAGCCTTATATTGTATAACAGGGGCTATGCTGAACCGATTGTTCTGTCCATAGTTGACATGTGTTCCTGATTTTTGTCCCATAACGTTCAATCGGTACGACACTTTCTCAGACAACGGTGCGCCCACATCCACCGAAGTGCGATAAAGGCCATAACTGCCAGTCATAAATTCTATTGATGCATGTTTATAGGAAAGTGGTTTTTTGGTTACTACATTGAACATACCGCCTGGTTCGCCCTGTGCGAGCATAAAACCTGCTGGCCCCTTTATGAATTCGATATTTTCAATATAACTCATATCCTCCTGCAAGATGCCGTATCCGATAAGGGTAGAAATAGGCATTCCGTTACGCAACCGGTTATTGCCAGCAGAAGTTCCGCGAATACTAAACCCAGTAGATGCACCTGCATAAGGCATATTGTCGGTTATACCACTTATGTTTTTCGTAATCTCCGAGGGTGTCAGGAGTTGCTGTTCTTTAAAAGTGGTGGAACCTATGGAAAGTATGTTCTGTGGTGTTTCCATTAAAGGGCTCTGGATACGGAGAAAACGAGAAGGCGTGTCTACCACTTTGTTAACTGGCATACCATTGACAACTACTTCCTGTAACGTTTGCGCATCTTCGTTAAGGGTAAATGTTACATTGACTATGCCATCAGGGACTACGGCTATTTGCTGTTGTTGTGTCTGTAATCCTACAAAGCTGGCTGTGATGGTATATGTACCTGTTTCGATATTCTCCAGCCTGAACTGGCCCCGATCATTTGCCTGTGTGCTGCGCTGACCCCGAATACCTATGCTCACAAAACCCGCAGGCTGACCATCACTGGTATACACAACACCGGACACGGTTCCCCTTCCCTTAGAAGGTTGTATATTTATTTGGTTTCCCTTTACCTGCATTCCTCTTGCAAGTTCTCCGAAAAGTTGTTCCAATACACCGGACAGCGGTTGATTGGTCACGTTGAGGGAAACCACTCTGTCTGAATTGACAAAGGTCTCGCTGTAGGCAATGCTGCAATCGGCCGCTTTCTCCACGACGGTAATAGCTTCTGAAAGTTTGACTCTATTGACTTGGATAGTGACCTTTTTCTGCAAGATGCCTTGTTGTGAAAATGCGGCCGGAATGAAAGTGATAGATAATATAATAAGGGATAGATATAACTTAAATTGTTTTAGGTTTCGAATGTTTATAAATAAAGAATACATATTTTTGATGAATGTAATTTTGATTGATTGATGAACAATTGATGATCGGTTACTAATTCCCGGGACAATGTTTGGCGACGGCGACCCGGGGATTCTTGTTTATTCTCTTCGGCTTTATGGTGGATACATGTTTTGGGCTATTACTTATGGATAAATGGTTACGTTTTTTCCTACTATTTTGAACCGGATGTCAGTAGCATAGGCCACATCTTCCAGTACCCGTCGCAATGATGGGTTTTCATATTTTATTTTCATACGGTATTCGTTGAGTTTAGGATCGCTGACTATGATGCTGACACCGTACCACCGTTCCAGTATGGGAACCATTTCGGCAATGGTACTGTGGTTGAATATCAATCTTCCGTCCTTCCAGCCGCTGTCCTCGTGCCCTGCAATTTCGTCCATTTGCAGTTGCCCTTTTTGATGGGTCGCCCGGTTATTGGCCACCAGTACCAGGGTGTCGCGGCTATCACTTGCCGTGAACATAACCTTACCCTGTTCGACCGTTAGGTTTGTTTCTCCTTCGCTTTCAAAGCTGTTCAGATTGAATCTCGTACCCAGTACTTCGGTACGGGTACCGTGGGCTTCCACGATAAAGGGCTTGCCCGCCTGTTTGACCACCTCGAAAAATGCTTCGCCGTCCAACGCTAATAGGCGCTGAGGCCCCTCGAACGCTTTGGGATAAGTCAATGTACTGCCGGAGTTAAGGTAGGCTTTTGAGCCATCCGGTAATACCACCGATATTTTTTTTCCGACGGGAACGTGTACCGTTTTGTACTCAGGAGTGGAACCATTAAACGAAAACATGCCGATATGGTAACTATAGAAACCGATAGTGACAAAAACAAACCATAGTGCTGCGATGGATGCCGGCCGGAACCAAAAACGACGTTTTCTTTTCGCAAGGTGCATATCGATTGCATCGATAAGTTTGGCTTTCTCTGTTTCCAGGTCGGTGCCAGGCATGAAATCATAATGTGTGCCCGCATTCTCGTGGTTTAACCATTCTTCCACTAGCTTCTGTTCTTCGGAAGTGCAGGTGCCAGCTCCATATTTCTTCAACAAGTCCGGGTTTATTTCCATCGTGAATGCTCCTTTAGCTATATAGTTCCACCCCGAAGGCAATTACCCTGAGTTTACGACGAAAAAAATAAAAATAACTTGGAAAATGGCTAATAACGTTCGTTCCGCAGATGTTTGCGGAGGAATTTGAGGGCCTTGGTAAGATGGGTTTCGACAGTTTTTTCGGATATTGAAAGTTTTCCGGCTATCTCCCGGATGGCCAAGCCTTCATCACGGCTTAACACATAGACTTCCCCACAGCGTTCGGGTAGCTGTATCACAAGCTCCGATACACGGCGCTTTATGTCACGGTGGTAGACAGTTTGTTCCGTATTGCTAGTTTCTTCCGTGAAGGTAGATATTACGTTTTCGTGGCGCCGTTCATCCCGGTATTTATCCCTGTAGTATCTTGCTATTTTATTACGGAGGGCCGAAAAGAGATAGTGTTCGATGTTCACGTTGATCTGAAGATTGTTACGCCTGTCCCACAGCGTAAAGAATATATCCTGTACGATTTCGCCCGAAGCTTCTCTATCCTGAGTATAGTGCTGGCAATAAGCCAGTAGTTTCTCCCAATGCAGGTCAATGAATTGCCGAAGGTCTCTTTCATCGGAAAGGAAAGCAGATAATTGCTGACCGGATTTATCGCTGTTTTGCTCCACTTCTGTTCTTTTACAGAAAGCAAAGTTATTATTATTTAGAATGAATCAAAACAAAGAAAGCCGATATATTGTATTTTTTTTAGTTTTCCGCGATTTTTCATTTGTAATTTCGTTGATGGGAATACGCAAACTTATAGTTGGGGTTAATAAAAACACTGATTTTTTAGCATTTTATTGATTTCCTTAATCAGGAGTTCTTTATCATTTATCTGAAGCAGATGTCCACTATTTTGTGCTTTCACCAATTGGCTGTTTGAAGACAATTTTAACAGCTCGTGCTGGCCCTCATTTACCAACAGACGAAATTCATCTTTGATACTGGATTTTTTAATTCCTGCATAGCGGACTTCGGAAGTACCCATGATCACTGTCAAAGGAATATCGCCGAAAGAAGGATATTTCTCAGCATCTTTGAAATTCAGGCTGTCATTTTTCAATTCCTCCAGTACTTTATGGTATGATCTGTAAAAGAAATCTCTTTCCTGACGATGTAAAGGGTGCGCAAACGGAATCTCCCTTGATATAGGAATAAAAGAAAAAACTGCGCGGTAAATCCCCGTATTTACAACGGACTTGATCAACCAATCAGGCGGTATACGCAACGCTTTTAATAATTCTGGTGAAGCTTCCTTTGCAAGCTTTGGATTTGCAGCTTCTGCCAATATAATTCCTGAGATATCCTGCACATTTCGTCTAATAAAAGGCCTTAAGTAAACACTTGCCATGGAGTGCCCAACAAGGATATAGGGTTTTGGGCATTTTGTTTTTTCTAAGAGTAGTTGGAGTTCGTGGGAAATGTGATCGTTTGTTACCGGTATACCTGTATCTTCACTCAGCATGAGCCCATTGCGATCATAGGAAATTGTTACCGCATGTGGTGATATGCTGTCCTGGATTTCCTCCCATACGCGATGACTGCTTCCCATCCCAGATTGGAATACGATCGTACAGTTCCCGTGTCCTTTTTTTACATAATGAAGCGGCTTACCGTTTATCTCAACAAAAATTTTACCATTAAAAGCCGTTCTTTCCAATCTCCATCTTGAGTATTGCTCAAATATCACGCCTGCAAATAGTAATACAACGACGATAATAAGGGACCATATTAAAAATGAAAGCATAAGTTTGATCATATAAAATAGCTTGCGTCCTTGGCCAATTAAAATTCTCTTTCCACCCGTTGAACCAAATGAAAAATCGGCTTACCGGATAAAATTAATAAAAACGGCACCTGAAATTGCCAGCACAGTAGCAAAACTTCTGTTTTCATAACTATTAAGTCCATAATCACAAATCAGTAAAGCATAAAAGGGATATTTTTGTCTCAAATAATTATTTTTTGTAATCAACTTAAATTGATGTTAATAATGGTTTCGGGTTAATATGACTACGCTTGCAGTCTATCTGCTTTTTATTGGGGCACTTTCCGGTTACCGGTCATCCAGATACTGGCCGAAGGAAATAACGGTTATTCCGTGGTTAGGAAAACATTGTTGGAACTGGGGAAGCATTCTATTGGGTTTAACCTTGTTGTTGCTCGATAAAGGATGGACGGTTGGTGTTTTATCAGCGCTATGTATCTATATGGTATCATTATCCTGTATAGTCTTTTTTGCTTCCTGCCCCCGGCAGATAAGATTGCTGGCATTGATCGTATTCCATTCTCTATGTCTATTTGGTTTAATTGTTAATTTCTGATATGCCGGCAAAGCAAAAATATTTGAGCACTCCGGGCCAACGTCTGTTAAAAATTAGTGCAGGACTGATCGGTGGTTACCTGCTGTCAACCGCGCTGCACCTTGCCATGGCATTGGTTCCCTCCATTGGTATAAATCTATTGGTTTCGGGAACATTTTCCGGCTTCCTGCTGTGGGTGGTATTAATGATCATCGCCTTTTGGGTACGTAATGGCTGGGTGGTTTGGGGCATTTACTTATTGCTTACGTTGATCTTTGGTCTCATTGCTTATAACGGGAAGGTCGCGATATGAAGGGACTTGGCCCGAGGGCATACAACATCCTTTTCCATACCCATACCGTAAGTGGAATCGTCATCAGCTTAGTACTGTTTATAATTTTCTTCGCAGGAGCGATATCGCTGTATAAACAGGAAATCTACCAGTGGGAAAATCCGGCCGCCCGCATCACTGTGATAGACAATATTGATTATGAACGGATGATCACTAGGTTGGATTCGGTCAAAACCGGTATCAAAGAGGCAGATGAAGTCCGTGTTGTACTACCTACCGAAGCACGCCCAGTCTATACAATTTACGCTCCTGTCACAGATTCGACGGGTACCCATTTTACGACCTTTGTTTATAACCCCCGTACGGATCATATTACAGAACTGTTCCATGGGGATGGAACCACTACGGGAGATACACTTTACCGCTTACATTTTCTCGACCAGGTGCCTTGGTACATCGGACGCTATATTGCGGGATTTGTTTCGCTGTTCTTTGCATTTGCTGTGGTGGCAGGAGTACTTATCCATTGGAAAAACATCATTCCAAAATTCTATGCATTCTCCTTTAAACAGATAAAAAAACAGTTTTGGACAAATGCCCATACCATATTCGGAATAATCGGTCTGCCTTTTCAATTGATGTACGCCATAACGGGAGCATTTTATATGCTAAGCGTCTTTATCCTCGCACCGGCAGTTCTTGTACTGTTCAAAGGTGATCAGGATAAACTGGTTACCAAGATCTTTCCTACAGAGGCCTTTCATGCGCATGATTCCGTTGATCATTCTGCTGTTCATATGCCCATAGCAAAAGGGTTACGACAGATTCGCTCCGACTATCCGGAATATCAACTCTCCTATCTGGAAATCATCAACCCTGGAAGGGAGAACGCAGCATTGGGAGCCGATCTGGTGGATAAGAAGACCTTCAACAAGGATGGCACTGTAGTATTGGACCTGCATTCGGGAGACTATAAGCTGCAAATCAAACCCGGTGAGAAAAATTACACCCAGTCTGTTCTGACCGGGATCAATAAGGTTCACTTCGCTGCTTTCGGGGGATGGATGATGAAAGCGCTTTACTTTATATTATCCATGTTCAGCTGTTTTGTTATCATCAGCGGCGTACTGATGTGGAAAGAAGCACGTAATAAGCCTACATACAGCGATCGTCAACGCCGTTTCCACCATCGGGTAACCGTGGTTTACCTTGCGGTCTGCTTCAGCTTATTTCCGGCAACAGCGCTACTTTTTATTGCCGAACAGCTTGTCCCCGTGGGATCGGGCCATGCGAGTTCCGTCAATACCCTGTTTTTCTTAAGCTGGTTGTTGTTCGCAACGGTCGGATATCTGCGGAAAACGGAAAAGCACATCACGATCTATTGCCTGGTGCTGGGGGGAGCGCTGGCCTGTATCATCCCATTTGCGAATGGATTCAATACCGGGGATTGGTTGTGGATTACCGCCTTCCATCATCCTTACGTATTTATCACAGATACCCTGTGGTTTATCACAGGCGCAATGACATTGACCTTCGCCTATTTAATGGGAAAAAATCGATTTGGCATCAGGAACAAACAATAGTCAGCAAGGAACAAAATGTATACAGCTGTCTCCTCTCTACAAAAGCTGATTTGTTAATTGCTTATTATATCCGCTACCGATTGTTGCTTTTTTCCCTCAATTTCATCGGTGAGTACCCCAGGATTTTTTTAAAGGCATTACTGAAATTTGCCGTATTTTGATAGCCCAGGCGTATACCTATTTCCTGGATGGAAAGTTTGGTATCCAGTAGGTATCTCTTTGCCTGGTGCATGCGGATGTCCTGCAGATACCCAAAGACCGTATTGCCAAATACCATTTTAAAGCCCGCTTTGAGTTTTGTCTGATTGATGCCTGCCTGTCGTGCCAGTTGGGGAATCGTAAAAGGCTCCTCCAGGTTACCACGGATAATCGAGGCGGCCAAATGGATGCTTTCCCGGTCGTCTGCGCTCAGGTTTTGCGGAACATGTTGCCTTTGGCTGTCTTCATAGAGTAGCGCAATGAGTTCGTAAGCCTTGGATTCCAAATAGATCCTTCGGGTTAGCCCCTCGTATGTACATGTTTGTATGTCCTGTATGCTGTTGAAAATCGCAGGACTGATGCCGATCGTATCCGTGGTTAGTTTACTGCTGATCCCGTTATGTATCTGTGACAGGAAACCGTCGAGCTTTTTTGATTCACCGACATATTGGTCCAGTAACGATAAAGGGAGATGTATATCAAAGGTATGGTAAGAGGTCTCTTTTTGGAAATGGATATTAGCCTGGTTTTCTTCGCTGGAGAGATAGGCGATGTTACCTGACATGGCCGGCGTAATGTGATCCTTACTGGATTTATCTTGGTAAAATATACCTTTATCAGATAGGTTGAACTGGATTTCCAACAGATCTGCATCGCCCTTGCCAAATATCTCCAGATCCTCTTTCATGAAGTAATTCGATTCCAGTATGGACAAGTTTCCGCGCAGTATCTCTTCCTTGAAAGAAACACGTCCCTTTGGAGTTGTCAATCTGATGCGGTTGACATCATTTTTATTGAGCATCTTATCTGACCCGCCAATAGAGGAGATCATGTCACTGAAATCGGAACCTGCTATTTCAATGCCCATAACGAAACTTCTGTTTTCATAATTAATACTTCCATATTCACAAATAGGTAAAGTCTTTAAAGGATACATTTGCAATTCACAAATATAATTTATAATCATTATAAATAAGAATGATTGGGCCGAAATTATCTAAACCGTATCCCGACCGGATGATTTTCAGGTTTTACAAAGCATGGGTTTAGGATTATTTGGTTTGAAAAGGATATGATGACATTAAAGAAAATACTATGCTTTGCCGCATTTTTAAGCTATTGTTTGCCTTCCCTGGCCCAATTGGGCCGGGCTTCGGTGGTCGGGTTTGTACATAACCAACAGAACGAACCACTTACTGCCGTTTCTGTACGCTTCCCGGAATTAGGCAAATCAACCCAAACTGATGATAATGGGCGTTTTGAATTCTCAAATCTGCCGACAGGGATCTTCACGGTGTTTATTTCGCAGATCGGTACCGACAGCCTGAAAACCAGGATTGAGGTAAAAGAACAGAATCATCCGTTCTATTTCAAGCTTAACAGCGGCATAACTTTATTGGACCAGGTTTCGGTTTTTGGATACACCGCTAACCAGGAAGCCAATCGGCAGGCTTATCATATCACCGCACTGGATGCCAAGAAATTCCAGAATACGACACTCGACATCGCGCGGGTACTGGACAAGGTTCCGGGAGCACGTCTTCGCGAGAGCGGTGGTATGGGATCTGATTTCGACTTTTCCATCAACGGCTTTTCCGGTAAAAGAATCCGGTTTTTTTTAGATGGTGTACCTATGGATGACTTCGGCTCCGCTTTCCAGATCAATAATATCCCGATCAATTTTGTAGACCGTATCGAAGTCTACAAAGGTGTCGTACCGGTTTGGTTAGGCAGCGATGCCCTGGGCGGTGCAGTTAACTTGATTTCTGACAGAAACATGAAGAATTACCTCGATGTTTCTTATGCATATGGTTCCTTTAATACACATCGTTCGAATATCAATGGAGCCTTTACCTCCAAGGACGGATTCCATGTCCGCATCAACGCTTTTCAAAACTATTCGGACAACGATTATAAGGTAGAAACAGACGTTGCAGACCTGTCAACGGGAAAACTCAATAAGGTCCAGACCGTCCGCCGTTTTCACGACCAATATCACAACGAAACCGGTATCCTGCAGGTCGGCGTAGTAAACAAGAAATGGGCCGATGAGTTCCTTGCAGGCATCACCTTGGGACAATATTACAAAGAGATGCAAACAGGCGCACTTATCAATGCTGTATATGGCGCCTGGCACCTTAGGGGCAATGTTGCGATGCCAACCCTGAAATATCGAAAAAAGGACCTATTCATAAAGGGGCTTGACGTGACACTGAATGCCAACTACAATCTGGGACGGGAACAAAGTGTAGATACCGTCCACGCACGGTATAACTGGCTTGGTGAATCACGTCCTATGACGGGAAAAGGGGGCGAGTTGACCTATTTCCACAACATCTATAGAAATAACAAGGCAAGCGGAGCAGCGACCGCAACCTATAGGTTGGGTGACAGACATTTTTTCGCTGTCAATAATGTACTGAATCTTTTTAATCGCAAAGGATACGATGCCGTATTACCCGGAAGCGAAACTAACCAGATACCAAGAAAAGCAGACAAAAATATCGTAGGGCTTAGCTATCAATATAAAGGTTCCGAGAAATGGAATGCGACGGTATTTGGAAAATATCTATCACAGCGGGCACATACCACTGTATTCGTGATCAATCCAGCCAATCCATTGGATACTATTGTTAAAGATGGCCGTCTTAACCGTGATAAATTCGGGTATGGTTTTGCTTCCACCTATTTTATACAACCGAAAACCCAGGTAAAGCTTTCCTACGAAAAGACAACCCGGCTTCCGGAAGCGGAAGACCTCTTTGGCGACATGATGAACAGGATCGGGAACTGGGACCTGAAGCCGGAAAGGAGTGATAATATCAACTTAGGAATAAACCATGCCATTTCGTTTGCGGAGCACCGTGTTTCAGCTGGAGTAACAGGGGTATATAGTTATGTCAAAGATTATAATTACGATGTATTTGACGGGTACACGAACAGGCTCATGGCGGACAATGTATTGAAGGTATCCAATCTGGGCCTAGAATCCGAAATACGCTATTCATATGGAAGTCTATTAAGCGCAGGTGCTAGTGCTACGTATCAAAATTTACGGGATCGCGAACGGTATCGTCAGGATCTTGGTCCCGATATACAGATATTGAGCACTACTTATGGTGAGCGCATTCCTAACATCCCCTATTTTTTTGGTAATGCTGATGCGAGTCTCTATTTAGACAACCTGCTTCAGCAATCAGATAAGTTCAGTATTTCCTATAACCTTCTCTATGTACATTCGTTTTACCAGTTTTGGGCAACGGAGGGTGCAGCTGAAACAAGGCGTACCATTCCGACCCAGCTAGCGCATGATGTCAATTTGGTATATAGTCTTGCTGGCGGACGCTACAACATCGGACTGGATGTGAAAAATCTAACTGACAGAAAGTTGTACGACAACTTCAGTCTTCAAAAACCCGGGCGCAGTTTTAACCTGAAGCTCCGGTATTTTATAAATCAATAAATGCAACATTAAATTAAAAAACAAAACATGAAAATTACATCATTTTTTATTTATCTATTCAGTGCAGCGATTATATTCAGTGCATGCAGTAAAGACCCGGCTCCAATTGACGATAATAGCGGGAAAGAAGAGGAAGTTCCAAAAGAAGGCGTTTTTATCGTTACCACAAGAAATTCACCTTTCGCCGGCGCCGATGTGATCCATACGGTCAATTCATTGGACTCAGGCCTATTGGTGACCGTAGGAACGGGTATCCAACAATCGGCCGCCAGCATTAACTATTTATCAAATAATGGATTCTTATACAGTCTTCCCTTCAATCGTTCTGCCCCGGGCCCGATAAGCATTTTTAAAGCCACTGCTGATAAAAAAATAACCGCGTTGTCCGAAATCCAAACAGAATCCATGACGGCAATAGGAAATGTAGGCGATGAATTGCTACTGTTCAAAAATGCTTGGCAACCGGAAGAGGAGTTTACACAATGGTTTCGGGTAGATACCAAAACACAGGAGATTGTTGCCAGTGGGGAACTAAGTGCCAATAAATTGGCCGGAAATGGAGAAAAGGCTTTTTTTACCACGCCAGCAAAGGTTGGGGATAAAGTATTTGCTCCATTTTGGAGTATAGAAAGTGGTAGAACCTTTGGCTCCGCTTATCAGGATAGCTCATACATAGCCGTTTATAGCTACCCGGAAATGAAATTGGAAAAGGTAATCAGGGATGACCGTTCAGGTGGAATTGGCACACTTTTGACAAGCGGTATTGAGGTTGATGAACAGGGCGACACCTATATCTTCAATATGAAGATGACTTACGACAAAGCAGGAATAAATTATAGCACCAAAACACCGGTAGCTATTACTAAAATCAAAAAAGGAACGACGGAATACGATGAATCCTATTTCTTCGATATTACAAAGGCTTCCAACAGTCACTATATATGGCAAAAGAGCTATTTAGGGAAAGGTTATTTTCTGTTGACCATGTGTCCGAAAGCCTATGCATATGCCACACCTTTTTACAGCAGTATTATGGGAGGCGGTATGCGTTTTGCCATTGCTAATGTGCAGGATCAATCGTTCAAATGGGTAACGGGGGCGCCCGCTTCGGCAGATATCGTGAGCTCGACCGGAGAAAACAACTATTCGGCTCTGGATGGTACTGGCTATGTAGGTATTTATTACAATGAAGACAAAGTTGGCAAGTCGACGATTTTCAAAGTAGACGCTCCAACGGCCGTTGCAACGCCGACGTTAACGACAGACAATAAAGCAGCTATTACAACGATCAACTGGGTAGAAATACCAAAATAATAAGTTTAGATACAAAAGCCTAGCTTATATGCAGCGGCTCCTTGCTCCAACAGAGAAGCGCTATATCAGCCCTTCTCTGTTGAATGAATAATATCCTTCTGGAGTCAGGATCAGGGGATCAAGTATCCGAACGCCGAGCAGACCATCACCATCAGCCAACTTCTTTGTGAGTGCGATGTCGGCGGTGCTTGGCTTGAGTGTCCCCGAGGGATGGTTGTGCGCCTTATGATGCCTGATGCGATGTTCTTAAGCGCCGCTGTGAAGATTACCTTTGAATCTACCGGGACATAGTCGATACCTCCAGTGGATACCTCGAAAATGCCCGGTACTCTCTTGTCGTTGTTCAGCAGGAGTATCTTGAACTGTTCGACCAACTCGATCCTTCCTTCGTCCCAGCTAGCCATCAATATGTCGTAGGCTCGGTGAGGGTTATTGACGGCGGGGCGTTCGGAACTTTGACTTTGGATTTGTAAACGAGTTGGACTTCTGCTACGATGATGTTGTGCAGCGCTGTGCTTGTCACTTCCATAATTGATTGTTTTGAAGTGATGAAAAGAATTAATTATCGTGTCTGTCGCGACCGTTGTCGAGCAAGTTCAAAAAGCAACGGAATAAAGGTGGGGCTTGGTTGGTGGCATCCTGTTTACGCCGGAATTAAGGTTTGATGCAAAAAATGGATTGGTGTATGAAATGGTCTCCGTCAAAAAGACGTCCGTAAGTGACGATATGCTGGTTGCAAAGAGAACAACGCCTTTGTACGCCCTAACGGATATGGACTACGGGATGAAGTTCCTGGGGATTATAATGGGCGGTATGGCAGCTTTCGGTGGCGAAGACGAGGATGAAGATGATGATTACAGTATGGAAGAAGGGGATATCATCGTGCGCGCGTTGGGACATCAGGAGACGGCTATCCTGAGGAGGTCGGATCCGAAGCCGATGGATGTGCTGTGCCGCCATGTAGCGGATAAGGTTGGATGTGATTATGTTTCGGACCTGTTACGCAAGAAAAGAAAGAATGTGAAATTGAGGGGTTTAAGCCGCTTGGAGTGCGAAAGGACATTGGAGAATGGGTATGAGCTTGCCCCTGTGTTTGGTAGGGGCGATAAACGGGTTTGGATTGTAGATGATGTGGTGACGACCGGGTCGACCATTCGTGCTATTGCAGCTGCACTTGGGAAACTGTATACTTCCGTTGGGTTGAGTGCTTTTTGTCGGGCCCGGACGGATGGGTATTCTGGCCTTTTTGAGCGGGGTGTTTTGCAAGGGGAGCATTATGGGTGGGATATGCAGGGGGGATGGGTGGCGTTGGAGGAGGTTGCCAGATATGATGATCTGTGGCTGCCGGAGGCTGGGAATTTGTCGTGTCCGGAATTTGGGAATGAAGGCACGTAGTTCCTGGGGGTTGAGTGAATGGATTAAAATGGACCGCGGATTCTTATTGTTGGCTATGGCCTTTAGACGTTAATTGGGATGATGGTATGGGGCGCGGATGGAAAATGTTTTGTTTTCATTGGGAAAAGACATAACTTTAGGTTGGTCAAAATAAACGATTATGAGACTGCTATCATTTTTTTCTAAGATGTTCGGGTCAAAGCGGACATGGAGCGGAACGCCGGAAATGTTTCTTGCAATGGTCATGTTTATGCAAAAGAAGAATAATCCTGATTATGCTGAACATGAGGTATTGCAATGGGGCGAGGTGTTGCAGAAAGTGGTTAAGGTGAGCCTTTCTCCTTATAAAGATTTTAGTGATTTGCTGGAACGCGGTACACCAGATTTTTCCGTGGTGGAACAGTTGGAAGAAAAAGTGACTGAAATGCACCAGCGTATTGACCTTCGGAAAGCGATTTATGGAGAAAATGTCGATCTTGGTGATGACAATATCATGACGAGTAACTCTGATGGGGCTGTCTTTGCAAGAAAATTTGTTAAGGATTTATCAGAACATATTCAATTTCCAGAAGATGAGCAACGGAAACTTGATGATATTTAGCTTGATATTTTCTATAATTAAGTAGCGTACTTTTTATTGCCGAAATAAAAAAGCCTGCTTCGGGTAGCGAAACAGGCGGTTTGATTGAAATATTGTATCCGGGATTATTTGATGAGGTTTTTCATATTTAAAATAGCTTCGTAGTCATCGATGAGGTTAGACTTTCCGAAACTGCCCTCTACTTAAGGAGACACCACTTACTGGTTGTCTCCTTTTTTTATGCTAATAAAAACCTGTGAGCCAAACCGTTATAATCCGGTCATTTATAGTGCGATCTTTGTGAGTAAACTATTAAGCCTTTCGACGAGAATTGAGCTAAAAACAAGCTCCATTGCGTCATTAAGGTCTTTTTTAAAAGGTCGATTTCTCATCAAGGATTCGGCTTCTTGAGCCATATCTGGTTTGTTGTAGTTCTTTACGACAAGATACACAAAATCCAATATAATACTTACTTCATCCTCATTCACTTGGATACCGTTTTTTGCTAACGTCGCAATTGCTCGTTTATCCGAAGTTAAAAACCCAAAGCATAGCTGTTGCTTCAGGTTCTTTTGGAGTAATGTATTTTCGTCCATCCTCTTTGCCTCTGTTGATATATCCGAAAGAAGCTTTACCAGCCAGCGAAGACAGCATGGTTCGTATCCTAACTATGGTCTTTTATTTTTTTGGTAATTCAGCAACCGTTTTACCCTTTAGGTTTTCTTCTACCAAGTAACCGATAAATTTTGTGAAAGGCTCGATGTTTTGTTCAACACTGGCCTGTTCGAGTGCTTGCATATATTCATCTCGTCTTTCCACCGGAATGACCGACCATCTATATCCGCCCGATGCAAGCATGGCATTCAATAAAAAACGTCCCATCCTTCCGTTGCCATCCATGTAAGGGTGAATGAATACAAATATGAAATGCCCTAAAACAGCTCTAACAGATGCTTCTGTTTCTTCTTCCAACAATTCAAACAATACAGGCATCGCATCACGCATGGCGTCAACATTTAAGGGTACGTGCTTGGAGTTGCTGATATAAACCTGATTGTTGCGATATCCAGCCAGATCAACGGCTTTCAACAAACCTGCTGTCACGCTCGGATCGAAAAGTTGCCGATACCATTTCGAATGGTCTTTGTCTACCTGCATTCCCGCATTTGCTCCGCCCAATATGGAGTTGATACTTTCCTTGACGGACTGGAATGCCTGATAATAGCCTCTTGCCGCCATTGCATCGCGCTGTTTGCGATCCTCTTCACTCTCTTTGGTATCCCATTTTCCAGAACTTACCTTCTCAATCATTTCGGGCGTTACACGATAGCGCTCTATGGAGAGGGAATGGTAGGCATCAGTGACGTAGATATCGTCGATCTCTTTTAGGAAAGCTTCCTTATTTTCTGGTAGTCCCGGCGAAGTAGGGAAGTTCTGTATGATCACTTCTCGCATCTGCTCCCACATCAACCGGATACGGGTGGCATATGGGGATCGTTCGCGGGCTGGTATTTTAAGATCGATTTTATTTTCGAATGGATCTTCTTCGCGGATATCATAATCCGCCTGCTTAAAGGTATCTATGATCTGGTCGGCAATTCTTACCCTGTTGATATTTCGGAAGGCTCCTGCCAGTCGTCCTGCCAGTGTAGTGTGACCGTTTTCGAGTAGTATGGGCAGTAGTTCGGATGCGTCCCTTATTAATGACAATGCAGTACGGGCATCTATAGCATTTCTCGTGTAGATGGTTGCGCCGCTGTAAATGAGAGCAGACTGTAGATTGTACATTCGTATCCCATTATCGGTCATGACGAGCTGATCCGCTGGCGGTAGTTCTCCCCGTATATTGAAAAGAGATGTGTTGTGCGGCAATGCCGTTGGATGGTTATTTCCGTGGGGAGAACGAATAAGTAACTGCTGCGGTACAGATTGGTTGCCCGCATGAAGCAATAACGACTGGTCGGCTGAGAGGCACCAGTCGTCCCCATATCTATGATTTAGGAATACCGCAATAAAATCCCAATACGAACTATACCAGGCTGTGGTTTCGCCATCCTTCGCTTCCGGATCGGTAGCGATATACCAACCCTTGGCGACTTCCCTGATAAATCCATTCTTGGTCAGGATTTCACGGTATTTACGATTAGGAATGTCATCCGTATGGATGCTTATTGTCCCTTTTTCTTGCAATTGCTGTAGAAACTTTAGGGCTTCTACAAATCTTTCTCGCGGTGTTGCCATATCGTTATTCGTTTATCAAACACTGACGTGCTTTTGTTATCAAACGTTGATGTGGCAAATTTAGTAAACATTGTTGTTATATTTTTATTAAATCATGATGTGTTAATTTTATTAAACCGTGTTCAATTTTACAATCGCAGGTATTATGTTGGAATAGACTTTGCGAAAAATTAGCTAAAAACCAAAAAGAACTGCACTCCCTATTACCATTACCCCCGAGAAATTAGCTTTTAGGATTTTTTTAATCAATATATCAATTGATTCCCTGTTCAAGATCTATTTCTCTATTATTAAGTTATTTAGTCGAAGAGATCTTTTGCATTTAAAATGGCTTCATAATCCTCGACAAGGTTAGACTTTCCGCAACTCGACCCTACTAAAACGGCAAAATGCCTTGAAAGGTCGAATCAAAGCTAATTCTCCGATGATTTTTTTGTATAAATCAGTAAAAAACATTTCCTAAAAAGAACGACAAGGTTGCAAAGATAACGCGGACACCCCCGCATTGCCCAACCTTTGTCGATGTCCATAATGTTTGTAAGCCTGCTAAACGTTACGTGTGTTCCTGTCTTACATAGGCCGATTTGCCTGTGCTTGCCGTAGTATTCGGGATTTAAAGAACTGTCTGCAGTAATCCTCTTTGGTCAGCTTCTTTGGTTTGGAAGTCGCTCTTTTGGCATTGCTCGTTGACGGTTTTGTCTGTTCCGTTTCTGTTTCCGCAGTTTTAGAAGTTAAGTTATTAAAAACCCGTATTGGCGGTAGTTGTATGCTGTAGCTTTAATTTTGTTTTCGATTTTCCTCTCCCCATTGTGACATTTGGACAAGAATTTTCTTTAATGATTTTCCCTTAGTCGTTAATTTATATTCCACCCTTGGTGGTACTTCTGGGTAAGATGTTCTTTGAACTAAGTTATCTCTTTCTAACTCTTTTAGTTGAGCAATGAGCATTCGTTCAGAAATCCCTACTACTTTTCTCTTTAGCTCTCCATAGCGAAGTACTTTATCATCGAGTAAAAATCCCAAAATGCTAAGTTTCCATCTTCCGCTTATAACAGAAATAGTATAAGCCATTCCACAACTCGTCTCTAATTGATCTTTATTAAATGTGTTTGTTGAATTTATTTTTCTCATTTCTTACTTTTTTGTAAGTACATATAATTATGTATGTACTTGCTGAATACAAATATACTTAATTACTTTACGTCAAATTAAATTCTTATGAACGAGATATTTTTATTTAGAGATTATTTAAGCAATTTTAATTCGACAGGAGTTTTAATACTTAGGCTGATTGCTGGAATTTGTTTGTTGATGCACGGATTACCCAAGGCAGCTAATCCGATGAATTGGATGGGAGATCAATTTCCCGGTGTTTTACAACTGATGGCCGTTTTATTTGAGGTTGTCGGAGGACTTGCATTAATTATTGGTTTGTTTGTTCCTTTATTTTCGATAGGAATTGCAATTACAATGTTTGTGGCATTTATGGTTCATTTATCTTCGAGTGAACCAATCTTAAGACTGACCGTAAAAGGTTCATCAGAAGGAATAGGAAATAAGTTCTCTATATTCCCAAAATGGTTTGTCTTAGCAGATGGGAAAAGTGCTTTTGGGTCGGGTTCAGCCGAATTGGCTTTATTATTTTTGGCAATTGCTATCTGTCTGTTCTTTGTAGGTTCTGGAAAATGGTCGATAGATTATTTGTTGTTTGGATTGAAAAAGTAAAAATGATATAGTAGTAGTTGGGCTTGTCCTATTAAAGTTAAAGTGTTTGTAATCAAGTGAAAAAAGGCTACACGGGCCCTTCGTCCTGACAGGAATAATATCCGTTAGGTGTGATGATTAGGTGGTCAAGTGCCGTGATGTCTAGGAACTTGCCGCCACTCATGATTTCCCTGGTGAATGTGATATCTGCTTCACTGGGCTTAAGGTTGCCCGAGACATTGGCATTAAGTACTGCCGAGAATATCAACTTGAGACCGGCTACGCCTCGAGTAGAAACGTCATCGATTCCCAAAACCTGGCAGGCCGTACTCAACACCAAGATCTTGAACTGTTCCACAGATTCGATACGGTTCTGATCCCAATTGGATAGGAACCGTTCGTATGCTAGCGTTGAAGATGGGGTGTGCTTGTAGCTTCCATAACAAGTTGTCTTAAATGTGATTAAAATCATTAATTGTGGTGCCGGCCTGTTGTTTATGGCGGAATTTTTTGAACGCCACCGGAGCCAAGCACGAACTTGGTACCGGAATTATGGCTTGCTGGCAAAAAAGTAGAGTCTTGTCTGTATCATTATAACATCGGTTGGTTGTTACGTTTCTATATGGTGTAAAAGGCGAGTTGGTCTTGGGAGTTAACTTAATCACATAAAAAAAATAACATGATTCCATGCTGTTCTCATCATACCTTGATTATCTTTATGCGTTGTAAATTAGACTTATAGCTATGCAAACTATATTAGGCGCGGGAGGCGACATTGGAAGCCTCCTTGCAAAAGAACTTAAGCAATTCAGTGAAAAAATCCGATTGGTGGCTCGTTATCCCAGTCAGGTAAACGGCAACGATGAATTAGTTTCAGCCGATCTATTGGATCCAGATGCGGTATCTGAAGCCGTAAGAGATTCGAAAATAGTATACCTGACCGTTGGCCTGAAATACGACTTTCGAATATGGCAGTCGCAATGGCCTGCTATTATACGTAACGTGGTGGATGCCTGTGTGCTCCATGGCAGCAAACTGGTGTTCTTCGACAACGTATATATGTATGATAAAGGTGCCATTCCGAATATGACCGAAGACAGTCCGATGGCTCCACCTTCTAAGAAAGGAACCGTCCGGTTGGAGGTGGTACGACATATCATGGAAGCGATGGCGACCCGAAACCTGAAGGCGCTGATCGCTCGAAGCGCAGATTTTTACGGTCCAGCCTCCAAGAATGGCATATTGAATATACTGGTACTGAATGCGGCCGCGAAAGGTAAGAAGATGAGCTGGCAGGCCGATCCGTATAAAGTTCATTCGTTTACTTATACTCCTGATGCTGCTAAGGCAACAGCAATGCTCGGCAACACGGAAAGTGCTTTCGGACAGGTCTGGCACCTGCCCACTTCGTCCGAGCGATTGACCGGACATCAGCTTATTGAACTGGCTAGCGGTCTCAAAATGCGGAAAGCCTCTTATCGAGTTTTAACCCCTTTTATACTGTCCCTGGGCGGATTGTTTGACAGATCCATACGTGAGCTGAAGGAGATGCAGTACCAGAATGACCGGGACTACTTCTTCAACAGCGACAAATTCTGTACGGCTTTCGCATTTACTCCAACAAGTTACCGGGATGGTATAACCGAGACGCTGAAAAGGGAGTATCAATCTTTGAATCAATAAGCCGTCGTACCGTCTTTATTAAGAAATAATGAAATCTGGCGATGAACCTTTTGGCAATGCTCTATGTGGGTTTAGCTCTTGTTTTCAGGTTGAGTAATTGTTAATTCTATTTCTAATTGGGCGGTGGTGTGAATGAATGTTTGAATTCACTCATATTTAACGACTTGTAAATATTATTGTAATGTTCGATGTGTATCCAGTTAAGATCCGTTAAATGAAAACATACCTTACGGATTGTATTGTAAGGTCAATTTGCTGCTTCGTGAGGTTTCCAAATTGCAGAATATATTCAACCATTTCTTCCACTAATGCGAGGTAAAAATAATATTGTTTGTCTTATTTATCAGCTGTTAAACATTGAACTGCAATATAACACTGCTGACTTACTTTAATATCATCATATAAGTGTTCCTATATGCCAAATATAGCCAATCGATATAACCTTTTCCATTATCTTTCAAGCTTGTTTCCTTTGGCCAATAGAAATGAATAAAAGGATCTAATGCTTCACAAAGTCTTGTTTTTTATGCTTCATTGGTTTTCTATGGTGTCGTCCGCTACAATGTCCGCCAATAATATTTTTTTGCTAAGAAATTCTAGGAAAAAGCGAAAATAAGCAACACAGGTCAGATCAGTAGCCTATAAAAAGGTAGTCTAAATTAGGAAGTCGGTGTCTGATTATGGTTTGAGCGTAAAATGAGAAGGTTAGGGTACTAGATCATCACTGATTATAACCAAACTAAACATGGAGTGACAATCTATATTTCGACTGCATTATTCTTTTTACCCCATTCTGCGAGTAACTGCATCACATCGTTGAGCGACATCCCCTTTTCAGTGAGCGTATATTCTACCTTTGGCGGGACTTCGGCATATACCTTCCGGTTGATGATACCGTCTGCTTCCAGTTCTTTTAAATGCCTGGACAAAACCTTTAGTGCAATACCGTCAATGGCTTTATGAAGTTCGCCAAATCGTCTGGGACCTGATAATAACATCCAGATGATAACGGGTTTCCATTTGCCGCTGATGATACTGATTGACCCGATTATGGAGCAATCGCAATCCGGCGCAACTTTTTTTTCTTCTAACATGTTGATAACGAGCATTAGTTTCTTAAATGTCTATACTTGACAAATGTGCCATTACTTGCCAGATGTAAAGTTATCAATTAATTTTGTCAAAAAAATAAACAATAATGAAAATATTAATAGTAGGTGCCACAGGTACCATCGGAAAACACGTAACCGCCGCATTGCAAACAGATCATGAAGTGATTAAGGTTGGTTCAAGAAGTACTGATATACAAGTGGATATATCGTCAACCGAATCGATAGAAAACTTTTACAGACAGGTAGGGAAATTTGACGCCTTAATTTGTACTGCCGGGGACGCGCAATTCGGTCCATTAGCTAATATGAAAGATGCTGATTTCAGGATTGGCGTTAACAGCAAATTGATGGGACAGGTTAATCTGGTCTTGATTGGCCAGCATTATATTAACCCGAAAGGATCGTTTACCTTAACATCAGGGGTATTAGCCGAAGATCCGATTGTAATGGGAACAACCGTGAGTATGGTCAATGGAGCGGTTAATGGATTTGTAAAGGGCGCAGCCATAGAGCTAGAGAACGGTGTGCGTATCAATGTGGTCAGCCCTGAGGTGGTTGAAGAATCCACAAGCTATTTCCCATATTTCCCTGGACACGTTCCGGTTACCATGAACCGGGTTACCCAGGCTTATATCAAAAGCGTATTGGGCGGACAAACCGGCCAAATCTATGAAGTGCGTTAACAGCGGTTTAAAAACTAATACTGCTAAAAAGCTAAAAATGGTTTGTGTGCAATAAATGGATGCGAAATAAACAAAAATAAAAATCATGAAAATACTCCTTTTGGGGGCCACTGGCAGAACCGGTCGCCTTATCGTTGAAGAGGCACTAAAGCAGGGCTACGAACTAAATGTTTTGGTGCGGGATAAAAACAAAATATTCTTTAACTCAAAATCAATTAAAGTATATCAGGGAACTCCTACCCGTCGAGCAGATTTAGCGGCTGCAATGCAAGGGTGTGATCTGATCATAAGTGCTTTGGGGATCGTGAGAGCCTCTGATGCTCCCTGGTCGAAATTAATAACCCCAAAAAATTTCATTTCGGAAAGCATAAAAAATGTGATTGTCGAAGCGGGGCAGCAAAACCTAAAACGGTTAATTACTATCTCTGCGTGGGGTGTTGGGGAAACCAAAAAACAAGTCCCTTTTTGGCTCCGATGGTTAATTAACTACAGCAATATGGGCCCTGTTTACGCGGAACATGAATTAGAGGAAAAACTATTGGCAAATTCAGACCTAAACTGGACAGCGGTACGGCCTGTTGCCTTAAATGATTCCGATAAGATAAAAACTTTAAAGGTGAGTTTTAATAATTCGCCTAAGCCCAGTTTATATGTTAGCAGGAAAAGCGTAGCCAAATTCATTGTTGATATCGTGAAATCCGATAAGTATGTTAGGAAAAGTCCGACCATATCTGAAAATTAGTTCGACTTCAAAGGGCGATGTGAATACTTTACTACCCAAGTTCGGTTGTAGTTTAGGTCAAGTCAGTTTTTAATCATTTAATTTTTAGCAATGCACATAATATATCAAACTGCACTAATCACCCATATTGTGGGAATAACCCTGATGGCAGGTACCACCCTGGTGGAATATTTACTTACGAGACGTTTCTGGAAATTATACGTGGGCGAAGGATTGAGGGGCGTTACAACCAATGAAGAGGGATTTAACTTCCATTTACTGGTAAATATTGGAATTGTCCTCTTGATTCTCTCAGGTGTGACCATGTTTGTCATAACCCATGGACTTTTTGGTAACCAAATTTGGTTTCAAATAAAAATCGCTTTAATTGTTGTTATAGCCATTAATGGATCGCTGGTCGGGAGAAAACAGGATGCTAAACTCAAACACCTAATATCGCGGAAAAAACTACATCAGGGCTACGCACAGGGACCAGATAACCGGAAAGAGGATCTTTTGAAGATAAAAATCCGCCTTGACCTTTTTTATATTGCTCAACTCTGCATGTTCCTCGCCATATTCACACTTAGCGTTTTCAAATTTAACTAAACCTCAGCTTTTTTATAAGAACAGTCATACCACGTGGGATTTTTCAATTCGCTATTCAATCATCAATTTACAAATAACTGAAAGGATAAAATCTACAACGAAACGTAAGCTGTAAATAGCAATCAACGAATTGGGGATTGAAGCCGATAGCCTCGAACAACGCTCCGTTGAGCAGCTGAAAATATCAGGATTTCAAAAGTGACTAAACCGACAAATTTTATAATGTAACGCTATATAAGCAGGAAAAGGCAATTAATGAATTAGAAAATGACACGAACAGATCTATGCAAGTTATAGAAGCTGTTATAAAGCTTGCGGTTCGGTCTCTTTCTGATGTAAAAAATGATGTTCAAAAACGAGGATTTAAATATGTGGATGCAGAAATTCTCGTTTTTAAATACCTGAAGCCTGTTATTGTCTCAACACTGATCTACTATAATGCCACATTGCCGTTCCATTGGAACCTAGAATCGCTCTTTTAAATACTTGAAATTTAGCTATTTTATTTAATCTTTAAACCGTCCCGATTTTAATGGGACACTAGTGATAAAGGATAAAGAATCAATACTCTTTACCCTTTGTTTTTTATATTTTCAGGATTGATTTACAAGGTAATCAAATGAAAAAAAATGTAGTAAGCGCCATTACTAAATCGTTACCGATAGCGTTTCCCGCTCTTGTAAATTACTCTTTATTAGCATTCGCCACTTTTGGCGATAATCTCTTTTATTCAAAAATGAGCGGTTCGATAAGTTTTTTTCTCAATTCCAGTTCTTCAAGGCGTATGGAACGAATCACGACTAAGTTGATTTAATGGGCGCCATGGGAGATCTTCGAGTTAACTTATTGCATCAGCGCGAATGCTGTCCATAGTAATGGTGCTTGCCCGTGCAGGTCACCCGTCAACTGGCGCCGGTCCATGTAATATTGCCTGTCGTTCTTCTTGTTAGTCCCTTCGCATACAGCGCTAATATCGCCTCGTTCATCAATTTTATCAACGAGCGCAAGCCAAGCCCTACGGACAACCGGACCGAATTTTTTCTCTTCGAGCCAACCGTTCTTTACCCCTAAAGTCATCGCATAGCAAAACATCGCTGTACCGGAGCTTTCATTCCACGAGTTCGGATCATCAAGTAACTGCTTCCACATGCCTGAAGCATCTTGATAATCGAGTAGCGTGGTCATCATCTTCTGATACCCTGTAAGTATTTCTTCGCGGTTAGCGTTATCCGCAGGCAGTGATCGCAAGAGCTCAGCCATGCCTGCTGCATACCAACCATTTCCGCGACCCCAAAAAAATGGCACATCGTCTGCATGAAAAAACAATCCATTTTCCCGTTGTAAGCGTGCGAGATAAAGCGTCATTTCACGCGCTGCGCGGTTGATGTAGCTTGTATCCCCAGTCGCTCGATATGCTTGTGCTTGGATAGCTGATATCATAAACATGTCGTCGATCCATAAACGTGTCTGCCAGCTGTACCCCTTGTTGTGCCATTCGAGCTGATTCGCTTTGGGGTTCTCTGGTAGCACCCACTGTTGGTCAGCATAGGCTATTCCCTGCTGTAAGTAACGCGCCGAGTCGGTTTGCATATATAATTCCAATGGGATGCTTCCAAAAACCGTGTGATCGACATGATCAGCTTTGGGAATTAACATTTTCTCTGTAGACATCGCGACTTCATACCGGCCCTGGAGCGCTTTAAGTAGCATGTCATTTTTCGTTTGCTTTGCAAAGAGTAATGCGCCGTACCATGCACAGGTCTCGGGATAGGTGATTTCGTTTGCAGGACCCGAGTTCCCCCAGTTTGGATGGGGGCTCTGGATAAAACGTCCAGCGACTAGGAGTCCGATCTCTTCGGGCGAGCTTCCCTTAGGCCATTTTCGAAAATAATTATCCTGAGCGATCACACTCATAGCAAGGAATAGAAAGATGCCGAAGGTTAACAGTTTAAAAATATCCTTTTTTCTCATTTTTTGATTCGTAATATTTTTTAAATTTATGTTTTCATTTTGTATTTCAAGAAGATATCGTTCCTGGATATTCCTAAATACAAAGCGACCACAGGGAACTCTCTTCATAAAACCGAACGAAAAGCCGTCGATCAAAGGCTTCGGCCTTCGCACAACTAAACTAACACTTTTAAAAATGTTCAAACATTAGCGTGAAATGCCAAATACTGATGCGCGATTCACGCAAGCACACGGAGATTTATTATTTTCGGTAATCGTAGATAGCGTGCTTAATTGGCCTTAGGTATGCAGCACATGATAATCTTTGATATTGCTTTTATCCTAAAAATCGTCGTGCGCTGTGAGACGTTCTCGTAGCTTACCGGTACGTACGGAATCTTGCCAGCGGAAGGTCGCCCATGTCGTTGAGTCTCGCCCATGTACCGAAAAACCCGATGTCTACCGGGAATTTATCAGGGTCACAATATAACCCCTAAAGAATGCAGGCGGCACGTGAACGTGTTAGCCAACGAGTGGATACGAACCTAATAGGCCCCATATTACACGTTTATAACTTTATCAAACTCTCCACCCTGTTGTCAATAAACGGGTAAACCGCATAAACATCCAACGATCGATAAACGAATTAACGTATAAGGATAATTCAAATGGTGCCGTGTCGTAAACTTCTAATTGGTAAAAAAATTCACTTAATATCCTCAACGGAACATTGTTCCTTTAAACGATGGAAAAGGTCCCCCTTTATTAAGCCTTCTCGCTTCATTAAATCGGAATGTTCCTATTGTGTTGGGACGGTTACTGAGAACAGGTGTACGTCGCGATATCAAATGCCGTTTTGAACATAGCGTCTCCTTGAGTTACTTTTAGGGAGTCCATCCGCGGAGCACTTGTGTAAGCGTATATTCCTCTAAGTCTTCTTCAGTAAGTTTTTTGGCCCATCTCACACGCGAGCTTGTCGAACCGCCCCCGGCAACATGACTGCCATATTCAGCGTAGAAAGCCGTTTTTTCTTTATCCGGAAAGTTTTTATCACCGGGCCACGCGTGCCAACCTTCGCCCGTGATATGCGGCCCCATTTGCGTTTCGATAAACACGGTCTTGGCGTACGGTCGCCAGGGTCTACCCAGAAAGACCTTGTCGAGTTGTGGATCTTTAGCAACAAGGGAGCAGTCTTTAAATACGAAGCCATAAGATTCCTCTTTTGGTGTCGAGGCGGCGGTGATGTACGAATTGCTCAGGCTCTGAATGGTACAGTCTAGAAAATAGGCCGTTGCCGCGCCGAATATAAAATCTGTCGTTCCATTAATGAAGCAATCCTCCAGGTAGACCCTCGAACCTCCACGAGCTAGATAAAGCGTGTCTTGGTTGCCAAGAATTCGGCAGCGAAACAAGGTTATGCGGTCTCCTTCGGTATGTAGGGCAACACCCTGGCCCACCCTTCCCGAAGCATTCTGCACCGTTAGGTCTTCCAGGCTGCAGTCTGAGGCCGCAACGAGCAGCGTATAGGAAGTATAGGTGCTGTAGTTCGGGTCGCCAGTGAGGTCAATCCCGCGGTAGGGCTTTCCGGTATGATCACTATTGGTAATAATTGTCTTTTGCGCACCATCGCCCTGTAGGGTAATATTACGTTTGAAAGAAGGGATAACAACCTTCTCGTGATAGGTGCCGGCCTTGATATGGATCGTTACTCGCCGCTCGGCGTGATCGCGGACCATGTTTATGGCCTGCTGAATATTCGTGAAGTCGCCGCTGCCGTCTTTTGCGACAGTAAGCTCATAGCGGTTATCGATCGTTTGCGCCAAGGCCATTCGGTGTGGGCCAACGACCGCGCAAACAACCAGCAATAATAGGCTTATAGATTTCATGTGTTTTTAGTTTAATGGTTCAATGCGAAACCAATCGACCCGCGCGTATCCGCTATCGTTGATCGTCGTGTCTCGACTTGAGTAGAGCCCTAACGTGGCGCCGATCCATTTTCCGGCTCTAGCGGTAAAGGCTTGCCCAGCTGGTGTAAAGGTTTTTCCATCGGTACTATATGACCAGCTGCAAAGCCCGCCCGCCCGCACCTGAACGCGTAGGTACGTGTAGGCATGCTCGTCGATTGCCGCAACGCGTGTGCTGGACTCCTCGCCCGTTGTTAGCGCATCTTTGCATGATCCGTAATAGAGCGCTTGTTTACCGTTTTCACTTTTGATATATAATTGGCTATAGTCTTCGCCGACGACGGCAAAACCGGCTCGTTCTTCTTGGATTTTATCATTGTTAACCAGCTGAATCTTTGTGGTCGCCTGGAAAGATTCAGCTGGAAATTTCTGCGTCAATATATGGGGCATGTCGAGTAGGTTCGAATTCCCATCGTTTGGTGGCTGCTGGGTATAAAGCACAAGGTTACCCTGGTTGCTGGCCATCAGCCAGTTGCCCTCGGGATTTGCCTGCCACTGCCACTGCAAGCCCAGCTGTGGGGAGCTAAATTCATCGGACTCGGCCGGCGTTTCACGTGGATAAATTTTAGAGACGTTAGGTTTTTTATACCGTAGTACGGGTTCTCCCGTACCTTTCTTACCTTGCTCGAGGCCAATCACGGGCCAGTCGTCCACCCACTTCATAGGCTGCAGGTGTACGATACGACCGTAGGCTTCTTTGTCCTGGAAGTGTATAAACCAGTCTTCACCACTGTTCGTATCAACCCAGGCGCCCTGATGCGGTCCGTTGGTTGGGCTGCTCCCCTGCTCCATGACGACTTTACGTTCGTACGGACCGTAGATATTTTTGGATCGAAGCACCAGCTGCCAGCCTGTAGACACGCCGCCTGCGGGAGCAAAAAGGTAGTAGTAGCCACCCCGTTTATACACCTTTGGTCCTTCGACCGTGGGGTCAAGTTCATGACCATCGTAGACGATTTGCCCATCATCAAGGACTTTGGTGCCCGCTTGATTAAGCCGGGCGATAGCAAGGACACTTTTAATTCCCGCGCGGCTTCCCGCGTAGGCATAGGCCAAGTAGTTGTTGCCATCTTCGTCCCAAAATGGGCAAGGGTCGATAAGGCCTTTGCCTGGAAAAACCAAGATCGGCTCCGACCACGCTCCTTCTGGGTCTGTAGCACTAGTCATATAGATTCCGTAGTCTGGATCGGGGTAATATACGTAAAAGGTGCCCTCGTGATGGCGTATAGCCGGCGCCCATACCCCATTGCCGTGTTGCACGCTTGCAAATACATCCAGTGGGCGCTGGCGCGCAAGTACATGGTTTACAATTTTCCAGTTGACAAGATCCTTGGAATGCAAAAGGGGTAAACCCGGGGCGTGATTGAAGCTGGAGGCGACCATGTAATAGTCGTTGCCCACGCGCACCACGTCAGGGTCTGAATAATCCGCGTGTAAAATAGGGTTTTGGTAGGTGCCGTCACCCTGGTCGGCTACCCAAACAGAAGAAACGTACGGTTGTTGTGCTGCTAGATCGCCGGCAAATAGTCCAACGAATAGGATTGCCGAGGATAGAAATATTTTATTCATGTTTGCCCTCTAGATTTATTTTTGGTATACACAAGGTTACATATTTTTGCAGATTTACCAAATAGCTAACCGCGCAATCGATACCGGCATCGATTGCGAGGAAAGATCTGTATTATTCGGAAAAAAACCGGAAATTACAAGCTTTTAGCGGACGTTAGCTTTAACACGCTTGTAAACCTTTTCATCATGCATAAAAATATACTCGTTTGCTTGGCTTTAATATTAACGGCATTTTTATTTTCAAGTTTCCTTTTGCCATTAGGTAAACCGACCATATGGATGATCGGCGACTCTACAATGGCTATCAAGCAACCCGACAAGTTCCCCGAGACTGGCTGGGGAGTTGCATTTGCGGAGGCCTTTAACCACCAGGTCACCGTCGATAATAGAGCGCGCAATGGGCGGAGCACGAAGTCCTTTATAAGCCAGGGGCTTTGGGATGAGGTCGCGCAAGGAATGAAAGAAGGCGACTATTTGTTTATTCAGTTTGGGCATAACGACGAAAAGATACATAAGCCATCTACCGGAGCAGCTATCGATGAATTTAAAAAGAATCTCGCTTTTTTTGTTCAGCAGATACGCCGCGTGAAAGGAACGCCTGTACTATTAAGTCCTATCGCGCGTCGCAAATTCCAGAACGGTGTGCTTGTAGATACCCACGGACAGTATCCGGGAGCAGTAAAGCAGGTGGCAGATAGTCTTCAGGTTACCTTTATTGACCTCACCAGCGCGAGCTCGCAGATGCTCGCCCAGGCTGGCGAGGAATCCTCGAAAGCATTTTTCTTACAGCTAGCGCCCGGCGAGCATGAAAACTATCCCGAGGGCGTAATCGATAACACCCACCTGAATACCCATGGTGCCCGCGCGGTTAGCGATATAGTGACATCCGAACTAAAACGTATGAATGATCCGCTCGCGGCATTCTTAAAGAACTAAATAAAGTATAATGAAAAAATTAGTATGTGTCGAGCCGGGGCGGTTCGAATATACCCAGGTAGACATTCCCCAGCCCTCGGCGGGAGAGTCGCTACTGAAAGTAAAGAAAATAGGTATTTGTGGTACAGATATTCACGCTTTTGCGGGCAATCAGCCGTTTTTCAGCTACCCCAGGGTGCTCGGGCATGAGGTTGCCGCCGAATATATACAGGGCGATGCGCCGGGCTACAACCCAGGAGATAAAGTAACCGTTATTCCCTATTTCACCAAGGGAAAAGATATTGCCAGCCGTATGGGCAAGCCCAATTGTGCGAGTGATATGCAGGTGCTTGGTGTACATATAGATGGTGCGATGGCCGAATATGTGGTGGTGCCGTCCGATGCGCTGCGAAAGCTCGAAGGACTTGATTTTGACGATTTGGTGCTTGTGGAGCCACTGGCGATCGGGGCCCACGGGCTGCATCGCGCGCAGCTAGTTCCCGCAGAGAATGTACTGGTTGTCGGCGCAGGACCGATAGGCCTTGGAATCATAGCGCTCGCCAGCAAAGCCGGTGGCCGGGTTATTGCCCTGGATATGGATGTAAAGCGGCTGGCGATGGCCACCGCCCTAGGGGCCAATACGGTGATTAACGCCGCAGACTCCGACGTGCAGGAGCAGATAGCTGCGCATACAGGTGGTGATATGGCCTCGCTCATCTTTGATGCCAGCGGTAGCCGGGCCGCTATTAATAACGCGTTTTCTTTTATGGCGCACGGCGCGCGGTACGTCCTGGTGGGGCTACAGAAGCAAGAAATCGTGTTTTCACACCCCGAGTTTCATAAACGTGAGGGAACTTTAATGAGTAGCCGCAATGCACTCAGCACGGACTTCCAGTACGTGATGCAGCGCCTGTCCACGGGGGAGATTTCTGCTTCTGCGTTTATCACCCGGCGCGTTGCCTTTGATCAGGCAGCGGCACTGTTTTCTGATCCCAGCAAACCGCTGCTTGGCGGAATAAAAACGGTTATCGAGTTTGATAACCCGTAGCCCGCAGATACTTTCGGCGAGAAATTCTATCTTACAGCGAAAGCGCAAACGTTATCGATAACGTTTGCGCTTTTAATTTTGGTCTACGGCACCACGAAACCGAAATTTAATACCTAAATTTCGGTTCAACCAATTGGTCCGCAGTAGACTGTAATGTTGTTATTATAGATATATCCATATTATGCTTTCAGGGGAACTTTGCCGTAAGTAAAAAGGGGGATGCAGCGATGCGCAAACAGAGTTGAAGGTATTGGGAAGCCCATTTCGTTATACGGCAGTAGGCAAGATTTGTCCGGTAACGATTGCACAGTTTTTTCTTGCCTTTGCTAGACAAAGGATGTAGACTTGTGCTGCGAATGAACCAATTCTAGACAATATCATGATTAACACGAAGAAAACATTTGGAGCACAGCGTGGGATATTTTTTATCCTCAGATCGCTCGTGGGAACCCCCCAGCGGCATCAAAGACCCACACTCAAGCAGGTGACCTCCTTTGGTAAGGCCATCGTGATGGAGAGTAACTTGAATTTGCACCTACAGGGCCAGGCCGTTCTGTTATTCTCGGATGCGTTCGATCCCTACCAGCGCTTCGAATCGAATGGAGAAGGCGAACCTTCCTGGTGTATCCAAATTCCTATTTCAGAAAAAGACCGCCAAAATATAACTATGACCGAATCGCTTAAGTACAACAGCACGTTGGGTGCCGGGTCAACAAAAGACATGTTAATGATCAATTAACCGATTAAGAAAGAAATTATGAAAGTAAATCTAATATATACGTTTTGTCTGTTACTGTTAGCCACAGTAGGTTTCGCGCAAAATAAGACGATGTCAGAGCGCATGGCGATCTCGGCAATGGAAAAGCAGTTTAAGGGCGATCAGTTTACCAATAAGGAAAAAGGCCCCAAGTGGACTTACGACATGGGCGTCGTGCTGGACGGCATCGCCGAGGTATGGAAGAATACCGGTAAAGCGGAATATTTCAACTATATACAAGCTTGGATGGATCAGTTTGTGACTCCCGAGGGGGGACTAAGAAATTACGACCCCACAGAATACAATATCGATCACATTAAAAATGGGACATCGTTACTTCTTTTGTACAAAGTAACGGGAAACCAAAAATATTTAAAGGCCGCGGATCTGTTGTATACGCAGCTGCAATCGCATCCGCGGACCAACGAGGGCGGCTTCTGGCATAAGGAAATCTATCCGTACCAAATGTGGCTTGACGGGTTATACATGGGGCAACCATTCTATACAGAGTATGCTTCTATCCGCAACATTCCGAGTATATACGAGGACGTGGTAAATCAATTTACCTACATGGAAAAGCATGCGCGTGATGAGGAGACCGGTTTGTTATATCACGGATGGGACGAGTCGCGTAAGGAGCGCTGGTCGGACCCCCAAACAGGCCTCTCCAAGCACTTCTGGGGACGCGGCATGGGCTGGTTTTCGATGGGACTCGTCGATGTGCTCGAGTATTTCCCCAAAGATCATCCTCGCCGAAAAGAGCTGCTCGCTATTTTAGAGCGTACCCTCACTGCAGCGGCGAAATACCAAGACCCCAAAACATCAGTGTGGTATGATATCGTAGATTTAGGTACACGCGACGGCAACTATGTGGAGGCCTCTGCTTCAAGCATGTTTGTATACGCCATGGCGAAAGCCGTGCGCCGTGGATACGTGTCGGACAGTTTTGCCAAAAATGTTTATAAAGGATACAAAGGGCTATTGAAAGAGTTTGTTACCGATGACGGACCGGATAAAGTAGATATAAATGGCGTGGTCGAGGTATCGGGACTCGGTGGTTCGAAATACCGTGACGGCAGCTTTGAATATTATATGTCAGAACCGGTGCGTAAGAATGACCCGAAAGGGGTCGGCGCCTTTATTCGTGCTGCTTCGGAGGCCGAGTTTCTGCAGGGAATAAAAGGCAAGCACACCTATAACGTAACGCTTGACAACTATTACAACAACGAGTATAAGGAATCTGCAGGGGGGCAGCTGCTGCCCTACCACTACCTGTGGGACGGATGGGACAATAACGGGTATGGCTTGTTCGGCCGTCTTTTCGCACGCCAGGGAGCGAAACTGCACACCTTGAAACAGGCGCCTACCGCAGCGAATCTTGCCCAAAGCGATGTTTATATTATCGTTGACCCGGACACCCAGAAGGAAACCGATGAGCCCAACTACATGAACGAGCCGCAGGCGGTAAGTATCGCGCAATGGGTGCACGATGGCGGGGTGCTGGTGATGCTTCTAAACGACGCGGGAAACTGTGAGATAGAGAAATTCAACACCCTGGCCCAGAAATTTGGTATAACGTTCAATCAAGATAGCCGAAATCGCGTGCAAGGGAAAGCCTACCACACCGGAGCGATAGCGATACCCGCAGGAAATAGCATCTTAAAGGATACTAAGAAGATCTATATCAAAGAAATCTCCACGCTGCAAGTTGTATCCCCCGCCAAGGCGGAACTCGTAGAGAGCGGTGATGTGATCATTGCTACGGCGAAGTATGGTAAAGGGACGGTGCTCGCCGTGGGGGACCCCTGGGTATATAACGAATATATTGATGGACGCAAGCTGCCCGCCGAGTATGAGAATTTTAAGGCCAGTACCGAGATCGTGAGCTGGCTGTTAAAAAAGGCGAACTAGCCTCGCCCCGTCGATAAATAAGAATAAAATAGAAAAAATATAATACCATATAAAAATGTTGCTTACAAAAGAAAATATAGAAAAGATTAATGTTTCCGGTCTCGCGATGCCTACACCGGCATCCTTCGAGCTGCCCGAACGCGTGCTGCAGTTTGGCACGGGGGTACTGCTGCGCGGCCTTCCCGATTATTACATTGACAAGGCCAACAAGGCAGGAACCTTCAACGGGCGTGTGCTGGTAGTGAAGTCTACATCGTCGAAGGGGGCCGACGCTTTTGATAAGCAGGACAGCCTATATACCTTATGCATCAAAGGAATTCAAGATGGGAAACAGGAGGTGAGCTACCACATCAATAACGCCATATCGCGGGTGCTGGCCGCCTCGAGCAACTGGCCCGAGATAATGAACGCGGCACATAACCCGGAGCTGTCGATTATACTGTCCAACACGACCGAAGTAGGGATCGTGCTCAGCAACGACAATGTAAACGATGCTCCTCCGGCATCCTTTCCTGGGAAGCTACTCGCCTTTTTATATGAACGCTATAGGCACTTCAAGGGGGATGACCAGAAAGGACTGGTGATCCTTCCCACCGAGCTGATCACCGACAACGCATCCAAGCTCAAAGGCATCTTGCAGAACCTAGCAAAACAAAATGCCCTAGGGCCCGAGTTTGAAGGCTGGCTGCTGCAAGCGAACGACTTTTGCAACACCTTGGTAGACCGTATCGTGCCAGGGAAGCTGCCTGCAGCACAGCAGCAACAGACCGAGCAAGAGCTGGGCTACAGCGACGAGCTCATGATCATGGCCGAACCTTTTAGCTTATGGGCCATCGAAACGGATTCTCCCCGGGTGCACGAGCGGTTAAGCTTTGCGCAGATCGATAAAGGCATCGTTTTAGTACCCTCCATCGAGAAGTTTAAAGAGTTAAAATTGCGCCTGCTCAACGGTACGCACACTTTCAGCTGTGCAGCGGCACTAGGCAGCGGCTTTCAGGTGGTAAAAGAATCAATGGCCAACCAGACCTTCTGCACGTTTGTAAAAAACCTAATGCGCAACGAAATTGGCCCATCGATTTTAGGCGCCTATATTGAACCCGAAGATGTCGCACAGTTTGCCAATAGCGTAATCGACCGCTTTAGCAATCCGTTTTTAGACCACCGCTGGGAGAATATCGCCCTGCACTACACCTCGAAAATGAATATGCGCAATGTGCCGCTGCTCAAGAAGTGGTACAGCAAGAATGCCGCAGCGCCGGCATATATGGCGTTTGGGTTTGCGGCATATATTAAATTCATGGATAGCAGCCTCGAAGAGGGAAAATATTTTGCAACCATCGGCGGGCAGCATGTCGCATTACAAGATGAGTGCGCCCCGGCGTTGCACGAATATTGGAAAGATAGCACTACAGTTGTTTCTAAGGTGCTCGGTGAAGATAGTTTATGGGGCATGGACCTACGCACCTTCGCCGGTTTTGAGCAGACCGTGAGCGACTATTTACAGCAAATTAACGCCCAGGGCGTACATCAGACAATTGAAAAGTTAAACGCAGAATGGCAAGTAGAATATTAAAAATACACCCCAAGGATAACGTCCTGGTGGCACTCAAGGATTTGGCACAAGGTGAACAGATTGCCTTCGAAGGGAATCTATACGTGACGCAGCAAGATGTAGCTGCCAAGCATAAATTTTTTATGCACGACATGCAGCAGGGCAGTGAGATTTATATGTATGGCGTTTTAGTCGGTAAAACCCAGTATGCGGTGCCTGCTGGTGGCCTGATGACTACCGAAAACACCAAGCATGCGGCCGATCCGTATACCTTCCGCCCATATAACTATCACTGGGAGGCGCCCGCGGTAGACCGCTTTGCCGGCCGAACTTTTGCCGGCTACCAGCGTAGCGACGGGCGAGTGGGTACAGCGAACTATTGGCTGTTTATTCCGACCGTGTTTTGTGAGAATCGTAATCTTGATGTGATCAAAGAGGCGCTATATAACGAGCTGGGCTACTCGGTGACCGGCAAGTACCGTGATTTTACACATGAATTGCTGCAAGCATATAGTGATGGCGTGGACATACACACACTGGATACCGACACGCTTTCGGCGGCAAACCACAAGAAAGGCCGCGTGTTTAAGAATGTAGATGGTATTAAGTTTTTAAATCACCAGGGCGGCTGCGGTGGTATACGTCAAGATGCGGCCGTACTCGGGAAATTATTGGCAGCGTATGCTGACCACCCCAATGTAGCCGGGGTAACGGTGCTTTCCTTAGGGTGTCAAAACCTACAGCTGAATGACCTTATAAGTGACATTAAAACGCGCAACCCACAGTTCGATAAGCCCCTACTCGTCTACGAGCAGCAGCAGTCAAAGAGTGAAGAATCGCTCATCAAAGAGGCGATCCGCGATACGTTTGCCGGACTGGTGGAGATTAACAAGCATACCCGGCAGCCCGCACCTCTTTCTAAGCTCACACTAGGGGTGAAATGTGGTGGTAGCGATGGTTTTAGCGGCATATCGGCCAATCCGGCTGTGGGCTACGCCTCCGACCTCTTGGTCGCCCTAGGAGGCAAGGTCCTTCTAGCGGAATTTCCGGAGCTTTGTGGAGCCGAGCAAAACTTAATAGACAGAACAATAGATCCCCAGGCAGCAAAGAAGTTTATACGCCTGATGGGCGCCTATAGCCATGCTGCGGAAAGCGTTGGATCAGGCTTTCATATGAACCCTTCGCCGGGAAATATTCGCGACGGATTAATAACCGATGCCATAAAAAGCACGGGTGCAGCAAAAAAAGGCGGGACATCACCCGTGGTGGACGTGCTCGATTATACCGAACAGGCGACAAAGGCGGGACTTAACCTGGTATGTACGCCGGGAAACGACGTGGAGGCGACAACGGGGAAAGCAGCATCCGGAGCGACATTGATACTTTTCACCACCGGCCTAGGCACGCCTACTGGAAACCCAATCTGTCCGGTCATTAAAGTGGCTACAAATAATGAGCTTACCCGCCGGATGGGTGATATCATCGATATCAACACTGGAGGAGTGATCGAGGGCGAGAAAACCATCGAGCAAATGGGTGTAGAAATTCTTGAATTTTGTATTAAAGCAGCAAGCGGAGAAGTGATACCTAAAGCCGTGCAGCTGAATCAAGACGATTTTATTCCTTGGAAACGAGGCGTTAGTTTATAACCACGAAACAAACAGAAGACATGAAAAACTTTTTAGACGATAATTTTCTACTAAACAGCGAAACGGCGCAAGAGCTGTATAACCAGTACGCGAAGAACCAGCCGATCATCGATTACCATAATCACTTGATTCCAGAGCAGATTGCGAATAACAGGAGCTTTGAGAATATTACCCAAGTATGGCTAAATGGTGACCACTACAAGTGGCGCGCCATGCGTGCAAATGGTGTTGATGAACGATATATTACCGGTGATGCAACCGATAAAGAAAAGTTTTTGAAATGGGCCGAAACGGTACCCTACACCATGCGAAACCCGCTGTATCACTGGACGCACCTGGAGCTGCAGCGTTATTTCGGAATAACAGAACTCCTTTCACCCGCTACGGCAGAAAAGATATACGAACAGACGGCAGAAATGCTCGCAACACCTGAATATTCGGTGCTCGGGCTACTCAAAAAGATGAATGTGGAGGTGGTATGCACCACTGATGATCCGATCGATTCACTCGAATATCATCAACAATTCGCTAGGCAGCCCCAAAGCTTAAAGATGCTGCCCGCGTTTCGGCCGGATAAAGCGATGAACGCCGACGATATTCCGGCACTCAACGCCTATATCACGAAACTCGAGACCGTGAGCGGCCTTAAGATCGACACTTTTCAAAGTTACCTGCAGGCCTTAAAATCGCGCCACGACTACTTTGCTGAAAATGGTTGCTCTGTTTCTGACCACGGCTTGGAGCAGATATACGCCGAGGACTACACCGAGCAAGAGATCGCGCAAATATTCGAAAAGATTCGTCGCGAGCAACAGATTACCCATTCAGAAAATCTGAAATTCAAATCCGCGATGCTTGTCGCCCTAGCACACTGGGATCACCAGAAAGGCTGGGTGCAGCAGTATCATCTGGGGGCACTGCGGAACAACAACGAGCGTATGCTCGCAAAGAACGGTCCGGACACCGGTTATGATTCCATAGGCGACTTCAGCCAAGCACGCTGCCTGTCGAAATTTTTAAACAAATTGGACAGTACCGATCAGCTTGCAAAGACGATCCTTTACAACCTCAACCCGGCAGACAATGAGCTTATTGCGACCATGATTGGAAACTTCAACGACGGTAAGATCAAAGGGAAAATACAATTTGGGTCCGCTTGGTGGTTCTTGGATCAAAAAGATGGTATGACCAAACAGATCAACACGCTATCGAACATGGGACTGATCAGTGGCCTAGTGGGGATGCTTACCGACTCAAGAAGCTTTCTTTCATTTCCGCGCCACGAGTATTTTCGTCGTTTGTTATGCGATATCTTTGGAGAAGACGTGCAGAAAGGGGAGCTACCCAACGACCTGGAGTGGATTGGCAAGATCATTAGCGACATCAGTTATCACAATGCTAAAAACTACTTCAACTTTCAAGGGTGATGGGTGAAGGAAAAATTTTAAACTTCGGCGAGATCCTTTTGCGGATCTCGCCCGATACAAGCTCCAGCTGGGTGGAGAGTGGTCTGCTGCCCTTCCATGTGGGGGGCGCAGAACTCAACGTGGCGACAGCTCTAGCGTGCTGGGGACTGCCCAGCGCATACAGCTCCGCGATGCCCGACAATACGATATGTCGCGATATTGCAACGCATCTGCAAAGCAAGGGTATCGACGTCTCGCGCATGCATTGGTCTGGAGAACGGCTCGGTATATACTATCTGCCTAAAGGTAAAGACGTAAAAAATGCGGGTGTCGTCTACGACCGAGCAGGCTCTTCCTTTGCGAGCCTGTCGCTCGAGCAGATTGACTGGGATGCTTTATTCTTCCAGGTAGAGTGGTTTCATTTCTCTGCTATATGTCCAGCCATCAATCAACAAGCGGCAGACATCTGCTTAGCGGCGCTCAAGCAGGCCAAAGCACGTAACGTTAAAATCTCGTTAGACCTTAATTACCGCGCCAAACTGTGGAAATACGGAAAAACGCCCCTTGAGGTAATGCCTGCTTTAGCTGAATATTGCGACTTGATTATGGGTAATATTTGGGCTGCCGAACTTATGCTCGGCACGAGCCTCGAAGAACCCCTTCGAACGGTAGAACAGGAATACCCACGACAGCTGCTACTCGAGCAGGCAGAACGTACCAGTATCGAGTTGCAGCAGCGGTTTAAGAACTGTAAATATGTGGCCAATACTTTTCGCTTTGATTATCGGCAGACAGGTATAAAGTATTTCACCACCCTAACGGTACAGGACAGGTTCTTGGTTTCAAATGAGTACCTTTCAGAATCCATTGTCGATAAAGTGGGTAGTGGTGACTGCTTTATGGCGGGACTCATCTACGGATTTCACCAAGGCATGCAAGCCAATTATACACTCGAATTTGCGACCGCCGCGGCGTACGACAAATTGTTTATTGCTAGCGATGCGACTTCCAGTTCAGTCTCAGAAATAGAAAAAAGAATACAAAATGACTAAAAGAAACGACGTATTAGACGCGATCCAGCAACAAGGGATGCTGCCCCTATTTTATCATGCCCACGAGCGAGAAAGTATTGCCATCGTGCAGACCCTTTATGCAAATGGGATTCGTGTATTTGAATTTACAAATCGCGGTGAGCAAGCACTCAGTGTTTTTAAAGCGCTAATCGCAGCACGTGATAAGGAGATGCCAGGCCTTTACTTAGGGATAGGCACCATCAAAACCGAGCAGCAAGCACAAGATTTTATAAATGCTGGTGCTGATTTTATCGTTGCTCCCACCGTCAATACCCAAGTCGGTGAATGCGCGCACCAGGCAGGCCTATTGTGGGTCCCCGGTTGTATGACGCCAACAGAAATCGCTCTTGCCCAGCAAGCGGGAGCCGGACTAATAAAGCTTTTTCCGGCCAACATCTTGGGCCCAGGCTTCCTAACAGCGATTCGTGAGCTCTTTAAAGGGCAGCTATTTATGCCTACCGGAGGAGTGGACCTAGAAATAGGGAACCTTTCTGCCTGGTTTAAAGCGGGCGTATGTGCAGTGGGAATGGGCAGTAAACTCATCGATCCTAAAGACACCAGCGGGCTGGCTCAGAACACATTAAAGGCCTTAGCGCTCGTACAGCAAGCACGAAGTTGATCTCGTCGTAACCTAACTAATGATAACTAAAATTTAAACCTTATAAACTATACCAATGACGAATGTTAAAAAAAGTACTTACAGATGGTCAATCTGTATGCTTCTATTTTTTGCGACCACGATAAACTATATGGACCGACAGGTCCTATCGCTGACCTGGAAAGATTTTATTAGTCCTGAATTCCACTGGACCAATAGTGACTACGGCCTTATCACCGCATTATTCTCCATCTTTTATGCTGTTAGTATGTTGTTTGCCGGACGGTTAGTTGACTGGCTGGATACTAAGAAAGGATTTTTATGGGCAATCGGTGTTTGGTCTGTAGGCGCTGTTCTACATGCATTTTGCGGTATTGCCACCTCCGGAATTGTTGCTGGCGAATGGTTTGTCGGCTTCCATGGAGCTAAAGAGGCAATTGCGGGGGTAAATGATGTTAGCCGTGTGATCAACGTGAGCGTCGTGCTTTTTATATTTGCTCGTTTTGTGCTTGCCGTAGGTGAGGCGGGAAACTTTCCTGCAGCGATAAAAGCTACAGCAGAATATTTCCCTAAAAAAGATCGTGCACTTTCCACCAGTATCTTCAATGCTGGAGCGACCGTCGGTGCGCTGGCGGCGCCACTCACAATTCCGATTATCGCACAGAAATGGGGATGGGAGATGTCTTTTATCATTATCGGTGCCTTGGGATTTGTGTGGATGGGCTTCTGGAATTTCATGTATAAAAAGCCGCACGAGCATCCTAAAGTAAACAAAGATGAGCTCGAGTATATCATGCAAGACAATGATCAGGAACCTGTACTTGCGGAGGGTGAAAAAGCGAAAAAGGTATCGTTAATTGGAGCCTTTAAGCACAGACAGACTTGGGCATTTGCGTTTGGTAAATTTATGACTGATGGTGTCTGGTGGTTTTTTCTCTTCTGGATGCCGGCTTATTTGTCCTCTGTATACGATATTAAGTCTTCCGACACCGAAGGGCAGCTCGCAATATTTGTCCTGTATGTAATCACATTACTCTCGATTATCGGTGGGTGGCTGCCGACCTATTTTGTCGACAAAAAAGGTTTTGACCCCTACCAAGGTAGGATGCGTTCGATGTTAATTTTCGCTTTTATTCCTCTGGTGGTGCTCGTCGCCCAACCCCTGGGGCACTATACCTACTGGATCCCGGTAGTGCTTATCGGCTTAGCGGCGGCAGCACATCAAGCCTGGTCGGCGAATATCTTTTCGACTGTAGGTGACATGTTCCCGCGCAGAATGATAGCCACCGTAACGGGTATCGGCGGACTAGCCGGAGGCGTCGGATCCACGTTTATTAACTACGGATCAGGAATACTCTTTGACCATGCGGGACAAACGCAGATGAAGTTCATGGGCTTTCAAGGGGAAGAGGCTGGATATTTTATTGTGTTTTCATTCTGTGCTGTAGCCTATCTAATAGCTTGGGTTGTGATGAAGTCACTTGTGCCACGTATGGAAATGATTAAAGACTAAGCAAATGGACTAATTTTTATCACCTATATTAAAAAAAAAGAATGGACGTAGATTTAGAGCGGATATTCTTCCGGGAAGAAGATATTCCGAAAGAGTATGCCTTGCTGGAGCAGATTGACCAGCGCGAATTCCTTTCCAACGGCGAAATGTTGCCATGGTCAGGCCAGGTAAGTGAAGTGTTTTCACCGATATGTGTGAAAACCAAAGACGGGCTAAAACGAAAGCGTATCGGGAGCTACCCTGTCTGTACCGAAAAGGAATCGATGGAAGCGCTGGAGGCCGCTGTAAGTGCATACGACAACGGTCGTGGTGCATGGCCGACGATGAGTGTGGCTGACAGAATCGCCTGTGTGGAGACTTTCACGCGGAAGATGATCGAGAAGAAAGATGTCGTTGTCAAGCTCATCATGTGGGAAATAGGGAAATCGTTCACGGATTCAATAAAAGAATTTGATCGTACGGTAGAGTATATTTATGCAACAATTGATGCCTTAAAAGATATTGACCGCGATTCCTCGGGGTTCAAGATCGAGCAAGGTATCATTGCGCAGATTCGCCGTTCACCGTTAGGTGTGGTGCTTTGTATGGGACCATTCAACTATCCGTTAAATGAAACCTTTACCACGCTGATCCCAGCATTAATCATGGGGAATACGCTTCTTTTTAAACCTCCGAAACACGGGACGCTATTACACTATCCCCTTTTGGAGGCTTTTCGTACCAGTTTCCCTAAGGGTGTTGTCAACACCATTTATGGACGTGGGAATAAGATTGTTCCACAGCTTATGCAATCCGGGAAGATCAATGTGTTGACTTTAATTGGATCTAGTCGTGTCGCCGATTCGTTAAAGAAGTTACATCCGAAAGTAAATAGACTGCGCGCTATCCTGGGTTTGGATGCCAAAAATGCAGCTATTATCTCCAAAGATGCAGATATAGATTTAGCCGTATCGGAAACGGTTTTGGGATCGCTATCATTTAATGGACAGCGCTGTACGGCATTGAAGATCGTCTATGTCCACCGGAGTATTGCGCAGGAGTTCTTAAAGCGTCTGAGTGAGGAGGTTGGTAAATTGAAGTACGGAATGCCTTGGGAAAAAGGGGTGACCCTCACTCCCGTTCCAGAGCCCAATAAGCCGGCTTACCTAACCGAATGTCTTGAAGACGCCAAGAGCCACGGCGCCAAGGTTGTCAACGACCATGGCGGGAAGACTTTAGAGTCGTTTTTCTACCCAGCAATCGTTTATCCCGTAAATTCAAAAATGAAACTTTACCGGGAAGAACAATTTGGGCCTGTAATTCCGGTTGTTCCTTTTGATGATTTGGAGGAGCCAATAGAATACCTTATTGAATCTTCACACGGTCAACAGGTGAGTATTTTTAGCAATAATGCTGCGGTAATATCCTCGCTGATCGATCCCCTGGTGAATCAGGTAAGCCGCGTGAACATCAATAGCCAGTGTCAACGTGGACCTGATACGTTTCCATTCACAGGGCGTAAGGATAGCGCCGAAGGAACCCTATCGGTTGTCGATGCGCTACGCTCGTTTTCCATTCGATCACTCGTGGCGACAAAAAATAGCGAAAGCAATAAGAAGCTGTTAAACGAGATCGTGGGCGACCACAGTTCGAATTTCTTAAGTACAAAATTCATCTTTTAGTTAGATAGTTGGGTGCAGGGGTTGGTTGCTGGCCGCCCCTGTTCTTTTCTTATATCGTTCTTCCTCGGTTTTCGTACCATTATTTGGGTATTATTAGCTATTTTTACCTAATATGGCATTTGAAAACTATACCATTAAGGATATTGCAAAGGCATTGAATCTATCGACTTCAACGGTCTCTAGAGCACTCCGCGATAGCTATGAGATAAGTGCGGAGACAAAGAAGCTGGTGATGGATTATGCGCAGAAAATTAATTATCGCGCCAACCCCATCGCTCGAAGCCTCAAAGAGCGCAAGAGTAATAGTATAGGGATCATCGTAACAGAGATTGCCAATAATTTTTTCTCTCAAGTAATTGACGGAATTGAGTCTGTTGCCTATAGTAGAGATTATCAGGTTGTAATTTCGCAAACCCATGAGTCCTCTGAGCGGGAAAAACTGAATGTAGAACACCTTTTCTCGCGTTCCACCGACGGCCTGTTGATGGCGATGTCTTCCGAGACCGCTGACGTGACCTACTTGCGTAATCTCATGGAGCGAGGTTTTCCAATCGTGTTTTTTGACCGCGTCCCCAGTGGAATTGCTTCCCATCAAGTGATCGCAGATAACCGGCAAGGGGGCCTGGAGGCTGTTAACTACCTAGTCGCGCAAGGGAATAAGAAAATTGCCCACCTTACGGGTGCCCATAACCTATCCATTACCACGGAACGTTTAGAAGGGTTTAAAAATGGGCTAACCGCCAATAATCTCCCTTACTTTCCCGAACTTGTAAAGTATTGTGAATATGGTGGACTTCTCCAGGAGGAAATTGAAAACGCGGTAAATGAACTCGCGCAGCATAATTACGATGCTATTTTTATCTCAGGAGACAAGTTGACCACTGGATATCTGCAGGCAGCAATGGGAAGCTCGGATATCGATACGGATAAAATTGCGATTGCCGGTTTTACCAACTCCAAAGTTTTCAATATATTCTCGCCTTCGATTACGGCTATACGCCAACCCGCTTTTGAGATGGGAAAGCGCGCCGCTGAGCTACTGATAGAGCAAATTGAATCTAAATACCCCATTGATGAATTCCAGACTGTCGTATTGCCGACGACACTTATAGGCCGGCCGTAACTTCCTATTCAGGATGCACGTTGGCGCGTGAATGGTCTCTCCCTCGGCATACTGGTCTATTCGTTGTTGAAAGCTTTCAGCCTTGTTGTAAGCACCAACATTAGTAATCCAAAGAAAGCAAACAAGCCAAAAGAATAGCGTAAGTTAAAGAGTTCGGCGACATAGCCTATCAGCGGAGGGCCCATTAAAAAGCCCAGATAGCTCACGCTAGAGACCATTGCGAGTGCCACGCCAGAAGATATTGTAGGGTGCTTTCCTGCCACCGAATATACCGAAGGAATATTACAGGCAACCCCTATTCCTACCAGCATAAATGCAAGTGTGCATATGACTAAACTCGGAAAAAGTACAGCCGTCATCATACCCATAAACATGAGAATTCCACTTATTTGCAGCGTACGTTTACGGCCAATACGACCGATAACCCGATCGCCAGCAAATCGACCTAAGGCCATCATCACCATGAATGAAGCATATCCTAGAGTCGTAAGGGTTGCTGGAGCCATAACAATATCCTGAAAATATACGCCACTCCAGTCGAACATCGCTCCCTCGGTAGCCATACTACAAAAACCGATTACACCGAGCGAGATGAGGAGCTTATCGGGTTTAAAGGAAAATGATTTCTTGTCTGTGCTGGCAGACACGTCTTGGACAAGGTAGTTTTTATTGACGAATATATTTGCAAAGACGAGCACCGAAACGAGGAGAAAGTGTAAGCCTGTTGATATAGCTAGGTTCAAGGTGAGCAGCCCTATTAGTGCACCGCTGAACCCCGCAATACTCCAGGATCCATGGAATGAAGACATGATCGGTTTTTTGTACACGCCTTCGGCAAGTACACCCTGTGTGTTGACCGATATGTTACATATATTTCCAAGGATTCCAAACAAAAGTAGACACAACCCGAGTTGCCACGCATCGGTCGCTAGGGAGATCGAACAAAGCACGAGTAAATAGATTGCTACGCCAATGGGAAGAACGCGATGGCTTCCGTATTTACCGACCAGTTTACCAGAGATCGGCATGGTAATAAGTTGACCAATGGGCAACATTAATAATATTGTTCCTAGTTGAGCATCAGAAAGTTGTAGGTATCCTTTGATGATTGGTATCCGACTAGCCCAGCTAGCGAAGGCAATTCCTTGACCAAAGTAAAAAAGAGAAACTGCAATTCGAATGCGCGTTCTGTTATCGTAGTTTGCTCCGAGAGGAGCTGTTTCTGGAGTTTCCATCGCTGCCGTGTTTGAGTGCAAAATTACATCAAATTTTGATTAAAAAGTTGTAAACTTGTAAAACAGCTATAACCACCCAAACTTAGATTTCAGATGAAACACTTTCTTTGCTCGATTACCATTTTACTATTCAGTTTGTCTGCCGTTTTTGCACAAAAGGATAGCGTATATATGTTTTCCTATTTTGTTGGTAACGGTGAAGATGGCTTGCATTTGCTTTACAGCGAAGATGGATTTAAATGGGAAACAATCGAACGGACACCTTCTTTTCTTACGCCGAAATTGAGTTCTGATAAATTGATGCGTGACCCCTGTATTATACGTGGGAAAGACAATAAGTTTCATATGGTTTGGACCGTCAGCTGGACCCAAAAAGGAATTGGTTATGCCAGTTCGGACAACTTAGTGGATTGGTCTGAACAGCTCTATATCCCGGTGATGGAACACCAAACTAAGGCGCGCAATACTTGGGCGCCAGAGGTTACCTACGACCCAGCGAATCAAGAATACATGATCTACTGGGCAACGACAATAGAAGGCTTATTCCCCGAAACACAGGTTGAAGAAGACAACGGGTATAATCATCGAATGTACTATGTGACGACTAAGGATTTTGTAACCTTCTCCGATACAAAACTCTTGTATGAGCCGGGATTCAATAGCATCGACGCTACTATTAAGCACGATGGTAGCAAGTGGGTCATGTTTATAAAAGACGAAACGCGTGTGCCCGCACAGAAGAATATTAAAATAGCGTATTCGGATAAATTAACTGGCCCGTATTCTCCAGCGAGCAAACCGATAACTGGTTCCTATTGGGCGGAAGGACCAACGACTGCGAACATTGATGGTTATTGGACAGTATATTTCGATCGATATATCGATAATAGATTTGGGGTTATACGTTCTAAAGATCTTAAAACATGGGAGGATATTTCGGGTAAGCTGGTTTTCCCAAAAGGGCTTCGACACGGAACAATTTTTAGGGTGTCTCGTAGCGAACTGGATGCAGTATTGACCGTAGCAAATTGATTAATTGCTTTGTTTATCAAGCAGTACGATCGATCAAATTAAAAAACTCAAAAAAACTATTGACAATTCTTCGGATTGACCTTACATTTGTTTTGAACGACTTCGTAGCTCAGTTGGTAGAGCAACAGACTCTTAATCTGTGGGTCCTGAGTTCGAGCCTCAGCGGGGTCACGTTAATAATCAGGGTGTTATGTAAAATAGCATTCTGATTTTTTTGTTTAAAACGAACATTTGACGAACAAACTCCCAGTTCCTAAATAAACCTTTATTAAATAATAAGTTATTTTTCTTTATTTTTAAGTGTTTCAAAAAGAGAAAATTATGATTTTATTAGCCGGTTATTCGATTTTAATCATTTTTTTCACCCTTTGTTTTAGTTGTAGATTGGCATTTGTCCTTACATTAAATTTACATTGCAAAGATGCGTTGGCGTAAATCCCTCTAATTGTAAAAAGTCGTTTTTCTTATACCGATATAGCTAATTAATCAGTTTGTTATATAAATTTGTACCACATGAATAATCTCCATTTGGTGGCAAACATATATAGATTATGGATAATACAATAACAGAAAACAACATTCTAGAACAGGAAAACAAACTTTATAGCGCAATGAAAGAAGGCAATGTACCGTTGCTTGACGAATTGCTGCACAATGATCTGTTGTTTATCCTCCCAAGCGGGGAAGTAATAACTAAGGAAATCGATCTTGATACCTATCGTGACGGGACATTGAAGGTTGACGAGCTTCTTCCAAAAATCGAAAGCCTAAACATTATCGATGATATGGCGGTTATTACATTGACAATGAAATTGAAGGGAAAATTTAATACCGTACCATTTGAAGCTGACTATCGCTATATCAGGTTTTGGAAAAAATTCGATAAAGGCATTAAAGTGGTAGGTGGAAGCGGTATAGCAATTTGACCCATATAATGACAGCTACAATTTTTAAATTATACTGTCTGAAAAATTAAATAAATATACCTGCCAAAAAGCTTAACATTGTGTCGATACCATGCTTTCATCAAGGTATAATTTGGTTTTTCTCACAATTTGAATTTACTCTTTGTTAAATGAATGTTATTCGGATTTAAATCGTTTTGGTACGGACTGTCTTTTAGTTGATTTAATCGCTTCAAATCTCCCAAAAAGAATTCGAGTTTGTGTCAGTAAGTTCACGCGGGAAACCAGCGTGCTACAGAAATTAACATCTTGGTTTTTTTATTTTTGGCGAACATCTGACAAACGATCTACCCGACATCGTATAATGAACTGACTTTCTTCTATAGTGCCGGCCTTTCCATTTAACTTCACAAACTCACATTTAATCTGTATATTTAGGTAATCCAAACCATATACCTATGAGTGAAAACCATCTCACGTCAAGAAGGAGCTTTATACTTACTGTTGCAGGAGCTGCAATCGGAGCTCCATTTGTTTTAAATTCAGTATTTGCCTCGGTTCCGGCAAAAAAAATACGCCATGCTTGTATCGGTGTTGGTGGTATGGGCGGATACGACTTGAAGAATTTTAAATCGCATTCGGACGTTGAAATTGTTGCTTTATGTGATGTCGATGAGAATCATTTGAAGAAGGCTGGTGAGATAGTGCCAGGAGCGAGATTATATACAGACTGGCGAGAATTGCTCAAAAAAGAGGGAAACAACATTGATTCTGTTAATGTAACTGTACCGGATCATAACCATTTTGTAATTGCAATGGGAGCGATCGCGCTTGGTAAAAATGTATATTGTCAAAAACCCATGTGCCACGATGTTGCTGAGGTTAGAACACTCACGCAAGCAGCCGTAAAAAAAGGTGTTGTTACTCAGCTAGGCACTCAAATTGCCTCCTCAGTAGGCGACCGTACTGCTGTTCAATGGATCAAGGAAGGGCATATTGGAAAAGTTAAGCATGTTTATTTATGTTCAAACCGGTCAGGTATTGACGGATACCGATTGGAAGGCCCTCGTCCAGCTAATGCAGAAACCGTGCCTGCGACTTTAGATTGGGATAAGTGGTTGGGAACAGCGCCGGAACGTGCATTTGCATCGAATATTTATCATCCCGGGATTTGGCGTACTTGGCAGGACTTTGGAACAGGCTGGTCAGGAGATATCGGATGCCATATTTTCGATGCGGTTTGGAAAGGCCTAGACTTAAATGCGCCCTTGACTGTAAAAGCAGAAGTGCAGCAATCTTGGAAAGACTCAACCGAGCGCCGAGAAGATACTTGGCCACAAGGAAATCATATTACTTGGAGCTTTCCAGGAAATGAGCGGATCGAAGGGGATGTTTTACCTTTAGAATGGTTTGATGGCGAATTCTATCCGCCAACAGAGGTACAAGCATTATTCAAAAATGATGAAAAATATCCAGAGGAAGCAGCGATGTTGATTGGTACCGAAGGAGCTTTGCTTATTCCACATGGAGGAACTCCAGTTCTATTGCCAGAGAGTAAATTCGGGAAAGATAAATACCCTAAGCTGGAAGATAGGAATCATTATCACCAGTTTGTAGAAGGCTGTTTGGGCAGAACAAAACCTGAATCGCACTTTGCGCAATCTGGTCCGATGACCGAAGCTATTCTATTGGGAACAGTGGCGATCCGGGTGCCTAATACTTTATTAGAATGGGATTCAGCAAAAATGAAATTTCCAATGAATCCTGAAGCTGACAAATATTTACGGAGGACTTATCGAAAAGGTTGGGAAGTGAAGGAGTTTGGATAGCAACCTTTTCTAACTATGCAAACGTGTTCTTCCCTATAAAATATTAGTTGAAGCTTCGTAATTAATTGGCGTTCCCCGTCAGGCACCACCTCTATAATAACTGATCAGTTAAATACTTTAAATACAACCGTGTCGTGTTTTGGCATTCTATAAAATTTGCTGTAGATATTAAATAAAAGGGACAATATCTTTAGTATTGTCAGATGATGCACGTGAAATAATGATATCCTTCAACTTCCAGCATTTTACTGTTCGCTATCACCGTTCATCTTTATTATTTTACCTGACCATCCAGCATATTGAGGATGCGATGTCCGTATTCCGCATTTTTTCCCGAATGTGTCACTTGGATAATTGTTACCCCATCTTGGTTGAGTTGTTTGAACAGTTCCATAATCTCTTCTCCCTGCTTGGAATTTAGATTACCTGTCGGCTCGTCTGCTAGTAACAATTTTGGTGACCCTGCAAGTGCGCGAGCAATGCCCACAACTTGTTGCTGGCCTCCCGATAATTGTGACGGGAATAGGTCTTTCTTTCCTACAATATTAAAGCGGTCGAGGAGATCCGACACGATACTCTTACGCTCTGAAGAGGAAAATTTTTTGTAGATCAACGGAGTTTCAATGTTTTCGTAAACTGTTAATTCGTCAATAAGATGGTACGCCTGAAACACATATCCAATATGAGATTGGAACAGTTGAGATCTCTTTTTAGACTTCATTTTGAGAATATTCTCATCTAAGAAGAAATAATTGCCTTCGTCTGGCTCATCTAACATGCCGATAACATTCAATAACGTCGACTTTCCTGAGCCAGAGGGCCCCATGATGGAAACAAAATCACCCTCTGCTATTTCTACATTAATATCCTTTAAAACAAAGGATCGTGCACCTCCAACATTGTACCACTTGAAAATATGTTCTAATTTTATCATAGTTTTTTTTCAATCAGCGAACAGATATTTGTTCTCCGATTTTACGTTGTTAATTCTAATTTACATTTTTTAGTTTACTTGACTCCTTTTTGCTTACTGAGAATAGTCTTCCTCGGAGAACAAAATTATCTTATTTTACTAGGTTTAACTGAACCTCTTCTACTCATCCCGCAAACTATCCACGGGATTAGCTGTGGCCGCTCTTAACGAATGGTAGAACATTGTTGCGAATGCAATCAACAAGGTCGCTACTGCCGGGATGGTGAATATCCACCAGCTCAGTTCAATTTTAAATGCAAAGTTTACGAGCCATTCATTGATTGCCCACCACGCAATGGGTGTAGCAATTAAAATGGAAATAGTCACAAGCTTTAAATATTCGAACGAGAGTAATTTGACGATTTTACTTACAGAGCTGCCTAAAACTTTGCGGATCCCCACCTCTTTCGTCCGCTGGTTAATACTAATTGTGACAAGACCGATCAGGCCAAGGCAGCTTAGTAAAATTGTGATTCCAGACGAGAGGTTGATTATATTGGAGAGCCGGTAATCACTTTCATAAAATTCTTTCATTTGGTCATCAAAGAATTTGTATTCCATGACATTCTTTGGGTATATTTTTTTCCATTCACTTTCAAGATTAGAAATTGCGTCCGTCCATTCGGCGGTATTACGAGATAGCTTAATATTTATTACGCGTAAATCATTTCTCTGATTTGATGTTAATATGGATAATGGTTCGAAACCATGGTGCAAGGTCGTGTTATTAAAATCACTGATAACCCCGACGATGGTTCTCGGCTTCTCCATGATGGTGAGTGTTTGTCCAATAGCTTCTTTCGGATGTTTGATCCCGAACGATTCAATAGCCGTTTTCGTCACAATAATGCCACTGGCACTGTCGGTAAGGACTAAATTTCTGCCTGCTAATAATTTGAAATTGTAAAGATCTAGGTATTTATCATCGGCGAACTTAACTGCCGTCTGAATATTAATGCTTCCAGTATCGGTTGACATGGTGAGGGTATTTCCGAAATATTCAGAACTCATAGGCATGTGGCCTAGAGCTACCGATTGGATTTCCTTATATTTATTTAAGGATTCTTTCAACAATGCAGGACTATTATCTATCTTTTTTTCCGGTAGAAAAGGAAGATCGACTGTAATGATGCCATTATGGTTAAATCCCAGATCCTTCTTTAGCATATACCGAATCTGAAAACCCATTAGCACGGTCGAAATAACAAATATTTGTGCTATTACAAATTGAAAGACGATCAGCACTTTTCTCAGCGGGATGCTGCCCAACTTTAATCTAGCTCCACTTTTCATTTTGATAACGTCCGCAATCTGAACTTTATTAATCAGAAATGCGGGGTATATACTTGTTGCCAAAGTGAGGGTAACGACTAAAAGAATTAGAAAGACCGCTACAGGCAATGCATCGGAATATTTGTTAATGTCCTCGGGCAAGTAACTACTGAAAAGGTTTTCAAATACTTTAATTAAAGGCCATGAAACAAGTAAGGCCGTGCATGAAATGGTCAATGTTTCCGTCAAAAAGCTTATTAAAACGTTTCGGGGTTGCTCGCCTAATGTTTTGCGAATCCCAATTTCTTTTGCCCTAATGGGCACTTGTGCTGTTGTTAAATTAACATAATTAATACAAGCTAATACAAGTAGAAAAAAACCTATCCCAATCAGGCCGTATAATATGTTTTTCTCGACGCTTCCGTGAATACCTCGCTGAAAGTGAAGACCATCTAATGGAGCCAGCCCAAACCCTTGTTTTATATTGTAGGTACTATTCATTTCGGCGTTCATCTCGTTAATTTTTTTGTCTAACAAGGTGATGAAAGTTCGCTCGGCCTTTTTATTATTAAGTTTGACAAAAAGCTTGTGGTTCGATGTCACCATACCCCAGTTATCACTCCGCTGGTCTTCGGATGAGAGCGGCATGAACTCTTTTGCCGTGAAGCTTGTTGTTTTTTCCAAATCTTTAATAACTCCAGTAACCGAATAGCTCACAGTATCATAGCGTACGGTTTTACCGATTATATCTCGAGGATTTAGATCCGGAAAATAAACTTTTGCCCGAGACTCTGTCAATACCACCTCGTGAGGGTTTACAAAGACAGACTCTTTATTTCCAGCTAACCACGTATAGGGAACCAAGGAAAAATAATCTTTATACGTACCTATAATTTGCTCGCGATTGGTGACTTCTTTCTCTTTTCCAGGTCGCTCTAACACTTTTATTTTGTTAAAATAATACGTGTAAGAGGGCGCCACCAACTCCACATCCGCAATATTTTCTTTGACATATCTGGCTACAGGGACACGTACTCCGTCAAACATATTTGATCGCCCCTCGTCGATTGAAGTACTGTAGACTTTAAAAATCATTTCTTTATCGGGATGACCTTTGTCGAAACTGTACTCATAATTAACGATTCTAAATATAATCCAACAAGCGCTAATACCTATTGCTAAACCAAGGATATTTAGAATGGTAAATAATCTGTTTTGCCATAGTCTTCTAAAAATTAAATTTATTCTTTTCATTGAATAACTATTTATAAATAGGAATTTTATTATTTGACGGAATCATTATCTGTTCGGCTGGTTATTGCATGTTTTTTTGAATTGAACGAGATGATTACGTTCTCTAAGGTCAATGCTACTCATCCCTCAAACTTTTCACCGGATTAGCTAATGCCGCCTTTATGGACTGAAAGCTTACTGTAGCTAACGTTATGGCGATTGCTAATACCGCAGTGAGGACAAATATGTCCATACTAATGTTTATACGATAAGCATAGCCCGAAAGATATTTATACATTGCCCAGTAGGCAACAGGAAACGCGATTAAGCAGGATATACATATGAGAATGACGAACTCCTTCGAAAGCATTTTGGTAACCGAAAGTACCGAAGCACCGAGAACTTTGCGCACGCCAATCTCTTTGGTCCTATTCTCGGCCATATACGCTGCAAGACTAAATAAACCAAGACATGAAATAAAGATCGTGAGTCCAGCGAAGACGGTTACCAACGTGCCTGTTCTTTCGGTCTCGTCGAATTTTTTGGCATATTCCTCGTCGATAAAGTGATAGTCAAAAGGATAATTTGGGTTGAACCGTTTGAATATCTCTTCGGATCTGCTCAAGGCCTCTTTGGTACTTAGTGCTGGATTAAAGCGGATGTGAATGGTATTCATCCAGCGACTTGCCCCTTCGATAACAGTTGGCAGCACCGACCGGAAAGGGGATTCTTGAATGAAATCTTCAACAATCCCTATAATGAGGAACCGATCTTCACCATCGTTAAAATAATTTCCGACCGGATCTTTATAGCCCATCGTTCTCGCGGCTGTTTCATTGATTATCGCCGACATGGAATCAGTAGGGAATTTTTTTAAATCAAAATCCCTCCCCTGAATTAATTTTAAACCAACCGTTTCTACAATGTTATCATCTGCCGATTGCCGGTTAAATTCAACGATGCTGTTGGGGTCTTTACCATCCCAACTAAACCCGTTCCAGCCACTCCATCGCTCTGTAATTGGTGACATGGTTCTGCTAACCGATGCGGCAATTCCGCTGTCCATTAAAGCTTGTTTTATTAACTCGATATTGTTTTTAATATCGCCCGATTCAGCGACGTAGATAATGTTTTCTTTATGGTACCCGGGATCCCGATCCTGAACATATTCTAGTTGCTGCCGAATCACTAGGGTGCTAATAATTAGGACTACGGCTACAACAAACTGGGTTACCACAAGAGCTTTTCGAGGATTAAACTTTTGTTGAGTCTGTACATACTTTCCTTTTAAAACCTTAATAGGTTGGAACGAAGACAGAAAGAAGGCTGGATAGCTTCCCGCTAATAAACCTGTCAAAAGGATAAAGCCAATAAATGAAAGCCAAAATTGTACGTCACCAATAGGAATAGATAAATCTCTTCCAATTAGATTACTATACGAAGGTAAGAGCAGTGCCACCATCATGATTGCTATTATACCCGAGACGAATGCAAGTAACATTGATTCGGAAAGGAACAGCCAGATTAAAGTTGATTTATGTGCTCCTATTACCTTACGAATTCCGACCTCTTTTGCCCTTTTCTCACTCTGGGCAGTACTTAGGTTCATAAAGTTTATACAGGCAATTAGTAATATAAATACGGCAATAATGATAAACACTCGGACCATTTCAATTTTTCCACCTACAGCTACACCATTCTTATAATCGTCATATAAGTATTGTCTGTTGATTTGTTTGAGGAAGTTTTCGGTTCTCAGTTCTGAATGTTTTTTTGTGATCCCCTTAATTTTTTGTTGTACGACCTCCAAATTAACTTGCGGATCTAATTCGACATATAACTGCACTGAGCTGTTGCTCCAGTTTTCATCAGAGTAGCCCATCTTTTCCATAAGCGTCCATGGTAGAAAATATTCCGACTCTGCAAATCTACTATTGGATGGAATATCCATTAAAACCGCCGACACCGTCACGGATTCCGAACTATCGATCTTTATGGTTTTGCCAATAACATCCGTCGAACCAAAAAGTGATATTGCTAGTCCTTTAGTCAGAACAATATTCGAAGGCGCCTGTAAAGAAGTCTTAGCATTACCCGCTAACACGGGTAATTCAAACATGTTTAAAAAGGTGGAATCAACGAAGCTCCCAAATCCAGCAACAATTTTTTTATCTCCAATAGTAAATAGAAATCCCTTAGCTGCTGACCGGCGGCTGACCACGTTAATTTCCGGAATCTCATTTTTCACGACCTTTGCCAGTGGTTTTGGCGTAGAGAACCAGACAGACAGGCCTTCATCAGAAGGCTCTACAGATCCGACCCCATATAGTTGATCTGCTTTGGGGTATATTTTATCAAAACTCAGTTGCGAATTCACCCATAGTAGAATCAATATCGCCGCGGCCATACCAATCGCCAAACCGATAATATTGATCGAAGCATATCCTTTGTTCTTTTTAAGACTTCGGTATGCAATTTTAAAATAATTCTTAATCATGGTAATTTTTTGGTGTGTAAATCAGCAACCGGAGGATTTTCTGATTGATCATTATCAGTTAGTTCCTTGTAGTTTCGATTTGCTTAATAATTTTTTGATTAGATTCTATTGGTTAAAGTACCGTCGCTGTTTCCAAAATAACCTGCCCGTCTAACATTCTGATTACCCGATCGGAAAACTTTGCATCATGCTCCGAGTGGGTAACCATGACTATCGTTGTTCCGGCTTCATTCAACTCGGTAAGCAACTGCATTACCTCGTTCCCATTACTAGAATCGAGGTTCCCGGTCGGCTCATCAGCAAGGATTAATTTCGGATTGTTTACAACAGCACGTGCTACTGCCACACGTTGCTGCTGACCCCCAGAAAGTTGTTGTGGGAAGTGATTGCGGCGGTGCATAATTTGTACCTTTTCCAATACTTCCTCGACACGTCGTTTGCGTTCGGCAGCTGGTACATTCGTATAAACTAGCGGAAGCTCCACGTTTTCGAAGACGGTCAACTCATCGATAAGGTTGAAGCTCTGGAAAACAAAACCTATGTTATGCTTACGTAAATCAGAACGTTTGCTCTCTTTGAATTTGGCAACCTCTATGTTGTTAAAAAGATAGCTTCCTTCATCTAAATCATCTAAAAGACCGATTATATTTAGTAACGTAGATTTCCCACAGCCTGACGGCCCCATTACCGCTACAAATTCTCCTTCCTTGACATGAATATTCACGTCATTCAGCGCAACCGTTTCCACCTCCTCGGTGCGGTAAAATTTTTGAAGATTGGATATTTTTATCATGTTGTTTTCTTTAAAATTTGGTGCAATGTTTATAATTAATTATTCGTTTCTCAAGATGTTTACTGGGTTTGTTTTTGCCGCCTTGATAGATATCCTGGCGGCAGTCAAAAAGACCAAAATTATTGTTACGACTCCCGATAATATAAAAATCCACCCGTCTACGGGTGTTCGATACACGTAATTTTCTAACCATTTTGAAACGATAAGCCATGCGACCGGAAAAGCGACAAGTATTGCTATGAAAACAGGTGCCATATACTCTTTAACAATTAATAAGACGATGCTATTTACTGAAGCCCCTAAAGTTTTCCGTATTCCAATTTCTTTAAGTTTGGTCTCGGTCGTAAAAACAATTAGACCTGCTAGGCCCATACAGGACAATAGAATAGCAAGTACTGAAAAAATCGTCACTAATTGTGCGCTTACAATATCTTCTTTGTACAATCGATCAAAAGCATCATCTAAGAAAAAATAGTTAAACTCTGTTTCAGGATTATATTTTGACCAGAGTTTTTCTACGGCTTCAATTGCAATATCGGCTTTATCTGGGGCCGTTCTTACATACATTCCACCTAAAGCAAATCCCATTCCCATAAAGAGGATACAGGGTTTGATCTCTGTCTTTAAATCATTGAAATTAAAATCCTTTGTGATACCTGTAATTGTAAATTTCCGTTGGTGGAAATCAATCGTTTTTCCAATTGGGTTTTTTATTCCCATTTCTTTTATGGCAGTTTCATTTAGTATGACGTGGTTGCTGTCTGCGGCAGTACCGGTAAAACCTATTCCTTGGTTAAGGGGAATATCCATGACTTCTGTAAAGTTCCGGTCTATACTTACTTGGGTAATAAAAAAATTTATCTGATCGATAGATTTTCCTTCCCAATTGATGTCCGCTGTTTCCGACCCGAAGTTACTTAAATCGCTACTTGCCGCAGTAACGCCTAGGATTCCAGGTTGTTTCTCTAACTCGTCGCGAATTGCATCGTAGCGCGCGAGAAAATTTTTTTGTTCGAATAAGAAGACATTTTCCTTGTCGTAGCCAAGATCCATTTTCCGCATAAAATGCAATTGTCTTCCAAATGTTATTGTCGATATTATCAGAACGACAGTAAAGGAAAACTGTAATACAACTAGGAGTTTTCTTAGGTTATTTTTATTACCAAAAGAAGTTGTGTTTGTTTGGAATAGGCTTGTAGGTTTATTACGAGAGAAAAGAATTGCCGGGTAAATACCTGCAAAAACAAATGTGGTGAAAAATGTAATCGCAAATATTAAATAGATGTTCTTTGATCGAAGATCCATCGTCAAATTTTTCCCTGACAAATCGTTGAAAAGAGGTATGAATAGATAGGCCAAAACAATTGCAATTAGCAACGCGATGAGAAAGATAGTGCCAGATTCTGCTACATATTGAAAAAATAGATCTGTTTTTTTTGCGCCAGCTATTTTCCGAAGAGTTATCTCTTTCCGTCTTTTTGTTGTTTTTGCCGTTACTAAATTGACATAGTTCACACTGGCGATCAAAAGGATGGCCAATCCTATTCCACAGAATGTATAGATTAATTGCATGCCTTTATCTTTTCCGGTGGGACTATAGAGATTCACATCGGATATTGGTTGTAAAAAGTAACTGAAATTCCGATATAACCCTTCGTTTGCAGCTGTACCATCGACATCCTGAAATCTCTTTTTCTGCATGTTGGTTAATTGATTTGATACCGCCTGTGGATCGGAATCTTTACTTAATAGAAAATAAACTTGATATTGAAAATTTCCCCATTGCATGTCAAAATCGTTCCCCCGGATGTTTTTTAGTAAGGCGATTGGTAATATAAAATCTCCATTTAGAGAGCTGTTTTCTGGAAAGTTGTCGATGACACCGGAAACCACAAACGGTTCTGTTTTTGTTTGCAGAATCCAATCGAGCTGTAGTTCAATGGTTTGACCTAATGGGTCTTGGGTGCCAAAATATTTATCTGCCAGTGATTTCGTAATAACAATAGATCTATGCGAAGAGAAGGGTTTTTCCGTGTCTATAAACTTTGATGGAAGATCGAATAAGTTAAAAAAGGAATTGTCCGCATAGATCCCACTTTCATCGTATCTTAACTGACCATTGCTAAACGCTATTTTAGCGGATTTGAAAATTCGACAAGCGTCTTCAATTGCCGGAATCTCTGTTTTCCCAATTGTTGCAATAGGTGCGGGTACTGTGTAATTGAACTTTTCACTATGCTTATCGAATTGTGCAGTGGCCTGATATGTTCTGCTGTACTTGCTGAATGCCGTATTGAAGCTTAGCTCGTCATTAATCCACAAAGAAATTAGTATTACAGAGGCTAAGCTTATACTCAAGCCCACGATGTGTAATAGCGAAGATTTTTTGTCGCTCGTTACAGCGCGGAGTCCAAATTTGATGTAACTTTTTAGCATTTCAATGGTACTTAATTAAAGGGAGTATATAGCCCTTATTTACGTTTACGTATATTTTCGTCAGACTTCGGCCAGACCGAATTTTAAGCTATTTCCGTATCTTGAGTTCCTGAATCTTATCGTACGTTTCATAACTCGACACGACCACTCTATCTCCCGGCTTCAAACCTTTTAACACCTCAAAATATTCGGGATTTTGTCGCCCCACCTGAATCTCTGTTCGGTAGGCTATATTACCATCTTTATTCAGCATAAAGATCCAATTTCCGGCTGTTTGTTGGTAGAAGCCTCCCTTTGCTAATAAGACCGCTTTGGTCTGATCACTTAAGGCTAAACGAATGGTTAATGTCTGCCCTCGACGGATGGTCTGTGGACGCTCGCCGATGAATTCCATATCAACCTGGAACCGACCATCTTTCACTTGGGTATACACTTTTTTTATTTTTAAATCGTAGGCTTTGTTTCCAATGCTAAATGAACCTCGTAAATCAGGGAAGATGCGGTTAATATAATGCTCATCAATTTCTGCCCGCACTTTGAAGCCTGTTAAAACATCGATCTGTCCTAAACGCTCGCCCGGGCTTTTGTTCTGTCCAATCTCCGCATCAAATGAAGTTAACTGACCATCTACCGGTGCGCGCAGAATTAGGTCGCCAACCTTTTTGCGCATTAATTCCAAGGCATTCTGTGTACGTTTATATGTTTCACGATCCTGATTCAATTTCTGATTTGTAGACACCTCATCTTGTTGTAAGATCTGTTTGGTCAGGTTGATACGCTCTTTCTGATAGTTATATTCATTTAATGATTTTTGATATTCCTGCGAACCAATCGCCTTTTCATCCAGCAATCGCTGATTGAGGCTGTAAATTCGTTCTGCTTCTTTAAATGCCTGCTCCACGTCGGCCATTTGATTTCTGTTGTTAATGGATACCTGTTGGGCATTGGTTTGTGCAATCTGAGCCTGTGTCAATAAATTTAAAACCTCCGTTTCTTGCTGGATTAAACTGAGCTCCATATCCGTATTGGAAAGGCGCATGATTGGATCGTCCTTTTTAAGTTGGGCGCCATCTTCAACGTATTTTTCCTCGACACGCCCACCAACCGAGGCGTCCAGATAAATACTGCTAATGGGCAATACCGAACCGTTAATGGGAATAAATTCCTGAAAGGCACCTTCCTTAACCTCGTAGATCGAAAGGCGTTCAGCGTCTACGTTTAATCTTCTGTTTCCGCTAGTATAATAATAACTAGCACCAATCAAGGCTATTATGCCTACGATTCCGACCAATGTCAATATTCTTTTTGTATTCCACTTGTTTTGTTTAATCGGTCTGTCCATTTACGTCAATATTCAAATTTGAATAATCTATATATAAGTGTGTGCCAGTTTTTTAATAAACTGATAAATAGCTTCTTGCGGATCGCTGCTCGGGGGGGACTGTTCGAAAGCGAACAGTAAATGTGCGTTGGTGAACAAACGTATAAATCACATGCCGCAGACCAGCGAAAATGTACGCATTTTTTCGTAGCTATTCTCTATAATACGCAACGAACACCGTCTCGTCTATTCTTAAATAGGGCTATATTCTCATTTTAAGGAGCAATTTTACTTGTGGTGTTCATAAGTGAACAGTAGGCTGTTCGGCTTCGAACAACTTGAAAAATAGTGAAAGATTAATTATTTGATAATCACTGTTTTATTTGTTTGGCACAACCTGTGAAATGCGGAATGAAATAGTTGTTAAATGAAATGTAATTTACTTTGTGTCGTTTATTTAGTTTGTTGTATAGTTAGTTTGGCAAAAGGACAGGATGGCCTCCTGTCTTTAGCCGACTGCGTCAAGCAAGCGATCCAAAATAATCCGACTCTAAAAAGAGAGGAACTGAATGTCGAGCGCTTCGAACTTACACATAAACAAGCTAAATACGATCGATTACCTTCTATAAACGGAAGTGTTTCGCACAATATTTCGCAGGGGAAAACCATTAACCCGACGACCAACCAATTTATAGATAACAATAATAGTTCGGGAGGCCAATCGCTCAGCCTAGATGTTCCGATCTTTAATGGTTTTTATATCCTTCACAACATACGTATGAAGTCCAATGCGCTCGATGCTGGCAAGTTGGAATATGAGGGTGCAATTAACGATTTGAAATTAGACGTTATCGAGGCATACGTAAAAGTGTTAACTGCGCAAGATATGCTAAAACAGACGGAAGGGCAGTTAGCTGTAACAACTGAACAGCTGCATAGAAATGAGATCCTTAATAATGAGGGAGCGACCAACCCCGGAGATTTTTACGATATTAAAGGACAATATAGCAGCGACCGGAATAGCGTAGAGCTAACGCGGCAAACATTGCATAATGCACGCGTTACACTGGCGGAATTAATGAACGTGCCCGTACAAAGTGTGGGGGAATTGCAATCAATAGATATTCCGTCGAACATTGCTGCTCGTGATGCTGAGTCTTTATTTGAGCAGTCAATGATAGCCTTGCCCCAATATAAAGCACTGGATTGGCGAATCAAAGAAATGCAGACCGGAGTGAAGGTCGTAAAATCCGAGCTGTGGCCTAGTCTTTCGCTAAATGGGGGCATGAACTCAAATTATAGCAAAGGAGAGGGAGCGGTATTTACTCAAATTAAGAATAACCTGAGCAAAGGCGTCGGTATAACACTATCTGTACCAATTTTTAATCAGTTTAGGAACCGCACCCAAGTGAAACTGGCACAGGTGTCGTTGAACGAAGCGGAGCTGAACAAAGAAATTTTCACGAATCTTCTGCGAACGAAAACAGCGCAGGCAGTGTTTGATCTAGATATTTCCCAGAAAAACGTGATAAACCTACGGGATCAAGAAGCAAGTTATGCGGAGGCCTTTCGTATAGCTACGGTTCACTTTGAATCGGGAAATAGTAACTCAGTTATTTATTTAACGGCCAAGAATAAATTGGACGCCACCCGTAGTCAACTAATAATTAGTCAATACGAGTGGTTAATGCAAAAATATGTGAATGATTATTATGTAGGATCCTTAGATTTATGAGTAACTTCGTTCAAATGAAAAAAGCGACCATACTAGTTGTTGATGACGATCAGGATTTATTAATTGCCACACGAATTTTATTAAGACCTAATGTTAAGGAAGTGTTGGTAGAACATAATCCGGAGCGATTGATGAATACCCTAGAGAGGAATTCAATCGATATCGTCATGCTGGATATGAATTATAAAAGCGCAATGAACACGGGTAATGAAGGGTTATTTTGGCTGTCAAAAATAAAGTCCAAATTTCCGAGAATTAACGTCATCATGATCACGGCATATGGTGCAGTAGATTTAGCCGTTAAATCCTTAAAACAAGGCGCTTCAGATTTTATAGTTAAACCTTGGCAAAATGAACAGCTCGTTAATGTACTAAGAAATATATATGCGGAAAATAGTCCGAAGCAAAAAACACCTTCGGATTTTAATTTGCGAGAGCAGAACGGTATCATTGGCCAATCTGCAATTATGGAAGATCTACAGTATAAGCTAGACAAAGTTGCACCAACGGAGGCAAACATCCTTGTTTTGGGAGAGAACGGAACAGGAAAGGACCTCGTTGCAAATGCCATACACCAGCGTTCAACACGATCAAAAGAATCTTTTGTGAAGGTCGATGTCGGCGCATTAACCGAAACTTTATTTGAGAGCGAACTGTTTGGTTATAAAAAGGGAGCGTTTACCGATGCGCGTGAGGATAGAAAAGGACGATTTGAACATGCGGATAACGGAACCTTATTTCTGGATGAAATTGGTAATATTACGCTGCAACAACAAGCCAAGTTATTGAGCGTATTACAAAATAGATCAGTTGTGCCTTTGGGGTCAAATCAATCTGTTCCTGTTGATATTCGTTTGATTACTGCAACGAATGTCGCTTTGAGCGCCTTAGCCGATGAAACGCGGTTTCGTAAAGACTTGATATATCGTATTAATACACTCGAGATCCAGGTTCCAGCGTTACGTGAGCGTGCTGAGGATATCCCTTTGCTGGCAAATCATTTCTTGAAGATCTATAATGCTAAATACCATAAGGATATCATAGGTATGGAGCCGAGTGCGTTAGCAAAGCTAAAAGGTTACCATTTCCCCGGCAATGTTCGTGAATTACAATATAGTATAGAGCGAGCGGTAATTATGTCTGAACATTTGACGATTCATGCGGATGATATCTTGTTTTCACCCATAGAACGCCAATCACCGAGCCCGTTGGGGGCTGACGTTTCTTCGCACAACTTGGAAGAAATGGAACGTAAAGCGATTAAATTGGCCGTCGAACGTTATAATGGAAATATCAGTAAGGCAGCCAAAGAATTAGGCCTAACACGTGCAGCACTGTACCGTAGACTGGAGAAATATAATCTTTAACCTATGACTCGTCACGCCGTAACAGATTTCTTCAAAATGTTGTTGTTAATGGCATTTGCAGTAGGTGTTGCTTTTTTGGTATTCAAAGGATATTATCTATACGCGGGGCTTGCTTTTATCTTTTCGGTACTAATGGGCTTTCGCTGGTTTTCTATTCAAAGGTTACTCCTAAAGCAAATAGTAGAATTTTCAGAGGCGGTAAAGTATCGTGATTTCACACGTCGATTTAAAGTGAAGCGCCGCAAATCTGTAGAGGGGCAGATGTATTCTGCTTTCAACCAAATTAATGAGGTATATAAGAATATTAGTATCGATCAAGCTTTACAACAGCAGTATCTAGATAAGGTAATCAACATGTTAGATACTGCGATAATATTCTATCACGCAGATTCAGGCAAAATTGTATGGTTGAATGACGCTTTTAAAGACTTGTTTCAAGTTCCTCATCTGGGTAATATCGTGGGGCTGCAGAAAAGACACCCCGACCTTTACGAGAAAACGCTGCAACTGCAGGTTGGAAAGCATCAGATGGAAACCGTTCATTCCAGCAAAGGAAAGATAAAGCTATTTATGCAGAGTTCGGGATTTGAAACCCAAGAGGGCGCTTTCCGGATAATTGTCTATCAGAATATTAATGAAGCAATTGATGAAACTGAGACTAGAGCATGGCACAAATTATTGAGAGTGCTGACACATGAAATCATGAACTCCATTGCTCCGATTAGCTCCTTAGCTGAAACGCTGCATGAACGACTGGAACATTGGGAAGCAGAGAAAGATATAGAGGATTTAAAAGTGGGAATCTTCACGATACGACGTCGAAGTGAAGGGTTATTGCAGTTTGCTAAAAGTTATAGATTGATAAATAAGGTCGACCAACCGCAATTGTCGGAAATTCTGGTGGTACAGCTGTTTGAGAATATATATAAACTTTTAGAACCAAACTTGATACAGAAAAATATTGATGTTGATATTATTATTAAGAATACCAGGTTGGTTCTTCTTGCGGATATTAACCTTTTGGAGCAGATACTCATCAATTTGCTCCTGAATGCAATCGAAGCGGTGAAGGAAGTTAAAAGTCCTTATATTAGTCTGTCAGCCATCGACGGGAAGGACCATATTCAATTAAAAATACAAGACAATGGAGTTGGGATGTCCACAGAGATTCAGGAGCAAATATTTACACCCTTCTTTACCACTAAGAAGACTGGAACGGGTGTTGGTCTGACTTTAAGCAAGCAAATTATGTTATTGCATGGCGGAAATATCTTTGTTGATAGTCAAGAAGGCACCGGTAGTATATTCACGCTTCAATTCTAGACATGAAGAGCGTGATCAGAAATCAGAGTACGAAGTTGGAGCACAAAGTATAGTAACATTTTTAGACACGTTGTTTTGGTATTGTGGTAATTCGTCCATCGCCTTATACGGTGGACCGAAAGCTTTCCAATGCGCTTCGCGATCTGCCATATTTTCAAAACAAGTTAAGTACATCAAGTTGGGCATAGTACTTCCAGCAATCACCTGACCGTAAAAAACGGCATTGAAATTAAGATTGCTAAAAATGTCTATTTCGCCATTATTAAACATGCTGATTTTGTTGGCCGATAGCTTCTCGGTCGGGCCTTCGTAGCTCCGTAATTCATAGACGCGCAGACTCTTGTCCGAACTTAACTTCGGAATGGACAAATCAGGCATTCCTTGAAAAGCCTTCATTAAAATTGATTCGATTCTGGAGAATGGCGGCTCATTGTGCGGTGCGTCTAAATAGGGCTTGCCTTTTTCGATATATTGGGCATCCTTTAAGATCTCCACGTCTAGATTTGCGAATTTCTTCAATTCGTTGGCCGTGGACAGTACATATATGAGCTTATCGCTCTCTTTTTTGTTGTCCAGCGGTTTAAAAACTCCAATCTGCTTGAAACCCAACCGGTGCATGGCCGGAATATACGCTTGGGCTAAAAATTGGTCAATTGCCTTCTCTTGATTAGGTGTTTGAAAATGATATACTTTGAGCTGGAAATAAGACGGTTTCTGACCCGCTTGTACAAAAGGGCTTCCGCCGATTAATAGCATTAATAAAAGTATTCCTATACGAGCTGTCAAATGGTTGATTAATTTTTTCATTTTTAAAATGGACTAAAGTTGAGGTCCTACATGCCTTTATCTGGCGTTTAGTAAATATAACACTTTTTTGTTAATTAATTCCGTGCACCTTATTGTTGGGGATAGTTTTCGGTGTTTGTACGGCGTTTATCGATTATGCAATTTACGGGAGCGCATGTTGTTTTTTCGATAATATTTATATTCGCTATCAAAATATATTTTCAATGGGTCAATAGTCTTGTTATTTATATACTGCACGAAAAAGGAGCTTCTTTTGCAAGCTTTTTGTCTATTTAGCATCACGGAAAATGCGCAGCTACATAAACCTAATATCGTTTTTATTCTAGCCGACGATCTTTCTGTCGATCCTGGTGAAAGCAGTCCAATTGAGAATCCCTCGTTGATCCGGGAGCTTATTAAACTGATCGACAAGGAACATAAAGAAGCGCGCTGTTTCCACTACGCGAGGCTTCGTAGGGGAAAACGTTCGGGCGTACAACTGATATTAATCGACTAAAAATAGAATGGGGTAATCGGATTTCCGATTACCCCATTCTGGACGGGTCTAGCTTAAAAGCTAATTTTGTTTTAACACGCCGTTGCTGCGGTCGATTTCCGCCTGAGGAATAGGCCAGTATTCATCCTTTTCGCTAAAAGTCAAACCTTTGTACGAAGGTAGGAAGCCTCCTTCGAATGTAGAGTAGGACTCTATGGTCTCTTTTGCGATACCCCAGCGTACCAAATCAAAAAATCGATGCCCTTCTAAAGCGAGCTCAAGGCGACGTTCGAATCGCACTGCATCTTTTGCATATTCTGCATTCGGGAACGAAGCGTATGGTTCTACCGTGTAGTCTGCTGCATTTGCTCCATCGGCCGTTTTCTTCGGTGCAAGGTTTGCAGCACGCTTACGTACATCGTTTACGAGCTCCATTGCGCCCGATAAGTTTCCTGCTTCTACCTCACACTCGGCAGCCATCAGCCAGACATCCGCTAAACGGATGATGTTGACGTCGAGTCCGGTTACATATTTCTCCCCTGGGGCAGTTTCGTTCGCAAATTGTGATTGGGGAACCATCGTTTTAATCCCTACAAAGGGGCCTGCATAGTTCGCATCGCGAATCCATCCATTACCCGGCATAATACCGTAGTCTAGGTATGAAACGCCGCGACGTCCCACGGTGTAGTCCAATCGTGGATCGAATTTTAGCTGTACATCCAACTCGTACGAGTTGTCTGCCTTGCCAAGATCTGAGGTATAAGGGTCTTCTCTATATTCACCATTTAAAAAAGGTAATCCATTTGCATCAACGCGGTAGGCGTTGACAAGGTCAATAGACGGTTGGTAAAATCCACAACATCCAACCGGTGAACTTCCATACAATCCTGAAAGCATATCGCCAACGTTTGCGTTATCGGAAGAACCATTGTCATTTATAGCATGCTTGGATGCCATAACTACTTCAGGGCCGTTTTCCTGGGTCACATCGAAGTTATTCCAAAAAGGCATAGCGACAAGATCTTTGCCAGCCATGACTTGCTTGAAGAGTACTAAGGCTTCCGGAAATTTCTGTTGGTACAGGTAGAGCTTTCCCAGATAAGCCTGGGCAGTTGCTTTGTCCATTCTGCCGTATTCCTCATTAATTTTTGTTTCAGGCAAGTTCTCGATAGCGAATTTAAGATCCTCTTCAACAAACGGTAGTATATCCTGGTCGTTGGGAATTGTTTGCGCCTCCTCGGTGGTCATTTCTTCGGTAATCAGCGGTACATTTCTGAAAACGCGCCACAGATAAAAGTAGTAATGGGCACGTAGCATTCTTGATTCGGCCTGTATCTCAATTGCGCGGTCGGCAGAAACCTCTTGTGCTCCAGTCTGATCGGCATTCAAGAGTTTGAGCGTGTTGTTACAACGAAGGACACCCTCGAAATATACCTGCCACATTGTACTTAAATTATCGTTCGTACTGATTGTTCCATAAGCCTCAATCTCATTCATTGGCGTCTGGTCGGTTAATTCGGACCCTTTATGTGCGTTGTCTGAGGCAAGTTCGCCGAAAACCCATTGACTAGGCGCGGAGCCATAGTGACCCCAAGTCCCACTTATGTTTCCATTGAGGATGCTGTATGCTCCGATTAACGCTCCTTCTACACCATCGGAATTACCCACCTGTGGTTCAGCGAGCTCTCCTTGTGGTAATTTCTGTAAGAATTCTTTTCCACAGGAGCTTGCTAATAGCATTCCTGCACCTAAAAGAATCATTAATTTATTTCGTATCATGTTAGTTCTTTTTAATTTATAAGCGATTAAAAACCGAGATTAAGACCAAATGTATATTGGCGTGCTTGTGGATATGCGCCAAAGTCAACACCTAAGGCTGGATAGTCTGACGGTGTTGCCGTAATCTCCGGATCCAGACCTTCATATTTGGTGATCGTAAACAAATTGGTTACACCAAAGTATACCCTAAACTTGTTAAACGTACTGTTTTCTCCAAATAATTTAGTAGTCGGAATGTTATAACCAATTTGTAGATTTTTTAGCTTTAGAAAGCTACCATCTTGTATGTAATACGATGACGTCGCATATTCTAAAGGATTCGTTTTATCGTTCGGGTTGGCAAGTGAAGGTACATCGCTTCCGGTATTTGTTTCACTCCATGAGTTTAACAACCTTGTGCTTTTTTGCCCTTTGAATACCCCGAAATCGGTGAAATAGCGCGTAGCCTCGTATAGATCGTTGCCCTGGGATCCGTAGAAAAAGAGCGATAGATCGAAGTTTTTGTATGCCGCGTTTACGTTTAACGAGTACACAAAATCTGGATGCGGACTTCCAATAATTGTTCTGTCTTCTGGAGTGATTTCACCATCTCCGTTAATGTCCGTATATTTTAGGCCTCCTCGTCTCGCATTTTCGTACGAGGCGGAATTTTGAATATCTTCTGCGCTCTGGAATATTCCGTCAACTTGGTAACCATAAAAAGAGCCCACCGGATCTCCTTTTCTTAACAGGGAAGTTTCCATACTTCTAAATACGCCATAGTTTACTTGGGTGATGGATGGAGTAAGGGCGACCACTTCGTTAACGTAACGGGAGATATTAGCCGCTAGGTCTAAGGTGAAAGGTTTTTCTTGGCGACGACCATAATGGTAGCCTAAAGACAGCTCGACGCCACTGTTACGCATGTCCCCAACGTTTTGGTAAGGCGGTATCGCGCGGCCAGAAGCAGCAGCAGGTAGCGGTACACGGAAGAGCATGTCGGTTGTCTTTTTATCAAACCAATCAAAAGATCCGTCGAAGTCACCATTAAACAATGTGAAGTCAACACCAATATTTAACGCCTTTACCTGTTCCCATTTGATGTCTGGGTTGGCGTAGTTCTTCTGCCAGATACCATTGACAACCCCTTCATTAATTGGGTAGGACGACTCTGTTAACGAAGCCAAATAGCGATTTAGGAATTGCGAGCTAGGAATTCGCTGATTACCAGTAACACCATAACCGGCTCTTAATTTCAAGTCAGTTAACCAGTCTGCATCTTGGGCAAACTCTTCTTCAGAAATACGCCAAGCACCACTCACACCCGGGAATACGCCATAAAGGTTCTCCTCACCAAAATTCGAGGAACCGTCACGACGGAGGGTTAGACTTAATAAGTAACGGTCTTTGAAAGCGTAGTCTGCTTTCCCCATGATCGAGAACATTGTGCCTATAGAACCGACACCACTATTATTGAAATTCGAACTGCCGGAATTCAAATAAAGATAATCCAGGCTGTTCATGATGAAATAGCCGTTTCTAGAGCCGCTAATCTCGCGATTACGATTTTTGATAGCTTCGGTACCGACCATCACATTTAAACTATGATCCTCACCAAGTTTTGGTTTGTAGTTTAAGGTGTTAGTCCAGGTCCACTCGGTCGTATAGCCGTGGTATTCACTCATTCCATTATTGAAGTTCCCTTCCGAAAATTCAGGGTTAGGATACGTATAGCTTACGCCGTTGTAGTTATCGTACCGAAGCCCATAACTCGTGCGAAGCGTCAGGCCATCAATAATATCGTACTCTGCAAAAGCATTTCCAAAGAAGGTATTGTTGCGATTTATGTTGTCCTTTTGACGATAAGCCATGGCGACCGGGTTTTCCCCGTTCCCTAAGCCATTTCCAAACGATCCAGCAAAGTTGCCGCCCTCATCGTATACAGGAATGATATTCTGTATACGGTAAGCAAAACCTAGAACCGACCCCTCTCCGATGTAGTTTCCGGCGGTGTTCGTGTTCACACCCAGACCGTACCCCTCGGAATACGTGTAGGACATGTTTTCCCCGAACCGGAGCTTGTTGTTGAATGCTTTAAATTGGGTATTGGTGCGCACGCTATAACGCCGGAAGCCGGTATGGATCATGGTACCTTTTTGGTCCAAATAACCACCCGAAAAGGCGTATGTCGCTTTGTCTGTACCGCCGTTTGCTGCAAGTTGATACGATTGTATTGGCGCGGTTTCGGTAAGCTCGTCGAACCAGTTGGTACCAGCCTTGTTTGCCTTTGTAATTTGGTAGAACGACGCCCTGTCTTTTGCGTTATAATTATACTTACTCATGTCAATATCATCCGGGGTGATATCCCAGTTCGTTTTTGATCCGGCGAGTAAGTAATCTTGTAGTGCTAAATTGGTGCCGTTGAATTGATTGTCATAATCTAGAATTTGTTGCGGCGTGAGCATCTTTGGAAACGCTTCGCTTTTGGGTACGGCAGCGCCAGCGTAGGCATCGAAAGTGATGTTTGTTGGTCCTACGGCACCCGATTTGGTTGTTACGATGATTACACCGTTGTTCGCCCGTGACCCGTAGATCGATGCCGCTGAAGCATCTTTCAAAACCTGCATACTCTCGATGTCATTCTGATTTAACCAGCTTAGTTTGCCTTCATAAGGCACACCGTCGATAATATAAAGAGGCTCGTTGTTATTAATGGTCGAATAACCCCGGATCCGAATTTGAGGCGTGGAGCCTGGGGCGCCGTCATTGACAATCTGTACCCCTGTTGCGCGCCCTTGCAGGGCTTCAACAGCACTGGCTGCAGGCTGTGATTTAAGTTCGGCGACATCCACGACCGCAACGGCGCCGGTAAGGTCCTTCTTACGCTGGGTTCCGTAACCCGTCACAAGAACTTCTTCAAGGCTACTGTTGTCTTCGTTGAGCGATATAGCAATCTCTTGTGTCGTTTGTACAACGGTGTATCGTTGGGTGGCGAATCCGATGTAGGTGATTTCAAGGACGTCGTTTGCGTTTGCTGGGATTTCGAAATTTCCGGTTTCGTCGGTTTGCGTGGAAACAGATTTTCCTACCACGCTAATGGTGGCGCCAATTATCGGTTCGCCATTCGTCTGATTTAGGATTTTACCTTTTACTGGTGTTTGTAACGCATGTAGTGGGTGCGTTGTGCGCTTATTCCATAATGTGTTTTCTGAGGCCCCGGCAGTGCTCATGGTGAGCATACCCATGGAGATCAGAAGCCCATTTCGAAGCAGCCTCTTAGGGGAGAGGGAGATGCTATGGAATTTTTGTGGTCTTCCCATAATTGTTTGTGTTTAAATTGTTTAAATAGTTTTAGTGGTCGAATTTTTTACCATAAGTAGCCGTAGGAGATTACAAAGAATGTAGTTCCAACCGGCATTAGCCGAATGATTATTGCGCTTGATGTGTACTTATGATTTCGCGGTTAGCTGGGTGTTCGAATGTAAATAGTGTAGCTGTGTTTCATCAATTGTTAGTTTGTGTTTAAAATTGTTTGTGTTAGCATTATAAATCTACATATTAAGTGCCGGGCAAAGTGTACAGGTGACACCAGTATTTTTTGCCGGTAGCGATCCTCGAAAGGAATTCGGGGATCGTACGTTATATTTGGATTTAAATTCAGTTAACGGTGAGTTGAACTGTTTGTCTAATTTAGGAATTAATTTTAAAATGCAAGCGTATTGTGTAACTAAATTTTTGCAAAAAGGTTCTTTCGCTACGTAAAGATATAAATTGTTGAAATAACGTTATATGATTTTATGCGAATTAACCTGGGTATATCAGCTGTCGCTTTAACAAGTCACACCTTGATCGGTGGCCAAGGCGATAGGTTGACAATTGTCACATAGCTAAATCCGTTATTCAATTTGAAATGTATGTGTTTAGCCTTGGTAAAACCAACAAGAATATTGTTTAATGGGAGAAAATTGAATTATTCGACAATAATAACCTTTATGCCCGCCTCTTCAAGTGTGGGAAGGTATTGACGTGGAATGTTTTTATCGGTGATAATATAATCTATCTCGTCAAGATTACATATTTTTCCCAGTCCGCGTCTTCCAAATTTGGTGCTATCGGCCAGAATAACAATTTTTTGTGAGGTGGTTAACATTTTCTGATTTAAGGTCGCCTCGGTGAGGTTACTAATTGTCGCCCCATAATCCAAATCTATACCATCTACGCCGATGAAAAGTATGCCACACGATACTTCATCGAGAATATGCATCGCATATTGACCGGAAACCGATGAAGAGTTTGGGCGGATAAGTCCTCCAAGTTGTAGGACTTCCACGTTTGGACGGCCCGTGAGTTCCAAAGCTACTTTAAGTGCTGGAGTGATTACCGTCAGGCTGTTTGTTGGGTTGAGTTGCCGTGCAACAGCGAATGCTGTAGTGCCCGATCCGATCAGAATCGAGTCGTTGTCTTGTATTAGTTCGACCGCTTTTTTAGCGATCTTAAGTTTCTCGTCTGAATTGATCGACTCTTTAATTGAAATTGAACGGTCAATCGCATATGGGTTGTTGATCGAGGCGCCTCCTTTTGTTCGGTATAAGAGGTTTTTCTCCTCCAGCATTTTTAGATCTTTACGAATAGTAACGCTCGATACATTCATTTTTTCACAGAGTTCCTGAATGGTAACTTTCTGTTCCGCTTTAATTTTCTTTAAAATATATTCGTGTCTTTCGGTGATTGTCTTCATAAATCTAGATTAACGTACGGAAAATATAATGTTCAACGGATTGAATATTGCAAAAAGTCGCTGATAGATCAATTCCCTTTTTTTAGATATTTCTCGATAACTAAATTAAGCATTAACTCGTTATGTTCCTACTGCAAAGATAGAAAATTATGTCTTGGTGCGCTATGTTTTGTCACACTCCCAATAGTGTTGGAGGATTTAAAACTGTATGGTTTAACCACACTCCTGTAAAAGTACCAATTGAAGCAATTGAAGGGGGATTTTCATTCGGTTAACACTTTATTAACATTATTTTATTTTTTATTTAATGTTATTTTTTATTGAAAAATATTTAATTTAGTTTGTGTTAACCTAATTATAACAGAATATACCAATGGAAAAGACATTAGAACGGGGCCCCTGGATGCCGGGGAATTTAAAGTGGGGATACCTGGGGGTTTTGATCTTCATGATGGGCGATGGCGTCGAGCAGGGCTGGTTAAGTCCCTATTTAATTGAGCAAGGTATGTCGATGGGGCAATCCGCCTCCTTGTTCACCGTATACGGCATTACAATCGCAATTTCTTCATGGTTTTCCGGTGTGCTCGCAGAGAGCTACGGACCTAGAAAAGGAATGGCGATGGGACTACTTCTTTATATCATAGGTACGATTGGCTTTGTTAGTTTAGGGATGGCACAGCTTGATTACCATGCCATGTTGTTGTTTTATGCTGTGCGCGGCTTTGGGTATCCGCTTTTTGCGTACTCGTTTTTGGTATGGATAACTTACCGGGTACCACAGAATAGGCTGGGGACGGCTGTAGGCTGGTTTTGGTTTGTGTTTACCGGAGGGCTGAATGTTTTGGGCGCCTATTATTCTTCCTGGGCACTCGAGCGTTTTGGGTATGAAAATACCCTATGGAGTTCCCTTTTGTGGGTGCTCATTGGTGCCTTCTTTGCTTTGGTGCTCAATCGGGATAAATTCCAAGTCAAGGCAATCAATGGTTCGAAACTACGGGAGCTGATGAACGGCTTGACCATTGTCAAAAAAGAACCTAAAGTGCTTATTGGGGGCATCGTGCGCGTGATAAATACGACTGCACAGTTTGCCTTTCCCGTCTTTCTGCCGATATATATGGCTGAACACGGTTTCGATACCAAAGAATGGCTACAGATTTGGGGGACGATATTTACGGCCAACATCATATTTAATCTCGTGTTTGGCTACGTTGGCGATAAAGTAGGCTGGCAAAATACCATTATGTGGTTTGGTGGGGTAGGCTGCGCGCTGACGACTATTATTTTTTACTATTCCCCGGTGCTATTTAACGCAAGTTATTGGGCCGTGATGGCTTCCGGTGTCTGCTGGGGAGCATTTTTGGCCGGCTACGTACCACTTTCGGCATTGGTCCCTTCGCTAGTTAAAGAGGATAAAGGCGCTGCAATGGCCATCTTAAACCTTGGTGCGGGGTTGCCCGTTTTCATCGGTCCGGCAATCGTAGGGATACTTATCGGACCCATAGGTAGTGAAGGAGTGGTGTGGGTGCTGGCGGGTCTTTATTTATTGAGCGCCGTGCTAACAAAATTTATCCGTATCGATAGCGCGCCACAGACACTGACATAAATATTAATGGACAAAACATTTAAAACTAATATATGAGAGTATTGCTTACCGCCCCTTATGAAAATGAGCGCGCACTAGCGGAACTAGAATCTTTATTCGACGAGGTAATTTATAAATCCTGGAAACCAAATGGTAGAGCATATAATGCGAATGAGTTATCCGAATTGTTAAAGCAATCCAGAGCCGAGGCCCTCATCGTTGAACACGACGAGATCACAGCTGACGTACTACAAGAGAACCCGAATTTAGCTTTTATAGGTATATGTCGTGGAACACCCTCGAACATTGACCTGAAGGCAGCTAGTGAGCTCGGTATCCCGGTGTTTAATACGCCTGCTCGTAATGCTCAGGCGGTAGCGGAAATGTTTATTGCAAACGTGATCGCTGTCTTGCGGCATACATTTTCGGGTGTCGAGTGGTTGGCAAACAAAAATTGGGGCGAAGGGGCCCATACCTCGTACTTGAATTTTAAAGGAAATGAGCTTGCAGGAAAAAAAGTTGGCATGGTAGGCTTTGGTGCGGTGGGACAATATATTGCCCGGATGCTGGTCAGTTTTCCGGCAGAAATTTACTATTTTGACCCTTATTACACAGATCCCAATTCGAACTTTATAAAAGTGGAGCTAGAGGAGTTGTTTTCATCTTGTGATGTGGTCGGGATTCATCTACCCGTAACGGCAGAAACAGTAGGAATGATTGATAAGAAATATTTAGATCTGCTGAAGCCCGAAGCGATATTCGTGAATACTGCGCGAGCTACGGTCGTAAATCGAGATGATTTGCTTGCAACTGTTGAACAGGGTAAAATTCGAGGCGTAGTGCTTGACGTATTTTATAACGAACCGCCAGACGAAATAGATTACAAGATGATCCTTAATAAAAGGGTGCTTGCTACTCCGCATATCGCTGGGGCGACGCACGAAGTGGAAGATCACCATGCTTTTATAATGAATAACAATTTACGTGAATTCTTTTTCAAAGGCAATAAAGCGATCAAACAGTTGGTGAACAAATCGATTTTAAATGAAATTAGCTAGTAAGGAATAATGGAGGTGAAATACGCTTATTTAATTGTGGACATCGGTACTGGTAATGCGCGGGTAGCACTAGCGACGCCCGCTGGGGATATTTTGGCGATAAAAAGGGAAAACGTACACTATATCACCGACGCTAATTATGAGGATTCAATTTATTTTGAACCTAAGGCGCTATGGGAGCAAATCTTAAGGCTTTCGGCAGGGGTTTTAGCAAGCGCCGGTGACGTTACAGTTACAGCAGTCATCGCAACCAGCCAGCGGGAGGGTATAGTCACCGTCGATCAGCAAGACATGGACCAGTTCGGCATGCCTAATATTGATCATCGCGGCCGCAAGTGGGAGTCCGAGCTTATCGATAAAGATTTGGTGTATAATTTATCTGGCCGTTACCCAACGTCCTTGTTTTCGGCTTATAAATTAATAGGGCTTGCTAAGGTGTATCCCGATCGATTTAAGCAAGTGGCGTGTGTGATGAGTATCTCGGACTGGATTCAGTATAAGTTTTCCGGTATCAAAAGTTATGAGCATTCACAAGCCTCCGAAACACTACTTTATGACGTGGAAAGGAAGTGTTGGTCAGCTGATTTACTTCAGGCGTTCGGTCTGTCTGGGACCATTCTTCCGCAGCTTCGCGAATCGGGGTCCGTGCTGGGTAAAATGCGTCCCGAAATAGCACACTTATTAGGTGTTTCTAATGAAGCACTTGTTGTAGTCGGTGGAGGAGACACACAAATGGCCGTTCGCAGTATGAACCCCTCTGCAAACGATGTGGTGATCGTGTCGGGAACGACAACGCCAATATTAAAAATCGTTCCCGGTTATGAGAAGGATGAAAACCAACGTACATGGACAAGTAGGCATATCGACCATTCCAACTATATACTAGAGGCAAACGCGGGTGTAACCGGTTTGAACTACCAACGACTTAAGGAGATCTTTTACCCCAATGAAGGCTATGATGTTATCGAGAAGGAACTCCAAGAGATTAGCTATGCGCAATGTGTTGCTTCCCTCGGATCGTTGATTGCCGAAGAGGATGAACCACTTACCAAAGGTGGGTTTATTTTTAATGCGCCCGTTTCCCATCAACTTACTCGAGGCAGTTTTGTTTTTTCGATTTTGTGGGATATTGCCTGTTCGATTTTTGAGAATTACAAATTTTTGTGTGCGGTGTCTAGCCACGATCAGAATTATATTTGGGCCTGTGGTGGCGGGATGGAAAGTCGTAAACTGCGAGAGTTTCTCGCAAACTTATTTGGAAAAAGTATCCGCATCACCGACACCTACCGGCAGGCATCGGTGCTTGGAGGTGTGTTTGTTTGCAACGGTGCTCTGGGAGTGGAAAGCAAGACCCCGAGGCTTGAAGAGGAAGTTTTTCCTCAAGAACACGAGAAATTCGAGCAACTCTTTCAAGAATGGAAAGATGCGCGGCGCACTTTTAAACAAGTGGCCTCATGATGCTAAAATACTTTTTAGGAATTGACGTGGGTACCCAGGGGGTGCGCGTATTACTGGTTGATCAGCACGGAGAGACGATTGCGGGGGCGCAGAAGGATTTTGTCTTGGATGACTTGTTTCGCCAGGAACAGTCTACCAATACCTGGTGGGAAACCTGCGAGGAACTCGTCGATGAGCTTATAAGTAGCCTGTCCAAAGATGTTGACCGTAGCGCTATCGTGGCTGCATCGGTGACCTCTACTTCTGGAACAGTTATCCCGCTGGATAAAAATAACGAACCGCTATCAAAAGCAATTATGTATAGCGATCCGCGATCAATCACGCAGGGCGAGCGAATTAAAAAGTGCGCGCAGGAATATAATCCAGAAGGTTATACCGGCTTTAATGCTTCTAGTGGGTTGTCAAAGATCCTGTGGTACGTGGAAAATAACCCCGATAAAGTGATCCATATTACACGCTGGGTACACGCGGCAGACTATATTGTGGGTAAATTATCGAGCGTTTATGGAATAACCGATTATACCAATGCACTTAAATCCGGTTATGATCTCCAGAAATTAGAATGGCCCTCATTTATCCACGTGGAACTTGGGTTAGATCCGAATTGGTTTCCTAGCGTTGTTCCATCGGGAACCGTTGTCGGGAAGCTCGATAGTGGTCTGGCGGCACGATGGGGAATTGGTGAGGTTGCACTTGTAGTTGGTTTAACCGACGGTTGCGCGAGTCAAATGGCCTCCGGCGCGGTGAAAGTTGGTGACTGGAATACCACGATTGGGACAACAATGGTCATTAAAGGTGTGACTAAAAGTGCTGTCAACGATCCCTTAGGAAGAGTCTATAGTCATCGTCATCCGCAAGGGCAATGGATGCCTGGGGGAGCAAGTAATACCGGTGCAGACTGGGTTACACTCGACTTTGCACATTTAGGGTTAGAAAAACTTAATAAGGCCGCGCAGGGTTTAATACCTACTGGGAAGCTTGCTTGGCCACTAAAGCAGCAAGGGGAGCGTTATCCGATAATGGCGCCCCAAGCACGTGCAATCGTGCCTGTGAACCTTAACGCGCAGGAGCTATACGCGGCGAATATGGAAGGTGTGGCGTTTCTTGAGCGGTTCGCCTATGAGTGTATTGAAGAGCTTTCTGGGGAGAAAGTCGGCGCCGTTTATACCGCCGGCGGGGCAAGCAAAAGCGATGTCTGGCTCATGATACGCGCTTCGGTATTGAATTTGCCCATATTTCGCTGCAAAGAGACCAGCGGCGCATTGGGTGCAGCGATAATTGCGGCTTCACAAACATTCTATAGTACCCTCACCCAGGCCTGTGAAAATATGACAAGCGCCGACAAGAAGGTTATGCCCGAGGCCAAACTTGTACAGGCCTATGAACTGCAGTATAAAAACTTTAAGAAAAAGCTTATCGATTTAGGCTACCTAGAATAAGACATATGTTAAAAATTTGTTTATTAAGGCACGGTCAGACGAGCTATAATGCCGATGGCAATAAGTATTGTGGTCGGACCGACGTGGGCTTGACAGACCTCGGCGTGCAGCAGGCCGAAAAGATGAGAGATTTGCTAGCCAATAGAGATTTCGACGCGATCTTTTGCTCGCCCTTGATTCGTGCACGACAGACAGCGGAAATTGCCTCTCGCGGTGGCCAAATTGTGCAAACCGATCCGAGACTGATCGAGATAGATTTTGGTCAGTGGGAAGGACGTCGTCCCGAGGAGTTTCAAGTTACCGATGGCCAAGATTGGAATAGCTGGCTTGTCGATCCTTTTCATAATCGTGCCGGCGGAACCGGAGAATCTGGCGCAGAGGTTTTAGAACGTCTAAGTTCGTTCTACAATGAGCTGTTAACCACGTATGATAATAAAATGGTGCTGGTTGTTGGACACAACGGTATTAACCGTTTTTTTATGGCCTCTAAACTAGGTATGCCCTTGAGAAATTACCGTATGTTAGTACAGGAAAATTCGGCATTAACCGAGCTGACTTTAACGGCGAATTCAGGATTCAATTTGTTAAAACTAAATGCTTAATGATACGCAAAAGATTATTATGTTAAAAAAGGGAATTTTATTAATTACGATGTGGGCAGGGCTTAATGTCCTTCCCACAAGCGCGCAGACGCTGCACACCGTGAATTTTAAAACGGTCGAACAGATGTATGAGTATTTTCGCTACGCACCCGACAAAAAGATTATCAGTGGTCATCGCGGAACAATAGAAAAAGGGATGCCCGAGAACTCCATTGCGGCAATGCAAGCCGTACTCGAATATACGCCGGCAATCTTTGAAATAGACCCTCGATTGACTAAAGATAGCGTGCCGGTGATGGTTCACGATGCGACCCTAGATCGGACCACGAGTGGTTCTGGAAAATTGAGTAACTATAATTGGACGGACCTCCAGAAGTTGAAACTAAAAGATCATCAAGGGAATGTTACCAAATATGGTATTAACACCTTAGATGAGATGATTGAATGGGCTAAAGGCAAGACCATTTTAAATTTAGATAAGAAGGACCTTCCAATGGAAATGACCGCGGAAATTATTCGTAAACATGATGCCTATGCGTGGGTTTGGGTTACGGTACACAATGTGGAACAAGCTAAATTTTACCTCCGTAAAAATCCGAAACAATATTTGTCGATGCACATCAAAGATGCCCAAGCATTGCAGGCGTTTAAAGACTCCGGATTGCCTTATGACCGGATGATTGTGTACATAGGTCCTGAAATTAAGGATGATAATCAAAACATGTACACCTTTTTTAAACAAAAGGGTGTTTTGTGCATGATTTCTACTGCACCCACTTACGATAAGCTCCCCAGTGAAGAGCAACGTGCTGATAAATATAGAGCCGTTTTTGTCGATGGCGCGGGCGTAATAGAATCCGATCTTCCGATTGAAGTCGGTAAAGCGATTCAGTAGTTTTTCCCAGGTAGCACGATAATTAAACGCTTGATTTTAATTTTTTATAGATCTTTTTGTAAACTGGTAAGTCAACATCTAGTGCTCCTGCTCTTCGCACCGGGTAGCCAATCAAACTCTCCATCTCAGATTGTCCTTTACCCGATAAGATATCCGAATGCATCGAGGTCGTCGCTTCAGCCGGTCCGTTCATGAGGTTTGCAATAATTTTTTCCTTTGCGCCTTTGCGTAAAGAGATGCCTTCCGCTGTACAAAGAGTGAGTGCCTCATCCACCAATTCTTGGAAGGTATCCATTGCTGTGTGGTCTGCTCTGATTTTACCAAATGGCGCATTATAGTAACTCGTTGTCGCTGCAGCGGCGGAAATAAAGATAAACTTGAACCATATTTGCTCCAAAATATTTGGTGTAAGTGTGGAGTCTATCCCCGCCCCTATGAATAATTCGTGGATTTTTTCTAACCTTCTTCCCAGTATGTTTTGTATCCCAAAGTGAAGCGATTTGAAGCTCGAGAAGCTCTCCACCAGGCCCGGTTGCACCAGACGTACAATTATGTTTGCGCACCCTTCGGTGACCAGCGCGTGTGGAAAAAAAGTGTGGATTGATTGCGCGCCCTCTACGCCGTTAAGCAAAGGAATAATAACGGTTGTATTACCAACATTCTTCTCTAGACCTGCTAATAAAGGGGGTAGGTCGTACGATTTTACCGAAATGATAATGTAGTCCATTATGCCAAAAGCGGCCGAATCGGCCGCAGCGGCGGTCGGTTTTGTGGTAAACTCTCCAGAGGATGTTTTTATCGTGATCCCCTGCTTATTTATAACGTCAAGATTTTTACCGCGAGAAAGGAAGTAAACTTCAATATCCGGATCCGATGCATAGGCTTTTGCTAAATGTCCTCCAAAGTATCCGCCAATCCCACCCATTCCTGCGATTAGTATTTTGTTTTTAGTCACGAGATGTTGTGTTTTAAGTGTTGCTGAAATCAATAAAGTTAGTCATTCTTGGAGAAAAATAAGGCGTGTTTAAATAAGAGATGTTTTTATCTTCTATTTAATTTGAGTATATTTAAGTTTTAAGAACTTGTCTAGAGAAAGTGCTATGGGGAATGTACCTTTAAAACGAGATCACGCATTGCAATCACTTAGTAAAGAGCATCATTTTGCGCTGCTGCTTTGTTGGGAGATTCGTCGGTGGATGGAAGCAGACGTTGATTGCGTTAAGATTGGGGGCTATTTAACCCAGATGTGGATTCAACAACTTGACGCGCATTTTTTGGTAGAGGAAAAGTATGTTTTTTCAATTTTAGGCGCACAGCACCCACATGTGCGTAAAGCGGCTGCAGGACATCGCGCGTTAAGGCGTCTCTTTCAGTCTCGTGAATTTACACCTAAAGTCGTCGTCGCCATTGAAGAAACGTTGGAAAAACACGTGCGTTTTGAAGAAAGAGTCATATTTCCGGCAGTACGACAGGCCGCGACCGAGCAGCAGCTCAAGGAACTGCTGGAGGCTCATGAGGCTCCAGCTGACGAGGTCCCGTGGGAGACGAATATCGATTAGTGGGCATCGTTATACTGCGAAATCTCTATCTAAAAATGTCTCTATTGAAGGAGCATTGCGCCTTTTTTATCCCTTTAATTTTTTCGATTTTCAAGCGAAAGAATTGTTTGTTCGAGCTGTTCGCTTTGACCTTCAATCATACGGGTGAGTGACTCTTCCTCAATACTACTTTGTGTTAAGACATACTGATACGTTTTAACATTTTGTATTTCGGCGTGGATACAAATGTTTAACAGCTCGTTGCGCTCGAGCGTAACACCGGACTGCTTAACTGGGACGGACCATTTTGCATCGTGGGATGCAGAAAGTTTTGAATGCTCGTGTTGTTTCTTAGTGCCAAATGGAATCAACTGGGCGTTGAATTGCTGCGCTTGCTGCATCCACTCCTCAAGTAGTGCGAGTAAATCGTCGTCATTATCTTCGTCGATATGGCTCACCACCCTACTGTATCCTTCTAGGCGACTCTGGTTAAGGGCAATGAGTTCATCGATCATCACTGAGTTTTGCTGGTTTTTACTTTCCATGGTTTCCTTGCATATGTATATTCAACGAATGGGCAGCGAATTAGTTTATACATTGGAAAAATAAATGGCTAATATTGTTTTGAGATCTAATTTTCGTCATAAGAAGACTGTGTGGATTCGTTTGTTAATGGTAGTTTTGTATGAACAAAATCGACACTTTTATAACATGAACGCGACAATTCAACAACTGATTGAAGATCTGAATTCAAAAAATCGTTTGTTTTCAGATGTAATCTCCTTCATCGATCGAAACTACGAGCATACCCCTACCCCATTTAACAACGGGACGGTTGTAAACCGAGCTGCTGAAAATCAGGGAAGCGCTAAAATACTCGCGCTAGGACACTTAAATAACCTTACAAAAGAGGACACATTACAATTATTTGCTGAGCATTATCAGACGGTACTTGAACGTCCTTCTGGTGAAGATCATCAGAATATCCGGCAATTTATGGAGAATGGCTGGCGAGGCGTTACTTTCCACGGAGAAGTACTAAGAAAGAGGGGATAAATTAGCTGTGCCTAAAAAAAGAGGTAGTTTTACAACTTGAGAGAACAGATCATGAATAAAAGAACAGTACTGATGGTTGGCGTTTTACTTTGGGTGGGAACATTGTTTGCGCAGCAGCCAAAACCAACCAATTGGATCTGGGGGCCTTCGGTAGGTTGGAAATACCAAAGGGGTAACTTTCTAACGGTTTCCGGCTGGGGTCTTTTTGCTCCCAATCATCATCAATACATAAAGATCGACGCGGGAGCGAACTTCACTTGGATGCAGGATCAGAGTACGGTAATTCCAGAGCTTGGCATCACCTATTACCTCAGTGATAAGCTTATCTTCCCTTTCCTAGGCGCGGAGATTACACCCTACACCATCACACCGAAAGTCGGAATTGGAATCTTTTCATTGATCGATCTCGGAGTTGGGTATGGTTGGAGGTTGCAAACGAAGAACAATTTTAAGTCGATCGCGGGATTGTCTGCGTCGATAAAACTGAATATACCCCTGAACTTCCATCTTTATTAAATAGATGGCGGCTACTGCATTACAATGAACGAGAATCTTAGAAGCTTATCAACAGCGACGACACGCGTCATCAGGCATCACGACGAGGAATATCTTTTCTTTGGTGGAACGGCTTATTTAGGGCTCCTGTATGACCGTGCCTTTATTGATCTTTATAAACAGGGGCTCGAATTGTATGGGTTAAATAACGGAACCTCCAGGAGTAATAATGTACAAATCGATATTTATGATAAAGCAGAAGCCGAAATGGCGCTGCGGTTTGGTTTCGACGATTGTATCTTGTTATCGAGTGGGTATTTAGCTGCTCAAATTGTGGTACAGGCGCTATCGGGTCTCGGAGAGTTTTTGTACGCTCCTGGCGCACACCCGGCATTGTGGGTCTCAGGTGCCCCGTTAATGCGTGACCTGTCTTTTGATCAATGGGCCGTTATAACGACCGAATATATCAATCAATCGGCAGGTAATTGTTTTGTCATCGTAAGTAATTCGCTAGATAACCTATCACCCCAGGCTTTTGATTTTTCCGTATTTAACGATGTGGATCCAAACAAAGAATTGTATTTCGTATTGGACGATTCGCATGGTATTGGTGTAAAAGGTGCCGGAAGCACGTTTGTGGATACGCAAATTATACAGCGAGAAAATTCGCATGTCGTTCTGGTCGCCTCACTTGCGAAAGGAATGGGGACAGATGCCGGTGCTGTGCTTTGTTCGTTCGTTGATAGCTCGTTATTTCGAAGATCAACCATCTTTACGGGAGCTTCCCCCTCGAGTCCTGCGTCGATGTATGCTTTGTTACACGGGGCGGAGATATTCGCCCAGCGATCAAAATTGTTACAAGAGCATATTTTCTACTTAGACACGATGCTCGGAGCGAAGGTACACCGTATTGCTAACTTCCCTGTTTTTACGGTACCGCAGCAGGGTGCCTTCAAGCATTTTAAAGAAAATGGGATACTAATTTCCAGCTTCTCCTACCCGCGATCGAGCGATCCGCCCATTAATCGAATAGTACTGACCGCTGCACATCAAAAGTCCGATCTGGAGCGTCTTATTCAAGTGGTCGATGTTCTTTGTTAAAATGTTGATAACTAATATTCTATATGCATTATGTCGGGTTTAAATCTGCTGTCCTGTAACTCTTTCTAACATAAATATCTGATTCATAAAAGTTTCCTAAGGTCGTCGTTTAGTAAAAAAAGACAAATAAATTTTTAAACATCATAAAAAAAAGATAATTTTGCATCCCCAAAGTGCTATATCGTTAAGGGTTGAGAAATAAATAATTACAGTAAAAATAGATATGACTAAAGCAGAAATTATTGCAGAAATCTCTAACAAAACAGGTTTAGAGAAAGTAGATGTTCAAGAGACAGTTGAAGCATTTTTCAAAGTGGTTAAAAATGCAATGATTGGAGGTGAGAACGTTTACGTTCGTGGTTTTGGTAGCTTCGTGGTAAAACAAAGAGCAGAAAAAACAGCGCGTAACATCTCGAAAAACACAGCGATCATTATTCCGGCGCACTTTGTGCCTAGTTTTAAGCCAGCAAAAATTTTTGTTGAGAAGGTTAAACAAGGAAATAAGTAAGATTATGAATACCAAACAAATAATAGTTGTTGTCATTGTAGTTGCCCTTATGGGTGGTTTACTTGCGAGCCCTATTAAAGGTTTGGTAACGGAAGATAAAGGAGCTACCGCTTCGACAAACACTGAATCAACATCCCCCTTTAATTTTAGCAGTGTGTCTGAAATTACCAAACAGTCAATAAATGCAAGTTTGGCACAAGAAATCACGGCGATTGAAGGGAAGATTGACGAGAGCAGTGGTGAGGAGAAGCTCGCTTTATTAGAGCAATTGGCTCAAAAATGGGATGATTTAGCCAAATTTGCACCTCAAGGATTTATTTATGAGGAAATGGCGAAAATTACTCCTAAATTTGAATATTGGTTGAATGCGGGTAATTCCTACCGTTCGGCATATACAAATTTACAGGATACAGCAATGTCGGCCGAGCTTAACAGGTTGGCAATCAGTTCGTATGAGCACGCTATTGCGCTTGATGGTAACAATTTGGATGCCAAGACAGGTTTGGGAGCCGCGTTGGTGACAGGTACAAATAATCCTATGGCCGGTATATCTTTGCTGATGGAAGTCGTCAAGAAAGACCCAGAAAATATCCAAGCTAATAAAACATTGGGGCTATTTTCATTGCAGTCCCGGCAGTTCGACAAGGCTATTGAGCGTTTCAAAACCGTAAGCGAATTGCAACCTGACGCTGAATCGTTTTTCTATTTAGCAACGGGATATGAAAATATTGGGTTGAAGAACGAGGCTATCGCTGCTTTTTCAAAAAGTAAAGAGCTCGCCTCTGATCCAACTCTGTCACAGTTCATAGATCGTAAGGTCGAAGAACTTAGTAAGTAATTAACATATTTAATCATTTAAAAACATTAAGCTATGCCAAGCGGAAAAAAGAGAAAGAGACACAAAATGGCTACTCACAAACGTAAAAAACGTTTAAGAAAAAATAGACACAAGAAAAAATAAACTTGTTGGTCTTTAAGGGGTGACCCAGCGAAGACGTTGTACAATCTATAGTTTCTCAACGGAGAAATTATAGATTGTATTTTTTCATTAACGGGTTTTTATGTTTCATCAGGCGGTGCCGCTGCGAGTTCGCGCGATCGCCCTAAAAAAGTAGTTGTTGGTAAAGGAACTAATTATCGATTCAACTCCCGATAAAGGAGTGACTATTGCTTTACTACAAGACAAACAGCTTGTTGAGCTGAACAGGGAACAGGCCGATAATAACTTTGCTGTCGGAGATATTTATCTCGGGCGAATCAAAAAAATTATGCCCGGCCTGAATGCCGCTTTCGTAGACGTAGGCTACGAGAAAGATGCGTTCTTACATTATTTGGATTTAGGACCTCAGGTTCAGTCTTTACTCAAGCTGACGCGTATAGTAAAGAACGGCAGCTATCAAGAGAAGTTGCTCAATAGTTTGAAACTTGAGAAGGACATCGATAAGGCAGGGAAAATTTCCGATCTTTTAAGTCGGAATCTGCTTTTACCGGTACAGATTGCCAAAGAGCCGATCTCAACGAAAGGACCTCGCTTAAGCTCGGACCTTTCGATTGCAGGGAGGTTCGTTGTATTGGTTCCATTTTCAAGTGCAGTTTCCATATCCAAGAGAATTAAAGGGAATGCCGAACGTACTCGGCTGAAGAAAATTGTGGAAAGTATAAAACCCGCAAACTTCGGTGTGATAATACGGACGGTTTCCGAAGGCAAAGGTGTCGAGGAATTACAGAAAGACCTTTTGGATTTAATCTCTAAATGGGAACTTTTTACCAAACGCCTTAAAACTGCGGAGCCATCGAATAAGGTGCTCGGTGAGATGGATAGAGCTTCTACCATTTTACGGGATCTTTTATCAGATGAATTTACGCATATTCATGTTAATGACCAGACACTATACGACGAAGTAAGGTCATATGTGCAGGAAATATCACCGGATTTAGAGAAAATTGTGAAACTTTATAAACATAAAGAGCCAATTTTTGACCATTTCGGTGTTGAAAAACAAATTAAGGCGACTTTCGGCAAAACGGTCAACCTTCAAGGAGGGGCTTACCTCGTTGTAGAGCACACAGAAGCGCTTCACGTTGTGGACGTCAATAGTGGCAACCGGATTGCAAGTAAAGAGAATCAAGAAGAAAATGCGCTTTTAGTGAATAAAGAAGCTGCAAAGGAAATCGCAAGGCAGTTGCGATTGAGAGATATGGGAGGAATTGTCGTGATCGATTTTATTGACATGCACAAGCCTGCCAATCGTAAAGAATTGTACGGTTATTTGAAAGAATGCATGGCTACCGATAGAGCCAAGCATACGATCCTTCCTCCAAGTAAATTTGGGCTGGTACAGATAACACGTCAGCGCGTGAGGCCCGAAATGAATATCGTGACAAGTGAAAAATGTCCGGCATGTGAAGGTACAGGCGAAATCCGCTCGAGCATTGTATTGCTTGACGACATAGAGAATAATTTGAGCTTTATTTTACAAGAGCAAAATGAAAAGGGTGTCACTTTATGTGTACATCCTTACATAGGCGCCTACATTACGTCTGGTTTGATCTCGAAAAGGCTGAAATGGTTTTTTAAATATGGCAAGTGGATTAAGATAAAGACCGTGTCATCTTATTATTTGACGCAATTTCGATTCTTTAATAGTAAAGAAGAAGAAATTAAGTTATAAAGAAATTACTGAAATGGGAGTAGCGAAAGTTACTCCTTTTTTAGTTTACAAAGGATTTCGGCAAGCCGTTGTTCGTTTGTTAGTCCTTTTAGCCAGTGAATTGTTAAGCCGTCTCTTTCCATCTTTCTGAAAAATGTCATTTGCCGTTTAGCATATCGATGAATTTCCGTTTCCAGCTTAGTAAAAAAATTCTGGTAGGTTAGTTCGCCAAGAAGATACCTCGAAACATATTTATACTCTAGTCCGTAATATTGGAGGTCTTGGTGAGTTACTCCGATCGATAGTAGGCCCCTGACCTCTTCGATAAGGCCATTCTCAATACGTTGGTTTAATCGGCTGGTTATATTCTTCCGCCGCTGTGCAACTGCGGGATTTATGCCGAAAATAAGGGGCTTGTATGGAGCTTTTTTGATATCCTGGGGTACATTACCTGTTGTTACGGCGTCAAGTATTTCTATCCCGCGAATTAAGCGTTTATGAGAACTGATATCTATATCAAAATCATCTGGTATCTGATAATTGCTTAGCAGCGCTATCAGCGCAGCTTTGTTCAGCGGTAACAAACGCTCGCGTAACCCCGGGTTTGGGGCCACATGAATGTACGGTCGCTGGATAAACAAGCTATGCAAATAAAGGCCCGTCCCGCCAGCAACAATAGGCGTGCTGCCGCGAGTGGTAATATCGTTGTAAGCATTATTAAAATCATGGTGGAACCGTGAAACATCATAACGTTCTCCAGGATTGATAATATCGATCAAATGGTAAGGCGTCTGTCCATATTCGTTTAGATCTTTGCCGGTGCCGATATCCATTCCTCGATATATCTGACGGGAATCAACGGAGATAATTTCTCCAGAAATAACCTGCGCCAGGGCGACAGCAAGGTTGGTCTTGCCGGAGGCAGTAGGTCCCAAGATGGTATATAAGCAATCAGGTAGAAGTTTACCTTCTACCTGATTGTTGTGACAAGTTCTATTTTGTGACTTTGTTATCACGAGATAATTTTTGTCCATTTTTCGTTGCTGTGGTTGCTTTCCACAGCAGTTTGTACGAAAGCCATCCCTCGAACACCATCCTGTACTGACGGGAAGTCCAATTGTTCCGGAGTTGGCGTCCTACCTTCAAGTTTTGCACTCACGGTAAGCGCAAAATTACGGTAGATGTTTGCGAACGATTCAAGTAAACCCTCCGGGTGTCCAGCCGGGATACGTGTGTTATGCGTTGCAAACGAGCTAAGCGTAAACGGAGCCGCGTATGCATTACCCGTACGGTAAATTTGACGAGGTTGATCGAGCATTTTGATGATTAGATTGTTTGGATCCTCGTTTGCCCATTCTAAACCACCATTTTCGCCGTAAACACGAATGCGTACAGCATTTTCTTCGCCGGCAGAGACCTGCGAGGCCATCAGTACTCCCTTGGCACCTTGTTCAAAGCGTAAAAGGAGGTTGCCATCGTCATCGAGTTGGCGTCCTTCGACAAATGTGGTTAAGTCCGCACATAGCTCGGTAATACGAAGCCCTGTAACATATTCAGCAAGGTGGGCCGCGTGCGTTCCAATATCACCCATAACAAGTGATAGCCCTGATTTTTTTGGGTCTGCACGCCATGCAGCACCCGCGTTTCCTTCGCGTTCGGTAAGTCTGCTTAACCAGCCTTGTGGATATTCGACGACAATCTTACGGATTTTTCCAAAATGACCATCTTTGACCATCGCTTTTGCTTGTTTTACCATCGGATAACCCGAATAGGTATGTGTAAGACAAAGTGTGCGTCCCGTGCGTTCTACGATTTCTTGCAATTCTTTCGCTTCTTCAAGTGTTACCGTCATAGGCTTTTCAACGACAACGTCGAATCCATTCTCTAGTGCGAGTTTCGCAGGGCCGAAATGTAGAAAGTTTGGCGTTACGATTGTAAGAAAGTCCATACGTTCACCTTCGGGAAGTTGGGCCTCTTTTGCAATCATCTCTTCGTAATTTAGATATACACGATCTGCAGCAACAAATAGCTCTTCGCCAGATTCTTTAGAGATCTTTTCGTCGATGCTAAAGGCGCCACAAACCAGCTCTATTTTTCCATCCATAAAGGCAGCAATGCGGTGAACAGCACCGATAAAGGCATCTTTACCACCGCCCACCATACCCATACGTAGTTTACGTTTCATAAATGTGTGTCAGTTTAAGTTTTAAAATTTCTAGGCTAAATATACGTATCCCAAATGGGTTTTCATAATCGAAGAGTAGATTATGGCAATTCTAAAATAAGCTTAGTGCTGCCTGAATTGTAGATTAAATAGCCGTCAGGGAATGAATTTTGAAGCTCTGCAAGCGAAACCTCATTCGGTGCATGGTGGCGATGTCCGCTAGCAATCCAAAACTGTTGTGGCAATGTTTGCCCGCGTTCACGGAAACCGATCGTATGCAGGTTCGAGACGCGCGCCCAGTCGCGATCAACGTAGGTCATAATATCATTTGGTTTAAAGCTTTTTATGAATGCGCTCGTGAGTTTGGAAAGGCCCCCAACAACACGTACGCCGGATTTGTGACAAAATCGTAATAGTTCGAAAGACCGGTAACTGGCTTTTTTGTCTCGCATATGACGACCGCCGCTGAATACGGCTATCGAGATAAGCTCGCCGTCAGAAAATAGGCCGTAGCGATATTTTCCTGCAAGCGCGAGTTGTAAATGATGGTCTATTTGAAAATCAAGCGCTACTTTTTTGTCTATTCGTGCGACAACGGTTTGTCTGGCGTAAATGACTTGTCCCTTTCCCAGCAAGGTAAGTAGGCGCAAAAGAGTTTTTTTAGGGGCAGTTGCAAGTTGGTCGATATCAATATGGAACGTTTTCGGTGTTCGGTTCTCGAGCCGTGTAACAGGCCGATTCGGAAAGTAGAGATGGATCGTAAAAATTGGGTCCTGTGAAGATAGTGTCAATACTTGTGCAGCAGTATCTTTTGTTAGCACAGTACCTAACTGGTTTTCAAGACTAGTTACAAATTCCTCTATTAAATCATCGAATAGCATATCGACAAAGTTAAGAGAATCTAAATGTGAATTAATTTTTATTGGTACCTTTGCACAGAAAATTGAAAGTATGAAATTACCTATTATAGCATATGGTGACCCTGTTCTAAGAAAAAAAACGGAGGAAATTGATGCCGATTATCCAAACTTAAAACAGCTGATAGATGACATGTTTGATACCATGTACGCGGCACGTGGTGTCGGCTTGGCCGCCCCGCAAATAGGTCTGCCTATTCGTCTATTTGTTATCGATGCATCTCCATTTGCTGAAGATGATGAATACAGTGAGGGAAATGCTTCCCTAAACGAATTCAAGAAAGTACTCATCAACCCGATAATAGTGGAAGAGACGGGCGAAAAATGGGCGTTTAGTGAAGGATGTTTGAGTATCCCGGATATTAATGAAGATGTAATGCGTCCGAGGAATGTCGTTATCAATTACTTGGACGAGAACTTTGAGGAAGTAGAAGTGGAATTGTCGGGTTTAGCCGCACGCATTGTACAGCATGAATATGATCATATTGAAGGGAAACTATTTGTCGACAAATTGGGTCCGTTAAAGAAAGCGATGCTCAAAGGTAAACTTGATGCGATTTCTAAAGGTATGGTGCAGGTCGATTATAAGATGAAGTTTCCCACTCGGAAAAAGAAACGTTAATGGTTCAAATTGATTTTAGTGGAGCTCTTCTTTTGAGCTCCTTTTTAATTCGATTTGATCACGGGAAGTGAAAGTTGAAACCTTACAGCCAGCACGCGGAAGATGACGGTTAGGGAAACTGAAATAAACGCATTGGTCATAGTGTCGAGTCCTGCCATTTGAAGGAGTACATAGGTTGTGCTGCCAGTGAGACATGCCGTGGCATATATTTCTCTTCGGAATATCAACGGTGTTTCATTCATCAGCGTGTCGCGTATTACCCCGCCCATTACTGCAGAGAATATCCCCAAGATTATCGCAGCAATTGAAGAAGCATCGTGAGTGATCGATTTTTGTACGCCAACAATACAAAAAAAACCGATACCAATAGCATCAAATAAAAAGAGCGTTTTAGCAAGACGATAGAGTTGTTTGTTTAATACCACAGATAATGCAAAGCCAATAAGTATAGCCAACAGGTAGTTACGGTCGTCCACCCAAACCGGGCGTAAATTTAAAAAGATATCGCGTAGCGACCCCCCTCCTATAGCAGTTACGAAACCTGTAAACATCGCGCCGAAGACATCTATGTTTTGACGGCTTGCGGCCATGGCTCCCGATATAGCAAATACCATTGTACCAAGGAGATCGATGTAATACATTGTTTGCATGAGCCGATGCTGAATTTAGTGTATAATAGCACAATTATACAAAAAAGTGCCAAATAATGAAACTTCGTAGATCGCTGCTATCGAAAATTGAAGTGTTAAATCCATTATTTCTGTATTTTTGAAAGATGGGGAATTCTACTGTTATAATAATTGGTGCCGGGCCTGCTAGTCTGATTGCTGCCGCAGAACTAGCTTCGGCGGGAATTCCTGTACAGGTTTATGAACAGAATAAGGCGGCTGGGCGAAAATTTTTAGTGGCTGGTCATGGTGGTTTTAATTTGACACATAGTGAAGATATCAGTGATTTTGTTAACCGGTATGATACCACTGAAATTCAGGATATCGTAAGGGCGTTTGATAATATGGACTTGGTCGGTTGGTTCAACGACATCGGTATTCCGACGTATGTAGGGAGCTCAGGGAAAGTCTTTCCAGAAAAAAATATAAAACCAATTCAGGTCCTTCAGGCAATTCTAGCGTATTTGGATCGGTACGGTGTACAGATTTTTTACGGTCATAGGATGGTCGATTTCGACCACACATATGTCGAAATGGATTGCGGTGTAGACCGCGTTAAGATCAAATATCAACGATTATTGCTGGGTTTAGGGGGTGGTTCTTGGGCAAAGACAGGATCAGACGGGAAATGGATGGCGTTGCTTGAATCCAAAGGAATTAAGCTAAATTCGTTGCGTGCGGCGAATTCAGGATTAAATACAATAAGTGATTATTCGAGGCTAGCGGGAAAAGTATTAAAAAACATACATCTGAGATTCGAAGAGATTCAAAAAGCGGGTGAAGTTCTTTTCACCCGTTATGGTATTGAGGGGTCCCCCGTTTATTATATGAACCGCTTTATTAGAAAATCTCCTTTTCCTGTTACCTTATATATAGATTTAAAGCCAAAAATGGCTAAAGAAGAGATGGAGCGTCTGTTGGGGCAACCGAATGTGAAGGTTATAGATGTTTTACGAAATAAGATCAAGCTAAGCCCCGTCGCTATTGAGCTGACTAAAGAGTTGTCGAAAGAGGTTTATACGAGTGTGGAAGGGCTGGCGTACGTGTTAAAACACTACCCTATTCAAGTAGATGCATTTCGTGATATTGATGAAGTGATCTCCACGGCAGGAGGCGTATATTTCTCGGAATTAGATTCTGCGCTGGAACTACGTAACTTCCCTGGCGTGTTTTGCATCGGCGAGATGTTAAATTGGGAAGCTCCTACTGGCGGCTATCTATTACAGGCTTGTTTCTCCAGCGGTCATTGGGCGGCTAGGAAGATCAAGGAAGCCATTTGGAAGGAGATGAATGTTTGATGGTTTACGCTAACGTCTAGGGGAAATTGCAATTAATTTTGTGTTTTTTTAAAACCATTTTATGACTTCAGTTGTTCTAGTACTCCGTGCATTTCGTAACGCGAGTGCTTGAAAAGGGGCAAATCTTAATGTATACGGTTGTTTTTTAGAAAAATATTGTTCAGGTTTTCAGATTCTTGCGTTTGTTGTTAAAGAATGTTTGGCTTTTGATTTGGAAATAGGGTTTACGTTTTGTTACCTTTGCACCACTCCGCGAGGGAGGGACGGTTTTGAGAAGCAGGATTAAGGTATGCTGAATAGTTGGATTTAGGTTCTATTATTTG
>NZ_FUKU01000014.1 GCF_900163865.1 Sphingobacterium sp. JB170
TGCCGTAACAGGTGGGAGAGTAGGTCGGTGCCTAATTTTATAGAATGCCCCTTCAGTAATTGAAGGGGCTTTTTTTATGCCCTCTTTTTTGGTATGTTTTCGTCCTCTTTATAATAAGATTTTTACATGTTGGGTTCACTTAATTGAAGTATCTTGGCACATCTAAAAACCTTTATTTCTGAAAAGATGAAATCATGAGCAGAAAAGTTGCAGTGTTATTAATTAGTATTTTAATTATTGTCGGTGCTTTGATTGCCTACCGTATAATTGAAAACCAAAAAAATGCGGAAGCACAGGATGCTGGGCGAGGAAAAAGCGCTGACGCTAAAGTTTACGGAATAGTCGCCCACGGAGAGCCATTTTCGGATTATCTTTCATTAACGGGTTCAATTGAACCAAATGAGATTATAACCTTACGATCAGAAATTTCTGGAATAGTGGAAGAACTAAACTTCCAAGAGGGGACTACGGTTAATGGCGGACAAATTTTGGTTCGTATTAATGATGCTGAATTACGTGCTCAGCTTGCTCAAGCAAATACGCGTAATGATCTGGCTGCCGAGAATGAACGTCGTGCCAAACTTTTACTGGAAAAACAAGCTATAAGTCAAGAAGAGTACGATATTGCCAGTGCGGATTATAGGACAGCGCAGTCACAGATCAATGTGATCGAAGCGCAGTTAAGTAAGACCCAAGTACGCGCACCATTTTCTGGCAAGGTCGGATTACGGGATATTTCTAAGGGTAGTTATATAACTCCAACGACCGATATTGCCCAGTTAGTGAATATGAATAAAGTTAAGCTTCAGTTTTCTATACCAGAAAAGTATGCGAGCCGTGTACGCAATGGGATTAACGTGAAGTTTACTGTCCAAGAACAGGCGGATGAATTCGTCGCCACGGTATATGCTACAGAACCTGCAATTGACGCCAATACGCGTACCCTTCGGGTAAGGGCTATTGCCGATAATCACAATTATATACTAATCCCTGGCACGTTTGCAAATGTTGTATTTCCGCTCGAGACTATTGAACAGGGATTATTAGTGCCAACGGAAGCGTTAGTCCCAATACAGAATGGCAAAAAACTTTTCGTATTAAAGAATGGACTTGCCCGCGAAATACTCGTAGAGACTGGCGGACGAACCGAAGCAGATGTGTTAATTACCAAAGGTATTTCCGAGGGTGATACAATATTAACTTCCGGAGTGATGGCATTGCGGGAGGGAAGTACCGTTGATGTGACACTATGTTCAAATTAAATTGACATGAGTAGTTTATCAACGATAAGTATAAAACGTCCTGTTCTCGCGATAGTGATGAACCTAATGTTAATTTTGTTTGGAATAATTGGGTATACTTTTTTAGGAGTGCGCGAATATCCATCTATTGACCCTGCACAGATATCAGTGCGTACAAATTATTCTGGCGCCAATGCAGATATTATTGAATCCCAAATTACCGAACCCCTTGAAAAGTCTATCAATGCTATTGACGGTATTCGGAATATTTCTTCATCGAGTAATCAAGGTAGCAGTAATATAACGATTGAATTCAATTTGGGTAAAAACTTAGAGGAAGCGGCCAACGATGTGCGGGATAAAGTTTCCGAAGCTCAGCGGCGTTTACCACAGGATATTGATTCTGCTCCAGTCGTATCCAAAGCGGATGCCGATTCTGAACCGATTATATCGATGACGGTTCAAAGTACGACTAAGAATGTTCTTGAGCTTTCTGATTACGCGGAAAATGTAATTTCTCAACGTTTGCAAACGATACCGGGCGTAAGTTCCGTGCGAATATGGGGGCAGCGTAAATATGCGATGCGTCTATGGATTGATCCCATTCGATTGGCTTCGTATGGTTTGACGGTTTTAGATGTGCGCGACGCGCTGAATAGTCAAAATGTTGAGTTACCCTCGGGGAAACTTACCGGAGAAAACACGGAACTCTCTGTTAAAACAGTAGGGAACTTAGCGAATGTAGAGGAGTTTAATAACATAATTATTAAAGTTGACAATAACCGAATAATCCGACTAAGTGATGTTGGAAATGCTGCTTTGGAAGCCGAAAATTTCGAGACCAAAATGTCTGATTCTGGCTTTCCTATGGTTGCTCTAGCAGTTATTCCACAGCCGGGAACTAATTACTTAGAGATTGCGGATAGATTTTATGTAGAATACGACAAGCTTCAAAATGACTTGCCGGAGGGTTTCGAAATAAATATTGCTCTGGATAATACGCAGTTTGTAAAAAGAGCGGTATTCGAGGTCGCGGAAACGTTGTTAATATCTATCGTTTTGGTAGTGTTTATTATTTACGTATTTTTCAGAAATTGGGGGATTGCATTTCGTCCACTACTTGATATTCCAGTATCGCTAATTGCGACCTTTTTTGTTATGTATCTTTGCGGGTTCTCAATAAACGTTTTGACTTTGTTAGCAATTGTACTTGCAACGGGTCTAGTCGTTGATGATGGGATCGTTGTTACAGAGAATATATTCAAAAAAGTTGAGGAAGGAATGTCGCCAATTGAAGCAGCCATTAAGGGATCTAATGAGATTTTCTTTGCGGTAATATCCATCTCAATCACGTTAGCGGCAGTTTTCTTGCCAGTTATTTTTTTAGAAGGATTTGTGGGGCGGCTATTTCGAGAGTTCGGGGTGGTTATCGGGGCGGCCGTTTTGATATCTGCTTTTGTTTCCTTGTCACTGACCCCCATGCTGAACGCCTATTTGATGAAAGGTGGAGAGCAAAAAAAATCGAAGTTCTATAATCGAACCGAACGGTATTTTGTTTCAATGAACAGTGAATATGAAAATTCTTTACGCTCGTTCCTTAGACATCGGTGGCTTAGTATAGTCGTTATTGTTGGTTGTTTTGCTTTGATTTATGGATTCTATTCCGTACTTCCAAAAGAGACTGCGCCCTATGATGATCGTAGTTACGTAAGTTTACGGGTATCCGCTCCAGAGGGTGTTTCATATGATTATATGGACAGATTCATGACCGAACTGACTATGCTAATTAACGATTCGGTTCCGGAGAAAAAAGTTAGCTTAGTGATTACGTCCCCGGGATATGGATCAGCGTCTGCCAATAGTGGGTTTGTTAGACTTGGTCTCGTAGATCCCGAAGAAAGAGAGCGAACGCAAGGAGAAATTGCGGATCATCTCTCTTTGCTTACCAAACAATATTCGGATGCTAGAGTATCTGTCTCTCAACAACCGACGATTGCGGTGAATCGGCGAGGGGGGCTCCCAATACAATATATCATTCAAGCTCCGAATTTCGAGAGTCTAGAGGAAAAAATTCCGCTGTTCATGAATGAACTTGCGGCCGATAATACATTTTCTCTGGTTGATGTCAACCTGAAGTTTAATAAACCGGAAATTTATATAACAATTGATCGAGAGAAAGCTCAATCGATGGGTGTGTCGGTCTTAGATATAGCCGAAACTTTACAAATGTCATTATCGGGTCAACGCTTTGGCTATTTCATGATGAATGGAAAGCAGTATCAGGTAATGGGGCAGTTTGATAAAAAGGATCGAGCCACGCCGATGGATCTAGCAGCTATTTTTGTTAAAAGTGATAATGGACAGCTCGTTCAACTGGATAATATTGTAGAAATGGAAGAACGCAGTAGCCCTCCTCAACTGTACCACAATAATAGATATATGTCGGCGACGGTTTCTGCGGGGCTTGCACCGGGGTATAGCATGGACCAGGGATTAAAAGCAATGGATGCAATAAAAGAAAAGGTTTTAGATGAAAGTTTTACCACCGATCTTGGTGGTGAAGCGCGTGATTTTGTTGAGAGTGGATCCAATACAATGTTTGCTTTCGGATTAGCAGTGTTATTGATATTTCTGATACTCGCTGCCCAGTTTGAGAGTTTTATGGATCCGGTTATCATCCTTTTGACCGTCCCGATGGCGGTTGGTGGTGCACTCTTTTCGTTGTGGTTGTTCGGGGAAACATGGAATATTTTTAGTCAGATTGGAACGATTATGCTTATTGGATTAGTTACAAAGAATGGGATCCTCATCGTAGAATTTGCTAATCAGCTACGCGACCAAGGCTATAAGAAGTATGATGCTGTTCTCGTTGCGTCGGAAGCGCGCTTACGTCCAATCTTAATGACGTCCTTAGCCATAGCACTTGGTGCGCTGCCGATTGCTCTTTCCTTGGGAGCGGCATCCACAAGCCGTATCGGTATGGGAGTGGTGATCGTTGGCGGTACAATGTTCTCTTTAATATTAACCTTGTACGTTATTCCAGCATTTTATTTAATGCTTTCTCGTGATCGTATTAAGAGAGCGGAATTTGAAAAGTTGGAAAAATGGGAAAACTAATTTTATGAATAAATTACTATTGGCCTGTTGTGTGATGGCTTTTGCAATTTCTCCTTTATACGCGCAACAGGTCTTAAAAATTGGAACTGCTGTCGAAATTGCGTTAGAAAATAATTATGATATTCGGTTGTCTAAAAATGGGCTGGAGATGGCTAAGGAGAATAAGACATACGGAAATGCGGGTATATTGCCATCGGTGAGTGCTAGTTTGACGCAAAGTAACAGTCTTCAAAATTCAACACAGGTGCAGAATACAGGGGTTGAGCGTTCTTTAGATAATGCGCGGAACAATAGTTTAAATTACGGTGTAAGTTTGGGGTGGACAATTTTCGATGGTATGGGGATGTTTGCACGTTACGATAAACTAAAAGAGCTCGAAAAGCAAGGTCGTATCCAAGTGAAGCGACAGGTGTTGACGACAGTAGGGGATGTAATTACCCTTTATTATACAATCGTCGAACAGAACAATCTTCTTGCAGCGCTCGACTCAAGTATACAGATTTCAAAAGAACGACTTCGGACCGCGGAAAATCGATTTTCCATTGGAAAGGCGGCCAAATTGGAAGTTTTGAACGTCCAGGTTAACCTAAATGAAGATATTTCTATGCGTTTACGACAAGAGGAAACAGTAAAAAACTTAAAGACTAGCCTGAATAGTATCCTTGTTCGCGATCTTGATATCGATTTTTTCGTCGACAGTAAAGTGGATATCGATGAAACATTAGTTTTTAGTGAACTATATGAGAAGGCCAATAAGTTCAATCCGGATCTCCAGTTAATTGTTTTGAATCGGAAACTAGCAGAATTGGACCTTACGGTAACTAAAGCATCCCGATACCCGACTGTAAGACTCAATAGTGGATACAACTTTTCGAATTCGGAGTCAAGTTTGGGATTTGTTACTTCGTCTTCTTCTCGTGGTTTAAATTATGGTGTCACTGCAAGTATGAACATCTTCGATGGGTTTAACCAGCGTCGCAATGAAAAGATTGCTCAATTGGAAATCGACAATGCTACTATTCAGGTCGAACAGCAGCAGCATTTCGTGCAAACGAGTCTTAAAACTGCGTTTCAGACATATCTTACCAATTTGGAGTTGTTGAAATTAGAAGAGACAAATGAGGGGATAGCCCGTCAGAATTTGGAAATTACGTTGGCTAAATTTAATATCGGTTCCATTAGCGCTGTTGAATTTAGGGATGCGCAAGAGAATTTTATCGATGCAATTTCACGATATAATGCTGCCCAATTGCAAGCAAAACTATCTGAAGTCCAGCTTAAAGAACTAATTGGTGAAATTGATTTTTAGAAATTATGAGAGTTAAAACGGTGTATATCAATCGTATGGTTATAGTGTTTTCAAATATTGCGTTTTAGTTTAGCTCAAAAAATGCTGATTACTGAAAGTTCTGAATAACTGTGTTCGCAGGAAGTATATAAGGCGATGACAATGGCGATTTCCGACAAAATAAACTATTAATTCCTTCATTGATAACTTGTATCTTTTTTGTTAACATTAAATTGAACAAACGTTTGCTTTAGTCTTTTGTTTTTTTTTAGGTGTGAATACTATTATACTTGTATAAGCAAAAGCAAATGTTACGCTTGCGTATAACCATTTATAGTCGTTTTTTAATTGTTGTAAATTGGTTTTTCGAATAGACTGTTTAGTTTGTTTTAAAATAGGTGATTTTAGAGGGGATGCTTATTGTTGTCCCCTTTAATGTAAACATTAAATTTATCTAATACATGGACTCAAATAGAAGAGATTTTTTAAAAAAAGCTACAATTCTTTCAAGTGCAGCAATTACGTTACCGACAATTAATAATGCTGCTCTGGCTTCCTCGCCATCATTCAATATGGGGGGGTATGCTGCGCCCAAGATCGACAAGGTTAGGGTTGCTGTAATTGGATTAGGAATGCGCGGTCCTGGCGCCGTAGATCGCCTGTCGTATATTGAAGGAGCTGAAATCGTCGCATTATGTGATAAACATGGTGAACGCGTAACCAAGGCACAAAAGATTCTTACGAATAAAGGATTGAAAGAAGCAAAATCATATTCTGGCGAAGACGGCTGGCAACAAATGTTGAAAGAGCTTGAGTTAGATCTTGTCTATATCTGTACGCCGTGGGCTTATCATGCTCCGATGGCTATTGCCGCAATGAATTCGGGTTCGCATGCGGTAACAGAAGTTCCTATTGGATTGACCATTCAAGAGTGTTGGGACGTAATAAAAACTTCTGAGAAGACTAAGAAGCACTGTATGATGCTTGAAAATTGCTGTTATGATTTCTTTGAAATGCTTACACTGAACATGACACGGCAAGGGTTGTTCGGCGAGTTGGTGCACGCCGAAGGAGCATATATTCACGATTTATTGGATTTGAATTTCAATAAAAAAGGGTACGATAACATGTGGAGGCTTCGTGAAAATATTAAGATGAATGGAAATCTCTACCCAACACATGGTATTGGGCCAGTTGCCCAATGTTTGAATATCAACTATGGGGATAGAATGACTCACCTAGTAGCGATGCAGACGAATGATTTCATGATGGGTGATACTGCGCGTGAATTAGCTGCAAACGATGCCTTTTACCAAGAGTTTGTGGGCAAGAAATATCGTGGTAATATGGATACAACGTTGATCAAAACAGAAAAAGGGAAAACGATAATGCTGCAGCACGACGTTACCTCACCACGACCATATTCCCGGTTACATGCTTTAAGTGGTACGAAAGGTTTTGCACAAAAATACCCGAAGGAGAGTATTGCTTTCGGCCACTCATTTATCGAGCCTGAGGAATTAAAAAGTTTATACGAGAAATATACACCTGAATTAGTAAAATTTATTGGTGAACAAGCTAAAGATGTCGGTGGTCATGGCGGTATGGATTTTATGATGGATTGGCGTTTAATCGATTGCCTGCGTAATGGATTACCATTAGATCAATCGGTTTACGATGGTGCTGCATGGAGTTCAATAGTACCTTTAAGTTGCGAATCTGTAGCAAAGAATAGTAAAACTGTGAACATTCCGGATTTTACAAAAGGAGCATGGAAAACAAATAAGCCGCATGATTTAACATTGAACGGAGGCGGTAACACTAAGATACGGGCTAAGGTGGTGAAAGGTCAAACTGAACAGTTAAATGTTGGGTAATCAATTTAAAATCATAAACATTAAAAAAGTCCATTAAATTAATGGACTTTTTTAATAGATAATATTTTTCAACTATATTAGTGGAATGATATCTTCAACCTTTAGGACTGTATTATTCGGATGTGTGGTTCTCGCGGCCTGTCATTCGAACCAAGATCAATCACAAGAAGTTACTTTGGATGGTGATTCGGTCGCTGTATGCCATACCGGAGCCATTCCATCTCGATTTGCAAGTATTTCGGATACTAGTTCCCACAGTAGAGGGGACGATAAGGTGACGATGGTACGAATTGAAGGAGGTAAATTTCAGATGGGATCGGCTAGTTTTCCTGATGCGCAACCAATTCATGAAGTCGAGGTGTCATCGTTTTTCATGGACGAACACGAAGTTACTAATGCCCAGTTCGCGAAATTTGTTGAAGAAACGGGGTATCGTACCATTGCCGAACGCCCATTAGACCCTAAAGATTTCCCAGGCGTTGATCCCAACATGTTGATTCCCGGCTCAGCGGTCTTTACCGCACCACAAAAGGTGGATAACCTGAATAACCACTTACAATGGTGGAGCTACATTCCCGGCGCAAATTGGAAGAATCCCGAGGGACCTGATAGTGATATTGCAGGAAAGGAAGTATTTCCGGTTACGCAATTAGCGTATCAAGATGCCGAAGCTTACGCCAAGTGGGCCGGTAAAAGACTTCCTACCGAAGCTGAATGGGAGTATGCTGCCAAAGCAGGCAAACATGTGGATGAAACGTATTATTGGGGCGAGGAGAAAAAAGAAGATGGGAAATGGTTAGCAAATATATATCAAGGAAGCTTTCCGACAGAAAATACAAAAGAAGATGGTTTTGAGAGGACAGCGCCGGTAAAATCTTTTCCGGCTAATGCTTGGGGATTGTATGATATGGAGGGAAACGTGTGGGAATGGTGCGCTGATTTCTATCGACCAGATTATTATGCTTCGAGCTCAAGCGTGAATCCCAAAGGGCCTGCAGACTCGTATGATCCACAAGAACCTGGGGCGATAAAACGCGTCCAAAGAGGGGGCTCATTTTTGTGTAATGATATCTATTGTGAAAGATATAAAGCCGGTAGTCGAGGAAAGGGGGAGCAAAATAGTCCCACTAATAATGTCGGCTTTCGTTGCGTGAAAGATATTTGATTAGCGTATAACGTAACTATAACAAAATAGGGTTCACATCGCGTCTGATGGAACCCTATTTTGTATAGTGTTATAGCCTACTATTGTGCATTCAAAAACATTGATTTCCTGGAAACAAGTTCGCGGAAGTATGGATCTTGAAGATCAGCAATAAATCGAATGGCCTCTCCCGTAGATTTCATTTCCGGGCCTAACTGTTTATCGACCTCAGGGAATTTAGAAAACGAGAAGACTGGTTCTTTGATCGCCCAACCAGTTAATTTACGTTCAATGTTGAAATCTTTTAATTTGTTCACTCCCAACATTATCTTTGTGGCAATGTTAATATATGGAACATCGTATGCTTTAGCAATGAATGGGACCGTACGGGAAGCGCGAGGATTTGCTTCGATTACGTACACACTATCATCTTTAATAGCAAATTGAATATTTAACAGGCCGCTTACTCCAAGTGCTTTTGCTAACTTAATGGAGTATTCTTCCATCTTATTTTGCACATTCTGCGATAAGCTAAATGGGGGTAATACGGCCGAGGAATCTCCAGAGTGGATACCGGCTGGCTCGATATGTTCCATCATACCAATTATATGGACATCCTCCCCATCAGAAATTGAGTCTGATTCTGCCTCTTCGGCACGATCCAAGAAGTGGTCAATAAGGATGTGGTTTCCAGGAAGGCTTCTAAGTAGCGTTACGACAGCTTTTTCAAGATCTTCGTCGTTGATTACAATACTCATACCCTGTCCACCAAGCACGTAAGACGGACGGACTAGTACAGGGTATCCTACTTCATTTGCAACTTTTATTGCCTCTTCCGCCGAAGTAGCAACACCATACTTAGGATAAGGAATGTCAAGTTCTTTTAGTAAGTCAGAGAATCGGCCGCGATCCTCAGCTAAGTCCATGTTTTCGAATGAAGTTCCAATAATTTTAATACCTAGTTCTTCAAGCTTATCAGCCATTTTCAGTGCCGTTTGTCCGCCAAGTTGTACGATAACACCTACTGGTTTTTCTAATTCAACGATTTCACGAACGTGTTCCCAAAATACGGGTTCAAAATATAATTTATCAGCCATGTTGAAATCAGTGGAAACAGTTTCAGGGTTACAGTTAACCATAATTGCTTCGTATCCAGCTTCTTTTGCGGCAATCAATCCGTGCACACAAGAATAATCAAATTCAATACCTTGACCAATACGGTTAGGACCAGAACCCAATACAATGACTTTCTTTTTGTCCGAGACTACTGATTCATTCTCCTCTTCAAAGGTAGAGTAGTAATATGGTGTTTGCGCCGGGAATTCTGCAGCACAGGTATCCACCATTTTATATACTCGGTTTATACCTAATTGTTTACGACGGTCGTATACTTGATCTTCGGTAACATTCCCTAATAACCACGATATTTGAGCATCCGAGTAACCTTTTTGTTTTAGCGTTACGAAGAAATCGCGAGGAATATTGTTTAATTGGTACCTGCGTAGTTCAGTTTCCATTTGTACCAGCTCTTGTATTTGAACTAGATACCATTTGTCAATTTTGGTTGCTTTTCTAATAGACTCAAGTGGAACGCCTAATTCAAAGGCATCTTTTATATGGAATACGCGATCTCCGCTAGGGTGCTCGAGACTTTCCATGATTTCTTCTAGATTACGGAGTTGTCTTCCATCCGCACCCAATCCCCAACGATTAGTTTCCAGCGATTGACAGGCTTTTTGTAACGCTTCAATGAAGGTACGTCCGATTGACATTACTTCACCAACCGCCTTCATTTGTAAGCCTAATTCTTTATTAGCACCTTTAAACTTGTCGAAGTTGAAGCGTGGTATTTTTACAATAACATAGTCTAGTGTAGGCTCGAAATATGCTGACGTTGTTTTTGTAATTTGGTTTTGCAATTCATCAAGATTATAACCGATCGCCAGTTTGGCAGCTATTTTAGCAATGGGATATCCTGTTGCTTTCGATGCTAAAGCTGATGAACGAGAGACGCGTGGGTTAATTTCGATTGCTATAATATCTTCGTTTTCTGGATTTATCGAGAATTGAACATTACATCCCCCTGCAAAGTTCCCGATCGAGCGCATCATTCGGATTGCTTGATTACGCATTTCTTGGTAACATTTGTCACTAAGAGTCATGCCAGGCGCAACTGTAATAGAGTCCCCGGTATGAATGCCCATTGGATCGAAGTTTTCGATTGTGCAAATGATAATAACGTTGTCATTGGTATCGCGTAAGAGTTCCAGTTCAAACTCTTTCCATCCTAATACCGCTTTCTCAACGAGTACTTCATGGGTTGGGGAAGCGTGTAGACCTCTATTTAATGCAGCATCGAATTCTTCTTTTTTGTGCACAAATCCGCCACCAGTTCCAGCGAGGGTGTACGATGGACGAATAACTAAAGGAAAGCCGATCTCTTGTGCAGCTTCTTTTCCTTCAAGAAATGAGTTGGCTATTTTTGAAGGTGCAACTCCGACGCCGATATCGATCATTAGTTGACGGAATGCTTCACGGTTTTCGGTCGTTTCGATTGCCGCAACATCAACACCAATAACTTCAACGTCGTATTTTTCCCACAAACCAAGGTTTGATGCTTCGATACATAAATTTAGTGCAGTTTGTCCCCCCATAGTTGGCAGAACGGCGTCGATCTTTTGATCTTTCAGTATCTGCTCGATACTTTCACACGTGAGCGGTAGTAAATACACATGATCTGCAATAACCTTATCGGTCATAATCGTTGCAGGGTTTGAATTGATAATGGATACTTCAATTCCTTCGTCTTTTAACGAGAGAGCAGCTTGAGATCCTGCATAATCAAATTCACAGGCTTGACCGATAACAATGGGGCCCGAACCAATGATTAAAACGGAGTTGATGGAGGTGTTTCTAGGCATTATTCTTATTCAAAAAAGTTAATTTTCAATATCTTATGCTGACTATAGCGTCGAAAGTTTGCCTTAAAATGGAGGGAATTCCGACTGCTTTGTCGGAGTGCAAAGTTACATTAATTTTATTAATATCTATTGTTTTAGTGGTAACTTTTAATTTTTATTTTCCATATTAAAAAAACAAAAAATTTACATAGTCATCAGTTTTGTTATAGATCCTTCTTTTAATGGATCACTATTTCATCCGTAAACAAATAACCTCCTTTTGGGTTTGTGGCAATTACCTTGACATAGCGTGCCATTTGTGGTTTGGCTAGATTCACTTGAAAAGTTTTAAATTGCAACTTCGGGTTATTGTAATCGTCCTCGTTTTTAACAACATCGATCTCACGGTAGTTCTTGCCATTATCCGAGATGTAAACATGAAATTTATCTGGAAAGAAAATTCCGGGGCCCGGTAATTGCATAAATCGCATGCCTACTGATTTGATTTCTTCTCTACGCTCGAAGTCGATATAAGCGTCGAAACTCCCCGTGAAACCTTGCCATTGAAGGTCCTTGAATGATAGGCCACCATATTCACCATTGGTAAGTGTCAGCTCATTTTGTGCTGCATAAACTTCCCAAGGTGTGTTGTAGTATACTTTTTTGTTGATCGCTTTATGAATATCGAGCTGTATGGTTTCGATGGGGCTGACCCGAATAGAATCTATAAATGATGCAGCCTTAATTGTGCTTGTTGAACTTAGCAAAAACGGATTGGTGTAAGGTGTTTCGTGCGCGGAGGGTTTTGTGCCGTCCGTGGTATAATAAATTAAGGGGGCGTTTTGTTCCGAGCTAAGTGAAACGGTGTTGGTCTTGGCTTCTTTGTCAAAAATCACTGTTGAGTGTACATCATAAGAAGGCCTATGGTAGTTCACTTCTAGTTTTTGTAGAATTTTGTAGTGTTCTTGAAGTCTTTGGTGAAAGTCCTTCCAGTTGCGATCTTCTTGCTTGGTCCAATTTATTTCGGATAAGGCTAATGCACGAGGAAATACCATGTATTCGACTTGTTGATAGACTGGGGTATATTCGCTCCATAAATTGGCCTGTGCGCCAATGATGTGTACTGCTTTATCCTCGGGTATTTCACTGGGAATGGGGTTATAAGAATAAACTTTGTCCAATGGCAGGAAACCACCAATACCTTCTGGTTGGGTACGTGGGTCGCTTTGATAGCTGTCGAAATAGAGGTATTCTGCAGGCGTCATTATTACATCGTGTTCCATATTCGCCGCATCAATGGCTTCTTTCTCGCTTCGCCAGTTCATGACGGTTGCACCTTCGGGGAGTCCGCCCTCCAATATTTCGTCCCATCCTATTAGTTTCCGTCCGTTGTCTTGCAAGAAGCTACTAATATCTTTGATGAGATAACTTTGTAGCTCTCCTTCTGTTTTTAGATCTTTCTCTTGCTTTAACGCTTGGCACTTAGGGCATTTCTCCCAGTGTTGTTTATTTGCTTCATCTCCACCAATATGTATATAGGACGACGGGAAGATGTCCATAACCTCCGTAAGTACATTTTTTAAAAAAGTAAAGGTTTCCGGATTACCGATACAGAACTCGCCTTGAGTGTATGGTTTTCCTGTACAAGACAGTTCTGGATACACAGCGAGAACTTCCTCGGCATGTCCAGGCATCTCGATCTCGGGTATAATGGTGATTCCTTTTGCTGCTGCATAACTCACAAGCTCACGTGCTTGTTTCTGGGTGTAATATCCTCCACTTGCATTTGGTGATCCCTGATCCACATACATCCTGCCATTAGCCCACCATTCCTTCCAATTTGTATGTGTGCGCCAGGCAGCTTTTGAAGTGAGTTCTGGATATTGTTTTATTTCTAGTCGCCAACCCGCAGCATCGGTAAGATGCCAATGGAAATAATTGAATTTATAAAGCGCCATGATGTCGATATATTTCTTTATGAAGCTTATTGGCATGTAATGCCTAGATACATCAAGGTGAAGGCCGCGGTAGGTAAATCGAGGACTGTCGTCAATGGTGAGCTGCGGAAGTATGCTCGGGTCTTTTTCCAGTAAACCGATTTGGATCAGCGTATATATTCCGGCGATCATCGCTTGTGTTTCGCCGGCCTTTATCAAAATACCTGATTCGTCAATTTGCAATCTGTAAGCGCCCTCGGGTATATTATCTTGCTGAATTGCGGGTAAAATTCGGATACCGTTTTGATGTTTTTTTCCTACCTTCTTTATGACCTTGAGTGGAAGTTGGGCTATTTCAGAGAAGTCTGCGAGCAAAGGGATAAGATCCTCGTATTCCGTTGTAGTGAATATCGACATGGAGGAAGATATTTGCGTCGTGCCTTCTCCGTAAACGACTTTATTCGGCTTTGGTATAAGATTTAAAGCATGCTGTTGAGCCGAGATGGTTGGAGAAAGGATTACTGCGAGTAGTATAAGAAGTGAATAACGCATAGCAGACATCAAATTAGTTGAATTACAAAGATCTTAATTTTTTTAAATAACCGGGTACATATTCTAACCCAGATGTCTGAAAAATATGATATTGTTACTACAATCGTATATTGGTGTTATTAATGGAATAATGTTTAACTTTGTTCTATGATTGAACTACCTGTTATTCCTGTCACCCAGACAGAGCGTAAGCCCGATTGGTTACGTGTGAAACTACCAGTAGGTAAAGAGTATCGTCATGTACGAAAATTGGTTGACGAACATAAGTTACATACGATTTGTGAAAGTGGTAATTGCCCGAATATGGGAGAGTGTTGGGGTGCAGGTACAGCGACTTTTATGATTTTGGGAAACATTTGTACGCGTTCATGCTCGTTTTGTGCTGTGGCGACGGGACGTCCTTTAAGCGTTGACTTGGAGGAACCTTCTCGCGTTGCTAATTCAGTTAAATTAATGCAAGTTAAACACTGCGTTATTACCTCGGTTGACCGTGACGACTTGAAAGATGGGGGGTCGATTATTTGGGCAGAGACCATTAATGCCATTCGCCGCGAAAGTCCAGAAACAACACTCGAAACGTTGCTTCCAGATTTTAAAGGAAATTGGGAGAATTTAGAACGTGTAATTGCGGTACGCCCAGAGGTTGTTTCACACAACCTTGAAACCGTTAGGCGTCTTACCAGAGAAGTACGTATACAAGCGAAATATGACCGTTCATTAGAATGCTTGCGCCGAATTTCGGAAGCAGGGCTGCGTACCAAATCGGGAATCATGTTAGGTTTGGGTGAGACCGAAGAGGACGTTGTTGAAGCGATGCAAGATCTTTACGATGTAGGAGTTCATATCTTGACTCTTGGACAGTATTTGCAACCAACCAAAGCGCATCATCCAGTAGTGGGGTGGGTTACACCTGAACAGTTTGAAAAATATAAACTAATAGGACTTGAAATGGGCTTTAAATATGTAGAATCAGGACCACTCGTTCGTTCGTCCTACCATGCCGAGAAGCATTTGTTTGATATGCAATAAAGTATTTTAATAATTTCAAGAAAACGTCTCTTCCATTTTTGGAAGAGACGTTGTTTTTAAAACGAATGCGATTGGAATTTAACGCTGAAAAACCGTCTCACCTGCGATAACTGTTTGTAATGTCTTTATCGTTCTCAGTCGTTCAGCCGGAGCAGTCATAATATCTTCTTCAAGGATGATAAAGTCGGCGTCTTTACCGGGTTCGATGCTACCACGTTTCGTCTCCTGAAAACAAGAAAATGCTGCCCAACTGGTCATGCCGCGTAACGCCTGTTCTCTGGATATCGCATTTTCCATCTGAAAACCATCTTTCGGGAAACCTGTTTTGTCAACGCGCGCGACAGCTGCGTGAAAACCATAAAGGGGGTTAAAATGCTCTACCGGAAAGTCACTTCCTAAAGCCAGCTTGCCATATTGTTCTAGTAATTCTTTATAAGCATAAGCGCCTTTCATGCGTTCGGGACCAAGTCGCTCCTCGGCCCAGTACATGTCGGAAGTCGCATGTGTTGGCTGTACAGATGGAATGATATGGAACTGCGCGAATTTCGTAAAATCATTTGGGGATATAATTTGAGCATGTTCGATCCGCCAACGACGCTTTTTACCATTTTTTAGGTGTTTTCCGTAGGTGTCCAGAATCAATCTGTTTGCTGAATCGCCAATCGCATGTGTGTTTACTTGGTAATTAGACGCTGCTAATTTTTTTATGACAGCGTCGAATTCTTCCGGTGAGTGTAACAAGAACCCACGGGTCGACGCATCGTAGTAATGATCCAAAAGGCATGCCCCGCGCGAACCTAAGGCTCCATCGGCCATCAGTTTGATAGAACGTATTGAAAGCCGATCGGTTTCGTAAAAACCGTCGTTTATAGCGCGATCAATATTCGATGGGTTCCCAGCAACCATAGCATAGTCCCGAATCTTTAGCGAATCTTGTTGATAAAACTTTATGAGTTGATCGAGCTCCTCGAAAGATAAACCAGCATCTACGATACTTGTTAACCCGACAGACAGCAGGGAGTCCTGCGCTTTTCGAAGACTGAGCAGCCGCTCGCGTTCTGCGGGAACTGGGATATAGCGTGAGACGAAGGATATAGCGTTGTCAATGAGGATGCCTGTCAGTCCACCGAGGCTATCTTTTTCAATAACGCCACCATCTACGGTTTGGCTACTGTCTAATTTTGACAACTCGATGGCTTTAGAGTTTACCAGCGCGGCGTGATAGTCAACCCGTGAGAGGAAGACAGCTGTATTTGGGAAATATTTATCGAGGCTATCCTTTGTGGGAAATAAGTTATCTTCCCATAAATTTTGATCCCATCCGCCTCCTACAATCCATAGTTTATCGGGGTTTGCTTGCTGAAATTGTCTGATTCGTGTAATTACTTCATCGAAGGAAGCTGACCCATTGAGATCCACTTGAGCAAGTAAGTCGGCGAACATAAAAAAGTGAGCATGAGCGTCATAAAAACCCGGGTATATCGGTTTTTGCTGTGCATTGATACTCGTTTTTGCGATGTATTTACTTGTTATGCTTTCGGTGCTGCCAATATCGATGAAAATGCCATTTTTCACCGCAAATGCTTCAGCTTGTCGGAAAGCCGAATCCACGGTATACACGTTGGCGTTGTAAACGATCAGGTCGACTTCTTTGTTTGTTGTGCAGCCAATGATTAGTAATGGTATTATAAGGAGCAATAGATTTTTAATTCTTTTCATCCAAAAAAATTTAATAGAGCTCTAAAATACGAAATAACTGTGAGCCGTGTAACAACGCGAGGTTTATAAATAGAAAATCCTTGCCATTTTGCGCGGCAAGGATTTCCTTTGTTCAAATTCTTTCAATAAACTGTTGGAAGATTATTGTTTGAATTAACAATGTTCATCAAATGCGGCGATCAAGTTGTCCGCAATCATTTGTGCTGGGCGGCCTTCGATCATGTGTCTTTCGATCATATGAACCAGTTTTCCATCTTTGAAAAGGGCCATTGCAGGAGACGATGGGGGATAAGGTAACATATAATTACGTGCCTTATCTACGGCATCTTTGTCCATTCCCGCAAAGACGGTTACCAATTTACTTGGTTTTTTACCGTTTTCTACTGCAAATTTTGCCGCAGGCCGTGCATTTGCTGCTGCACAGCCACATACAGAATTTACAACTACAAAAACAGTTCCCTCAGCAGGTATTGCCGCATCAACCTCGCCGGCATTTTTTAATTCTTGAAATCCCGCGTCAACTAGTTCTTGACGCATTGGAGCTACTAAATATTCTGGATACATCTCGTTATTTTTTTTAATTCAATTTTAATTAAAAGCTGGCTCAAAAGACAACTAATACAAAGATAACAGTTTGTTTCCCTTTAATCAATATTAGATCCTCAGGATTATGTCAGAATTTGTGATTTAGGTATTGAACTGTCTTTGAAATCAGGAGGATAACGGTTATTTTTGTTTATATAAACGATAGAATTATGACTATTACAGAATCAGCTTATATCCCCTATAAGGTGAAAGATATAGGTCTCGCCCAATGGGGGCGAAAAGAAATAGAGTTGGCCGAAGCTGAAATGCCTGGATTGATGAGTTTGCGTGAGGAATATGGAAACCAGAAGCCACTCCACGGTGCGCGTATTGCCGGATGCCTGCATATGACGATTCAAACTGCGGTATTAATCGAGACTTTGGTAGCCCTAGGTGCAGAGGTTTCATGGTCCTCGTGTAATATCTTTTCTACGCAAGATCATGCAGCTGCAGCGATAGCCGCGGCAGGGATTCCGGTATACGCGTGGAAAGGAATGACCGAAGAAGAGTTCAATTGGTGTATTGAACAAACCTTATTCTTTGGACAAGTTCGTCAACCACTGAACATGATACTCGATGATGGAGGCGATTTAACTAATATGGTTTTTGATCAATTTCCAGCATTAATTGAAGGCATTCGCGGGCTTTCGGAAGAAACGACTACGGGCGTACATCGTTTGTATGAACGGATGAATAACGGCTCACTATATATACCTGCAATTAACGTGAATGACTCTGTTACTAAATCCAAATTTGATAATAAATATGGGTGCCGTGAATCGTTAGTTGACGCTATCCGGCGGGCTACTGATTTGATGCTTGCGGGCAAGGTTGGCGTTGTGGCGGGGTATGGCGACGTGGGGAAAGGTTCTGCAGAATCATTACGCTCCGCAGGCGTTCGTGTAATTGTTACCGAAATTGATCCTATTTGTGCTCTTCAAGCGGCAATGGAGGGATTTGAAGTCAAGAAAATGACGGATGCGGTAAAAGAGGCAAATATTGTAGTGACCACAACAGGAAATAAAGATATTGTACGTCCCGAGCATTTCAAGTTAATGAAAGATAAAACGGTGGTCTGTAACATCGGTCACTTTGATAATGAAATCGACGTTTCCTGGCTAAATACGAATTATGGAGCCAACAAGATGGAAATTAAACCACAGGTCGATAAGTATACCGTTGAAGGGAAAGACATAATTTTGCTTGCCGAGGGACGCTTAGTAAACTTAGGCTGCGCAACGGGGCACCCTTCTTTTGTAATGTCTAACTCGTTCACGAATCAAACTCTTGCACAGATTGAGTTGTGGACTAATACAGACTTATACGAAAAGAAAGTCTATACGCTGCCAAAAAGTTTGGACGAGAAAGTTGCTCGATTACACTTAGAACATATCGGTGTTGAACTCGATACGTTAACCAATGAACAAGCGGCTTATATTGGTGTTACAATTCAAGGCCCGTATAAACCGGATGCATATCGCTATTAGTCATTATCAGCATATTTTCGGAGTAAGTGAACCGGTCGTGGCCATTAACGTATTAGAAAATCGTTCGTGGTTTTTAATGCATTTGTAAAACGCTCTCCCCCTTGGCCAGAAATGATTGTATAGTTAGCCTCTAGTGCATGGAGCTCCCGGATCCATATTTGCTTGAAGTGCTCCCGTTCATTGGGGAAATCGCGCAATGGATCATCAATCCAGGGTAAATCGATATCCATCAATAGATACAGATCATAAGGGCGATCACTTATTTCATCGGTGACTTCTTTGGGGGTTGTACCGAACAGGTGGTCACTCCAAATTTTTACCGTCAGTATCGTAGTATCACAAAAAACGAGGTTATTCCTGCTGCTATGTAGTATGGCTTCCTCCAATGCGATCTGCCCGTAGAACATATTTACTTCGTCCTGCAAGGTGTAGTTTTTGTTTAAATTTTTGCAATAGTATCGGGCATATTCGGGAACGCATAAGCTTTCCATATGTGCTGCTAACTGCCGTGCAATAGTTGATTTTCCCGTAGATTCAGGGCCGACAATTGCAATTTTAACGGTATCTGTGCTTGGCAAAACGTATTTTTTTTGACCGGCATTCGATTACACCAGTCGGTGAATATTACAATAATAAGAAATGTGTAAACAAGATTCTGTATGAACCCAGAAAAAACAATGCAAAATCGGAAGAATATGGGGGATCGTGGAAAAATCGAGCGACGATCGTTGAAAAATGAAGAGTGAATACTTTTATTGTACTATTTTATTTGCGCAGTTGGTGCTCGCAAATGACTCTGGTTTTGCCTTGAAGCGAAAGCCCATTCCCAGGATATACCCCATGGCTTCTTTCAAAGCGACGTTGGACTCAAAGTTTGGATTGGTGTTGATGTCCGCATGCACTTCCAAATCTACATGGTATTGTTCGAGTAGTGGACATAAGTTAAAAGCGATATCAATCGATTTTTGGACTTCAGTTAGCATACGCTCTTTGATAGTCATCGTTTGACTGTTTCGATCGCGGTGAATAAACATGAAACCTCCCTTATGTTCGCGAAGGAAAACGATTACGGTAGCAAATTCTATAACCCCGCGTTTGACTTGTGAGTCTGTTCCAATGTAAACTTTCAGTTCATTGCCTAAGCGTGTTTCTTTTTTGATGATTTCTTCAACAGCCGTGTTGATTGGGGTTCGGATAACCTCTCCATTGTAATGTTGCCAAATCATAATATATATGTTTTATTACTAAAGTTATCGATAAAAATTTCATACTGTGTTAATTGTCTATTATGTTGATGTTAATATTTACGTAGATTATCCTTCTTTTTTACCGTATGCTAAGTCCCCTGCGTCGCCAAGTCCGGGAACGATATATGCTTTCGAAGTAAGCTCGTTGTCCACCGCCGCGATCCAAATATGTGCATCCGGTAAAAAGGCTTGAACATGCTGGAGACCTTCTTCCGAGGCAATCACCGCTGCAATGTGTAACTCTTTAATGTTATAGTCGGCCAGTAAGTCTTGACAACATAATACCAGACTGCGTCCGGTGGCGAGCATCGGATCGGCAACGATAACTATCTTTTCATCGAGATTCGGACTGTTGGAATATTTTTTTTGGATCTCCATTTCGCCACTTTTCTTGGTGTGTCGGTATGCGGCCATAAATGCATTTGGCGCTTTGTCAAATACGCGTAGCATGCCTTGATGGAACGGTAACCCGGCCCGGATAATGGTGGCTAATACGGGTTGCTCCTCTAAAACATTGTGATTTGCCGTTCCTAAAGGGGTCTCGACAGTAACTGGTTTATAACTTAATGTCTTGCTAATTTCATAGGCGATGATCTCGCCAAGCCGCTCTAGATTGTACCTAAAACGCATACTGTCTTTTTGAATTTCGACGTCCCGTAGTTCCACCATATAATGGTTTGCAATACTGTTTTCTTTTGTTAATATCGTTACCATAACAGTGTGGTTGAAGTGTTTTACGAATATACAAATTTTATGCTGTAACGCTATCGCCGTCCTGCGGGTTCTACGTTTTCTCGCTGTATGTTATTCTTCTTTACTGTAGCCCATAATCTGTTAAAGTTTCGATGGCTTGCAAAAATGAAGTACTTCCCAGTGAAGCCTCAAAGTTTATTTTTTTTAGTATTTTTGATTTTGTCTAATCCCAATAAATATGAAGTTTGAATTGACATCGGATTATAAGCCTACCGGAGACCAACCCCATGCGATAAAAGAGTTAGTGGACGGTGTGAACCAGGGGGAACGCTATCAGACGCTCCTGGGGGTCACGGGATCGGGAAAGACTTTTACTGTCGCTAATCTCATTCAGCAGACACAACGTCCTGCGTTGATTTTAAGCCACAACAAGACATTGGCAGCGCAGTTGTATGGCGAGTTTAAACAATTCTTCCCCGAGAATGCGGTGAATTATTTCGTTTCTTATTATGATTACTACCAGCCTGAAGCATTTATTGCCTCATCGAACACGTACATCGAGAAAGATTTAGCGATCAATGAAGAAATTGAGAAGCTGCGTTTGGCAACGACTTCATCATTGATGTCTGGCCGGCGAGATATTGTGGTGGTGTCTTCGGTTTCCTGTATTTATGGTATGGGTAATCCTGAGGATTTTTCACGGTCGATTTTCCGATTCGCGGTCGGTATGACCGTGAGTAGAAATGCATTTTTACACCGCTTGGTTGAAATTCTTTATGCGCGAACCACTACCGATTTCAAACGTGGAACGTTTCGTGTAAAAGGCGACGTGGTTGATATATTTCCGGCGTATTTAGACTATGCATTTCGAATATCTTTTTTCGGCGATGAGATTGATGAAATTAGTGAGATTGACCCCATTTCGGGAAAAACGATTAATAAAATCGAGGATATAGCTTTGTTCCCGGCAAATTTATTTGTTACACCGAAAGAAAAATTTACCAGCTCGATATGGGCCATTCAGGATGAATTGGTACAGCGTACGACGCAGCTCGAAGAGGAAGGGCGTATGTTAGAAGCCAAACGTCTTGAGGAGCGCGTAAATTATGACTTGGAAATGATGCGTGAATTGGGGTATTGTTCAGGAATTGAAAATTACTCGCGATTTTTTGATGGACGTACGGCCGGCATGCGACCTTTCTGCTTATTGGATTACTTTCCAGAAGATTACTTACTCATTATCGACGAAAGCCACGTAACACTCCCGCAACTTCGGGCGATGTATGGGGGCGACCGTTCGCGCAAAGTGTCCTTAGTAGAACACGGATTTAGGCTTCCCGCGGCGCTTGATAATCGGCCGCTTAATTTCTCGGAATTCGAATCATTAACCAATCAAACGGTCTATGTCTCTGCTACTCCGGGAGATTATGAATTACAACAAACCGAAGGAGTTGTCGTGGAGCAGGTTATCCGTCCGACGGGCCTTCTCGATCCTATTATAGAAGTGCACCCGGCAGTAAACCAGGTCGATGATTTCTTGGAAGAAGTTGATAAGACGATTAAAGAAGGGGGGCGGATCTTAGCGACGACACTTACCAAGCGTATGGCTGAAGAGCTCACTAAATATATGAACCGTTTAAATGTCAAAGTTCGGTACATCCATTCGGAAATAAAAACGCTCGAACGAGTAGAAATCTTGCGTGGGTTACGGTTAGGTGAATTCGATGTTTTGGTTGGCGTCAACTTGTTACGTGAGGGTTTAGATTTACCTGAAGTAACGCTGGTGGCGATTTTGGATGCTGACAAAGAAGGTTTCTTGCGTTCGTACCGGTCTTTGATACAGACGATTGGACGCGCGGCGCGTAACGATCGCGGAAGGGTTGTGATGTATGCGGATAAAATGACCGACAGTATGCGCGTAACCATCGATGAAACAAATAGACGGCGCGAAAAGCAATTAGCCTATAATTTAGAGCATGGCATTACTCCGCGGACTGTAGGGAAAACTCGAGAGGAAATCATCGAGCAGACTTCCGTTGCCGATTTTAAATCAGTTGAAGGGAAAGCCTACATTGAACCTGATGCAGCATCGTTAATTGCAGCTGATCCGGTAATGAACCACCTCGGTAATAAAGATCTTACAAAAGCCATTGAAAATGTCCGTAAACAGATGGATAAAGCGGCTAAGGACATGGATTTCCTCGCCGCAGCGAAGTTACGCGACGAAATGTTTGCAATGGAGCAACTATATCAAGAAAAGTTTGGCGTAAAGTAATCCGTTATTTTTTTTCCTCGTAAAGTGTTTGTTTGTCATGGACAACTGACCAGCAATGATCTTGGTGTTTTAGTTGATAGTCGTGCGAGGCGAATAAATTTGGTGACTTATTCTCCAACACGACACTTTCAGTTTCTTCTTTAAGGAATAATTCAGCTTTATGTTGTATGGAGTCAATAAGTACAAATGCTGCGGTTTCGTAATTGGCACTCGTATCGGTGATGTTTAAGGTGATCGTTCCTTCCCACGGTCGTATACATTCTTCTTTTAACTTCGACCAGGTGTAGCCAGCAGATACTAAGCAACCGTTTTTATCTTTTTCGTTTCCAACGACTATAGAGGAGGGGGAGTCGCTTTGGCTTTCACTATTCTTTTTCGCACCCTGACAGGCATTTAGAAGATAAACAAACAGGATCAAGGATAAATATCTCATAAATTAGTTTTTAGCTTGTGTAGGGCATAAATCGTACCAACGTCAAGCAGATTGGACGAGCTGCTATTTGTTTTTTAGTGGTTATTAGTCGGTTTTTAATAAAAAGCTTATTACATTTACAAAAGCCGTGTTAATGAGCATGTTTTTTATCAAATTATTAATGGAATGAAAAAACCAGTATTGGTTATTAAATTTGGATCGGCATCCATTACAACCAAAGGGGGAGAGATTGATGAGCGGATTGTGCTTGAAATAGCAAGACAAACCGCGCAATTACAAAGCACGTACAATATCGTACTTGTTTCCTCGGGTGCAGTTGCTGCGGGTAAGCGTTTTTTGGTTAATTATGCAGGTACTTTGTCCGAGCGTAAAGCGGCGGCAGCGATTGGTAACCCCTTACTCGTCCGTAAATATAGTACCTATTTTAAGCCCTTTGGAATTGCCTTGGCACAGAGTTTATGTGAACGACAACATTTTGCCAACCGGGCACAGTTCTTGCAGCTTAAAGATACGTACATGGAGTTATGGAAAAACAACGTTATTCCAATTGCAAATGAAAATGACGTGGTTAGCAATACAGAACTGAAATTCTCTGATAATGATGAGTTAGCCACGATGATAGGAGTCGGTTTTGATGCGGAACAAATTCTTTTTAGTACTTCAGTGCCTGGGGTGCTTGATACCAAAGGTAATGTCGTACCTGAGATCAAGGTGATCGATAAAGAGGCGCTCTCTTTAGCACGTAAGGATAAATCCTCTTTAGGCTTAGGCGGGATGACCTCCAAACTTAATTTCGCGCGACTTGCCAATCAGATGGGCGTTCGAGCGGTTATCTTTAGTATGCAAACTCCGGAAGCAATAATAAAAGCCGTAAATGGGGCGACCGGGACCGTCTGCCATGCACTGGCCAAGAAGGTATCGTCTCGCAATAAGTGGCTCGCCAGTGGAAGTATAATAAAAGCACAAGTGAAAATTGACGAGGGTGCGGTGCAAGCGATAAAGAACAGAAAAAGTTTACTAGCTGTAGGTGTAATTCATATAAATCAGTCTTTTGATACGGGGGAAGTATTTCAGATAGCGGACCGGAATGGGGCCGTTATTGCCGTGGCGAAGGCCAAGATCGACGTGTTAGATATGAATTCTATTCAAAAGAAAAAAAATGTGGCAATTGCACATGCAGACAATATTGTATTAATGTAATGAGAGATAATATTAAAGAAGAATTGGTAGCGGCGCGCGTTGCCAGCCGGCAGCTTCGGCAGCTAACGAATGATGTACGTAAAGACGTGTTATCGGAGATTTCGAGAGCCATCCGTTCAAAGATAGGAACTATTATAACCGAGAATAAACGAGATTTGGAGCGCATGGATCCTTCAGACCCGCGCTACGACCGATTATCGCTTGACGAGTCGCGTATAAATGGCTTGTCAACAAGTATTCTGGAAATAGCAAGTCTTCCTGATCCTGCGAGCGTGCTCCTTTCGTCAAAAAAGCTGGAAAATGGACTGTCCATCGAAAAGAAGACTGTCCCTTTAGGGGTAGTGGGCGTAATCTACGAATCTAGACCTAATGTTACAGTGGACGTTGCGGCGCTTTGTATCCGTTCGGCGAATGTATGCCTGCTCCGCGGTGGTTCAGACGCTTGGTTCACGAATAGTATTTTGGTTTCTATTATACGCGAGGTTCTGTTTAAATTTGATTTAGATGTTAATATTGTGCAGTTGCTACCAACTGACCGCGCGTTTGTGACCGAATTGTTATTGGCCGTTAAATATGTCGATATTATAATACCCCGTGGCTCGCAAGGGCTCATTGATTTTGTTCGCGAGAACGCAAAAGTGCCCGTTATTGAGACGGGGGCTGGCGTTTGTCACACTTATGTGGAGAGTAGTGCCGATATTCTACAAGCTGCGCGCATCGTTGCGAATGCAAAAATTTCCAGACCCTCTGTCTGCAATGCGCTTGATACGGTCGTGGTCGATGCGTCAGTGAGGGACGAATTTTTACGGGCCCTGTCTCCAAATTTTCAAAGGGCAGGTGTTGAAGTTTATGCCGATAAGCGGTCGTACGATACGCTTGGCGAGCTGGCTTATCCGCATTTGAAACAGGCTACAGAGAGCGATTTTGGCCGTGAGTTTTTATCGCTAGGTTGTTCCATCAAGGTAGTTGATTCTTTTGAGGAGGCACTGCAACATATTGAAGAACATTCCTCGAAACACTCCGAATGTATTGTGTCTGATGATCCCGAAAAAGTTTCGATATTTATGGAATCAGTGGATGCAGCAGCAGTGTATCATAATGCATCGACTCGGTTTACCGACGGAGCAGAATTTGGTCTGGGCGCTGAAATAGGAATTTCCACACAAAAATTACATGCCCGCGGGCCATTTGCTTTAGAAAAGCTAGTGACCGAAAAATGGTATGTTAACGGTACTGGACAAATCCGTTAAAAATGGGAATACGATACGAAAAAGATAGCATTGTGGATTGGGCTAATGAACTGGGTAAGTTTTTACGTTTAATTGTGGATAAATATAATGCTTTCGATGAGCCCGTTGCTGCTGATATTTTGGAAGACGGCTATTTGAATTTTTTTCAAAAAGAGCGCGATTGGATACACGGAGTTTCCGAGCAAGAATTATTCGCCTACGTAAATAAAGACCTTCAGGAGGGACAAATACGACCTTTAGGACTGCTTATACTGGATGATGCTAAGTTTTCGAATGTAAGTAGTGAACTCAAAAAGTCACTGTTTCGGAAAGCAAAGTTATTACTTAATCACGCTTCTGAGCGATTAGAGCAATTTTCTTTCGAAGATTATGAAAGAATGACCGAAATTGAAAATGAGCTGTTAAAATAAAGGAATTGCTCGCGATTTTAAAATGGCGCGGGCAATTACGAGTCGTTGAATCTCGATGGTGTCTTCATAAAGTTTTTTTGAAAACGGTGGCTAACATTTTGAAAAACAAATTAATCTACTAAATTTGTAGAGTATTAAGATTAAATAACCACATAAATAATAACGATATGAGTTTAAAATTAGGAGATACCGCGCCGAATTTTCAGGCCGAAACGTCAATAGGGCCGATCGATTTTTACGAGTTCATCGATGGTGGATGGGCAGTTTTGTATTCGCACCCCTCTGACTACACACCGGTGTGTACTACGGAGTTGGGACGTACTGCTCAACTTAAATCGGAATTTGAGAAGCGCAACACAAAAGTTTTAGCGTTAAGTGTGGATTCTGTCGAAGATCATTTGGGCTGGATTAAAGATATTAATGAGACACAAAACACGAATGTGGAATTCCCGATCATTGCAGATAAAGATCGCAAGGTGTCGGAACTGTATGATATGATTCATCCCAATGCTTCGGCGACAGCAACCGTACGCTCGGTGTTCGTAATCGGACCGGATAAAAAAGTCAAGTTGACCCTTACATATCCTGCCTCTACGGGAAGAAACTTTAATGAAATACTTCGTGTCATCGACTCCTTGCAGCTTACGGCAGACTATTCTGTTGCTACTCCTGCAGACTGGAATGATGGAGATGATGTCATCGTTGTGCCAGCGATTAAAACAGAAGATATCGCTGCTAAGTTTCCTAAGGGGTTCAACGAAGTAAAACCGTACTTGCGCGTTACACCACAACCGAACAAATAGGTGACTTTAAAACGTGTGTTATAAATGTTAAAGGCCTTCTAGATTCTAGGGGCCTTTTTTAGTTGTGCACTCGGCATGGGGGCATGTACTCTAAGGCGGTAAGTACCGAACGCGCCTTGATGGTATGGAAGCGTTAACCTAAGGCAAGAGTGTTCTTCGTGAGGTGGAGTGTGAAGGAAACCTGGCGTAAACCTCCGCCGGACGAACAGGAACCGGAAGCGGATCAGGCAGTTACTGATGGGTTGGACAACGCATTTTAAAAGAATGCAGAATTTGTCAATCTAAAAGACGCTGTAAATACTACTTAACTCGTTCATATTTAATGAACCGCCAATATACCGAACGGTACGTATGGTGGTGTGAGTGGGCAGATGGTCAAAAAATGGCTATCTTCTTCCCCGGTTTGTATATCTTAACGCTGCGGGAATTTAATAAACTTTTACTAAATAGATGAAGTCTTGGATTTTTTTGACCTGATCGGTACGCGATAAACTGTTGAGTAAATTTCGATTACCTAGAATGACGTTGCCTCGCAGTGAATCGGCGGGGATATCATTCAGGGTCTCCATCAGTGCTTTGGTTTTAATAGCAAACGCAGCGCCGTCAATTCCTTTTTGTTTACCGCTTATTATACCAATTACATTTCCATCTTTGTCCAGCACCGGACCGCCACTGTTCCCTGGGTTAACCGGAATTGAAATTTGATAGGCGATCGTATCGCCTGCATAACCTGTAGCGGAACTCAAGTAACCTTGACCATATACGGCTTCATCTCTCGGAAACCCTATCGTATAAATATCTTCACCTAAATCAGAATCTTTTTTCTTGAAAGTATAGGGGAGTGCCTTTGAGGATTTGAAAGTAGAATCGTTGATATGCAGGATTGCGATATCCTTATCTTCATTGGTGTATATGATATCCGCCTTAAAGGACTCACCTTTGTGGTTCTGTAGGTGCACCGAGTCAGCACCGGTAATAACGTGATAATTCGTTACTACATAACCGTCTCGGGTAATGGAAAATCCTGTAGCACCGTAATGCATCGGTTCATTACCATCTTTACTATTATTCATATTTTTGATTGCGGCACTTTGCGCATTAACGTTGCGTTTTACAGAATTCATGTCCCTGCGTAATGCGCTGTAATCTGAGGTAGCTTTGCGTAGGTTTGAATAGTATCCTGTTAGCCAAAGAGTCGAAAATACCGATACAATCGCAATGGCTGCAGCTACTGCGACGTTTAATTTAAGTTTGTCCCAAAGTGTAATGACGAGTGATTGTTTATTAGGAGAAACTTGCTTTTGGTAGACCTGTGCAGTTTCCTTTAATGTGTTTTTAAAATTAATACGATCGCTCGTTCGTTTCAGCTTCTCTAAAAAAGAGCGGTGTTCGGCGAATAGGTCTGCATGTACAGAATTTGTCTTACAATAATCCTCAAAACGAATACGGTCCTGTATGGCGAGCTCGCCACGGAGGTAAGCATCGGCCCATTCTAAAAATTCTTGTTGACTTAAAACCTTCATTGCTTTCTATTGTCTGGTAATTTATTTCTTAAAAAATATCTTCTTTAAGCGTTGGAGGCACTTGTATTTTTGAGTTTTGGCATTATCTGTATTCGTATAGCCAAATTTTTCACAAATGTCAGTCATGGATTTATTGCTAATATAGAAGTCATATAAGATGGTTTTACAAGGCTCTCCCAATCCATCTAAAGCGACCTCCATGTTTGCAAAATTAGCCTCCATCGCTTCGTGCTCTTCCGCGGCTTCATCTGCTGCAAGCGCATCTTCATGTTGTTCGTCGATACGTTCGACCTTATACTTGGATGTGCCACGAGTAAGTTGTTTTAACCATAATCGGTATGAAATTGCGTATAAGAAAGTTTGTAGTTTACTGCTAAGTTCGAAGTTTGTGTTCGTCACTTTGTCGTAGAGTACCATTACTGTTTCTTGAAAAATGTCTTGTGCCTCCTCTCGGCTGCCCTGATTATTCAGAATCATTTTTTCGATTGGAGGGTAGTATAATCGATAGATATGGTCAATCGACGTATTGTTACCGTTCCTGATATCTTGGATGATCGCACTATCAATATCATTATTATCCTTACTCACTTATTAATACCTTTTTAATCAAATAGTAACCTTGGTGTGTTCGTGTTTTTTACTTTTTTGTTATTTAAACGAAACTTGTCGACCTAATTCAAAAGTACTAATTAAATATTGATCTGTGTATAATGACATTTGCAAAATCAATGTTAAAAATGTTGCGCGGTCCTGCGCTTTATAATGTTTTTTTGATCCATTAAGGGATTTGTTGCCGATATAGTGAGGTATCATTTATAATTTTCTAAATTAGCGGGTATGAAAATTAAGGTAGGATTTGGATTTGACGTTCATCAGATGAAAGCGGGACATCCCTTCATTGTAGGCGGAGTAAACATGGAGCATCATGCAGGGGCCTTCGGGCATTCCGATGCAGATGTGTTAGTTCATGCTATTTGTGATGCGATTCTAGGAGCGGCAAACTTGGAAGACATTGGTTATCATTTCCCGAATACCGACATGCGTTGGAAAGGAGTAAGTAGTCTTTTTTTGTTGGAGGAGTGCGTGCGTTTGATCACAGAAAAGGGATTTGTATTAGGGAATATAGACGGGATGTTGTGTCTGGAGGCACCGAAAATAAAGCCATATATCCCTTTAATGAAAGAGAAAATTGCCCAGGCAACGGGTTTGGAGATTGAAGATATCTCGATTAAAGCGACCACGAATGAAACAATGGGGTTTATTGGTCGAGAAGAAGGTGTTGTGGCATATGCAGTATGCCTTATCGAGCGAGTAAAATAGTATGACGTGAAGAAATAGGGGATATGGCAGACTCCGGAACCGTTAAGGTGGACGAAATTAGGTGCGCGATCTTAGTTTTGCTGTAACGTCAGGTTGTTCAATCTTCATGGGAAATTATTTCTTGGTTTTTCTACGAGCTACCGGGACAAAGTTGTTTTTGTTCAGCTCGATGGGTTTGTTATTAGCGCCAGCGAAAACAGCGCTTGTTACAGCCCATTTTGAATCTGGTTTTGCAGGGGACGTTGTTCCGGCGACCACCGATCCAGGTGGATTTTTGACGGCACTGAAGGAAACTTTTTAAGAAATTTCAAAACTTACGCAGCGAGAATATTACCTTTGTTTGCTAATATAGGGCTGTAACACTAAAGAATTACACGACTTTAGTTGTCAACAATAATATTGGCACGTAAACTGTTGGAGTAGCATTGAAATTTACCGACAGTGATATTGTATTTTAATTAATATGAAGAGAGAATCGAAGCAAAAAAAGTTGACGGATGAAAACATCACACGTTACACGAGAAACTTTTGGAAAATACTTTTTGGAATTTTTGTCATCGCTGCGTTGTTTATTTTTGCAGTACGTATTGGTGTTTTCGGTAAATTACCGTCGTTCGAAGAGTTAGAAAACCCAAAAAGTAACCTAGCCTCCGAAGTATTGTCGGATGATTTAAAAGTTTTAGGTACGTACTATAAGCACAACCGTTCAAATGTTAAATACTCAGAACTCTCACCAAACCTTGTCGAAGCGCTAATTTCGACGGAAGATAAGCGGTTTTACAGCCATTCCGGAATCGATTATTCCCGGACAATCACGACTGTGTTTCACACGTTGATGGGAAATAAGCAGGGAGGGAGTACCATTACCCAGCAGCTTGCCTTAAATCTATTTTCGGAAAAGCGGGAGCGCAATACGTTAAAACGTATTATGCAGAAATTTCAGGAATGGATCACTGCCGTCCGTTTAGAGAGGAGTTATACGAAAGAGGAGATTATCACGATGTACTTTAATACGGTGGATTTCGGTGCCTATAATACATTTGGTATTAAGTCTGCCGCACGAACCTATTTCAACACAACGCCTGATCAACTACAACCTGAAGAGGCCGCGATATTAGTTGGAATGTTGAAAGGTACATATTTATACTCACCTGTGAAATTCCCTGAACGGGCACTAGCACGACGAAACCAAGTGCTCAATAATATGGGACGTCAAAATTTTTTAACCGACGATGAACTGGAGAAGGCGAAAAGCACACCGATCACTTTGAAATTAAATATTTCCAGTTATGGCGAAGGGCTAGCACCTTATTTTCGCGCGGTATTAAAAGGAGTTATTAGATCTGAGTTCAAGCGTTTATCGATAACCAAGGCGGATGGTACACCATACGATCTGGATCGCGACGGGTTGAGAGTATATACACCAATTAACTTTGCGATGCAGGAGCATGCGGAGTCCGCCCAAAAGGAATGGATGGAAAAGTTACAGCGTGATTTTGATAAACAATATAAAAATATCGACCCATTCAAAGGTAAAAATGCCAACTTATTGGTGACTGGTATGCGCAGATCAGATCGCTATCGAACGTTAAAAGATGATGGTTTATCTGAAGAGCAAATTAAACTAGAATTTCAGAAAAAGGTACCGATGTCTGTGTTCACCTATAAAGGTAGTGTTGATACAATTATGTCCCCTATGGACTCGATACGCTATAATAAGTTATTTCTTCAAAATGCGGTCATGTCGATGGAGCCTAAAACAGGGCATATTAAGGCATGGGTCGGGGGCGTCGATTTTGAGCACTTTAAATTTGACCATGTCAAGCAAGCGGAACGTCAGGTAGGGTCAACGGCAAAACCGTTTACTTACGCTGTTGCGATTGACAACGGCTATTCTCCCTGTTTTACGGTACCTAATCACTCGCGAACATACGGGAATTGGACACCACGAGGTACGGCACGTGGTGGGGATCCGATCACGATTAAAAATGCGTTAAAATATTCACAAAACTTTGCCTCGGCGTATATCATCAATGAGGTACAGGCAGGTAATGTTGCGGCCTTGACAAAGAAAATGGGGATTACCTCCAACGTGCCGAGTTATCCATCTATTGCGCTGGGCGCCTATGAGGCTTCGGTATTCGATATGGTAGGTGCTTATTCTGCGTTTGTGAATCATGGTACATGGATAGAGCCAACCATGATTTTACGCATTGAAGATAAGAATGGCGCTCCAATCTATGAAAAGACACCTAAGGTTGTTAAGGCTATTAATAGTGAATCTGCCTATATTATGGTGGATATGTTGAAAGGCGTTGTCGACGGCGGTACGGGGTCGCGTTTGCGAAGGGCCGAATATGGGGGACTCACCAACCCGATGGGAGGAAAAACCGGTACGACCAATGATAACTCGGATGCTTGGTTTATCGGGATTACGCCGGAGCTCGTGACGGGTGTTTGGACAGGCGCTGAGGACCGTGGGATACGCTTCCATAGCATGGCACTCGGGCAAGGAGCGCAGGCTGCGCTTCCTATTTTTGGATTGTATATGAATCGTGTTTTTAACGATAAAAGTTTGCATTATAGCCAGGAGGATTTTCCACTGCCACCGGGCGGACTTACGCGGGAAATTGATTGTAGTAAGTATGTGAAGTTTTACGGCACACCGACTGAAGAAGCTGAACTGAATGATGATCGATTAGGCTTTTAAAGCGTTTAATTCTTGATATAAATTGCTGAGCAGGAAATTTTTACGAAATTTGATGCTCAGCTTTTTTTTATTTTATGAGCGAACAGACATTTAATTACAAAGAAGAATTGAAAAAGATTCCTCATCGGCCTGGCGTATACCAGTATTTCGATCAGGATGATGTACTTATATACGTAGGAAAAGCGAAGGATCTACGTAATAGAGTAGGATCATATTTTGTAAATAACCATAACCTAAACAGCAAAACCAGAGTGCTTGTTCGAAAGATCAATCGTATTGCATTTACAATTGTTGATACCGAAATTGATGCCTGGCTGCTAGAAAATAATCTTATTAAGAAACACAAGCCGCGCTACAACGTACTCTTAAAAGATGACAAGACTTACCCCTGGATTGTTATTAAGAACGAACATTTTCCACGTGTTTTCTGGACGCGTCAACATATCAAAGATGGGTCTCGCTATTATGGTCCGTATGCCTCGGTTGGTATGATGCATATCGTGCTGGACATGATCCGTGAGCTTTTCCCCTTGCGAACCTGTAATTTGAATCTCGCGCCGCAAAATATCCAAAAAGGAAAGTATAAAGTTTGTTTGGAATATCAAATTGGTAACTGCAAGGGACCTTGCGAAGGATATCAGTCGGAAGAAAATTACGCGCAGAACCTCTCGGATATTAAGGATATTTTAAATGGAAAAATTGGCGTGGTGACCGCGCGGCTAAAACAACAAATGAATGAGGCAACCTCAGTGCTTAATTTTGAGGCGGCACACAAATATAAATCGAAACTTGAGAAGCTAAGCAGCTACCAAAGTAAATCGACTGTGGTTAGCGCTTCGATCAATAATGTGGATGTGTTTAATATTGCTTCGGATGAAAGTTACGCGTTTGTTAATTACCTAAAAGTAGCACACGGAGTTATTATACAGACCCAAACACTCGAAATGAAGCGCAGGCTTGATGAGACCGAAGCCGAACTGCTCGCCCTGGCAATTCCGGAAATAAGGGGTCGCTTTCGAAGTACCGCGAGTGAGATAATCGTACCATTTGATATCGACGTTCAAGGGGGGGATACGCTGAAGTTTGTCACTCCGAAAGCTGGCGAGAAGAAAAATTTGCTCGAGTTGTCGTATAAAAATGTGGCTTATTTTAAAAAAGAAAGGATGCTACAATACGAAAAGTTGAATCCAGACGTGAAAACCGAACGGATACTTACGCAAATGAAGAAAGATTTGCGGCTAAATGTTTTGCCGCAGCATATTGAATGTTTTGATAACTCCAATATTCAGGGGAATTACCCCGTATCGGCAATTGTCGTATTTAAAGACGCGAAGCCTTCAAAGAAAGATTACCGGCATTTCAATGTGAAGACGGTCGTTGGTCCAGACGATTTTGCGACCATGGAAGAAGCTGTTTTTAGGCGTTACAGGCGCACGCTGGATGAAGGACAGGGCTTGCCTCAACTTATCATCATTGATGGGGGAAAGGGCCAGCTAGGCGCAGCGTTAAAGAGTTTACGCTTATTAGGGATTGAAAAGCAAGTAACCGTTATCGGGATTGCGAAGCGCCTTGAAGAGTTGTACTACCCAGGTGATCAATATCCGCTTTATCTTGACAAACGGTCCGAGACATTAAAGATCATTCAACATTTACGGGACGAAGCGCACAGGTTTGGCATAACGTTTCACCGTAACCAACGAAGTAGAAAAACTTTTGTTTCTGATTTAGAGAATGTTCCGGGCGTTGGTAAAGTGTCGGTGGATAAATTATTAAGAACCTTTAAGTCAACAAAAAAAGTCAAAGAAGCTTCCGACGAAGCTTTGCTAAAAGTGCTTAACCTGAAACAGGTTAATGCACTTCGAGAATATTTTTCTGATTAAATGTCGTAACCGAATTGTTTTAGGTAGTTTTTCTTGGACCGCCAATCGGGAATCACTTTTACGAAAAGTTCCAGGAAGACTTTTCCGCCAATAAATTCTTCGATATCCTGACGCGCATAGGTTCCGACCTTTTTGATCATACTACCGGCCTTGCCGATGATGATATTCTTTTGCGAATCGCGCTCGACGATGATTTCTCCAGCGATACGGGTAATCGTAGGTTCTTCTTTGTAAGAGGTGATAATCACTTCTGTGCTATAAGGAATCTCTTTGTCGTAAAGTTTAAATATTTTTTCACGGACCATTTCGGCAACGAAGAAACGCATGTTTTTATCGGTCAATTCATCTTTTTCGTAATACGGCGCATGTACCGGTAATTTTTCTTTAATATATTCTAAGATTCCACCTACTCCATATCCTAGGAGCGCAGAGATTGCAAATACGGCGTCGGGATTGAGGTGTTGTTTCCAAAAGTCGATCTTTTCCATTACTTCTTGCTCGCTTGAGCGATCTACTTTATTGATGAGGACAGCTACGGGTGAACTGGTCTTCCGTAGTTTTTCGATCACATCATTCTCGTCATATTTTTCATGTATGTCGGTCACAAATAGTATAACATCGGCGTCGATTAGCGAACCTTGAACAAAATTCATCATCGATTCTTGTAAAGAGTAGTTGGGTTTTATGACTCCCGGTGTATCGGAAAATACGATTTGATGATCTTCGTCGTTAACAATGCCAATTATTCGGTGGCGAGTAGTCTGTGCTTTGGGTGTAATAATAGACATCTTTTCACCTACTAATGAGTTCATTAGTGTGGACTTACCCGCGTTGGGCTTCCCAATGATGCTTACGAATCCTGCTTTGTGCGACATTTTATCTTGCTTTTTATTTGGAATACAAAGAAACAAATAATATCTTTGTGCTCCAATTAAACGGAATGATATATTGCGCTGAGGGTATAAAGGCGCAATTTTTATATAAAATATATTGCGGGATGGAGCAGTTGGTAGCTCGTCGGGCTCATAACCCGAAGGTCATCAGTTCGAGTCTGGTTCCCGCTACTAAAAGAGCTAAGCGCGAGGCTTAGCTCAAGGAAATTAACAATATATTGCGGGATGGAGCAGTTGGTAGCTCGTCGGGCTCATAACCCGAAGGTCATCAGTTCGAGTCTGGTTCCCGCTACTAAGAGAGCTAAGCGTTAGGCTTAGCTCAAAGACATTAATAACACATTGCGGGATGGAGCAGTTGGTAGCTCGTCGGGCTCATAACCCGAAGGTCACTGGTTCGAGTCCAGTTCCCGCTACTAGCAAAGACAAGGTCTCACAGAAATGTGAGATCTTTCTTTATTTCACAGAGCATAGAATAAGTACCGAATCATAGCATTTTCAATTTGACATTTCTCTTGATTTCAAAAGATATCATTTTATAGTAAGAAATAGTATTGTTGAACTATCTTAATGTTTAAACGCATTTTTCATTAATTCCATTTCTCCGAATACTTAAATCCGTCGCTAGTTATTCCCATTGGGCTCCATTATGCTGAGTTGTATTGATAACAGCATTGGCCTCTTTTTCTTTTAACCGAAAATAAGGAGCGACTTCCCTTACCAAGTCTAAATCCAAAGCATTTTCATTTTCTGAAATATTAAGTTTTAAACCGGTGCCATGATCATTTCTGCACGTTGTGCAGCCTCATGACTCCCAGCGAAGAGGCTGTGCCCCAATTTGGTTACAAACAACCTTGATTTGGAAACATTAACTTTTTAAAGGAAGACGAATTTTGCATTGTTAAACTTAAAAGAAATAAAACAATGCGAAAAGTAAAATTCAAAAACAGAAATTGGGACACGGCAGCAAATCTTCATTTGCCCGACAATTTTGATGAAACACAAAATTATCCAGCTATTGTTTGCGTTCATCCGGGAGGTAGTGTAAAAGAACAAACTGCAGGTTTGTATGCAAGGGAGCTTGCAAAAAAGGGGGTTATTGCTTTGGCTTATGACGCTTCTTTTCAAGGCGAAAGCGGTGGAGAGCCTAGATATTTGGAAGACCCAACTACCCGTGTAGAAGATATACGTTATGCCGTAGATTATCTTATCACATTAAATTTTGTAGATGAAAATCGTATTGGTTTGTTGGGCATTTGTGCAGGAGGCGGTTACGCTGCAAATGCAGCATTGAAAGAGAGGCGAATAAGAGCCGTGGCAATGGTTTCAGGAGTGAACATAGGTAGAGCATTCAGAGAAGCAAATTTTTTAGAAATATTAGAAGCTGTTTCTTCGCAATTAACTGCGGAAGTCAATGGAGCAGAATTGACTGTAACAAATTGGACACCCAATTCTTCCGAAGAAGCAAAGAAAGCAGGCATAAATGATTTGGATATGTTAGAAGCTATTAATTATTACAGAACGCCAAGAGGCGAATTTCCTACTTCAAACAATAAATTGCTTTTTGCCAGTATGCCGAACTTAATAATGTTTGATGCTTTTCATCTTGCTGATCTTTTGCTGACACAGCCTTTATTGATTATTGTTGGCGACAAAGTTGGTGCTTTTGGTTCATACAGAGATGGTTTTGATTTATACAAAAAAGCTGCTTCTAAAAACAAAAAAATCCATATTGTAAGTGGTGCGAGTCATTATGATTTATACGATAAACCAGAAGCAACAGCAGGAGCATTGGATAAATTAGTCCCTTTTTTTCGGAAAAATCTTTTACAGGAATAATGACAATTTTTCTAAAAATAATAGGAACAGTTTTGCCTATCGCAGGTTTTGTTCTATCATACAAGCCCAACAAAATTTCCAACGTCCCTTTACCCGGAAACCCAAATCAGATGATTGAAGTGCGGGTTAAATGGGAATTCAAATTGGGTTGGGGATTTTGTTAATTTTTTACAATCAACTGATTTATTGAAAATTAACGGTGTGCGCATTGTTGTTTTTTCTAACTTTGGGGATTATCACAGCCCGATTATTCGGGTTTGTTTTAGACGGCTTTTTTTCAAAACAATTACTTTGGCTTACCATAGAAATTGTAACTTTAATCATCTTCGGAATTTTATATAGCTATGCAGATAATTAACTCATTATCCGAATTTCATCGTTTACTATCCATTCCATCGCCTTTGCATCCGTTGGTCAGTGTGGTTTTGGTTTCAGAAATACACGCTGTAAATTCTGATTTGTGGCGATATTTTTCTACCGATTTTTATACTATCTCTCTAAAAAACAATATCCAATCCAAAGTAAAATATGGACAACAATATTATGATTTTGACAAGGGAACAATGACTTTTACTGCACCTAATCAAGTCCAATCAGTTGAAGTAGATAAAACCAATGCTTTTAACGAAACTATTGGGACAGGATATGTATGGATTTTTCATTCTGATTTTTTGAAAAAGCATTCACTGCAAAGCACAATCAAGAATTACGGTTTCTTTTTATATTCCCTAAATGAAGCGTTGCACCTTTCACAACAGGAAGAGCAAAATGTGGTTGATATATTTCAAAAGATAGAAATGGAATATCAGCATATTGACAAGCACACACAAGATATTATTCTGTCGCAAATTGATTTGCTGTTGACTTATTGCAATCGTTTTTACGAACGTCAATTCATTACCCGAAAAGCCATAAACAATGATTTGCTTTCCAAGCTGGAGCAGCTTCTAAAAGGTTATTTTGATAACGCAGAAACACTTACAAGCGGATTGCCAACAGTTGAATATTTAGCCAATAAACTCAATTTTTCTGCAAATTATTTAAGCGATATGTTGCGTTTGTTGACAGGGCAAAACGCCCAACAACACATTCACGAAAAACTCATTGAAAAAGCAAAAGAAAAACTTTTAACGACAAATTTGTCCGTAAGTGAGATTGCCTATGAATTAGGTTTTGAGCGATCACAATCATTCCACCGACTTTTCAAAAAGAAAACCGAAATGTCGCCGTTGAAGTATAGACAATCGTTTAATTAAATTTTCCGTATCATCTTTTTATTTTTTCGGCAGACACAGCAGACAATTGAAAGCCTCATGCCGCCAACAAAGTTGTATATAAGCAATAGCGGATATAGTGGAAAATTCAAAGTTTCTACCATTTAGCTAGCTTTGTGATTAATTGACAGATAGCGCTTGAATACCGATGCTCATATACTTTAACATCAACAACAAGACAAATGACACAAAACAGGGAAACATACAACAATTTCAGAATAGCTGTTTCGACAGAGTATGAAAACTTATTCTCTCATTTCTATTTTGCCGAAAATCAAACCAACGAAAGGATAACAAACACGTTATTACCTTCTTACCAAACCATTTTAATTTTCAATTTTGGAACAAAAGCATTACTTTATTCCGAACAAAATATACAAATGGAAATTGACAAATGCCTCGTCTTAGGAACAATTAGGAAAGCGTTTGAATATTCGTTGCCACCGCAATCAAAAATTTTGGTTGCCAATTTTAAAGACGATGCATTTTATCGGTTCTTTGGCAATATTTCACTTACAAAACATTCACCAATAAATCCTGATAAGCTCTTGAGAGAAAATTGCTTTACGTCATTGTGGTATGAACTCCATAGGATGGATAATGTTGAGGAACAGGTGAATTACATTCTTGAGTTTTGCAAACCCTATTTACAACAACGGGACAAAATAACGGAACAATTAATAAAGTTTAAAGACCAGTCGCTTAATCCTATCAAAGCAATTGCTAGCCACAATAACCAAACAGAACGAACTATTCAACTCAAACAAAAAATACATTTCGGATATTCTGTAAAAGAAATTAACCGCTACAAAAGATTTTTAAGAGCCGTTGAATATATTGAATCCATTGATTCAAAGGTCTCAAAAGAGGATTGGTTTACTATCATCAATGATTGTGGTTACTACGACCAAAGCCAACTTATAAACGACTTTAAACATTACCTTAATCTGAGCCCCACAAAATATCTGAAATACCAACAAGATATTTGTAATCCCTTAAATTGATTTTCGTTTTCTTACAATTTTAGAGAAAAAATGCACTCTATTTTTGCTGTATCAAATTTAAAAAGTAGAAAATGAAACATTTAGTGATTTACGCTCATCCAAATGAACAAAGTTTGAATGGGCATCTGAAACAAGTAGTTACAGAACACCTTGACCAAAATAAACACGAAGTAATAGTTAGGGATTTATACCAACTGAATTTTAATCCTGTTCTTTCATTAGAAGAAATGGAAGGACAGCGAGTAGGGCGGGTTTCTGAAGATGTAAAAACTGAGCAGGATAAAATTATATGGGCAGATTGTATTACGTTCATACATCCAATTTGGTGGACAGGTTTGCCTGCGATACTAAAAGGCTATATTGATCGGGTTTTCAGTTACGGCTTCGCTTACCGATATGATCAGGGTATTCAAAAAGGCTTGCTTACCGATAAACAAACCGTCATCATTAATACACACGGGAAATCACATGCCGAGTATCAACATCTGGGAATGGACACGGCTCTTTCGTTAACATCAGATAAAGGCATTTATACATATTGCGGTTTAAAAGTTAAACAACATTTTTTCTTCGACAAAGCAGACAGAGCAAATTCCGAAGTTATTGAAGAATGGACTCATCAAATAAAATCTCTATTTCTAGAATGATTTATTTCTTCAAAACTTCGGTTAGTACCAATTGGATATACCGGAGCATGTTGACCCCTCTAATCCGGCGATAAATAAAAGTTAGAATGGCGTTTATAGCGATTAATCGCCTGCCATTCCGGCGGATACTGACCCCCTAAAGTGATACAAATCGCTCCATTCCGGAGCATGTTGACCCCCTCTCTGCTATGTTTTTTGTTTATTAGCGATCATTTATTAAAACGATCCTGATGGCCGGAAAAACAAGACCCATGAATCAAATAAAACAATTAATTAGGTTGCATCAGGACGGCTACGGCATCAAAACCATCGCCCGTAACCTTGGCATCAGTAAAAATACCGTCAAGGCCTATCTCAAAAAGATCAAGGACGGAGGTTTGGATACAAAGGTCCTTTTAGCCCAGGAGGACCCTGTTGTGGAGACTTCCTTCCATGCAGGCAATCCTGCCTATAAAAGCGATAACTTTGAATACCTGAGGAATAAGTTACCTTACTATGAAAAGGAACTCAAGCGAATCGGTGTGAATAAAAAGCTCTTATGGGAAGAGTATACCGTAGATCAACCGCAAGGTTATGGTTATTCTCAGTTTTGCTTTCACCTTAAACAACAGTTAGTTGCCCGAAAAGGAAGTATGGTGCTGGAACATGAGCCAGGAGATAAGCTGTTCATCGATTTCTCTGGAAAAAAAATGCATTACATAGACCGTACAACAGGGGAATTGATTGCCTGTGAGATTTTTGTAGCCTGTCTTGCCTTTTCAGATTACGTTTTTGCAATGGCTGTCCGGTCGCAACAGACTGCTGATTTCCTTTATGCACTGGATTGCTGCCTCCAATCTTTTGGCGGTGTACCAAAAGCTCTCGTACCTGATAACCTAAAATCGGCCGTCATTAAAGCCGACCGTTATGAACCTACTATAAACGTCTGTATGGATGATTTCGCCAACCATTACGGAGCAACTAATTTTCCTGCGAGGGCATTGAGGCCTTGCGACAAAAGTCTGGTAGAGAACCAAGTAAAGTTAATATATACACGTGTATTCGCCCGGCTACGCGACAATCAGTTCTTTGATATCCACTCCTTAAACCAAGCGATCAAGGAATGCATTCTCAAACATAACCAAACCCGTATGCAACAGAAGCCCTATAGCCGTGAAGAACGTTTCCTGAGTGCAGAGAAGCATTTACTTCACGAATTGCCAAAGGAAAGGTTTGAGATAAAGTATTATGGAGAACTAAAGGTGGCGACCAATGGTCATGTTTACCTCAGTCGAGATAAGCATTATTACAGCGTTCCCTATATTCATATTGGATCCAAAGCCAAGATTATATACACCCGTAACATGCTGTATATCTACGTTAAGGGGAAGCAAGTTGCCGTGCACATCCGTAGTTACCAGCCAAGCGGCTATAGCACGGAGGCAGACCATTTGAGCTCCCAGCATCTGGCGTACAAGCAGCGTAGTCCCGAGTATTATATCGGGCAAGCCCAAAAACACTCCCCTGAGTTCCATAAGCTAGTTCAAGTGATCTTTGAACAGAACCGTTACCCAGAACAGCTCTATAAAAGCTGTGAAGGTTTGATGAGGTTACAGCGTACTTTTCCGCAAGAGGAGTTTATCAAGGCCTGCCGGTTTGCATTGGAACATCGCGTATACACGTATACTTTTCTGCAGAACGTACTGAAAAATGGAACGGCGGACATTAATGAAAAAGAAACAGAAAAGCCGCTTCCCGAACATGGGAACATCAGGGGGCGAGATTACTATGCAAGCGGACAAACCGTTCTATTTGATCATTAGGCCATTTTATTCATAAACACAAAAACATGAACAACATCGAAACAACAATGCGAACACTGCGTCTCCATGGTATGGAACGCAACTGGAAGGCGATGACCGAAACCCGTCGCAGCCATGAACTTACTCTCTCAGAAGGCCTGGAGTTATTGCTCCAAGCTGAAACCGATGATCGGGATGAAAGGCGCTACGAGCGTTTGAAGCAAAATGCGGGCTTCCGCTATCCGGCCTCTATCGAAGAACTCAATATGGAGGCATCACGCGGTATTGACCGCGGTCTGATCACAAACCTTGCCACTGGAGAGTACCTGAAAAAAGGAGATCCAGTATTGATCTGTGGCGCTACTGGCTGTGGAAAAAGTTTCCTCGCATCCGCATTGGGACACCAAGCCTGCGCACAAGGCTATAAAGTTGCTTACTATAATATGCAAAAGCTGTTGCTGAAAACCAAGATGACCCGATTGGAAGGCACGCTGCATAAATTGCTGGACCGTTTATCGAAAACAGATCTCTTAATACTCGATGACTTTGGGCTGGTCAGCCTAGAACAACAACAACGGCTTGATCTGATGGAGATAATTGAAGATAGACATGGCCGTTCATCTACCATAATTGCCAGTCAATTGCCGGTAGGTAGTTGGTATGATGTGATTGGAGAAAATACCGTGGCGGATGCTTTATTAGACCGCCTTGTCCATCGCTCATACAGAATTGAGTTAAAAGGTGAAAGTCTAAGAAAAAAGAGGTAAAATTGTCACGTCATCAGTCTGATGAACAAAAGACCCTAGAGAGGGGTCAGTATGCCCGTACAGGGGTCAACATCACCGGAATATCCACCAATGAACTGGTGCAACATTTGTTGATTTTAATCCCTGTTATTTGATGTTAAATCTTATTATGCAGAGTGTAGGTAGTTTATTTTTAGTATGTTTTGTTTGCTTGGTGTCGTGTGATAAAATACTCCAAACCGCAGGGTAATCAGTTCGAGTCTGGTTCCCGCTACAAAGAGAAGCTTCGAGGCAACTTGAAGCTTTTTCCGTATATATGGTTTTTACCCTAAATGTCACTAACGGCCGAAACCAAACGGTTCGGATAACGGATGTTTTTGGTTTTTGAGCCAAAATGAAACCATGTCCATTCCTACTGCAGAAAAAGTTATTCCATTTCCACCGAACCCCAGTACAAAGTAACTATTCTTGAACCCGGAGTGCTCACCGATGTAGGGTAGCCCGTCTTTTGTTTCTCCAAATGTTCCTGCCCAAGTCATGTCCGGGTAGAAATCAAGATCTGGGAAATGTTTAAAAAACTGACTTTTAAGTTTTCGTTGTTTTCTAGCGATGAGTGCATCGCGTTCATTAGGGTCACGAAACGGCTCGTCTTCTCCTCCAATTAGAAATCGGCCATCATCTGTCGTTCGCAAGTAGAGATATGGGGTCGCTGTATTCCAGATCAGTAGCTCGTCGTACGGTTTGTATGCGGTGGGATTTATTTCAGAAACCGAGGCATAAGTGCTAATCAAATTTACGAACTCCTCCTTAATCATTGCCGTGCTTTCATAACCCACACAATATATTATTTTCTTAGTCCTTATCTTCGCGCCCGTTCCCAGTGTGACTTCGCTGTAGTCTTTTCTGTCTAGAACGGTTAGCAATTCGGTGTTATTGTACACCCGGAGTCCTTTTTTGGAATTGAAATGATGGAGTTCATGTGTAAACATGTAAGCGTCCATGCTTGCTCCCTGGGTCGAAAGAATGCCTCCGTATGCTTTATGTATATCGAAGCGCTGTCGAATTTCTTCTTCCTGCATCCAGTCTACGGCGAACCCCGCCTCTTTACGGGCGTGATATTCTTTTTTTAGATATTTTACATCCTTTTTGTATGCTGCAAAATATAAAGATTTCTTTCTTTTGAAACCTGCCTTGGATTTAACTTCCTTAGCAATCGCATGTACTGTATCGATCGATTTGCTGCATGCGAGGTAACACGCCTGGGCAGCTTGCTTTCCGATGCGCGCGGATAATTCGACAAGTGGTACATCGATTTCATATTGCAATAGGGAGGTGGTGGCACTCGTGCTGCCAAAGCCTATTTTGCGTTTGTCGATAAGGAGGGTGTCGTAACCGTCTTTGATGCACTGGTGTGCGATGAGACTTCCGGTTATGCCGCCCCCAACAATAAGAACCTCACAACTGGCATCTTCTTGCAAAGAGTTGTAACTATTTATCAGCCCATTTTTAATGAGCCAAAACGGAAGGCTGGACTTCAATTTCATGCTACTAAGTTTACATTTTCAATTTAGGAAAAACTTATCGTAAGTCCAGCATTCGAAGGTGCCTAGTTCCTTTAAAACTCCTTGCGCGTAAACGTGAATCCATTTTGCGATTCACGGTGCATAATCAACTAATTTATCGTAACTTTGTGGGCTTGAATAAAAAGGAAGTTGCCGTGAGGTAACGTGCATTAATACCGAAAAGAGTTATGGCAAATATAGTTGCAATTGTTGGTCGCCCGAATGTTGGGAAATCAACCTTATTTAATCGTCTTACCGAAAGTAGAAAAGCTATCGTAGACGATTTTAGTGGCGTTACCCGCGATCGTCATTACGAGACCGCCGAATGGATAGGGAAGAAGTTTACTGTTATCGATACAGGGGGGTTCGTACATGGTTCCGACGATATTTTCGAAGAGGCCATCCGTGATCAGGTACATATTGCTATTGACGAAGCTTCGGTAATTATCTTTATGGTGGATGTAACCACAGGGATCACAGACCTCGATGATGAAATTGCAAATTTATTACGTAGAAGTCCGAAGCCCATTTATGTGGTCGCAAATAAAGTAGATCACGCGAAGCTGCATCATGATTCTGCAGAGTTTTATGCGCTGGGACTAGGTGAAATCTATAATGTATCCTCGGCCACTGGTTCAGGTACAGGTGAATTGTTGGACGCTGTGGTATCTAATTTTCCTGAACAGGAAGAAGAGGAGGAGGAAGCGCTTGCAAAGATTACGATTGTCGGACGTCCGAATGTTGGTAAATCGTCGCTTACCAATGCACTGCTGGGCATAGATAGAAATATTGTTACCGATGTCGCCGGAACAACACGTGATTCCATTCGTATCCATTACAATCAATTCGGTCACGAGTTCTTGATGATTGATACGGCAGGGATGCGTAAAAAAGGCAAGGTAAACGAAGATATCGAGTTTTATTCTGTGATGCGTACCATCAAGGCGCTAGAAGATGCCGATGTTGTAATTCTTATGCTCGACGCGAATGATGGTATCGAGGCACAGGATATTAATATTTTTCATTTAGCGGAAAAGAATAAAAAAGGTATTGTTGTCGTTGTAAATAAATGGGACACCGTCGAAAAGGATCATAAAACAGCGAAAGAGTTTGAACAGCGCATCAGGGAAAAAATAGCACCTTTTAATGATGTGCCAATAATCTTTACGTCGGTAATCGAAAAACAACGTATCTTTAAAGTTGTTGAAACGGCTCTGGAGGTATATGCGAATAAAGTGAAACGAATTTCGACTTCAAAATTGAATGACGTGATGCTATCGATTATCGAAAATTACCCACCGCCAGCAACCAAAGGGAAGTATATTAAGGTGAAATATGTGACCCAGCTACCGGGACGAACACCGATGTTTGCATTTTTCTGTAACCTGCCGCAGTACATTAAAGATCCTTACAAACGTTTTATTGAGAACAAAATTCGCGAAAACTTTGATTTCAAAGGCGTGCCAATTCAAATATATTTTAGACAGAAATAAGTTTCGTATCTTTTAATTTTTATGGAAAACAATCTTGTTCTTTATAATACTTTAACTCGAAAAAAAGAAAAATTTAAACCGCTTAACGAACCGTTCGTCGGTATGTATGTATGCGGACCTACAGTGTACAGTGATGTCCATTTAGGTAATTGTCGAACTTTTGTGTCTTTCGATATGATCTTCCGATACTTACAGCACCTCGGCTATAGAGTGCGTTATGTACGAAATATTACTGATGCGGGGCATTTGGAAGGAGATCGAGACGAGGGAGAAGATAAGTTCTCTAAAAAAGCAAAGTTAGAACAGCTCGAGCCCATGGAGATTGTTCAAAAGTACACATTGGGGTTCCACGACGTTTTACGCCTATTCAATACGTTGCCACCAAGCATTGAGCCGACAGCTACCGGACATATTTCCGAGCAGATCGAGATGGTTCAGCAGATTATCGAAAACGGCTATGCGTACGAAAGAAACGGTACCGTATACTTTGACGTTGATAAATATACAAACGCGTATGATTATACGATATTGACTAATCGGAAGCTTGATGACCTGTTGAACAATACCCGAGAATTGGGGGGACAGGATGAGAAGCAAGGTCGATTGGATTTTGCTTTGTGGATTAAAGCTAAGCCAGAACATATCATGCGCTGGCCATCTCCTTGGAGTATAGGATTCCCAGGTTGGCATATCGAATGTTCTGCCATGAGTAATAAATACCTAGGAGCACAGTTTGATATCCACGGAGGTGGCATGGATTTGGCCGCTACGCACCATACTAATGAAATTGCACAGTCCGAGGCATGCAATCACGTACAACCGGCACAGTACTGGATGCACACCAATATGCTAACGGTCAATGGAGCCCGGATGTCGAAATCTGCTGGGAACGGCTTTTTGCCTCATGAGTTATTTACCGGTGAGCACAAGTTACTCACTCAGGGTTTTTCACCAATGGCTGTTCGCTTTTTTATGATGCAGGCGCATTATCGGAGTACGCTTGACTTTTCGAATGAAGCATTGATTGCCGCGGACAAAGGCTATAAACGACTGATGACGGCTATTGAATTACTAGAAAAGGTTAGGCCCAACAGCGAAAAAGCAAGCAGCGAATTCGAAATAAATAAATTCAAAACACGTTGCTACGCAGCAATGGATGACGACTTTAACACCCCCGTATTAATAGCAGAGCTTTTCGAAGCTGTTCGATATATAAACGCGGCGTATGACGGCAAGGCTACCATTGATGCAGATACGATTTCTGCATTGAAGGATTCTATGCATATTTTTGTTTCGGATATTTTGGGATTAGATGCGTCCGCAGAGACCACTTCAACAGATAATGTTGACGATCTGATGCAAATTATTATCAAAATCAGAAATGAAGCAAAGAAAAATAAAGATTTTACTACATCGGATCGTATTCGTGAAAGCCTTAATGCAATCGGTATTAAATTAAAAGATAGCAAGGATGACACACTTTGGAATAAGATTTGAGCGTAAGACGCAAATTGAATTAAATGAAGTTTAACAAAAACAAATTGCCGCTTTTCTTGTTTTGCACAATGCTGTTTTTACAGGCATCTGCGCAATTACCCGATAAAGTTGGAAGTCTTATTACCGCGGATCGTAATGCCGCTAATCTCTCTAAAAACACGAACCCACATGAGGCGCTTATGTCTATTGTGGATAAAAGTTCGACGCTATACGTCCCTTCACCTGTCAATGCATTAGATTATTTGAATAACCGGCCAAACATTCCTGATGTGATGAGCTGGTCGCCAAATTTTGCCCTCGTGTCAAAAAGTTTGGAATGGGGGGTCACTTCTGGTCGCATGGAGTTTCAAAAGATAGGTGTAATAAAAAGATACGGTCAATACTTAACGATCTGGAATCGGGATAAGAAAGGCAATTGGAAAATTCACCTACGGGCAGAAGTGGAAAATTTTGGTAAAGGTCCCAAATCCGATTTCATATTTTATGAGCCCGATGATTCTTGGTATCTAAAGCACCGCTCGAAAGTACGTTTACAGCAGCGAGAAGAAGTTGTTACTCAAAGTGACGAACTATTTTCAACGATACTAAAAGCAAACAATGAGACCGCGTTCAATGAATTTCTGTCCGATGATGTGCGGTATTATTATCCTTGGGAAGAGGAAATTGAAGGAAAGAAGAATGTTCTGGCTTTTCTGAAGAAAAAGCGTATCGAAATAACGACAGACCCCACTGGGGTCGGCCGCGCTTATAGCGGGGAATATGCATATACGTCAGGTACCGCTACTGTTCGATCTAAGGAGAAGGTTGTGAAATTTAATTATATCCGCGTTTGGCAGCTTAAAGACGATTATCAGTGGCGCGTAATGATAGAAATGATGTTCGAGCGCTAGCGGTAAAACTGCTTGTACGATTTTAAAGATAAAAAGTGCCTTTGTATATGAGAATTACAAAGGCACTTTTTTTTGCAGGCAATATTCACTTACTCCCTTTAATAATTTTATTGCTCGTGGGGTATAGTTATCTGAGCGCTCAAAGGTTTATATCTTCTGACGTTTAGGAGCGATATGTTATCCGTTTATTTGGGTTGTCCGCGCTCTGAGAGTAGGGCATGCTAGCATCACGCTACGGCATGAGCTAGCGCGCTAATTCGGTTTCAGGGTGATGAAGGGATATAGCACATAAAAAAACTCCTCTTTGGCTGCCAAAGAGGAGTTTTTTTATGTGCTGCTTGTAGCAGCTTAAAACTAGTTTGTCGCAAGTGAGTCATCGCCCTCTTTCGAGAGCCAAATTTTGAGCTCATCACATTGATAGAAGTCTTCATTGATATCGATGAATGTGTTTTCTTTTCGCTCCTGAAACCATTCACTTAGCTCGCGATTGATCTTATCTTGTGTAGCGGCCTCTTGGATTTTGGCAAAATCCTGTTCCATATTCGCTTTGTGCGGTGCGATACGAGATTTGAGATACATGAATTTATATTGCTCGTTTCCCGTGCGATCCTTCGAGATAAAAGACTTTGAATATTCACCAACTTTTAAAGGGTCTATAGCAGTAAATGATTCACGATCGAGCTGATCCATCGGGATCAAACTTGAACCGTCTTGAGGGTTACGAACCATACCTCCCGAGTACTTTGTTTCTTCACTTTCAGAGTACAGCGAAGCAGCAGCGTGAAAGCTTAATTTTCCGGACGTTACCTTCTCGTAGATACTGTCAATTTTAAGTTTAGCACGGTCTAGACTAGCGCTTGTGGGTTTAGCTTGTATTAATATATGACGAACATTAACCTCTTCACCACGACGCTGTAGCACTTGCATAAAGTGGAATCCGTATTTTGTTTCGAATACCGGTGAAATGTCGCCTTCTTTTAATTTGAACGCCATTGCCGAGAACTCTTTAACATAATTACTACGAGTTGCGAACCCAAGTTCTCCACCGGCAACCGCTGAGCCACGATCTTCGGAGTACAAGCGCGCTACGGTTCCAAAATCGGATCCGTCCAACACCTGTTTTCTGTATCCTTCTGCTTTTATTCTATATTGTTCTTTTTCTTCTTTGGTAAGAACGGGGTTGACGACTACCTCACCGATCTCCACCTCGGTATTAAAGTAAGGTAAGCTATCTTGGTTGAGGGATTCGAAATAGCCTTTCACTTCTTGAGGTGTCACATTGATCGCGGACTGGATGGTCATCTGCATGCGATGTGCTTTCAGCTGTTCAGCGATGTTCGGCCGCATTTCCTCTTTATATTGGAGTAAAGAACGGTTTAAAAATTCTTCCAGACGATCCTTCCCTCCTGCTTGACGAACCATGGATTGCATCCTGCGGTTCAAATCATCGTCGACTTCGGATTCAGAGACTTCAATTGAGTCAATTATGGCCTGCTGAGAAAGTAGTTTCTGGGTAACGAGCTGCTGCAACATGTAACATTTTACATTTTCATCAGCTGGTTGCCCCTGTACTAAATATTCTGCATATTGTTTTTCAACATCAGACTGGAGAATAACACTTGAACCTACTGTTGCTACAACGCGATCAACTAATTTTCCTTGACCGTTTACTGTTTGAAAGCAGCAAATCGTAGCGATCATTGCACCAACTATATATATATATTTTCTCATCATTTATCTTCTTCTTTTCTCCTCGCAAAATTACTAGAAATAATGGAATTTTCTTTCGCTAATTTTGTAATCCTTCAATGGAGCCAAATGTACTAAATCTTTGCGCGCTAAAATATTAAAAACATATTTATATGACGTTACTTTAACGATATTTAACGTGTTTTTGCCTCAAATGATCATTGTCGGACCTTTGGAATTTTTGTTGGTATTATAATTGGTTAATTATTTCTTACATTGGAGTTTATTAGATGGGAAATACGTAAAACATCAACAAAAAGCAATATGAAATCAATTTTAACTTTGTTAATCGGATGCTTATATTTTAGTGCCATGGCACAAGAGATTCCGATGTTTGTGGGTACTTATACCAACAAAGGAAGTCAGGGTATATATTTTTACCGGTTCGACCTCCGCTCGGGCGAGGCCACCCTTTATTCCAATACCGCTAGTGAGGACCCTTCCTTCCTTGCGCGTTCAGCAGATGGGAAGACGCTGTATGCAGTCAATGAAAAAGGCGACAGCACGGCAGGTATTTCGGCATACCGTTTTAACGATGATGCACTTTCATTTTTGAATGCATTGCCCGCTGGAGGAAGTTATCCATGCCATGTTGCGGTTGCCAAACGTTATCCCATAGCGGTAGTTTCGAATTATGGTGGCGGTTCGCTCGCTGTTTTTAGTGTTGAGGAAAATGGGGCCCTTGGCGAAAGGGTTCAATTGATTCAACAGAACGGATCGGGGCCTGATAGTACACGACAAGAATCTTCACATGTGCATTCTGCATTTTTTACGCCCGATGAGAAATTTGTATATGTACAAAATTTAGGTACCGATAAGGTGACGATTTATCGAGTAGAAAAAACTGATAACTCGTTTTCCCTTGTGGAAGACGACGTAATTAGCACACCAGCAGGTGGTGGTCCGCGTCACGTCACATTTGACAACAAGACAAAGAATCTGTATGTTCTTCTAGAGATGGGGGGGATGATTGCGCATTATAAGAAGGACAAGAAAACATGGACGCTTGTGGATACTGTATCGATTAATGAGGAAGATTTTGAGGGGGAAAATGGTTCCGCTGAAATTAAGCTTTCACCCGATGGTAATTTTCTATACGCCAGTAATCGTGGAGATGCAAACAGCATCGCTCAATTTTCAGTAGACAAAGAGGGTGCGCTGCATCAACAGTATGTGTATTCGACTGGAGGCCAGGGACCGCGTAATTTTAATATTACGCCCGACGGACGCTACATCCTTGTCGCTAATCAAAATTCAGACAACATTGTCGTGTTTCAACGAGATATTGAAACAGGCGTATTGACCGATATTGAAAAGAATATCGAAATAGCCTCGCCCGCATGTATCGTCTTTAAATAGTAGCATTAAAAATATTAGAATAGTCAAAAAGCGAGACCGTTTTTCGACTATTTCGTTTCTTCCTCGGTGGTAGCAATATTCGAGTCGTTATCGGATGCGGTGGGAGGTATTTTATCAGGGTTACTCTCAAGTTTGTGCGTATCTTCATTATACATCCCGTTTAGTTCATCGACTATAGTACCTTTCCATAAAGGCGTATCCGTAAAATAAGCAGCACGTCCAATCATATGGGCGGCAACAGGCGCGGTGATGACAAGAAAAAAGAGGATGGCAATCGCTTTGGTCGTTACCGAAACATCGGGAAACATTATCGCTGCACATATTAATAGTAATCCAACCCCGAGGGTGGAGGCTTTCACTGTTACCGATAGGCGTAGGTAAAAGTCCGGCATCCGAAGAATTCCAATGGATGCAAATAAAATGGATAGCGCACCAACAGTGCTTAAAATAGCTAAAATTACCTCAATCATCTTTTTGTTTTTCTATGTAATATGCGAAAGCGACGGTGCCCAAAAAAGCGATCAGTGCCAGAATGATGGCTACATCTAACAGTACCTTTTGGTTTGTCCGAATGCTATAGACGGTAATAATCCCCGTGCCAATAGTAATAATGAGATCAAGCGCAATCACCCGATCAACAACTGCGGGTCCTCGATACAAACGGATAAATACCAACATTACCGAAATGGCAAGGATCGGAAGTATAACGTAGTCAAAATATGCTTCTAGGGTAATCATCGTAATATGGATAACATTCTTCTCTCTAATCCAGTTTTCGTTTCTTTAACAAATGTCTCTGGATCGGTGAGATACATAACGTGAATATAAATTGTTTTTTTGTCCTCACTAACGTCTAATATTAGTGTGCCAGGGGTGAGCGAGAGCATTGTTGTAAGCAAGTTAATCTCGAAATCCGTTTTTGCGCTAAGGGGGTATTTGACGATCCCCGGTTTAAAAAAGTAACGTGGTGTTACCACGTCGAAGGCTACCTGTATGTTCGCCTTCAATAGTTCATATAAAAAGTAAAAAAGGAAGCTTATAACTTTGGGGACGCGGTAGAAATAACGTTGATCAGTCTCCGTTCGGCTCATGATCCACAAGACAAAGAATCCCAATAGAAAGCCAAATAGAAAGTTTGTATAATACATCGAACCTGTCAGGGCTACCCAAATTCCGGAAAGCAAGAGGTTCATTAAAAAATACTTTACCATGCGTTATTTTATTTTGTTCCTAATACGGCCTGAACGTAGGCCGATGTGTCTATTAGTTGTGTGGAAATTCGGTCTGCAACATGTACAATCGTTTCTGCATTGAGTCCAATATATAATGTTGTCAGCGCTAATATCCCAATAGGTAATACCATTAATATTTTTCTGTATAACGGCATTGGTTCGAATCGATCATCAATATCTTGCTCATTGTCCGGTTGCTTCCAAAATACTTCGGACCACATTTTTGCAATAACATACAGTGTGACAAAGCTACCAACGATTAATCCAAATACGTAAAAATATTGCTCCTGTGTGAATGCTTCTTGGAAAAGATAGATTTTAGGCCAAAATCCCGACAGAGGTGGGATCCCGACGAGCGAAAATAAAACGATCGCTATGAGTAGGGTTATTTTTGGATAATCGCGATAAAGTCCACCCAGCTTTTTCATATCCATCGAGCCACGTAACTGACGAATCAGGCCTGCAATTAGAAATAAATTCGTTTTTACGATGATATCATGGATGAGGTAGAAAATAGTGCCCATGAGTGCTACCTTAGTGAACATCCCTATACCACCTATCATAAAACCGATGTGACAAACAATTAAGTAGGAAAACAAACGTCGAATATTTGTTTTGATCAGTGCGCCCATGGCCCCTGTAATGATGGTGAATACGGCGATTGTTAGAAGCAGATTACGGGTGAAGTCATCCGGAATAAAGATTAAGCTAAACACACGTAACATCGCATAAATACCTACTTTGGTAAGCAGTCCCCCGAAAGTTGCAGCTACAGCAGACGGCGGGGTATGGTAGGACGATGGTAGCCAGTAATACAATGGAAATACGGCCGACTTAATACCAAATCCGACAATGAAGAAACAAGATGTGATACCGATTAAGGATTTGTTTTGTACTTCTTGTATCTTCAGTGATAAGTCAGCCATATTCAGCGATCCAGTTAAGCCATATAAAATCCCGATTCCTGTTAAAAAGAAAGTCGACGCTAATATATTCATCGCCATATATTTTACGGCCCCTTCGACCTGTGCCTTTCGGCCGCCAAGTGTCATCAGTACAAAAGAAGAGATGATGATGACCTCGAAGAACACATAAAGGTTGAAAATGTCGCCAGTCAAAAAAGCGCCATTTAAGCCCATAATCAGGAAATGAAATATGGGGAAATACCCGTAGAGCATCCGTTGACGGCTTAAGCCAACGGAAGAGAAGAGTGATACAGACAATGCAGCAATCGAGGTTAACAACACCAGCGTTACACTGAGTGTGTCCGCGACAAAAACAATTCCGAAAGGAGCATCCCAATTTGCGGCATTCATAGTCAAGATGCCACCTTCATAAACACGGCTGAATAAGCGGATTGCGACAAGAAGGCCGATGATGCTCCCTCCAATACTTAAGTAGCGTTGGGTAATCGTTTTACGCCAAAAGATCAATTGAATGATAGCGACGAATAACTGGATAAATATGGGCGCCAAAATATGGTTATCTATCATATATCTTCTTCTTCAGGGGTATTTAGATTGTCTAAGTCATCAGAATCTACTAAAGCGTACACACGCTTCAAGAGCACAATTGCGAAAGATGTAAGGCCGAAGCTTATAACAATTGCCGTTAAGATGAGTGCTTGAGGTATAGGATCGGCATATATTTCTTGAAATACTTTATAAGTCTCGTCGATTACGGGGGGGTGCCCCTTGGTTATCTTTCCAACAACAAATATTAAAATATTCGTTCCATGCCCCAGTAGCATAATGCCGAGCAGAAGCTTAACCATACTTCTTCGAAGTATAAGGTAGACGCCCGCCGAATACAACAATCCTAATACTAAAACTAATAATAATTCCATTATTCTTCGAGTGCTATGGTGAACAGGATGGTTAATACAACACCGATTACGACTAAATAGACACCAAGGTCAAAAAATATTGCCGTACCTATCATTCCGATGACTGGAATTGGCTCTTCAAGCCACAGTCCAGTCATCGCAGGTAAGCCGAACGCTAATGGAAAAATGACGCTACAGGCAGCGGTGCCCAAACCGATAGGTATTAATGAAAGCGGTTTATACCGGAGAATCTTCATAGTTGCTTTCGTTCCATTGGCAAAGCTGTGTAAAACGAACGCTATTGACGCGACTAATCCCCCGACGAATCCTCCCCCGGGGTAATAATGTCCGCGAAGAAGCAGAAAAACAGAAAACAACAGCAATATTGGAAGTAGATATCGTGTTGCTGTTTGTAAAATTGCACTTTTCATTGAATGTTTTTTATTATTTGTTTCTCCCCCAAAAAAGGAATGCTCTAATTGTGGTGTTGCCGTTAAAAATTAGCTGTTATTCTTTTTCAGAGGATTTTAACCGTAATCTTATCAAGCTATATACACCTAGGGCCGATATGGCTAAGACCACTGTTTCGAACATAGTATCTATTCCGCGAAAATCTACGAGTATGACGTTAACTACATTCTTTCCTTTCGCCAATAGGTAAGCATTTTCGCCATAAAAATCAGCTATCTCCGTGGTATTTGGCTCATACAGTATTCGCAAAGCGATCAGGGCGAGGATTGCTCCGAAGCCTAGGGCCAATATCGCATCTCTTACAAGTACCCAGCGGGTTGTTAAATTAATAAACGGTGGTAATTTATACAAAACAAGTACGAAGAGGACCGTTGTAAGGGTATCGATCGTAAACTGAGTCATCGCCAAATCAGGGGCGCTATAAAATACAAATAACAAACAAATAGCATAACCAATTACGCTCGTCGAAACTACGGATGTTAGTCTTGATTTAGTTGTGACGATGATATATAAAGCACCTAAAAGAATAGCGACGATCCCTACCTCATACCAGGAAAGTGGTGTCAAATCCTCAAAATTGATGTAAATCGGGCCACTTATCCATAGTTTGTAACCCAATAGAAGTTCTGCCGCTAAGATGATTTTAAAATGATAGGAGCGCAGATAGCCGTTGTGAAATATATCGGTATACCATTTTGCAAATACGGCAAACTGTTTTCCAATTCCCGTAATTACATATTGCGCCGAAATTTTATTCGCACTTTCTATTTTAGCTAATTTTATTGAGCTCGGTTTATTGAATAGATAAACGAGCGTCCCTACAGCAAGTGTGGATAAACTTAGGATGAGAACCGTGTTAAACCCATGCCAAATTTTTAGGTGTAGATTAGTCTCTACTCCGGCAATTGCGTTGGCAACTTGGTGGGAAAAATAGTCTCCTGTTATGGATGGAAAAATACCAAAAACAATCGACAAGATCGCTAAAATTAGGGGCGGGATCCACATCGAAAAAGGAGGAAGTTGTATTTTGCTATACTCCTCGGGCAGCGGGCCTACAAACGGTTTTATTCCCACTATAAAACCGGCGGCAACTAGGCCTATATTGGTGGCGACAGCAATGGCCGTGAGCCATATTTGCCAATTTTGTTGATAATGCAGCGTTGCTTCGTATATCAGATCTTTACCTATAAAACCGAAAGTGCTCGGTAATCCAGCGCTGGACAGCGCTGCGAGTAAAGCGGCAATAAATACTGGTTTGAGTACTTTGCCGAGGCCACTCAATTTGGTGATGTCGCGGGTGTGCGTTTCATGGTCGATAACCCCGGTAACCATAAATAAAGTTGCTTTATAAAGGGCATGTACGAGAATAAACACACTAGCGGCAATGATCGCTTCTTTCGTTCCCATTCCGAGTAAAAAAGTGAGCATACCCAGGGCAGCAATTGTTGAATACGCTAAAATTGCTTTCAGGTCTGTTCGGAATAGTGCGTGAATAGCTGCCATGAGCATGGTGAAGCCACCGACAATCATTAGTGTGGTGTTCCAGTATTCGGTATTTCCTAACGCCGGTGTGAACCGGGCAAGCAAGTAGATACCCGCTTTTACCATCGTTGCCGAGTGAAGATAGGCTGAGACAGGTGTCGGTGCTTTCATCGCGCCAGGTAACCAAAAATGGAAAGGAAATTGCGCCGATTTAGTGAACGCGCCAATAAACATCAACCCGATAACCACCGGGTACATTTGATGATTGATTAGAATCTCTCGTTGGGTTACCAAATCGCTGATAATATAGGTGCCCGTGATGTTTCCCATGAGTATTAAACCTGCCAGTAAGAAGAACCCCCCGAGACCGGTGATGCTAAGGGCGGTAATCGCGCTGTTACGCGAATCTTTATTGTCGTTGTTGAAACCGATGAGGAAAAAGGAGCTAATGCTCGTTAATTCCCAAAAGACAAACAGGCTCAAAATATTATTCGATAGGACCACGCCGAGCATTGCGCTCATAAATAGCAGGAGGTAAGCGAAAAAGCGATCAAAATAGGGGTGGCCTCTGAGATAGGTGCGTGCGTAAAAGAATATTCCAGTACCGATTCCCGTGATGAGTAAGGCAAATAAGAGGGAGAGACCGTCGAGTTTGAAATCTAGGTTCACTCCTAAAGAAGGTACCCAACTAACATGTTGTAGCACATTAGTTCCGAGCGTGATTGCAGGTATCTGCAGCAGGTAATATAAAAATAATATAACAGGGATTAAGGGGAGTAAAATACTCCATTTCGTCTTAATAATATTGCCAAATGGTATAAGAAGGCACGATATTATTAATCCTGTTAAAACAGTAAATAGCATACAGTTTTAATAATGTAATTAATCTTGGAAATAGCATAAAAATACGAATTAATTTACAGATTTGCTTAGATGTATTCGTTTTTTTATCGGCGAGATAGCAGATTATATCTGCGTATTCGACCAGTGGGCACTTTGAGGGGGGAAGTGTAAGTAAATTAACAGAACGATGATCGTAATATACTTTTGTGCCAAGAAAAAGAGCAGCATAACCGTATAGCTAAAATAGTTCAGTTACGCTGCTCCAGGATCTTACATTGGGAACTTATTCGGATGTGAATTCCTCTGCACCTTTAATTATAGCATCGACTACTGTCGGATCCTGCAAAGTAGAGATGTCGCCGAGATTATCAATTTCGCCTCCTGCAATCTTGCGCAGAATACGACGCATTATTTTACCAGAGCGAGTCTTAGGTAAATCGGGGACGAACTGAATAATATCGGGTTTAGCGATGGCGCCTATCAGGCGAGTAATTGTTTGCAAAATATCCTGACGCGTGCCGGCCTCATCGACATGATGATTTGCAATTACGAAAGCATATATTCCTTGTCCTTTTACGGGGTGCGGGTAACCGACAATTGCTGATTCAACAACATCGGAATGCATATTAATCGCATTTTCCACCTCTGCCGTTCCGATACGGTGTCCCGAGACGTTTAATACGTCATCTACGCGTCCGGTAATTTTGTAAAAACCGTCGGGATTTCTGTAGCAACCGTCGCCTGTAAAATATTTATTTTCATAAGTGGCGAAATAGGTTTGTCGGCAACGTTCGTGGTCACCCCACGTTGTACGTAACATGCCAGGCCAAGGGAATTTAATACAGAGGTTTCCAGTAACATCATTCCCTTCGAGTTCATTTCCGTTTTCATCCATCAAACATGGTTGAACCCCAGGAAGTGGTAACATCGCATAGCCAGGTATAGTTGGTGAAATTCCTGCCATGGGAGCGATCAAAATTCCACCATTCTCTGTTTGCCACCAAGTATCGGTTATCGGCGCTTTATTTTTACCAACCTTTTCATTGTACCAATTCCAGGCTTCCTCGTTAATCGGTTCGCCGACGGATCCTAGTTTGGTGATACTACTTAAATCCTTACCATCGAGATATTTGTCGCCAAAAGCCATTAAAGAACGTATTGCCGTAGGCGCTGTATAAAGTGTGTTTACTTTAAATTTATCGACAATATCCCACAGGCGTCCAGCATCCGGATAGGTCGGCGTACCTTCAAACATGAGCGAAGTCGCTCCTTGTGATAGTGGTCCGTAGACAATATAGCTGTGTCCTGTGATCCATCCGATATCGGCAGTACAGAAGTATACTTCTCCGGGTTGGTATTGGAACACATTGGAGAAGGTATAGCCCGTATAGACCATGTAGCCCCCCGTGGTGTGTACGACACCTTTTGGCTTTCCGGTCGAACCGGAAGTATATAAAATAAACAAGGGGTCTTCGGAATCCATCTCTTCGGCCGGACAGGGCGGGTTGCCTTGAGTCTCCACTTTCTTGATTTCATCTTCGAGCCATACGTCACGTCCTTTAATCATCGATATTGGTGTGCGCGTGCGCGTTAAGACGATAACGCGCTCAACAGATTTACACTGCATGAGTGCATCGTCAACGATTGATTTCAACTCCAATACTTTTCCAGCACGGTATCCACCGTCGGATGTGACAACAAGCTTGCATTCTGCGTCAGTAATGCGGTCGGCAATCGACTGAGCGGAAAATCCCCCAAACACGACCGAGTGAATTGCTCCGATCCGCGCGCATCCAAGTACCGCAATTACGAGCTCAGGAACCATCGGTAGATAGATGCAAACGCGGTCGCCTTTTACTACACCGTTGTTTTTAAGGACGTTCGCAAAGGTTTCTACTTTGTCGAGCAATTGTTTGTATGTTAATATACGATGTGCTTCGTTTGGATCATTCGGTTCCCAAATAATAGCGGGCTTATCTCCTTGATTGTAAATATGACGATCAAGGCAATTTTCAGTAATATTCAATTTACCACCCTCGAACCATTTTATTTTTGGTTCGGTGAAGTTCCAATCTAACACGTTCGTCCATTTCCTTTTCCAGAAGAAATTTTCAGCAATTTCTCCCCAAAATTCAGACGGCTTTTCGACGCTGTATTTGTAAGCATCTTGATATTCTTCGAAACTTTTAATTTGTAGGTTCATTTGTGCGTAGCAATATTTAATGTTTTTATTTATTTAATACAGTCACGCTTTTATTATATTTTGACCGTATTGAATAGTGATTAGCTAATTTAGTTTTTTTTGCCATGATTATCAATTTAAAAGCGCAAATTCGATAACATTAATGCCTTGTTGAATAACTATCATTAACTTTATTTTGTGAACATATTTAAGCATACTTATTATTTTTTGGTTCATACAAATATGTTGATCGCTGCGGCGGCAATGGCTCAATGTGCGCTCACATATTTTTTTTTCGAAACACGTTTTGATTGGTCAATTATTGCAATTGAGGGAGCTGCAACATTATTATTGTATAACTTCAGCTTGTGGCTTTCTAAACCCAAAGACCCTTTTAAATCGAGTTATTTACGCACCCGCTGGGTCTTTAAGCACGAATGGATATTATGGGTGAACAGTGGTGTGGCTTTTGTTGTGCTTATACTCGCGATCCAACAAATTCATCTTTTAAGTTTGTTATTTTTAGGCGCAATAGGGCTAGTGAGCGTTGCCTATTCATTCCCTGTATTTCCGTACCAAGGTAAACGGGTCGGTTTACGTCAGTTGCCAGGAGCCAAGATCTTTCATATAGCGCTCGTTTGGGTTTTAAGCTCCGTGTGCCTACCGGCCTTCGAACTTTATCTGAACGGGTGGCAGCCCGAAGTGATAAAATTTACCAATCTTTTTTGCCTAAAGTTTATTTTTATCATCATCTGCACTTTACCGTTCGATATACGTGATATTAAACAAGATTCTTATTATCATCTGAAAACGATCCCGAACATGATTGGCGCTATCAAAGCGATCCGCCTCTGTTACACCCTTCTATTTGTGCACAGCGCAGCTATACTTTTGGCCCCTTTTCCCTGGGTGCTAAAAATTGGCGTTTTGACAACAAATATCGGTGTGGCGCTATTGCTGAGAACGGTAGTATTTCGAAATGCAGACCGCTATCACTATGCCTATTTGTTTGACTTTGCGTTGGTGGTGCAGTTTCTTACGGTCGCTGTATCTATATTTTTGTTTTCGTAAGCGCGATAATTTTTTCGGCTAGAATATCCGATAATTTATAATAGCTTTCAAAGGTCCAACCCGCAATATGTGGGCTCAGCAGGACGTTGTCCCGTTCAATGAGGTCTTGGTACCAAACTTCGTCGGCGAGCATCGGAAACTTTTCCACGGGCAACACATCAAATGCGGCGCCAAGAATTTTCCCTTGATCGATTGCTTTTAGGACGGCAGGAACCTCAACAATTCCCCCGCGAGCGCCCATCAAGAAAAAAAATGGTTTGCGGAAATGGAGTAGATATTCATCGTTAATGAGACCTTTGGTCTCTCGCGTCAAAGGGATGTGAAAACTAAGAATATCGGCTTGGCGCACGACCTCTTCCATGGAAACTTCTTGAACGAAGGTGTCGCTAAACCCTGTTTTGTATTTATCATATGCGATGACCTTAACGTCGAATCCTGATAATTTCTTTGCCATCGCTTTGCCGTTGTGGCCGTACCCGATCAGGGCAACCGTTCGACCTTTTAATTCAAATCCTCGATTGCCTTCCCTGTCCCATATTCCGCGTGCAATCTGTGCGTTTGCACGATTGTGGTTGTTCATCAAGTTGAGCAGCATGCCAATCATATGTTCGCCTACTGCGTCACAGTTTCCTTCATTTGCGGAAATCAAGACGATACTTTTTGATTGCGCATAATTTTCGTCGATGTTGTCCATTCCGGCGCCAGTCCGCGCAATAAACTGGAGATTGGAGCCCTGGTCGATAAAGGAGCTGTCCACCTGGAATTTTGATCGAATAATGAGTCCGGTATATTGATCGATAACTTGGTTGGCATCGTCCTGTGTAAATTCGGGGTGATAGTCGAAAGATATCTTACTTGCCGTAAGTTTTTGCAATAATATTTCGTGAAGATCGTCGACGATGAGTATGTGTGTTTTCACAGGCGATTATTTTTTTGATAAAAAGTTTTCGGTTAATAACCGTTGAAGTTGTTGTTGTTTCATGCGCTCGGGCATGATACGCATGAGGGAATTTCGCAATTGAATTGAAGCCTTATTTTCCCATTGTGCAATCCATCCGATTCGACGGGACGTGTTGATGATGTAGCTCGTCCTTTCGAGCCGGCGCTCTGAAACGTTCCGGAAAACTTCTGAAATATCACTGGACTCTTGCAGTTCATCGTATAGTACCGCAACATCTTCAACGGCTTGGCATGCACCTTGTCCCATATTTGGGGTTGTAGCATGTCCGGCGTCGCCGATCAGTAATATTTTACCATAAGCAAGGCTTTTCAGCGGTTTGATGTCCATGATTTCACTGCAAATGAGCTGTTCGTTGGATGTGCTGCTTAGCACCGAGCCGATCGGCTGGTGGTAGTTGGCGAAGCGTTTACGTAGATCATCGATGGTGAATTTACGTAAAATAGGGTCGTTTACTTTTCCATTGATACATGCATACCAATAAATTTTTTGATCAACCAACGGCGTCATTCCAAAGCGCCCGTTGCTACCCCATGTCTCGTATGACGACGTTAGATCGATATGTTGGTTGTCGATCACCGCGCGCCAACACATGTACCCTGCGTAACGCGGTTTTGCTTTAGGAAGTAGCTGCTGCCGTAACGTTGAACGAATGCCATCGGCAACAATTAGCCCATGGGCGTGGACGCTGGATCCATCCGAGAAATTAATAGTGACCCGGCCCTGATTTTGGGTGAAACTGATAGCTTGTTTGCCTAGTCGAACGTGTCCCTCCGGAAGCTGTGCCAGCAGAAAGCTATGTAGCTCTCCCCGGTGTAAGGCAAAGTTCTTTTGTTTGTAATAGGTGCCTATTTGTTCGGTTTTTGGACTGATAAGGATTTTGCCGTTCGCGTCAAGGATATTGTAGGAAGGTAGGAAATGACCGATTTTCTCTACACCCTGACGGAGTCCTAAAATGTCCAATGCATGCATGGCGTTGGCCGCTAATCCAAATCCGGCGCCAATGCCGCGTAGTGCAGCAGCCTGTTCATATACGGTGGCCGAGAGGCCTGCTTTTTGAAGCGCTATAGCTGCGGTTAATCCGGCGACTCCGCCGCCAATTATTGCGATGTTAGTAGTCTCCATGCGCAGTGTTATTAAAGCGCAGGTTCGACCTCGCGCGTTAGTTCCATGAAGTTTTCAACCGAGAGCCGCTCGGCGCGTAACTCATATAACGGATTATCGCTCATGCGTTCTTTTGGAAGGACCGCCGATAGCGCGTTACGCAATGTTTTGCGCCGCTGGTTAAACCCCGCTTTTACCACGCGCCAAAAAAGCTTTTCGTTACAGTCCAGTGATTCGCGCGTATTCCTTGTCATCTTTATGACTCCAGAGAGCACCTTCGGTGGCGGATTGAAAGCGCCCGCCTTTACAGTAAATAGATATTGAACATCGTAGTACGTTTGTAGAAAGACGCTAAGTATGCCATATTCTTTATTGCCTGGTTTTGCAACGCAACGTTCAGCGACTTCCTTTTGAAACATGCCGGTCATCTGTACTACACGGTCACGCTCATCCAGTATTTTGAAAAGAATTTGTGAGGATATATTGTAAGGGAAGTTGCCTATTACGGCGATTCGAGGCCCGAAGAGCGTCGCAAAATCGAGTGTTAAAAAGTCTCCATGTATTAGGCGGTTTTCCAGTTGTGGATATTTGTCCGCAAGGAAGTTGATTGATTCCTCATCGACATCGATTAGCCATGTTTGGTAGGCTGTGTTTTGAAGAAGAAAGTCCGATAGTACGCCCATCCCAGGACCGACTTCCAAAACGGTGTCGAAACCCACGGAGGGAGTCAGCGCATTCACAATCTTTTCTGCAGCATTTTTATCATTTAGAAAATGTTGTCCGAGGTGTTTTTTTGCGCGTACGGTGCTCATGTGATCTGTTTTTGCAAAGATAACATTTTAAAATAAGTGGCCGTTATCGGTGGGGGATCGCGATTTCTTATTTCAGCACGGCTGTGTAGCTTGTTTTTAACTAAGGGACAGATATTTAATCCATAAAATCAGCGACGAAAATATAATTTAATTCTCTGGTAATCTTACGTTATTGGATTCGATTTTGTGCTTTTTAAGCTTTATGAGCTTAAATATACGATTATGAAAAATTTAGCTAAGTTTTTAAACATCGTGGCTATAGTAGCTGCAGTTTCTTTAATGTCGGTAGGATCAGTGCATGCCCAAGATTCGAAACCCAAAAAGATGCCGATCAAAAATACGCCAGTGGTACCACCGAGTAACAAAATGCCTGGAATTCCAGATTCAGGAGCTTTCAGCAAGAAAGGCAAAAAAGACGAGCCTAAAAAAATGGTTGACAAACCAACGGGCGAAAAGCATAATGGCTTCGACGTTTTTATCGATGCGCAGAATAAAAAGTTTTATCTGGATGCAAAAGGCGAGAAGAAGTTTCTTACAGAAAAAGAAAAATAGAATAATAGCATTGCATTGTTGAAAGCCCAATTATTAACCTAAATTTTTGTAATTTTGATTCAAAGCTTTCGAACAATGAGTGAAAAATTAAAAATCGGAATTACCGTTGGAGATATCAACGGGGTAGGGTTAGAAGTGGTTATTAAATCGCTAATGGATAATCGTGTCTTAGAATTCTTTACTCCTATCGTATACGGTAATACTAAAGTCGCTTCATTTCATCGTAAGGCTATTGGGGTGCAAGATTTTAGTTTTCAAGTTATTAATACCGCCGAGCAAGCAAATGTCAAACGGGCGAATATGATTAACTGTTGGCAAGAGGACGTAAAGATTACCTTGGGTGAGCAGAACGAGACGGGAGGGAAGTATGCTTTTCTTTCCTTAGAACGCGCTACAGAGGATCTTCTTGCAGGGGGAATAGACGCTTTGGTAACCGCGCCAATAAACAAGAGCAATATACAACAGGAAGGTTTTTCATTCCCTGGGCATACCGAATACCTGCAAAAAAAGGCGGAGTCATCTGATGTGTTAATGTTTATGATCGCTGACGAATTGCGCGTCGGTGTGGTGACGGGGCATGTTCCTGTCAAAGAGATTGCTGCAAATATTACCGAAGAAGCGATTTTAGCAAAACTTCGCTTGATGAAGCAGAGCTTGATCAAAGATTTTTGGATACAGAAGCCCAAGATTGCCGTCTTAGGGTTAAACCCACATGCTGGCGATAACGGGCTGATAGGTACCGAGGATGAACAGATTATACGCCCCGCGATAGAGAAAGCCAATGAAGAAGGTATTTTTTGTTTCGGACCTTATCCGGCGGATGGTTTTTTCTCTGCAAATGCCTACACGAAATTTGATGGGATACTCGCGATGTACCATGATCAAGGCCTTATCCCCTTTAAACATATTGCCTCACGGAAGGGAGTGAATTTCACAGCGGGTCTGCCGTTTGTGCGTACATCGCCGGATCACGGTACGGGTTACGATATTGCTGGACAAAATTTGGCCGCGCATGAGTCATTTTTGGAAGCCATATTTTCGGCGCTACATATTGTTCAGCGAAGACGCGAACAAGGCGAGCTCACCACAAACCCATTGGCATTCCGGCGCTTGTCCAAAGACCGGGACTAGTACCTTATGCCGCTCCCTATTAGGGAATCCGATGCTATATTGTTGGAAATAATCCTTATTTTTGTCGTTTTTAAGGGGTTTTTCCCCAGACTAGTTTGTCATGCAAGATAATTTACAACAACCGATATTTCATAAGATCAGAGATTTAGCGGATAACGCAAACGTTGACTGTTACGTCATTGGCGGCTATGTTCGCGACCGAATTATGGGACGTCCATTCAAAAATGATGTGGATATTCTTGTTGTTGGTAGCGGAATTGAGTTTGCAACAAAACTCGGCGAGCAGTTAAAGACAAAAGTTGCTGTGTACAAAAATTTCGGCACGGCAATGCTCGTCTGGGATAATATAAATATCGAATTCGTAGGAGCGAGAAAGGAATCGTATCGCACACATTCGCGCAACCCGATTGTTGAGGACGGTACCTTGGAGGATGATCAGAACCGACGAGACTTCACGATCAATGCGATGGCTTTGTGTTTAAATGCAGACCGTTTTGGAGACCTTGTGGACCCTTTCAATGGCACTGCGGATATAAAAGATCGCGTTATCAAAACACCATTAGATCCAAATATCACTTTTTCGGATGACCCTTTACGTATGATGCGCGCCATTCGCTTTGCTTCACAATTGAATTTTAAGATTGATATCAAAGCTATTCAAGCTATTTCAGCGAATGCGGAACGTATCTCAATAATATCTAAAGAACGGATTACCGACGAGCTTAATAAAATAATCTTATGCCAAAAACCTTCGATAGGGTTCCGCTACCTTTACGACACGGGGCTATTAAAATATATTTTCCCGGCGATGAACGATCTGTATGGCGTAGAAATTATTGACGGTCGCGGGCACAAAGATAATTTTTATCATACATTAGAAGTGCTTGATAATGTTTGTGCCAGTACCCAGGATCTCTGGTTGCGATGGGCGGCAATCATGCATGATATCGCCAAGCCCGCAACCAAACGATTTGACAAACGCGTAGGGTGGACCTTTCACGGGCACGAAGACCGCGGAGCGAAGATGGTACCAAAGCTTTTTTCGGAATTAAAACTTCCACTAAACGATCGAATGAAATTCGTACAGAAATTGGTACAGCTCCACTTGCGTCCGATTGTTCTTGCACAAGATATTGTTACTGACTCAGCGGTGCGAAGGTTGTTGTTTGAGGCTGGGGATGATATCGATGCATTAATGGACTTGTGTCATGCCGACGTAACAACCAAGAACGAGTATAAAAAGCGTAAATACCGCGATAATTTTGAGCTCGTTAGGCAGAAGCTGAAGGACGTGGAGGAAAGAGACCGAATCCGGAATTGGCAACCACCTGTAACCGGCGAGGATATTATGGCATTATTTGAAATCGGCCCAGGACGCATAGTTGGTACAATAAAAAATGCGATGCGCGAAGCAATTTTGGAGGGTGAAATTACAAATACCCGTGATGAAGCGCTTGATTTTGTTCGTGCTAAAGGTACGAGCATAGGATTATCGTTGAAGAAAAACGAAGTACTTTAAGTTTTTAAAAAATATTGTATTTTTATACCGCGTTAGCTCGTTGCTAGCAACAAACGGCGGATATACTCGGCCGGCGCTCGCGCATAACAATTTATTAAAGATAAGAATGGCTATTTACAGATTTCGTGTAACTTTTGAGGATTATGAGGATATTTATCGGGAAATTGATATGCCCTCGAAAGGAACCTTTTTACAGCTTCATGAAGCAATTCATCAGTCTACCGGATATAAATCAGATGCTAGCTCATCGTTCTATGTGAGTAACGATCAATGGAAGAAAGGGACAGAAATAGGTCTTTTGTCGTCGGCGCGTAAAATTGATGACGGCGTTCTTAATATGGAAGACGTGAGGCTGAGTAAATTTATTGATGATCCTCACCAAAAATTTTACTACATCTATAATTTTAGTAGCCCTTATGAATTCCATGTCGAGCTCATTAAAATTCTAAAGGAAGAAGAAGGTAAAGTATATCCTTTAGTTAGTAAAAGAGTTGGAGAATCACCTAAAAATGCGGCGGCATCGAATTTTCCACTGACTACGGGCCTTGAAGATATCGATGATGAGGAAGAGATCACGGTAGATGAAACCGAATATGGTGTAGATGACGATGAATTGGATATGTTTGGCGAAGACGATGATACTAGCGCCAGTGCGGAAGATGAAGATAAACAAGAGCCGAACGGTATGGAGGACGGGTATTAATTAGAGTATATTAATTAATAATGTACATTAGTACCTTAAACGTAGCGTTTAAGGTACTTTTTTTTAGATGGGATGAACATAACTAAAAAGAAATTGATCGTTGTAGTAGGGCCAACGGCTGTTGGTAAGACAACATTTGCAATACGGCTCGCGCAACATTTTAATACGGAGATTATCTCGGCAGATTCGCGACAGTTCTATAGGGAAATGGCCGTGGGGACTGCCAAGCCTGACCTCTTCGAGCTCTCCCAAGCTAAGCATCACTTTATTAATTCGCATTCCATAGCCCATAAATATTCTGCAGGTGATTTTGAACGCGATGCCTTGGCGTTGCTTACACATTTATTCCAAAAGCAGAATGCGGTAATAATGGTCGGTGGGTCGGGGCTATTTGTACGTGCAGTGTGCGAAGGGCTCGATGATCTCCCCAAAGCTCCCCCCGAGGTGCGGGAGTCGTTAAACGCTATTTATCGTGAACATGGAATAGAGCCTTTGCAGGAGCGGCTCCGAGAAATTGATCCTGCGTTTTTCGCTAAAACCGATATTCATAACCCGCAACGTCTTATTCGTGCCATTGAAGTTTTTCTGGCTACAGGAAGGTGTTTTTCGGATTTTCAAAAACATGCGGCGGCCGAGCGTGATTTTCAGGTGATTACCATTGGATTGAATCTCGAACGCGAAGTTCTTTATGACCGTATAAATATACGTGTTGACCAAATGGTAGACGGAGGGTTACTCCAAGAGGCGAAGCAGTTGATCGAGTATCGTGAGGAGCCTGCCTTACGTACGGTGGGTTATGCCGAGATGTTCGAATACTTGGATGGAAAATATAGTTTGCCTGAAGCGATTTCGTTGATTAAACAAAATTCCAGGCGGTATGCCAAGCGGCAGATTACTTGGTTTAAGAAACATGGCGATACGCAGTGGTTTCTTCCGTCCGACTGGGATGCGGTTTTAAGTTATATAGATGGGCGGTAGGGGTAGCGGTTATTAAGAGCGCAAATACCAAGGAAGGATTTGCGGACGTTAAAGTTTTTATCTTTCGTCGGGGCGTCTGGTCTAAACAAACTCTCACTAGGATAGCCCTAGTGAGGGTTTGATATCTAGTATATTAAACGATAAAGTTCCAGCCGAAAGGATCCTCTATTTTTCCATACCGTAGTTGGTTTAAATAATCGAATACTTTATTGGAAAATTCACGGCCCTCCACCGGTGGAAGTTCATAGTCTTGTCCTTCAAAACCAATCCGGGAGATATGTGTGACTGTCGCTGCTGTTCCTGCGGCAAAGGCCTCGGTCACGGTACCATTTTTTATTCCATCGATCAATTCAGCCACAGATACGTTGCGCTGTTCGGTCGTGTATCCCCACTTTTCAGCGAGTTCCATTATTGTACGTCTTGTTACCCCATGTAAGATTGTTTCTCCATGTGGCGTGATGATGCTATCGCCGATACGGAAGATAAGATTTGCCGTTCCGGCCTCTTCGATGTATTTATGCTCTGCAGCATCTGTCCACATGATTTGGTCGTACCCCTCTTCATTCGCTAATTGAGTAGGGTATAAGGATAGTGCGTAGTTACCTGCATTTTTGGAAAATCCTACCCCTCCGCTTACCGCGCGGGTATAATAGGTTTCTACTTTCAAGCTAATCGGTTGGCTGTAATACGCACCTACAGGACATGTAATAATGATGAATTTATAGCTCGCTGATGCATGAACGCCTAATGCGGGTTCTGTTCCGAACATGAAAGGACGGATATATAACGATGTTCCCTCTATTGAAGGGATCCATTGCTTGTCGATCTTTAGTAACTGCTTTAGGCCCTCTAAAAAAATTTCTTGAGGTACTTCGGGCATTTGTAAGCGTTTAGCAGACTTATTCAGGCGCTCCCAATTTTGATCGGGACGGAACACACTGACGGTTTCGTCTGCATATTTATAGGCTTTTACTCCTTCAAATATGGCTTGCCCATAATGCAACGATGACATGGCGGGGCTTATCTGCAGGTCTCCATAAGGAACGATCGAGACATCAGTCCATGCTCCATTATCATAGTTAGCGACTAACATGTGGTCAGACATGATTTGACCAAACTTTAGATTGTTGAAATCTACTTGCGAGAGTCTTGATTGTTTTGTTGGCTCTACGCGAATTGAATAGCTATTCGTATCGCTCATCACATTAAAATTTAAGAATATGCAATTTAGAAAAAAAAGTAATAATAGCTCGCTGAAGGCGAATATTTTAATTAATATTAGGTGTTAGACTCTATGTCTTTCTTTGTAGGTGAGCTTGTTTGATTAAGGGTTCCAGGTAGGTCCGATCATTCGATAATCGAGGTACTTTGTTTTGCCCCCCTAATTTGTTGCGAGATTTCAACCAATTGTAAAATGTTTTTTCTGGTGCGTTATGAATAATAGGTGGCGTAAGGGCCATGTTTTTATAACGTTTGGCATCATAATCTGAATTTATTTCACGCAAAGTGTCATCTAATTTTTGGCAAAAATCTTGAAAATTAGAAGGCTGCGTTTCGAACTCGATGATCCATTCATGTGTACCTACTTGCTTATCTCTAAAATAAACCGGTCCCGCGGTATAATCTTTAATAATAGCACTTGTGGCTTTACAAGCCACTTGTAACGCTTGTTCAGCGTTATCGACTATCACTTCCTCACCAAATGTGTTTATAAACTGCTTCGTGCGACCGGAAATCTGGAACCGGTAGGGGGAGAGGTTTGTGAATTTTATTGTATCACCAATTTTGTATCGCCAGAGACCAGCGTTGGTGGAGATGATCAAGGCGTAATTTTTACCCAATTCTACTTGATCGAGACGAAGTGTTGGTGGGTGTTCTTGATCGATGTACTCCATGGGTAAAAATTCGTAATATATGCCGTAATCAAGCATTAAAAGAAGATCTTCCGCATCCTCACGATCCTGAATCCCAAAGTAACCTTCCGAGGCGTTGTAGTTTTCCAAATAATACATGTTGTCCGATGGGATCAGCTTTTTGAACTGATCACGGTATGGTTTGAAGCTAACGCCGCCATGGCTATAGAACTCTAAGTTGGGCCATACCTCCAGTAGGTTGCTTTTTCCCGTTATCTCTAATATCCGTTTAGCCATGACGATATTCCATGTAGGAACGCCAGCCAGGCTCGTGACATTTTCTTTTATTGTTATTTGGGCAATCTGTTCTATTTTTTCCTCAAAATTCGGGTTCAATGTTACTTCGAGGTTTGGCGTTCGTTTGAATTCCGCCCAAAACGGCAGGTTTCGAATTAAGATGGAGGACAAGTCACCATTATAGGAGTCTGGATTGAAATTGTTTATTTGCGAAGATCCGCCGATCACAACCGACTTTCCGGTGAACATCTTGCTTTCTGGTTTGTTATGGCAGTATATGGAGAGCATATCTTTTCCCCCTTGGTAGTGGCAATCTTCTAATGCTTCCATGCTGACTGGAATAAATTTGGATCGGTCGGAGGTAGTTCCCGAGGACTTGGCAAACCATTTAATGTCAGTCGGCCAAATTAAATTTTGTTCGCCTTGGATCATGCGATCGACGTAGCTTTTGATATCGTCGTATTCTTGTATGGGTACGCGTTCTCTGTAAGTGTCAGGCGTCAGAATACTGTTGTAGTCATATTTCTTTCCCCATTCTGTTGCTTCTGCCGTCTTTATTAGACTTTGAAACCATTCATCTTGTACATCATGGGGATATTTCATGAACAGCTCGATTTGATGTATCCGCTTTTTCATTAACCATGTGAATAAAGAATTTAATAGTTCCATTTGTATACAGGCAACGGGGTTTTAAGTTTATAGTTTTTTACGTCTAAGTTCGAAATGCCGTCCCAAATAAAATTTACGAGCTAATTCGTTATCAGCAATTTCCTCGGGTGTTCCGGTTAGCATTATTTTACCTTCGGTGAGAAGGTATGCACGGTCGGTGATGGAAAGCGTCTCCTGAACATTGTGATCAGTAATGAGCACACCAATGTTCTTACGCTTTAATTTAGAAACGATGGTTTGAATTTCCTCCACCGCAATTGGGTCTACACCAGCAAACGGCTCATCGAGAAGGATGAAATGCGGGTTTGCAGCGAGTGCTCGTGCAATCTCCGTACGGCGGCGCTCACCGCCAGAGAGGAGGTCTCCCCGATTCTTGCGTACACGGTGTAAGCTGAACTCGGTAAGCAATTCTTCAAGTTTCGCTAAACGCTCTTCTTTATCCGGATAATGGATTTCCAAGACCGCTAGAATATTGTTTTCAACCGACAGCTTCCGAAAAACCGATGCTTCCTGGGCAAGGTACCCAATGCCTTTTTGAGCACGTTGGAACATTGCATCCTGTGTGATTTCTTTTCCATCCAGGTATACGTGGCCTCCGTTTGGCTTTATAAGCCCCACGATCATATAGAAAGATGTTGTTTTGCCGGCACCATTCGGCCCCAGTAATCCGACAATCTCTCCTTGTTCCACATGGAAAGAAACATCATTTACAACGGTCCGTTGTTTATATTTCTTAACTAACTGTTCGGCCTTCAATATCATTTTATGTTGATCGTTTACTTACAAATATATTTTTAATATCGGATTGCCCTGATATTTAATTGTAAATTCTTTTTTCCACGCCAATTGTTTTCCTCAAGGGTATAACAAATGTCGAAGGGCTGCCCCGCATTTATATGATCTATGTATCCGGCTAAACCAAAACCAATGCATTCAAACGGACCAGATTCATGCTGGCAAACTGTGATTTTGATGTGATTAGCACCCACGATATAACCAGATCCGGTAATATTTTTGGATACAAAGATTGGCGCATCGTTTAGCGGCCCATGGGGCTGAAACTGTTTTAATATACGATGGAATTTACTGTCGATATCCTCTAGCCGAATATTGGCTTCAATCTGAACCTCTTGCTCAAGCATTTCAGGTTTGATGTTACTACTTACGACTCGTTCAAATTTCTCTTGGAAAGCGGGAACATTTTCGCGCTTCATAGTTAAGCCTGCGGCATACTTATGTCCACCATATTGGTCGAGAAGTTCGCTACATTCACTTAATGCTTCATAAAGGTCAAACCCCAGAACCGAGCGCGCCGAGCCAGCGATATGGCCGTTGGTTTGGGTCAGTATTACGGTCGGTCTGTAGTATTTCTCGGTTAATCTAGAGGCCACAATTCCGATGACGCCTTTGTGCCAATCTTCTTTAAATAGTACAGTCGATTTGCGTTGTTGTAGCGCCTTGTTGCTGTTTATAAGCTCAAGTGCTTCTTCGGTTATCCGGAGATCAAAATCTTTGCGCAAATTATTTTGATCGTCGACCGTGACCGAGAAATCTTTCGCTTCTTGTACTGATTTTGATATTAATAGTTTGACAGCGTCCTTGGCGTGTTCGATTCTACCGGCGGCGTTTATACGAGGACCGATTTGAAAAACGATATCGTTTACTGAGAACTGGCCGGTTTTATTTGAGGATAAGTTGATCAACGCTTGCAAACCGCAATTGGGATTTGTATTGAGTTTCTTGAGTCCAAAATGAGTGAGGATTCTATTCTCGCCCGTGATGGGTACAATATCGGAGGCGATGCTCACGGCAACTAGATCGAGGTATTGGAAAGCGAGCTGGATATCCATTTCATTCTTTTGTATAAATGCTTGGATTATTTTAAAGCCTATTCCGCATCCCGAGAGTTCTTTGTATGGATAAGGACAATCTGCTCGCTTGGGATCTAACACCGCTACCGCGTCAGGAATCTGCTCCCCAGGCAAGTGATGATCGCCGATAATAAAGTCAATGTTTTTACTTTTGGCATATTTGATTTTCTCCACGGCTTTGATTCCGCAGTCCAACGCGATGATTAACGAAAAGCCATGCTGTGCGGCGTAATCGATCCCTTTGGTAGAAATGCCGTAACCTTCCAAATAGCGGTCTGGAATGTAGAATTCAAGGCCAGAATGAAAGTCGCGAAAGAAACTATACACGACAGCAACGGACGTGGTACCGTCGACGTCATAATCCCCATAGATTAGAATTTTCTCTTTGTTGCCTATGGCCTTTTCAATGCGCGCGATCGCCAGGTCCATGTCTTTCATTAAAAAAGGATCATGAAGCTCGTCTAGGGAAGGTCGGAAAAATGTTTTTGCTTGCTCAAAGGTTTGGATACCACGATGAAGAAGTAGGTCTGCTATTATTGGGCTTACCGTTAGTTCTTCACGTAGTTTATTAGCTTTCTTGATGTCATTTTTTGGTTTTACTACCCACCTTTTTTGCATACCTTTGCTGCTGTATTAACGTGTAAATATACGTTTTGTAAATTGTTTTACCTAATACGTAAAAGCGCCGAATTGAAAAGGGCTTGTGACATACGTAATTACGAAATAATAAAAATGATTCAAGCATATTCTCTTTATGAAGGGTCTTTTTCGGTTGATGCTTCGAAGGTTTTTGTACCGTTTGATCCAGCCAAAGATGATCCCCTTTCCAGAAAAGGCTCACTTTTCGTTCATGTTCATCCATTTTTAATTGTAGGCGAGGATGGTTTGATTGTCTGTGATGCAGGTCTGGGTTTCCGCGATGACAACGGTGAGTTGCTGATTCATCAAAATATTCAAAAATTGGGATTTAGTCCGCAGGATGTTAAATACGTATTGATGTCGCACCTCCATAAGGATCACACCGGTGGTATGGTGGACATTAAAGATGGGACCGCTCGCGTAGCTTTTCCCAATGCCGAATATTATGTGCAACGCGAGGAATGGATGTACGCATTTAGCGGCGAAAACCCTTCGTATAAAACAGAAATTTTCGATGTAATTCAACGTAGCGGAAATCTTGTGCTGTTAGACGGCGATGGTCAGATTAATGACCAGATTTCCTACGAAGTTAACGGTGCGCATACGCCCTATCATCAAGCTTTCCATATTCACGTTAATAGCGAGCACTATTTCTTCGGTGGTGATGTGTTACCTGAACCCGAAGAAATCTTTAAGAACTTCATCGCCAAGTACGATTTTGACGGGCGTAAAGCGCGTGATTTACGTAAAGAATATTGGGAGCAAGGTAGAGACGCCGATTGGGTGTATTTATTTTATCATTCCAAAAGTATTGCTATCGGTAAAGGGGAAAAAGGCGCTGATGGCACTTATAAAGTTGTCGATGTAGCGACAAAATAAAGACAACATTCTTTCTATGCCAGTTTTAAATCCTATTAGGAAGTTACGATTACGGGTCAATTCTTGACTATTTTTAGGATGCGTTTACTATAGAAGTACAGCCCTCATCTTGCGGCCAATATTTTAGATATACGCACGTTAAAACCAGTCGACTAGGGGGGGGATGTGTTTATTTTTTGCTATGTTTGTTCAACTGTACAATGTATTTAAATTAAATACGAAATCAATTAAATTTTAGTGCTATGTCTATAGTTAGAGAAAGTGACTTGATTGGAATTGGGAAAAAATACCAAATCGAGACCGAGGCAGGTGACAACATGATTATTGTTATTCACGACGACGGAAAGCGAGAGTTGTACCGCTCGGATAGTGAAGACAGTGAAACTCACTGTGTAATGACACTCTCGGACGAAGAGTCTAGGCAGGTCGCCGGTATTGTCGGGGGACTGTCTTACAAACCCAAAGCGCTGGAGACAATGGAAATCGCGTTAGATGATCTGCGTATTGAATGGTATAAGGTTGGTGAATCGAGTGATGGGGTAAATAAAAGTATTGGTGAACTGGGCGTTCGCCAACGTACCGGTGCTTCTATTATTGCTGCCATCCGTGAGGAGGAGACGATTATTAACCCGGGGCCGGAGTACCATATTGCGCCAGGAACAACGCTGGTGGTAGCGGGGAAGAAGGCGAATATTAAATTGTTGAAAGAGATATTAATTTAATTATATGTTGTCGACTACACTTATCTTAGAAGTTGGTATTGCTGTTTTTTTAGTAGCTATCGTTGGACTTTTAGCCAACAGGTTGCGGTTTTCAGTAATTCCTTTCTTTATAATTGTAGGTATGTTGGTCGGGCAGCATGCTCCGACAATAGGAATCGTTGATCTGACGTTTACCGAGAGTAAACCGTTTATCGATTTTATGGGGCGTTTAGGCGTTCTTTTTCTGTTGTTTTATTTAGGTCTTGAATTCTCTGTCGGACGATTGATGAAGTCCGGCAAGTCTATTGTTACTGGAGGATCCATCTATGTTGTCTTGAATTTCGTTTCAGGACTGTTAATAGGGTGGCTCATGGATCTGCCTTTCAAGGAACGGATGGTGCTTTGTGGGGTGATGACAAGTTCGTCCACAGCAATTGTCGCAAAAGTACTTACCGACCTTAAACGGACAGCGAATCCTGAAACGGAAATCATTATGGGAATGATCATGTTTGACGATTTGTTTATTGCCATGCATATATCATTTCTGTCAGGACTTATACTCACTGGTGGGGGGAGCTTCTGGACGGTTGCGGGAACATCCGTGCTGGCCCTGGCTTTTATTTTGACATTTTTGATTTTAGGACGGAAATTAGTGCCTCTTATTGATAAGCTTCTGCAGGATAAGTCCCCGGAGCTATTCATTCTTATTATTTTCAGTCTGCTGTTTATTATTGCTGGTTTCTCGGAGACGATTCATGTTGCCGAAGCGATCGGCGCGTTAATGGCCGGATTAGTTTTTGCGGACTCGAAGTATATTAAGAAGATTGAAACGATGATTTCCTCGTATAGGGATTTTTTCGGCGCCATGTTTTTCTTCAGTTTCGGTTTGTCAATTGATCTCTATTCGCTCGGAGGGGCGGTTACTTGGGGTGCGCTTGCTGCGGTGGTTACGATTATTGGAAATTTGGCGTCAGGTTATTTTGCAGCACGATTCGCGGGAAGTAAGCCTAAAACGTCCTTCGATATTGGGTTCACGCTATCTGCTCGAGGTGAGTTTTCCATTATTATGGCTAATATTGGTAAGGCAGGGGGGCTCTTGCCTATCCTGCAGTCCTTTGTCGTTGTTTATGTGTTGATATTGTCAATCGTGTCCCCGCTGTTGACTAAAGAGTCTCGAAATCTATGGGATGCGCTCTTTGGAAAGGACCCTGTGGTGGTAAAGCCGCGTAAAACGTTAGAGCAACTCGAGCAGCGACAACAAAAACCTTCTAGCTAGTCAAGAGGGGTATACCTACCTTTTTTATGGCAATAAAAAAGGATTTCTTATTAAAGAAATCCTAATTCAAGTTTTGCCTCTTCGGTCATCATGTCTTTGGTCCATGGTGGGTCAAAAGTTAGTTCTACTAAAGCCTCTTTTACACCCGGAATCTTCGCTACTTTTTCTTGCACTTCACTCATCAATTCACCTGCTACCGGACAGCCCGGCGCTGTTAGGGTCATGACGATTTTTGCGACGCCATCCTCCTTGGTTATAATTTCGTAGACCAAACCAAGGTCAACAATATTCGCTGGTTTTAATTCTGGATCGTAGACAGTTTCAAGTTGTTCTTGAATTGCTGGTGCCAGATTCAGCTTATCCATTATTATGATACTCATATTTTAATCTTTTAGGTCGGCAATTGCTTCTTCGTATATTGCCAACAATTTATCCATATTTTTATCAAGCCGATAGTGCTTCTGAAATTCGGCATAACAATTAGCTCCTATCTGCCCTTTCTTCGTGCTGTCCAGGGTAGCCCATTCGCGAAGAGCTTGCTGTACTGCGCTTTGATCGAAGGGGTCGAATAAGAACCCTGTATACAAAGGTAATACCATTTCTGCTAATATACCAATTCTACTGGCAAGTACAGGTGTGTTAAGAGCATAGGCCTCGATAATTGCCATCGGCATTCCTTCATAGCATACCGAGGGTACGATGAGTGCGTCTGCCTCGGCGATCGCTTCGATTAACTCATTAGTGGGTTTGAAGCCTTTGTAATGGATCAGATCAAATCGCTTGTCGAATTCCTCCACAGCCGCTTGAAGGGGGCCGCTACCGTATATATCAATTGGCAGCCCTAGGGGCGCTATTGCCTGCAGAAGAGGGAGGATTCCTTTTTCTTCTGCCAATCGCCCGATATACACAAATTTGTGTTTACGAGGAGTATTGACATGCACGGGCGCAATGCTATTTGGTCGTATTCGGAACTTTTCGACATTGCCATTTGCGAACGTAGATTTTCTGAAATTTTGCTTCGCGAAATCCGAAAGGACAATGAAGCGGGATATATGGTCCCAAGTGCCGATTTTTCTATGCATCCAATAGGTAAATGCCGTGATGAACGTCTTAAGAAGCGAGTTGTCTAAAACACGCTTTCTTAGAGCGGTTGAAGGAAAGTCTTCTTGTAGACTTTGGATGAAAATTTTTCCGTTATGAAAAAGGCTCGCTGATGGACACAAAAGACGGTAATTATGTAAGGTCAGAACGACCGGAATACCAAGTACAGCTATCTTGCGTATCACCCAGGGACCGATTGCATAGTGCAGATTGTGGATATGTACGACGTCCGGGCCGAATCGTTGCAGCGCACGAATGATCTTCGCAGCGGTGAATATATTGAAAGGATAACTCAAAAATTGAAGTAAGCCCTTTATCCCTTTCTTATTTTGCTCAGTATACACCTCCACTTGATGATTTTTCGACAATTCTTCGACTTCCTGAGAAAATACAGCATCTTCGCCTCCGGGGTGTTGGTAGAAATTGTGAATAATAAAAATGCGCATGAATACGGGTTTTTACAAAGATAATATTTCCCACCGATAGTCTTCGCCCATGCGATTTTTGGTTTTCTTTTGTGCCGTAATTACTGGTGATAAGCTTTCTAAAGGAGAAAAATATAATACGTATCTTAGCCTATCATTTTTTTTATATGTTTCAAAATTTAACACACGCAAAGGTATTTCAAGAATTTTTACAACAGACTACTTTCCCTGATCAGCCTTCTAATTTATATGAGCCGGTGCGCTATATGTTATCTTTATCGGGTAAGCGTATACGACCTTTATTAGTCCTGATGGGTGCAGAACTGTTTGATAGTGAGAAAATAGAAACGGCCCTTCCTGCAAGCTTGGCGATTGAACTTTTCCATAATTTCTCTCTTATTCACGATGATATTATGGATAAAGCACCCCTGCGGCGCGGTAAGCCGACGGTACATGAGAAGTGGAGCGATAGTGTGGGGATACTCTCGGGCGATGCGTTAATTATAAAGGCTTATGAACAGCTTTCCTTATGCCCGGCGAATGTACTGGGCACATTGCTACCACTATTCAATAGGACCGCGCTTGAGGTTTGTGAAGGACAGCAGTACGATATGGATTTTGAAAATATGGCGGTCGTAAGTGTGGACTCGTATATCGCAATGATACGGTTAAAGACGTCTGTTTTACTGGGATGTGCATTGCAGATGGGCGCTATTGTTGCAGAGGCAGGCTTTAAGGATCAGCAATTGGTGTACGAATTTGGTGTAAATATCGGTGTTGCATTCCAGTTGCAGGACGATATTTTAGATGTATACGGTGACCCTGATTTGTTTGGTAAGCAGATCGGAGGAGATATTTTATCGAATAAAAAAACGATTCTTTACACTAAGCTGAAGGAGCTGGTGCAAGGGCACGATAGCGTAATACTCGACAAGCTACTTCAAGATTCTATTCATACCGAGCCGGGAAAAGTAGAAATGATGAAAGATTTATACGCCCAATATAATATAAAAGAGAAAGCTATTGCACTAAAAGATAAGTATATAAGGGCAGCCTATAATAAACTGAATGCAATTGACGTGTCGGTGGAAAAAAAACAGGCATTATTTTCGCTTTCAGATGCGTTAACAAACCGCATACGGTAGATTTTTTTAAAAGTTAAAAGTATTGCGTTTTTTTTAGTAATTTGTCGAGACATCAATTAATGGAAAATAGCGAATCACGCATGACAGATAGGGAACCTATAAAGATTACAGTATTTCAAGCATACCTTTTTTGGGAAAATGCAGAGAAAAACCTTCAAAACTTATCATTACGTTTATCTGGCTTAAAAGAAAAGACAGACCTTATTATTTTGCCCGAAATGTTTAATACCGGGTTCACGATGAATGTCGAGAAATGTGCTGAAACGATGAACGGTCCGACGATGCATTGGATGTACGAACATGCAAAGAAGTATGATTGCGTTGTCGCTGGCACGTTGATAGTGGAAGAAGCTGGTAAATACTTTAACAGATTTGTGTGGATGTCGGCTGATGGTAGCTTTGTGCATTATGATAAACGCCACTTGTTTGGATTGGGAGGGGAAGATAAGGCTTTTACCCCTGGAAACTCGCGAATCGTTTTGGAGCTCAAGGGGTGGAAAGTTTGTCCAATGGTCTGCTATGATCTGCGTTTTCCGGTATGGTCACGGAACTTAAATGAGTCTTATGACTTGCTTGTGTACACCGCGTGCTGGCCCGATAAAAGATCTGCGCATTGGAGAGCGCTTATTCCTGCGCGTGCGATAGAAAACCAGGCATATGTTATCGGCGTAAATCGAGTAGGGTATGACGGAAATGAGATTTATTACTCGGGGGGCTCCATGTGTATTTCCCCCTCCGGCGATGTCGTTTACTACAAACCTGAAGACGAAGACTTATATACATTTACACTTAATCCCTCGGAGCTCGTGAAAGCGAGAGAACAGTTACCTTTTCTCAAAGACGCAGATCATTTTACTCTTTAATAATTAAAATCACCAATCTACATCCGAAGGTCAACGCTGGGTGGTTGAAGATTCGATCGACATGGCGCTATGCCATGCGCTAGCGGGTCGTTTTTATTTGTAAGGTCTATCGAGGATCGCAGATTGGATTACCGCTTGGCGGAGGTCAAAGGAGTACGCTTCATCGGCTGAAATTTCTGGTTCAACCTTTTTCGGTATTTCTTGCAATTTTCGTTTGGGGCTTTCGGTCTGAAACCTTTTTTTCGTATATTTCTGTGTAATTTCTTCTTCTACGTTAGGAAGTTGTACGGTAGTCGGTTTGAGAGTCGGAGGAACGATGCGTTTTGGCGGAGACGGCGGAGTCGTTTTGATCGGGCGACTGGGATTTCTATGACGCGCTTTTTCCTGATCTTTTTTATATTCAGAATAGATTTTGTAGATTACGCCACCAATTATTAGAAGAGCCGGTAAAAAATTTTCCATTTATGGAAATTACGCAAAAACAGGGTAATATCAAATTTTATTTGCTTAATAGCACATTTTTTATTTTGTTTGTATAAACAACTAACCTAGGTACTAACGAATGACTACAAATTTTGAACATGCAGAGGAATTTTTCTCATTTCTAACAGGGAAAGCATCGGCAGCATTAGGACGTCGATTGCAACGCAATTTGAAGGACGAAGGTGTGATTATTACTTCGGAACAGTGGAGCTTGCTTTACTATCTTTGGATTGAAGAGGGTAGAACACAGCAAGAACTTGCAATGTTAACATTTCGCGACAAACCAAGTATTTCTCGATTGATAAATAATCTCGAAAAACTTAAATTCGTTATGCGCGTCAATGACAAGGAAGACAAAAGATCGAATCTTATATTTCTAACGAAGCAGGGGAGGCAGTTAAGGGATCGCTGTATGCGCGGAGCTAACAGGACAATTCAAGAAGCTTTAGAGGGTGTGAACTACGAGCAGATGCTAAGGGCTAAAGACACGCTGGAACATTTATATGCAAATTTAAAATAATCAATTCGTTGCAGTGAACCAATCACTGCAACGGACGAACGTTTTTAAATTTCTTGTTCTTCAAAAGCGCTGTGGCTTTTAACTAGCTTACCTGTATTGCGGAAATATATTTCTTGGAAGCTTAGTGTGTTGATATTATCCGTCTTACGGAAAAACTTGTCGGCCGATACATCGTCGAGTGTTTTGAACCCACACGCTTCCATTATTTCTACCGTTGCGCGTAAAGTGTTGCGATGAAACTGAGCCACCCGAATGTATTTATCTTGAACGTTTAGGGCCTTGTAAAGGTGTGGCTGTTGTGTGGCGACACCGACAGGGCACGTGTCTTCATTACATTTTAGCGCTTGAATACATCCAAGTGCGAACATCATTCCACGCGCACTATAGCAAGCGTCTGCACCCAAAGCGATTACCTTTAAAAGATCAAATCCTGTCACAATCCTGCTCGATACAATTAGTTTGATATGTTTCTTTAATCCGAATTTTATTAAGGTCGTTGTGACAAAGGATAAAGCATCGTAAAGCGGCATACCTAAGTTATCTGTGAATTCCAGTGGTGCAGCTCCGGTACCACCTTCTGAACCATCTATTGAAATAAAATCTGGGTAAATCTGCGATGTGAGCATGGCGTGGCAAATGTCGATAAACTCTTGTTTGTCGCCTATACACATTTTAATGCCAATCGGTTTATATCCAGATAGCTCCCGGAGAGTCTGAATATATTGGATCATTTCATCGGGCGAGGAAAATGAGCTATGCGCCGGAGGCGACATGACATCGGTGCCGGGTACTACGTGACGAATAGCAGCTACTTCGGGCGTGTTTTTTGCAGCAGGAAGAATTCCGCCGTGGCCTGGTTTAGCACCTTGCGATAGTTTTATTTCGATCATTTTGACGTAAGGGCGATTTGCCTTTTCAGTAAAGAGTTCTGCATCAAACATCCCCATTTCATTTCGACAGCCGAAATAGCCTGTGCCGATCTGCCATATTAAATCACCTCCATTGATATGGTAAGGGCTTAATCCACCTTCGCCGGTATTGTGTGCAAAATTCTGCAGTGCTGCTCCTTTATTTAGTGCCATGATCGCATTTTTACTCAGGGAGCCATAGCTCATCGCTGAAATATTAAAAACGCTCAAGCTGTAGGGCTGTTTACAGTATTTATTCCCAACCATTGTTCTTAAGTCGTGGTTTTCGATGTGACATGGAAATACCGAGTGGGCAACCCATTCATTCCCGATAGTCTGCGGGTCGGTCTGCATACCGAACGCAACAGTTTCCCGTTCATTTTTTGCGCGCTGGTAGACGATGGAACGTTGACGCCTGTTGAATGGTCGTCCGTCGGTATCTGACTCCCAAAAATATTGACGCATTTCCGGACGAATACTCTCGAAGAAGAAGCGAAAATAGCCTAAGACAGGGTAATTCCGTAAAATTGCATGTTTGCTCGCATAGCTATTGTACAATGCCAAGATCAGTAAAGGAAAAGGAATGATCAACAACCAGAACCACTGTGAAGTGAAAACGATGCCGAAAGAGAAGATGATCACGTTTATGATAACTATTGTCGCGAGAATTAGTTTTCTAACTGCCATGATTGATATCGGGGATATTATGCTTGTTTTAGTTTAAAACGATGGTTCGATAAGTTTGTTTGATCCTTCGACTTTTTTTTCTGTTATACGTGTATAAACCAACACAAAATTAATTTAATGGACAACGCAAAATTAGGAACTTATTTAGTAGAAAGCTAAAAAAGAATAGTGTTCGGAGTGAATTTGTGTTTTTCGTAATATTTTTGCTAAATATTCCTGTTACTGCTGATTTCTTCAGTGAGTTGTTGATATATTTTGACCCAACTAGGGTTTCTACTGAGAAACTGCAAATGCCGGCGTATCGTTTGAATGTCATTTCGTTGGGCCGGTCCAGTTTGTGTCTGGCTTGGAAGATGATCTTGGATCTTTTTGGCGGTTTCCTCGATGATTGGTTTTAGTAAATCGAACGATAGATCATGGGTTTGTAGAATATCGTAGGCTATTTGAAAAAGAGCATTACTGAAATTGTTCGCGAATACGGCGGCGGTATGCAGCGCTAAACGTTGAGTGCTGTCGCAAGAGAATGTTTTGTTGGACAAAGCGGTCATCAGTGCCGTGAGTGTGCTGGAGACACGCGCGTCGCTGCCTTCTACGCCAAAGGGGATCTCGCTTAAATTGCTAGGCATGCCTTTGGTTATGCTTTGTACGGGATAGATCACGCCGTACTGTTTGAATTTCACCAAAGTATTCATCGGTGTTGCCCCAGCGGTGTGCACGAGTATTCCTTGAATTGACTTTGGCAATTGGGATATCACTTCAGGTATCGCGTTATCGCTTACGGCGATCACGTATAAGTCGGCCAATACGTCAATATCGTTGATTTGGTTGGTGGCGGGGACAGCAAATAATTTAGCCAGCGCTTGAGCGTTGGCTAAATTTCGACTGTATACTTGAAGGATATTGTGTCCTTGGCCGTTAAAGCTTGTTGCAAAGTGTGTTGCAATATTTCCGCTGCCGACGATTACAATGTCCATATCTGTTTATTTTTTTGCAATCCGCTGGTCTTTTATCCGGCGGTAAATTGCCATGAGAAAGCCAATGGTCATGATGATGGTACCTGCCCAAAAGAAATTAATGTAAGGGAACTTAATGGCTTTAAAAACGATCCATTTTTTCTCCGGAAGTGGTTTTTGATAAAGCATGATTTCCAATTTATCCTGTGCCGGTAGAATGTTTGTAAAACGGAAGCGAAGCCCTTGCTCGTCGATATCTTTATTAAAGTCGTACGAATTTCCGTCTTTGATAAGAAATACCGGTTCGGCACTATATTCTTTTTGGTCTTTGTCGACTACCCTAATTTTAAGACCGACTGCAATATCTTCAGGGCCTTTAGGGATGTTATTTATGGCGGCATCTTTGTTTACGTCTTCGATGATGTAAAAACCATTCCGGTATCGTAATGTATCACCCACGCTAACTTGATAGGTAGCAGGTTCATCGTAATCCTCATAACCTGTTTTTTCTTCTTCCGACGCTGCTTGCTGAGGCTGTGAGTCTGCTGCCGCTGCGGTAATTAGCGTATAAATGTCATGTGTTAGGTAGTGCCGGGTGGCGGGGGTACCAATTAAACCACCCATATCCGGGTTGTTTTGTGCAAAGGGCTTGAGGACGAATGATTCGGTTACCTTACCGCTCTCCTCGTCGATACGTTCGTATTTAATCTTATAATAAACGTTGGGAGCCTCTACACTATCCCCGATATAGGTGATGCGGTAATCTCCCATCTGAACGGGCTCATTTTCATTTAGAAAGAGATTTTCTCCTGGATCGGAGAACTTATCGCCTTCTTTTCCGAAGTTTTGAACGGCAATATATTTGCTTTCATTTATAGAAATGACTTCATTGGTCGCCGCTGCCGTAAGCGCTCCGAGCAATAGTAGTGCAAAACCAATATGTGATACTGCGGACCCCGCTAAACGCCACTTACCTTTGAAAGCATCACCCAGTACGCGTAAGTTGACGAGCAAACAGAAGACACAGGCGAAGGTGAGTAAAATATACATAACGTTGGTATACAACATCGCAAAATATACCACAACAGCTGAAATCAATAACGAAATTACTAGGGATCCGATTGTCGCAGCCCAAAATTTGCGTGAATCTGTTCGTTTGTATTTTAAAAATTGAGTGAATGCCGTGAGGAGCATAATCACGACAGCAAACGCACCCTGCCACTTGTTGTAATGTGGAATAGGATCGATCGGCGGGGCGACTTTTGTCCCAAATAGCGCGTTAAATACAGGTATTGATGTCGTGGCGATCATTTGAATACATGCGACGGTAAGCACTAGGCCACCGATAAACATCCAAAATTCGCGCGAATATATATCTTCTTCTTTTTTCGTCGACGGCATTTGTTTATTTCGCCACACCAACAAGCCGATCAAGATAGCCAGGAAGACAAGATTGAAAACAATTAGCTGTCCGGACATACCTAAGCTGGTAAAGGAATGGACCGAAGTCTCGCCCAGGATACCGCTGCGGGTTAAGTAGGATGCATAGATGACCAATACGAAGCTTATTAAGGCAAGGAAAGTTGCCGTGAAGTAGCCGTGTTCGGAGTTACGGTAAGCAACCATGACGTGCACTGCGGCAATAAGCGTAAACCAAGGGATGATCGAGACGTTTTCTACCGGGTCCCAAGCCCAGAATCCACCGAAGTTTAGCGCTTCGTAGGCCCAAAAAGACCCCATAATAATCCCTGCGCCAAGGATCATTACTGCAAATAGCGCCCAGGGGAGTCCCGGTGTCATCCATTCTTTAAAACGTCCAGTCCAAAGTCCGGCCGCAGCGTAAGAAAATGGTACGATCATCGAGGCAAAGCCCAAGAAAAGTGTTGGCGGGTGAATGACCATCCAGTAATTTTGTAGTAGTGGATTTAGACCATTACCATCGGCAATCATTGACAGATAATTCGGGTTACTAAATATTGGGATATCTAGGGCGTCCCGTAGAAGGATGAAAGGAGAGCTTCCTAGACGGAAGCCGAAAATTTCTACTCCCACGAGCATCGATCCAAGGAACACCTGGCACAACATTACGAAAGTCATCACTGGAGCTTCCCAGCTTTTTGACCTAAATAATAGGATAGAGCCAAGCACAACTTGCCAAAAGGTCCATAGCCAGAAGCTACCCTCTTGACCTTCCCAAAAAGAGGAAATTATGTAATGCGTTGGTAGCGACTTGGAGGAGTGTGCAAAGACGTAATGGTATTCAAATAAATGATTGTAAATAATATAAAATAAAATAACCCCAATGGAGACGACCGACATTGCATTTACCCAAAATCCGATACGCCCAAGTCGTTTCCATGATTTGACTTCAGGCTCCCTTGTTGCAAAGAAGTAACTGATCAATGATAAAATTGCAGCACCGAAACCAAGAACAACAAAAAACTGTCCTATTTTTCCAGGTAAAAGTTGTTCACCAACGTAATTTACGTCCATTATTTGAATTGATATTTATAGTTTGAAGTTGGGAAATAAACAAGCGAGGCTTTGTTTAACGTCTAAAAGGCGACTGATGCAGTCGACTCTATTATTTCCACTTGATCTTGATTGTACTTCGAAGGACATTTCATCAAAATTTTACTCGCGTGAAAGATTTGCCCTTCCATTTTTCCTGTTAGCACGATTTGTTCGGAACGTTCAATGTCTTGCGGTTTAGAACCTCGGAACACAATCTGACATTCAGTGCTATCATTATCATACATATAAAATGAAAAATGATTGGCATCGGTAATCGGATCATAGTGTAAAGCCTTTTCTTTGTTAAGCACACCTACGACGTACAACTCCGTGTTTTTTTCTTTAGCTTCTGTAAATGTAGAATATGTACTCGAATCAGTGTAAATAACTAAAATCATCGCAATAGCGACAGCAATAATAGCAATTAAGATAATTGAGCTTTTCTTCATAGTGTATTATACATAAATAATATACAAAATTACAAAATGCTTTTGCAAGGCACTAATATATCAAATTTTGCAGTTTATTTAGAATGATTCTATAAATAAAATTTAACATTATTAAGTTCTTGTTTGTTAATTACTTGCGTGTTCTACTACCTTTGGCGGCCCGTACCATAATAGTAATATTACACTTCCTGTACCTTTTTAGCAATCGGACTGTCAAATTTGTCCTTTGAAAATCGTGTAACAAGCATAGCTGCGACGGTATCTCCCGTTGCATTCAAGATTGTCGCTAAAGGGTCAACGAGTGTTCCTATAATCATCACTGCAGGGATAGCCTCGGCAGGGAGCCCGTAGACCGATATCATCAGCATTTCCCCAATATAACCACCGTTTGGGATACCGCCGGCAACAATTGTCACGAGTATCGTGATGCCGATTGCTATGATAATGGTTTCCCACGTAAAAAAGTCCCATCCAAGCAGTGAAAATGCTACATATATTTTTAAGATTGAAGATATTGCAGACCCATTTTTGTAAAGCGTGTTGCCTAGTGGAATAACCACATTTGCTATGGGGCCGGGGATTCCTATCTTTTTTGCCGCAGCTAAATTTGGTGGCATCGTGGCTAGGCTACTGCAGGTGCTGAGTGCTGTGAGCGAAGGAATGATATTGTTTTTCCAATAAAGCTTAGGCCCTAGCTTCCCTTTTGCGATGAAGGCATAAAGGCTATAGAATACGAAGAAAAATACCGTTCCAAAAATGTAGTACAAAGCCATGGGCTTTGCGTAAAAGCCAAAGAGTTGCGGCCCCAATGTTTTTACTTGAAAGGCGAAATATGCACCGAGTCCAATTGGCGCGATGGTCATAATGATGATTAGTAATTGTTTCATCACCTCGTTTCCCGAGCGCACGAACGCGACAAATGCTGTTGAGTTTTCTCCCGCTTTTCGCGCCGCGATTCCCACTAAAAACGAAAATATTACGAAAGCTAAGATGTTTTGTCGATTTAGCAGGAGATTAAATTCGCTCACTGTGAGAAAACTAACCATCTTGTCACCCCAGTTACTGCCGTCGTTTGTCAATGGGTTTTCACCTATTGATGTTTGATCAATATTTGAGTTTACGGGGAAGATGTAGAGCGCTAAGACCGTTGTTGCCGCGGCGATGATTAGCGTTACCAAGAATACGGCCGTCATGGTTCCAATGATCTTTCCTAATTTATTTCCGTTATCGATACTTGAAACTGAAGACGTAATAGCAAAAAATAACAAAGGAATAATCGATACAAACAATAGATTAAGGAAAATGTCGCCCAGTGGCTTGATGTATGTAACCAAGTCGGGATACCAAAGTCCGATAATACTACCGACGACGATACCCATTAGTAGAAGTAGTATACTTCCGTAGTTTTCAAGGATAGTGCGCATATTGGAAAGCTAAAATAATAGTTTTTTATGGTAGTTTTGTGATAAAAAATAGGCTGTATGGAATTTGTTGTAACAGGAGACGGTTCAAAAACGTTATACCACCCGGAAATAGGAGAACATTATCATTCGCAAAATGGTGCTCTACAGGAAAGTGAGCATGTTTTTTTGAAGTCTGGTCTTCAGTTTTTGCGCGCAAAAGATGCGGTAGATGAGGTGAATATTTTAGAGGTTGGTTTTGGTACAGGATTAAATTTCCTCGTTACCTCGCAGTACGCCAATAAGGAGGGGATTAAGCTCCGATACTACGGAATAGAAGCATATCCTTTAATGCCGGAAATCATTATGCAGACCGGGTATGAAAAGTTTGTAGAGCGTGAGCTATGGGACTCCTTTGTTGCCAACTATCCGGTTGTCCTTGAGCAGCCAGTAGAAATGTTACCAAATATTACTTTGGGCATCCGTCCGTGCAAAGTGATGGAGTATACGCATCAAGGCAAAGTCGATCTCGTGTATTTCGATGCGTTTGCGGCTGTTCGACAGCCGGAGATGTGGTCAGAGGACACCCTTTACCATGTTTGCCAGTTTTTACGCCCCGGAGGAGTTTTTGTTACCTACGCCATCACAGGGAATTTAAAACGTGCTATGAGGAACTTAGGGTTCGAAATAGAGAAAGCGCCCGGAGCACTTGGAAAGCGGGAGATGCTACGAGCGATAAAATTGTAAACACGCAAAATAGAAATTGCGGCAGAACGAGGGTTTGGAAATGACCGTTATGCCCAATAAAAAATGGTGAACTACATTGTAGATCACCATTTTTTTAACTTTTAATGGAAAATTAGTGTTCTGCGTTTCCATCTACTCCATGTGCGTGCCCATGAGTCAACTCTTCTTCAGTTGCGGGACGTACATTTAAAACCTCCACATCGAAATTTAATGTTTTACCAGCCATCGGATGGTTCAGATCAGCTACAACGGCCTCAGGTGTTACCTCTACGACAACCGCTTGAAATTGATTCCCTTCATTATCTTGAAGTGGTAACACTTCGCCTACCGGAGGTAGACCAGTCTCTTTAAACATATCTGCAGGCAATTGAGCGACTGCACGTTCGTCTTTTTCACCATAAGCATTTTCAGGAGTAAGGGTGAATGATGTTTTGTCACCTTGGTTTAAAGAAGAGATATTTTCTTCAAATTTAGGTAGCATCATACCTACGCCATATAGAAAGGTTAATGGATTTTCTGCTGTAGTTTCTTCTACAAAAGTTTTCTCTCCGTTTTCTTCAATCATGTGAAGCGTGTAATTTAACGCAACTACGTTGTTGGTTTCTATCGCCATTTTAATTAATTTTTTGGGACTTAGTCCCTGTTATCATTCAATAATTGTAGGATCCCCAAAACGGAATTTTGAGGTAAACTACAAGTTTTGTTTCGACAAAGGTAGGCTTTTGAATCCAAACCACCTTTATCCTTTAACAATGGTAAGCTACTTTTTGTTCCCCCCAGCACGGTTTTATTTGGTATATAATATTTATCGAGCTCTTTCCGCCATTTTAAACTACTGTTGCCGACGAAAGCTATTTGATTGTTGCCATAGACATGTTCGAGTAATTGAGTGGCCCAGTTGGAGTATGCAGAACCATACTTTTTGATGTATGGGAAGACATTAGCGAAAACTTGATCCGCGAGTTCGAGATAGTATGAATTGTCAAAAAGTTCGGATAGAACGTACAATACACGTACAAATGTGGAGGAAGAGGAAGGAATCACATTATCCATTATCTCACTTTTTCGAGCAATCAATGATTGGTCATTTTGCGCGGTATAATAAAACGTTTTTTCGCTTGCCTTGTAAAAATGATTTATCGCATTTCGCGTTAGCGTGTTTGCCTGTTCTAAATAAGACTCATCAAAGGTGGCGCTATACAGCGCGATTAACGCTTCAGCAGTTAAGGCATAATCATCTAAAAACCCAGGAATTATTCTGTTTTTATCCGCTGGTTGGTGGAGTAGCTGATCACCCGAATAGCAATGTTTGTTTATAAATGCCAATGTTTGGGTGGCCAGTTCGAGGTATTCAGGTTTATCGAACGTGCGATACGCATCGATCAACCCTTTTAGCATCAATGCATTCCAAGAAGTTAATTGCTTGTGATCAAGTCCTGGACGAATACGCTGTGCTCGGTAGGTGAATAGTTTCGACTTTATCTCGTCGAGATAAAGACGCCATTCTTGTTCAGAAAATCCTGCCTGCTGTATTAAATCGAAAGAATCGGTACCTGTCTTCAATACGTTGGTGTGCTCTTCGGGCCAGTTACCTTCTTCTGTGATATTATAATATGCAGCAGCCAGTGTAGCATCATCACCTAATACGGAGCGAATTTCTTGCAGATCAAAGATATAGTATTTACCTTCTATCCCCTCACTGTCGGCATCTAAAGCGGCGTAGAACCCTCCGTTTGCATCAAGCATCTCGCGGCGTGCCCACTCGATCGTTTCTTCGACGACTTGTTTATATGTTGCCGATTGTTTATGTTGAAATGCTTCGCAGTATAACGATATTAATTGGCCGTTATCGTATAGCATTTTCTCGAAGTGGGGAATATGCCATTGCCCGTCTACGGCGTAGCGCGCAAATCCTCCACCAACATGATCGTATATTCCACCACTAGCAATCTTATCCAGCGTAAAATGAACGTGCGATAGTATAGATTCATCCTTTGTCAGGGCGGCATAGCGAAGTAAAAACATCCAATTGTTAGGGAGCGGGAATTTGGGGGCTCGCGTATACCCACCATCATTGGTATCGAATTGTGCGACCCAGGGTTGTACAATTTCCTGAAGATCGGAGAGGGTGTACCGGTTGGGGATAGGGGAAATAGGTAATTTTTCCGCGTCGACAACCCCCTGTGTCAGCCTTTCGGCGTAGTCAATGGCAATCTCAGGAGTTTGTTCCCACATTTGCGCTACTTGTAGTAAAACTTGCTGCCAATCTTGGGGTTTGAAATAGGTTCCACCGTAGATGGGACGGCCGTCGGGTAGACAGATGCAGTTTAATGGCCATCCACCAGCGTTTGTCATGAGCTGCACAGCGATCATATATATTTGATCAATATCTGGGCGCTCTTCGCGATCGATTTTGATGGGCACATAGAAAGAATTCATTGTTTTAGCAATCGCATCATTCTCAAAACTTTCTCTTTCCATCACGTGACACCAGTGGCAAGCTGAATAACCGATACTTACGATGATTAGTTTGTTTTCATCCTTTGCTTTTTGTAATGCTTTATCTCCCCAAGGCATCCAGTCAACGGGATTATGGGCATGTTGTTGCAAGTAAGGTGAATTTTCATGTTGTAGTTCGTTTGCCATGCTACAAATGTAGGGATTTAAGAACTAATCACCTTGTTCAGTGTAGCGGTGTTCGCAGATAACGTGGAGTAATCTAAACCGTTTTCAATTGTTAGACAAGCGATGCTAGCAGTCTTCAGTTCCACATATTGGTTTGACGTGTAGGTTACTAGGTCGGATAATCCCGGATTGTGTCCAAAGACTAAAAGATAGTCATAATTCGCTGAAACGTCATTGATACTTTTTAGTATTTGAAGATAATGGGCTTCGTAGATACTAGGGGCCCATTGTATCATTTCCGCCGGATAATCTAGCGTATCTGCAAAAATTCGAGCTGTTTGCGCAGCGCGTACTGCGGTCGAGGAAAGTATAAGAATTTTATCATTCCGTTGGGCGAATTCCTCTTTTAACATTAACGCGTGTTTTTGTGCCCGCTTGATCCCAGGCCCAATCAATCCTCGGTCGAAATCCCCTTTCCCAAAAGAAAACTCTTCTGCTTTGCCATGTCGTATGATATATAGTATTTTTCGTTTCATTGTTAAACTTAAAAAAAATACTGTGAAAGAGAGACGATATTCGTTATAGATCGTCATGAAGCACCTAATTTAGGAGCATAATGACCTGCTTTCTCGTTGCAACAAGAAAAAAAATATATCGTTAATAGGTGTAGAATTTTAACTAACGCATATTAATGAGAAATGCTAGCGTTGTATCAAATTTTAAATGAACGATAATATTTTATTCGTCGATAACTTTCTCAAAATAAGTGTATTTTAGAGTCTGATAAATGATTTTAATAGTAAAGCATCCGAATTGACAAAGGGATCGTTTTTCCATTTCTGAGGTGCAACAACAATCTTTTTTTCCCGATCATTTAGCCATGCCCCCCACCAACTAAACGTACTGTTTGAGATAATAACATGATTACATAAACTAATAAGCTGCATATCTCTAAAACTATCCTCTCCTTTATTCCAATCGACATAAAAAGCTTGCAGAGTACTGAATGTTTTTCGGCACCATTCTATATCATCGGAAAAAAATAGATAGAGAGGGCTTTCGACATGTTCATTAATATAGTTAATGCTCCGTTTATAATAAGCTTTGTCGCATATATTTTTAAACAAAGGTTCGGAAAGATAATCGCCCCGTCGAACATGAATAGCTACCGTCTCATGTTGTTTCATCCGTTCTATTAGTTTTAGATTCTGTGTGTCAGTAAACTTGGGGAATGTTAATCGTGCGCGAAGCTTTTCTTCTATCAGATTGATATAATCGATATGTTGCCAGTAGCCCCAATAATATTTGTTTTTTTTATTTTTAAATATTGAAGCATCATAAGCGAACGGCTTGGATTCTTGGTGATAGGCATTTTTGGTTCCTGCGATACGACGTAATTTTCGCCAAATCCATCTTCTATCAGTTGTATCATGGAGTTTGATTTCGAAATTATGTGCCTTCCTTAGTTTTACTCCAAATATTTTCTCTAATTCGAACCCATTGTGAAGTTTATAGGTTCGAAAATCAGTTAGATCGGACTTTACCGTGGTGAAATTTTCTTCGAGACCGAGATAAAATGCATATTGAAATAGCTGATTGCCTAGACCTCCTAAAAACTTAACTATTTTCATTTTTTTCAATTTTAGGACGTACAAAAGATTTAATCGACAACTTTAATATCCTTCGCAATTGTTTTAGCTCGATATTTTTAATGAAAAACATGGGTACATCAAAAAGTTGGATAATTGCGTGGCGCTTCCCCTTATACAATAATACCTCGTACCACAGATCAAAGAGTATTTTCTCAAAGGTGTTTTCCGGATAGACACCTAGATCTTTGTTCTTATTGATTAACAGGATAATAAAGCTTTGGTAATCGGGTATATTGTAGACGGTGCTAGATGGATGATGCAATAGCATCCGAACATATTCAGCTTTTTGGGGTATTTCTAGTTCATCGAGTTGAGCAAATTTTATCGACTGTAGGTAGCTTGCTTGTTCACTGGAATGCATGCTCGAAATATTACTGTCATGTGTTCTATATTCAACTAAGGGGGTCTGTAGATTGTCGACCTCATAGCCGTGGGAAATACGAATCATTAAATCGTAGTCTTGCGCAAATCGGTAGTTTCTATACCCCCCAATCGATCGGAATATACTTGTCTTCATCATTACTGAAGAATGCACGAAGGTGTTATAGAATAATAGTTTACATGCGACAATATCGGCTCCTGATGGTACCTCTAGGATTTTTTTTGTTCGTTTAGAATGCTGATCGATATGATACGCCGGTGTGCCGAGTAGGGCGAGGCTATCTCGTCGTTTAAATTCATTCACTTGAAGCTCTAATCGATCAGGTAATGCTATGTCATCACTATCAATGATTGCAAGGTATCTACCCTTAGCTTCAGCAAGAGCAATATTCCTACTATAGATTAGCCCTTCGTTTTTGTCATTTTGAATGACTCTAATCCGCGTGTCATTAAAACTTAAAATTAGTTCATGCGTATTGTCCGTTGAGCCGTCATCAACAATGAGTAATTCAAAATCAGTATATGTTTGTTGTACTAAACTTTGAATTGCCTCTTCGATATATCGACTTGCGTTATACGCAGTCATGAATATGGTAACTGTTGGCGAAGGAATCATATTGAGGTACTAATTAATCAAAATATTTCGGTAGTTTTTGGTGAAGGTTGCACCGGAAAATTTATTTTTTACCAGATTATAGCCATTGTCGGCATATTGGTTAAGATCGTACTCCCCGTTGGCGATTTCTTCCATCTTTTTTATGAAATCTAGTACTATTTCATTTTCAGTTTGCAGATTGTCTATAATAAACCCGGTCATATTTTTCTGGTTTATTTCTTGACTGATTTCACCAACATCGGTTGAGACAGGGATCACACCGTGGCACATTCCTTCAAGCAGAACCATTGGTAAACCTTCAAATATGGATGTTATAAAAATGAAATGTGCCTTTTTATAATACCGATCTAATAAAGCTTTGTCCGTAATTTTTCCAATTATCTGGACATTATCAGGTTTTATACTTGCGAAGTTTTCAAAGTCTCCAATCATTTGGAAGTTAAATGGAAGCTTTTGAATGTGCGATTGGTTTGCAATTTGAAGAAACAGTTCCGGTCTTTTTTCATATCCATTTCTCGCTACAAAAAGAACAGTTTTGTTTTGTAAATAATTTTTACGTTCCGGGGTCGTTGGTGGAACGGGGACGCCATTGTGAATTATTTTTATTTTGTCAATTTCCTCAGCAGGGATCCCGCTATTCTTATAGAATACTTTTATTTTCTCTTTGTGACTCGTCCCTAGTAAAATGCGGTGGTTAAGCATCGAGGTCAGTGCTGAGGCGTAATTTTCAATAGAAAGAGGGAGGTGACTAAGGTCGGTGTGTAATAAATCAATTTTAACACATTCATCGTTTAGATGTGGAAATAGATCGTAAAACAGCTCGGAATTACTCCCGAAAATGACAGGAGATTGAACTTTGTTAATTGAAGTAGCGATAATTCTCGCCATTTTTTTTCGAAAACTCGTTTTCCACCCCCATCGATGCAAGTTTATTACGGTAGCGTGGCGTGTATACGCTGCTAAAAGGTCGTCATTGTCCGATAGATTTGTGAAGAAACAAACTGGCTTTTTATCTGAAACGCTTTTGATAATCTCCAGATGAACCTTTTCCGCTCCGCCCGTTTGAAAACGGGGAAAGAAAAAGAACATGTTGGATTCTACATTTTTTACTTGCTTAAGTATGTATGGATACAAGATGAGTGCGCGTAGCGTTTCTATCCATTTTGTAAATTTATTCATTTGTTTAATTTACTCATTTTTCGGCAATCCGGGGTCCGAAATGAATTTGTTAACGTCATTGGTAAGCGGCGAATTAAAACTCGATGTTGGGAAAAGCAGTCCTAATAGTATTTTTTGTCGTGTTTTTTTTATCCCCGAGTAAATTCGAACGCGAAGTTTTGTCAACATTTTTAGGCGTAACTTTTCAAATGAAGTTTTGTACTTGTCCGAATGAACTTTGGCAGCCATATAATAGGCGTCGATAACGTCGAATGAATTGTCAATATTGTAGTTTAATTTCTCCCAATAGTCGATACTTAATCGTTCGTTTGGGACAAAATGCTGTAATACTAGTTTGGGCGAATAGTATAACTTGAAGCCCCGTAATACTAGTCTCAGGCAGTACTCGGTGTCTTCGGCTACAAGGATATTTTTGGTCGTATGTGTGATTAAAAAAGAAGGGTACTTCTCATAGAAGTCTCGGTATAGTTGTGTTCGCGAGACCATTCCGGCACCCCAAAGATGTTTTCTACATGTAACATCACCTTCGTCGCCTTGCTCGCCGATCGCATAGCGTTCCGCATCGTTGACAAACCATTTGGGAATCGGTGGATGATGCTTTTCAAATACTGCTTCGGTTTTACTTCCTATTGCGCCAATACTGGGCTGGTGATGAATAAGTTCGAATGCTTGCCGAATATAATCGGGACGAAGGATATTGTCGTCGTCGACGATGACGAAATAGCTGAAACTTGCTCTTAATATTGCTGTATTAAAAGCATGATATTTTCCGATTTTCGTCTCTGATAGCGAAATAAAAGGGATCTTGGCTGTTTGCGGAAGATTGTTCCAATTCATTTTTGCGACCGTTTGGGAATTATCTGATGAATTGTTATCCACAAAAATAATTTCCCAAGGGATGTTGTCTGGTACATTCTGGTCAGCAAGTGCCTGTATTGTTTTGGGGAGTTTCTGTGCGCCGTTATAGGTGCAAATAATGATCGAGACGCCCGGAGTTAGCGTTCTATTTTGTTTAATATCACTCAATTTGAAAGGCTATTTAGATATGGCTTTAAATTGCAACTTCGTGAAAACCCGGAGTACGATGGCACATCTTGTGTTGGACCGTTTCACGATAGATGAGTTCATTGGGTTTGAAGTTCGCTCGGGATGATAGTGGGTGAAATATATGGAACCCTACGGCGGCCCATTTTAATCGTTTTTTCTTTACGCCAGAATTTATTAGACGTTCGGCAAACTCGTAATCCTCCCATCCCCATCCGGTGAACCCATTAAAATAGCCGTTAATGCGAACATAGTCCTTTAACCAAAAAGCAAGATTACATCCTTTCACATTGTTTGAACTGCAGGGATCAGTTTTAAAAAGACCCGAAAATAATGGAAATCGAATTGCATTAAAGCGCGTAGTCATTCCAACAGTTAGGCAAGTGAATTTTAACCTCTTATTCTCCAATACTTCTTTTGTGAGCTCCTGGCCAATCATCGCCCGGCTGCCCTGTACAAAATAACCTTCTTCTGCTGCAGTTATATGGTCTTTTATAAAATGTTTATGCAGAATAATATCGCCATCAATTTCAATGATATAGTCCGAAGTGCATATTTTTAAGGCCTTATTTAGAATAAGCGTTTTCTGAAAACCATTGTCGGCATGCCAAACGTGCTCGACGGGAAGGACCTCTCTGAACCTTTCGATAAGATCTGCCGTATCCTGCTTTGAACCGTCATCAGCAATGATTATTTGTTCGGGAATAATACTTTGTTTTGCTACGCTCAAAAGTACCAATTCTAATGCCGCGGGCCAATTATAGGTGGAAATTATTAAACTTACCGTCATATATAGCGTTTTTGTCGTTCATTTATTATAACGTTTATTATTTCAAAAACGTTACAATAGTAGCCGAAAAAAATAAAATAATTCGTGTTTTTTGTGTTTCTATTTGTCATTATTAGGGTTCGTTCAAGCCCAGCTCGCTTTTTAAATATACTTGAAAATTGCTAAAAAACATCCTTTTGAAATGTTTTTCCCCTTTTCAGGTCCTGTTATGGTGCATTGATATGTATTTTATACGTAGTCTCCTAGTGATCATAAATTTAGTCATATTAATATTTTCTCGATCATTTTAAAAACTCTTCAAGCTGCTTGTAAATTACTTTCTGATCAAAGCGCTTTAAAACCAATTGGTAGCCTGCATTTCCGAATTCGTCTCGTTTTTCTTGTTCGCTTAGGCTCAAAATAGAATCAATTGTTTGGTTAATGTCACCGTAGGGTACCAGATAGCCTGTGTGGTCGTGCTCTATAAGTTCTTTATTGCTGCTCACATCGAAGGCGATACTCGGTTTCCTATATAATGCGGCTTCCGCAAGAACATATCCAAAACCTTCCCATTTGGAGCTTAACATAAAGACGTCAATTTGATTAAAAAAACCATCTAAATCGGAAATAAAACCCAAGAAGGAAACATCGTGTTCCGTTTTCATCTGTTTGTTGTACTTTTCAAGCTCGTGAGCCAGCGGACCAGTTCCGCCGACAAGTATTTTATGTCTTATTTTTCGATGGCTGAGCGCGCGAGACAGATCGATAAGAAACGCCTGATTTTTTTGTGGCGCCAAACGCGCGAGATTGCCGATGACGAGATGGTCGTTTTTTGTTTTTCCTACGCATTTGTCTTGAAAGGGCGTTGTGTCGATGGGATTGTAGATTACTTTTATTTTTTCCAATGGGAACATCGCTGCAAAGCGCATGTTGATCGTTCGTTTTGTTTCTAGTGAATTGGCTAATACATCACTTATGCAATTTTTGAAAAGGTATCTGTTTACGGCGCTGTTTTTTATAGGAATGGCCGAACCGCGGCGGTAGATAATCCGTTTTGTACCTGATAGGTGACCTGCGTATGCTGCAATTTTAAAGTCCGCTGACCCATTGATTATTAATATATCGAAAGAAAGCGTGTTGAAGATTGATTTTAGCCGGTTTACTTTGATCGGATTTAGGAAACTTCGATTTGATACGGCGAAATCAATATAGGTGATCTGGGGGTAGTGTGCCAGCCTTTTTTTTAACTCACTATCGGGTGCTCCGAAGACGAAGACATCGTAGTTCGGCAATGCTGCAAAATGCAATGCCGATTCCATATGCCACTTTTCTCCACCACCCCATGATACAGAGGAATTAAAAAAGGCTAATTTGATCATCAGCTAAATTTTGATATAATTTTTCGATTTTGCAAGTAATAATTTCATCATTAAATTGTTGCACGTAATTTAAACCATCACTTTTCATTTGCTGCTGTATGGAGGAAGAAGCCAAAATCGAGTTAATTGCGCTCGAGAGCTCCTCAATATCCTCGGGATCGATGTACTTAGAGGTTGGTCCAGCAGCCTCAGGGAAGACGCCGAAACGATTTGTGATAACAGGTGTTCCCGCATATAGTGCTTCGATTAGCGGAATTCCGAAGCCTTCAAAAGTGGAAGGATATACGAATATGCGAGCTAGTTTATAAATGCAGGCCAAATCGAACATGCTTTCGACCTGTAGAAATTTTACTTTTTGCGCTAAATTATGGGCTCCGATATAGGTCTTAATTTCATCTGCATAAGACGTTGACTTACCAATGATTATCAAGGGTATGTCGATATCTTCGATGGCCTTGACAATTTGAATCGCATTTTTTCGGCGTTCCACGGAACCAACATTTAAAATGAAATCGACGGGTAATGCGTAACGTTTACGGACTTCATCTCTTTTCTGTTCGCTGATAGGTTGTTTAAATGCGGGGTGACAACTTTGGTAAATTACCTCAATCTTGTTTTCATCGATATGAAGAAATTGGATAATATCTCGCTTGGTTTGCTCGCTTATTGCGATGATTTTATCGGCACGTTGTGCGGCATAGTGAAATTTTTTAGCGTAGATCATTCGATCTAACGGTTTATAGAGTTCAGGATATCGAAAAAAGATAAGGTCATGAATGGTGACCACAGATCGGAGCCCTGACTTGTCAATACCAACGGGGATCTCACCCGATAGTCCGTGATAGATCTGTATTTTATCTTCTTTAAGATCTTTAATGATACCGCGACTACGCCAATAGAACGGGAAATTCTTCGAAATAAAATCATTTCCGGGGGTTCGAACTTTTAAATTTTCGTGTACCGCTTCATGCTTTGTTCCGGTGGTGTATAGGATATAATCATTTTCCGGATAATATTCCTGCATCGAACGAATCAGGTCCCGGCTGTAATTTCCGAGTCCCGAACTGTTATTGAAATAGCGTTTAGCATCATACCCTATGCGCATACCAACAAGTTATATTTTACTCAGTTTAGAGATAACCATTTCTGGGGTTATTAGTTCGATCGCTTCCACGCCATTACAAAGACAAGATTTGTTTCCATAGATAGAGCTGGGTCTATTGGGGTGTTGCACCTGTATACAATCCTGCATGGACTGACCATAGCCAAGAAAGCCGCTATACGGGTGGGTGGCCCCCCAGAAAGATATACAACGTGTTCCTACTAGTGACGCCATATGCATGCCCGAGGAGTCCATACTTAGCATTACATCTAGGTGGCTGATCATATCCAGTTCGCCGCTGATACCAAGTTTGCCGATCGTGTTGTAGACATGCGGATACTGCCCACTCCAGTACTCGGAGATTTCATTTTCTTGCTTGCCACCACCAAAAATATAAAATGTATATTTTTCGGGGCTAAAGTGTTTGAAGATATCGTCCCAGTGTTTGACTCCCCACACCTTATAGGGATGCTGTGCAAAGGGAGCTATTCCTATGTGCGTTTTCTCCTGCCGCGAGCGCTCCTGCCGATATTCATTTGGTAACTCGCGCCGTTGCTTTTTGAGTTTATGATCAAGTTTAATGGTAAAGCCGAGTCGACGAAATACGTCGGCGTAACGTTCTATGGTAAAGCGCAGGGGCTTAAATTCCTTGTGTTTTTTACGCGTCAACGCCTTTTTACTATGACGAGCCTTATCCAAGGTCGCTAGTGGAAACCCTGCAGTTTTGAAGAATAACGATAAAATACGCGAGCGTATGTTGTTATGTAGGTCTGCAACATAATCGATATCGTAATGCTTTAGTTCTCCAAACAAACGCCACAACCCCTTAGGGCCCTTATGCTGGTCTTCTGCATAAATGGGGTGGAAGATCAAGTTTGGAATATCGGTGAAAAATGCTTTAAATTGCGGCCGACTAACCATGATCAACTCGACGTGCTTTTGCTGCGCACTTAGCTCCCGTAATACGGAAGCAACCATGACAACGTCGCCCATGGCAGAAAAACGCGTAACGAGCACTCGAACTTTCTTCATAACCTTTATTTTTGCTTCCCGTAAAGTACAGGATTCAATGAAGGGTCATTATACATTTTCATTTGCTTGTATACCTTCATGTATTTTTTTCCATTTTCGATATCCGTTAAAAGTTGATCGATACTTTGTGAGAGGTCCTGGCGCTGCTCAAGTAAAATGGATAACTTATTTTGGCATGTCGCTATGTGATTTTCGCTGGCATCCTCACGACGGGTTTCTTGCTCCATGTGATAGATTTTTAATGCTAAAATCGAAAGACGGTCGATTGCCCAAGCCGGGCTCTCCGTATTGATTCGTGCATCGGTCAATGGTTCCACGTGGTTGAACAGGTTCAAGTAATAGCTATCGATATATTCTACCGTATCGGTGCGAAACTGATTCGATTCATCGATACGCCGCTTCCAATACAAACCTTGTGTGGGTTCTATGTTGGGATTGCGAATGACATCTTCCATATGCCACTGCACTGTGTCTATCCAGCATTTAAGATACAGTAGATGCTCCAAGGATTGGGGGGCATAGGAATTGTCTATCGGCTGGTCGATGTTGTCAAATTTATGGTAATCATCGATTGCCTTTTTAAACAGGCTGTTGGCAATTGCACTAATCATAAACGCAAAGATAAGGAATTAACTTTTTGCGCGAGGAATGAAAAAGTTAATTAAAGAGATCTATTAGAAAACTTGGGAATAGACCAAAGAAAATAAGCAGAATGGTAAAAGCGTAGCTGACGTATAAAAGAGTATTTGGAGCTATTCGCTGTTTTGCGTGGTCTTCGGATTTGCGTAAGAATGCATATAGCGGAATACGGAAATAGAAAAACAGCGAAATTACCGACGTTAAGGCACCTACAGCGAGAAGTAATATTACCGCGGTGTTGTCGTATGCTCCAGTAAAATCAAATAACGCCGAAAATACCATAAGTTTCCCCATAAAGCCAATCGTAGGAGGGAGCCCGACAAGGGAGATACAAACCAACGAAAAAGCGGTAAATAGAATAGGCATCTTTTTCCCTAATCCTGCATAGCTATTGATAGCAGTCGACCCCGTCCGCTGCTCGAGCTGATCGATAAAGAGAAATGCCGCAAGATTCATCAGCACATACGCACTAATGTAAAAGAACAAGAACGCTGCGCTGTCTTGGTAAGCATAGATCGCCATTAATAAGAAGCCTGTATGTCCGATTGATGAATAAGCCATCATCCGTTTCGCGTCCTGCTGGCGTAACGCGGCCAGGTTACCAATTAACATCGTAGCTATTGCAACCACGACCATATACCACTCCAAAAGCTCCGAAAAATAGAAATCCGTCGACGACCAGGATCGATAAAGACGCGCGAACAAAATTAATGCGCCGACTTTCGGTATGGTAGATAAAAATGCGGTGATACTCGTTGGTGCACCTTGGTACACGTCAGGTGTCCACACGTGGAAGGGAACAAACCCTAATTTAAAACCGATGCCCACAAATACGAATAATAGCGCTAGGCTAACGATCAATTCTGGCGCATCCATCAATCCTTGTAGGTGAGCGGTTGCTTCGAAATTTAGATCCCCCGTTAACCCGTAAACTAGCGATAATCCGTAGAGCATGACGGCTGCACAAACGGAACCGAATAGGGCGTATTTCATGGCCGCTTCGGCCTGTATTTTGTTCTTGGAAAAGTAACCAACTAGGATATACGATGCGATGGAAACCATCTCAATGCCGATAAACGCTAATAACCAGTTGCTGGTGCTACTTAGCACGTGCGTACCTAAGACTGCTGCAAGCAGCACACTGTAAACATCGCCATTATTGCAGGAATGACGATGTTTAATGAAAATAGTTATGACAAAGGCCGAAAGGACGATGATGATGCGCGCATAACTGCTTAAGGGATCAACGATCCAGCTCTCGGAAAAACCAGTAGCCGTTTGGCCGATTTGATCAAACAACAAATAACCGACAGCGATTAACGAGAGTAGTGTCGTGATATAGGTACTATGCTTGTATATTTTAGTCAGAAATAAAGAAGAGAATATACTGATGACAAACCCAGTAATAAGTGCTAATTCGGGCTTAAATAAGGGAACCGAATTAATGATTTGATCGAGTATATTGGTGAGAGCGGTATTCACTGTTTCTAGGGACTATATGTAAGGGTTGATGATGTCAATAAGCTTCAGGATCGATGCGTTCAATTTGCCAAACACGAGCGAAGGCACAATACCCAAAATGAGCGCTAAGGAAATTGTAGGTACTAGAATGAGCAGCTCCCGGCGATTAAGATCTGTAAGAGCTGACGCCCATGCCGTTCCTCCTTGTAGACGCGTTTGTCCGAAAAACATTCGTTGTAAGGTCCAAAGAAAGTATGCCGCACTTAAGAAGATTCCAGCCGAACCGGCTATGGCCATCCAACGTGGTATTCCCGTCGTCATGCTTTGTGCGTTAAATGTGCCAATGATCACGAACGCCTCTCCAATAAAGGCCGAAAATCCTGGTAGACCAAGCGAGGCAAAAAATACTATAGCGACACACGCCGTGTATTTGGGCATTATGCCCGCTAAGCCTCTAAAATTGTATATGTACCTGTCATGAACCCTATCGTAGATGACACCTACAAGGAAAAATAATGCGGCACTCAAAAATCCATGCGAGATCATCTGGAACATAGCGCCGGAGATACCTTCTGCGGTTAACGAGGCGATTCCTAAAAGGACAAAACCCATATGGGATACCGAAGAGTATGCAATCATACGCTTTAAATCTTTTTGTGCCAGGGCGTTGAGAGCTCCATATAGGATAGAAATTATTCCGATAAGTGCAAGCCACCAGTTTGTTAGTGCGGCCATATCGGGAAATATACTGTAACAAACCCGGATGATGCCGTAGCCACCGATCTTTAAAAGAATTCCCGCTAAGATGATCGAAACCGGAGTGGGGGCTTCTACGTGCGCGTCGGGAAGCCATGTGTGAAGAGGTACGATAGGAACTTTGATCGCAAAAGCGAAAAACAGGATGATAAACCCGATCAGCCTTGCAGGTATGCCAAGTACCTCATGATAATTGGCAATAAAGCTGAAGAACGAACCATCAACATAATTGCTCGGGTTCATCATATGGAGCATGTTGAAGGTATGTGCGCCTGTTTCTGGATTAGTAACCGAGAAGTATAGCCCTACGATAACCAAAAGCATGAAGACCGAGCCCAGAAGTGTATATAGGAAAAACTTGATCGCTGCATATTCTCGGCGAACGCCTCCCCAAATACCAATCAGGAAATAAAGCGGAAAAAGCATCACCTCGTAAAAGACATAGAACAGGAAAAAATCTAACGCGCAGAATATTCCCATAACTGCGGTGTTGAGCAGCATGAGTAAGGCAAAATACCCTTTGGGACTTTTATCAATATTCCAGGATGCGCCAACTCCCATGAGCATAACCAATGCACTTAAAACAATTAAAGGGAGCGATATGCCATCTAATCCAATGAGATAATCGATTTCGAGTTTGCCGATTGCACCTAAGTCTAGTCGTATCCAAGAAGCTTGTTCTAGAAACTGAAAATCCGATAGGATATTCACGCCCGCTTGTGCTCCTTGAAAGTTTTGATAAATATATAATGCGATACCCAGTTGCAACACGGTAAATCCGAGCGCAATATATTTATAACTCGACTTAGCGGTATTCGGTAATGCCAAAATCAACGCTAAGGCAATTAGTGGAAGAAATATCAGTATGGATAATAAGCCCATGTTCTATTTAATTATCAAATAAAGAAATCCCAAAATCAGAACGGTTAGCGCGAACCCTAGGTACCCTTGTAACTGTCCATTCTGGACATGCCGCACTAGATGCCCAAGGTAATAGGTGCTGTTGGCAACCATATTTACCAGGCCGTCAATAACGTTTTTATCCAGCCAGTTGACGGCTCGGGCAATTGATTGAATGAGGTTTGTGAATAAATACGTTAGCCCATCGACTACTTTTCGATCGACGAAATAAAGAAATCCACTTAAACGTTTTATGCTGTTTACAAAAATAACCTCATTGAATTCGTTGAGATAGAATTGGTTGTTGGCAAGCTGGACCAATTTGTTGCCCGTTGAAAAAGGATATTCTCGCTGGGTGTACCACTTCCAACCAATGAACCAGGATACTATTGCTCCGATCGATAAAATAACTGGAATGTATAAGTGGGCCGATGGTATCGCCGGGTAGGCAGTTTGCACGTGTAAGCCTTGCATCAACCACGAAGCATGATAGTCTAATGGCTGCAGGCTAAAGGCCGGCGCGAAGCAACATAAAGCAAGGAAAATCATGGGCGCCAACATTAATACGGGGGCCTCACGCATCGTGTGATCTGTATTAAGCAGGTCTGCAAAACGGAAATTGCCGAAGAACGCTTTCCAAATCAGTCGCCCGATATAGAATGCAGTGAGGATGCTAACAATGATCAGGGTTATAGGTATGATCATATGCCAGCCGCCATGGTATGCTCCCCACTCGAACGCGCCCACTACGATGCTATCTTTAGAGAGGTAACCAGCGGTAAGTGGAAAACCGGCTAAGGCCAGCGAGGCAATACTCATGCAGAGGAATGTTTTGGGCATATATTTACGCAGGCCACCCATGTTGCGTAGATTCTGAGGATCGAACTCGAGGTTGCGATGTTTTTTTAAATGCGCCATTTCGTGAATAACAGCTCCAGCGCATAAAAATAGTAGGCATTTAAAAAAAGCATGTGTTCCCAGGTGAAACATAGCGCTATCCCACGCCCCTATGCCGACCCCTACCATCATGAAACCGAGTTGGGAGATCGTCGAAAATGCAAGTATCTTTTTAATATCCTGTTGGCCAAGTGCAAATATAGCGCCGCTAATAGCCGTTAATGTTCCTATTATGGCGATCAGTAGCAGTACAGTAGCGTTAAAAAGCGGGAATATTGTACAGAGTAAGAACACGCCGGCAGCAACCATAGTCGCCGCGTGTATCAGTGAAGAAACTGAAGTTGGACCTTCCATAGCGTCAGGGAGCCAAATATGTAAAGGGAACTGGGCTGATTTTGCCATCGCTCCCAAAAAGAAGCATATTCCCGCCCACGTCCGCCAGGAAGCGTCGGTGTCGATCACAAGCGATTGACCGTGCTCTAAACTACTCGGATTAAAAACACCGCTGGGTCCAAATAACATGGTTAAATCGAGGGTGCCCACATGCGAATAGATTAAGGCAATTCCAATCAAAAAGCCAATATCGCCGATTCGATTTACAAGAAATGCTTTTTTGTTAGCCTGGACGGCGGAATCTTTGGTAAACCAATAACCGATTAAAAGATACGACGCGAAACCTACGAGTTCCCAGAAAATGTACGATTGAAACAGGTTAATGGAGATTGTTAAACTCAGCATGGCAAAGCAGAATAGGCTCAGAAACATCCAATAACGATGTAGTCCGGGGTCTGCTTTCATATAGGCTTTCGAATAAATATGCACCGGTAAAGCAATGATGCATACAATCAGCTGCATGAGGACGGTCAAATTGTTTAGTAGTACGCCGACATTAAGGTCATACTCTCCAATTACAAACCACACTAATTTTAATGTTTGTTGATCATGATTCCAAACCGCTGGGAATACCCAAAATAGACTAAGTGTGGTACTTAATATTATAGCTACTAAACTGATATTACCGGAAGTTTGTGTTTTACCAAGGACTGCTTGAATTAAAAAAGCAAGGAAAGGTAGCAGCGCTATGAGTACGCTGGCATTAATCGGAGATATGGGTAGGAGCTCGTTCACTTAGTCTTTCAGTTCGTGCATGTTTTTAGGATTTATCGTGTTGAAATGGCGGTATACGTTGAGTATAATCGCGAGTCCCACTGCTACGGCAGCAGCGGCAAGTACGATCGCAAACAAAGCAAATATCTGCCCGCCATAGTTCGTTTTGTCGTATTTCGAGAAAGCAACGAAGTTGAGAATCGCTGCGTTTATCATCAGCTCGATTCCAACTAAGATCATTATGGCGTTTCGTTTCGCTAATACCGCATACATCCCAATACAAAAGATACATGCGCTGACAAGAAGAAAGTGAGTTAGTGTAATCATGCGGTGTTGTCCTTTCTGGATAGGTGTGCCGCGCCAATCAGCGCCATCATCAAGAAAATGGATATGATCTCAAAGGGCAATACATATTGCGTCATAAATTTAAACCCCAGCAGCTCAATGTTGTTGTCTTTCGCTTGAATAAGTGTGCCCTTTGAAATAGATTGTTCGATCCAGCCGGGCATTTGTTGCGACCAATTCACAAATGTATATACCATCAGGGAAAGGAAAGTGATTGAGAGCACCACTGACTGCCAGTTCGCTAATGAGATAAAGCGTGTCGAGGATGTTTGTATATCCTTCAACAGTTCTTTATTGGACAGCATAAAAGCAAATATAAGTAGTATCAATACGCCCCCAACATAAATTAAAATTTGAGTGATCGCGATAAAATCCGCTAAGGCGAATAAATAGAGGCCAGCCATCGCAAAAAGGACGACGAAAAACAGAAATAACGCGCGTGCCGTGTTGCGTATATTAACCAGTAGAAGGCCAGCACCAATAGCCATTGCCGCGAACGCATAAAATATGATCGTTTCTATCGTCATTATTTTTTCTTAGCAGCCTCCTTCTCCGCTTGAAATTGTGTCCATTCCTGTTTCCGTTGATTGATTTCTGTATCGCTCATCTCTGAAAAACCGTATATCAAATCCGTTAGTTTTTGCGTACTACGGTCGTATTTGTTCGTCATCGTGATACATTCTGTCGGGCACACAACCGTGCATAAGCCGCAATACATACACTTTGCCATGTCGATATCAAACTTTTCTGGATAGAGCCGTTTAACGCTGCCGTCGGAAGTATTTCCTATTGCTTGCGGGGACTTGATTGAAATGATATCGATGCAGTCGACCGGACAAGCTTTGGCACAAAGATCACACACGATGCAATCATCAATTTCTACATCGAGTTGGTAACGTGCCACCTCGGGTATAGGCATTTTTTGTTTAGGAAACTGCACGGTAGCTATCCCATGCTGTTTCTCGAAATAGTTTTCATCACGGATATCAAGCGACTCCCGTGAATTTCGAGCAGCAAAAAGGTGCCTCACCGTTATGAGTAAACCCTTAACAGCGGTTAAAAAGCCTTGTATCGTCGTTTTAAGTATCAAGCGTTACAACATTATAAATATTCTCCAAAATCCCGATATGGCTAAACATAAAAAGCCAACAGGAATTAATATTTTCCAACAAAGCGTCATCAACTGATCAGCTCTAAATCGCGGTAAGGTCCAGCGTATCCATATTTGTATCCCTACGATGAGTAAGGATTTTGTAAAAGTCCAAAATAAGCCCCAACCCAAGCCGGTAGTCCAATCCGCTAAACGGAGTGCTCCAATGTTCGGCAAAGGGGTGTTCCAGGCGCCAAGGAAGATCACTACCCCTAAGATAGCCACTAAAAACATCATTGCATATTCTGCTAAAAAAAGAAATGCAAATTTGATCCCGCCATATTCTGTGTGGAAGCCGCCAATAAGTTCGGATTCGGCTTCAGGTATATCAAACGGTGCACGATTACATTCCGCTAGCGTGGCAAGAAAAAAGATCACGTAAACGATCAATAGATGCGGTGCTTGAAAAATGTGCCAAGCGAAGACTCCACCAATTTGCGTCACATCCCAAAAGCCAAAGAAGTAAATTGGATGGGGTGAGTCGATGCCTTGTAAATAAGCAATGTCATTAAGATTCAGCGTCTGAGTGATCATTACTGCCGAAATTAGACAAAGTCCGACCGGTATTTCGTAGGACACCATCTGCGCTATTGCACGTATGGCTCCTAATAGTGAGTACTTGTTATTCGACCCCCATCCAGCCATCAATATGCCAATTGCATCGATGGATACGACTGCCATCAGAAAGAAAAGTCCCGTGTTGGTGTTGGCGGGAATGAAATCCGGTGCCCACGGCACTACGCTATAACCAATAAATACGGCAGTGAAAATCACAACCGGCGCAATTGCAAAGAGCACTTTATCCGCGGCAGACGGGGTTATAAACTCCTTTTGAAGTAGCTTCAAAATATCGGCCACAGTTTGAATGAGCCCAAATTTTCCCGTCTCCATTGGTCCGAGCCTGTCCTGCAAAAATCCAGCTATTTTTCGTTCGGCATACACGGCGAACAGCGTGAACGTGGCAATAAATAGGAATATTGCAATAGGAACAATAATATGGATAAATAGATCAGGCAACTTTTCTTCTTAGAATTATTCTTAATTGGTTGCAAACATACGTAAAACAGAGCAAAAGCCCATGAATTTTAAAAAAATATACCAATTTACTAGATAATTAATATTGTTGCGAAAGGTGTCGGCTTTCACCCTCATTGTCAGCGGTAATCTCTCGCGGTTAAACAATGCCTTCATGCCGACAGCAGGTTATAAATTATTAGGTGTAGCATTTGAAACACAGTCTACGTTTTTATGTTGAGTTGGAAGCAAATAGAGGCGTTTGCTACTCTTCCATTCGAGTTCTTTGCGCGCACCAATTTGCGATTATTAAAAAATTGATCATGTCTTAGCAGGCCTTAGAATTGCGTAGGGATGTTAGATCGGAGATAGAAAGTGCTTTTAAGAAAATTAAAATAGAAAAATAAGTTCTAAAAACTGAAGCCGTGGCGCATTAATTGATATAAGGTACAATAAACACAGCGTAAGCGGTTGCCATTTGATGATGGTATACTGGACAGTGGTGACCAGCCCGCCGCGCTAGCGAAGTGATTTATATATATTATTATTTTTTACAATAGTTTGAAAATTATGAAACGAATGAAATGGGGTTATTTAGTAATCAGCGCAGTGATTTTAGTAGGCTGTGCCACAAAGAAGGATATGGTGAAGCAAGGTGATACGGAGCTCCTCGTTGGCAAAAAGTGGCAATTGGTCGAGTTGAGTGGTAATCCAGTTGCCGAAAAAATTAATGGTAAAACGCCATTCTTAGAATTGATGGCTGAAGGAGGCCGATATAGTGCTACTGGCGGATGTAACGGTATAGGAGGTGAGTATGAGCTAGTCAAAAACCAAGGGGTTAAATTTCAGCGTGGGATGTCGACCATGATGGCCTGTCCCGATATGACGATCGAGCAGGGGTTCGGGAAAGTTTTTGAAGCGGCAGATAGTTATGCTGTTTCGGATAGCGCGTTATCACTTTTATCTAAAGGAACATTACTCGCTAAATTCAAATTGTTTGAAACTGCTTCGAATGATCTTTCTGGAAGTTGGGAACTGGACTACATTATGGAGTCTGGATCAACTTTAGAGACTTTGTTTCCTGGTAAGCGTCCAAAGATAGTTTTCGATGTTGCAAATAAAAAAGTAAGTGGAAATGGCGGATGTAATAGCTTCAATGGAGGCATCACGCTTGCTGGTAGTAGATTGAAGTTCGGCCCGCTTATGTCAACCAAGATGGCGTGTCAAGGTACAGCTGAAGATGTGTTTTTTAAGAACATTGACCGGGTAACCTCGTACAGCGCAACTGATGACCAATTAACGTTAATTGCAGACGACATTGTCGTAATGCGGTTGAAAAAGGACTAATATACGGCGTGCAGCCATTTAATTTAAAAAGGGAGGGGTCCGGATTTACGATTAAATCCGGACCCCTCCCTTTTTATAGGACGTTATTATCTTTTGTCGAAATCTTTATAGTCGCGCGCTGTTTCGCCGGTGTAAACCTGACGCGGGCGACCAATAGGTTCTTTGTTGTCTCGCATTTCTTTCCATTGCGCAATCCATCCCGGTAGGCGGCCTAATGCAAATAATACGGTAAACATATCCGACTGAAATCCTAGTGCACGGTAGATAATACCAGAATAGAAATCTACGTTTGGATATAATTTTCTGTCCACGAAATAAGGATCACTAAGTGCGGCCTCTTCGAGTTTTTTAGCGATATCTAAAACCGGATCATTAACACCTAATTTTTCTAAAATTTCGTCACATGCTTTTTTGATAATCTTTGCACGAGGGTCAAAGTTTTTGTAGACACGGTGACCAAAGCCCATTAAGCGGAAAGGATCATTTTTATCCTTAGCTTTTGCAAGATACTTGTCCGCATCACCTCCGTCGTTTTTGATAGCTTCAAGCATTTCGATTACCGCTTGGTTAGCACCGCCGTGTAGCGGTCCCCAAAGAGCGTTGATGCCGGCGGAAACAGAAGCATAAAGATTTGCATTGGAAGATCCAACGATACGCACCGTTGATGTCGAACAGTTTTGTTCGTGATCTGCGTGTAAAATCAACAACGTATGCATTGCACTAACTACGACAGGATCGATAGGATTTTCTCCTGTAACCTCGCCGAATATCATGTTCAAGAAATTCTCAATGTAGCCTAAATTATTTTTAGGATATACAACAGGTTGACCGAGCGATTTCTTTTGAATCCATGATACGATTGTCGGCATTTTAGCCAAAAGGTTAATGATGGTTTTATCTTCTTCCTCATCGGTGGGGTTGGGATTCAATGATTCGGGGTAAAATGCTGATAAGGCACCAACCAGACAAGAAAGTTGCCCCATTGGGTGTGACTTAGATGGGAAACCAACGAAGAAGTTTTTCATATCTTCATGGACCATCATCTGTTTTCTGATATCTGAACGAAATTTCTCCAAAACTTCTTTACTAGGAAGTTCCCCGTAAATTAATAGATAGGCGACTTCTAAAAAAGTGGATTTCTCAGCTAATTGCTCAATGGGGTAACCTCTATAGTGTAAAACGCCTTTTTCACCATCCAAAAATGTTATAGCACTTTTAGTGGCGCCTGTATTTTTGAATCCTGGGTCTAACGTGATATATCCCGTTTGATCTCTGAGTTTAGAGATGTCAATAGCTTTTTCGTTTTCAGTACCAATAATAATTGGCGCTTCATAGGAAGCACCACCTAAATTTATTGTTGCTTTATCCGACATGTTTATTATACTAGTTTCTACAAATATAAAAAAATCAAGCATAATTTCGAAGGCGTATTTGAATTAAAATGACACAAATCAGTCATTTTAAGACTTTCTTCTGCTTGCCAGCAGAAGAAGATAGATTGCAAGAATCTTATGGTTCGTGGTTAATAATGTATTTATGACGGTTATTCGTGGGATTTATTTGGTGCAGGTTCGTACTCGGAGATCGTTTTAGCGAAGAGTCACTAGCAAGCGAATGATTTTTTGTTTATCCTAAATAGTTAATGAGCCAGAGGAGCTGACGGAGTGTTTGTATAAAAAAGATTTTTTTTATTTGTTTTTTTACGAAATTTCCGTAGGTTTATGAAATATTCGTAGTTATCATGGAGAAATTAACATTACAGGAAGAGGAAGCGATGTTGTCGATTTGGCAATTGGGAGGTGGATTTGTGAAAGCGATACTGGAGAATCTAAAGGATGAAAAGACGCCTTATACAACGCTAGCCTCAACAATTCGGAATTTAGAGCGAAAAGGCTACGTTAAGGCCGTTAGGTTCGCGAATGCGAAACGGTATGAGCCGATTATCACCGAGGAAGAATACAAAGCTAAATTTATGAACGGTTTCGTGGTGGATTACTTTCGCAATTCGTATAAAGAAATGGTTTCTTTCTTTGTGGAGCAGGAAAAACTCTCTCCGTCAGAATTGGAGGAAATTATGCGCTTAATCAAAAACAAAAAATAAGTTATGGATGCGCTACTGATCTATTTTATTCAAGTAAATGTGTTGATATCGGTAATATATATCGGGTATTACCTTTTTTTACGGTATCTCACATTTTATCGCTTGAATCGTTTGTATTTTTTGATCGGATTAATATTCGCGATCGCATATCCTTTTTTGGACTTTGGTTGGTTGTTTCCAAATGAGTTTTCTCCGCTTGGTCAATTCGATGAATATTTGCCATTTCTGAACGATAAGTTCGAGTCGACGAAAAGCTTAACCCTAACCGGGGGAGTGTCTTTTTTGGTTGGGGTAGGTGTGATCGCTTTTGCTGGTCGTTTCATTTTTCAGATCTTGAGTATCCTGCGGGTTCATTATTACTCGGTGGATGCAAAGTGGCAAGGGTTTCTTTTTCGGAATGTGGTTTTCCAGGTGAGTCCATTTTCCTTTTTAAAACGAATTTACGTTCATATTGAACAACATAACGAGCATGAGCTTCGCGATATTTTTGAACATGAGGATATTCATGTGAAAGGCCTTCACAGCGTGGATATTATTGTGTTTGAGATGCTTCTGATAGGTTGTTGGTACAACCCCTTCGTATGGCTGACGCGCATCGCTGTACGTCATAATTTAGAATTCCTGACTGATCAACAGGTACTAAACAAGGGGATCGATCCGCAGACTTACCAGTATTCTTTATTGCAGGTCGCACGCGAGGGAACCTCCGTGAGGCTGAGTAATCAATTTAATTTTAAACTTTTAAAAACACGCATTATGATGATGAACAAAAAACGCTCTTCGAAGCGACGGCTAAGTAATTATATCTTTTTACTGCCCGTAATTATTTTTTCAGCGGGAGCATTTACCATAAACCGGGCGGAAGCTCAAATTGAACGTGTTGTATTTACGGCTTCGTCGTGGCAGCTAAATGGTGATTCCAAAACATTTTCAGCGGTGCCGGACACGGTTGTAGAGCCGGTGATTGTTCAAGTGAAAAAAAAGGAGGGGAATCTTGCAAAACAACAAGACCTCGAATCTCCGGTAGAAGTGGTGAGTGCTTCGGACACGGTACCGGTAAAATCTCGACAGGAAGCATTCGAAAATTCAAATATACTGTATATTATTGATGGCGAACGAATGGGGAAAGACTTTAAAATAGAGACTATCGACCCCAATACCATTGATAGCATAAGTGTGTTGAAACGCAAGACAGCGCGTGAACGTTTTGGAGATGAAGAACTGGACGGGGTGATGATAATTGTACTGAAAAAGTAAATGAATTTTTCTAAAAATTAGTTACCGGTAGAGGGGACGTTTTGCGGTCCCCTTTATTTTGTGTTTAGGTTGGTCATTGTCAGTTCAATACCGATATTGACGAAACTTTGAATCATTTTTTCGGCATGTGCTATCAGCTGCGGAAGATCCTTTTCCTCATCGGGATCAAAAGGACCTAATACGTAATCGACCTGTCTTCCTTTAGGGTAATTATCGCCGATACCGAAACGTAAACGCGGGTATGCCTGTCCGCCGCAGCACTGCTCTATGGAGCGTAGGCCGTTATGGCCCGCCGCAGACCCCTTTGGCTTAATTCTTAATGAACCAAAAGGTATCGCCAAATCGTCGACCACCACAAGCACATTCTCAATAGGTACCTTTAATTGTTGCATCCAATAATTGACCGCTTTACCGCTAAGGTTCATAAAGGTTGTAGGCTTAATCATAAAAACCTTCCGCCCGCGTTGTTTAAATTCGGTGTAATAAGCTAGTTTAAGAAGTGACCATGTTGCATCCGCATTCTTGGCAACTTCGTCGACCACCATAAACCCAATATTATGGCGTGTGTCCGCATATTCCTTGCCGATATTACCTAGCCCAACAATTAAAAAGTTCATGCCGCAAAAGTAAATAAATTGCTCGGAATTAAAAAAGGCATCGATTGCTCGATGCCTTTGCTAAACCCGGTAGGTTTAATGTTATTTTTTACCTTTTACAACAGCTGCTTTCGCTGCTTCTTGCTCAGCTTGACGTAAAGCACGTGACATGACTACAGACACAATCGTGTCATCACCGTTGTTTAGAATTTTAGCATTTTCTATTTGCGTTTGTTCAACACGGACAGATTTGCCAACTTCTAAAGATTCTAAAGAAACTTGGATTTCTTGAGGTAAGTTGTTCGGTAATGCTTTAACACGTAAGCTACGTAGTTTTTGAACTAATTTACCACCCATTTTAACACCAGGAGAAGTTCCTGTTAATGTGATTGGGATATTCATAGAGACTTCTTTGTCTTCAAATAATTCCAAAAAATCAACGTGTGTTACTACGTCGGTAAGTGGATGGAATTGTGCTTCTTGAACAATAGCCTTTTTTGTTGCGCCTTCGACGTTCAATTCTACAAATACTGTTTCTGCAGTATAAAGAATTGACTTCAAATCAGCTGCGGATACAGAAAAGTGAGTTTGTTCTTTCCCACCGTAAAGAACTGCTGGTACTTGACCTTGGTAACGCAATTCTTTTGCATCTCGTTTCCCTACGTTCTGTCTAGCAGAACCGCTAATAGCAATTGATTTCATTATTTTATATATTAATTTTGAGGTGCAAAAATAAGTTATTTTTTTTACTTCTGAAAGGATGTTGCAAAATATAAAGGGTGAGTACGTAAAATACTCACCCTCATTGTTCTAAAAAGTTCGTTAACGAACCTTATTTAATTTCGAATAAATCGGATATCGATCCGTGCTCATTTATGTTTTTAATGGCACCAGCGAACAAATCTCCTGTTGAAAGTAGTTTGATTTTTGAGCAAGAGCTTACTTTTTCTGGATCCAGGCGAATTGTATCGGTAACAATCATTTCTGTTAATACAGAATTTTCGATCGTTTCATAGGCGTTACCCGAAAGTACCGCATGGGTACAGACCGCTCTTACTGAATTTGCTCCATTTTCCATGATCAACGCAGCTGCTTTTGATAGTGTGCCCGCTGTGTCACAAATGTCATCAATTAAAACAACGTCTTGACCAGTTACATCACCAATTATTGACATGGATTCAATTTCGTTCGCACGTTTCCGACGTTTATCACAAATGATAACCTCGGCATTGAAAAACTTTGCAAACGTACGAGCGCGGTATGATCCGCCCATATCTGGCGATGCGATCGTAAGATTAGGAAGTTTCAGTGACTTAATGTAGGGAACGAAGATAATTGATCCGTCAAGATGATCCACAGGGATATCGAAAAATCCTTGGATTTGTGCAGCGTGAAGGTCCATTGTCATGATACGATGGGCGCCGGCAGCCATGATCAGGTTTGCAATTAATTTAGCACCAATCGCTACACGAGGCTTATCTTTTCTATCTTGGCGAGCGTAACCAAAATAAGGAACAACTACCGTAATGTAGTGTGCCGAGGCTCTTTTTGCCGCGTCAATCATTAATAGAAGTTCAAGAAGATTGTCTGCAGGTTGGTTGGTTGATTGAATTAAGAATATGTCACTTCCGCGGACAGATTCGTTGTAAAAAGGCTGGATCTCTCCGTCGCTGAATTTTGACAAGGTCATGTCGCCAAGAGGCTTGCCATACGATTTGGAGATTTTTTCAGCTAACTCCACTGTTCCTGAACCAGCGAACAGTTTCACTGTGTTAAATTGCAAAGGCATTATGCGTGATTTTATGTTGGATTAACTCAATTTTTCCAGTGTTATACATAAGACTAATTAAAGAATGTTGTCCGACTAGGATTCGAACCTAGACTGAATGAACCAAAATCACTTGTACTACCCTTATACTATCGGACAAAACATTTTTAATTACGCTTCTTCGTATTGGGGGCAAAGTTAGCTAAATGTTTCATAAAACAAAATACTTTTTACAGGGTAAAACGATACCAGAGAGGCGGTTATTTGAAACGAAAAAAGAGAGCCGATCTGCTCTCTTTTTTGTTGTCCGACTAGGATTCGAACCTAGACTGAATGAACCAAAATCACTTGTACTACCCTTATACTATCGGACAATCATCTGTCATTACGTAACAGTTGTTTTGTTTTGACGATGCAAATATACGGCTGATTTTATTTTTTCCAAAACTTTTTTCATGATTGACTGTATCGTAGCTGATTTTCAGGGCTATATTTTTTTGTTATGAAATTACCTCTCTCTGGGTTAGATGCCGTTAAAGCGGGGAATTTTGTGTAAACTTTGGTTAAAAGTTGTAAATATTATTTAATAGTCGATTTGTATTCCTTATTTTCGAGCCGTAATATCGGAATACCTTATCAAAATACAATGAGATACAATAAGATTAACAACCTTTTGGGATGGATCTGTGCGGCAATTGCTACGATAGTTTATGTGGCGACGATCGAACGTACGGTCAGTTGGTGGGATTGTGGGGAGTTTATAGCCTCCGCATTTAAAATGCAAATTGTTCATCAACCTGGTGCGCCGCTATTTTTAATGATGGAAAATGTTTTCTCAAATTTAGCAATGGGCGATGGTAGTCGCGTTGCTTTTTGGATGAATATGGGTTCAGCCATTTGTAGTGGACTAACCATTCTTTTCCTATTTTGGACTATTACTGCCCTAGCTCGAAAAATCTTTTCGGGCGTATCTCCTAAAGCAGAGCTCCCCGCTAATCAGGTATTCATTATTATGGCATCTGGAGTAGTGGGCGCCTTAGCTTATGCTTTTACCGATACATTTTGGTTTTCCGCTGTGGAGGCTGAAGTCTACGGGATGTCGTCTTTGTGTACGGCGGTAGTATTCTGGGCGATTCTTAAATGGGAAGCATCCGCGGATGAACCTCGCGCGGACAAATGGCTCATTTTGATTGCATATATTATGGGGCTATCTATCGGGGTTCACCTTTTGAACTTACTCGTAATCCCAGCTATCGCGCTGGTTATATATTTCCGGAAAACGAAACATGCTACTAACGCCGGTATTTTCCGTTCGCTTGGTATAGGCGTGGTGGTACTCGGTTTTATTCTTTGGGGGATCATCCAGTTTTCGGTGAAATTTGCTGCGTATTTTGATTTGTTTTTCGTCAATACATTAGGAATGGGGTTCGGTTACGGAGTTGCATTCTTTGTGATTTTAGTCGTTGGCGGCTTAATTTACGGGATAAATTATTCGATTAAGAAATCTAAGCGTCTTTTAAATATAGCTTTAATATCAACATGCTTTATTATATTAGGGTATAGTTCTTTTGCAATGATTATGATTCGTGCAAAAGCCGACCCGACACTAAATAACAGTGATCCCGACAATGCGTTTACCTTTTTAAGTTACCTGAACAGAGAGCAATATGGCGATGAGCCTTTGTTTAAAGGTCGTTTTTTCGATTCGAAAGTTACGGGCGTAGAAGATGGTAAAAATGTATACCGCAAGGATGGTGACAAATATGTTGTTGCTAAACGTAACCCTACTTATACTTATGATAAGGAAACCTTATTTCCCCGGGTATATAGTGAAAAGAACGGCCATCCGGAATTTTACCGCGAGTTTCTAGGCTTAGGCCCAAATGATGCACCTACTTTTGCCGATAATATCAAATTCTTTTTCGGCTATCAAATCGGACATATGTATGGACGTTATTTCTTGTGGAATTTCGCCGGCCGGCAAAATGACCAGCAAGGGCACGGCTCCTACACGGAAGGGAATTGGATTTCGGGTATCAAGCCCATTGATAATATGTTAGTCGGGGGGCAAAACGTGCTACCCACTTCGGCCAAAGATGATCCTTCTCGCAATACCTACTTTTTCTTGCCGTTGATGATAGGCTTGATTGGTGCATTTTGGCATTTCGGTAAACGGCAGCGTGATGCAGGAGTTGTCGGTTTATTGTTTTTCTTTACCGGGATTGCGATCGTACTATATTTAAATCAAACACCGCTGCAGCCCAGGGAACGTGATTATGCTTATGCCGGATCGTTCTATGCTTTCAGTATATGGATAGGTCTTGGCGTATTAGCAATCGCGGATTTCTTGAAGAAGAAAACAAATGTGAAAGTGGCCGGTTATGTGGCAACTGCTGTAGGCCTGCTTGCAGGACCGGTTATCTTGATTGCCCAGAACTACAATGATCATAACCGATCGGAGAAATCTTTAGCACGAGATATGGCCAGAAATTATTTGGAGTCCTGTGCGCCTAATGCTATTTTATTCAGTTATGGTGATAACGACACCTATCCTTTATGGTACGTGCAAGAGGTAGAAGGGTTTCGTACAGATGTTCGTGTGGTAAATTTGAGTTTATTAAGTGCAGATTGGTATATGAAACAAATGATGAGTAAAGCCAACGACGCGGACGCCCTACCAATTAATATCGACCCTGAGCTCATAAAAGATGGTGTTCGTGATGTTATTTACTATCAGGATTATAATATTCCGGGATACGTGCCCGTACAAGATTTATTGAAAGTGATGCTGTCGGATAATCCGCAGAATAAAGCACAATTACAGAGCGGTGAATTTGTGAACCTACTTCCGACCAAAAAGATGGAGTTAGCTATAGATAAACAGGCGGTGTTGGCTAATAATGTTGTTCCTAAGGAATGGGAGTCGGCAGTAACTGATACGATGCGCTGGACCTATAGCCAAAATTATGTGAGCCGTGCGGAACTATCGATGTTAGCCATTCTAGCGAACAACAACTGGAAGCGTCCGATTTATTTTACGATAACAACGCCGGAAACTAATTATATGGGTTTAGATCGTTTCTTGGTGAGTGAAGGTTTTGCTTTCCGACTGATGCCGATTGATATGGGACTGAACGAGGGAGATCCGAGCTCTATTATTAACGTTGATCAAACATATGAGAATGTTGTAAACAAATTCACTTGGGGAAATATAGGGAATGCCGCGTACATTGATCCGGATTCCTATCGATATATCAGCATGTATGTTGGTTCCATATACGGACAGACCGGGCAGGAGCTGTTAGCTGCAGGGGAGACCGAAAAGGCGAAGAAGCTCGTGCTTGACGCTTACCAAGATATGCCAAAGAAAGCCTTCCTGATGTCCGATGTGATGAGCTACGTTCCGCTGCTTGAAGTAATGTACAAAGTGGGTGTGTCCGATAAAGCCAGCGAACTTGTCCGGCGTAATTTACAGTTTGTAAAAGAGAACATGGCGTATTATGAGGCTGTCGCAGATACAAAGACAAACCTTGAATTTAGGAATATGCGTTATGGTTTAGCATCCATACAGCGTTACAAGCAACTCTTGGATCAGGTCGGATCACCGGAAGATAAAAAACTCTCTGACGAGCTGTATCAGAAGTACATTGAATACTTCCAAGAATCAGGCGAATAAAACAAACAAAATGGCTGTCGAAAGATAGCCATTTTGTTTTCCTAATAATCGCTGGGTGATGCTGATATTTTCGAAAAAATACCGTAAGTTTGCCCAAACAACCCCATAATGAAACAATCGATTTTATTAGAAGGAGCCAAATTTCAGATTACAATCAAACGACTTTGTCAACAATTGATTGAAAATCACGGCGATTTTTCCAACGCCGTTTTAATCGGAATTCAACCTCGCGGTACCTATTTAGCAAAACGTATTCAAAAAGAAATTATAGCCATGACCGGCAAGGATGTTGCCTTGGGGGTTTTGGATATCACTTTCTATCGCGACGATTTTCGAATGAAAGGCGCTAATCCACTTGCAGCGAACAGTACGGAAATCGACTTTATCGTCGACGGTAAGGATGTCATTCTAATCGATGATGTTCTTTGGACAGGCCGTACGATACGCTCGGCGATGGATGCTATGCAGTCATTCGGCCGGTGTGAGAAAATGGAATTATTGGTTTTAGTCGATCGCCGATTTTCCAGACAGATACCTATTCAGCCGGACTATATCGGTATGCAGGTTGATTCTATCGATTCGCAGAAAGTTATCGTTAGCTGGAAGGAGATCGACAATAAGGATAGCATCGTGCTAGTAACGGAAAAGAAATAGAAGCGCTAGTAAAACCTACTTAAAATGTCAACAACCACCGAGCAGCTAAGTACACGACACCTATTAGGGATTAAAGATTTGAATGAAAATGATATCCAGCTAATTCTCGATACGGCGGCAAACTTTAAAGAAGTGCTTAATCGTCCAATAAAGAAAGTTCCTTCATTGCGTGATATCACTATTGCAAATGTGTTTTTTGAAAATTCAACCCGTACGCGCTTGTCGTTCGAACTGGCCGAAAAACGTCTTTCGGCAGATATCGTTAATTTTGCCGCATCCTCGTCATCGGTCAGTAAAGGAGAAACGTTAATCGATACAGTCAATAATATCCTAGCGATGAAAGTGGATATGATTGTCATGCGTCATCCATATGCGGGAGCGGGAGTTTTCTTAAGCAAGCATATCGATGCGCAAATTGTCAACGCAGGCGATGGCGCACACGAACACCCTACGCAGGCCCTGTTAGATTCTTTCTCGATACGCGAGCGCTTCGGCGATGTAGCGGGACGAAAAGTAGCCATCATTGGAGATATTTTACATTCTCGAGTTGCACTCTCCAATATCCTATGCCTTCAAAAATTAGGCGCAGAAGTCATGGTATGCGGGCCAACAACCCTTATCCCAAAATTCATTACGTCTTTAGGCGTCCGAGTGGAGCATGACTTACGAAAAGCACTCAATTGGTGTGATGTGGCTAATATGCTACGGATACAATTAGAGCGGCAAGATATTGCTTATTTTCCTTCTCTACGGGAGTATACAATGCTTTACGGGGTCGACAAAAAGATTTTGGACAGCTTGGATAAAGAAATTACAATCATGCACCCGGGGCCGATCAATCGTGGCGTGGAAATTTCAACGGATGTAGCGGATAGTAAACATTCCATCATCCTAGATCAGGTAGAAAATGGTGTTGCAGTTCGCATGGCTGTACTCTATTTGTTAGCCGGGCACCGGGGTTGATTTAGCGTTTCTGGGAATAAAAAACTAATATTGCCTGACTTTTAGAAGTTAGGCACTTTTTTTGGTAAAATGTTCGTTATAATAGTCAGTTACCAACAGGTGTTAACAACTTTTGCGGAAAACTTAAAGCATTAGTTCTAATTTAGTACCCTGAAGCTATGTGCTTTTTTGGAGCAAACTTCATTTTTAACACGATAATTTAGTTGTTGAATAATCATCAGTATGAATAAAAAAATTTATGGTGTAGGTGTGGCGTTGAGTTTGATGGCGTCAACGTCGTTTGCACAGGAAACGGCATGGCAGAAAATAAACAATGCATATAAGTCAGGTATGGAATTGTTTGAAAGAGGGAAATATAGTTCGGCTGCCAAACAATTTGACCGTGTGGAGGAGATACGAACGAAATCGACTCTTCAGCTCGATGAAACAGAAGAGCTTACCTTAGTTAAAGAAAATGTCCGTTTTTATCAAGCAATCTGTGCCCTCGAGCTAGGCGATTCCAATGCCGAGACACGCTTTTTAAAATATATCAAAGATTATCCAGCGAGTGCAAATTCCAAAGCAGCTTATTTTCAAATTGGAAAATCCTATTACGCTAAAGAGGACTATACGAAAGCCATTGAGTGGTTCCAAAAAATCGATAGCAAAAATCTTGCGGGAGCTGAAAACACGGAGTACCGCTTCAAGCTTGGTTATGCACAGTTTATGACTGGGGATTACAAATCTGCAAAACCACTCTTTGAACGTTTAAAAGACGATAGCGGACAGTACCAAGAAGCATCGATATACTATTACGCTTATTTATGTTACCTGGATGCGGAATATAAGACGGCTTTAAATGAATTTGAACGGTTAGATGGATCAAAGGCCTATGAAAATAGTTACCCTTATTACATCACTGCGTTATATTTCTTGGACAAGCGGTACGACGAAGTATTAGCTTACGCCTTGCCGGTTTTAGACCGCACGAAGCAGGAGAATGAAACCGAACTTTTTCGTATCGTAGCGGCAACCTATTTTATAAAAGGGGATTTGCAGAAATCGAAAGACTATTACGATAAATTCCAAGCAAAAGACCAGGGCAAGACACAAAATAATCAAGATAGTTACCAAATCGGGTACATTGCATATACCTTAGAAGATTATCCCAAAGCGATACAGGAACTAGAAAAACTAACCGAACCGGATGCGTATTATCAAAGTGCGATGATCACGCTGGGTGAATCGTTTTTAAAAGAGGGCAACAAGCAAAGTGCGCGTAGCGCTTTCTTTAGAGCCTCAAAATTAGATTTCGATCCAGAACTAAAGGAAGAGGGATTGTTTAATTACGGGAAACTATCATATGAATTAGAATTTCATCAAGTGGCGCTTGAATCGGTCCAAGAATATTTGGAAACCTACCCAAATTCGACGCGACAAGAAGAGGCGAAAACATTATTAGCCGAAGTGTTGTTGAGTACCAAGAATTATCGCGCAGCGGTCGATATTCTCGAGGGCATCAACAAACGCGGTCCCCAAGCGAACGCGGCTTATCAAAAAGTGACCTACTATCGTGGTTTAGAATTTTACAATGAAAGAGCGTTCGAAAATGCGATATCAATGTTTATCCGATCCGAGGCTAATCGCCACGATGAGGAGATTTACGCGCTTTCATTATACTGGAAAGCGGAAGCCATGTATGAAGTTCGTAAATATGGTGAGGCCGTAGCAAATTTTAATAAGTTTATGCAGCTTCCAGCATCAAGAAAAACAGACGTTTATAGTTATGCCAATTACGCTTTGGCCTATGCCGCTTTTCGGAATGACCGTTATACAACGGCAGCTAATTATTTCGAGCGTTTTCTAGCTACAGGCGGTAAAGAAGGTATTGAGATTAATACCCGTAATGACGCTATTGCCAGACTGGCTGATTCGTACTTTGGAATGAAGAACTATGGCCGGGCGTTATCGTATTACAACCGCCTGATAAGTTCCAAGGCGCCGAGCCAAGATTACGCGTTATTTCAACGCGGAATCATTCAAGGATTGCAGGGTGATAATAATGGGAAGATTTCGCTCTTAAATTCCGTGGTGGAGCAGTTTCCTAAATCCAACTACGCCGATGACGTCGCTTTTGAAGTGCCGTACACTTATTTCTTGATGGGCGATTACGACCGTGCAATTTCTGGACTGCAATTGATGATTGAGGCCTACCCGCGTAGTAGTTACGTACCACGTGCATTGGTAACGATTGGATTGGTACAATATAACAAGGACGACAACGATGCCGCTTTGAAAACATTTCAACGTGTTGTAGATCAGTATGCAACTACTGATGAGGCCAAGCAATCGATGCGTTCGATTGAAAATATCTATTTGGACAAAGGAGACGCGACAGGATATATTCGCTATGCCACCAGCACGAATATTGGGGACCTTACCAATGCCGAGCAAGATGGACATACTTTTAGTGTTGCTAGAACATTATTTGATCGTGCAAACTATCAAGGAGCCGTTGAAGCAGTGAACGCTTATTTTGACAAGTTTTCAAAACCCATTCACGAAAAACATGCACGATTCATTCGTGGAGAAAGCTATGCACAACTTGGACAGGACGACGAAGCGTTACATGATTTTAATATTATCATGAACGACTGGACAAGCGCCTATACTGAACAAACCTTAATCAGTGTTGCCCGGTTGCATCTGAAAAAGAAAGCATACAACGAGGCCGTACAGGTGTTACGTAAACTCGAATTAACTTCCGAGTATAAAGCCAATTACGGTTTTGCAATAAATAATTTGCTGGTAAGTTTCTATCATATTGGAGACCATGTAGAAACGCAGAATTACGCGAAATTGGTTAAGGAGTACGAGAAATCTTCCGAAGAGGATATCGCCTTAGCGCATCTTTATTCTGGGAGGGCTTACCAAGCGACTAACAAAGATGCCGAGGCAGCGAAAGAGTTTAATTTAGCCGCATTGAAAAGCAATACGGTAACTGGAGCTGAAGCGCGCTATCGCGTAGGGGAACTCCAATTAAAAGATAAGCAGTACGACAAGGCAATTGAATCGGCTATGGATATCTCGGATACATTTTCCTCTTACGATTATTGGGTTGCCAAAGGTTTTATCATGATGGCCGATGCATACCTAGGTAAGGACGATAAATTCCAAGCGAAATCAACACTTGAGAGTGTGATTGATAATTATGAAAACCAAGAAGATGACGTGCTTGAAGAAGCGAAATCTCGTTTGGAAAAATTGAATTAATAAGAATTAGGATAGAATGATGAAATTGCATAAAACAGTTTTTAAAAGTTACGCAATAGTGGCGTTGTTTATGGGGCTAGGTGTTCAGGTCTACGCGCAGCAAACAGATCCAGAGCCTGATAAGCCTGTTACTATCGATTCTTTTGATGTCGTTCGTGATTATAAACCACTATTGGCCGATGCTGTTAAGATTCGTCGCAGCCCGGACATGACCAATAAGCGTAGCTATATGCCCAAGCTCACGTACGGGAATATAGCTGATAAAAAACTGGATATAAATACCGGATTGAAGGAACTTAACGTCCAAGAGACGCCGTTTACGATAACCTCGGATCCAACGAGTAATTATGTGAAATTCGGATTGGGAAATTTCAATACAATACTTGGTGAGGGCTATTTTGCATACGATGCCTATGAAGATCTTCGTGTAGGTGGTTTTGTAAAACATCTGAGCCAAAAAGGAAGTTTGGAGGCCCAAAAATTTTCTAAGCAAGAAGTTGGTGTTTTCGGACGTCGAATCTTACCACTATTTACTGTGGATGGGGTGATTGGGTATAACCGTTATGCCACCAACTTTTACGGTATACCATATGCCGATGATGGTGTAACGCTACTTAATCCTTCAACAGAGAAACAAGCTTTTAACGATATTTACTTTACAGGAGAGTTGACTAGCAATTATGACCCTGAAAACGAAAATGCCACGAGTTTCTCCGCAAAGATTGACGCGTATTCCTTTGGTGATAAATATGACGGCAAAGAAACGTCTGTTGCACTATCTGGTTATTTAAATAAAAGAGTGCGTGCATTTAATATTGGAGCGAATGTCGCGGTAGATATTAATAACGTCAAAGGAACTAACGCACCGGGCGGGAATACAACAAAAAATTCCTTCGCAAATTTGAACCCTTATATCCGGTTCAAGGGTGATAACTACGCGGTAACATTGGGCGCTAATTTTGTTCCTGAGTTTGGTGATAGCTCAAGTTTTAATATTTTCCCATCCGCGGAAGTTGACTTTGCACTTGCACCGGAGTATTTCCATATTTTCGGGGGAGTGAATGGCGGTGTTCGTAAAGCATCATACCGAGACTTTGCCAGGGAAAATCCATTTTTAGGACCGAATTTAGCGATACAGAATACTGTTGAAAGAATAAATTTTTACGGTGGTATCAAAGGGAATGCCGGGGCAACCTTTGGCTATAAGGTGAAAGCGATTTATCGTCAATTAGAAGGTCTGCCGCTATTTGTGAATAATGCAGATAGACCATTCCAATTTGATTTGGTGTATGATGGCGATGGAGACGAGGCGGTAAAACATTTTGGAATCGAAGGGGAAATTAATGTAAGGTTATCGGAAATTGTGAATTTAGGCGGCCGGTTAAACATTGATGAATACACGATGGCCCAACAAGAAGAGGCTTGGCATATGCCGAAGTTACGTCTAGCGGCAAACGCAAGGTTCAATATTTCTGAAAAACTATATATCGATGCCGAGGCTTTGTTCCACGGGAAAGCGTATGCGAAAGATTGGGATGACCCAATGAGTGATTTGGGAAACCAGCAAACGTATAGCAAAGCCGAAATTCCATCTTTCGTGGATGTGAGTGCTGGTGCAGAATATAAGGCGACCAAGCAGCTCGGTTTGTTTGTAAAGGCAAACAATCTATTCAATAAGGAATACGAAACTTATCTTTATTATCCTAAATTAGGTTTTAATATTATAGGTGGTTTAAATTTTTCATTTTAAACGCAGAAGGTTTTAACTTTGCAGTTAATTAAAGAATTGGGATGAACTTAGGGAAGAGCGTTTATAATTTACTTAAAAGACAGTCTGAAGTCTACGTCAATGGATTAGGGACCTTTAAAAGGAATCATACACCATCGACTTTTGATGAAAAGCGAAACGTTTATCTTCCTCCCATTGATTATATTGACTTCGAAGGTAATAGCGAAACAGGATACGATTTTGTTAGCTATATCCAACAACTCGAAGAAATCGATCGGTCTGATGCCAAAAGGGAAGTTCAGCAAATAGTGGATGAACTATTGGAAAAAGTCAAGGATCAAGGCCAAGTAAAGCTTGATGATTTAGGCTATTTAGTAAGTTACGGTGAAGGTTATGTGTTTAAAGCATTGGATCTCTCCGGGTTTAATTACGAACCTGTAGCGGCGCTTGACGGTCTTGTGGAAGAAATGCCAAAGGTCACCGATCCAGCAATTAATAGTGCGGACGTAACCGTGGAGCCGGCGCAAGAGGAACAAGTAGTCGCTTTCACAGCTGCGGATAATCAAGATTCAATTGATGCGGACGATACGGATACCGAAGCAGAAGAATACGATGAACGATCTTCTAACAATACGATTTGGTATGTTTTGCTCGCGATTGCTGCTGTAGCTATTTTGGTATTTTTATTCGTTAGGAATCAAAATACATCGACGGAGTCTGCACGTACCGATAGTACAGCGAGTCCGTTAGAGCAGTCCACCGATATAGCCGCTCACGATTCGATGGCGGCAGTAGTGCCGGTGGATAGCCTTGCTCAAGTTGATACTTCGACGAGGAGTGCCAAGGACGTTTTGATTCCTGACGGTCATACATGGCAAATTGTGATTGGTTCGCATCGAACATTGGCGCAAGCTTACGAACAGGCGGAATCCTACAACAAAGCAGGGTTTCCCAAAGTGCGCGTGGTGCCAAGTAATCTAGCAAAAAATAGAAAAAAGGTAATTTGGGATTCCTACGAAACCAAGGCGCAACTTGACTCGGCTTTAGTTTATGTGCAAAGACACATCATTAAGGATGCATGGCCTGATAAAATTACGCGATAAATAAAAATTAAAAAACACGAAATAAGACTATGGCATTTATGCAAGAAAATTTAACGGTGGATACATTGAATTCGGTTCCGCAGCAGGTGATTGATTTAGCTCCGGCACAAGACAATTTAAGCTTAATTGAAATGTTGATGCGAGGAGGATGGATTATGATTCCGATCATTTTCCTTTTGTTTTTAGGTCTGGTAATCTTTTTTGAACGTTACCTCACGATTCGTAAAGCGTCGAGAGCCGATACGGGTTTGCTTTCACAAATAAAAAGTAATGTGATGTCGGGCCGCTTGGATGCTGCTATCGCTGTTTGCCGCTCTAGCAACTCCGCTTTATCGCGCATGCTTCAAAAGGGGCTCTTACGTGTAGGGCGTCCTATTAAAGATATTGAAGGTTCAATAGAGAATGCGGGTAAATTAGAGGTTTCTAAATTAGAAAAAAATATAAATATCCTTGGGATTGTAGCGGGTATTGCACCTATGCTAGGTTTCGTGGGAACGATATTTGGTGTAATCCAAATTTTCCGCGAAGTGGAGATTGCTGGGGGAATCGATATCGGTACGGTATCGGGTGGATTATATGTAAAAATGATTTCGTCGGCAAGCGGATTGACCGTTGGTATCTTAGCATATATTGGTTACCATATTCTTAATATGATGGTCGAGCGACTCATCTTACGGATGGAAACCGATGCTGTAGAGTTTATCGACTTGTTAGATGAACCGGGAGTTCAATAGTAAACCTTTAGGATTAAAATTCAATGAATTTAAGAAATAGACGACATAAGCCCAGCGCAGAGGTGCAAACTTCGGCACTAAACGACATTATGTTTTTCCTAATGTTGTTTTTCCTGTTAGCTTCGGCCGTATCCAACCCGCAAGTAGTAAAGCTACTGTTACCGAAATCAAGCGCCGGCGAGCAGTCAGTTGCTAAAAAGACAGTAACCGTTTCGATTACGTCGGATCTAATATATCATTTCGATAAACAGGTCGTTAGTTTGGATCAGATGGAGCCGTTGATACAGTCACAGATAATCAATGGAGAGGAACTTACCATCATGCTTTACGCGGACAGTACAGTTCCTATTCAGAATGTTATTTCCGTTATGGATATTGCTAATAGAAATAAGGTGAAGCTGGTATTGGCCACAGAACCGGTAAAAGAGTAATTCAAATCCTGAGGAAGGAAAAGGGCATGTGTCGTTTCCGGCCTAGGGTAAAAAAATAGATTATGAGCATGTATTATCAATCGCAAGAGGAAAACAATATGCCCAAGGCATTGGGACTGTCAACAGCGGTAATGGCAGTGCTCGCGCTAATAGGATTTTTTGTAGTATTCAGTAGCGATATCCCCCAGTACGGTATGGGAGGAATTATCGTGAATTACGGTACCGCTGAAGAGGGGATGGGGGACGATTATATGAGTGTGGATGAACCTTCAATGGATGAGCAAGCAAATAGCGTTCGACCAGACAAGATCGATCCAGAAACAACACCTACGCCTACTCCGGCGCAACAAGTGGCCGATAAGGTTGTAGCAACACAAGATATGGAAGATGCGCCTGCGGTTCCAAAAAAGGAGAAACCGGTTGAAGCGAACGCGCCCGTGGCGACGGCGGAAAAAAAGGATGCCAAACCAGCCGTCAATCCCAACGCACTTTATAAAGGTAAGAAAAACAACTCCACTGGCACCGGAGACGGCACAGGTTCGACAGCCGGAAACCAAGGAAGTAATTTAGGGGATCCTCTGGCAAGTAATTACGGTGAAGGCGGTTCGGGTGATGGTGATATGATGCTGTCTATTGCGAACAGGCGTTTTGAGGTTCCGCCTAAAATCGAGGATAATGGTCAGCAAGCTGGCCGAGTGGCTGTGGAATTCAAAGTGAATAAGAGCGGTGTCGTTACCTACGCGCGTGCCGGGGTGAAGGGGACGACTATTTCTAGTCGAACGCTGATGGAAAAATGTGAACGTGCTGTTATGGGGGCGCGTCTAAATGAATTGCCAAATGCACCCAATTCGCAAACCGGTGTAATCGTTTTTAATTTTAAATTACGCTAAGTTTACCGCTAATCATTAAAATAATTTCAAAACGGTGTTTCGACGTTCTATTAACGTAGGTACACCGTTTTTGGCGTTAATATCATTATTACAATATGCAAACCTTCGAGGAAATCATCAATTATCTGTACGCTCGCCTTCCGATGTTCACGCGTGACGGTGCCAGTGCGTTTAAAACCGACATAGGCAACATTTCGCGTTTGTGCGCTGCGCTGGGCTTTCCGCATGATCGTTTTAAGTCTATTCATGTTGCCGGTACCAACGGTAAAGGGTCGAGCTCCCATAGCTTGGCATCCATATTGTCGAGCGCAGGGTTTAAAACGGGGTTATACACCTCGCCACATTTAGTGGATTTTAGAGAGCGTGTGCGTATTGATGGGGCCATGATCCCAAAAGATTATGTTGTTGATTTTGTAAATCAGCATTTGTCGCTTATTGAATCGATAAAACCTTCGTTCTTTGAAGTCACCGTAGCGCTTGCTTTCGACTATTTTGCGAGGGAGAACGTCGATTTCGCACTCATTGAAGTTGGACTTGGAGGGCGGCTGGATAGCACAAATATTATAACACCGACGCTTTCACTGATAACCAATATAGGTATGGACCATATGAATATGTTAGGCGATACAGTACAGGAGATTGCCTACGAGAAGGCGGGCATTATTAAGCCAGGCGTACCGGTGGTTGTTTCCGAACGCGATGAACGTGTAGCCTCTGTTTTTCAGCAACGCGCGAAAGATCTTGACGCTCCCCTGCGTTTTGCTTCCGATGAATTACGTGTACATACTTTTCAGCGCACCGAGAAAGGATTAGCCGTCGAGATCGAAGATAATGTTGGTCATCACGCGCAGTGGGTGATGCAACTTGGTGGACTTTATCAACTGAAAAATTTGATCGGTGTGCTTACAGCAGTAGATCAATTACGCAAACAAGGTATCGATATTTCAGACGACCATATACGGGACGGACTAGCGCATGTCGTAGAAAATACGGGTATCCACGGACGCTGGCAAAAAATTGGTCAACACCCTTTGATAATATGTGATACAGGACATAACGAAGATGGAATCCGTGAGGTAGTGAATAATATAAACGCTACGTCGTACGCTACGTTGCATGTTGTCATTGGGGCGATGCGTGATAAGGATTTAAGCCATATGCTTCCCCAGTTACCAAAGGACGCTATTTATTATTTCTGCAGCCCAGAAATATCTCGCGCCCTTCCGGCAAAGGAGTTAATGGAGCACGCTGCCGCGTACGATTTAGTAGGATGTTTTTATGATTCGGTTCATGAAGCGTTTCACACCGCGAAAATCAAAGCGCATAAAAACGATATGATCTTTGTTGGTGGAAGCAATTTTGTTGTTGCGGAGGTATTGACGTAAGGATTTCACGAATATCCCTACGTCGTAAATACATTCTTCCAACGATAGCTGTCCAGTGTTAGCCAGCTATGGGAGCCTCTAAGGTTATTTCGCTAAATACCCGCCATCGATAGGGTAATATCCTCCCGTAGCGAACGACGATTTCTCCGAAGCCAACCATAACGCTAGTTCAGCGACTTCACGTGGGCTACCAAGGCGTTGAAGTGCGTGTTGTGACGCTAAATATTGCTGAGTTTCATCGTTTATTTCGTTGTCGATCATTGGTGTTTTAATGAATCCTGGGCCGATCGCGTTAATACGAACATCACGCGTACCATATTCCCAAGCAGTAGATTTTGTCAGTCCCACAACCCCATGTTTTGCTGCTGCGTAGGCCGAAGAGTTTGCAAACCCTACTTCACCCAGTATTGATGCCATATTGATGATTGATCCGCCGACCTTCTCCATCTCGGGCAATTGAAAATGCATACCGTAGAACACACCATTTAAGTTGATATCAATTACTTTGTTCCATAAATCGAGAGGGTAATTCCCGACGTCCGTGGACGGACCTCCAATCCCTGCATTGTTGACGGCAATGTGTAGCGCCCCAAAATTCTCTACCGCTGCGCTCACTATTTTCTCACTGTCTTCTGTGGAAGCTGAGTCTGCTTTAATGAATACGAGGTTGCCTTCGGAATTTTCCTCTAACATCGCGAGACCTAATTCTTCATTGATGTCTGCAATAACCACTTTTGCACCTTCTTCGAGGAATATTTCTACGATCGCTTTTCCTATTCCCGATGCTCCACCTGTAACGATTGCCACTTTGTTTTCTAAAACGCCCATAATATTCATTTTTAGTAATTTACGAAAAACAATGACGACAATGTCGGATTTTAGCGCAGGGCTTGGGCAATGTGATGCTTACTTTACAAACCCGTTCGTCCGTGACATTTTTTTGATAATCAATGATTTTCGATTGTTCGAAAGGTGAGGTTTATACGGGGCTGGTGAACTTTTGTGGTTGGGGGGAGCCGGTGCATCCAATGGTCCTGGGTTACACCTTTCATTAGCAAGAGACTACCGTGTTCGAGTATCATGTATAACGTCTCTTTACTGCCTTTATGTTTAAAACCGAATTTTCGTTCCGCCCCTAAAGTTACTGAAGCAATTACGCCATGTTTTTTTAGATCTTTTTCGCCATCACTATGCCAAGCCATGCCTTGCGAGCCCTCCTCGTATAAGTTACAGAGACAGGAATTAAACAGTTCGCCCGAGATCCGTTCGATTATCGCTTTTATCTCCAGGAGTGTGGGGTGCCAAGTTAGTGCCTTTTTTTGTATGCCCGAGTAGGTATATTCAAAAGGGAAGTCACCATACCATGCGACCTTTCGTTTGGTTAATATATGTTTGCCGAAGATTACAGCTTCATCGGGTTTCCAATTTAACTGCGTGAGCAACGTGTTATAATACGTATCGGTAGTCTGGGGTGGGAAGATCGGTCCATGATAATTAACTTCACCGTCGTAGGGTAGCAAATTTTTTTTGCCATCCGGGTATGTATCAAACAGATTCATTCGACGTCTTGTTTAGTACCATACTCTCCCATACGATAAGAGCAGTTTTTCGCGTGAGTCCCCAGCGGTATCCACCTAACAGTCCAGAGGATTGGATCACACGGTGGCATGGGATTAGGAAAGCGATGGGATTATTGCCGATCGCTGTGCCGACAGCACGAGCGGCATTTTCATTGTCGAGCTCTCGTGCTATGTATTGATAGGTCGTTAACTTCCCCATAGGAATCTTTAGCAATGCCTCCCATACTTTTAATTGAAATGCTGTCCCTCTGAGGTGTAGCTTTATCGTCTTTAAATTCGTCCAGTCACCGGCGAAAAAATCTAAAACCGGTAGGTGCGCCGGGTCGTTGTATTTTTGTATCACGGCACACGAGAAGTTTTTTCGTAACGTAGCGAGCGAACCGGCAGCATCATCTTCGAAAGCTACCATGCAGATTCCTTTCTGTGTTGACGCAATAAGGGCGGTGCCGAATGGAGTCGGATAATAGCCATAACTTATTTGCAGTCCTTTCCCGGCCAGCTTATATTCTGCTGGGCTCATTCCTTCAATATTTAGAAATAGGTCATGAAGTCTGCTAGTGCTTGACAGACCGGTGTGGTAGGTCGCCTCCGCCAGACTCGTTTGATGTTCTTTTAAGAGCTTCTTTGCATGCTGCAGGCTGATGTACTGCAGGAACTTCTTAGGGCTTGTTCCGGCCCAGTCTTGAAATATGCGTTGGAAATGAGTTGGACTTACGTGTACATGACTTGCAATATCCTCGAGCGTTGGTTGCAGCTGGAAGTTTACCTTCACATACTCGATGGCTGATGCTATACGGTTATAATTTACGATATCTTGTTGCTTATCCATACCCAAAGTTCGGATGTCTCACCGGATATTAAAATCTGTTTCTTGCTATAGAATTAATTATTAACGTGCTCTGTCGTCATCATGACCGTTCGCATGCTGTTCATGGTGATCGATCACATTATGGACGATTCCCTTTCCATACTCGTTACTATAAATTTTTATCAGTAAACCAATTGAGGAGAGTATCAGTGGACCAAAAATAAGTCCCAACATGCCAAACAAGTTAAGTCCTAATAGCACGCCGAATACGGTAATCATAGGCGGAACATTGCCGATTGTTTTGAGAATCGTAAACCGAAGGATATTATCAATCCCCCCAACGAGTAATAAACAATATATAAATAATCCTATTGCATTTCCCGTATCACCCGTGGCGAGCGTGATGACCGATACAGGGATATAAATGGTCATCGTACCTAATATGGGTATTACCGAAGATATTCCGGTCAATAGACCCAAAAGAATGAAATTATCAATACCGAAAATCCAATATCCAATCATAGCAACCACCCCTTGACAAAACCCCAAAATTGGTATGCCAATAGCATTGGAGCGAATCATTAAATTAACTTCGTCCCAAATTTCGCCTTTACTGGTTTTGCTGAATGGTATGGACTTGTATAATGTTGTTTCCATTTTTTTGGAATGGATCTGCATAAAAAATAGCACGAAGAACGCAACGACGATATTAACCATAACCTCCGCCACAGAATTAATGATGTTTGGTAAGTAACGCGTTGAGCGTTGCATAAAGTTTAACAGTGCCGAGTCAGACATATCGATATCCTTTAATAACGGTTTGTCACTCATGAATACTTTTAAGGCATTGAATTTAGCGATTATTTCAGTTTTGTTCGAAAGGAATTCATTGATCTGTGGTACCATGTAATCAATCAGTGCCCATAGCGGTAGGATAATAAATACGATGGAAAGCAAAATGTAGAGTATGCTTGTTAGCACTTTGCTCCACCGACGTGTTTCAGTCAGCTTGAGATACGATCCTCGAAATAAAATATAGAGCGTGATCGCACCGAGAAAACCCGGGAGGTAATATATCAGGTTCTTGAAAACCAAAATACTAATCAGTATAATGATAATGATTAGCATTACCTGATTGATCGAATTGTTATTGATTTGTTTGTATTTCATTTGTCCGCACTAGTCAGTAGCAAAATAAGAAATTTGTATCGGTTTTGAAACTCGTGCGGGTCGATTTTAATTATTAAAGTCGATTTTAAATTTTGCGTCTGTGTACTTACGCCCCTTTACCCACCGCGGCCCCTGTTTAATTATCGAAATAGCAAGGTTAGATAGCGTATCGGAGCTCGATTGGAGCACTTGAATGTGTTCTGGAAGACCATTGTTATTGATCTCGATGGAAACAGTTACACTTCCATTGCTATTGGGGTATTCCGCAGTAGCTTTTTTTAAGTAATCGTGATACGAGTTCCAACCGATAATCGGTTCGGAACGTCGTGGTGGTATCACTGGAGTATGATTGCTTTCATTTATTTGATCGGCCTTCTCTAGGCTTTCCTCCGCTAGCTGGCCATCAACCTGTTGTCGTGTACGTGCGATCTCGGTTTGTGATGATACTTGGGAGATCGAATAAGGCGCTGAGATAGAGGACGGGGGCGTTGTAAATCCATAGATGTTTTCTTCGAGTGTATCGGCTATATGGGATTTTCTTGCGTTTACACGTGCATTTGTTGCCAGCGCACTCTCTCGATTGGTGTGAATCTCGATGATTGGCGAGTGATTGACTGGCTCCTCACGCATTGCCAGTCGTTGTGAGTCTTTTTTCGCTGCGATACCGTGAAGGTTATCGTCCCCGATACCAGGTACAGTCTCGTTGATGGTGATTCGCGGAAGGTCTTTAACTTCTTTTTTTTCGGCAACTTGAGTTTTTTTCTTTTTTCTGTTCGTAGATCTTTGCTGCACGGCAATTGTTTGCTCATCGGGCATGATGGAAACTTCTTCTTTTATTTCCGCTGTACCTGTGCTGTCGGCAGCATCTCTTGGCAGAGGCGCAGCCGGTTCCACGTGGCTGAGCTTGTGCTCAACTAAAATTTGCTGCCGGTCGGCCATAAAATAATACCCCACTCCAATAACGAGCGCAATAGTTGCGGCGATAGATAGCGGTCTTAGAAATCTGATTTTTCTAGGGGTACTGGCCGCTGCGCGATCATCAATTCGTTGAAGAATGCCTTGGCGATCGAACGAAGGTTTGTTGGCGTGTTCAGCTTGAATCCCGAGAATTAAGTCCATAAGCATTTCGTCATCATGCGACGCACGCTCTAATGCATACATCTCCCCTGCGGAAAGTTCTCCATTTACGTATTTGCGAATATGGGCTATATCAAAGCGTTGATTTTCCATTTCTATCGATACATATTTTTAAGTTCCTTTTTCCATTTTGGATGAAGCTTTTTACTTCTTTGAGGTTATATCCCGTTATTTCGGTGACTTCTTTGTAACACTTCTGTTTAAGGAAAAATAAATTGATGCTCACCTTTTGCTTCTCCGGGAGCTTGCTTATACAATCTTCAAGCAACGTGAGTACTTCTTCTCGTTCTTCGTTTGTATCTTCTGGATGCGTTAAAGCAGAAAATTCCACAAAATCAGAAGTCAACATTTCCATTTTATTTTTCGTTGCGCGTAATGCCATTAAACAATGGTTCTTACTCACGACGTACAACCATTTTGGAAAATCGCGAATGTCCTGTTTGTTTATTTTGGTGATCAGTAGTTCAAAAATCTGCATCGTTGCATCTTTGCTACGCTCTACCTCATTAAAATAGCGTAAACAAACATAATAAACCATCTCGCTATGTTTAGCAAAAAGTTCACCAAGTACGTTAAGATCACCTTCTTTTTGAAATTTTTTTAAAAGCTGATTGTCATCTTTCAGTTTACCGGAACGATCTGATATCCTCATTTATGATCGAAAATTAGCGGGTTTAATTTTTTAAATACCAGTTATATATTTTCTAGGATTTCTTTTATTTTCGGCGCTATAATATCAATCATCCGAGAAAATCCTACATCGGTAGGATGTGTGCCATCTACGGTTCCTTCGGAATCGTGACCGATTAAATCGTCGGCCGGGATGTAATAAAGGTTCTTTTCACCACTCGCTAGAAGCCGGGTGTATTCTTTTTTGAAATTACCGTTTTGCTCTAGCAACCGTTTCTGCCACTTTAAATTGTAGTTACTGATTTCTCGGTTGATACTCTCGATCATCAAGATTGGGGTATTGGGATGCTTCTTACGAAGTTCTTTTACAAAGGCGAATGTACGTTCAGTGACCTGCTCAGGCGAACTATTTGGGACACAGTCCATAATAATCAGGTCTACACTTGTTATCTCGTTGATCATCTGCGCCAACGAAAGTTCCATTTTTGCATTACCGCTAACGCCAAGATTGATTACCTCCGCATTTAGTTTACGTGCTAATTGCGCCGGATAGGCAAGTCCCGGACGGCTAGCAGACGCTCCGTGTACAATGCTCGAACCGTAGATTACTATTTTCGTATTAAATTGTTGTGTGGTGGGGCTAAAGGAAGCTTCTTGGTCAATTTCAAGTTCGAAGGTTATTAATTCTTTATAGAGGGGGAAATAAAGTAAAAATTCTTTTTCCCGATCGTCCATTTCCTCGATGATGGGAAACTTGCTTGATGGGCTTGTCAGACTCGGGCGTGCCGCGCCAGCGAATTGCCAGCCTTGGGGTTCTTTGACATACACATCGAATCCTCGGGACATAATTGCCGTCGAGTTATTTCCGAGCTTTGCATCTTTGGTAGTCCAATTTATGGCGAGCTTCTTCGTATTGCTACGAAAGCTGGTATACATGCCCGGTGCGTTGGTTAGTAATGTTTTCACTCGACTGGGTAAGGTATTGTATTTTGCCGTGTCTACGCGGTGAAAATGTGGGCTGTCCTGAAACACTCTCCCTTGTATTGTCAATTCTTGTGCGGGAATAATTTGTTGAGCGGCGAGATTAGAAATGGAGGAGCACAGTAGGCAGATCAGTATGTTATAAATTGTTAGTTGTTTCATTTTGAGAATTTCGGTATTCAAATTTAACAAAACTATTGTAAATGCGACGAGTACGAATATCGAATCGGGCTGATGGCCACTAAAAAAAGCCTCGTCCACAAAGGACGAGGCTTTTACGGGGAAGTTAGTTTCCCGAATATTTACGATCAGACGAGATTAAGCGCCTAATTGAACACGTTTGAAAACAGTAACGGTCAAACCTTTAGATACAGAGTCTAAGAATTGAGCGATGTTTTTCGAGGAATCTTTAACAAACTCTTGGTTTAACAAAGTTGTGTCTTTGTAGAATTTGTTTAATTTTCCTTGTGCAATTTTTTCTGCCATTTCAGCTGGTTTACCTTCTGCAATGATTTGCTCTTTAGCAATCGCGATTTCGCGATCGATGGTGCTCTGATCAATACCATCTTTATCGATAGCAATTGGGTTCATAGCAGCAATCTGCATAGCAACATCTTTTCCCGCTTCGTTCGCTCCTTCAGCATCGGCTGAAAGCCCTACTAATACACCTAAACGGTAGTTTCCGTGGATGTAAGCAATTACCTTATCTGCAGTTGCAACTTCGTACTTGGAGACGTCAATTTTTTCTCCGATAATCCCTGTTTGTTCGATTAACGCGTCAGCGATTACTTTACCATCAAGCGTTAATGCTTTAAGAGCTTCTAAAGATGCTGGTTTTTCTGTTAAAGCGACATCCGCAATTTTTTGAGCGAAAGCGACGAAATCCGCATTGATCGCAACGAAATCAGTTTCACAGTTGACTTCAACAACAATACCAGATTTACCATCGGCTGCTGACTTCGCAATGATTACACCTTCGTTAGAATCGCGGTCTTGACGGCTAGCAGCTACTTTAGCTCCTTTTTTACGTAAGTAGTCGACTGCGGCTTCAAAGTCTCCATTAGCCTCTACTAACGCTTTTTTACAATCCATCATACCAGCGCCAGTTTGTTGACGCAATTTATTTACATCTGATGCAGAAATTTGTACTGACATGTTTATTTTCTTTTTTTTATATACAATCTTAAAAACTCATTCAACACCATTATTGTTTGATGTGGAATATTAAGCTTTTGTTAAATAGCAAAAAACCGGATAAGGCATCGGTAGACCCATGAAGATAAACTTCAAAAAGACTAACACTTGCTTATCCGGTTTAATATAGAATATTATTCTCCGTCTTTCGCTTTGCGGGGACGTTTTCCAGCGTTAGCTTCAGGAGCTGCTTCAGCAGTGTCCACTGCTACTTTAGCAGCTACAGCTTCTTTTTCAGCTTCTTCTTCTTTATCGCGTTTACGTTCTTCCAAGCCTTCTTGAATTGCTTTTCCAATAATCGCAGCGATTAAGCTAATAGATTTTGTAGCGTCATCGTTAGCTGGGATTGGGAAGTCAATGTTTGTAGGGTTAGAGTTTGTATCTACCATTGCAAAAGTAGGGATGCTCAATTTCTGTGCTTCAGCTACAGCGATGTGTTCTTTCTTCACATCGATGATAAATAAAGCAGCTGGTAAGCGGTTTAAGTCAGCGATACCTCCTAAAAGGCTTTCTAACTTGATACGCTCGCGTTGAATCATCAATTTCTCTTTCTTCGATAATACATCGTACGTGCCGTCTTTCTGCATTTTGTCGATGTTCGACATTTTTTTGATTGACTTGCGTACGGTAGCGAAGTTTGTAAGCATACCACCTAACCATCTTTCGGTTACGAAAGGCATGTTTACGTCTTGTGCTTGTTGAGCAATGATTTCTTTTGCTTGTTTTTTCGTTGCTACGAATAATACTTTACGACCTGATTTTACGATTTGTTTGATAGCTGCAGCAGCTTCTTCTAGTTTCGTAAGTGTTTTATTTAAGTCGATGATGTGGATACCGTTACGTTCCATGAAAATGTACTTAGACATTTTCGGATCCCATTTACGTGTAAGGTGACCAAAGTGCACACCTGCATCCAATAATTCTTGATAAGTTGTTCTTGCCATTTTTTGATCCTCCTTTGATTAACGCTTGCTGAATTGGAATTTTCTACGTGCTTTGCGGCGTCCTGGTTTCTTACGCTCAACCATACGGTCATCGCGAGTCACTAGCCCTTTTGCACGTAAAGCTGGTTTTATTTCTGGGTCTAGTTCGACTAACGCTTTAGCAATTGCTAAACGTACTGCTTCAGCCTGTCCTTTGACACCACCACCTTGAACGTTAACTTTCACATCAAAATTTCCAGCAGCACCCGCTACTTCAGTCGACTGAGTAACGATGTATTGCAATGGCAATGTTGGGAAATATACTTTATAATCTTTACCGTTTACGATAATGTTCCCGCTACCAGCAGTTAAGTAAATGCGGGCAACAGCGGTTTTTCTTCTACCCGAAGTATTAGTTGTTGACATGTTTGCTCTCCTTAAAATTTAACTGATTTTGGATTTTGTGCTTCATGTTTATGCTCTGTTCCTGCATATACATAGAGATTCTTGAATAATTGACGTCCTAAACGATTTTTAGGAAGCATACCACGTACAGCTTTCTCAACGATGCGTTCTGGGTGTTTAGCCAATAATTCTTTTGGAGAAACAAAACGCTGACCACCTGGGTAGCCCGTGTAGCGAACGTAGACTTTATCGCCTAACTTGTTTCCTGTCAATTTAATTTTGTCTGCGTTGATAACAATTACGTTATCTCCACAGTCTACGTGTGGGGTGAATGTAGGCTTGTGCTTACCACGAATTACTTTCGCAATTTTACTTGCCAAGCGCCCCAAAATCTCTCCTTCAGCGTCAACAACAATCCACTCTTTGTTGACGGTGTTCTTGTTGGCAGAGACAGTTTTGTAACTTAACGTATTCACTTGCTTTTATTTAATTAATTAATAAATCTTTTATCCTCTTGTAATCAATACAATTAGGATTGCAAAGGTACGGTAATATATTGTAATAAAAAAAGTATTTCATATTTATTCGGTCGCTTTGCGCGTAACGAGTTTACGGCAAAAATGGAATTTTAACATGTTTTAAGAGTATTTACCTAAAGTTTTGCTTTTTTTTGTCATCTTTAGGGGATGGCCGGTTGGCCGCAACCGATTAATCGGTTGATGTTTTTCGATTTTTAGAAAAGGAATAGATATAAATGTATAAAAAGTTAATTTGGATAGGAGTATGCGTGTTAGCAAGTCTGGGGGCATTGTCGCCTAGTTATGCGCAGCAGGTCGAAGTGGGGGATAAGCCGTATAAGCAAGACTTAGTCGAAGTGGAAAGCTTTCTTCGTGTGGGTAATTTGGAGGGAGCTATTCAAAAGCTCGATAGTGTGATTGCGAAATATCCAGAAGCTGCGGAAGTTTATTATGCCAAAGCGCTTCTGTTTGGGCAGGCGCGGAATTTAGAGGTGGCTATCCCGCTAGCGCAGCAGGCATTTGAATTAGAGCCTTCGAATTTAATGTTTGCTAACTACTTGGTGGAGCTCTATAAGGGCAAGGGTGATTTTGGTACCGCAATAACGATATTGGATAAGGTTATTGCTTCAAATCCCGAAAACGAGCCTATCTATCGCGAGAAGGTAATGCTCCAGCATGCCAATAAGCAATCCGAGGAAGCGTTGGCAACATACGATGCCACTACCAAGCGATTTGGCAAATCCGACACGCTGGACGTTATCAAAGCGGAGATATTAGTGGATTTGGATCGCAAAGTTGAGGCCAAAGAGCTATTGATACCTTGGACGAAACAAAAATCAACTGTTCGGCAGGTGTATAGTACATTAGGTTATATTTATTTGGCTGATAAAGATTCTAAAGAAGCCGTTCAGGTTCTTACTGACGGCATAACAAACAGCCAGGAAAATCTTTTATATCTAGATATCGCAAATGCTTATGCTGCTGCTGGCAAGGATGCGCAGGCGTTTCAGGCCATAAAGAAAGCATTCGAGGCCGATGACGTAAATTACATGGATAAGCACCGGGTGATGTATAGCGTCTTATCGGGAGGCTCCAACTTGGGTTTGGAACAGATGCAAGAGCTGGCAAATATTTTGGTACTCAAACACCCTCGGGTCGCTGACAGTCATGTCGCAAAAGGAGATGTGTTGTGGCGACGCGGCAATATGCAAGAGGCGCGGTCCTTATTCTTAACGGCGGTAGGAATCAATAAAAATCATGTAGATGCATGGCGCATGTTGATGAATGTGGAGCTAGGGTTAAACGAAGCAGAGCAAGCAATCGCGCATGGTTTCGAAGCGCTCGAGGTGAACCCGAACAACCCGATGCTGCTTTATTTTACAGGATTATCCTATTTAGTTAAGGACGATACGGATAATGCGCGTAAAATGATGGAGTCGGCACTAGATAACAGTGGGAAGGAAAATCAATATTTACAATCCTTAATATACGCCGGGCTGGGGGATCTTTATCATAAACTTGAAATGGCTGATGTCTCGGATGTCGCTTACGAAGAAGCGATAAAGCTCGATAGTACAAATGCCACGGCAATGAATAATTATGCCTATTACCTCTCCGAGCGAAACGAAAAATTAGATCTCGCAGAAAAGCTTTCCATGCAGTCCAATACGATCGATCCTGCCTCCAGTACGTTTCAAGATACCTATGCTTGGATACTTTTTAAGCAACAGAAGTATCCCGAGGCGATCAAGTGGATGGAGAAGGCGATCCAGAGTGGTGAGCCCAATGCAGTTTTGTATGAGCACTACGGGGATATTCTTTCAAAATTGGGCCGCTCTAAAGACGCGCTCAAACAGTGGGGTAAAGCCTTAGCGATGAGCGAGGGAAGCGGTATTAATATTGAAAAATTGAAAACAAAAATAGCAACAAAAGCGTATGTGGAATAAATTTCTGTGGTTACTCGTGGTTGTCATTTTGTTTGCCGGATGTAAAACGCGGCAGAAAGTAGCGAAAGTAGAGAAATCCGATTCGAGTGTCATCTCGGCAGGCGCGGAAAGCATTCGAAGCTTTGAAATGAATAACCTCGATTTTCATACTTTCTCCGGCCGGGCGAAGACTAAAATTCAAATGAATAAGCGAGAGCGCGATGTGACCCTAAACATTCGGATAGACCGCGACAAGGCTATATGGATTTCTGTCACCGCTATTTTAGGCGTGGAGGTTGCGCGAGTGCTCATTACACCCGATAGCGTGAAAATTATAAATCGCTTACAAGGCGAGTATCTAAAGAAGCCTTTTAGCTACGTTTATAACTATGTGAACCCCGGGGTTACCTTTACTACTTTGCAAGACCTTCTGCTCGCTAATGTGTCGTCTCAACTTTTGCGTGCGAGCAATGTGCAGGTTGCGAGTGCTCAAGACGAATTTATTGTGGTGGGTATTAAAGATCAACTATCCTTTCAATACCGCATAAATACAGACAATAGGCCATTTAATTTTATACTTGAAGAAGTGGGGGGGATGTCTAATTTAGAGGCATACTACGCTAACTATATCAGTACCGAGGGTTATAATTTTCCGCAGAATATGGCGTTAGATATAGCGGGGGAGAACATGTCAATTGGTGCGAAATTAAATTTTGATCGGGTGCGCTTCAATGCGCCAGTAGAAATGCCTTTTACCGTTTCAGAACGCTATAAGGTTATAAATTAAGCCCATTTAATATAAAAAGTATAAAATAATTGGCTGTATAACATGTATGTTCTACTTTTGTAAGCTAAATTTAACCGATTATATAGAGAGAAAACGGTTCATGGATGTAAAAAAAATATTAGTTAGCTTCTTTATTGTTTGTAGTTTGGGTGTTGTGTTAGTTTCAGCGCAGAGTAGCGCCGAGCTTAAGAAACAGCGCGAGAAGATTGATATCGAAATAGCGCAATTAACAAAAGTATTAAGGGCAAAAACAGCCGAAAAAATGCTCTCGCAGCAGCAAGTCAATGCACTGAGTCGGCAGCTGAATTTACGGGAAGATAAGATTAAGACCATCAGTACCGAGTTACGTATCATCAATAAAAATATCCAAACAAACGTAAAGGCTGTAGACAACTTAAAAGCCGAACTTGAGAAGATGCGCGACGATTACGAGAAGATGATTCTCTTTGCGTTCCGAAATAAAAATGGATATAATAAGTTGATGTTTGTATTTGCATCCAGAGATTTTAATCAAGCATTTAAACGTGTTAAGTACCTTCAACAATTTAGTGATGCGCGTCAAATAAAGGTCGCGGAAATTGAAGTCACTCGTAAGGAGATCGAATTGAAAATTGCGCAACTCGAGCGTGACCGGCAAATGCAGAATAAACTTTTAAAAGAGCAGGAAGACGAAAAAGCAACAATTGCGAAAGATAGAGCTACACATTCTAAAGAACTGAGTCAACTTCGTAAAGAAGAATCGAGCTATCAAGGCCAATTGACCAAGAAACAACAGGAGAAGCGCAGGATTGACGCCATGATCCAACAGGCTATTCGTCGTGAGATTGCGGCAGAGCGTAAACGTGCCGAGGAAGCTCGTAAAAAGGCGGCCGAGGAGGAAGCTAAACGTACCGGGAAGACTGTTTCGGAAGTTGAAAAAGTGACGCCGCGTAAATCGGACAGCGAGATCTTGCGGTCGACTCCAGCCGCGGCGAAATTATCTGCGGATTTTAAATCGAACCGCGGACGACTGCCTTGGCCAGTTGCACAGGGACAAATCGTGCGTAACTTTGGGTTTGAGAAGGTCGAACGCAACGTACAGCTCGATCATCCAGATGTCGCCATTCGTACGGCAACAAATGGTGCTGTCAAGGCCGTTTTTGATGGTGTAGCGGTGCAGGTGTTTGGTAGCTTTATTGTCATCAACCACGGGGAATACTATACGTCCTATTCAAACTTGAAGAGTGTGTCGGTGAGTAAGGGGCAGAAAATATCCAGAGGGCAGCAAATCGGGACGGCTGATGCCGATCCTGATGCCGGATACTCGGTCGTGAATTTTGGGGTTTATCAAGGACAAACAGCAATGAATCCAAATTCGTGGCTAGCAAAATAGTTACAGGGATTTCTTAAATTTAATTATATATTTGTAAAACGTTGAGAATGAAAGCAACGTTAAGATTTTAAAAACTATGTACACATCGGGATTATTATTTATCGGGACACAGGAGATTATTATCATAGTGGTTTTGGTTTTGTTACTATTCGGAGGTAAAAAGATTCCAGAATTAATGCGTGGCTTAGGTCGTGGAGTTAAGGAATTTAAGGACGGTCAGCGTGAGGATGGTTCGAAGAAGGAAGAAGAGTCGAACAAGAATACAACGCAAAATCCATAATAATATATATTTCTGAAAACGTACTAGAGAGTTTTATGTGAGTCACACATAAAACTCTCTAGTTTTTTATGACGTTTTTGGTACAATGAATACTAATGGTGTGTTTTTTACGTTCTACTGTTATTGGAATACATAAGTATGATACCTAAAACGTGTATTTTTCATAAAATCGAAACCTATGATAAAACGATATTTATGGGCATTTACTTTTTGTGCCTGTAGTATTTTTACTCCTGTTCGTGCGCAAGATATGGACGCTTCTGTATTAACGAGCGACGAGCTAAATTTTCGTGATATCGCTTCCATTCAACGAAATGCCATCTTTTCGGGAATCGATACGCTTAAAAAATTATCTTTTACAGCCCCTTTGCGTACATCGCAGGACTCTGTTATTTATAGCAGACTCCGTAAAATCCAACGGAGCGTACCCCTAGCATTTAACGAGCAAATAAAGTCCTATATTGAGACTTATAGTTCACGGAATTATAATCCCTATTTAGCAAAGCTCGATGGGCTCTCGCAATATTATTTCCCCATTTATGAGCAAATATTTAGAGAGGCCGGTGTACCAGAGGAAATGAAGTACTTATCGGTGATTGAATCGTCCCTTAATCCGCATTTGGTTTCGCGTGCTGGTGCCGTGGGATTGTGGCAGTTTATGTATGCTACGGCCAAAGAGTACGATTTGACGATGAATAATGCGATCGATGAGCGGAAAGATCCATACGCCGCAGGTGTTGCTGCTAGTCGTTATTTCAAAGAGTCCTATGCGGAATTTGGGGATTGGTTACTTGTTCTAGCTTCGTATAATTGTGGAAAGGGAGGAGTGCGTCGTGCGATAAAGCGTTCAGGACTACATAACCCTGATTTTTGGCAGCTATCGCCCTATTTACCAAAGGAAACGCGTAATTATATTCCAAAGTTTATTGCGATGAACTACGTTTTGAAGCATGCTAGCGAATATAATATTGAAGCGATACCTTCGAACTTTGCGTGGATACCTAAACCAGTGATGGTGGAACATAACGTCGATCTTAATGATGTTGCACGTGCGGTAAATCTACCAATAAAAACACTAAAGGAATTTAATCCGGCAATAAAAAAGGAGACTGTTGTTGCTTCTGCCACCAACCCAATTCGGGTGATTGTGCCTAAAACTGCTCAATTGAACGATAGTTTACTTTACGTCGCTCTGAATCATCAGTTTGACACCGAACCATCACAGCAGTTATTAGCAAGCGCGCGTGTTGTGCCTCAAGATCAACCGGGCGGACGTGTGAACATCGTGCATGTAGCTAAAAGAGGTGAGTCGTTAAGTACATTAGCTGCAGCGTTTCAAGTGACAGTTCAAGATTTGAGAGCTTGGAATGATTTATCGAACGATGCGCGTATCGAAGGACGGGAGTTGATCGTAAACAAAACGGCGGATAAGGCATTCAGTACGCGTATTGCTGCCGCTACGAATATTAAAAAGGTACCTGCGAAAAGCAACAAAACTAAGCTTTCTTATCTCACACATACAGTGCGTAGAGGGGAAACACTCTCTCATATTGCCAGCAGTTATAAAGGGAGCACTGTTACGACAATAAAATCGGATAATCGATTGAAGAATTCCAAACTACGGATTGGACAAAAATTGAAAATACGTAAAATAAGTTAGCTAGCTTGGCAAGCGCACATTAGGCAAGCCAAGTAGCATCTTCTTTATTGTCGTATTCCTGTAATTCCACTTCGACTTTTTCTTTCAAAATCGTCGAGAGTTTCATGCCGTAATAATCGCTGAATATGGGGAAATCATGGTGTGATCGGTCAACCAATACCGCTGTGCGCATCTTCTTTAGCGGTACATCAAGAAATAACCCTAGGGCGTATGCAAGCGTGCGCCCGCTGTTTAATACATCGTCAATAAGAATGATCACTTTGTTTTTAGCGATTTCTATCGGTTGATCTGTGCTTGCCTCTAGGCTTCTTTTGTTTTTTGCGATCACCACTTTCAATAACTCGAAATCTTTATCTGGCGCAATCCGGCAAAGGATCTTATGCAATCGTTGTGCAAAGACATAGCCGCGCTCAGCGATTCCCGCTAGGACTAACGTATTTTCCTCGAAATTGTCCTCTAAAATCTGGTAAGCAATTCGGATCGATTTCTGTTCGATCTGTTTTTTATTTAAAATAAGTGTTCTTTTTGTAGACATATTATTTTCTTGATTGCTGTTGGGTAAAAATAATAATTCTTTGTGAACTAATTGGGGTTAAAACAAGAAAGGTCTGAAACTAACAATTTCAGACCTTTTTAGAATATTTTAACGATTAGTTTAAGTTCTCGCCGTCATCTTCTGTGTCGATATTTGCCGTCATTGTTTTTGACTCTTCCGGCCGGCCACCTTTGTAATAGTAACGTCTCCAGTAAGCTTCAGTAAGGTTGCTTACCATCACACCTCGACTGGATGATGCATGTGCGAACTTGTCATCTCCCAGGTAGATCCCAACATGAGTAATCTGTCTGCTGCGAATCTTAAAAAAAACAAGATCTCCGGGTTGAAGATCATTTTTTCTGATAGGCGTTACGTTGGCATATTGATTGCGACTGTTGTAACCGATGGTGGTGTTGAAAACATTTTCATAAACGGCTAATGAAAATTTTGAACAATCAATACCGCGCTTTGTATCGCCGCCCAGTCGGTAAGGTGTTCCAAGCCATTCATACACAAATTGGTAAAGCTTTGTGTTCGCCATCGCTGTTGAAGCAACACCCATAATTTGAGAGAAGTATTCTTTTGCGAGGTTGTCGGGGTCGGAGTCTGTTGATTTTTTACTTGTTTGTGCCTGCGACACTAGACATAAGCCTATTAGGAGCATTCCTGCTACTAGTTTCTTTGTATTCATTATGTTCGCTTAATTTACAACGTTTTACCAAGTTGCCGTTTATGTATCACATAGACTGAAGCAAATCTAATACATAATGTCCCATATTCCAAACAAATACAGGCGTTTTAAAGGATAAATTAACAGATTTTAACACTTTTTTTCGTTCTTTGACAGCAATTGACTAAAATAAGAGGTGTAGATGGTATGCTACAAACGCAAAATATATTTTTATTAAATTTTCAAAGAAAACGAAAAATTATTTGACGAATTCAAATTTTATGTCTTATCTTTAAATCGATTTTAAAAATAACATGAATATACACACGATTATTACAACAATTATTATTACCACCGGCATGTATCATCGGAGGAAGTAATTCTATTGTATTAAAAAGTGTACAAGTTATATAGAACCTTCCTCCACCGGGAAGGTTTTTTTTGTTTTCACGCACACTATTTTAGAACTATATAAAAACAGAAAATGAAAGTATTAAAGTTTGGGGGCACCTCGGTTGGTACCGTTGAAAGCATAAGTGCTATGCTGGATATCGTCAAGAAAGCTTACGAACAAGATGAGAAGCCGCTTGTCATTCTATCGGCAATGGCGGGTGTAACTAATCTATTAACGAAAATGGCGGAGAATGCCGCCGCACGCGTCTCGTTTGAAGAGGATTTAGCCGTCTTAGAAGAACGCCACTTCCATGTCGTAAAGAAACTCATCGCGATAAAGTTTCAGAACCCTGTATTTACGAAAATTAAACTGATGCTTAATGATCTAGAAGATATTTTGCAGGGAATTAGTGCGCTCAAAGAGCTTAGTCCGCAAAGTAAAGATCTAGTTGTTTCTTTCGGTGAACGGCTATCTAATTATATGGTATCCAAAATTATGGAACAGTATGTTCCGCAAACCGAGTATATAAATGCTTCACATTATGTGAAAACGGATTCGAGTTTTGGACATGCCCACGTGAATGAAGAACTTACCCAGCAGCTGATACAGTCCCTGATTCATACCCACGCGCAGAAGTTAATTTTTGTTACCGGTTTTATCGGATCCAACGAACATGGGCGCGTTACGACCTTGGGTCGAGGTGGTTCAGACTATACCGCTGCGATATTCGGATCGGTTTTGAATGCATCGGCGATTGAGATTTGGACCGATGTTAACGGTATGCTGACGGCCGATCCCCGGATCGTTAAAAAGGCGTTTTCCCTTCCCCTGTTATCCTATACTGAAGCTATGGAGCTCTCTTACTTTGGAGCGAAGGTTATTTATCCGCCAACGATGATTCCGGCGTTCTTGAAAAAAATACCTATTGTCATCCGTAATACCTTTGAACCGGATTTCTCGGGAACTATTATCCAGTTCGAATCGGGGAGGTCCGAATTTCCTATTAAAGGCATTTCTTCAATATCGGATATCTCCGTGGTTAACCTTTCGGGTAGCGGGATGATTGGTAAGTCTGGGTTCAGTGGTCGACTTTTTACACTTTTAGCACGTGAGCAAATTAATGTGGTGTTAATCACGCAATCGTCATCCGAGCATAGCATTACTTTTGCGGTTCATCCGGATGATGCGACCAAAGCGGTTAAGCTTATCGGTATCGAGTTTGAGCTCGAGCTGGAAGCTAATAAGTTGACCCTGCCGACTGTCGAAAATGACCTCTCGGTGCTGGCAATTGTGGGGGAAAACATGAAACGTACGCCTGGAATGTCGGGCCGCTTGTTTGCCGCCCTGAGTAGGAACGGTATTAATGTGCGCGCCATTGCACAAGGGTCCTCGGAGCTGAATATTTCGGTTATCATCAGAAAGGAAAACCTTGCCAAGGCGCTAAATGCAGTGCATGATGCATTCTTTGCTGCATTGAAAACCACGTTGCACGTATTTGCTCTTGGTACAGGGAACATTGGTTCGACCATGTTTCGCCAGATTCATGAGCAGCATGAATTTTTATTAGAGAATAATGACGTGGAGATCAAAGTAACGGGAATCTCCAATTCGCGCAAAATGCATTTCGATACCGATGGCGTGGATTTGTCAACATGGGAACAGGTACTCGATAGCTCCACCGAGATTGCTGACCTCTCGGCCTTTATTGAGCGAATGAAAACAATGAATCTGCCAAACTGCGTGTTTGTTGACAATACAGCGAGTAAGTTGCCATCGACTTATTATGTGGATATTTTTAAATCTAATATCTCGATTGTAACGTGTAATAAGATTGCAAACTCAGGTTCCTTTGAACAGTATCGTATACTGCGCGATACCGCTCGTAAGTACGGCGTAGATTTCTTTTACGAAACGAATGTGGGTGCGGGATTACCTATTGTTCGAGTATTGAAAGATTTGATGCTCAGTGGGGATCGAATCGTAAAAATAGAGGCCATCCTTTCCGGCACGATCTCTTATATCTTCAACAACTTCGTGGGGGACGCTTCATTTTATGATGTCGTTAAACAAGCACAGGGCTTGGGTTATACGGAACCAGATCCACGCGATGACCTAGGGGGGGTAGACTTTATGCGTAAGATGCTTATCCTTGCTCGTGACGCAGGTTACGTAATCGAGCCTGCGGATGTCGATTTGGGCGCAATTCTTCCTCAAGCGTGTTTGGAGGCGAGTTCTGTCGATGACTTCTACGCCGAATTATTAAAAGCAGATCATTATTTTAAAGACTTGAAATCGCAGGCAAAGTCCGAAGGTAAAGTTATACGTTATATTGGTAAACTTGAAGAGGGTAAAGTATCTATTGCGCTCGAGATGGTAGATGAAAACCATCCTTTCTATGCGCTATCGGGATCGGACAATATAATTTCCTTTACAACCGAGCGGTATAAAGAAAGACCACTTGTGGTTAAGGGTCCAGGTGCCGGTGCAGAAGTTACGGCCGCAGGCGTGTTTGCAGACCTAGTAAATGTTGGTGCGTAAAAATAGAAATCATGAATACATTAGAAAAAAAGATACATAAAATAGATTTCAATCAAATACTTACTAAAGTGCGCGTTTTCGCTCCAGCGACTGTCGCCAATATGATATGCGGTTTTGATATACTTGGCTTTGCTGTCGAATACCCTGGTGATGAGGTGCATATGTACCGCGTTGAGCAGCCCGGCGTGAGGATTAAATCCATCGAAGGGGATGATGGGCGGCTTCCGCTCGATGCAGACAAGAATACCGTGAGCGCGTGCGTGAAGAACTTGCTTGTCTACTTAGGCATCGAGAAAGAATTGGGAATCGAAATTTCACTGATAAAGCATATGCCTATCGGGAGCGGACTGGGGTCAAGTTCAGCCAGTACAGTTGCTGGTCTTTTTGCCATCAATACGCTATTGGGTAATCCACTGACCAAAGAAGAATTAATGCCGTTTTGCGTCGAAGGTGAACGCATCGCATGTGGTCACGGACATGCCGACAACGTGGCGCCAGCATTGATGGGCGGAATTACGCTCATTCGGGGGTATAGCCCCTTGGATGTTATTAATTTACCGGTACCTGAAGAACTATATGCAGGCATCGTATTTCCACAAGTGGATGTTCCCACGCGCGAAGCACGTCAGCTCATTAAAGAAAAGGTGCTGCTTAAGGATGCAGTTACCCAGTGGGGAAATATAGCGGGTTTAATAGCCGGGTTATATCGATCAGACTACGAGCTGATCAGCCGGAGCATGCACGATGTGTTAATCGAGCCTACACGGGCCATACTCATTCCAGAGTTTCACACCATGAAACAGATTGCCCTTGAGGCTGGTGCATTGAGTTTTGGTATCTCAGGTTCGGGCCCATCGGTGGTCGCGATAACGCGAGGGAAAGAGGCTGCTGAGCTGGCTACCACACGCATTCAGGAACATCTTAACAATTGCGAAATTGCCAGTCTGAAATTCGTGTCTTCGGTGAATGTTCAGGGACCGAAAGTATTACCGGATTAAGTCTCAGAAATGGTCTATTTATCACAAATATAATAGAAAAATGAAACTATATAGTACAAATAATCATGATCTGCGCGTATCTTTTGAGGACGCCGTTTTTAACTCACTGCCCACGGATAAAGGCCTATATATGCCTGAAAATATACCGCAATTAGATCCGTCTTTTTTACGAAATATTCAGCAGTATTCACTTCAAGAGATCGCATTCCATATTGCAAATGCTTTTATCGGCGAAGATATCCCTGAGGCGGATTTGAAGGCTATCATAACGGATGCAATTAATTTTGATGCGCCCGTGCGATTTCTAGATAGTAAAACTGCCGTGCTGGAACTCTTTCATGGTCCATCTTATGCATTCAAAGATTTCGGTGCTCGATTTATGAGCCGCATCATGGGGTACTTCTCCAAGCAGGACGATCAATTGCTTGATGTATTAGTGGCAACCTCGGGCGACACGGGTGGAGCAGTCGCGCTTGGCTTTTTAGGTGTTTCAGGGACCAGAGTAACGATTTTATACCCTAAAGGTAAAGTATCCAAGGTTCAAGAAGAACAGCTGACAACCAATGGAATGAATATTCGCGCAATTGAGGTTGAAGGCACCTTCGACGACTGTCAAAAGCTCGTGAAAACGGCATTTAATGACCAGAACCTTAAAGGTCATTTACGTTTGACTTCCGCCAATTCTATTAATATAGCGCGTTTGATTCCGCAAACATTTTACTATTTCTGGGCCTATGCGCAGTTAAAATCGCAGGGTGCGAGTGATATTGTTTTCACCGTACCTAGTGGAAATTTTGGTAATATTGGGGCGGGACTGTTAGCCTATAAGATGGGGCTGCCTGTGAAGCATTTTGTCGCCGGAACCAATGTAAACGATACGGTTCCTCGTTTTTTGGAAAATGGGCGATATGAACCAATGCCTTCGCAACAGACTTTAGCCAATGCGATGGATGTCGGTGATCCGAGTAACTGGGTCCGAATACAAGCAATGTTTGAGAATGATCTGGATCAACTGCGGCAGGTTATTTCTTCTTACACCTATACCGATGCACAGACAAAAACGGCGATGGATATGTTATTCACAACGTATGGCTACATCGCTTGTCCGCACACAGCGATTGCTTATCTAGCCTCTGAAGCATTTCGGGCGGAACATCCAGGCGATTATGCTTCCGTATTTTTATCGACAGCGCATCCATGTAAATTTCCTGACGCGATATCGAGTGACGTGTTTGAGCAAATTCAATTACCAAAAGGAGCCGGCGAGCTAGAGGGCAAACCTAAGTTGGTAACAGAAATGGAAGTGGATTACGAAATCTTTAAGGCCTATTTACTGGCCAATAATTAGCGGTATACGTTTTTTGAATCGACAAGAGTGGGCGCTATAGCGCCCACTCTTGTCGTATAGAGTAATCCGCAGGCATTTGTCGTATAGCTATAAAATTGAATGAATGTCCTTGTTTATGCACCTTGGATCAGTGAAAACTGATTGCTATTTCTCCTAACGATCGTATTGATGAAATTCGTGGTCGTGGCAGCGCTGTTAACTTTTTTTTTCATTAGTTGACCGATTGTAGTGGTAGCTTCGTTCTTATGGTTTATTTTTGTAGCGATGATTAATATAATCCTTAATAAGGGAAAAGATAAGGCTGCATGGCAGCTGCACCCGTGGGTGTTTTCAGGTGCAATAGACGAAATAGAGTCAAAACCCCAGAACGGTGAAGTCCTAAAAGTTTTTAATAGTGATCGTGAATTTATCGCCTACGGCGTGTATAACGAGTATTCTCGAATTGCTGTCCGACTATTGGAGTGGCATCCAGAGCGTGTGGTCGATGAGCAGTGGTGGAGGGATCGGATACAGCGTGCAATTGCATTGCGTTCTCATTTGCTGCATCAAGAAAACAATACGGTTAGATTGATATTCGCCGAGGCAGATTTTCTCCCGGGGTTAATCGTGGATAAATATGCCGAATATCTTTCTATTCAGGTACACTCCTCGGGGATAGAAAAGGTTAAAGATATTATCATCGATGAGCTTGTTAATCAGCTTGAACCAAAGGGGATTTATGAGCGTAGCGATTTACGATCGCGGGAGAACGAAGGGATGCCGGATGAAAATGGACTTTTGTATGGCCAATTTCCTCCCGCGTTCGTTGATATTGTTGAAAATGGCATCGTGTATCAAGTCAATATCATCGAAGGACAGAAATCGGGATTTTATTGTGATCAGCGCGAAAACAGGATGCTCACGGCAAGTTATGCCAAAGGGAAACGCGTCCTTGACTGTTTTTGCTATTCAGGCGGATTTACTCTGAATGCTTTTAAAGCCGGTGCCCAGAGTGTGGTATCGGTAGATAGTTCTGCTTTAGCGATCGACACACTGGTAAAAAATGTGACTCGTAACGGATTTGATCCGGATCATCATTCCGCTATACAATCGGATGTGAATAAGTTTTTGCGCGAGCTTGGTGAACAGGGCGAAAGGTTTGATCTAATCGTTCTGGATCCCCCGAAATATGCGCCGTCCCGGTCTTCACTTAACAGGGCTTCTAGGGCGTACAAGGATTTAAATAGGCGAGGATTGATGTTGCTAGAGAGTGGAGGCCTGTTGGCCACTTTTTCTTGTTCGAGTGCCATGGACATTGATACTTTCAAACAGGTTGTTGCCTGGGCAGCATTAGACGCTGGTAAGGAAATTCAATATATCAGGCAATTTAATCAGCCCGAAGATCATCCGGTAAGAGCATCGTTCTCCGAGGGAGAATATCTTAAGGGATTACTTGTTCGCGTGGTTTAAGCAGTAAAAAACAGACATACACCTTGGAGCTTTTCGAGGAGCAGTCTGTTTTTTTATGCGTGTTCGTTTCCTAACAGCGTTTGATTGATTTTTTATTTTATAAGATCGAGCCAAGCTTGAGCCATAAGGTTTGATCCCGCTAATGTAGTATGTACCCCATCGGTTGTCCAGTAGTCTCCTGATCCGCGGGACGCTGCTTTGTCAAATACCGTTTGATAAGGTAGGAATGTTACGTTATACTCCTTCGCAATTTCTTTTGCCGCTTTTTGATAGCCCGTGAAATCTGGATACCATGCATCGGTGACGCTTTTTACGCCGTTCACACCAAAGGGCTCACAGATAATTAGCTGTACCTCTGGAAGGGCAGAGAGGGTTTTATCGAGAAGCTCTTTATATTGTTGCTTGTACTGTTGCGGAGTGTTTTTTGCCCCGCTGTCCATGGTCCTCCAGAAGTCGTTGACGCCAATATGGACACTAAGTATCGTTGGTTTTAGCTGTATGGCGTCTACATCCCAACGTTTAATTAGGTCCGGTACGCGGTTACCACTAATCCCGCGATTATACACTTGAATATTTTTATCGGCAAATTTATTTAATAAGCTGCTTGCAGCGATCAGGGCATACCCGTTTCCAAATGCAGACGTATTGTTTGGACCTAGCTCTTCACGATTACGGCCTGTATCGGTAATTGAATCCCCTTGAAAGAGAATGATATCATTTTCCTTTACTGTAATTTTTCCTGCCGCCTTTGCGCCCGAATCGGTCGCGAAAACGGGGTTTGAAGCGATTGCAGTTGCACCGAGCGCAAGCATGCTTTTGGCTATAAATTTTCTTCTTGTTTCCATCTATTAAATAGGTTTATGTTTACCGAAGTTAATCTTTTTAGCAGAATTTTTCAACACCTTGGAGGATAATTTCACAGGCTTTTCTGATTTCCGGCTCACTAATTGTGAGGGGCGGAGCAACGCGAAGAGCGGTTTCACAGTGTAGATACCAGTCAATCATCAGGCCCTGAGATGCGCAATACGAACTAACTTGATAAACTTGATCGAAAGTTTCCAACTGCAAGCACATCATTAAGCCCAACCCACGTATTTCTTTGATTTTAGGCGTGTCAAGGAGTTGGCGGAATAAAATTGCTTTTTCTTCCACGCCCGCCAAGAGGTGCTGCTCTTTAATTACCGCTAACGAAGCTCTCGCTGCTGCGCAGCTCACCGGATGACCGCCGAATGTTGTAATATGGCCAAGCATAGGGTTATCCTTTATGACATCCATTATTTCTTTACGGCTAACGAATGCGCCCAGCGGCATGCCTCCTCCAATACCTTTGGCTAACATCAATATATCCGGTACAACATTAAAATGCTCAAAACCGAACATCTTACCAGTTCGTCCAAAACCAGTTTGTATTTCATCAAAAATGAGTAAAGCGCCGGTGGCGGTGCACTTTTCACGTAGTGCACGCATGAATTCGACAGTAGGGATCCTTACGCCCGCTTCGCCCTGAATAACTTCGAGTATTACTGCTGCGGTTTGTTCGGTGATAAGATTTAAAGAGCTTTCGTCGTTCAATTTGATGAAATCGATCTCGGGAAGTAGTGGTGCATAGGCTGTCCTGTACTCGGGGTTGCCGATGAGACTCAGCGCTCCCTGCGTGCTGCCGTGGTAGGCTTTTTCGGCCGCAAGTATTTGACGCCGGCCTGTATATTTCTTAGCGATCTTCATGGATCCTTCAACTGCTTCGGTTCCGCTATTGGTGAAGTAGACCGATTGAAAGCTCGAGGGAAGTTCGGCTAATAATTCGCTCGCGAATTGTACTTGGGGGGCTTGAACGAATTCGCCATAAACCGTCACGTGCAGGTATTTCTCCAGCTGATCCTGGATGGCGGCAATCACTTTGGGATGGCGGTGTCCAATGTTACTAACGTTAAATCCGGAAACCAGATCCATATATTGCTGACCATTTGGCCCATATAGGTAAACGCCTTCGGCGCGTTCGATTTCGAAAAGTCGTGGCGAAGAAGAGGTTTGTGCTGTGTTTTGTAGAAAGAGTTCTCTATTGCTAATCATGATATAAACAAAGGACAAAATTAACTCAATACTTTGAAACGTCAGTAATTAAATTGTAAGAATGCAAACGGACATAAAATAAAAAAAGAAGCTTTTTAGCTTCTTTTAACGATTTCTACGTTGGAGTTCTTTATAGAGTAGTTCTCGGAAATTTTGTTCGATCTGAAAGAACTGAGACGCCCTAGCTGATCCAACGATTTTTGAGAATTTTTGACGATATTCTTTTTTTACTTCGAGTTCCCGTGCGTCGTACGACAGTACGTCTCGCCGCCTGGAGCCGCTGAAAGAATTGACACCCTTAGGGACCGACGTGGTCGATTTACCCTTTTTTTCAGATTTCAGTGCCCATACCTTTTTACTGTACTGGTTGTATACCGGGAAGAAACGCTGAGCCTCCGCCTGTGTCAGGTTTAGCTCTTTGGTAATATAAGCTATTTTTTCATTTTCAATAGCTGTAAACCGTTTAGAATCTCTCGGTTGAGCATTGACATGCAGCAAGCATAGAAACACGGCACAAAGTGTAACGATGATATGTTTATAACGTAACATTATAGCGTGTAATTTAAATAGTCTTCGATTTCGTCATATTCTACTTTACTACCTATCCCTTGGGATGCGGTAGGCTGATAGAGGTATTCCATTATTAATAACATATCGTCACTATCTGTTGAAGATGATAGATAGTTTATGATTTCTTTTTCAGAGATCGAGCTCAAATGAGACTCGGTCACATTGACCTGGTTATGGTCGGTGATTGTCTGGTAAGAAGTAATTCCTAAAATTGCCGTGACACACGCAGCGGCAGCATATTTTATCCATCCTTGGATATTAAAACGAACTACTCTCGGTGCGCTTTTTACTTCGCGGTCTTGTGCGGATACCGCTACGGTTATCTTGTTCGTTAGTTCTTCAAAATAATCCGAAGGGACCTCAAAGCCATCCGTTTTTAGAGTTGGGGAAAGGGTGTTTTTAATTATTGATGCTTGGACACGTGCTGGCAGTTCTTGAAAATACCCCTCGGGTGTTGTAAACTCGTTTTCGTCTTTACGCAAGTTATCTATGCGAGCATTGGATATGATACGGCTCGAAAGGTTCGCAAAATAACCTTCGGGAACCGTGTTACCCATGGCTTGCCCTGAAAGGGAATCCAATTTTACCTGCGAGATAATCGTACTATTGAGCTGCTTGAAATAATCTATTGGAACGCTGAACGGCATTGTCTTTGAAGCGGACTTCTCAAGATCAACTTGTATGCTAATTTTAGCGGTAAGATCATCAAAATAGCCGGCGGGTATTTGGAAAGGATTTGAACGCAAGGAATCGACGAAGTTTTTGTCCTCGAAACCGTTATGATATGTGTTTTTTTCCTTCATGTCACATCTTAGAGCTAAAAATATAGCCAAGGTTTAATCGTTACTCGCAAAATATTTTTCTATTTTTTTGACCGCTAAGTGATAGGACGCTTTTAAGGCTCCAACACTCGTTCCCAGGATGTCTGAAATTTCATCATATTTCAAATCCTCGAAATATTTCATGTTAAATACTAGCCGCTGCTTTTCGGGAAGCGTTATTAAAGCTTGTTGAAGTTTCATTTGCGCTTGGTCACCATTGAAGTAGCTGCCTTCGGCTAAGGTTTCTGCGAGATATCCAGCGGTGTCGTCATCGAGTGATATATTCTGTTTTTGTTTCCTTTTGTTTAAAAAAGTGATGCACTCATTGGTCGCGATACGGTAAAGCCAAGTGTATAGCTGTGAATCTTCCCTAAATTTTTCTAGGTTTCGCCATACTTTTATAAAGACTTCTTGGACAACATCGTCCGCATCGTCATGATTAATGACCATGCGGCGGATGTGCCAATATATTTTCTGTTGGTATTTATTGAGTAAATAGCCAAACGCCTCTTCGCGCGTGCGTTCATCAGCAAATTTTGAAATGATTTGGGCGTCTTCCATTTATTTGAATCGATGATTTATTTTCTGGTTATCACTTTACGCGCTGCCGCTACGATCGCAGCCGCATTTAAACCATATTTTTCCATCAGCTGAGCGGGTTTACCCGATTCACCAAAGCTGTCATCAACTGCAACGTACTCTTGTGGCGATGGTTTTTTAGTTGCCAACAATTGTGCGACACTATCACCCAAACCGCCAAGACGGTTGTGTTCTTCTGCCGTCACAACGCAGCCGGTTTTATGTACCGAATCAAGGATAGCTTTTGTATCTAATGGCTTAATCGTATGAATATTTATAATCTCCGCGTTAATGCCTAATTTCTCGAGTTCTTCACCAGCTTGAATAGCTTCCCAAACTAAGTGGCCTGTTGCGATGATCGTAACATCCTTACCTTCATTAAGCATAACCGCTTTGCCAATTTCGAAATTCTGGTCTGCAGGAGTGAAGTTAGGTACGACAGGGCGACCGAAGCGTAGATAGGCCGGGCCTTGGTAGTTTGCGAGTGCAATTGTTGCGGCTTTAGTTTGGTTGAAGTCACATGGATTTATGACCGTCATGCCTGGAAGCATCTTCATTAACCCAATGTCTTCAAGAATTTGGTGCGTTGCGCCGTCTTCTCCAAGTGTCAGTCCCGCGTGGGAAGCACAGATCTTTACGTTCTTTCCCGAGTAAGCTATAGATTGACGAATTTGGTCATAAACGCGCCCTGTGGAAAAGTTTGCGAAAGTTCCCGTGAAGGGGATTTTGCCACCAATAGTAAGGCCAGCTGCGATTCCCATCATGTTTGCCTCCGCAATACCAATTTGGAAAAAACGTTTTGGAAATTCCTTGATAAAATCATTCATCTTTAAGGAACCGACTAAGTCAGCACATAATGCCACTACATTTTCATTCTGTTTTCCGGCCTCTAATAAGCCAGCACCGAAACCAGAACGCGTATCTTTTGATTCAGTATAAGTGTATTTCTTCATTTTAGTATTCGTATTTAGCATATCACATCTTCCATTTTAACTGTTATGGGTGTGCTCATCTAAGTCTACCGTATCTATTAATAATCGCCTATGGTTCTAGGAATTTGGTTAAGCGCAAGTTCGAGTTGCTCGTCATTCGGTGCAACACCGTGCCATTTATGAGATCCCATCATGAAGTCCACGCCATTACCCATTTCGGTGTGTAACAAAATGATAACAGGCTTTCCTTTGCCAGTACACGATTTAGCTTCGTCAATACCTGCAACAACTGAAGCCATATCATTTCCTTTTTGTACCTCAAGAACATCCCATCCGAAAGCTTCCCATTTAGCACGTAAGTCACCTAAAGAAAGTACTTGATCGGTGGAACCGTCAATTTGTGCTCTATTGTAGTCCACAGCGGCAATGATATTGTCCATTTTGTTGTGTGGAGCATACATAGCTGCTTCCCACACTTGGCCTTCTTGAAGCTCACCATCACCCATTAGTACGTACACTAAACGGTCGTCATTATTCAATTTTTTAGCTTGAGCAGCACCAATTGCTGCGGATAGGCCTTGTCCTAACGATCCTGAAGCGATGCGTATACCTGGCAGATGCTCATGTGTCGTTGGATGTCCTTGCAGACGAGAATTAAGTTTTCTAAATGTGGAAAGTTCACTTACAGGGAAGTATCCTGCACGCGCAAGGGTGCTATAGAAAACGGGAGAAATGTGCCCATTGGATAAAAAGAATAGGTCTTCACCTATACCATCCATATTGAATGATGGATCATGTTTCATCGCGTGGAAGTACAATGCAACGAAGTAATCTGTACATCCTAAAGATCCTCCCGGGTGGCCAGATTGGCAAGCATGCACCATACGAACAATATCTCGTCTTACTTGTGAAGCGGTTTGTTCAAGGTTATTGATATCTGCACTCATTTTTTAATATAATGTTTCGATTATTTTGCGGATAAAGTTAATGATTTTTAATCTTCTAGGGGAAAAAAGCTGAACTTAATTCCGGTCGCTCAAAGCGGGTGAATGGAACAGCGGAAAAGCAAATAGATAACCCAATTTTAGGCGTGTTGCGATGTGCCGGTCCAGTGCCGGGAAGGTAGCATAAAAAAGAGAGCTATCGATCAGTCGATAGCTCTCCTTTTTATGCTTAATATTCAATTTTGGTTGTTACATTGCCTCTGCAACGACTTCTTCAACCTCAGGGACCATTCTTTTTAATAATCCTTCGATTCCGGCTTTTAGTGTAATCGTTGAAGAAGGACATCCTGAACAAGAGCCACGGAGCTCCACGGTAACGGTACCTTCTGTGAAAGATTTGTAGGCAATGGCGCCGCCGTCTTGTTCTACCGCAGGACGAACATAATCGTGTAAAACTTGTTGGATTTTAACCTCAAGATCTGTACCGTCAAATTCAATGTCCTCAGAATGTTCTAGCGGCTTCACAGCAAGTTCGGACTCTACAGCCCCTTTAACAAATTCTTTTAACAAGGGTTCAATATCAGACCAGTCGACGTTCTCTGCTTTGGTGACGGTGACAAAGTTACTCGCAAAAAATACGCCATCTACAAAATTGAACTTAAAGAGTTCGCGCGCGAAATCCGATTCTTGTGCTTTTTCCTTATTTGGATAATCCAAACTACCATTGATCAATAGTTTGTTGACCAAAAACTTCATTGTTGAAGGATTTGGGGTAGTTTCTGTATATACGTTAATAGTTGCCATTTTTCGTCTCTTAAAAAATCAAATATACATCAATTCTGAGCTTTCTCAAGTCATCTGCACGTCAAAGGTTACAGAACAATGCCGGTATAATTACTTGGGGAGATAGCTTTTATCTCATTTTTCACGTCTTCGGACACATTAAGCCCATCTACAAAGTTGGCGATAGTATCCTGCGTGACATGTGTATTGGTTCGCGTTAAATCTTTTAATGCCTCGTAAGGCTTTGGATAGCCTTCGCGACGCAAGATCGTTTGTATTGCTTCGGCGACGACAGCCCAATTGTTATTCAAATCATTTTGCAACGCCGTTTGATTTAAAATTAATTTACGTAATCCGCGAAGCGTAGACTTGATGGCGATAAGTGTGTGCGCGATGGGCACGCCAACATTCCGAAGTACGGTGGAATCGGTAAGATCTCGCTGCAAACGCGAAATAGGGAGTTTGGCAGACAGGTGCTCAAAAATTGCGTTTGCAAGCCCGAGGTTACCCTCTGCATTTTCAAAATCAATCGGATTAACTTTATGAGGCATTGCCGAAGAGCCGATCTGTCCCGCGGTGATTTTCTGCTTGAAGTATTCCATGGATATGTATGTCCACATGTCGCGACAAAGGTCGACTAAGATCGTGTTTACACGCTTTAATCCATCACAGCTTGCCGCAAAATTATCGTAGTGTTCAATTTGTGTCGTCGTTTGTGACCGGGTAAGCCCCAGTTTGTCGTTGACGAAATTATTCCCAAAGGCCACCCAGTCGGTTTGCTTATAAGCAACATAATGCGCATTGAAATTTCCTGTTGCGCCACCGAATTTTGCTGAATAAGGTACCTGCTTTAAAAGTTCTAATTGCTTTTCGATGCGTTCAGTAAATACCTTGATTTCTTTTCCCAGCCGCGTAGGCGATGCTGGTTGACCATGTGTTCGCGCGAGCATCGAAACGTCATTCCATTGCCCTGCAAGCGATTTTAGTTCTGTTGTGAGCTCTTCGATCGCCGGGAAATAAACGTTATTTAGTGCTTCTTTCCACGAATAAGGTATCGCCGTATTATTAATGTCTTGTGAGGTAAGCCCGAAATGAATAAATTCTAATGAATCGTGAAGACCGAGTTGTTCAAATTTGCTTTTTATAAAGTACTCGACGGCCTTTACATCGTGATTGGTGGTCTTTTCCTGTTCTTTAACCCACCGGGCATCTTCAATAGTGAACTTTTCGTATATTTCACGTAGCCTATCGTTTAAGGAACCGTCGAAATGTGCGAGCTGAGGAATACCCGTTTCACACAATGCAATAAAATATTCCACCTCAACCAATACGCGATATTTTATCAGAGCAAACTCTGAGAAGTAATCAGAAAGTTCTTTCGTGGTATTATAATAACGTCCATCTATTGGAGTGACAGCAGTAAGGGCCGATAGCGTCATGGCTTTATATTAAAATTAAATAGTAGTACCCTTTTTCATCAAGGGCGTCGTTAGCTTAGCCTTTAAGCTTTTTGCAAAAGTAATAAAACTCCCGCAGAAGAACGTGGAAATGGTTGTAAAAAGAAAAACCCGCACTTTTCGTGCGGGTTTTAAAGTATTTTTAGATAAGATTCGGATTACTGAACGTTTTCTAATGAGTCAGCAATTGAATCACCTTCTGCAGTAATTGAATCAGCTACATTGTTTAATGAGTCAGCGATTGAATCAGTAGTGTTTTCAACTACAGTTCCTAATGAATCAGCAGCTTGCTCAGTTGAAGTAGATGCACCACCACATGAAGCGAACGCGATTGTTAACGCTAAACCTAAAAATCCGAATTTGAATAAATTTTTCATCTTTTTAATTTTCTATTTTATTGAAACAAATTTGTTTAATTACTATTTAATACCGGTAACCGAAAAAGGTAACCCACTGCTCAAAAAAAAATAACTCATCTGAGTTCTACGATATTAATCGTTGGTTTTTTTTGAGCCGGGGCAAATATATAACAGTTTTATCGAAATGCAATAATAAAAAACTATTTTGATAAAAATTTTGTTACACCATTGATAACCCCTATTAAATCATGATAAAAAAGATCAAGAATATTGTGCGTTTGTTGAAGTCGATAGATTTAGAACAAATAGAGAAAATTTCGCAAAAGGTTGACCTGGCAGCGGTCATGACCGCGGTGTCAAAGATGGATGATAACCAGCTTAAAGGCGCGATGAAAATGCTTACAGGATCGACCAAGAAGCGTGAGGCACCACCGATTGACGCCGATTTTTATGCTGTAGAGGCTAAATTATCGCCAGAAGACCGTGCCTTACAACTTAAAGTACGTGAATTCTTGGAGCGAGAGATAAAACCGCTGGTTAATAAGTACTGGTTGCATGATGAGTTCCCCTTTGAAATTATACCAAAGCTCGCCGAGCTGAATGTCTGCGGATATGTGTTTAAAGGGTATGGTTGTGCGGGCGGCTCCTCGCTAATGGATGGCATCATAGCGGCAGAGTTTGGACGTATAGATCCTTCCATCGCCACCTTTTTAGGTGTTCAAAGCGGACTTGCCATGGGATCGATTTATATGTGTGGGTCGGAAGAACAGAAACAAGAGTGGCTGCCTTCGATGCAGCGTTTAGAGAAGATCGGGGCGTTCGGGCTAACGGAGCCGGAAGTAGGATCGGCTACGGCAGGAGGCCTTACGACGACCTGTCGCAAAACAGAAAATGGATGGGTACTCAATGGGCAGAAAAAGTGGATCGGAAACTCGACGTTCTCCGATATGACCATTATTTGGGCCCGAGATTTGGATGATGGACAAGTAAAGGGGTTTATCGTTCGCAAAGAAAATCCTGGCTTTATGGTGGAGAAGATAAAAGGGAAAATGGCTTTGCGGATTGTTCAAAACGGACTAATAACGCTGACCGACTGTGTTGTTCCTGAACACGACCGTTTGCCTAAAGCAAATAGCTTTAAAGATACCGCTAAGGTGCTTCAGATGACGCGAGCTGGCGTGGCGTGGATGGCAGTAGGATGTGCGCGTGGCGCATACGAGAATGCGCTGGAGTACACCCTAAACAGAAAGCAATTTGGTAAACCTATCGCTGCCTTTCAACTTATTCAAAATCACCTGGTGGAGATGCTTTCTAATTTGACGGCTATGCAGACTTTAACTTTTCGGTTATCCGAGCTCCAAGATGAAGGCAAGCTTAAAGATGAACATGCCTCGCTGGCCAAGGTGTTTTGTACATTGCGTACCCGCGATATTGTTTCACGTGCGCGGGAGGTGATGGGCGGCAATGGCATTTTATTGGAATATAATGTCGCTCGCTTCCTAGCAGATGCGGAGGCAATATACTCGTATGAAGGAACAAAAGAAATTAACTCACTGATTGTCGGAAGAAGTATAACGGGCATTAGCGCGTTTGTGTAGAAGGCTAGGTATATAAAACGAGAGCTCGATAAGTAAAATTTATCGAGCTCCTGTTCTAAATATTATATAGAATATATTATTTCTTCTTCTTCTGGGCGGCTTGCTGTTGACGCATCATATCTTCCATTTTTTGTTGGAATGTAGATTTCTTTTGTGCCTTAGGATTCTTTTTATTGACCTCTATTTTCGCTAAGATCTTATCGTCATTAATAAATTGACGGATGATAACTTGCGTTAAGAATGTTAAAACAGCAGCTAGGAAATAGTAATAGTTCAAACCGGCAGGGAAGTCATTTAAAATGAAAATGAACACCAAAGGCATGATATAGCCTATGTATTTCATTTGATTATTCGCCGCACCTGAAATCGCGTTATTATACCATGTTGAAAGCAGCGTTGTTAATGTCATCAATACGCACATCAACGAAAGGTGACTAACTCCGAAAATCGGAGCGAACGTTATCGGCGCGTCATAGGTTGATAAGTCTTTTACCCAAAGGAAGCTCTCCCCGCGTAATTCGAATAAGTTCGGAAAAAACATAAAGAAAGCAAGTGTGAATGGCATCTGCAGTACCAGTGGTAAACAGCCTCCAAGTGGATTAACGCCGGCTGTTTTATAAAGCTTCATCGTTTCTTGCTGTACTAACATAGCATTGTCTTCGCCTACCTTCTCCTTTATTTGGTCAATCTCTGGTTTAAGAACCCGCATCTTAGCCATCGACTGATATGATTTGAAGGTAAGCGGGAATAACACCCCTTTCAATAGAACCGTCAAAATCAAGATGATTATACCGTAGCTCAGTTTGAAACCATCTAAGAACGAGAAGATCGGTGCGGTAAGGAATTTATTGATCCAACCCATTGGTCCCCATCCCATGTTAATGATTTGTTGTAAATCGTCACCCTGGCCTTTGAGTACTTTGTATTGGTTGGGACCGAAGAAAAACCGGAATGCGTATTGGTTATCTTTTTGAGCAGAGAAATCAAGGTCAGCTAGAAGCTTGTAGTTTTTTACGACTGCTGAATCCGTGTCGTATGCCACGGTAAGATCAGCATTTTTTAATGCTTGGTCTGCACGTAATACTGCCGAAAAAAAGTGCTGTTTATAGGCCACCCAGTTTAGGCTCTCTTCGGCTTTCTCATTTTCATCCTTGGTTTCACTCAAATAATCCACCTCTCCACTATTGGTACGGTAGAAGATCGTTGATTTATCTCGTTCAGATTTTGCATTTAACTCTTTGCGTAGAAGATTTGTCTGCCAATTTAGCGTAATGGTATTGGTTTTGACGTCCATCAAGTTTTGTATTCCTACCGCCTTAACATCTAGGCCGATGTTATAATCGTTGCCCGTTAATGTATAGGTATACTCGAGGTATTGCGTCGGTGAATAGTTCAAGCGGAAGCTAATCGAGTTCGATGATTCTCCGGTGACCGTAAGGTCTCCTCCGTTGGGGACGAAGTTCAGTTCACTCGTATTGATGTTTTCGTTGTTCGCTTTGAATAAGAAGCCAAATTGATTGTGTCCCTCGTTTAGGATCATCAGTGGTGTACCGTCAAAATTCGTCTCATCTTTTAGCTGTACGGACCTAATACTTCCACCTTTGGAGCTGATTTTTGCGATAATTAGTTCATTTTCCAGCGTGATAACCTGCTCCTCGGTTACTCGAGCTGCACCGAACGGTTTGCTGAGTAGTTCGGTAGTATCTATTGTTATTGGTGTCGCCGCTTTTAAAGTGTCGTTCAAAGGAGCTATCCCTTCTTTTGCTCTTTTTATAGAATCTTGGAGTCTTTGCTCTTGTTTTAATTCTTGTTCGGACGGTTTCATCAAGTAAAATGAACCTGCCAAAATTCCAAAAATCAGCACTAATCCAATCAGGGTATTTCTATCCATTTTTTATTTATTAATAGTTTTTATTTTCAACCTACTGTCGAACATTTACTTTTTGTTTGACAAACAAGCGGCTACAAAGCTAACAAAAAGTGGGTGAGGATTTGCAACCGTTGATTTTAATTCTGGGTGAAATTGTCCCGCTACAAAGAACGGATGGTTTTTGAGTTCAACAATTTCCACGAGCCCTGTGGAAGGATTGATTCCTGAAGCTACCATTCCCGCCTCTTCATACTGTTTCAGGTATGCGTTGTTAAATTCGTAACGGTGTCTATGGCGTTCCGAAATTTTTGTTTTTCCGTATATATGATGTGCTTTGGAACTTTTTTTGATTTCACAATCGTACGCACCAAGTCGCATCGTTCCACCCATTTCTGTGATGTTCTTCTGTTCTTCCATTAAATTTATAACAGGATGCGGGGTGTTTTCGTCCATCTCAAAGCTGTTTGCTTCTGTTAACCCCAGGACGTTTCTGCCAAATTCGACTACTGCACATTGCATTCCCAGACAAATGCCGAAGAAAGGTACTTTTGTTTCCCGTACATGTTTTATTGCCGCTAGCTTCCCCTCGAGTCCACGTTCACCAAAACCGGGAGCAACCAAAACACCATCTAAATCATTTAGCTTCTCATGTACATTGTCTGCGGTAATACTTTCTGCAGCAATATAATTTACTTTGACCTTCGTTTCATTAATAGCTCCAGCATGGATAAATGCTTCAGTAATTGACTTGTATGCATCGGGTAGTTCAACGTATTTTCCTACGACGCCTATGTTAACTTCGTTTGTTGGGTTTTTTAACTTTCCAAGGAATGTTTTCCAGCTGGCTAAATCAGGGTCGATTTTCGTTGATAGTTTTAACTTCGTGAGCGCTGTTTTGTCTAATTGCTCGCGGAGCATGTTTAACGGTACGTCATAGATTGTTGGTGCATCAATAGACTCCACTACGGCATTTATGTTGACGTTACAGAATAATGCTAATTTTTTGCGAATATCTTGGTTGAGTTTATGTTCGGTACGACATACAAGGATGTCGGGTTGGATTCCGTATTCTAACAGTGTTTTTACAGAGTGTTGCGTAGGTTTTGTTTTTAGCTCGCCAGCGGCTGCCAAATAGGGTACAAGTGTAAGATGGATGACAAGGGAATCATGGTTTCCAAGTTCCCAGCGAAGTTGACGTACAGCTTCAATGAATGGGAGGGATTCGATATCACCCACCGTACCCCCTAATTCCGTTATTACGATGTCATACTCACCGGTTTGACCCAGCAGTTGCATGCGTCGTTTGATTTCATCGGTGATATGAGGTACAACTTGAACCGTTTTGCCAAGATACGCTCCCGCGCGTTCCTGTTCAATCACATGTTGGTATATCCGTCCCGTGGTAACATTGTTTGCTTGGGAGGTGGGGACGTTAAGGAAGCGCTCGTAATGACCTAAATCTAAATCCGTCTCTGCACCATCTTCGGTAACGTAACACTCCCCATGTTCATATGGATTAAGTGTTCCTGGATCGATATTGATATATGGGTCAAATTTTTGAATGGTTACTTTTAAACCTCGGGCTTGTAAAAGTTTGGCAAGAGAAGCTGCAATTATGCCCTTTCCTAACGACGAGGTCACGCCGCCCGTAACGAAGATATATTTACTCATAGCAATAGTGGAATTTCAAAATTTTGAACCAAAAAGATGGTGCTAAATCTGCTTTATGTACGGGATACAAAGGTACGTTTTTTCCAAGACTAAGCGAAATTTTAAGAAAAAATATCAAACTATATCGTTGCTTGAAAAACCCGATGGGAGGATTGTCGGGACAGATCACTCTGCCGATGGGAAGTGTATCCAAAAAAAGCCCCTATGAAAATAGGAGCTTTTATATTTTTTGAAAGTGTTCGTAATTAAACGCGTTTTGTTCTGATACGTGCAGCTTTACCAGTTAATCCGCGTAAATAGAATAATTTAGCGCGACGAACTTTACCGTGGCTGTTCACTTCAATTTTCTGAATGTTTGGCGAGTTTATAGGAAAAATACGTTCAACTCCTATTCCATTGGAAATTTTACGAACAGTAAAAGTAGCATTAGTACCTTCGCTGTTTAGTTGGAGGACGACGCCTTGGTACACCTGAACACGCTCTTTGTTTCCTTCGCGAATTTTATAATGGACACTGATGGTATCTCCGGCTTTGAATGCGGGGTTTTCATTTTTTACTACCGCTTGTTCTTCTACAAATTTTACTAAATCCATGATTTCGAGTAATTATTAACGATTTTATTCCTGTAAAAATCGGACTGCAATATTACGACATTTTTTTATAAAATAAAAACGTCTACTGGTAATTTTGGTAGTCTGATTACAAGTGCGTGCAAAGGTAGTAAAAATAAATTCATATTATAGATCTATTTTTACTTTTTGTTTTAGTGACTAGTATTGGGGTACACGTAAAATTATCTCGCAATAAATGAATGTTTTAGGAGGAATTGTAAAAAAAGTGTTGACATAATCCGAATAACGCCGTATGTTTGTGCCACACAAAAAAAGTGATACCTAATCGGGGTGTAGCGTAGCCCGGTATCGCGCCACATTTGGGATGTGGAGGTCGTAGGTTCGAATCCTGCCACCCCGACGGAAAAGCCTTCAAAGGCGGTCAAACCCCCTTAAATCGTATGATTTAAGGGTTTTTTTTTTTAGTTACCCCAATTTGTTCAAGTAAAACCAAAGAAAATGGGACCTATTCGGCTACCCATTGACGTTACCTATCTTTGTGTCCCAGAAAATTGGTTAATAATCTGTAGATCAGTTGGTTGTTATTGTTTGTTTTGGTGCTCTTTGTAGCCATTTGGTACCCTGTTCTAGTTTTTTCCGGGACCCATTGATACCAAATGTTCATAAATGAACCCAAATCATGGACATGTAACCTTTAAAATAGTTGATATGAAAACACAGAATTGCACATTTGGAGTGATCTTTTACCTCAAGAAACAAAAGACATCAGCACAGGGTACGGCACCTATTTGCGCTAGAATAACAGTTAACGGAAAACGTACGGAGATTTCGGTGAAACCCACCGTTTCCGCCTCCCAATGGGACGTTACAAAAGGAATGGCAAAAAGGTAGCCGGCAGCAGCGGAACTCAACCGGTTTCTCGATCGGCAAATCGGGGCCGACGCACGTGGGGTTAATCGATTAACATAATAGGGAACAGGGGAACAGACTTGCTTTCGGTACGATGAAGAACTACTATACCACGCAAAACTATATCAAAAATTTCCTGAAAGAAAAGTACCGCCGGACTGATATAGCCCTATCTGAACTGAATTATACATTTATTGCTGATTTCGAAAGCTACCTGCGGAGCTATAAACCTAAAGACCATCACAGACCATTGAACAATAGTGGCATCATGAAGCATATTGAACGATTGCGAAAAATGGTGAACATGGCCGTCATGGCGGACTGGCTGCCCAAAGATCCTTTTGCCAAGTTCCGCAAGCGTTTTGATAAAGTGGAACGTGGATGCCTTACTAAAGCGGAGCTTGATAAGCTTGAAGGGAAGCAATTCAAGATCGAGCGTCTGCAACATGTACTGGATATGTTCCTTTTTAGCTGCTATACAGGATTGGCGTATATCGATCTTTCCGAGCTTACACCCGATCACATTGTTACCGGAATTGACGGAAACCTCTGGATATCCATGAGCCGGGCAAAGACGGAAACGAGCGTACGTGTGCCATTGCTGCCGAAAGCAAAAAGCCTGATGGAAAAATACGCAGACGACCCAAGGGCGGTCAGTAACGGTACAGTATTCCCGGTAATATCCAACCAACGGATGAACGGCTACCTGAAAGAGATCGTGGAGATATGCGGCATCAAAAAGAATTTGACGTTCCATATCGCAAGGCATACTTTCGCCACCACGGTCACGTTGAGCAATGGCGTGCCGATTGAGAGTGTCTCGAAAATGCTGACGAGTATCCGTACCACGCAGATCTACGCCAAGGTAGTTGAAAACAAGCTGAGCGAGGACATGGGAAGGTTGCAGGAAAGGCTGGCAGGAACATTACAGATAAACGGTTAAAAAGCGTATTTTTGTTAACCATAGTATGAAAGGATATGCCTGAACAACAGAATATAGAATACAAACAGTCGTGGCGGGACGAATACTTGAAATGGGTATGTGGTTTTGCCAATGCACAGGGAGGTCGGATATACATTGGTCTCGATGACAAAGGAAATGTTACCGGGGTGGATGACTATAAAAAGCTCATGGACGATCTGCCCAACAAGATCGTCCAACAGTTAGGGCTTGTCGTGGATGTCAACCTGCATGAAAAAAGTGGACAGTATTACTTAGAGGTAATCGTGTCACAGAGCACGGTGCCCATTTCCTATCACGGTGTACACCATTACCGTAGTGGAAGTACTAAACAGGAGTTGAAAGGAACGGCATTGCATAATTGGTTGTTGAAAAAAAGTGGAAAGAGTTGGGGAGATATTCCCGTTGCTGGTGCTACAGTCGATGATCTGGATATGGAAACCATACAGTCATTCTTAAAGAAGGCTATCAGTAAAGATCGTATTCCTTCATCAGCTGCCGAAGAAGATGTTATGCTACTTATGAAACGTCTTAACCTGCTTACCAAAGACGGAGAGCTGACCCATGCTGCAATATTGCTGTTTGGTAAATATCCCTATTCCATTTCTCCGACCACCAGTTTCAAGATCGGTAGGTTTGGCAAGAGTTCCAGCGACCTACTGTTTCAGGATATTATAGAGACCAACCTGTTAACCATGATCGAAAAGGTCATGGAAAAACTGGTAGTATTTCATTAACTGTGTAAGTAGAAAAGTTATTCTGAAAAGTTTTGAGCCATTAAGCTCAAAAAAACTTTTTGGAAAAAACTTTTTGATTATTTTTAACCCTTACATAGTATGATTGACAAAGAACGATTATTGAACGACAAGGATTTCTACAAGTCCTTTAAAAACGGCGAGGATCTTACCTCTTTTTTTAAGCAGATGCATAAACGAGCAGTAGAACATATGCTCGAAGCAGAACTTGACGGCCATTTGGAAAATGAAAAGCATGAGAAAAGTGTTGATGGCAATTACCGAAATGGGCACGGGACAAAAAAAATAAAAACCAGTTACGGCGAAGACGAAATCAAAGGCCCCAGAGACCGTGATGGTACCTTTAACCCCGGTTTGGTTCCCAAAAGGCATAATATCATTGAAGGCTTAGAGAACGTGATCATCTCACTTTATGCCAAAGGAATGAGTGTTAGCGATATTGAGGAACAGATCCGGGAGATGTATGACTTTGAAGTGTCCACTTCCACTATTTCAAGGATTACCAATGCATTAGCCAGTGAAGTGGTTGCCTGGCAAAATAGACCGCTTGATGATCTATATCTGATCGTCTGGATGGACGGGATTGTCTTCAAAGTTCGTGAAAACTCCAAAGTCATCAACAAAACAATCTATTTGGCAGTCGGACTTAATCGTGAAGGACGAAAAGAAGTACTTGGTATGTGGCTAGGCAAGAACGAGAGCAGCAGCTTTTGGATGAGTGTTTTAACCGATTTGAAAGCGCGCGGAGTAGAAGACATTCTGATCACGGCAACCGATAATTTAAATGGCTTTACAGCAACCATTCGCAGCGTATTTCCACAATCGCAGACCCAGATCTGCGTGGTCCATCAAATACGAAATGCCTGCAGATATGTGGTATGGAAAGACAAAAAGCAGTTCACAGCCGATATGAAGCATATTTACACGGCAGTAAACAAACAAGCAACTGAATTGGCCTTGAAGGACTTTTCTGAAAAATGGGAATCCAAATATGGCTACGCTATCAAATCCTGGAAAGATAATTGGGATGAATTGACCGTGTTTTTTGACTTCCCGCTAGAGATCAGAAAAATCATCTATACAACAAACTTGATAGAAAATCTCAACGGAAAAATCAGAAAGTACACCAAGAATAAAATGTCATTCCCAACAGATGACGCTGTTTTGAAATCGGTATTCTTGGCTTTAAGAGAAGCAACTAAAAAATGGACGATGCCAATTCACAATTGGGGAATAGTACTTAACCAATTTATTCTTATTTTTGAAGAAAGGCTCAGAATATAACTCCGAGCCTAAATTTTTCTGTTTACACAGTTAATGGGATAGTGTCCCGGAATGCCATGCGATTAATCGCTCCCAATCGAGCTTTATATCCCTAAATAACCACCGGAACTGTGGGCAGCTTACTCCGGTGTATGCAACTTACTGTTTAATCGTCGATCAGATTTCTATTCCTCTCAAATTCCGATAAAGTTTCAATGCAAATAGATCAGTCATTCCGGATATGAAATCTATTATATGCATCACCTTACTATAATCAGAAGCTTCTTCATCAAAATAAAATTGAAAGGGGAGCAGCTCTAAGACTTTCTTATGTTCTTTTTCTCGTTCTTTTTTGGGTGCGAGCGCGGCGGTAACAAAATCCTCCACTAAACCAGCCATAATACGAAATCCTGCGAGTTCAAGTTTAACTACGCCCTTATAGTTGTAAATTTTTTCAACTGAAACTTCGTTTATTTTTTCTAGACTTTGTTTCACTTCTTCGATATCTTCGATTAAAGTATTATCATACTCTCCAGCCAGTATCTTGGACGAATTTTCGATAAATACCTCCGCACATTTTAATGTCAAGGTATTGATTGCTTTTGCACGTAGGTATGACACAGCCTCGTTTCGGTCATGCTGCAATTCTTTCAATTGATCAGATACCCATGAACATTCCTCTTTTGGGTTCGTAAGGACTATTGGCAAAAGGAGATCTTCCACTTCTTGATAGGACACAATACCTAACCTATGAGCATCTTCTAGGTCAATGATATTATAACAAATATCGTCGGCAGCTTCTACAAGATATACAAATGGATGTCGTTTATATCGAATAAAATCCCTTTCACCATCATCATTTATCATATTTAATTCTTTCGCAACTTCTAAAAAGACATCCTGGTCTATTTGAAAATATCCATATTTTTTAAGGTGTTTTCTGCCATTTTTTCCTTCGGAAGACGATGAGCTACATGGATATTTTAAGATTGATCCTAAAGTGCTATAAGTAAGCCTAAACCCTCCCTTGGCCTTCCCATTTTGCTGCATAGTGAGGATTCGTAATGCATTTGCGTTTCCCTCGAAGCAAATGAGATCTTTCCATTCTTCTTCAGAGAACCTGTTTCGGAACTCATCGTCATTTGATTTCTTCTTAAAATATTTTGATATTGCTTCCTCACCAGAATGCCCAAACGCTGGATTTCCTAAATCATGCGCTAAACAAGCCGCAGAGATTACGTTTTTTAGGTTATTTCGATAAAATTTTCTAGCGGTCTCATCACTATTTATCTCCTTTATTTCTGAAATATGTTTGCCTATAATTTTTCCTAGGGAGCGACCTACACTAGCAACCTCTAATGAATGAGTGAGTCTATTATGTACAAACACCTCTTCTGGAAGAGGGAATACTTGTGTTTTGTTTTGCAGTCTTCGAAATGGGCTTGAGAATATGATGCGATCCCAATCTCGTTCGTATTCAGTTCTTACACCTTTTTCCGTGTTTTTCATCCCGAAGCGATTTGAAGAAAAACAGTTCATCCAAGTCATTTTGTTTGCCATGTATTATTGTATACTAAAATTATATATTCAATTCATAACGAACTCTTAAATTTTTCTTACATCCGCTACATTTACCACAAGCGATGTTTGAAGTGTGACAGGAATGAGCCAATGATAAAAGCTCAACCGGTACTTTATACATCTTTGCAAGTTCATGCGTGTAGTAACCAATAGATTCGCAGCAAACTTTTATTGAACCCTCTTGGTAAGAAGTTAAGTCATTAATAAGCTTATAAAATGCCTCCGTTCCATCTTTATGAAAACTATCTGATTTAACTAAAGCAAGGTGTAGTTCGGTTATGTCGTCTTTTATTCCCTGCATCAACGCCAAGGTAATCAATAATTGATTCCGGTAAGGCCACCACTCAGGGGAAGGGGCTAATTCATGATTAATGTTGTTAGCTAAGCTTCCTGAACCAAGACTACGGCAATCCACTTCGATAATTTTGTGTTCTATTTTAAGAAACTCACAAACATGCTTAGATACGTAGATCTCCCTTTCAGCCACGTTCTGTCCGTAATTAATTGTATAAGCAATTTCGGGCTTGATCCCAAAGCTCAGACAAATACTGTCCATACCACCAGAAAGCAAAATAGCTTTTTTTATAGGTTCCATATCGCGTGATAAATTGCTGTAGTGAGGTTGTCGAATAAGGTGAGCTTTCCAGGCGATAGCATTAAGAGTTTATCATCGTTGCAGGTTCTATGGTATCCAATTATAGTCTTATTTGTAGCAAGTGCATACCCAGATTCTATCAAGGTTCCAGAATCAAGATGGTCAAACATACAGAATACTAGATCAGCATCATCAAGACCTTTTAAATCTTTCAAAGCGACAGATTTGTCAATTCCCAACCCAACCTCGTGAAAAGGAGAGAAAATGTTGACTCCGAATGCCAAAAAGGCGTTCCGAATCTTCTCAACAAGAATAAGGTCCGCAAGGGTAAAAAAAGGAGCGGCGAGATAGATTTTTTTTAAGGATAAATCTCCTGGTATCGTTTCCTTGTATGGAGAAGTTAAGCCAAGTGAGTGAACATCAACATATGCCTGTAGATCACAGAAATATGCCGTCGATAAAGAGGCATTTGATGCGCTAACATCAATCGGCAGACCCTTCACCATCCAATAGTAGGCAAAACTTGCTGTGAAAATATCTCCAGATCCTATTTTATGAACTTGAGGAGTGATATATGATGGAATAACGTGTCGCTTTTTTCCGTCATAGAGCGTCGCACCATATGGGCCATTTTTTATGATAACCGCTGTTACCTCTTCTTTCTTAAAAAAATATTCCACTATTTTATCTATGTCATCGCTTTCTGCAATTGAGGAGGCTTCACTCATGTTGACTATATAAACAAGTTCTTCAGCAGTTCCAAACTCGGAGAACTTTCGAGGAGTAATCGCAGTTTGTGGATCATAAACAGCTCGCTTTGAATTAATTCTACAGTCAGACTCTAGAAGACCATAAGCTACAACGTCATCGGCCTCAATGTTGATACCGCTAGTTTTTTTAATATTTGATAGTCCAGGAAATATACTAGGATTGTCCAGCGCAAAACTATATTTGAAAGCTATCAGCTCAGAGCTAGGAGTTAGTTCGAATGATAACGCATTATATGCGTTAACATTTTCATTTAAATATTTCTCGACCTCAGAGTTGCCGCTCGTGTGAAATTTTACGCTACAGTTGTTTTCCAATAAATATTTACAACACCTAAAACCCGAGCCAAATATCTCATGTGTAAGTGAATCGTCGTTTATTTCTCGATATGTGCCCCCGACTACAGTTATCATGTGTGTCGAATAGTTACTGTGCATGTTAATGGCGTTAATTGGACTACTTCCGCTTCGTACGAGTTCCCCGCATCAATGCATGCTATTACATCTCCACTGTTGGTGTGGATTACTGAGCCTAGAAGTACTCCGTTTCCCTCTAGTACTACTAAGGTTCTTCGATCATTAACCTCTACTTCTAATATATCTCCTATAACAATATTAGGCAATAACGCTAAGTCGACAGATGATAATTTTGTTGTGATGGAGCTGCTAAGGCAATTGAAGGCTGCAGCTGGTGGTGGTTCGTATCCACCGAATCCTCCTGATCCACTCATATTTTAGTTAATTTATTAAGGTGATTATTTAGTTTATAAAAAGTTGTCGTTTTTGATTAGATGACGATCATGTCTTCATCATACCTTCGATCCTTTTTATATTTTATAAATATAAAAAATGTTCTAGACAAAACAATATTAGTATAGAATTATAACTATTTACTAACTTCACCGTATAAACCATATGATCATGAATTGCATTTGTCGTATACTTGTGAAAAATCGATAAATGTTACGTACCGTCTTTGGTCGATAAATAGTCTATGGCTGTAATCTATCAAGTGTCGTCCAATTTAAATATAAGACCAATCATTTCTTGTTCATTAGTGAATTCTGCTACAAGATATCCTCAAATCATCGTCTAGCTCTATATTATAGACTTTTACCCAAGATTTTTTTTCAGAGACATGTTGTAAAACCTTTTCTCTGTTTTCTGATGATATTCTGGTACCAAGATATATAGCACTGTAACAACTTGCTGGTATTGGGAGAGGGTTTGGAACATTGTCGTGATTTGTGAATAAGCGACGTATTTCATCTTCATATGAATAATATTCACTTTTATACGCTAACCAACTGATCAGTTTGCCTTTATTATCATCGCCATTTAAAATTACGGGTTTTAAATTCTCAATGTACTTTACTCGAAGAAAGGAGGGAGCCTTCGGCGTGCTATTAAAATGCCTAATCAAACCATAACCATCATACTCAATACATACACCTTTATAACTGTCTGCGTAATGTGCCCACATTAATTCATTTAGATACTTTGTACTGAAGCAAGTAACTCTTACTTTCTCAATCATGGCTTTTTTTGTTGCTTCAAATGCCGATGAAAATAATTCTCCTTTTATGTGGTTCTGATTGTTGAGCTTTTGAATCTGTTCTAGACTATACTTCTTCTTATGTGCACTCTCCAATGAACGTTTTAAGATGTCTAATGCAAGTTCTTTAGAACATCTCAAAAGTTTGGTTGAACAATCTTTATTGTCGTTGAACTTTACGGGGGAATTAAAATAGATTTGACTATTGAAAAGATTATCTATCCCGTTATCCGCGTTGCTGTACTTATACAAGTATCGTTGCTCCCATAGAAAATCTAATCCTTCAAAAAGTAGGTTCTCACTCTCACTTGCAAATTGTCCTCGTAAGTAGTTTTGTTTTAAATTGTCGAAAAAGTCGGACATATTTTATCTGATTTTTTACTATACTAAATGTTCAAAATAAATGCGTTAATACGTGATCCCTAGAGAACTCAATATTAGGTTGATTTGCTTCAGATAGCAACCTCTAGTTTTTCATCCCCTTGAGCCTTGTACTGCGGAAGCACGTTCATGCTATTTTTTGGAAGCACTCTCTTCCTAAGTTTTTGTTTGTCGCGAAATTGCCTAGAAATATCCTCGCATATTTCATTGAAATTATCCGTTCCATCATCCCTCATCCTATAGAAGATATCTATCGAATTACAGTTTTCGTGTTCAAAAATCATATTTAGGAGTGTCCTGTCAGATCTGCCACATGAATGCCCTATAATTTGTACCTGATAGGTTTGTGATTCAATAAAGCGAAGTAAATCATGATAGTTCTTTGTTCGCAAATACCACAACGATTTTACGTGTTTGAGAAATCCATCAACACTTTCCTTTTCCATTTCTTCGAAATCATCGTCTAGTTCATCGCCGTACCCGAAAATCATAGGGTTATGTTCATCTGTGATTGACCCATGGATTTGGTTTATTGAGACGTTAGGAATGTCTACATATTGGGCCACGGTATTGGTATAATTAAAATTCAAGACATAGATGTCGGACGCATGATGATTGTACGGTGTACTTTTGTTAAAAGCTGTAAATAATAGGGAATGATCAACAGGTTTCGTAATGATCTCTCGATAAGCATCGATATAAGTATCTTGCGGTAGATCTAATAAATATTGTTTCAGGTTCTCACGGAGATAGTTAAGCTGGGTGTTAAGTTCCTCGACTGCCTTTTGTTTATTGTACTGTCTACCTTTCTTACTTTCATGTAAAATAACTCTTAAGCAGTTGTAATATGTATCTTCTATATCAACCCAATCGCCACAACTGTTTAAAATGAGTTCCCCGCCAAATATTGAATCTGTTTTAATGCTTAGTGGTTGAGTCGTACTCTCACGTATGGTGCCATATGACGAACCGGGAAAACCTACATCGAAATGCTGTTTGATTTGGCAAGCTTTCATTATTTCGTAAATGTCCTTTTCAACATACGCATCAAAATCTTTAATAGTCCTATTGATTGAGCAGGAAAATAGCGGAAATTGCTTTCGCCTTTTCTTTCTCGGTTCTTCTGCATTCATCTCCCGAAATTCCTTTTTTACAAGCCAAACTATAAAATCTCTATAGCTAGTTGGTAATCCGTGGGAAAGATCAAACCCGTTACCGATGATAATTAGTTTCTTCATAAAAGTTTATAATAAGTCAATTATAAGGATACGCGTTAACTCTCTACTTTACAATGTATACAATGTAGTAGGATAGACTCTTCGTGTTCTGTTGTAATGTAAAATACGTAGCCCTCTATACTTTGTTAAATAACAGCAAAAATCAGTTTTCCACATTACGAAAGGCAGCTATTTCAGCTGCCTTTTCTTTGTTTCTATCACTTACATGATGTGCGGAATGGGCTGTAGTCTAAGCGTCAGCACCATTTTTACAATGTCCTTTAAGAGACTAATTGCCTCCAGCAGGAGTTTCGTCATTAGCAACAAGTGTAAAATTTTTTGCGAAAACTTTTCCAAAATTTGGTTAAGTTTGACGTGTAATTTGATAAAGAGTACATTCATTTATCGTATAAAATTACCGTTAAAAAATATGAGAAAGCCTAATGTTACAGCATTGGGCCTTTTCTTTGTGTGGTGCTCCTTGACCGTGTTGTTACAAATATCAAACATTTAAATTCTGGACGGTAGTGATACTTTTTAACATCCTTGACAAATAGGAACTATAAACCGCGTTCTACGCATGTTTTTTGTGTAAGAGATTGATTTATAGAGTTTGATGTGTATGTTGAAAACTCAAAAATGCATTGTTCTGCTGAATTACAGAGATATACAGAGAATGGACATTTATAGCGTTGGATGATGCCGCCAGCTGGGAAGAGTGGTAACAGAATTGCGAATAGTCATAACCTTCCGGATAGCAGGCCCTGTACTCTTCCCACAGAAGTTTAAGTGTTACGCCGACCTTGTCCAGTTCTTCCTCAAAGTAACGGAGGCGCTCCTTTAGATATTCATAGCGAGATCGCCGGAATGCCATGTGATTATTGCTCCTAATCGAGCTTTACCTCCTTAAACAGCCACCGAAACTATGGGGTCAGCTTACTCCGGTGTATACATTAAAGCGGAATAGTGGGGTAGTATGGCGCGAAAGATGCACGAGCCTCAATTAATCTAAATTTGTGTAGTTTACTCTGTCTTTATAGGGGTGACTATCAGATTCCCCAAGATAATATTTTTTTACGAGTGGGTGCATATAACCCCGCGGATAATCTTTCCATTCAATTATTCCATCTTCACTGATGTTTCCAGACTGTAAATATTCGTTTTCCGAATTAGTGTCTCTAAAATAACTGACTCCAAAAACAGCATGCTGTGGAATAACCTTCTTTTGATCAATTACACATTTCTCGAAGGCTATATTTATACCGGCGACATTTGTTGCTACACTTGGATAAACAATTCCTTTGAACCCTTGGTTGAAAAGGAATTTACTATATACGGCTGAAATCTTATACTGGTTGTCGTCATTTATTTTCTTTGAGAATTCATTGGCTAAGAATTGGTCAAATTCCAGTGCGCCTTTTATAAACTCAGTTTCTAGATTTTTATAGCTTGAGATAAATTCTGCTCTGTCTTCGAGAACACTATTTGCATGTTTAAGCGTAGATCCAATATTCCCAACAGTTATATCTTCCGTTGCAAACCAACTAGAGATAACAAAGTATAATCGTATGCATACGAACGATCTGTAGATAAAGTTGATTCTAAGGAAAAGGGTCTTTACTCCAAGATTGGGGAGCTTTAGGTACAAGTTGATTTCTTAAAAAAGGTTTTGGGCAAATGAGTCTAGAAGATAAACGCCAGCTTATTTGCCCGTCATTCAAAAATTTGAGCGTCTATAAGCAATGCAAAGTCATAGATCTGCCGCGAAGCAGTTACTACTTTAGGCCACAGGGACTTTCTTTGTTCAATCTTCGGATCATGGAAGCTATTGATCGAAAA
>NZ_FUKU01000046.1 GCF_900163865.1 Sphingobacterium sp. JB170
AAAACACCTAATAAATTATTGGAATAATAATAGACGGGGTTCATCGGGCGGATACTTATTTTCCACCTTAAAACATTTGATGATACTAGATTTGCTACATTACAATCATGCTAAAATTAGAGAAAAACACTCATTTTTGAAGCAGTTAATCTCTTGACCTACAACAGTGAACAAAACGCAGGAAATACACTAAGATATTATCCGAACCAAAAGCACTCGTATTCTCACCCACGTAAGTCACTGATAGACAGATATGATACGGCTTGTATATATTCTTAATTTATTATAGAAAATTCATCTTTAGGTACGAAAATTGCGGCAATTCACCGAATTATTTTTAGCCAATTTTAAAAAAGAATATTATGAGAATTCTAAAGAAAATCCTACTTGTATTGGCCATTTTGATAGCCGTTCCTTTAATTGTGGCATTATTTGTCAAAAAAGAATACAGCGCAGAGCGAGAGGTTACCATTAACCGTCCCAAAACCGAAGTATTTGAATACATCAAGCACCTGAAAAATCAAGAACAGTACAGCAAATGGGCGAACTTGGATCCCAACATGAAAACAACATATACTGGTACAGATGGTACGCCAGGATTTATCTCCCGTTGGGAGAGTGATTCCGACAGTGTGGGTGTGGGAGAACAGGAGATCAAAAAGATTACCGGTGGTGAACGAATCGATTTTGAGCTGCGTTTCGAAAAACCATTTGAATCCACAGAGCAGGCCTATATGATCACCGAATCGGTCGATAACAACCAAACTAAGGTGAAATGGGGATTTAATGGAAAAATGAAGTACCCCTTTAACCTGATTTGTCTGTTCATGAATATAGAACAAATGATCAGTAATGATTTGCAGACAGGTTTAGACAAATTAAAATTAATTCTGGAAAGCCAGGCGCCAGTCCCCGATGGAAGCATTGCTTTTCTAAGTGATTATTATAATCAAACAACCCGAAATCTTACGGATGCAGTCAAAGGACTCTCGCAGGCTCAATTAACATTTGTATCCGGGCCAGGTAAATGGTCTATTGCCCAATGCCTAGAGCACATTATAGCAACCGAGAAAATGCTTTTCGAAATGGCGAAAACCGAAATTGCTAAACCGGCTCAACCCACGCGTAGATCCGAGGTAAAAACAACCGATGAAGCGTTGGTAAGTATGGTCACCGATCGTTCGGAAAAGTTCAACGCTCCCAAAGAATTGCAACCCTCCGGGAAATATGTGAATGCTAATCTGGCCCTGAATGATTTCAACGCAACAAGACAACCCGTACTGGACTATATTAGCAGTGCGGATCTTGGAAACTTACGTAATCACATCATCGAGCACCCTACAGGAATATCCGATGGATACCAGAATCTGCTCTTTATAGCGGCTCATAGTGCCCGCCACACCAAACAGATAGAAGAGGTGAAATCGCAACCTAATTTCCCAAATCAATAAACACCGAGGAATTAAAATGAAAACGCGTTAATTTTAAAAATTCCTGATAAATCATGGTGAGATCAGACCTTTCGTATTTTAAAGGTCTGATCTGCTTTAGCGGAGGATGGATGAATACGTGCTTGTCAAAGCTGTTCGGGATTTTCTTTCAAACTCATCTGGGGACATAAATCCGGAACCGTAATCATCTTCTTTTGTTCTTACTTCTCTTTCCGGAAAACAAATATCGAACAAA
>NZ_FUKU01000003.1 GCF_900163865.1 Sphingobacterium sp. JB170
GCCGGGTGGTGTGAGAGGACAGATAGGGAAATAATCCCTATCTTCCTACTCGATTATCTGTAGCGTGCAGTAAAAAGTCTACTTATTTGATAGTTTATTGGGGTTGTATTTTTATATTTGCGGTGATCGTTTTCGATTTGCATTGGTTAGGAATGTATTAAAACGACCTCGTCACCAAATTATTTCTTAAATTGTGCTGCTATCGAGGGCCTAGTTAACTGAAACCAAGTGAGTGTGAAAGAATATGATGTTATCGTAATAGGTTCAGGACCCAACGGGTTTTCTGCTGCAATAACCTTGCAGCAACAAGGCCTGTCAACATTGTTGATTGAAGGAACAGATACCATTGGCGGTGGTATGCGGACAAAAGAATTGACTCTACCGGGCTTTAAACATGATATTTGTTCTGCCATTCATCCGATGGCCATGGCCTCTCCATTTTTTTCCTCACTGCCATTAGATAAGTATGGGTTAAAGTTTATTTATGCTCCTTATCAAGCAGCTCACCCTTTGCTGTCTGGCGAGACAGCCCTGTTACATCGGGATCTTCAACAGACTGTTAGAGAATTTGGAGCAGACGGCGATACTTACTTGAGTTTAGTGGAGCCAGTGATAAATAATTGGGAGAAGTTAGCTCGGGATATTATGGGACCTTTACGTTTTCCTAATGCCCCGCTGCTATTCGCGAAGTTCGGATTGAACGCATTACAACCGGCAACTTGGATTGCTAAGCGCTTTAAAACGGAGAAGGTCCGGGCGTTGTGGGGCGGGATGGCGGGCCATGGAATTCAGCCATTATCGAATTATACCACGAGTGCTATTGGTATCGTTCTGGCCGGCATCGGGCATAAATATGGGTGGCCGATTCCCGTTGGAGGATCGCAGGCTATTGCAAACACTCTATCGGCTCATTATTGCGCCATAGGAGGAGAAATTGCTGAAGACTATTGGTTGACAGATCGCGCAGATCTTCCAAAACATAAAATATTAGTACTGAATCTGACACCTCAGCAGATTCTAAAAATTGAAGGATTAGATTTGACTCCTGACTTTAGAAAACAACTCGAGCGGTACCGCCAAGGGATGGGCGTATTTAAAGTGGACTGGGCGTTGTCGAATCCAGTCCCGTTTAAAGATGGTCGGTGTGGACAGGCTGCTACGGTCCATCTGGGAGACACCTTTTCAGAGATTGCGAGAAATGAGCAGCTTACTAATAACGGAAGGTTGGTCGCCAAGCCATTCGTGTTATTTACCCAACAAAGTGTTTTTGATAAATCGCGGGCGCCTGAAGGTAAGCATACTGCTTGGGCTTACTGTCATGTGCCGCATGGCTCTATTTCCGATCGAACGGATGTTATTGAAAATCAATTAGAACGATATGCACCTGGTTTTAAGGATACAATTATTGCACGTTCAACGATAAATACAAAGCAGCTTGAGGCATATAATCCAAATTATGTCGGAGGCGATATTAATGGGGGTGTGATGGACATCCTTCAACTTTACACACGACCAACCTGGAGGTTTACACCGTATCGAACGTCGAATAGATCGGTGTATATCTGTTCTTCGTCGACTCCGCCGGGAGGTGGGGTGCACGGGATGAGTGGTTTTCATGCCGCAAATACAGTGTTGAAGGATCATTATAATATGGAGGTGAAAATCTAGCGAGATGAAGATAGTATTAGCCGGAGGAACCGGAAATATCGGAAGGTTGCTTGTAGATTCGTTTTTGAGTCAAGGGTTTGAAGTTGCGATACTCACGCGCTCATTTAGAAATAACGCCGAGCTCGAATATATTCGGTGGGATGGTACGCATATTGGAGATTGGACACGAGTACTTAAGGGAGCCGACGTGCTGATCAATATGTGCGGCGAGACGATCACAAGACGTTTTACCTCGAAAAACAAAAAGGTACTCGAGGATTCTCGATTAACACCCACCGCGGTATTAGGAGAAGCTTTAGAGCAGCTTAAAGATGGCCCGCGTTTATGGATTAACTTTTCGGGTATATCGATTTATGGTGGTGCTAAGGAGATTCAAGACGAAAACGGGATGGCGTATGGAAATGATTTCTTAGCGCAGTTGACCAAGCAATGGGAAGCCTGTTTTTTGAACGCGAACACCCCCCGAACCAAGAAAGTGATATTGCGTATTAGTGCAGTCTTGTCGTTTCAATTTGGGATGGTAAAGGAATTATATCCACTGGCTCGACTGGGACTCGCGGGGACTGTTGGTAATGGTAAGCAATTGGTAAGCTGGATCCATCAAGACGATTTGGTCGGATTGATTAACTGGATCATTTCTTTAGAAAGTCCACGAAGTATTTACCATGCATGTAGTCCCCATCCTGTAACAAATAAAGAATACATGGCAGCCCTACGACAAGCAGTAGGGGTTCCTTTAGGCATACCGTTGCCAAAAATATTTGCAAGAATTGGAGCGTTTATTAGAGGTATTGATCCAAGTTTGCTATTACAAACCGTTCCCGTAACTACCCAATATACAGTTGATGATGGATTTGTATTTCAATTTCCTTATATTGCACCATCATTCAATCAACTTCATAAATCGCGTAATTTTTAAATTTTTATGTCAACTTCTAAATCTTTCTCCCTGTCAGAGGACTGGGTTGTTGTTATCTTGGGTTTTGCTATTATCGTTTTAGCCTTATTAGGGTTAGCAGTGCCTAAACCTAGTTTTTCATGGAATAGTAGTGCGCAATTAATGGATAATGTACTTTCTGGAGAGAATTTATTCAAAATCGGAGCTCAATTTGTTTTAGTTTTTATCATCGCGATCATTGGCGCAATTTTGTTGGGTAAATCCGTAAAGAGTCTATTAACGGTTTTTCCAGTTGTGTTTATTATTACCGTCGTGGCGATCATCATCGCTGGAAATACGATAGTACATGACTATAACCTTGAGGCTGTAATATTTAGTTTGGGGATAGGGCTGCTCATTGGTAACTGTTTTAAGCTGCCAGATTGGTTTCGGGAGGCTTTATCTACAGAGCTTTATGTAAAAATCGGACTCGTCTTGTTGGGCACGAATGTTATTTTTGGTGATATTTTAACAGCTGGAGGTCTAGGTTTACTGCAGGCTGTAATCGTTGTTTTGTCAGTTTGGTATTTTGCTTTTTGGATTTGTAAAAAATTGAAAATTGATTCCGAAATGTCGATGATGTTATCGTCTGCAGTGTCGATATGTGGGGTATCAGCGGCGATTGCTACTTCTGGTGCGATAAAAGGGGATTCTAAGAAATTATCGTATGTCGTTTCGTTGGTGCTTATTACGGCTATTCCGATGATGATTTTTATGCCTTATATCGCGCATTGGCTGGGGTTGTCACAAGCAGTTACCGGTGCATGGTTGGGTGGTAGTATCGATACAACAGGCGCTGTGGTAGCTTCGGGGTCGTTAGTAGGTGAAGAGGCGTTAAAGATCAGTACAATAGTTAAATTTTCGCAGAATGTTTTGTTAGGTATCGCGGCGTTTGCTATCAGTATTTATTGGACCTATTCAAATTCTAAAAGTGCAGAAAATGCGGAAAAACCGACGGTGAAGATTATTTGGGAACGTTTTCCAAAATTTGTTCTTGGTTTTGTCGGTGCTTCTCTTTTGTTCTCTTTTGTGATTTCTCCCGAACACGTGGCTGAAGTTAAAGGCAGTTTAAAAAGTGTACAGGGACTATGGTTTGCGCTTGCTTTTACCTCAATTGGGTTAGAAACGAACTTTAAGGATTTATTTGTTCACAATAACAAAAAACCGTTGTATGCATTTTTAATCGCACAGACTTTTAATATTATTGTAACGCTCATTGTTGCCGTATTGTTATTTCGCTAAAAAGACAGCGGGCTAGTTTCGGTTTGAATGTAACGTTTATAAAACCAATGACAGATATTCTTTTGAATGCATGTCTTTTTTATGGATTATTAGCAAGTAAAGCATCATTAATATAATAAGGTGATCATGGACGAAAGGGAGCTTTTGATACAATATAAACGCACAATGGATGTGAATGTATTAGGGAGATTGTTCTCGCCGTATATGTCCTTGTTATATGGGGTTTGTTTTAAATATCTTAAGGATCGCGATGCGAGCCAAGATGCGGTGATGCAAATTTTTGAACAGCTCGTTGAAAAATTGAAAATACACGATGTCGATAATTTTAAGAGTTGGTTGTACTTTTTTGCGCGCAACCACTGTTTGATGGAGCTACGAAAAAGCAAGGGCAAAATAAATGTAGACATTGAACAACACACCATTGAAAGCGAAGCGATATTGAAAGCAGCTGATGACGTTCGATGGGAGGAAGCTGATTTTGAAAAAATGGAACATTGTTTATCGCGGTTGCCCGAACTGCAAGCAACCTGTGTTCGTTTATTCTACTTAAAGCAAATGTGTTATAAAGATATTGGTGAAAAGCTAAACGTGGACTTAAATCAGGTTAAAAGTTCGATTCAAAATGGGAAGCGTAATCTGAAAATCTGTATGGAGAAAGGGAATAATGGAAAATAATTACCAATTGTCGAGGATTCACAATTACGTCCAGGGCTTAATGAATAAGGAGGACATGTACACCTTAGAACGCGAGGCTCTTGAGGATCCATTTTTACGTGACGCGATTGAAGGCTATAATTTGCAACATGGTGTAGATGTTAAATCGTTGAGCCTGCTACAGCAGCGGTTAGAAGAGCGTATAGCCTCCAACATTGAGCGTAAAAATAGATTTTATTACTCGTGGCAGCGCTTAGCTTTAGCGTTGACAGCAGCGGTGATGTTTGTTGCTGTATGTACGCTGCTCATGTTGCGATATTTCCCCAATAAGGCAGTAAAAAACGAAACGGAGGTGCTGTTAATGGACGATGTTTTGCAGCATACGACTGTTATTCCTATGAGTGGGTCCGATGCGGTGCCGTCGGAAGGTTGGGATGCCCTGGGGGATTTCATTTCAAAAAATTATTCGGGCTTAAACGAGACTCGGCGGATAGAGGTTCATTTTAAAGTGGATGCGCTCGGTAACCCTTATGATATATTTCCGCAAGTTAGCGCGGAGTCTGAAATACGAGGGGAAATAATTCAAATCCTTCAAGCCGGGCCAAAATGGAATGGCAGTGTGGGAGATATTGAAATTGTATTTCCGGAGTAGGGTTAAGCGACGACTACTGGAGAAATATTGGAGCGGGTAACTAGGCTTAGGCAGAAAATTTTAGGACTGTAGCAGCTCTTCTCGACGCTTTGATTTGCCGAGCTTGGTTTTGATTACTTCTCCTGGCTAATTGGGTATTCAAAATCACTCTCCGTCAATACTCACCAAAAAATGTTAAAATCCCTGACCAGTCGGTAGGGATTTTACCGATGAAGGACTCATCCCTCATCATTTCATTTTTTATTATCCGTTGGGATATTATTTTATCTTCTTGAAACCTGTCTTAGAAAGGTAAATCATCGTCATCCGAGCCTGAAGAGGAGATGTCTGCTGGAGGAATGTCAGCATAACCTGGAGTAGGTGCCGCTTGTGCTGCTCCTGCAAGTTTGGTAACACGCCATGCAACTAACGAGTTGAAATACGTTGTTATACCTTCTTTGTTTGTCCAAGGACGTCCTCTTAGATTGAAAGAAACTTCAACTTCTTCGCCTACGGATAGGCTATCAAATATATTTACGCGATCCTGAGTGGCCTCAAAACGGATGTACTCTACAAATTGTGGGTTTTCAGCGTATGCAACTATTAAATCTCGCTTTTTGAAAGATTCAGTAACTTGTTGCGTAGCGCCTATCTCATGAACTTTTCCTCTTATTTCCATATCAAAACTAATTAAACTGTAAAATTAAGCATTTTTTGCTAAGCAGAATAAGTAACTTTGGAAAAATATGATGGAAGTTTTCAACACCCCCCGTAAGGTTATCATTACCTGTAATAGACGCTTATCTCCTTATTTGGAGCAAGAGGTAAAAGATCTAGGTTTTACTATCGTACGTTCGTTTAACACTGGCCTCGAGCTAAAGGCTACCGTTAACGAGTGTATTAAACTAAATTTGAACCTTCGTGTTGCAAGTCAAGTGTTGTACGAAATAAAATCGTTCAGAGCAGAAGATGCGAACGAGCTTTATAAAAATTTGGTGACGATCCCGTGGGAAGAACTTTTGCCTTTTGATGGTTACTTCTCGGTAACCTCGAACGTGCACAATGAAACGATAACAACGCCACTTTTTGCCAACGTAAAGGTTAAAGATGCGATTGTTGACCGTATTAAAGAGAAGAAAGGGATGCGTCCAAACACAGGCCCAGAGCTAAATAGCGCTGTTGTCCATTTGCATTGGATGGAAGACCGGGCAGAGATCTTTCTTGATACATCAGGCGAGACACTAGCCAAGCATCGCTATCGTAAGATCCCGGGGAAAGCCCCAATGCTTGAGGCGCTCGCTACGGGGACGATCTTCGCTACCCAATGGGATGGAAAAAGTCCGTTTGTAAATCCGATGTGCGGATCTGGTACATTAGCGATTGAGGCAGCGCTGATGGCACAAAACCGTAAACCGGGGCTTCAGCGTATGAATTATTCGTTCATGCATTTTTTGGGATACGATGAGGAAGCGTTTTATGAAGAGCGACGCGTCTTGAAAGATATTGCCGATAAAACAAACCTTCCGGAAATTATCGCTTCAGATATTTCTGCAGATGCCGTTGAAATTACCAGGCAGAATGCGAAAACTGCAGGTGTGGAACATTTAATCACTTTTGAAACATGTGATTTTGAGCGTACAACAATTCCTGAAACGCCCGGCGTAATCATGTTTAACCCAGAATATGGTGAACGTTTAGGGGTACATACTCAACTTGAATTGACGTACAAGCGCATGGGTGATTTTTTAAAACAAGGTTGTAAAGGATACCGCGGGTACATTTTTACAGGAAATCCGGATCTTGCGAAAAAAATCGGTTTGCGTGCTTCGCGTCGTTTTGAATTTTTCAACGGTAAGCTCGACTGCCGTTTATTACAGTATGAATTATATGACGGATCCAAAGAATGACCGTAGTAAAAAACAAATAATTGACCAGACAGCAGCGTTTGTTCGAGAGCGTTTAGACGGCGCCGAGTCCGGTCACGACTGGTGGCACATTGAGCGTGTTTGGAATAATACCAAACTTATTCTTGAAACGGAAGAGGCTGATCATTTCGTTTGTGAGCTTACAGCCTTATTGCACGATATCGCTGATAGTAAGTTTTACGACGGTGATGAATCCGTTGGTCCCCGTGTGGCGGGGCAATTTTTGCAGCGACAAGATGTTGATCCTGATGTGATTGAGCATGTTCAGAAGATTATATTGAATATGTCCTTTAAAGCGTCCCTTGGTGAGGTATCGTTTCATTCGAAGGAACTCGAAATTGTTCAGGACGCCGATCGTTTAGACGCAATTGGAGCGGTCGGCATCGCACGAGCGTTTAATTACGGCGGTTTTAAAAATCGTGAAATTTATAATCCAGCCATTCCTCCGATGGAGCAACTGGATAAAGAAAATTATAAAAAGTCGTCTGCACCGACAATTAATCATTTTTATGAAAAACTATTGCTTCTGCGCGATAGAATGAATACTTCTACAGCTAAACATATTGCAGCAAAACGTCACGAATTCATGGAGAGGTATTTGCAACAATTCTATAAAGAATGGAATGGCCAAGCGTAATTTAATATTAACTTAATTCCTTTTTGGTATATTCGTTACGTAGAATCAACCAGAATGTATCAAAATATTAGTGTTTTTCCTTTGAACGATTATCGTCTGCCCTGCAGAGGAGCGTTATTTGTGAAAAATTGGCAATAAAATTATAACTGCAATAAAAAATGAAAAACAAAACACTTGTTATGCTTACGCTGCTGTCGGCTGTAAGTTTCGCATCTCTTGCACAAACACAAATTATCGCTCATCGTGGTGCATGGAAGAATACGAATTTTCCACAGAACTCAATAGCATCCTTGAATGCTGCGATTGAACAAAAGCTTTGGGGGGCGGAATTCGATGTGCACCTAACAAAAGACGATGTACTTGTCGTTAACCATGATATAGATTTCTACGGCATTGACATCGCGACATCGACCTATGAAGAACTATTAACAAAAAAGCATCCAAATGGCGAAAGTATCCCAACGCTAGAGGAATATTTGAAAGAAGGACTCAAACAAGATGAGGTGACGTTGGTCTTGGAATTGAAAACCAATAAACTCGGCACCGAGCGGACATTAAAAGCCGCAGATCTTACCGTAGCAGCTGTTAAAAAGCTGAAAGCAAAAAAGGCGGTGGAATATATTGCTTTTAGTTACGATGCCTGCGTTCACTTGCGGGAACTTGATAAAAAAGCAAAGATCCATTACCTCAACGGAGATAAAACTCCGCGGGAATTGAAGGATTCGAAGCTTGATGGATTTGATTATAATCTTTCGGTCTTGAAGAAACACCCTACGTGGATTAAAGAAGCGAAAGATCTAAAATTGAAAACTAATGTATGGACGGTAAATTCGGAAGCGGATATGATTTACTTCTTGGAGCAGAATGTTGATTATATCACGACAGACCAACCGGAATTGTTACGTACTGTTCAAGAAAAAAAATAAATTGCGAGTATGAAAAAGTTAGTAGTAGCTGCGGTGTTTGTTCTTGGGTTCCTAAGTTCGCGCGCGCAAGAATTAACGGTCGCAACTTTCAATATTCGTATGAAAACTGATGCCGATACGGGTAACCTTTGGGACGATCGTAAAAGTGCGCTTACGGGCCTGATTAAGTTCCATGAGTTTGAGATTTTTGGTGTACAAGAGGCCTTTCACATGCAATTAGACGACGTAAAAGGTGCCTTACCAGGCTTTTCGTATGTGGGCGTAGGCCGTGATGACGGTGCACAGAAAGGAGAGCATTCGGCAATATTTTTTAATACAAAGCGGTTTAAAGCAATAAAAGATGGCACGTTCTGGCTCTCGCCAACCGATACGGAACATCCTAATAAAGGGTGGGATGCTGCACTTCCGCGGATATGTACTTGGGGTGTTTTCGAGGATATAGAAAATGGCAAACAGTTTATTTTCATGAATACCCATTTCGATCATGTGGGCGTGAAGGCCCGCAGCGAAAGTGCAAAACTTATCTTGGCTAAGGCAACAGAGTTTGCTAGTGGTTTGCCGCTGATCCTTACTGGAGACTTTAATATCGACGAGAATAACGAAGCTTATTCTACACTGGCCAAAAGCGGTGTCGTTCATGATATTTATGATCTGGCCCAAATAGTATACGAACCTAATTCGACATTTAACGCTTGGGGTAAAAGGATTAGCCCAAAAGGACGCATTGATCATATATTTGTAACCAAACCTTTCAAGGTCCATAAATATGGGATCCTGACGGATACTTATTTGGGTAAATTCCCTTCTGATCATTTTCCGGTAATTGGTGTCTTGGAGTGGTAATAATGGAATGACATTTGCACTGCCAGAAGCAAAATTAAATTAAACAACGTGAAGAAGAAAAGTATAGGTTTTTGTTTGTTAGGGATATTGTTATTCGGCGTGCTGAATACGCAGGCTCAAGTCGGTTCGAAATTGAAAGGGATATTAGGAAAGCTTGACACTACGGTAAATGCTCGCTCGGCGCAGAAGCAACAAACTGCTGCAGTGGATACGACAGAAATTTCGGAAACAGAAGCTAATAATGCGGTGAAGCAAGCCTTGAGTAATGGACTGCAGGCGAGCGTGAAATCATTGGCTGTTCAGGACGGCTTTTTAGGAGACGCAGCGGTAAAGATATTGATGCCTTCCGAAGTGCAAAAAGTCGAAAAGGCGCTGCGCGCGGTCGGAATGGGAAGTGTCTGTGATCAGTTCATCTCGAGTATGAACAGAGCAGCCGAGACTGCCGTTGGTGAGGCTGGAGGTGTATTCGTAAATTCACTTTCTAAGATGTCGATATCCGATGTCTATTCTATTTTATTGAGCGGAGAGCAAAATGCGGCGACGAGTTATTTTAAGACCAGTACGACCGATGAGTTGACGAGTAAATTTAGTCCAATTGTCGAGTCAGCGATGGGTAGTAATAATGTTACCACCTATTGGGAACAATTGTCGACGGCATATAACAAACTTCCGATGGTAAGTAAGGTAGAACCGGATCTTACGGCCTATGTGACTTCAAAAGCGATTGACGGTCTATTCATTAAAGTTGCTGACCAGGAGCTGAAGATACGCAACAACCTCGGCGGAGCACGTTCGAGCGAGCTGTTAACAAAGGTGTTTGGCTGGGCAGATGCGCAAAAAAAATAAATTGCTTATCTAGCACTGCGGACGAGTTTTCGAAGATGGTAACACAAAAGAGTGAAAGGTGATCCTTCCACTCTTTTGTGTGAAATAGACCAGTGGAATGTCTATTTTGCTCTTATGCATGATAATTGTTGCCAAACTTGCTATTTTTGATTGATAAATGATTTATAGATATGTCGGATAACACTATTAATATTAAAGAATATAACGTTTTGCAACGATTTCTGCGTTACGTAAAGGTGGATACGGAGTCGGACCCCCATTCCATATCATTTCCTTCAACGTCCAAGCAAAAGGATTTGAGCCGCATTTTAGTTCAGGAGTTATTGGAAATGGGTATAGAGGATGCACATTTGGATGAATTCGGATATGTTTATGCGACCATTCCTTCGAATTCGGAAAAGAAGAATGTCCCTGTAATTTGTTTTTGTTCGCATGTCGATACGTCTCCCGACTGTTCAGGGAAGGATGTGAAACCGATTGTCCATGAAAATTATCAAGGTGGAGATATTATTCTCCCGGATGACCCGAAAGTGGTTATTCGCCCGCTAGATCATCCCGATTTACGAGATCAGATCGGTACAGATGTGGTAACTGCTAGCGGAACAACGCTTCTAGGGGCTGATGATAAGGCGGGTGTCGCAGAAATAATGGAAGCGGCGCACATATTGATGAATAGCCCAGCGATCAAGCATGGCGAAATTAAAATTCTGTTTACTCCAGATGAAGAGGTGGGGCAAGGCGTAAAGCATATCGATATTAAAAAACTCGGAGCACAGTTTGCTTATACTATGGACGGCGAGAAGGCTGGAACAATTGAAGATGAAACATTTTCTGCCGATGGTGTTCGAGTGACTATTCAAGGGGTTTCGGTTCACCCGGGTTTTGCACGCGGTAAAATGGTAAGTGCACTAAAAGTCGCCGCAGCGATTGTTAATAATCTGCCAAAAGATAGGATCTCGCCGGAGACGACTAGCGGCAAGGAGGGGTTTGTTCATCCCACGAACCTATCGGGAGGCGTCGATATTGCGCAAATTGAATTTATCGTTCGTGATCATAAGACTGCACAATTAATTCAACATGAGCAAACCTTGCGTGAAGTGGTCGAGCGTACCCTCGTAGATTTTGCTGGTGCGAGCTATGAGTTCGAAGTTACCGAGCAATACCGGAACATGAAAGAGGTGCTCGATCAGCATCCTGAAATTATTGAAATCGGTCTTGAGGCAATTCGCAGGGTGGGACTTCGCGCAGAACGTAGAAGCATTCGTGGGGGGACCGACGGTTCACGCCTCTCATTTATGGGGCTTCCCTGTCCCAACGTATTTACCGGAGGGCATGCATTTCATGGGAAAATGGAATGGGTAAGTCGTCAAGATATGGAGAAGGCCGTATCGACGGTTTTGCACATTGTAAACATTTGGGAAGAAAGAGCATAGAAAGCGATTATAAACAATACATTATATAACATAAGAATATGTCAAACGAAGTATTAAAAGCAATACAATATAGAAGAACGGTTAATCAGATAAGCTTTACGGATCAGCCAATTAGTAAAGCAGATATTGAAGTTATATTGGAAGCGGCCAACGCGGCGCCTACCCATAAACGTACGCAGCCATGGCGTTTTGTTGTATTTCAAGATCAAGGTCTTCAACGCTTAGGTGAGGAGCTGAGTCGCATTTACAAGGAAATAACACCGGTTGAAAAATATACCGAGGTTGCCGAGCAAAACATGGCGAAAAAAGCGACAATGTCAAATGTCGCTTTGGCGATCATTGTCGACTATTCGGGTGATCTACCTGAATGGGAGGAATTAGCAGCTACTGCATGTGCGGTACAGAATATATGGTTAGCCGCATATTCGTTAGGTATTGGCGGGTATTGGGCGACACCGGGACTTATTAACCATCTTGAAGGATTTCTGAAATTAGAACCAAACCAAAAATGTATTGGATTGTTCTATATGGGGCACCATGACGGTGAACCTCGCGAACCTGTGCGTACTCCGGTTGCAGAGAAAGTGCGCTGGGAGGACTAGATCGCATAAAAGAGATTATCAAACGTTAAATATTATGAAATTTTTATTACCATTATTTGCGCTATCTGTATGTTTATTTTCATGCGGACAGCCCACGACTTCGGACAGTGTAGAATCGCCTGCTTTAGACACCATGGAACCCGTGGTGGATACCGAGCATACCTCCCAAAACTCGCTCGATTGGGCGGGTACGTATGAAACGACTCTTCCATGCGCAGATTGCCCGGGAATTAAGAGTATCATCACCCTTAACAGTGATGAAACATTTGCCATCAGTAATGAATATCTTGAACGTAACACGATAAATAAGGATAATGGTAAGTTTATGTGGCATGATAACGGTTCAATCGTCCATTTGAGAGCGGACGAAACAAACGTTCAATTGAAAGTTGGTGAGAACAAACTGATTCAGCTTGATGCGGATGGTAATGTGATCGATGGCGAGCTCGCCGATATGTACATATACGAAAAACAGTAGCCTCTACAAAAAACACGCGTTGCCAGTGCCCATAATCCGAAAGGTCTGGTAACGTTTGATTTTACGGGGATTACCCAACAAGATATCTCCCTCCGGGAGTTTTACGTACGATCATACAAAAAATAAGGCATAGAAAAAGCGTGCAAATCGTTGCTGCGGGTATTTTCCAAACGACTGGAAGAGTGATAAGTGGGTGTACAAAGTTTAAAACAATGATATGCACCAAATAGATGCCAAAGCTATGGGTGTCAATTTGATGGATCCAATGTGGCAAGGGTTTTTTAACTACAGATTTGAAAAACAGGAATACCACTGCTGATAATAGCGCATTGTTCACCCCTAAGTAGTTGTAATATGTTGGGGTATATGTCTCGGCGCGGCTGCTGAGGAGGAACGTTCCCCAAGTGTTCAAAACCCCGACGGCTACAGCGAGTACTAGTAATAGCCACCAGGATACATTAAAATCCTTTTTTGCCAAAAAATACCCCAGAAATAGATACCCAATATATCCTGAAAAAACCGTGAGGTCCACTGCGGGTAAATAGCTGTTAAACTCGTTGTTCATGATCAGTAGGGATGCTGCCCACAGCGCGAGTAAAAGGACCATTTCGTTTTGACTTGCCTGATGGACAATCATTCGCAGGAAGGGAATAGCCAGATATAACCCCACAATCATATACAGAAACCATAAATGCGCACTAGCACCGTGCAATATCTTTTGGATACTCGTTTCGACGACCTGGGGAAAAGGTAGTACAATGAACGGAGTGTAACGGTAAAAATAATAAATCAAATATATCAGTGTCCATATGGCAAAGGGAATACAAATTTTTGCCAGTCTTTTCTTGTAGAAATCCAGTGTATTTTCCTTTTTGCCGAGCAACAAAGCCCCGGATATCATCACAAAAATTGGAATACTAAAACGAGAAAAGCTATTTAACGTATTGGCATAATTCCAATTGAAGGCTTTCGCATCAAAATGATTTAAGTAACCCGTGGAGGCATGAATTAGAATGACGAGTATCGTGGCTAATACGCGTAGGGCTGAAATATAAGGTATGGGCATAGATTGCATTTTTAAAGGTAATGAAAACAGAACAACTTCAACATGTGCCGCCCCGCTGCCTATTTCAGTCACAGGCATTTTATGCGTTCTAACCGGCGCGCTATTAAAATCTTGCACTAACGTGTCAGAAAATCGTTATTTTGAGGCCTAGATTTAATAACATTTTGAGAACGCTACAATGTAATGGTAAAAAATAATTAAATTGCATCATGGGATTTGCCACAAAAAAGACAAAACGGTGGGAGCTGCAGAAGCTGACATGGACATTCATATCGATTGTTATGATTATTCCGTTGCCTGTCCATTTATTTCCCTTCGTTATGTTGTCCCAGGCGAAAAAGGGTAAAATTAGATCTTGGTATGCTTCAGGAATTGCACTTTTGTTGGTCGAAATTGGCTTGTTCGCTTCATTTATATTCTATTTTGGGGCCTTCTCAACGGGCATGTTACTTACGCTGGCGGGATCGGTAACTTCCTATATTGTAGGAAATGGCTTGCTTTTGAACAGGGCCAAGCCGTTATTACAACGATTGGAGCTTGGCGAAATTCGTACACTAGCCTGGATACCGACGGCATCTTCACGCAACAGGCTTCAATCACTACCCCAAGCTACCCTTGACACCCCGCAGTTATTTATTGAGCGGCTGCTGCACTGGCGTAAAGAGATAAACAACCGCTTGATTCATCAAAATATAGATAAAATTATTCATCTCTTTCAACTACTTGAAAAAAATGATAAGCAGGAAGCCGAGAAATTTCTAGTGCGGCACGCCACCGTTGTGAATGTGCTCATGAAATACGATGAAATTGAAAATTCGAACCTATACAACAACATTACCGCGGAATCGATGCGTAAACTGGAAGATGTTATTTCCAAGGCTGCGATAGCGATCGAACAGGAGGTAACCAATCAGTTTCAAATGGGGATACTCGATGTGTCTGCAGAGACGGATGTGTATATTCAAACACTAAAAAATAGAAACCTTTTAAAAGAATAGATATGGCTAACCTTGATTTAACGGTAAGTGATGATAATAATGAGAACAAAAATAAGTCGCTTGATGTAAATTTTACACCGGAGGAAAAAAATGCGATCCAACAGTATAAAGATAAAATCAATTTAACGTCCACCACGGACGTTATCCAGTTCGGTGTGGGCAGTCAAACGAAAGTTAGCAACTTCTCCAACGAAATTCTTAAACAGGTTCGTACCCGCGATATGGGTGGGGCAGAAGATATCCTGCTTAATTTGCGGTCAGATATAAAATCCTTTGATGAGAAGCTAAACAAAAAGCCTCTGATCCCTTTTTTTGATAATGTAAAGAAAAAAGTGAAGCGGATGAAAACCGAGTACCAGTCTGTTGAGACCAACATCCACCAGATTGAACTCAAAATGGAGGGGCATTACAAGAATTTGGCCAAGGATGTAAATATTTTCGATAAGTTGTTTACGGAGAATCAGAACTATTTTAAAGAGCTCTCTTTGTATATTGCTGCTGGTGAACAAAAGCTCGAGGAAGCACATGGGACAACCTTACCGCAGTTGAAAGCTGAAGCTGAGCAATCCGGCGACCAGCATAAAGTTCAAGCCTATAAGGACATGGAGCAGCACGTTGTTCGTTTCGAACGTAAAGTTCACGACTTGAAATTAACGCGTATGGTAGTTCTTCAAACTGCTCCGCAGATTCGTTTAATACAAAATAACAGTTCTGCTTTAATGGAGAAGATACAATCATCTCTCGTTAATACCATCCCCTTGTGGAAGAATCAAATGGTGCTCACGCTCGGTATTGCACATTCACAACGAGCACTCGAAGCGCAGAAGGCTATTACCGATGCAACCAATGAACTACTTACACGTAATTCACAAATGTTGAAAGACTCGACAATTAATATTGCCAAAGAAACCGAACGTGGTATCGTAGACATTGAAACGATCAAAAAGGCGAACCAAGATATTGTCGCTACTATCGATCAGGTGTTGCAGATACAACGAGAAGGACGTGAAAAACGAAAAGTAGTAGAGCAGGAACTATTGCAGGCGGAAACTGAGCTAAAAAAGCATACGCTTAAGTCGGCCAGCGACGATAATAAGTTGATTAACTAAAAAGCGCTTTTGATCCCGGTGCAAACCCACTTTTATTTTTCCAGCTAGATGGTTATTTCTCAGCTAGCTGGGGATAAATTAATCCTCCCAGCGGCGTTTCGGTACGCAAGAGATATTTTGTGTTTTGCGAAGAACGATCGGGCGTTGGTCAAACCGACTTTCCAGAACTAGGGAGTCGGCACTGTGAAACGCAATGCGATATCGTGGCAGATACGTCCCTGTTTTATAACAACCTGAAGCTTTGTATTTGCCATTAGGTTTGGTATATACTCCTTCGCCAATTAGACTGTCGCCTCGAACAACATACACCCCTTTGGCGTATTCGGTCCAATGGCCATCATTGTAGCACGAGTCGGGAATACGTTGCATCTTGGCGTGAACGTCCATTGTGGTGTACATTGAGTCACAAATGAACTTAAACTGATGCAGGGTGTAATCTAACATTTGCTCTTGATGGGGGATGCTATCCTGTACCCAAATACCTTGTAAGAAAGATGATCCTTCAGTTTGCATCTCTGAGTGACGTACACAAGCGTTAGTAAGAAGAAGCATGCCTATCAATAATGATAGACATGCCTTTGTTAGTATATTTGTATTTGAAAAAATTTTCACCGTGTTATTTTAAGCTACCAACCATGTTCTCGGGTTTAACCCACTCGTCGAACTCTCCAGCTGTAACATAACCTAATGCGATGGCGGTTTCTTTTAACGTAGAGTTGTTTTTATGTGCTGTTTGCGCAATTTCTGCAGCTTTGTAGTAACCGATCTTTGTATTTAATGCCGTAACTAACATTAACGAATTATCAACGAGTTCTTTAATGCGTTTGTTGTTTGGTTCGATCCCTTCTGCACAGTGATCGTTGAAAGACACGCAGGCATCACCAATCAGTAGAGCAGACTGTAAGAAGTTTGCAGCCATAACCGGTTTGAAAACGTTGAGTTCGTAATGTCCCTGTGTACCACCGATCGTGATTGCAACGTCATTACCCATTACTTGGGCGGCGACCATTGTTAAAGCCTCACACTGCGTAGGGTTTACTTTGCCTGGCATAATTGAGGAACCTGGTTCATTTTCAGGGATTATAATCTCGCCAATTCCAGAACGAGGGCCGGAAGCCAGCATACGGATATCATTAGCAATTTTATTTAACGATACTGCAAGTTGTTTCAAAGCGCCGTGGGTCTCGACGATTGCATCATGAGCGGCCAGGGCTTCAAATTTATTTTCAGCCGTAACGAACGGTAGTCCTGTGAAAGAAGCGATGTGTTTAGCGACGGTTACGTCATAGCCCTGCGGCGTATTTAATCCTGTTCCAACGGCCGTACCACCTAAAGCAAGTTCGGAAAGGTGTGTTAGGGTGTTTTTAACGGCTCTTAAACCGTGATTTAGCTGCGCCACATAACCAGATATTTCCTGTCCTAGCGTAATCGGTGTTGCATCCATCAGGTGTGTACGTCCAATTTTAACAACATTCATAAATTGTTTAGATTTATGTTGTAATGTGTCCCGTAGTTTTTCTACCCCTGGGATGGTTACTTCTATCACTGCTTTATAGGCAGCAATGTGCATTCCAGTTGGGAACGTGTCGTTAGAGGATTGTGACTTGTTTACGTCATCATTTGCTTTTAATACTGGTTCCCCTTCGCCAATAACATTGCCAGCAAGGACTTGTGCACGATTTGCAACCACCTCATTGACATTCATATTTGATTGTGTTCCTGAGCCGGTTTGCCAAATCACTAAAGGGAACTGATCATCTAATTTGCCTGCCAGTATCTCATCGCAGACAGCAGCAATAGCATCACGTTTTTCAATAGGAAGTACGCCTAATTCGTGGTTTGCATAAGCCGCTGCTTTTTTCAAATAAGCAAAACCTTCAATAATTTCTTTTGGCATTGATGCGCCAGGACCAATTTTAAAGTTGTTGCGCGAACGCTCGGTCTGTGCTCCCCAATATTTGTCTGCAGGAACTTGAACCTCGCCCATCGTGTCTTTTTCTATTCTGAATGACATAATTTAACGTATTTATTCGAACGACAAAGGTAATGAAAATATAGCAGATACGGTGCTAAAATCACGTCATCTACGGCGAACAGAAAGAACCGTTCATCCGCATTTTAATGGCTACCTAATCTGTTGTTGATCTGCTTTTCGATATGATGGTAAAGTTGCTGGGGTTTCAACGTCCGCCAAGGAAACTCATTTAGCTGCCCGCCGAAGTGTATATAGTAGTCGATCCCTAAAAGTTGGAACTCCTGAACAACATGAGGTCGGAAGTTTAGCCCGACGATCCATCCCTCGGTGGTGTCTTCAAACCACTCTTCATAGTAGGAGTCATCCGAACCATGGAAATTTAAAATATTCTCACCAATTAACAAGAACTTATCGATTCCTTGGGCGATCAAGATGTCTATTACTTCTCGCTTGAGCACCATGATGTCATTATGAATAGCGTCGTTCCATTCACCGATAAGCTCGATGGTCGTAAATCCTTTCTCGTAATCGATAAACAATACTTTTAAATATAGGGTTGGAGACCCAAAGTCGTCCCATTGCGGGTGTAACAGGAAATTATAAATTTGTTTATCGTATTCAAACTCGCTATATATGGTCCCAAAGAACGGAGAGTTTTCATCGTCGGCAGCGATATATTCGTCGCGCCAATTGTAGTATGGTTCAATCTCGTGCACGTTTATCTAATTATATCTCAAATATTACCAAAATTTTAGACACTTTAATGCATTAGACTGTTATTTGTACAAATACATTGTTAACTTAACAACGGTAAATTCGCGAAAACATTTTAATTTTGCACCAACGGTTATAAATGCAAAAAGGTACTAAACGAAATATTTTTGTTGCTGCGACGTATGCGGCAGTGTTATTACTCGGCATATTGCTAGGGCAGAACTATGTGAATGAGCAAGGAAGTAAGCCCGGTAATACGCTTGTGCCTATTGGGCTGTCGAACAATAGCTGGAAAATGCAACAGTTGATTGATTTAATTGCTGAAGCTTATGTTGACAGTGTGAACATTGATTCTGTTCAAAATGGTGCAATAAATCACATCATTTCACATTTAGACCCCTATTCCAGTTATTTGATACCCAACGAAGCGCAGCGCCAAACAGAAATACTTGAGGGTACGTTCGAAGGTATAGGTATGGAGTATTTTAATCTAAATGATTCCTTAGTAATCGTGTCGTTGATTAACGGGGCGGCGGCAGATAAGGCCGGATTTCGAGTAGGTGATAAGCTTTTGAAAATTGCAGATACGGCTGTAGCTGGCGTAAACGTTTCACGTGAACGTGTTGAGAAGTTAATTCGTGGACGCCGAGGCACGGCGTTGGACATTCATATAGCAAGGGATGGGCAGGAACTCGAAACGCCAATACGGGTTATTCGGGATCAGGTTACCGTAAACTCCATAGATGTCGCTTATATAATTAGTCCGGGAGTAGGTTATCTTAAGGTCAGACGCTTCGGAATCAACACAGCCGACGAATTTAGACGTGCTGTAGTCGAACTTAAGAAACAGGGCGCGACCAAACTTATTATGGATTTACGTGATAATGGTGGCGGCTATTTTCATATTGCCGTCAAGATTGCAAGTGAATTTTTCAATGATAGTCGGTTGATTGTTTATACAAAGGGAGCCCACGAAGATCGTCACGATTATCACGGAGATGAGTCAGGCGAATTTACGGAGGGGACCCTTGCCATATTGATAAATGAAAATACGGCCTCGGCGAGCGAAATCGTTGCAGGAGCAGTGCAGGACTGGGACCGTGGGGTGATAATCGGAAGACGTTCCTATGGAAAGGGTATTGTGCAGGAACAATTTGACTTTTCGGACGGTTCATCGGTGAATCTTAGCATTGCGCGTTATTTTACGCCTCTTGGAAGGAGCATTCAAAAGAAATATTCGCCGAATTGGTCCAATATGCTCGATTATACCAGTATGTATAGTGGTCTGTGGGCGCTCGATACCTTGTATGCTCACGGGAAAACCTTTGAGACCGGTGCCGGAAAAAAAGTTTACAGTGGCGGAGGTATTCTGCCTGATATACATGTGGCGCAAGATTCAAATGCACTAAGTTTATTTTACCAAGATTTGATACAGTATAGTTTTATCGAGCAATTTGTATATTCTCGTTTCACAAAAAAATTGCCTGCTTACTCGATTGAAAACTTTTTACAGGGATACCATCTCCCCGATAATGAATACCGCGCATTTGTAGAATTTGTTCGATCCGAAGGCTTCGTTTTGAGTGATCAAAAGAGTAGGCAATTGCGGCAGTTGATCGAATCGGATATTGAAGCCCTCGTTGGACGATATTATTTCGGTCGAGAAGCGTATTTCAAAGTGAAGAACCGTGACGATGCTTTCGTTAAACGATCCTTGGAATATATTGACAATGTGGATAAGGAATTGATCAGTCCTTAACCGAGGTTCACTGTTCGTGTTATCGATTCAGGTGTATATCGGCCCAAACCGGATAATGATCGGATAATTTCTCTTTTACGATTTTATACTGCTCCACCTGGAAACTTTTGCTGCAAAAAATGTAGTCAATTTGGAGTATGGGTAGCATCTCGTAATGTGTTACTCCCCAACCCTGTCCTTTTTCGTTGAACGTATTTATAAGGTCTTTTCCAATGAGGTTGACGCTATAAGACATCGGGGTGTCGTTGAAATCCCCCATGACAATCACCGGGTATTTTGCCGAATCGATGTGCTCGCGTAATCCCGCTGCTTGTTTTTCGCGTGCTTCGAATGCTGTTTTCAGTTTTCGTCCGACTCGTTTGGTGGTGTGTTCGTCATTAGGTATGGTAGATGGGTTTTGAATGAATGCTTTATCTTCCGACTGTAGCCCAAATGAGCGAAGGTGTACATTGTAAACACGAACCGTATCATTGCCTTTAACAATATCGGTAAATATGATGCGGTTTATTCCAAATTCGTTTTTGGTGATTACACCGGAATAGACGATAGGGTATTTTGAGAATACGATTTGTCCATAGCCTTCATGCTCGCTCTGCATTGCAGGTTCAAAGAAGAAATACGGGAAATTACCGTCGCCTAGTAGCTGGTCAGTGAACTGCTTCGTACCCTTAATTTTGCTGAAATATTCTTGGATAGAAAGCACATCGGGCTGCACACGTTTTACTAAGTCAGCGACTTGCGTCTTGATTTCATTGGATGATTTACCCTTTACTTTGCTGAATAGATGGGCATTGAAAGTCATGACGCGCAACGCACTATCAGTTTTCGTTGTTTCCTCTTTTTTTGCGCGCATGCCTAGGTGTTGACCGAGCAAATTCCAACCCAAAAGAATAGGGATAATTGTCCACAAAGCAACTTTAGGTCTTCGCAGCAGCCAATATACGACGAAAAATAAATTTATAATCAGAATAGGCAAATACCCTAAGCCTAAAAAAGCAAATGGCCAAAATGTCCGTGGGTTGATCATGGTCGCCGAATAGCTCATGAGTAAAAAAAGTACGGCGATTATATTTATTAGGAATATAGTTTTACTAAATAAGCCGAGCTTTTTTTTTAGACGATGTTTTTTTAGCATGTCATTAGTTTTCACTCTTACTCGCTTTGAATAAGATTTCCTTTTCCAGTGAAGATAAGCTTTCGTAACCTCCAACTGAAATTTTATCTAATATTTCGTCTATTTCAGATTGGTTTGGAAGATCTGAATCATTTCTGTGGCTATGGTGCGAATAGGTGGAATTCACGTTGTGAACAACCTTGAGCTTAGATCTTTTGAACGATTTTAGAAAAAGACTAAAATCGTTTCCTTGTTGTAGACTCTTAATATATAGAATTCCCCATACAGCCGACAGGATAAAGGCTAATGATGCGGGTTTGTCAGCAATTGCTGTAAATATAAGCTCAATGCAGATATATACGATGGCAATGGTTTTCATCGATACATTACCGAACAAAAATAACCGAATTTCCGATTTCGGTACTAAAGTCGCCGTTGCGGCGACAACAGCGCCAAGTGCAAAAGATCCCGTATTGGTAAAGCTGGACTGCGAAAAGCCATATAAGGCAGGTATAAGGCCCAGTAGAAGGTAAGCTACGCCGCCTAAAAGCAAGCTGCTAGAAAATACAAATAGAAACTGCCGTTTATTTAGAAATACCATGAAGGTGTTTCCCATCCAAAATAACCATAGACAATCAAAAAGGATTGAAAATAGATCTGTGTATAAAAAAGGAAAGGTAAACAATGACCAGGGTTGCGTTATGAATTCGCTGAACGTTACCGGGAGGCTCAAATATTGAACTGCATATTCATATAACGGTGTTGCTAATACCCCAATTTCTTGAAGCAGATCAAAAATATGGATCAGCACAAATACGAGGACCTGTGCGGTAATGATAAAAGGAATCGGTGAATCGCTTTTATAAGTATCCCTCCAGAAAGTTTTTAAAACAGGCTCTTTCATCGGTTGCTGGTTCTTCTCTATTTTTACAAATTCATCAATTATACTGTCCGTTTTGTTTTTTTCTCCACTTTAAAACGGAAACGTTGTATTGAGTGTAACACTCGAAATGCACTTAATGTTCGTTTTGCCAATCATTTTGCTTACATACCCCTTCTGATCTTCCACATTTTTAGTAAGATGAATGCAAACAAGGCGCCTCCCACATGAGCAAGATGGGCAATTGAACCGCCTCCGTTTGAGAACCCCAAATATATTTCAATAAAAATTAATATAGGAATAAAAATTTTCGCTTTGATCGGTACGGGGATAAAAAATAAATAGAGCGGCATGTTAGGGAATAGGTACGCAAAGGCGAGTAGGAGGCCATATATAGCACCCGAGGCACCTACCAGTGGTGTTCCATAAATGGACGCTAAAGTTGAAAATTGTGACTGTGTTACTTGTAAATCAGAGGTTACCCGGTTGTTAATCATGTCAAAGTTGAGTAACTCAGAGGCTTTAAAGGTTCCCGCAATTTGGTGTACTTCGAATCCTTGCACGCCATACTGTAGGATAAGCGCACCGATACCACAGATAAGATAAAAATTTAAAAAGCGTTTGGCGCCTAACATATGTTCGATGATTGGTCCGAACATGACCAGTGAAAACATGTTAAAAAAGATGTGGGAGAGTCCGCCATGCATAAACATATAGGTAATTACCTGCCACACGTGGAAAAACGGAGAGTCCGGATAGTAGACACCAAAAAAGCGTGTAGATTGTTCAAAGATCGCCGAGCCAACAAAACACAAGACGTTTATGATGAGTAAGTTTTTTACTACTGGTGTTAAATTTGAAAATAGGTTGTTCATTTTTTATAGCTCGTTTAACGTTCGTTTTTATTAAATCGTTCCAATAATTCCTGAAGAGTTATTGTGATTATGATGGGTTTACCGTGTATGGATATACTCGGAGATTCGGTTGCGAATAATTTATCGAATAATTCGGCCATCTCCTGACCGGTCAACGGTGTCCCGGGTTTGATAGCTGCATTTTTGGCTAGGCTTCGGGCTAAGTTATCACGTTTAGTCAGTTGTAAGGCATCTTTGTTATTTTTAAAGTCTTCCAATAGCTGTTCGAGAATCGTTTTTTCATTTATTCCCGTTCCCAGATCAGCAGGAATACCGTCGACGACAAATGTCGATTTTCCTAAAACGCGCAGCTGGAAGCCCAGCGTTTGAATTTCGGGCAAGATTTCTTCCATCAACGCAAAATCCGACGCGCTTAGCTCGACAGTTTGCGGAAATAGGCTCTGTTGACTTGTTCCTTGGTTATTCTCGAGCTGTTCTTTATACTGTGAAAATAAAATTCGCTCGTGTGCTGCTTGCTGATCGATAAGCATAAAACCCGAATGTATTTGAGATACGATAAATCGATGGTGAAGTTGAAAAAATTGCTTCTTTGATTCTACGCTATTATTTCGTTCTTGCACTGCCGGCGCGCGGCTATCATCTTCTTGCGAATTATCGGAAATCAGCGTGAGTTGTTCTGGATTGGCTTGTTGCGATATTTCGTATAAGGTGTCCCAGTTTTTAGGCATCCCCGTTTTTTTCTCCAATCCAGCAACGTAGTCAGAGGATCGTGAGGATGTCTTTCGATCTTCGAAGGGGTTGAAATTCGGATTGAATGTTATTGTCGGTGCTTGAATTTCTTCAATAGGTTTGGTGGAAATAAAACTACTGAAACTCGTCTCTTGATCGAAATCCAAGGTAGGCGTGATGTTGTATCGGCCGAGGGATCGTTTAACGGCCGAGCGAAGGATCGCATAAATGGATTTCTCGTCCACATATTTTATCTCTGTTTTGGTCGGGTGTACATTTATATCAATCTTCGAGGGATCAATATTAATTGACAACACATACAGCGGATAAGTGTCTGCGGGAAGAATCTCCTCGTATGCATTCATAACAGCATGATGGAGGTACGGGTCTTTGATGAAGCGGTTGTTTACGAAGAAGAATTGCTCTCCCCGTGTTTTTTTTGCGAATTCGGGCTTACCGATAAAACCATTTAAGTTGATGATCGAGGTTTCTTCTTCAATCGGAACAAGGCGCTGATTATAGCTGTTTCCAAAAATATGGATGATACGTTGTTTTAGCGATTCGGCAGGAAGATGAAACTGTTCATTGCCATCACTATGTAACGTCAGAAAAATTTCGGGGTGTGATAAGGCGATACGTTGAAACTCATCGATTATATGACGCATCTCCACGGCGTTGCTTTTTAGAAATGCACGTCGAGCTGGTATGTTGTAAAATAGATTTTTAATACTTATGCTAGTCCCGTTTACCAGCCCCTCGGGATATTGTTTGATTATTTTTGACCCCTCAATCTCCACGACGTTTCCAAGTTCATCCTCAACGCGTTTTGTCTTCAGTTCTACTTGTGCGATAGCAGCTATTGAGGCCATCGCTTCGCCGCGAAAACCCATCGTACGAATCGCAAAAAGGTCTTCAGCTTTACGTATTTTAGATGTCGCGTGTCGCTCAAAACAGCTCCGCGCGTCAGCAACACTCATGCCGCATCCATTGTCGACAACTTGTATCAATGACTTACCTGCATCCTTGACGATAAGTTTAATTCTATCTGCCCCTGCGTCGATCGCATTCTCGATTAGTTCCTTTACAGCAGAAGCTGGACGTTGGACAACCTCCCCCGCAGCAATTTGGTTCGCGATCGCATCTGGTAACAACTGAATAATATCTGACATACGAGAGCAAAGTTACAAAAACGAGAGGTGAATCTATAGTGATTTAGTTGTTTGCGAGTAATGATTCTAAAGGGCGTGGTAAATAATGTTTAAAAATGGAGATGGTTATTCCATCTCCATTTTTAAGAATCGTGCAGTTTCACTTTTTTTAACCTTAAGGAGCTCTTCCGGAGTTCCGGCAAACATCAGCTCGCCGCCACCATTTCCTCCCTCGGGTCCCATATCAATTACCCAATCTGCGGTTTTTATTACATCTAAATTATGTTCGATAATTAGTACGGTGTTCCCACGTTCTACTAAGCGGTCGATGACTCCTAGTAGAACATTGACATCCTCAAAATGTAACCCCGTTGTCGGCTCGTCTAAAATATAAAATGTGTTTCCCGTGTCTTTCTTGGAGAGTTCGGTGGCAAGCTTCACCCGTTGGGCTTCTCCGCCCGAAAGCGTTGTGGAGGACTGCCCAAGGGTGATGTACCCGAGCCCTACATCATGTAAGGTTTTAATTTTTCTATAGATCGAAGGGATGTTTTCGAAAAAATCAACCGCTTCGTCGATAGTCATATTTAGTACGTCGGATATCGATTTTCCACGGTACCGAACTTCTAGGGTTTCGCGGTTGTAGCGTTTACCGTGACAGGTTTCACAAGGGACCTGTACGTCGGGAAGAAAGTTCATTTCAATAATTTTCATTCCTGCGCCTTGGCATGTTTCGCAACGGCCGCCTTTAACGTTGAACGAGAAACGTCCGGGTTTGTATCCTCTAATTTTGGCTTCAGGTAATTGAACAAAAAGCGTCCGTATATCCGAGAACACCCCCGTGTAGGTGGAAGGGTTTGATCGCGGTGTTCTTCCGATGGGGCTTTGATCAATTTCAATGACTTTATCGACATGCGAAAGACCGTCTATTGATTTGTAGGGCATCGGAGTGGCTTTGGCGCGGAAGAAATGTTTGTTTAAGATGGGATACAGTGTGCCAGTAATAAGGCTGGATTTTCCGGAGCCAGAGACACCTGTGACGAGAATAAGTGTACCTAAAGGAAAGTCAACATCGACATTTTTTAGGTTGTTTCCGGTTGCTCCTTTTAGCGTGAGGAGGTTTCCATTTCCAGATCTACGCTGGTTAGGGATAGATACTTCGCGCTGTCCATTTAAATATTGAGCGGTTAATGAGTTTGAGCGTATAATTTCCAGCGGCGTGCCTTGTGCAACAATTTTTCCGCCGTTAACACCTGCTTCGGGCCCCATATCTATAACATGGTCTGCATTGAGTATCATGTCTTTATCGTGCTCAACTACCAAAACAGAGTTACCAATATCACGAAGGTTTTTCAAAGAGTTTATCAACCGCTCGTTGTCTCGCTGATGTAAACCAATGCTCGGCTCATCAAGGATGTAGAGCACGTTAACAAGCTGTGATCCGATTTGCGTCGCAAGGCGTATCCTTTGTGCTTCTCCTCCCGATAGCGTTTTGGAGGCCCGGTCTAAGGTTAGGTAACTTAAGCCTACATCTAAAAGAAAACCCAGTCGCGTGCGAATTTCTTTAAGAATTTCAGCGGCAATCGTGTTTTGTCTTTGATTGAGTCGTTTTTCAATACCTTCAAACCACATGTAAAGAGCACTGATGTCCATTCCCGCAAGTTCCGAGATGTTTTTATTGTCGATTTTGAAGTGTAGCGATTCCTTTTTAAGTCGTGCACCCTCACATACCGGACAGGTGATTTTGGTACGAAAATCATCTAACTGTGGCGAATCGTCGGAGCCTCTTCCGTTTAATTCCTCGAGCATTTTAAAAATGCCTTCAAATTGCACTTTATATTCCCTGGCGCCGTAGCTCCCGTAAGAAATAGTGAGGTGTATGGGGTCTGGATTGCCGAAAAGAAGTGTGTCGATTTGGGCATCTGAGAGTTTGTCAATGGGCGCAGTTATTGAGAAATCAAGTTTCTTAGCAACGGCCTTTACCACCTGGAAGGTCCATGATTCTCGCGACGGCCCTAGCGGTAATATTGCGCCTTTTTGGATACTAAGGCTTTTGTCTGGAATGACAAAACTTTTGTCAATTTCAAAGATGTATCCCAGGCCATCGCATTTCGGACAAGCACCATAGGGCGAGTTGAATGAAAATGAGTTTGGTTGCGGTTCATCGTAAGAAATGCCGGATACTGCATCCATGAGGTAGCGACTGAAAAAGTGCTCGCGACCCTCGTTATTAGCTATTTTTATAATTCCTTTAGCGGTTTTCATAGCTTGCATTACCGAGGTGTACAATCGTTTAGCTTCATCGTTTGAGGTGTATAGCCGATCGACTACCGTTTCAATGTCGTGAATTTTGTAACGGTCAACTTGCATTTTAGGAGCTAAATCCATGATCTGGCCGTCAACACGTACTTTGGTATAACCCTGCTTGCGAATTTGTTCAAAAAGCTCTCTGTAGTGTCCTTTCCGGCCTTTTACTACCGGTGCAAGGATATAGATAGCCTCGCCATCGAACTCCTCAATAATTTTCTCTACAATTTGCTCCTCGGACATCCGTTGCATAGGCTCTCCCGTTCGGTAAGAGTATGCCTGGGCGGCACGCGCGTAGAGTAACCTTAGAAAATCGTATATTTCGGTAATCGTCCCGACTGTGGAACGGGGATTTTTGTTGGTTGTTTTCTGTTCTATTGAAATAACGGGGCTAAGACCTGATATTTTATCCACGTCAGGGCGTTCCATTCCTCCTAGAAATTGACGACTATAGGCCGAGAAGGTTTCCATGTAGCGGCGCTGTCCTTCAGCGTAAATCGTGTCGAAAGCTAGCGAAGATTTTCCGCTACCACTTAATCCTGTTATGACAACTAATTCGTTGCGTGGGAACGCGACGTCAATGTTACGTAAATTGTGGACGCGTGCTCCAAATACTTCTATATTATTTTGTTCGCCTAAATCGATATGGTTCTGCGGCTTTAAGGAGTCCATGTGTGTGTGTTCTGAATTTTGCAAGATACAAAGTTACAGATTTTTAGGCGGACTACCTTGGTACGCTGTTACTGAAAATTGTAAAATTTGCGATTAGGACGGTGTTCGACGAAGCTTTAATGGATAATTTGTATTTTGTCGAAAATAAAATGGGAATTTGAAGAAAATAGACTTAACAAAAAACGAGAAAGAAGTCGTGGAACAGGCTTTGGATCATTGGGTAGATAATGGTTTACTGGGCCAAGGGCAGGTTGATGAGCTCAAAAGTACGATCGATCAACGGTCGTTTGAATGGAAAAGCTTGGCACGCTATGCTTTTTGGGTAGCACTGGTTTCGCTCGTCTTCTCCGTGTTTTCTTTGTTTGCCGACGACGCTTTAGTGAAATTTGTAGAGCGGTTCTACGAAACTCCGAACATTGTTTTTTGTCTGGTTTTTGCGGTGGTCGCTGTAGGTTTCTACGTGCTCGGTTTTCGCAATAAGAAACGCTACCCCGATAAAACGTTTTCTAATGAAACGCTGATGCTTGCTGGTTCGTTCGCTACGGCGGCGTGTATTGGTTTTTTAGGTCAAGTGCTTAATAAGAATACAAGTCATTACACTATCTCTTTTCTTCTTTCGATATTAATTTATATCTGGCTTGCTATCAAGTTACGCTCGAAGCTGATATGGGTATTTGCGCTTGTCGCTTTAGGTGTGTGGTTTGGTACCGAGACGTCCTACCACAGCAACTGGGGGTTCAAGTTTTGGGGAATGAATTTTCCGCTACGTTTTACGCTATTTGGTTTAATCATAACGGCGTTCTCTATTTGGGGGCAATCCAGGATTAAGCCTATCGCCGCATTTCAAAGCGTTAGTTATGTGATAGGCTTACTGTATACCATGATCGCCTTGTGGTGTTTGTCTATTTTTGGGAATTACAGCAGTTTTGACAACTGGACGCAAGTGCGCCAGTACGAAATCTTTTATTGGGGTTTGTTAGGCACGCTGTTGTCGCTTGCCCTTGCGCTATATGGGATGAAGACAAAAGACCATGTCGCTCGAGACATCGGCTTTGTATTTTTCATTCTGAATCTTTATACCCGATTCGTCGAATACCTGTGGGATAACATTAATAGAACGATTTTCTTTCTGATTTTGGCTATCTCGTTTTGGGCAGTAGGACGATGGGCTGAAAAAGTCTGGCGTAAAGGCCAGCCTAATTGATTTTTAAGCTGTAAGTGATCTCTACTCCGCCAGCAGCAAGCATATCGTGTACTGAACAATATTTTTTCACAGCTAATTCTGCCGCCTTTTGTGCTTTTGTTTCGTCAATTTCTCCTGTTAATACGAAACTGATGTGGATAGCCGTGAAAATATTAGGTACCGTATCGCGTCTTTTACCTTCGACTTCCACCTGTATATCACTAATTTTTTGACGCTGTTTTTGTAAAATTGAATGCAAGTCAAATACGCTACACGAACCTAATGCCATGAGTATAAGTTCCATAGGGCGCACCCCTCTCCCTTCGCCACCGATGGCTTCGGAACCATCGATATTTACTTTGACGGACGATAATTCGCTTGAGGCTTCGAAATGAACGGCTTGGTTTTTACGGTCTAATTGTATTTTCATGACTTTATTTTTTTTTTAACGTATTCCAAAGATACACGATCTATTTTTAAAAAGGTAATCCTTGATGCTGCAACTGGAGAAGTGCCGGAATGAGGATTGACCCTAATAAAGGCATAAAAAAAGCTCAACTTGCATTTTGTAGTTGAGCTTAAGGGTGTTTTGGAATATACTATCTAGGGAAACTTCACACCACGATACTGCGCCGCATTTACCTTAGGTAATTTACTGCGGTAAGTCGAATTGATCGCATCGATAAATAGATTGGCAAGGAGTGCGTTCCCCATTGGTGTTAAATGTATGCCGTCAAGTGAGAAAGCATTTCCAGTTATGAAGGATGCATTGACACCTATTCCGTTGTATTGGATACCAGGGCTTTTTATTTTGTTTAGGTAAGTAAACGCATCGGCAAGGGCTAAGTTTTTCGCTTTTGCGACGTCCTTTATGGCGGCGTTGAACTCTTTGACGCGCGCTTGAACCTCTTTGACTTCTTGAGCGTCCAATACATACTTGCTTTCTACCGGGTTTAACGGGTGCAAGCCATAAGGAGCAGGGTTTTGGTCGCTTGTACTGCCTAAAAGGCCTGAAGAGGAAAAGGGTAGGACAAATAGGTCTTCGTCAGTTGCCGCCCGAGGTTCGCCTGACCCCGCAGTAATATAAATATTTTCAATTTCTTGGCCTGCACTTGCTGAGGCGGCCGCTAGTAGAGCGCTGCGCGTCACCGTTGTGAAGAACGGTATAGCCGTGACGTCCGGGATTGTCGCTAACACGCCTTTTGTATCCCCCACGGTTAAAGCATCGATAAAGTTATTGAGTAGTGCTGTAAATGTTGATGTTTGCGTGAGCGTCGTTGTCGGATCGTCCTCAACAGCCACCGCACCGTTCATTGCGTAACCCAGAATGTCGTTGTTGCCAAGCCAGAAGGAAAAAAACGTATGTTCTTTTTCCGAAACGTATTGTTGGTAGGTTAAGGTTTGTGGCGCATCATCGTCAAGTAACCGTTCAAAAAACGGATTCCCAAGTTGTGTGCCAAGACCCGGAGCAAATGCCAAATCCATTCGCATACCCGGAACACCGAAATTTTCAATATCACTCGTAAATTTCGTATACAGAGGGTCGTTCTTTGGATTCACACCTCTTATTGCTAGTTCGGTTGTTACCGGTTCGAGGACAGGCTGCCCATCTTGCAATCCCGTGAGCTTTAGGTATCCGGAGCCGTTTCTTTGGTCCTGGGAAAAAAGTGGACTTCTGAATTCTCCAACACCAACACTGGAAAGCTGTTCGGCTAACAAATTCGGGTAGGCGACTTCTTGTCCTTCGAGGTACAGGCCACCGTCAGCATACCCGGCGGTCAACGAGTTTCCAATAGCGATATATTTAGTAAAATCTGCTTGTCCTGCTTGAGGTTCAAAATCGGACAACTCTGGTTTACACGAGGATGCAACTAAGATAGCGGATAGGCTTACATAAAGCCCTATATTTTTGAATGCGCTTTTCATATTTTACCATTTATAAGTTAAAGAAAAACCAGGGGCGTGGATGTTAGTTGCATATGCCCCAGTGAGCCCAGAGTCTACATTAGAAACTGTGCGCTCGGCCAAGTGTTGAAATACGTAGGCTCCAGATATATCCCATTTTTCATTAATATCGTAGGTAAATCCTATGGATCCCATCACGCGGTTATTATCCGGTGTTTCGGGTGAAACATATGGGCCACGTACAGGACTGTACACATAACCGGCTCCTGCACGAAGCGCAAGCCTGTTCGTGGTTTGGTAATTAACACCAACTTTACCAGAAAATGCATTTTCATATTTCTTGGTCTGACGGGTATCTTGTAGGGCTGCAGTATTGTCGTGGTAATCGAAAACGAGCTCTTCGTAGATTTCATAGCCTATGATCGTCGCATCGGCAGCGATATCAACTTTTTCTCCCGCTGGGAAGGAAATTCCTAAGTTGAAAGATCCCGGTAAGGGAAGCTCCGCATCAAATTTCGTGTTTGGAAACGACGAGGACAGCGCAGCTGGGACAGTGAATTCGGTGTCGCCATCCTTCAGCTTGGTTACTACTTTTGACCGATAGCTTAACGATATTGCAAAATCATCTTCTAAATTATAATGTACGCCGACGTGGAATCCCGTGCCCGTACCAACACCTGATAGTTCTGCTTTTCCAGGTTCTCCGTTTGCATTGGAAATTGGGATGGAGCGTGTGAGGTCGACGAACCCAAGGTTGTACACAAAGCCACCACCTATACCAAAGTTTTCGGTGAGCTTGAAACTCAATGTTGGCTGAAAATATATCGCGCGCAATTGTAACGAATTTAACTCATATTTGCCCGGCCATTGATCGCCCCAATCCACTGCTCCACCAAAGGGTGTGTATATACCAAGGCCCGCCTTCCACCAAGAATCTTTAGGCCCGAAAGTGGCAAAGATTGAAAAAGGAGGACTGATTTGAAATTTTGAATGATGGGTGGTGGTACTGTTGATCTCTCTGAAAGCCGATCGGTACATCACCGCGCTCGCACCCGCAGACACTTCGTTATGGTCCATTTTCGCTAAGGCACCAGGGCTGTAGAAAATGGAGGAAGCGTCTATGAAAAGTGCTGATCCAGCTCCAGCCATACCGACTTGTTTTTGGCTTTGTGTGTTCACTTGAGAGCCTTGCGCCCACAACATTGATGGGCTTGCAAGGAATATTGCGAATAGTAATCTTTTCATACGCTTAATGGTTAGCGGGAATTGTTTTTGTTATGCTAACATAGCATTTATTTCGCATAAATGCAAATCTAAATTAAAATATATCAAGACTTGTTTTATTTTCAGTTGATGAGAACAAACGGATTAAGCGGGCGAACGTTGTATTCAAGTCTCAGGTGTCTTGGTGCTGGTTAGGTTTGCTTGGTTAACATGCATTTGATGAGGCTTCACGTTAACATGTGCGATGCGTCTTAATTTTCAAATTGGGGGAGTGTTTGTGATATTTTACGCGTTTTTTCGTTAAAAAAACTGAACAAAATACTAAACTAGTAGACTAAAAAAATTAAATTTGCTCATCATGGAAAAAGATCAATCTAAAATCATTCGGGAACAGGCTAATCGTTCCGCTACCAGAGAGCATTCCGTTCCATTGTATCTCACCTCTAGTTTTATCTTTGATAGCGCAGAGCAAGGGCGTGCTATTTTTGCCGACGAGGAAGAGGGGATGGTTTATTCACGTTACGCAAATCCGAATACGACAGAATTTATCAATAAAGTATGCATCGGTGAACAGGCAGAAGCAGGCTTAGCATTTGCTTCAGGAATGGCTGCAGTATTTGCTAGTTTCGCTGCCTTGGTGCGGCACGGAGATCATATTGTCTCCTCGCGAGCTATTTTCGGATCGACACATCAACTTTTTACGCAGGTGTTCCCACGTTGGGGGGTGACGCACACGTATGTGGAGGCCGTTGATAATAAGGCGTGGGAAGACGCAATACAAGAAAATACAAAAATAGTATTCTTGGAATCACCGTCGAATCCCGGATTGGAGCTTGCGGATTTAGAATTTGTTGGCGGGTTAAAAGCGAAACATCCAAACGTAATTTTTGTTATCGACAATTGTTTTGCAACGCCGTACTTGCAGAAGCCTTTGAAATATGGGTTTGATTTGTCGGTTCATTCGGCCACTAAATATATGGACGGACAAGGGCGCGTTCTCGGCGGAGTCGTAGTGGGGGCATCGAGCCTAATCGATGAGTTACGTTTTTTCATCCGTCATACGGGGCCCGCTATGTCTCCGTTTAACGCATGGATACTTTCTAAAAGCATGGATACGCTCGGTATAAGAATGGATCGTCACTGTAGCAGTGCGCTTGCGCTTGCCGAAGCATTAGAGGGGCATGATGAAATTGACGATGTAAAATATCCATTTTTACCCTCTCATCCGCAGTATTTGTTGGCAACCAAACAAATGAAAGCCGGTGGTGGGATTGTGACATTTGAAGTTAAGGGTGGGGCGGAACGTGCTTTTCGTTTTATTGACGCGCTGCAAATGATATTATATACATCGAACTTAGGTGATGCCCGGTCGATCGCAACACATCCAGGCTCTACCACGCATTCCAAGCTAACCGATGAGGAGAAAATAAACCTTGGAATTCGCCCCGGTACAATACGTCTTTCGGTTGGTTTGGAAGATAAAGACGATATTATCAACGATATTATCCAAGCTCTCGAAACAACTAAATAAGTATCTGTCCAAATAGAGCAAAAAAAATGCTTTTAGAGCGATAAATTCTAAAAGCATTTTTTTTAATGTACCGTTCTTATAACGCTGTGATTGCTTGATCGTAATTTGGCTCCTCACTTGTCTCTTCGACTTGCTCGGTGTAGCTCACATTTCCGTTCTCGTCGATTACAACCACCGAACGACTTAATAGACCTGCTAGTGGGCCGTCGGTGAAACGTAAATGGTAAGCATCAGAGAAATTACTGTCTTTATATTCTGAAAGCATAATAACATTTTCCAACCCTTCGGCTGCGCAGAAGCGTCCTTGTGCAAATGGAAGATCACGTGAAATGCATAAAACAACGGTGTTTTCTAAAGCTGAAGCTTTCTCATTGAATTTACGAACCGATGCCGCGCATGTTCCTGTATCGACACTAGGAAAGATGTTTAATACTACTTTTTTTCCTTTGAAATCGCTTAAGGATTTTTCAGATAAATCACCCGATGTTAACTTGAAATTTGGTGCAATATCACCTACTGACGGGAGACTGCCGAGCGTATTAACCGGAGAACCTTTAAATTTAATTGTTGCCATTTTTTTAAATTTTGAATAACGACTTTAAGGTACGAAATTTAAATGAAGTCTCGTAGCTTCGGCGTTTTGTTTTGTGCTAACCAAGCGAATATTTTAATTTCTAATAGGTGTATTAACATGTTGGCTGGGCTACCTCATTATTGGACAAAAGGAATGTTATTGTCTCGGCATATGAGCAGTTAGTCCTTGCGCCGATATCCCAAGTCTCTTTGCTCTGGTCGTACAGTGCGGAGCATCCGCGCGGAACCAGTTATGCTGGAAGTGTAGTAGCTGGTAATCAATAGTATATATTGATTCTGTTGATGGTAGATAAATAATTGCTATTTAATAACTTTAATTATATAGAATTTGATTATATCGAAGTGTCAATCCTATTTGCTATTTTCACTCTTTATTTACAAGCGAACATGAACAAATCTAAATCCTTATTGTGGGCACTTCTGCTTCCAAGTTTTTTATTGGCGCAGCAAGCTCCTGAACCTTACGGCGTATTACCTTCAGAACGGCAGCTGCGTTGGCATGAAATGGAAACATATTGTTTAATACACTATACGCCTACAACGTTTCAAAATAAAGAGTGGGGGTACGGTGATGCAGATCCAGAAATTTTTAACCCTACTAAGTTTGACGCTAAACAAATTGCCCAAGCTGCTAAGACGGCCGGATTTAACGGACTTATATCGGTTGCTAAGCATCACGATGGTTTCTGTCTGTGGCCAACTTCGACCACCGATTACAGTGTCGCAAGTTCGCCGTGGGAAAACGGGAAAGGGGATATGGTAAAAGAATTCATGATTGCATCTAAAGATGCAGGACTAGCTTTCGGAGTATACCTTTCCGCATGGGACAGGAACGATACACGGTATGCAAGTCCAGAATACGTCACTGCCTACCAAAAACAATTAACCGAACTGATGACCGGTTACGGCCCTTTGTTCACCTCTTGGCATGACGGCGCGAACGGTGGTGATGGTTATTATGGAGGGAAAAACGAAAAACGAACAATCAATCGTACGACGTATTATCAATGGAAAGATAAAACTTGGCCTATCGTCCGTCAGAAGCAGCCGATGGCGATGATTTTCTCTGATGTTGGTCCTGATATGCGCTGGGTAGGAAACGAAAAGGGTTTTGCCGCTGAAACGAGCTGGGCAACATTTACGCCACAAGGCATAGATGGCCGGACTCCGGTACCGGGGGATTCGGATTATTCCACTTCTCCATCGGGTACCCGAAATGGTAAATATTGGATTCCAGCGGAATGTGATGTGCCGCAGCGACCAGGCTGGTTTTATCATGAGGATCAAAATAGTGAAGTCAAAACACCTAACCAGCTTTTTGAGATATATCTCAAATCCGTCGGACGTGGCGCGAATATGAATCTTGGCTTGGCACCGATGCCAGAGGGAAAATTACACGACAATGACGTCAAATCGCTAGCTGCTTTCGGCCGTAAGCTAAAGGAGACATTCGCCGTAAATTTGGCTGAGGGTGCGCAGATTAAAGCCTCTAATGTGCGCGGTAATTCAGAAATCTTTGGCACCGCGAATTTATTGGATGATGATCGCTATTCATATTTTGCTTCCGATGATCATGTCCATAACCCTGAACTGGAGATCACCCTGCCGGAAAATCAAGAGTTCGATCTTATTCGTCTGCGGGAGAATATTAAATTGGGACAGCGTATCGATAGTGTAAATATTGAAGTTCTCCAGGATGGAGATTGGGCTCCTCTTGCCAAGGTAACCAGTATCGGTTCGACGCGATTGATAAAACTAGATAAGCCCGTCTCCGCCTCGAGGTTGAAGCTTACGTTATACGCTCCGGTGGCACCGGCATTAAGTGATTTCGGATTGTTTAAAGAGTTTGATGCACCTTTCTCATTCGACAATGATGAACAGGGTAAGGTCGAATTAACAGCTGATCAATATGCGGTTGTGGGATCCAAAAAACTCGCTAGAGCGATCGATGAGGATGGGCATTTACAAGTTTCATTGAAACATGCAGCGCGTGAAATTATTTTTGCGATCAATGCACCAATTTCTGGATTAGGTTACCTTCCCAACCCGCAGAGCGGAACAAAAGGTACTGTTTTAAAGTACGAGGTATTCGTTAGCGAGGATGCAAAAACGTGGACTCCTGTCACAAGTGGTGAATTTTCTAATATTCGAGCAAATCCTGTGGCACAGCGTATAGACCTTAGGCGTGTCAAACAAAAATATATTAAGTTTAAGGCGCTTGAGAACGTGGAGTCTGCGAATATTTCGGGCACATTCGTTTTTTATAAATAGACTGTTTTCAAAATGAATTTTGCAAAAATTGTAATAAGTTTAGCCCTGCTATTGCCGATTGGCCTCTTAAAGGCACAAAAGCTAACGATGTGGTATGATAAGCCTGCCGGACGATGGGAAGAAACGCTTCCTCTCGGGAATGGCTTAATTGGGATGATGCCCGACGGAAAGGTTCAGGACGAATCGATTGTTTTGAATGAGATTTCCATGTGGTCGGGAAGCCATCAAGATCCAAATAATTACGACGCCTATAAAAGTGTTGCCGAAATTCAAAAGCACTTACTTGCAGGAAAGAATGACCTTGCAGAAGCGTTGGTCAACGAAAATTTTGTTTGTGAAGGACCCGGATCCGGTAGCGGGAACGGGTCGAGCGTTCAATACGGCAGTTTTCAGAACTTTGGATTTCTAAACTTTCTGCATACCCTTCCAGGTACGGTTAGTAACTATAAGCGCACTTTAGATATCCAGCATGCTATCGCAACAACCGCCTTTGACGTGGAGGGTACGTCTTATTTACGCGAATACTTCACCTCGTTTGATGCCAATGTAGGAGTAATAAGGCTTACAGCGAGTAAGAAAAAGTCGATAACATTTGCGACTCATTTTTATCGAGACGAGAATATTTCTGATATTCAAGTAAATGAAGACATTATCCGTTGGACGGGAACACTTCCGGATGGTACAGGGGGAAATGGACTGCAATTTGCGGGAAAAGTCAAGGTTGTCGCTACAGGAGGTACAAAAATGGTGTATGACAATCAGATTTTGGTTAAAGGGGCGGACCAAGTACTGCTGTTTTTTGCGGCTTCAACCGATTATTACGGTGGTTCACCCCAGCTCGAGGTGGACAACGAGCTTGCTAAAGTTGAGGATAAGCTTTTTAAAACATTACTTTCTGCACATCAGGGGGCTTTTAGCGAAAAGTTTGATCGGGTTTCTCTTGAGCTAAATGGGGACGTTGAAAATGCCGTGTTTGCCACGGACGAGCGCATAGCAAATTTTTATGCGCAACCCGAAAAAGACAACGATCTAGCAGCATTATATTACCAATTTGGACGTTACTTGAGTATCAGTAGTTCTGCGCCTGATCATAAAAAGGCACTTCCACCGAATCTGCAGGGACTATGGGCTCATCAGATTCAAACACCCTGGAATGGTGATTATCATTTAAATATCAATGCTCAAATGAATCATTGGGGAGTGGAAGTAAGTAACTTATCTGAATATCACCTTCCATTTATCAATATGATAAAGCGACTTGCTAGGGAAGGAGAAAAGACAGCGAAAGCATACTACAATGCGCCAGGCTGGGTAGCCTATATGATGACCAATGTTTGGGGATATACCGCACCAGGAGAGCAGGCGTCATGGGGAGCAAGCACTGCTTCCGGCTGGCTTTGCAATCACCTATGGGAGCATTATCTTTTTACAGGTGATAGGTCGTATCTGGCTGAAGTGTATCCGATCTTGCGAGGTGCGGCGGAGTTTTATCATGCGACGCTGGTGAAGGACCCTAGGACAGGCTGGTGGGTAACAGCGCCATCCGTATCGCCCGAGAATGCGTTCACAATGGCTAATGGAAAAACTACTGCCGTAGTGATGGGACCTACTATCGATAACCAAATTGTTCGCGAGTTATATGAATCCGTTATCAAGGCCAATGAAATATTAGCATTAGGGGACTCTTTCACCGAGGAGCTCTCAGCGCAACTTAAAGAGGTTCCGCCACCTGTTGTGGTTAGTGAGTCTGGACGTGTGATGGAGTGGCTTGAAGACTATCAGGAACCAGAACCAAAACATAGGCATGTTTCTCATTTGTATGGTTTGTACCCAGCTCATTTCATCTCGCCAGTAACCACGCCGGAATGGGCCGATGCTGCGAAAAAGACATTGCGGGTACGCGGCGACGAAGGCACCGGATGGTCACGTGCTTGGAAGATATTATTCTGGGCACGTTTACATGACGGCGATCACGCTTTAGAGATATTAAGGCAGCTTTTGAAACCGGCGTTCGCAAACGATATCACTTATGAGGGAGTTGGTGCAGGAACTTATCCAAACTTATTCTGTGCACATCCGCCATTTCAAATTGATGGGAACTTTGGTGGATCGGCGGGGATCGCTGAGATGCTATTGCAATCGCATGACGGATATATCCATTTACTACCTGCGCTGCCATCTGCATGGAAAGAGGGGAAGGTAAGCGGTCTAAAGGCGCGCGGAAATTATACAGTTGATATCGTTTGGAAAGAAGGTAAAGTAGTCGATTATACGGTGAATGGGGAGGCCGGTTCGAAGGTTAACGTGCTCGTGAATGGGGAACGGGTGATAAAAATCATTTAGGATTCCAACTGGAATTTTCGAGTGGGTTTGTTTATTCGTTAATAAATTGCGCGTACAAAAGATTCATCAAGTAGTGTGGGGATGTAAGCAACACGTGGACCTTGTGGAAGAATATATACACGAATAACATTTTGGCTTTCTTCACCAATCTGGTCATTTCGTTTTGGCCTCCCTACGACAAAGGGACGTCACTTTTTTCGCAGGGGACTACTTTTGACCCAATGTCTTTTCGAGAAATGCAACTTTAGATTTTTCTGCATCGAGTAACCGTTCGTACAATTCGATAATTTTATCGAGAGGGTTGATTGTGCAGACGTAATTATTGTTATTCGAACTACTGTCTTGAAATGTATTGTTAATTATGTTGAACACGGTGTCCTCACTGAAATTTTCAATGACATCTGGAGTAACACCCAAAATACGAGCGACCTGTTCTAGTAAATCGCTTTCGATGATAGCGGTTTTCTCGATATTGGATATTGTTTGTTGACTTACACCTAATTCGGTAGCTAACGTTTCTTGTTTCATGCCGCGAAGCTCGCGAATACGGGTGATTTTTTTACCGACATGATTTGTGGTGTTGGAAGTATTCATAAGTCGAAAGTTTATTAAAATTTAGTGCTCAAGATACAAAATATCTTGAAATTCAGAAATGCTTCGAGGCTGTTAAAAGTACCCAGATGAAGGAGCAAAAGAATTTTGAAGGCGCCGTCAAGACGTTCAACTTCGAATCAAAATAACTGACAGAAACCCTATGGGAAAGGTTGAAAAAAATCCATCCAATTAAATTGTATTTAATTGGATGGATACCCTCTTATTGTATTTCGGATTTATTGTATTTCGGATCTGCAGATTATTTCAAGTTCTCCAACACATTGTTCCAGCTCGTAAGCTCTCCAATGATTTTACTTAGGTCGGCTGCAGCGACACGTTCTTGCTCCATACTGTCACGGTGACGAATAGTCACTGTATTATCTTCTAGGGTTTGATAATCTACCGTAATACAGAAAGGGGTGCCTATCGCGTCTTGACGACGGTAACGTTTACCTATTGCATCTTTTTCGTCGTATTGTAAATTGAAGTCAAATTTTAATCTCGACATAATTTCACGCGCTTTGTCAGGGAGTCCATCTTTTTTAGTTAACGGTAAGATCGCGGCTTTAACTGGTGCAATTGTTGGGTGAAACTTCAATACGACACGAGAGTCTTTCTTCTCTTCGGTAGATAAGTCTTCCTCTACAAGAGAGTTCGCTAGAACGGTTAAGAATAGCCTGTCTAATCCGATGGATGTTTCAATTACGTAAGGTATGTAATTCTGATTGATCTCCGGATCAAAATATTGGAGTTTCTTTTTAGAAAATGTTTGGTGTTGTTTTAAATCGAAATCGGTACGCGAGTGTATACCTTCTACTTCTTTGAAACCAAACGGAAATTCATATTCGATATCCACTGCCGCGTTCGCGTAATGAGCAAGCTTTACGTGGTCATGAAATCGGTATTTTGCTTCGTCTGATCCGAGCGCTAAATGCCATTTCAATCGCGTCTCCTTCCATTTTTTAAACCATTCCAGTTCGGTGCCCGGGCGTACAAAAAATTGCATCTCCATTTGTTCAAATTCGCGCATCCGCATAATAAATTGACGAGCAATCACTTCATTACGGAATGCTTTACCGATCTGCGCAATTCCAAAAGGAATTTTCATGCGACCCGTTTTTTGCACGTTTAAGAAATTTACAAATATACCCTGAGCCGTTTCTGGGCGAAGATACACCTGTTCCGCGCCGTCTGCCATTGCTCCCATTTGCGTCGCGAACATGAGGTTAAACTGACGAACATCGGTCCAGTTTTTTGTTCCTGAAAAAGGACAAACAATATTATGCTCCTCTATGATGGTTTTCAGGCGAGCGAGATCGTCCGCGTTAAGGGCAGCGTCGAGATCTTTTTGTAGTTGATCAGCCTTGTCGGTTTTGCCGTCTTTTTGGTAGCGTTCAATTTTATCTTCAATCAATTGGTCCGCACGATAACGCTTATTAGAATCCTTGTTATCGATCATAGGATCGCTGAAACCATCCACGTGGCCCGAAGCTTTCCATGTCGTTGGATGCATGAAAATAGCGGCATCGATACCCACTATGTTTTCATTCATTTGAACCATCGACTTCCACCAGTAGGTTTTCAAATTATTTTTTAATTCAGAACCTAATTGTCCATAGTCGTAGACGGCGCTCAGCCCGTCATAAATTTCACTAGATGGGAATACAAATCCGTATTCTTTAGCGTGTGATATGATATTTTTGAAAAAATCGTCTGTTTGCTTGCTCATAAGGGCAAATATATATATTAGACTTTAGATAATAGAAAAATGCAGTCGAGTTATTTTAGGTACAAATTTTTAATTTGTTGCGATGCATTTTTGTTGTCAACCTTTTTTATAATATGATCAATGACGCCTTGTTCGTTGATAACAAAAGTAGTGCGCGCGGTGCCCATATATTTACGACCATACATGTTTTTCTCTACCCATACGCCATAATCATTAACGATTTTGTGATCGTCATCGGCAAGTAGGTCGAAAGGAAGTTCGAATTTACTAATGAATTTTTGATGAGACTGTTCGCTATCCACGCTGACGCCAAGGACTTTGAAACCTTCTTTTCCAAGTGACTGGTAGTTGTCTCTAAAATTACATGCTTCTGTGGTACATCCCGGGGTATTATCTTTTGGGTAAAAGTAGAGGATCACTTTATGACCTTGAAAGTCAGAAAGTTTTATTGTTTCTCCCGATTGATTTTTTGCCTCAATTTCTGGCGCTTTATCGCCAATATTTAGTACTACCATATTTGGTGCTGTTTATTTATGATCGTTGTATTGCGAGTTAGCGGATGAAGGATGCTTCGTATACTTTCTCATTATCTTTCCAGTCTTTTACGACCAGTTTAAATTTGTGTGTGCCCTTTTTAAGTGTGGATTCAAACTTATGCCACAAGTGGCGTTTTTTTGAGTCATACTCCATGAGTACCCATTCGCCATCAATGTAACCATCGAACGATTGAATGCCAGAGAAGTTGTCTCGTATGGTGAAATCTATCTTGGATTGGGCCCGTACATTCTTACCGTTGCTTAAGTTACGTGGGGAAATTGTCGGTGCGATTGTGTCTACAACAACATAAAAGTGTCCGAAATTTCGAGTATTTACCGTTACCCATCCGTTTTCAAAACGCCCCCCCTCGGAACCATTTTCTAGTGAAGCAATCAATGCTTTATCTTGTAAGCGTGTTGGAAGATTCGTCGGCTTTATACGGAGGTTATAGGCTGAAAATATTGGCGTAAGATTGTTATGTATTGCATGAGTCAGGGAGTAAGCATTCGCACGCTGTGCTGCATTGGCGTATTGGAAATCTACGTCACCGTACAAAGACCCTTTTGGAATCTTTACCTCGACATCTTCTTTGATAAAATTATTGTCTGTGTTGAATGAGAATACCTTCGCCGCAGGGTGCGTTTGCGGCGCCGCATTTGTGACGGTGTTTTTAATCGTAAAGTTCAGTTCGCTACAGTTACCTTGAACGTCTTTTACGACATATTTCACTTGATAAACTTTGTTTTCGGCTAGATCGATTACTCCCAATTGGTCGCCTAGATGTTTGAAGATCTCAACGGCATTTCCCGGGTCTTTAAAGCTTTTTTGATATTTTACTTTCGTTTTTTTCCAGTAGGGATAGTCAATATAGGAATGTATGCCGCGTGAAGTGTTAAAATCAAGCTCTTCGAACAGTATGGTTGATTTAGGCTCTCCATCGACGAAAAGTTCGATTGAATATACGCCATTTTTAAACCCGCCGGCGCGGTGTCGATCGATGCTTGAAATACCAAAACCAAATTTTCCTTTTACCGGAATTGGGGACGAGGACGTAGTTGAGTAGCGGTTGCCCGGAAGCGCTTTCAAGGGAACAACTTTTCGGGGGGTATGTTCGTTAAAGATGGGGTCGTTCAAATCATACACCATTAACCCGTTAATTGTTGGAGCATAGCTATCTTTGAACCGTAAACCAAATAACTGCGGGTTTAAAGGATGCTGCGTTTTTGTGTCTCGAATTTCAAAGTGAAGGTGAGGGCCGGCGGAACCACCTGTATTTCCAGCTTTCCCAATTAGCTGTCCTTTTGTTAGCTTTACTTGATCGGATTTCACTGTCACGTCTACATCAAACCGTCGTTGTTTATATTGTTCGGCGCGGATGATGTTTGTTAAGGCATCGTTGAAACTATCCATGTGTAGATAAACGGTTGTATATCCATTAGGGTGATTAATGTAAACCGAGTTGCCGCCTCCACCAATTTGCACGCGCACACGGGATACATATCCTTCAGCGGCAGCGTGTAAAGGGAGGCCTATTCGCTGCTGCGTTCTGTAGTCGTCGCCCGCATGAAAGTGCGTCGAACGTAATTCGCCAAAAGACCCTGATGCGTCCATCGCTACATTGAGCGGATTCCTGAAATAGCCCTGTGGATAATTTCTGGAGGTAATTATATCGTTTTTCTGCGCATAGAGCGATCCAAGTGTTAAACTTAAGAATAGAAATAAAGCACTACGTTTTTTCATGAATGGGGTTTTAAATAGGGTGATACTTGGTTTTCCTATTTTAATTAATATTGTTATTTTACTTGGCAGCTAAACATTGCTTTTTCTGCAATGAAACCTTCAAGTTTATCGCCAATAGAAACCGGGCCGACTCCTTCGGGTGTTCCCGTATAAATCAAGTCTCCTTTGCGTAGGGTGATATATTTCGATATGTATACGATAAGCATTTGAATATCGAAGATCATGTTTTTTGTATTTCCTACCTGTACGGTCTCCCCATTTTTTTTCAATGAGAATTCCAACTCGTTTAGATTAGGGAATTCTGTCTTAGCAAGGAGCGGGCTCATTACCGCAGAATGGTCGAATGATTTCGCAAGTTCCCATGGAAGTCCGCGCTCTTTAAGTTTCGTTTGTACGTCGCGTGCCGTGAAGTCTATTCCGAGGCCGATCGCGTCGTAATATTTGTGTGCGAATTTTGAGGCGACGTGTTTCCCTTCGTTGCATATACGAACGACCAATTCTACCTCATAATGGACATCATCTGAAAACTCCGGATAATAGAAATCCTTGTTATCCTTCAAAATCGCGGTATCGGGCTTCATGAAGATAACAGGTTCTGTCGGAACTGGGTTATTCAATTCTTTGGCATGGTTAATATAATTTCTGCCTACTGCAATTATTTTCATGTTATATATGTTGTTTAACAAACTTAGTGATTATTGCAGGGAATCCCAAGATAAGTAGGCGTAGCGCTTCTGTAATATTATACCTCCAGCCGCTTCTGATGAAGAAACGATAATAGTTAGTTCGGTTCGAACGCCGAATTTTAAAAACATGAGAAGCTAAGTTTATATTAAATTAATAAGTATTTAGGTCGTTATTTTTGGTTACGTTGTCTCGACGTAATAAAAGATGTAAAGTGTTGAAGTGAATGTTGCTCGCCAATCAAAAAGTATGGGGCAGAAGAGAACCAAGAAACCGTAAAAAGACTATACTTGTTTTGATTGACCGAACTTTGTTTTTTAGAAATGCAGAGTAGATGTTATCGTCGAAAATCAGATACGAATATCGGCTAGTTTGGTATAAATTCTTCACTCGTGTTGAGTGACAATAAATGTTTTTTTAAGGTGAATATTGGGGTCTGTAAATTAGTTGTTTGTGTATCTAATGTTGTCTTTTTGAACTTGTTAATTCAATATAAATTGATGCAGGTACCGATATTAATAGATCTATTATTTGGTTTTTTGGGTGCTTATTCATCGTTGTTTTTTCTTTATTTATAGTATAATAGTATACACATTGCTTGCGAGCAATAACCTAAAACCTTCAATTTAACCCATGCTAAATTGTTTTATTGACTTCTTATTTTTTTAAAAAAGTTTGACGTTGTAAATATTTTGTGTTAATTAGTGTTAAACTATATTTATTGAGGAGACGATATGCACCGTTTTTTGAGCGGTTCCGTCGTATTTTATAAACCTTTTCATAAAACGTTTTAGCTAAACTACAAAAATTAATAAACGACAACTATTATGTGGAACTCACACAAATTTAAATGCGGCACGAGCAGGTTATGGGCTTTTTCGTTCGCTTTATTAGCTGTAAGCTATGGGCACGCCAGTACGGGCATTGTACCGCCTAGGCCAGATTCTAACCTTATTATGCCTCAACAAGATGTTGTAAAAGGGAAAGTAACTGACAGCGCAACAGGAGCTGCCGTTGCCGGTGCAACCATCACCGTTAAAGGAACGACAGAAGCTGTACAGACGGGCCGGAATGGTGAATATTCGATACCCGCTAGCCCAGGTCAAATTCTTGTTGCTTCTTTTATAGGCTATGAAAGTGTCGAATTGCCGGTTTCTTCGTCAACGCTCAATTTTTCGCTTATCTCATCTGGAGAAGCGTTAGATGAAGTTGTTGTCATGGGATATGGTACGCAAAAGAAAAAGGAAATTACCTCAGCTGTTGTTTCTGTGAAAGAGAAAGATTTCAATAAAGGGGGCATGCGTAGTCCTATGGAACTTATTCAGGGTAAGGTAGCAGGCTTAAATATTACGCGGCAACATGGTAGTAATCCAAACTCTGGAACGGGGATTCAATTGCGCGGGATGAGTTCGGTAATGGGCTCTTTGAGCCCATTAATCGTTATTGATGGGATACCTGGCGGGAATTTAGATTTAGTGAAACAGGGTGATATCGAATCAATGGACGTATTGAAAGACGGCTCGGCAGCGGCAATTTACGGTACGCGTGGTAACAACGGGGTGATCTTGATTACCACAAAGAAAGGTAAGGCAGGAAGTAAACCGCAGTTTGAATATTTCACTTACGGTCAGCGTGAATTTGTTGCGAAAAAGCCAAATATGCTATCTGCCTCACAGTTTCGCGATCATATTGCGAATGGGGATATTCCGGAAACGGAGGATCTTGGCGCATCCACAGATCTATTTGACGAGTTAATTGACAAAAACAATTTTTCACATTTCCATAATTTTGCTGCAACAGGTTCAGGAGAAAACTCACATTACCGCGTGTCTTTAAATTATGAAGATGCCCAGGGGATTGCTATTGAAAATGGGAGAAAGCAGGTCGGTGGGAGAATGAGTTTCTCGCAGACGGGCCTTCAGGACCGCTTAACATTCGATATGAATATGGCGGGAAACTTTAACAAAGCGAACATGCTTGGTGGTAAGGCTGACAATATTAATAATGATGATGTAAATAGTAATGGTAATGTGCCGGATTTCGAGCAAGCGGTACAGCGTAACCCCACGGCTCCCTTATACAATGAGGACGGTTCGTTTTATCAAACGCAATCGTATAACAATTATAACCCGCTAAGTCGTTTTGCCCATCGGAAGGATGAACGCGATCAACAGACATTTTCGGCTGATGCGCGCGTGAAGGTGAAGATCCTTGATGAGTTAAGTTGGACAGGTTTTGGTTCCTATGTCCGCGATAATTATAATGATAGAAGATATCGCTCGACTCAAGATTGGGATCAACGTGAAAATTCAGAATACCAAGGAATGGGATATGCGTATAAAGGGAACTTTTTGGATTGGACAAAAACCTTTGAAACCATGCTTGATTATAATAAAACGTTTAACGAAAAGCATCATATAACGGGATTATTAGGCTATAGTTACCAGTATCATACGCGAGAAACCTTCGATGTGAGTAACAATGGGTTCACGACTGACGGTTTTTTAGATTGGAATTTAGGAGCTGGTACAGCGTTAACGAATGATAAATTACCAAGACCAGAGTTGGGGTCGTTTAAGGAGGATAATACGTTAGTTGCCTTTTTCGGACGTGTGAACTATAATTTTGACGACAAATATTTCGTGACTGGGATATTACGTCGGGAAGGATCGTCTCGTTTTGGTAAGAATAATAAATGGGGTAATTTCCCGGCTATTTCCGCAGGATGGACAATTACAAACGAGGATTTTTTCACCAATAAAGAAGTCGTAAATGACTTAAAAGTTCGTCTGGGTTTTGGCGTAACAGGAAACCAAGATATTGGAAATTATCAATCGTTGATTACTTTAGGTACGGGGGGAGTGTACCCGCAGGACAACATTTATTATCAAACGTATGGTCCTGTCAAAAATCCGAATCCAGATTTACGCTGGGAACAAAAAGAGGAGTGGAACTTAGGTGTTGACTTCGGCTTATTTAACAATAAGATTACAGGTGCGTTAGATCTTTATAACAGAAAAACTAAAGATTTACTTTTTCAATATTCAGCCCAAATGCCATCGTACATAGGCGGCGGGATCCTCACAAACGTAGGTTCTATTAGTAACAAGGGGATAGAGCTGCAATTGTCAGCCGTTGCAATGCAGCGCGAAGAATTTTCATGGACGGTGGATTTTACAGGAAGCTATCAACAATATGAACTGACTAAACTTTCAAATGAAACCTTCAAGTCTGATTATCAGGAGTATGGAGGCCTCCCTTCACCGGGAAACCTCGGTGCTGCGATCCGTTTGGAAGAGGGCGGCGAACTCGGTGCGTTCTACGGTAAGAGATTTGCGGGTTTCACGGACGAAGGGAAGTGGCTTTTCTATAAAGCTGACGGTACCACCGGCTTAGCAGATGAGATGAATAGTGACGATTTAAGCTACATCGGAAATGGGGTGCCGAAGTATCAATTGTCACTAGGGAACCGGTTTACATATAAAGGTTTTGATTTGTCTATATTTTTTAGGGGAAAATTCAAGTTCGATATTTTAAATACGCCGCAAATGTATTTTGCTAATCAGAAATGGTTACCAAATAACGTATTGGAAGATGCTTTCACTACGCATGGTCAGCTCGACGATGATCCTCAATATTCTGATTATTACCTCGAGAATGGAAACTTTGTGAAATTAGACAACGTTACCTTAGGGTATAATTTTAAAATGAACAACGATTATGTGCGTAATTTATACGTATATGTTACAGGACGAAATATTGCGACAATAACAGGTTATTCGGGATTAGATCCTGAGATTAAAGATACTGGTTTTGATGCGGGGATCGATTGGAGAGGTTTTTATCCAAGAACCAAATCTTGGTCTATCGGTTTGAATGTGGGATTTTAAGCATAGAAATAATGAAATTTAGAACAAAAAATATATTTGCTGTAGCATCTAGTATGGCGGTTGCGGCGACGATGATGACAGGTTGTACAGATCTTGATGAAAACTTGTATAGTGAATTGAATAAGGATAATTTTTATAAAAACAAACGGGAGGTGCAGCAAGCTGCGTTAAGGCCTTTTACGCATATGCAGGCTTGGCTTGCGCCAACAGGTCAGAGCGGCTATTTCTATCATGGCGAAGCTAGCGCCGATCAGATAGCCTGGCCACAAAAAGGCAAGCATGGGTATGACGGCGGGGACCATATTCGATTGCATTATCACACTTGGACAGATAATGAAAGTCGTATGAAATCGAACTGGGATTTGCTTTGGGGAGGTTTAGGCTTTGTCAACGCTGCGGTTGCCGATATTGAATCTTTGGATGTATCCGAGATGGATTTGACAGAAGACGAAAAAACTGTAATCGTTGCCCAACTCAAGGTGTTGCATGCTTTTCATTATATCAAGATCATAGATCAATGGGGAAATGTTCCTATTGCAACGAAGGTAGCAGAACCATTAAATCCAGAAACACAGTCTCGAGCCGAAGTTTTTGCATTTATTGAGCAGGAATTAACCGAAAATGTCGATCTACTTCCATTAACGAGTGCCAATACTATTGGCCAAGTTTCGCGCGCAGCGGGCTACGCAATGTTAGCTGAATTGTATTTAAATGCCGAAAAATGGAGCGGGACCGCCCGCTGGGATGAATGTATTGCCGCGTGTGATAAGATTATCTCGGGTGAAGCTGGCGGTATCGGAGGTGCACCAAAGCTGGCGAAAGATATTAATGAATTATTCTCTAATTCAAATTCCGCGAATCCAGAATCTTTATTTCAGTTTCAATTTAGCAGAAAAGCTGGATTTACATTCGACTGGGGTGGATTTTTTATGGGATACGATAATATTAAAGAAGTGTTGAATGTGGGGTATGGAGGAAATAATGCCTTTGTTGTTGTGCCGTCTGCCTTTGATGCTTATACAGAGAATGATCTTCGTAAAGAAGATTGGTTTCTTTTTGGTCCGCAATATGAATACGGAACCACCAAGCAGGTCTTAGGAACGGAGGAATGGAATAATAAACCGTTCGCTTATGTGAATACTATTCGACGTGAAAGTGAAGGTGACCTCACTTCTGAGGGGTCAATGACCGAAGGAGAAGAGAACTCAGGGGCAAGATTTAATAAATATAAGACTGGCACATTATCCGAGGACAATTATCAAGAGAATGATTATATCATCTACCGATTGACTGAAATTTATTTTAATAAAGCGGAAGCGATAATGCGTAAAAATAGCGGTACAGCAAACGCTGAGGCGGTAGAGTTAATAAATAAATCTCGTCAACGGGCGTTCTCAGAAGCTGACTGGCCAGCTGCTAAATATACTACTGCAAGCTTAACACTTGACGAGTTGTTAGCGGAGCGTGGAAGAGAGTTTATCTTTGAGGGCAAACGTCGCGAGGATTTAATTCGGTTTGGAAAATTTACAAGTGGTTCGTGGTGGGATCATAAAGCTACCAACGATCCAAATTTGGAGCTTTTCCCAATTCCTCGAACTCAAATAGCCATTAATCCGAGTTTAGTACAGAACCCAGGCTATTAAGCATTAAGTAATTGAATAGTTTGATTGATAGGATATGCGGGCTGGTACCGCATATCCTATTTTTGTGCGCCCAGCATGGGCGATAATTCTGGGATGTAAGTCCCGGACACGCCATTACAGGTGGAACCTCACGGAAGTGCTAGGGAAATTCTTGGTCGAACGGACAGAAACGACATATAAGGCTTCAGTTGCTGGATGAGGCTGCCAAACAAATCGAAATCCTATACTGTACAAAAGGATCAAGGTAAATGTAGCAGACACATGAGATGAGAGTTCTCGTCTTTATCTGGGGAGATCTTATAGACTTGTGGATTTTTTTTTCGGAAACAAGACGTAAAGGTTGCTGTGGGAGGACAAGTGGGAAAATAATCTCTACTTTCCTACTCGATTGTATAATCACGAGGATTGTTGTAAACCAGTTAAGTTGTTGACGCAAAAAAATGCGCCTAAGTATAATTTATATCTAGGCGCATTTTCTTCCGTTGATAGCAAACAATCTTCTGATTGAATATTATACTTCCACTAAGGTGTTCATTTTAAAATCGTCATCCATAAGGTGAACGATCTCAGTAGCCTTTTCGTAATTAGTTGATTTTTTTGAGAAGAAGTCGTGCTGGGTGGTCTCCGTATTTAAGCCATTTAAAACGATTGGGTTCACTTGTTTGACTTCGAATATTGGGTCGAAGCCTAAGTTCATTAAGGCTTTGTTTCCGTTGTACCGTACATATTCTTTTACCTCTGCGGTTAGCCCCACGACGGTGTAAAGCTCCTCTGTATATTTAATTTCATTCTCATACAAATCGTTTAATAGGTTCATAAAACGAGCTTTAACCTCCGCTTTGTTAGAAATTCGTTCATAAACTTCTTGGGCGATTAAACCAACGAAAACACCGTGAAGAGACTCATCGGCAATAATTTTTTTGATTATATCCGCCGAAGCAACCATCTGTCCCTGCCCACATAACCAAAGTGGTAAGAAGAAACCAGAATAAAAGAGGAACGATTCTAACAATACCGACGCGGCTAATGCCATGAAAAGCTCTTCGTCGGTGACATTTTCCTTATCGATCGCTCGGTAATACTTATCAATAGTTGAAGCTTTATATTGTAAGAATTTATTCTCTTTTACCCAGCCAAAAACATCATTGATCTCGTTCGTTGTTGAGACCGTAGTGAAGATTGTGGAGTATGATTTCGCGTGAATCGCCTCCATCATACACATATAAGATAGCACCGCTTTATTTTGTAGTGATTCTATATGGTCGATAATTTTAGGCATGCCTGTGTGGCTTTGGAGCGTATCTAGCAAGGTAAGGCCACCCAAGGCTTTCTTATAACACTCTTTCATATCCCAGCTAAGACCTTTCCAACTATCAATATCTTTAGATGGTATATATTCGGTATCAATCCAAAATTGTCTAATATTCTGCTCCCAGAACATCAGAACGTAATCGTTGTCTGCTGTGTTCCAGTTTACGGCTGTAAATTGTTTCATGACAAAAAAATTAAAAGTCAAAATTGACGTTTGAAGAAAAAATCTCTGCCCGTCGTTTTGAGGCGGTGCAGAGATCGATGCGCTGGCAACTGCTATTACAGATTGCTTGAATGCTTTAATATTATGCTGAACAAGAGATACACTCTTCTACAGTTGATTTACGTGTCCTTGTATAATATAAGGATTTTAAACCTAGTTTATGTGCGTAGATATAATACTTTGCAAGATCTCTCGTAGAGTCTTTGGAATTCGTGTGCAAAATTGTAGAAACGCCTTGATCAATATGCCTTTGAATAACGGAAATTAATTTCAAGACTTTATATTGGTCCATGTCATATGCGGACTTGAAGTAAAAGTAATTGTCGTTAGAAAGGTATGGCATCGGGTAATACGTTGTACTATCACCATACTCGCGAACCTCGATTATATCCACAACCGGCATTACCGAAGCTGTCGCATTCATGATATACGACGTCGATTGGTTTGGTGCGATCGCTAAACGGTACGCGTGATAAATACCATGCTCTTTTACCTGTGCTTTTAGGTTTTCCCAGTCCGCGCTAGATGGAATGTGTACTCCAGCAAATAACTCTTTTACTTTGTCGGTCGTTGGCGTATATTCGCGCTCGGTGTAACGATCGAAATATGATCCATCGGCATATGCTGATTTTTCAAAACCGGTGAATGTCGCGGCACGTTCTTTCGCAATTTCCATTGATGCTTCTAATGAATAGTAGTTCATCATCATGAAAAATGTGTTTGCGAAATCTAAAGCTTCTGCCGATTCGTACATGATGAAACTTTTTGCTAGGTAACCGTGCAGGTTCATAGCACCAAGTCCAACAGAATGCAGTTCTCTATTTGCTTTTGCGATGGTTGGAACCATTTCGATGTTTGTTACGTCGGTGACAACCGTCAAGGCGCGCATTGCAGTATTGATCGTTTCTTTAATGCGCTTGTTGTCCATTACCGTTGCGATATTCAACGAACCAAGGTTGCATGAAATACCATACCGGATACTATCTTCTTTTCCGTAGATCTCAATATCTGAAACCTGAGATACCTGCATAATTTCGGTACATAGATTCGAGAATTTGACCTGTCCGATCTGATTCAATGCATGTACTCTGTTGGTGTTTTCTTTGAAAAAGATGTATGGATAACCAGACTCTTTTTGCGTTTGCGCGATACGCACCAATAGATGACGGGCGTTGATTTTTTTCTTTTTGACGTTCGGATTTGTGATTAACTCATCGTACATTAAATCCATATCCAATTCATCCAAATATTTGCCGTACTCTTGCATAACGGTATGTGGATAGATAAGATAACACGCTTCATCTTTTTCCGCGAGTTCCATAAATTTGTCCGGTACGATAATACCGATTGAAAGGGATTTAATTCGAACTTTCTCATCCGAATTTATTTTCTTACAATCTAAAAACTCTTCAATATCGGAGTGGAAAATATTTAGATAAACAGCACCTGCGCCGGGGCGTTGCCCGAGTTGGTTGGCATAGGAGAACGTATCTTCAAGAATCTTCATTATCGGCAGAACACCTCCTGCGCGGCCTTCGACACCTTTGATTGCTTCCCCACGTCCGCGGATTTTTGAGATGTTGAATGATACGCCGCCCCCTATGGAAGAAAGCTTCATTGCGGAATCCACTGCATAACCAATACCATTCAAATTATCTCCTATTTCATCTAAGAAACAGGAAACTAATTCACCAGAACGTTTTTTTCCGGCGTTCAAGAAAGTCGGGGTAGCAGGCTGATATTCTTGATTGATCATGATTTCAGCGTATTGGATAGCTTTTTTTACGCCCTCTTGACGAGCAAGAAACAATGATACGGCAACGACACGGTCTTCATAACGCTCTAAAAATTTTTCACCAGAGTCATCACGTAACGCATAGCTTTGGAAAAATTTAAAAGCAGCCATAAATGATTGGAAACGGAATTTCTTCTCGTATACGAAATTATAGACTTCTTCCATTTCTTCAAATGTGAACCATTCGTAGAAATTTATATAATAATTATTCTCTACTAAATAATCGACTTTCTCTTTAAGGGTATAGAAAAATACGGTGTTTTTGTTGACATATTCTAAGAAATAGGCGCGTACGGCATCTTTATCTTTGTGCAAGCTGTACTCGTCATCTTGCTTAATCATTATCTCATTGTTAAGCAATATCCAATTTTTTACTACCTCGTTTGCTATCATTGTATTGGTGTTTAATAATTTCTATAAATTGATTGATATCCTCCATTGTGCCCGAAAGTTCGAATTTCATCGCCAATGGAACGTCGTAGTTCTCGGATACCGCATTGGCAGCTAGGCCAAAGTTTTTCCCCCAGTTTCTATTGCCGCTAGAGGTTACCGAAAATATTTTATCGGCGTGCATATCCATAAATGTGGATGTGATATCCGGCACACTTCCCATTTTTGTCGTGTAAGTAATTAAATGGCCTTCTTCCAAGAACTCTATTCCTGGTCCGATTTTATGCGCTTCCCATCCTGTGATTTGCACCACTTTGTTGATGAAGCGTTGTACGTTACCAGTTTTTGAATCGTAATATAAATGAACCATAGATCGCCTAATTTAAGATTATACGTTATTAGAGTGCGATAGTTGCAAGCTCTTCGGGTTTAAAGCCGATGATGCGTTGCTGTATTTCTTCGTTTTCCAGAACCAACACGGTTGGGACAGTACGAATTTTAAATTTGGCCGCCAAATCAGGCTGGTCGAAAGGGTTGATTGTTTCGTAACTTAATCCCTTTTGATCCAGATAAGCCGATACCTGTGCGCATGGTGCACAGTCATTTTTTTCGAATTTAATGATTCTTGCCATGTTGTTTGTAATTTTAATATGTTCAGAGAAACCCAATTCCCTTAGAAGTTAATACACGATTACTGGTCCCCGATGTGAGTCTCCAGAATAACAAATATCCAATATTTAGTTTCGACATGTTAGCGATACTTTTCCACATGCTGAAGAAACCATTTGAATAAACAGCGTCCCTAGCTAGTTTTTAGTTGTAAAACACTGAATGATAGCTGAGAAGTAGAATGTTGAAAACTTTAAAAGCCCAAAAATATCAAAATTTATGTATCGGATTTAGAAAAAAATTTGTATATTTTTAATGGTAAAAACTGACTGAATTTTGACTATTGTTCCTTTTGGCTGTAAGCTAAATATTTATGTAAAATCGCGCGAAAGCGCGATACTTATCTTTACAAAATTATGTTTAATTTAGTGAAAAGTTACTGAATTATGAAATTTATTTATTGCTATTTATTCTTGCTCATGTCTGCGGCATTAAGTGCGCAAGAACAGTTGACATTTCAAAAGCCGTCATCTGAAATTTTAGAGCTAGCCGATTACCAACGACCACCGCGTGTTCTGATCTCTCCGGATGAAAAATGGGTAATTACACTGTACAGACCGACCTATAAGAGCCTGGAAGATTTAAATAATCCGGAGATCCGTTTAGGGGGATTGCGGATGAATCCTATAGTGAATATGCAGAGTAATGCTACCTATATCGATAATATTAAGATTCGAAGTTTGGGCGCTCAACAAGAGCAACAGGTGGATGGATTACCAACGAATGCAAAGCTTGCGAACCTTGCATTTTCTCCGGATTCGAAATACTTAGCCTTTACGAACACTACGGAAAAAGGTGTCGAATTATGGCTTTTGACGCTTGAACAGCGCACTGCTAAAAAGCTTTCAGAAGATAACTTGAACGCGAATATGGGAAGCCCATATAAGTGGTATCGTGGTAGTGATAAGCTATTAATTTCAAAACTTCCTTCAAATCGAAAACCATTAATTGATAGCAGTAAAGATATACCTTTAGGGCCCACAATTTCCACCAGCGGAGGAAAAGTGTCTCAGCTGCGAACTTATCAAGACCTCCTTAAAAACCCGCAAGATGAAACCAATTTTGAAACATTGACCCAGGCCGAGCTGTTGACGATTGATTTAAAAGGGAACCTGTCTAAGTTCCTAGAACCGGCTATTTATACGCAAAAATCGTTTTCTCCAGATGGTAAATATTTGCTGGTAACCACGTTAAAACGGCCATTTTCCTACATTGTGCCCTACAGAAATTTTCCGCAAGAAACCGCCGTATATGATTTGTCCGGAGAATTAGTGAAGGTTGTTAATCAGACGCCATTGATCGAGGTTCAAGCAAAAGGCTTTTCCTCCACGCGCAAAGGCAAACGTTATATGAACTGGCGTAGTGATTTAGGATCTTCTCTGAGCTATGTAGAGGCTTTGGATGATGGGGATGCATCAAATGAAGTAGCATTTCGAGATGAAGTGTTTTCTTGGAATGCTCCTTTTGATACTGCGCCCGAATCACTCCTGAAGCTGAAGGATCGTTACGCGGGAATTGTTTGGGGTGATGACCGCCACGCATTGGTTTATTCCTCGTGGTATGATACACGCAATCAAAAGATCTTTTTGTTAGATACTAAATCAAAGTCTGCCAAGGTTATTTCGGATAGAAATTCGCAAGATGTTTATAGCGATCCGGGTGATGTGTTTACGGATAAAAATAAGTATGGAACCTATGTTATGGTGGTTAAGAATGGTAAAACCTATTGGACTTCAGATGGGTTTACCAAGGATGGGCAGTTCCCATTCGTTGATGAGCTTGATTTAAAAACATTAAAAACGAAACGGCTTTATACCTCAAATATTCAAAATAAAAAGGAAGATATAATTCGTATCCTCGATATCGACAAGAGGGAGTTGTTAATTTTGCAGCAATCACCAACTGATTACCCTAATTATTACACAAAAAATATGACCTCGGGAGAAACCACCGCTCTTACGCATTTAACAAATCCGTTCCAATCCCTGCAAGGGGTAAGTAAAGAGGTAATACATTATAAGCGTAATGACGGTGTTGATCTCAGCGGAACTTTATATTTACCTGCGAACTATGACAAGAACAGTGGCGAAAAATTGCCGATGTTGATATGGGCCTATCCGACTGAATTTAAAGATAAGGCTACTGCAGGACAGAACATGTCAAGTCCTTATGAGTTCACATTTCCATATTATGGATCCTTCGTTTATTGGGTGACAAAAGGTTATGCAGTACTAGATGATGCTTCATTTCCAATTATTGGCGAGGGGGAATCTGAACCCAATGACACTTTTGTGGAACAATTAGTTGCAAATGGCGCAGCAGCGATTGATGCCGTGGATAAACTCGGATACGTCGATCGGAAACGTGTGGGCGTTGGTGGTCACTCTTACGGCGCTTTTATGACCGCAAATTTATTAACTTATTCAGATCTATTCGCAGTTGGTATAGCTCGCTCCGGCGCATATAATCGCACCCTAACACCATTCGGCTTCCAGCGCGAGCAACGAAATTACTGGGATACTCCCGATTTATACAACCGTATGTCTCCGTTTATGAATGCCGATAAGATGAAAACACCTTTGTTACTAATCCATGGTGGAGCAGATAATAACCCGGGGACCTTTACACTGCAAACGGAGCGATATTTCCAAGCGTTGAAAAACCTGGGCGCCCCCGTACGCATGGTGATACTACCCCTGGAATCTCACGGTTATGCATCGCAAGAGAATATTTTTCATACGCTGTGGGAGCAGGATCAGTTTCTTGAAAAGTATTTGAAGAATAAAACAGAATAACGAAGCCAGTTGTTCTCCGACTGAGTCGATTAGTAACGTCCGGTTTTCGTTGATCGTGATTCTAGACTTTAAAAAGTACCGCTCTCGGTTTTTCAATCCAAGGCGGTACCCTTTATATTCTTATGAGGGTTTTACTTCTTTTTCACCGTGAAAGGAATACTATGCTCCCCCCAGTTTAAAGTGATAAGCCCGCTAGGCATCGCGGAGATCTTGAACTGTTCCTCGAATTCGCTTTGTGAACCATTATTTACCTCCACGCGTAGGGCATCACTGCCGTCATCGTATTTCGTTCCCCATTGATCCCATGTTTTATTGAATATTATCGTCGTTTGCTGCTCGCCAGGTATACTGTACAGACTATACTTTCCTGCAGGCAATGCTTTGCCTTCGATTGTAACATCCTGATCAACTTGAAACGTCGTGGCTTCATTTGCGCCGGTACGCCACACTTTACCCACGGGAGCGATATCGACACCCAGTTCTCTACCTTTTACGGAGGGTCGGCTGTAGTTTATAACGATGTTGACACCGTCTGTGGTCGTGACTGTTGTGCTATCTGGGGGGCTAGCGCGCTTGCTTTTGTCGGTTTGTCCTATCGCCATAAAACAGATAAGGCTTAAAAAACAAATAATGCTGGTTGTTTTCATAATATAATTTTTAGTCGAATGTATAACGGTTTATTACTCAATTTGTTTTGTTGCAGGGCAAATAGTTAACTTTAATGGAAAAAAGGATGAATAATGAAACTTTTAGTACCTATCTAGTCAAACTGTTTCGATATTTCGAAGCAAACGACCAGTTCGTGTTTTCGAGGCGTGATCAGGAAGCTTTAATACGCGCCGTAGATGGGGACGTTGTTCATACGATTCAAGAGCGGCTTGGCTTAACGCTACTTCTAAACGAGGCTTGTTCGCAGAACTGTTATGTTGCGGAAAATCAAGAAATGCAGGAGGCATACAGGCAATTTATTTCACCAACTGAGTTTCTCTATTTTTTATACGGGACGTTTTTAGCGAGCATTACAGAGAATGTACCGCCGAATAGGTTATTATGGCCGGCCGTTTTGCCGAATGAAACCGGTACATTTTGGGAACGTATTCAATTAGGCAAAAATGGGAGGTAATAAGAAAGCCGTTTGGATTTCTCTAAACGGCGCTTTCATTTTTAAAACTGTTTTCTAGACGAGGTATTCAAATAATGTTTGGTCTTTATTGAGTTCAATGAAGTCAAATTTATAAGATTTCATTCGTTCGATGAGTGCTATATAATTTTTGGGATCATCTAGTTCAATACCGATAAGCGCCGGCCCGCGTTCACGTTCAGTTTTCTTAATATATTCAAATCGTGTGATATCGTCTTTAGGGCCTAATACTTCGGTTACTAACAGCCGGAGCGCACCTGGCCGTTGTGGAAACCGTACGATGAAATAATGTTTGAAGCCTTCGTACAAAAGTGACAGTTCCTTGATTTCACTCATCCTATCAATATCATTATTCCCGCCGGAGATGATACAGACGACCTTTTTTCCTTTTATTTCTTCTTTGTGAAACTCTAGAGCTGCGATTGAAAGTGCGCCGGCTGGTTCAACCACAATCGCATCTTTATTATAAAGCTCCAGGATGGTTGAGCATATTTTACCTTCGGGAACCGATCTCACACTATCCAGTAGCATGCTACTTATTTGATAGGTAAGCGTGCCCACCTTCTTTACAGCGGCACCGTCAACAAATTTATTGATATGTTCAAGTTCAATTGGACCGTTATTTTTGATAGCCGCCTGCATTGAAGCAGCTCCTTCGGGCTCTACTCCATATAACTTGACATTGGGCGCATGTTTTTTCATATGAGAGCTCACACCCGATGAGAGACCACCTCCCCCAATTGGAATAAATATTGCGTCTAAGTCAGGTAGATCTTGTAATACCTCGACCGCAACCGTTCCTTGTCCTTCGATCACTTTTAGATCGTCGAAGGGCGGAATGAAAGTCATGTTGTGAACTCTTGTATACTCCAAGGCCGCTTTTTGACAGTCGTCGAAGGTATCGCCTGTTAAAACGATCTCGATATTTCCGTTACCCCACATTTCTGTTTGGGTGACCTTTTGTCGGGGCGTAGGGCCAGGCATAAATATTATACCTTTTATATTAAGCTTTTTACAAGATAGGGCGACACCTTGCGCATGGTTTCCTGCGCTTGCGCAGGTGACACCCCGAGCAGCTTCGTCTTGGCTAAGGCTTATTATTTTATTATAAGCTCCACGTAGCTTGTAGGAACGTACCACTTGGAGATCTTCTCGTTTAAGATATATTTCCGCACCATACTGTTCGGATAGGTGTTGGTTATATTGTAATGGAGTTCGGTTGACAATATCGCTGATACGTTTTGCAGCTTCATTGGCATCTATGACTAAAGTTGATAAATCCATTTAAAAGTTAATTTAATAGGCATTCTCAGCTATAACTGCAATGGAGCAGTTATAGATAAGCGATATTTTTATGATCCCTTAAAGATAATAATTGTCGGGAGGAAGTGCATATTAAACGAGAACAAGAACAGGCCTGTTCTTATTCTCGTTTATTCTTATTGCATTAATGTTTCCAAGTCTTCGTCACACAAATCCTTTTTAGTGTCCGCTAAAAGAAGGAATCGCTCGTATGTCATCGCAAGTTGATCCTTGTCTAATTGATACCCTAAACGCTCTAAGTGAAATTTTAATGCATGGCGACCAGAACGTGCTGTCAAGATGATATCCGCTTGGTTTAATCCCACATCTTCTGGACGTATGATTTCGTAGTTCTCTCGGTGTTTCAAAAAACCGTCTTGGTGGATGCCAGAGCTGTGCGCAAACGCATTTTTACCAACTATTGCTTTGTTGGGCTGTACTGGCATGCGCATCATTGAGCTCACTTTACGTGAGATCTGGGTAAATAACTTGCTATTGATGTTCGAGGTTAAGCCTGGAAAGTGCTGAGCATGTACTTTCATTATCATGGATACTTCTTCAAGCGAAGTATTTCCCGCTCGTTCACCTATCCCGTTGATGGTACATTCAACTTGCCTCGCCCCATTTTGGACGGCTGCGATAGAGTTCGCTGTAGCAAGTCCAAGATCATTATGGCAATGGGCAGAAATAATTGCTTGATCGATATTACGAACATGTTCTTTTAGGAAATTAATTTTTGCACCATATTGATCGGGTAGGCAGTACCCATTTGTGTCGGGGATATTCACTACAGTTGCGCCAGCGGCGATTACTGCTTCAACCATTTTAGCAAGATATTCTAAATCAGCACGGCCTGCATCTTCGGCATAGAATTCCACGTCTTCAACATAGCTTTTAGCATGTTTTACTGCGTCAACAGCGCGTGCTAGAATTTCTTCGCGTGTGCTGTTGAACTTGTATTTGATGTGCATGTCTGAGGAACCGATACCCGTATGAATACGTGGGCGGCTTGCAAATTTTAATGCCTCAGCTGCAACATCAATATCATTTTTGTTCGCTCGTGTAAGCGCGCAGATAATAACGTCTTTTACTGCCTTGGATAGTTCAACAACAGATTGGAAATCTCCAGGACTTGAGACGGGAAACCCAGCTTCGATGATGTCAACGCCAAGTAGTTCCAAATCTTGCGCGATTTCAATCTTTTCTGGTGTCGTCAATTGACAACCGGGCACTTGTTCACCGTCTCGAAGCGTCGTGTCGAAAATATATAAGTGATTTGGATCGTGTAGCATAATGTAAATTTAAAAAATTAAAAATATCAAATGACGTTTTGTGTAACGTTTTTGAGTTCCCTAATTTGTTTTGAATATACTCAGTTAATTATTTCTTTAAAAGTTCTAGGACTTTAGCCCCCATAGCGTTCGTTCCTAAGATATTTTCGGGGCGTGTTTCTGCATTTGCAATATCGCCGGTTCTCCAGCCGGATTTTAAGGTAGCGGCTACCGCATTTGTAACAACCCTCGCTTCCTCTTGTAGGCCAAAAGCGATATCTAACATTAATGCCACCGATAGGATAGACGCTAATGGGTTTGCTTTGTCTTGTCCCGCGATGTCATGTGCTGATCCATGTATGGGCTCGAAGAAACCTGTGCCGTCACCAATTGAAGCGGATGCTAGCATTCCCATGGACCCCGCAATTTGCGAAGCCTCATCTGTTAATATGTCACCAAATAAATTGGCAGTAAGGACGACGTCGAATTTTTTCGGATTTTTGACAAGTTGCATAGCAGCGTTGTCGATAAACATATGCTCTGTTTCAACATCTGGGTACTGAGCGGCAATTTCTTGTACAACTTCACGCCATAAACGTGAGGTCTCCAAAACATTCGCTTTATCAACCGAGCATACTTTTTTACCACGCGTACGTGCCGCTTCGTATGCTTTGCGGGCAATACGTTCGACCTCATAACGGTTGTAGTTCATAAGGTCAGAGGCAAATGTATTTTGCTCATTGCGTTTCTTCTCTCCAAAATAAACATCACCAGTTAGTTCACGGAAAAAGAGAATATCCGTTCCACGTAACACTTCGGGCTTCAAGCTCGAAGCATCCAAAAGTTCATCGAATAATAAAATTGGACGCAGGTTTGCATATAGTCCCAATTCTTTGCGTATTTTTAATAACCCCTGTTCTGGTCGTACTTTTGCCGATGGATCATTGTCATATTTCTGATGACCGATTGCTCCAAATAAAATAGCGTCTGAAGCTTTAGCCTTCACGAGTGTTTCATCAGGCAGCGGGTTTCCTGTTGCTTCAATAGCAGTATGGCCCATTATGGCTTCCTGAAAGCTGAATTCGTGATTAAACTGCGCAGCGATAGATGCTAAGACCTGCTTACCCCAAACTGTTACTTCTTGACCTATTCCATCTCCAGGAATAATTAAAATGTTCTTCTTCATTGTATCTTTATTACATCCTTTACAAGCGCAAATTCTGCATGTTGCCAAAGGACCTACTTGTTATGCTTTTTCTAAAATATTTTGGGTCTTCATTACTTCCCCCTTTTCCAACTCTAGTCGGTGATCAATGCAACTGGGTAAATGCGACTCGTAATGTCCCACATAGATCAAAGTTTTACCGTAACGGCTAAGTTCGTCAACTACCGCATTGAAATGCGCTGCTTGTGTTCGATCTAAACCTTGGCAAGGTTCATCTAAGATCAAAAGCTGCGGATTTTTAATAATTGTTCGTGCCAGTAAAGCTAACCGTTGCTTACCTAGCGGCAGTGTGTGCAGTAGTTTATCTTTTACTTCCAGGAGGTCAAAAAAGTCTAAAAGTTGTTCAATTTGTCGTTGCTCCTCATACTTCACTTTTAGAAACCATCCGATACTATCGTAATAGCCGGACGCTACCGTGTGCCACACCGTCGCGTTTTTATCGAAGTACCAATGTAGTTCGGGGGAGATGATCCCGATTTTCTCTTTGATATCCCAGATGCTCTCGCCTGATCCTCTTTTTTGGCCGAATAGCCAGATGTCACTGGCATAGGCCTGTGGATGATCGGCATTTAATAAACTAAGTAATGTTGATTTACCCGAACCGTTATGCCCTTGAAGTAGCCATTTTTCGCCGCGTGCCACTTTCCAGTTTATATCCTTTAAGACGACCTTATCTCCGTATTTTACCGATACATCGCGTAGTTCGACGATAGTCTGCGCTTCCCCCGGAGGATCCTTTTGAAGAAAATAAGGGAACGGTTTGCTTTGGCGGGTCTCGTCTAGAGAGAATGCGTTAATATTATCGACCGTATTAATTTTTCCATCTTCTATTTCGCCAAACCTGTTGATCGACGAGGGCACAGTAAAATCATTGCTAATTAAAATCAGTGTGGTGCCCAGCTCGGCTAGCCTGTCGAGCAGTATATTTAGATTTACACGTGCGATTTTGTCTAAACCCGTATAAGGCTCATCTAAAATCAGTATTTGCGGCTTAAACCATAATGCTTGAATGAGCTGTAGCTTTTTATGCTCACCGCTGGAGAGCTCGATAAGTTGTGTTTCTCGACAATTGTTAAATCCTAATGCGTCTAAAATTGGCTCTGCATCCTGGAAATTAAGATTATTCTTTTCGCCGAAGTGGAGCAGATCGGCATAGACCGTGAGGGTGTCGTTTTGTTGGTGCTTGTTATACCGCTGTTGATAATAGAAATTTCTGTCACCTTCTAAATTCGCAAATTGGTACCAGTTGGACACATAATATGCGATTGGCATGAGCTTCGATGGGTTATCGTAATTACATATAATTTCGCCCGTGAATTTTTCCTGACCAACTATAGCCTTGGCCAATGACGATTTTCCACTTCCACTTTTGCCACCGATCACCCAATGTTCACCAGCATATATATTCCAATTTAAATCGCATAGCACGGGCAGCCCGGCATACTGCAAGTTTAAATTGGAGATATAGACCAGAGGTTTATCCATTATTATTATTTATTTTCGAATTCTTTAATTTGCTCCTTGTGGCTCAAGATAAAATCGATATCATCGTAACCATTTATTAAACATGATTTCTTGTAAGCGTTAATCTCAAAGGAGAAGCTGTCCTGGGTTTGGTCGATTGTTACGGTTTGCGCTTGAAGATCGATAGTTAATGTGCTGTTAGCATCAGCGAAGACCGAAGCAAATATTTTTTCCAAGAATTCTTCGGTTACTTGGATTGGTAGTACACCATTATTCAGTGCGTTACCTTTAAAAATGTCCGCGAAAAATGAACTTATTACCACATCGAAACCGTAATCTTGGATCGCCCATGCAGCATGCTCGCGTGATGAGCCACAGCCGAAGTTTTTACCTGCTATTAGGATTTGACCTTGGAATGTAGGGTCGTTCAATACGAATTCCGCTTTGGGCTGGTTATCGCTGTTGTAGCGCCAATCACGAAATAGGTTATCGCCGAATCCTTCGCGTGTTGTTGCTTTTAGAAATCGAGCTGGAATAATCTGATCCGTATCGATATTTTCGATCGGTAGTGGCACTACCGGAGAAGTTATTTTTTTAAATTTTTTCATTTCTATACGTCTTAGATATAGTGTTCAACAATAGGAAAAGGTGCGTAAAAATGATGTAGGAGTTGTTTCCATTGCTGATAATCTTCCGATCCACGGAATCCAATGGTATGATCTTCCAAAGACTCCCATCGTACCTCTAATAGGTACTTGTCATTTTTTTCCACACATTTCTTTAATTCATGCGAAATGTAGCCATTCTGACGTGCAATTATCAATTCCGCTTGAGCAAAAGCTTTTTCAAAGTCGGATGATAATCCTTTTATGACGGATAACATAGCTACCTCAAGAACCATAATCTTAGATCATGCTTCTTACATCCACAACTTTACCTGAAACTGCTGCCGCTGCCGCTGTTAGCGGACTAACCAGCATGGTTCGAGCGTTTGGCCCTTGACGACCTTCGAAATTTCTGTTTGAAGTCGATACACAGTATTTTCCCGCCGGAATCTTGTCCTCGTTCATACCTAAACATGCCGAGCATCCCGGTTCACGAAGTAGGAATCCCGCATCTTGGAAGACTTTGTCTATGCCTTCTTCCTTAGCTTGGGCTTCTACTTGTTTGGACCCCGGTACGATCCAGACTTCAACGCCTTCTGCTTTTTGTTTTCCTTGCACAAATGCTGCGACCTCACGCAAATCTTCGATACGTGAGTTGGTACATGAACCGATAAAAACATAATCTACGGGCTTATTTAAGACCGGTTCGTTGTCCTGGAATCCCATATAATCTAACGACTTTTTGAAGGATGGCTGTTCAGATGCTGGCAAGGTTGTCATAGCTGGAATATTCTGCGTCACACCGACTCCCATTCCTGGATTTGTTCCATAGGTGATCATGGGTTCAATATCTGCCGCGTCAAATTCGAGAACAGCATCAAAAGTTACGTCCTTATCGGAGTATAAAGTTTTCCAATACGCAAGCGCTTGGTCCCATTCTTCACCCTTGGGTGCAAATTCTCGGCCGTGTATATAATCGAATGTTGTTTGGTCCGGTGCAATTAGACCACCGCGAGCGCCCATTTCAATGCTCATGTTACAGATCGTCATGCGCCCTTCCATGGATAGCGAGCGGATGGCAGAACCCGCGTACTCTACGAAATACCCTGTGCCACCTGCTGCTGAAATTTTAGAAATGATATATAAGATAATGTCTTTAGCACCGACTCCTTTTGCAAGTTCGCCGTTTACTTCGATTTTCATCGTTTTGGGCTTTTGCAGTAGTAGACATTGGGTTGCGAAAACTTGTTCCACTTGGGAGGTACCGATTCCAAATGCAATCGCGCCAAATGCGCCATGCGTTGAGGTATGGCTATCGCCACACACCATTGTTTTACCAGGTTGAGTAATTCCTAATTCAGGACCGATAACGTGGACAATACCTTGATAAGGGTGTCCTAATCCATAAAGCTCGATGCCAAATTCTGATGTGTTTTTCGTTAGCATATCCACTTGATAGCGAGATAGCTCTTCTTGAATTGGCAAATGCTGATTTAATGTTGGTACATTATGATCTGCCGTTGCTACGGTTTGCTGTGGTCGCAAAACTGGAAGTCCTCGTTTGCGTAAGCCATCGAATGCCTGCGGAGAGGTAACCTCGTGAATTAAATGCGTGTCGATATACAAAATATCGGGGAAGCCTTCTTGACTTTTAACGACATGTGCATCCCAAATCTTCTCAACTAATGTTTTTCCCATTTCTCTTCTCTATTTTCTGAAATTCATTATTTTCCGGACCAGAAAATCCCGTTTCAATTTTTTGTATCCCCTGTTGGCGATACAGATGGATAGTATTTAAAGGGTAAAACTTAAAATAAGCTTGTTTTACCCCTTTGAATAACCTTCAAATTTACGAAAAATATTAAACAGTTTTGATCACCTTCATTGCTGTCATTGCCTTCCGTAGTTTTGTTCCCACTATTTCTACAGGGTGGTTACGAAGGATTTCATTTACTTGTACCAGTTGTATATTGTCTACTGTTGCATCTTTGCCTTCATTAAAGTTTTTGCCAACCATATCGGTGTCAACCTTTTTCATGAAGTCAGCTAATAGCGGCTTACAAGCCTGATCAAATAGGTAACAGCCGTACTCTGCTGTATCGGAGATCACCCGGTTCATTTCGAATAATTTTTTACGCGCAATGGTGTTTGCGATAAGCGGTGTTTCGTGTAACGATTCGTAGTATGCAGATTCTGGTTTGATGCCTGCTTCGACCATCGTTTCAAAAGCAAGTTCAACGCCTGCTCTTACAAAGGCGACCATCAGCGTGTAGTTGTCAAAATACTCTTGCTCGTTAATTTTCACGTCGCCAGCAGGTGTTTTTTCGAATGCTGTTTCGCCGGTTTCTGCGCGCCATTTTAATAGGTTAGCGTCGCCGTTCGCCCAATCTTCCATCATCGTTTTACTAAATTCACCGGACATGATGTCGTCTTGATGTTTTTGGAATAAAGGACGCATAATATCTTTTAATTCCTCAGAAATTTGGAACGCTTTGATTTTTGCAGGGTTAGATAGACGGTCTAACATACCGCTAACACCACCGTGCTTAAGTGCTTCGGTGATTACTTCTACACCGTATTGAACTAATTTCGATGCGTAACCAGCATCAATGCCTTTTTCAATCATTTTGTCGAAAGATAAGATCGATCCGGTTTGTAATAAACCACATAGAATGGTTTGCTCACCCATTAAATCCGATTTTACTTCGGCTACAAAAGAGGATTTTAATACTCCAGCACGGTGACCACCTGTACCCACACAGTATGCTTTAGCATACGGCCATCCTTTTCCTTCAGGGTCATTCTCTGGGTGTACCGCAATGAGGGTAGGGACACCAAATCCTCTTAAGTATTCTGCGCGTACTTCGGAACCCGGACATTTAGGTGCTACCATGATCACCGTGATATCTTGACGGATCTGCATACCTTCTTCTACAACGTTGAAACCGTGTGAGTAGGAAAGTGTTGCACCTTGTTTCATTAATGGCATAACAGCGTTTACAACAGCTGTATGTTGCTTGTCCGGTGTTAAATTGATGACTAAATCAGCTGTTGGAATTAATTCGTCGTATGTTCCAACCGTAAAATTGTTATCTGTTGCATTCTTCCAAGAGTCTCTTTTTTGTTCAATAGCTTCTCTACGTAAAGCATACGAAATATCCAAGCCACTGTCTCTTAGGTTTAAACCCTGGTTCAAGCCTTGTGCTCCAGCACCTACGATTACAATTTTTTTACCTTTTAAAGCATTAATGCCATCAGCGAATTCGGTGTTATCCATAAATTCAGCCTGCCCCAACTGTGTAAGTTGATCTCTAAGAGGTAATGTGTTGAAATAATTTGCCATTGTCTTATTTGTTATTTTTTGTCTTTTTTAATTTGATTAATTGTTACTTTTTTAGCGCTCTTCTTTGTGCCTGTGCATAGCCCAAATGAAGGTTGTCGTGACCTATCGTCGTGATAAGTACCTCTTCAAATGTCGCGAGCGTGGTTCCATAGGTTCCCGTTGAATACGGCGTTATGGTTGCAAAGAGCCCGTTTTGGTAGTCCGCTTGTATTTTTTCGACGCTCGTAATCGCTATAGCTTTTAATTCCTGTATCTCTTCACTAGAAATGAAGGAGGTAGGTTTGGAATCTTTTTTATAGGCCGAAACAAACTTTACGTCCGAGGCATCGGGTTTTATCCCTGTGCGCACGTAGCATAATGTTTGCGTGCTTACAACGATATGTCCAAAATTCCACGCGATATTATTGTTAAATCCGTGAGGGATTTGATTTAATTCGTCGATGGATAAACTGTCTACTAAAGCGATAAATGCTTTACGTGCATCTATAATAAATTTGAATTCTTTCTCCATTGGATTACATGGTAAATACTTTGTCTGCCTGATCAAGAAACTCGTTTTCAATTGTTTCCTCAGAAGGTTCTTCGCGCTCGAACTGTTTTAATTTGGCGTGGAAACCGGCGCTATCTTTAATGATTGCAATACGTGCCCCGCGGACAAATTCGATGAGCCTATATTTGGTGAGCTCTGCCGTGAGTTTGTCAATCTCTTCGCGATGTCCAGCTGTTTCGAATACGGTATAATCGTTTCTGATTACGACCGCCGAAGCACCGTACTCCCGCAGCAAGCGCTCTACGGGTGCTTTTTCAGCAATGATTTCTGTTGGTACTTTATAAAGTGCCTGCTCCTGCCATATTAATTCTTCATCGGTGTTGTAGTATGCCTTTAATACCTCTACTTGTTTTTCAATTTGACGGCACAGCTTACGAACGACTTCTTCACTCTCGTGAATTAATATGGTAAAGCGATGGATACCATCGACTTCCGAAGGCGATGTGTTTAAACTCTCTATATTAATTTTACGTCTGGAAAATATACCAGATATACGGCCGATCATACCGATGGAATTCTCCGTATATAGCGTAATTGTATACTCTTGTTTTTCCATTTTATTTCAATCTGATTTCAGATACCGATGTACCTTGTGCAACCATTGGGAATACGTTGTTTTCTTTTCCTACCATTACCTCTAAAAGATACGCACCGTCGTGATCCAACATTGTTTTTAACGCCTCTTTTAACTGTTCACGTTCGCTAACTTTGTTCCCTTCTATATAATAGCCTTTGGCTACAGCCACAAAGTCGGGACTGGTAATATTTACAAAAGAGTATCGTTTGTCGTGGAACAGTTGTTGCCATTGACGCACCATACCTAGGAACTCATTGTTTAAGATCAGAATTTTCACTTTAGCACCAAATTGCATGATGGTGCCTAGCTCTTGGATGGTCATCTGTATACCACCGTCGCCGATAATAGCAATTACATCTCTCTCAGGTGCACCATACCATGCGCCAATGGCTGCTGGCAGACCAAATCCCATGGTTCCTAATCCGCCCGAGGTGACGCTAGATTTCGATTTGTTAAATTTAGCGTAACGACATGCGACCATTTGATGCTGGCCTACGTCGGTTACAATGACTGCATCGCCATTTGTATGTTCGTTTAACAAGCGAACAACTTCCCCCATGGTCAGTACCTCGGAGGTGGGGTTCAATTCTGGATGAATGACCTCTTTAATTTCCTCTGCTTCGAGTTCGCGGAATTGATTTAACCATTCTCGGTGATCGTTCGTTTGGATGAGGTCGGTGAGTTGTGGTAAAGTTTCTTTGCAATCACCCCACACAGGTACCGTCGTTTTTACATTTTTGTCGATCTCTGCCGGATCGATGTCCAAGTGAATGACTTTTGCTTGCTTAGCGTATTTATCCAAGCGGCCTGTAACACGGTCATCGAAACGCATTCCGATTGCGATCAGTACGTCACACTCGTTGGTCATCACGTTGGGCGCATAATTACCGTGCATACCTAACATGCCCACATGTTGTGGATGTGCAGTTTCTAGTGCGCTTAAACCCATGACGGTAGCGGCGGCTGGAAAACCGCCTTTTTCAATAAAATTTTTGAACTCTTCTTCGGCCTTTCCGATGATGATTCCTTGTCCAAATAGAACGAATGGTTTTTTTGCGGCATTTATTAACTCCGCTGCTTGCTCAATATATTCTTTACGGACGATTGGCTTTGGGCGGTAGCTGCGAATGTGATCGCACGTTGCGTATCCTGGATAATCAAACAGCTGTAGTTGCGCATTTTTGGTAATGTCAATTAAAACAGGTCCCGGGCGACCCGTTGACGCGATGTGAAAAGCTTTCGCAAGCACGCTAGGAATTTCACTAGCGTCGGTCACTTGATAGTTCCATTTGGTTACCGGGGTCGTGATGTTAATCACGTCGACCTCTTGGAAAGCGTCGGTCCCCAGTAGGGAAGCGAAAACTTGGCCGGTGACGCAGACAATTGGGTTACTATCAATCATAGCATCGGCTAATCCCGTTACCAAATTCGTTGCACCAGGACCGCTTGTTGCAAAAGCAACGCCAACGCGACCCGAGGTGCGCGCATATCCTTGTGCTGCGTGTATTCCGCCTTGTTCATGGCGAACGAGAATATGTCTCAATCTGTCGTTGTAATCATACAAAGCATCATAGATTGGCATAATTGCGCCGCCTGGATAACCGAATACGGTATCTACTCCCTCGTGAATCAAAGCTTCTAATACGGCTTGCGACCCTGTAAGTTGCGACGCTGTTGACGTTTTTTGTTTTGGCTTTGTTTCCGTTTTTTCCAGTGTACTCATTTTTATGAAGTAAAAAGTTATAGCAGAAAAGTAGAAGTCTACTTTTCTTTTTACTAATGTTTATTTGTCCTGTATGTATTATGCTTTATTGATCCGTGACACAACCTTCTGATGCATCGGATACCGTTTTGGCATATTTATAAAGTACCCCTTTGGTAACTTTCAGTTCCGGTTGTTTCCAATTCTGGCGACGTTCTGCAATTACCGAGTCGTCTACCTGGAGATTAAGTGTATTGTTTACCGCGTCGATCTCGATGATATCGTCGTCTTCCACAAGTCCAATTAATCCTCCATCATATGCTTCCGGCGTAATATGGCCCACAACGAAACCATGTGTACCGCCGGAGAACCGGCCATCGGTGATTAGTGCGATTGAGTTACCTAAGCCAGCACCAATGATTAAGGCCGTAGGTTTAAGCATTTCCGGCATACCGGGCGCTCCTTTTGGGCCTTCATTTTTGATGACCACCACATCTCCGGGTTTTATACGGCCGGATGCCACACCATTGACAAGATCGTGTTCGCCATCAAATACACGTGCTGGACCAACGAATTTCTCACCTTCCTTTCCAGATATTTTTGCTACGGAACCTTTTTCCGCTAAATTTCCATAAAGGATTTGTAAATGCCCAGTTGCTTTAATCGGATTTTCTAGTTTTTGGATTATCGGTTGATTGTAATCGATCACCGATTTTACTTCTGCCAAATTTTCCGCCATTGTTTTACCTGTAACGGTTAAACATTCGCCATGTAACAGCCCTTGATCTAATAAGTATCTAAGGACGGCTGGCGTGCCTCCGTATTGATGAAGGTCTTGCATCAGGTATTTCCCCGAAGGTTTAAAATCTGCTAATACAGGTGTGATATCTGACATGCGCTGAAAGTCGTCCTGAGTGATCTCGATGCCAATGGATTTACCGATCGCAATAAAGTGTAGGACCGCATTGGTACTTCCACCTAAGATGATGATGGTCCGCAGGGCGTTTTCAAATGCTTTGCGCGTCATGATATCCGATGGCTTGATGTCTTTTTCTAGGAGAATTTTAATGTAGTTACCTGCCTGAAGACATTCTTCTTTTTTCTCGGGGGAAACCGCCGGATTAGAAGCCGAGTAGGGGATGCTCATACCGAGCGCTTCAATTGCAGCTGCCATCGTATTGGCAGTGTACATTCCTCCGCAAGCACCAGCCCCCGGACAGGTGTGTTTAATTATTCCTTCATAATCCTCATCGGACATGTTACCGCACACGCGTTGGCCCAAAGCTTCAAATGCAGATACGATGTTTAATTCTTCGCCTTTATAGTGCCCTGGAGCTATTGTACCTCCGTATACCATAATAGCAGGACGGTCTAGTCGGCCCATTGCCATAATAGCACCAGGCATATTTTTGTCACATCCAGGTATCGCAATAAGCCCGTCGTAATACTGTCCTCCACAAATTGTTTCGATACTATCTGCGATTACGTCGCGGGAGACCAGGGAGTAACGCATGCCGTCGGTACCGTTGCTCATACCGTCACTCACGCCGATCGTACCAAAAGTAAGACCAACTAAATCGTTTGCCCACACCCCTTTTTTTACGACTTGCGCCAAATCATTCAAATGCATGTTGCACGTGTTTCCATCATAGCCCATGCTGGCAATACCGACTTGTGCTTTATCCATGTCGGCGTCTGTTAACCCAATTCCGTATAGCATCGCTTTGGCTGCTGGTTGGGTTTCATCTTGTGTAAAGATGCGGCTGTATTTGTTTAATGCTTTTTCCTTGTCAGATGATGACTTCATAATTCTCTTCTTCTAATACTAATTTTTTATATTTTCTTTGAATGGTCGCTCCGATGGTATGTTCCCATTGCTCGGGGTAACTTATTTCATCGATCTCTTTTATCCCAATAATTTCTGCTGCAGTTCCACTTAGAAAGGCGCTATCTGCGTTTTTAAGATCATCTATCGTCAGATTTTTCTCTATAACCTCGATGTTTAATTCCTTGCATATTTCAATTACCGTTTGCCGTGTAATTCCTGGAAACACATTTCCTAGTGGGGGCGTGTATAATTTGAAATCCTTCTCGATGAACAAGTTTTCACTCGAGGCCTGGGCTACAAAACCGTTTTCGTCTAATAGGATAGCTTCATCAAAACCATTTTTAACCGCTTCGCTCGATGCCAATATAGAATTGATATATTGGCCGGAAATTTTTGCATCTATGCAAAAAGACTTCGGACTAGGACGCCGTATTTTCGAGGTGAATACACGTAACAAGTTTTGACCTAAGTATGGACCCCATTCCCATGCTGCGATCATTATTTTGGATTCCTTTGCGGCCGCCAGGTGCATGTTAGAGCCGCTAAATACGAGTGGACGAATGTATGCACCAAGCAAGTTGTTTACTTCCAGTAGATGGTACGACTTTTCAACTAATGTGTGGTTATCCCATGTATACGGTAGATTGATGGATTCACAGGACCGCTTCAGTCGGTCGAAATGTTCTTCGGCTTTAAATATTCGGGTGCCATGCAACGTGCTATAAGCACGGAGTCCTTCGAAGGCTCCATACCCATAGTGCAGAGACTGTCCGAATAAATCGATTCCAGCTTCGGTAGCTTTAATGAACTCACCTTCCAAATAGATGTAAGTATCTTGATTGTAGTATTGCATAACATCCCTCTCTTTTTCCCCGTTGCGAATGATCTACTCGAATAGAAAAGACGCTATGGAATTTCACTTTTGTTAAGTTAGGTCTATTCGTAATTGTTTACAATAGCAAATTAATTTTTTTTAAAAAAGTTTATTATTTCGTAAAAACCAATTTTTTACTTGTATATTTCATTTTAATATAGTAGGACAAAATTAAATTTTGTTCTACGTAGACTAGAATTAAAATGGGTATAAGTCGCGAGGAGGTCCGCTTTGCCGGAAAACTTCGAAATTCTTCCTGAAAAGGTGTTTTATCGAGAAATAGTTGTCAAATTACGCGTATAAGTAGGTTTGATTTTACTGTGTTTGGGCATCTTTTTGTCGTGACTAGTGATGGCGTATTTTCGATATAATTAGGGACAAAAAAACACCCTTAAAACGATTCCGTAATAAGGGTGCATGTATTCGTTAACTGGGCCGAAAGATTACCCAATTATTCCTTCTGCCAATACGGTGATAATGTTCTCTTTCGCCTCTACGACACCGCCTTTAATTACAAATACGGTTTCACCCTGGCTATCTTTTACGATAAGCTTTCCGTCATCCAACGTGGAGACAATAGGAGCATGGTCTTTTAATATTTGAAAGGAACCAGCACTACCGGGAACTGTTACTTCTGTAACTTCACCGTCGTATGCTAATTTATCGGGAGTAATGATCGTTAATTTCATTCAAGTGCTTTTTGTGAGATGCTCGTGTCTGTCTTGTGATACTTGCTGCGCTGTGCTTCGTTATTTCGCCGAGCTGGCTAGCTTCTCAAATGAGCTAACAACCACTGTTGTTAGCTCATTACATATCTTTTCAACAGGGTAAGAAACTATCGCTAATTAAACTGCTTCCGCTGCTAGTTTTTTACCTTTTTCAATAGCTTCTTCGATACCACCTACCAAGTTAAAGGCGGCCTCTGGATATTCATCAACTTCACCATCAAGGATCATGTTAAATCCTTTGATCGTATCTTTGATATCAACAAGTACGCCTTTTAATCCAGTAAATTGTTCCGCTACGTGGAATGGTTGCGATAAGAAACGCTGAACACGACGTGCGCGGTGAACTGTTAATTTATCTTCTTCAGAAAGTTCATCTAAACCTAAAATGGCGATGATATCTTGAAGTTCTTTGTAGCGTTGTAAGATTTCTTTAACGCGTTGTGCTGTATTGTAATGTTCGTCACCCAATACCGCTGGCGAAAGAATTCTTGAAGTGGAATCTAATGGGTCAACTGCAGGGTAGATACCTAATTCAGCAATTTTACGTGATAGCACTGTTGTCGCATCTAAGTGGGCGAACGTTGTTGCTGGCGCAGGGTCAGTTAAGTCATCGGCAGGCACATAAACAGCTTGAACCGACGTGATTGATCCGTTTTTGGTTGACGTGATACGCTCCTGCATCACTCCCATCTCTGTTGCAAGTGTTGGTTGGTAACCTACTGCGGAAGGCATCCGTCCTAGAAGGGCCGATACTTCAGATCCTGCTTGCGTGAAACGGAAGATGTTATCGATAAAGAAAAGGACGTCACGACCTTGACCTTGTCCATCACCGTCACGGAAATATTCCGCAACTGTAAGTCCCGATAGTGCAACACGAGCACGTGCTCCTGGAGGCTCATTCATCTGACCGAAGACAAAAGTACATTTCGATTCTTTCATCAACTCTTCGTCAACTTGGTCTAAAGGCCACTCGCCTTTTTCCATGCCCTCCATAAAGTGATCACCATACTTGATAATGCCGGATTCGAGCATTTCGCGCAAGAGGTCATTCCCTTCGCGCGTACGTTCACCAACACCAGCGAACACCGAAAGACCACCGTGTCCCTTTGCAATATTGTTAATTAACTCTTGGATCAATACTGTCTTGCCTACACCGGCGCCACCGAATAAACCAATTTTACCACCTTTTGAGTATGGTTCTAATAAATCAATTACTTTAATCCCTGTAAATAATACCTCTGATTCTGTAGATAGTTCATCAAATCTAGGGGGCACATTATGGATAGGGCGTCCGTTTTCTTTGTCTAAGTTTTTGATACCATCGATTGCGTCACCAACTACGTTGAATACACGACCTTTGATATTTTCACCTATAGGCATCTTGATAGGAGCACCTGTATCTACGACGTTCATTCCACGAACCAATCCTTCGGTTGCATCCATGGCGATTGTACGTACACTTTCCTGTCCTAAGTGTTGTTGAACCTCTAATACGACGCGTTGACCATTGTCTTTTTCAATGAATAATGCATCGTAAATCTTAGGAAGATTGTCATTGTCGGCGAAGTTTACATCAACTACCGGGCCGATAATCTGCGCTATTTTACCAATATTGGGCATGTTATAGGGACTAAATATTTATTAATCAATTTAAAACCGACGGGTTCACCGCATAGATTTTGGAATGCAAAAATAAGTTATATCCCGTTAAAAGCAAAACGCTTATTGATATTAATTTACTTTTTCCATTTCAATGCCTGTATCCCCGTTAAATTCTAGGTTCCGTACGAGCGACTTTGTGCGACATCGTATGATTTTGCACGTAAAAGCTAAGTGAAAACTATAATATTAGTGCTAGTCTCACATTTAATACACTAAGAGTTGCGTTTCATTTGCTCGTCCAAGAGTTGTCTTTTTAAGAGCTGCTCTCTTTCCATTGTTTTTTTGCGTAATGCTTGTAGTTCCTCTTGAAATTCGTCGGCAGTTTTCTTATATGCTACTGTGTCCACTTTTGCTTTTCGAAACGAAGCGAGCGTTACTATAAAAAGAAGGGCTAACACAGCAATAAGAATCCATACCATCGTGTGGTAGGTGCCCTTCGCGAAGTCAATGCCGAGAAAACTAATTGAGTTTGTTAATTTTTTTTCTACTTGCAACGCTGCATCCAAGCGTGTAACGGAGTCCTGAAGCGATTTTATTGTCGCAGTGGAGGAAGATGAGTTTTTATTAAGCGTAGTAATTTGCTGCTTGTATTGACTAACGGAGTCTAATACATTTTTACGAACGATTTCTAAATTGGTCCTGCGTATTAGCTTGAACGATACACTTTGTGATCGTGATAAGTTGCTTAGGTTAATAAACTGCTCGTTCAATGTTCCTTTTTGAATGGCATAGGGAAGCATAGGTTTTTGCTGCCCAATTGCGGCTAATGTGCAAATGGTAAATGTGAATAGCAGAATTCTTTTTAACATAAAATTGAAGTAATTAGTATGGTATATCATTACAACACCATAATAGTGAAAATATTGTTTGGTAAATTGTCTCAAAATTGGATAATTAATAAGGGAATAACAAGAACAAAACGTTTTTTGAGGTTAATAGGCTGTCGTACACCTGTTAGTTTAGGTAACGTTTCGGCCGAATGACTGTTGAATAGTGTAGTATGTTGGCGCGTGTACTCGTCTTTTGATGTACTAAAATGAAGATCAATGCTAATATTTTGTAAGGATTGGATAATTATGCGGAGGAATAACTTCGTAGAAAGTCGTTTATTTGAATATCCAATTTAGGCGAGTTAAAGGTTGATTTTGTCGAGGGTAGATGGTGTAAGCGTTGTTAGTCAGTGGGGCTTGCTTATCGCTAAAAATACTGCGTTATTAATTATGATAAACTATTATAAATATTTTTGTGCATTGGTTGTTTGTTTTTTTATGACTGCCAAAAGCGATCTTTTCGCGCAATCTTTGCAGGTATATCACAGCACGCGCTCGGTGCTTAACGAGCAGCGATTCAATTATGCATTGCAAAGACTTCATTCGTCCAGCGGTGTTTCACCAAGCAACAATGCGTTTGGCGATGACGGAAATTACGGTTCTGGGGATGTTCTACTCGGTCTCTCTACCGCAGAGAACTGGAGCAAATGGGTCCCACAACTGCTTATTGACAGTTTAAAAACGACGGAGTCTTATTTAATATATAAGAAGAATGCGGAAAGTCCGCTTGTGATTTTAGCAAAGGATGAATCGGGACTTGTTTACGGAAGCGAACAATTAGTACGTGATTCCTTGTGTCGCCGTTCGCAGGTGTACGTACTCGAACAGCCAGAAATGCTGCTGCGAGGAGCCTGTATTGGGATGCAAAAGACAGATTATCTGCCCGGGCGTGACGTTTATGAATACCCTTATACCGAGGATCTTTTTCCGTGGTTTTACGACAAAGAGCTGTGGCTACAATATCTTGATATGCTCGTCGAAAACCGCTATAATACCCTGTACCTTTGGAATGGACATCCTTTTTCTTCGTTAGTAAAACTCAAAGATTACCCTTATGCATTGGAAGTGGATGAGGCGACCTTTAAAAAGAATGAAGAGATCTACAGCTTTTTGACACAGGAAGCCAATAAACGGGGGATTTGGATCATTCAAATGTTTTATAATATAATTCTGCCCAAACCATTTGCTGAGAAGCACGGATTGAAAACACAGGAGCGTAATCGCACGATCACACCCTTAATAGCAGATTATACCCAAAAATCTATCGCTGCCTTTGTTCAGAAGTATCCAAACGTAGGTTTGCTGGTGACCTTGGGTGAGGCCATGGAGGGAGTCGGTCAAGATGATATCGATTGGTTCACCAAGACAATTATTCCCGGGGTAAAGCAAGGGCTACAGGCACAAAAAAGTCATATCGAGCCACCTATCATTCTTCGTGCTCATGATACAGATGCTCCCGCGGTAATGCGCGCGGCGCTGCCGATATACAAGAATTTGTACACTATGGCCAAATTCAATGGCGAGGCCTTGACGACATATGAAACGCGTGGAAAGTGGGCCGAATTGCATCAGGACTTAGGGCGGATAGGTACCGTTCATATTCAAAACGTTCATATTTTAGCGAACTTAGAGCCGTTTCGATACGCAGCGCCAGATTTCATTCAAAAATCGGTTAAAGGGATGCACGAGATCCATCTTTCAAACGGCATCCATATCTATCCGCAGGCATCCTACTGGGATTGGCCATTTTCTGCAGACAAGACCGATGAAAGACTTCTGCAGGTGGAGCGCGACTGGATGTGGTACCGCGCGTGGGCAAGATATGCATGGCGAGCCGAGCGTAGTGATAGTGAGGAAGGCGCATATTGGAGCGCACAACTCTCCGATTTCTATGGGATAACAACGAATCAGGCCGAATCACTACTTGTTGCTTTGAATCAAGTAGGTGAAATTTCGCCAAAGATTTTACGGCGCTTCGGTATCACCGATGGAAATAGACAAACATCCTCGCTCGGGATGTTAATGACGCAGTTAATAAACCCCTACCGTTACGGACTGTTCACTTTGCTCTATGATTCCGAGGCCCCGGAAGGGGAAATGATTATTGAGTATGCCGAGAAGCAGGCAAAAGGAATTGCCCACCATGGGGAAACGCCCATACAGGTGGCTAATGAAATTGTTGAACACGCACGGGTTGCGACAACTGCAATCGAAGGATTAGAAAATACAGCACATAAAAATAAAGCCGAGTTTAAAAGGTTACTGCACGATATCCGGATCCATGAGGCACTAGCGGCGCATTACAGCTATAAAGTGAAAGCTGCAGTTCAGTTGCTCGCATACAAAAGCTCCAAAGACATACAGGACTTGCGCGATGCGGTTCCTGATTTTGAGAAAAGTGTGACGGCATATAAAACGCTAACAGACCTAACAAAAGATACATATCTGTATGCAAATAGCATGCAGACCAAGACGCGTAAAATTCCGATGCGTGGAATAGATGGGGCATATAAACATTGGCAACAGATGCTTCCTGTTTTCCAAACGGAGCTACAGAATTTCAAAGCTTCCATTGACTCTCTGTCGCTAGCAGGGGAAGATACCGAGGAGGCCGTGAAGTTACTCGCTGATCGGCAGGTGGATGTGAAATCTGCGCTGCAGTTTGTCCCCCTTAAAAAAGGCGCTAAATTGTATGAGGATCAGGAGCTCGTTGTCACACATCTAGCCAATGAACTCACGGGAATGAATGCTGTCGTAATAAACTCCGAAGAGCAGAAGCTTGAGGGGACTACCCTTCGATTTGAGAATGATCAACCCGTGAAAGTGTTGGTTGGATATTTTAATAATACGGATAAAGTCTTTGCACCCAAGCCCGTATTGGAAATTGATGCTACGGCCAATGATTTTGGGCAAGCGGAAGCTAAAGTAAGAAATGCGATGCGCGTACAGTACATGCCTATGCTCGATATACATACCTATAGCTTCCCAGCGGGTGAAAATGTGTTAAAAATCCCCAAAGGAGAGGTGTTAATACTGGGCTTTGTGCAGGATACGGAGCTTTCTTCACCATATAACGCGGATGTAGAAAATCAAGGCGACGATATGGACGATCTTTTTGGATACTATCAAGAGACTAAATTATAAAACTGGATGAAATTAAAAAAAGTAGCGATTACCCTGTTCTCTCTTTTACCTGTGAGCTTGTTTGCTCAAGAGACATTAACGCACAAAGTAGATACGTATGTTAGCAAGTTTAACCGACAGGACAATGAGGCGGTAATCAATAAGATACCCAATGCGGAGTCCGCAGAATGGATGAAAGCTAACGTTCCTCTGTTCGCTTGCCCTGATAGTACGCTCGAAGAAATCTATTATTTCCGTTGGTGGTCGTTCCGCAAACATGTAAAAGAAACACCAGAGGGAACCATCGTGACCGAATTTATAGAACCGGTAAAACACGCCGGTAAATACAATTCGATCAGTTGTGCCCTTGGGCATCATGTATATGAAGGACGGTGGCTTCGTAACAGTGATTTTATAAAAGAATACATAGATTTCTTCCTCTATCACGCCGATGTCGGTCAATCCAAACCTCGTTTTCATCAATTCAGCTCTTGGCTTGCCGATGCGATGCTTGCATATTATTTAGTCGATAATGATGAGAAATTCCTCACCGATCGCTTGATCGACTTAGATAAAGATTACCAGAAATGGGAAGAGGAGCGCCTTGGGGAGAATGGACTCTTCTGGCAGTACGATGTGCGCGATGGCATGGAAGAATCTGTTTCTGGGGCGCGAAAGGAAGAAAACATGCGGCCGACAATTAACAGCTATATGTTTGCCAATGCCCGCGCGATTGCCGAGATCGCCAAACTCGCCGGTAAGGATAGTTTAAAGAAAGTTTATACGGCTAAGGCGCACGATATGCAGCAATTGCTTGTCGATTCGCTGTGGGACACGCAAGACCAATTCTTTAAAACGCGACTGGAAAAAGGTGGATTGCACGGAGCCCGAGAGGCTATAGGATTTATTCCATGGTACTTTCACGCTGTTCCAGATAAAGCAAAATTTGCTAAAGCTTGGCAACAGGCGATCGATACGGCCGGATTCAATGCACCTTGGGGGTTGACAACGGCGGAACGCCGCGAGCCGACCTTTCGTACGCGCGGAACCGGACATAGTTGCGAATGGGATGGCGCATTATGGCCATTTGCCAGTACGCAAACACTGAAAGGTATGGCTAACTTCTTGGCTGACTATAGGTTTGGTCCTAAAACCTTGTCAAAGGCTGATTTTTATCACGCGGTACATCAATATGCGCGTTCTCATGTCATGAATGGAAAGCCCTACGTGGGAGAATACCAAGATGAAAAGACCGGCTATTGGCTGAAAGGGGATGATCCTCGGAGCAAATTTTATAACCATTCGACCTTTGCAGATATTATTATTGAAGATCTAATTGGTTTTAAACCAGCGCTTGACGACGGCTTTACGATAAAACCTTTGATTCCGGAGGGACAATGGGCCTATTTCACCTTGCAGGGTATCCCATATAAAAATAAAATTGTGGATATCTTCTGGGATGAAACGGGTGAAAAATATAATAAGGGAAAAGGACTACTCGTCTACGTGGGGGGTAATCTAGTTGCGAAATCTAAAAAATTGAAACCTCTCAATATTAAATTAAAATGATAAAAGGAATAACCGTATTGTTGCTCGCGTTGGTGATCTTCACTAATCAATCTGTGTTTGGGCAAGCATTTTACAATGTGATGGACTATGGGGCTATCAACGATAGCACTGAAATTAACACAAAAGCGATCGCTAAGGCGATAGATGCCGCCGCGGAGGAGGGTGGTGGGACCGTTTATTTCCCAGCAGGAAAGTATATTACCGGGCCGATTCACTTCAAAAGTAACATAACACTGTTTATCGACGCAGGCGCCGAACTTCATTTTAGCGATAATTTTGACGACTACTTGCCAATGGTAAAGTCTAGGTGGGAGGGAACTGAGGTAACCAATTTTTCCCCGTTAATTTATGGCGATGGTTTAGAAAATATAGCTATTGTCGGACGGGGGTTGATCGATGGGCACGGCAAAAAATGGTGGGGGTATTCTGAAGTAACTATTCGTGAACAAAAAGAAGGGGAAGAGACCAAATGGCAGAAAGAATTTAAGCGGCTGAATAAAGATGTGCTAGCGCCGGATCTTCCAGGATGGATAGAGCGTGGGTTTTTACGCCCCCCCTTTATACAATTTCTTAACTGTAATAACATCCAGATTAAAGATATTAAAATTCAGAATCCCCGCAGTTGTATCCGGTTTTCCCGTGGGGGATTTATGGCGTTGGTCACCCCGGGTTGGACCTTGCGAGAAATACGTATTTCCACGACCCAGAGGTTTTGAAGTTTCGCAGCCATGTGGGCTGGAAGCAAGATAATATTTTTGCCGCACGCTTAGGCCTTACCGCCGAAGCAAAGCGGTTAATCCTTCTTAAATTAAAAGATGCTCCCCGCCGATTTCCTACCTTCTGGGGACCGGGGTACGACTGGGTCCCGGATCATAATTGGGGAGGATCCGGAATGATAGGGTTGCAAGAGATGTTAATGCAATCGGTCGGGCAGAAGATTTACCTTTTCCCGGCATGGCCCAAAGAGTGGGACGTTCATTTTAAACTGCATGCTCCCCAACAAACGACCATCGAAGGGCGCCTTGAGAACGGGGAATTAGTTGAGTTGAATGTTCATCCGGCCGCTCGTAGGAATGACGTAATCAACATGTTGGGGAATTCCGGACTAAACCCGTAGTAGGTAAGTTATACTAAAGTTAATCGGTAGCTAGCATGACAGTCCATAACAGTTTTGCTCAATATTTCTTTTACCTTGGAGCATCAATTTAAATCTATTTTAATAAAAGTTTAATTTATGAATGCATTAGCAGGCGTTATTTTTCATTTTATCGGGGGATTTGCATCGGGAAGCTTTTACGTTCCTTATAAGAAAGTAAAAGGATGGTCTTGGGAGGCGATGTGGATTTTAGGTGGATTGTTCTCCTGGATAATTGTACCACCGATTGCCGCATGGATGACCATTCCAAACTTTTCGGAAATCATCCGCGAGGCTGGTAGCTCGACACTTGGGTACACCTTTTTGTTTGGGCTGTTATGGGGAATAGGAGGTCTTACATACGGACTTGGCGTTAGGTATTTGGGGGTCTCCCTGGGAAGTAGCGTGATGCTTGGCTTGAGTATGGTTTTTGGCTCTTTAATGCCCTCCATCTATTATTTGGTGAACCCTGCGCCAGGAAAACATGGGATAGATTATTTCTTTACCACGAGTGCCGGTCTTTGTATTTTGCTTGGTTTGCTCGTGTGTGTGGTAGGCGTTTATTTGTGCGGTCGGGCAGGAGTCTTAAAAGAAAAAGACCTTTCCAGCCTTTCGGCCGAAACAAAAGCCGATTATAACTTTGGGATCGGGATTATTGTAGCGATCGTGTCTGGCGTTTTAAGCGCATGCTTTAATTTTGGTATTGAGGCAGGAAAGCCGATGGCTGATGTTGCCAATAACCTCTGGAAAGCGGCCAACCCGGCCCAGGGGGAGTTTTTGTACCAAAATAATGTCACCTATATCATCATCTTATGGGGCGGATTTACGACGAACGTTATTTGGTGTATATACCTGTTAGCGAAGAACAATACGTTCAGTGACTATGGTAAAAAATCTGCACCGCTAGCTAAAAATGTACTGTTGTGTGCTTTGGGTGGTACGACTTGGTATCTACAGTTCTTTTTCTATGGAATGGGTGAGAGCCGTTTAGGGAATGGAGCGAGCTCCTGGATTCTACATATGGCATTTATCATCTTAATTTCCAATGCTTGGGGCATTGTTTTAAAAGAATGGAAAGGAGTGAATAAATCAACGTATACCTCTATTATCGCAGGGATCATCACGATTATCATTTCTATCTGTATCGTTGGATTTGCAAGAACACTAGAATAATAACATAAAACTTTTTAACCGTGAAAGAATACAAACACGTAAACTATTTATGGGACGAGCAAAAGGCGAAGTCACTCGAGGGTGATCAGGTAGCCTTATTGTTATATCGCTCAAACTTATTGGGTGCAGACTTACGCATTACGAACTATGGCGGAGGGAACACCTCCTGTAAATTGATTGATAAAGACCCATTAACAGGCCAAGAGGTCGAAGTGATGTGGATCAAAGGTTCAGGAGGCGATATCGGCACTTTAAAAAAATCAGGACTTGCTGCATTGTACGTAGAGCGGTTGCGCAATCTTGAAAATGTCTATCGAGGTATTGAGCACGAGGATGAGATGGTTGAGCTATTCAATCACTGTATTTTTGATTTAAAGTCAAAAGCGCCATCCATCGATACGCCGCTACATGGCTTTTTACCTTTTAAGCATATCGATCACCTGCATCCCGATGCGGCCATAGCTATTGCAGCAGCAAAAGACGGTGAAAAAATAACGAAGGAACTTTTTAATGGGACAATTGGCTGGGTCGATTGGCAGAAGCCTGGATTTGATCTAGGGTTACAGTTACGTGCCTGCTTAGCGGAAAATCCGGGGATTCGCGGTATCATGCTCGGATCGCATGGTCTTTTCACATGGGGCGATACGGCTTATGAAAGCTATGTTAATTCACTTGATGTGATCGAAGCGTGCGCTGAATATTTGACGCAAAATTACGGTAAGAACCGGCCTGTATTTGGTGGTCAAAAGATGGAAAGCCTTTCACAGGCCGAGCGCCAGGAGCAAGCTGCTCAGATCGCACCCGTTTTACGAGGATTCTGCTCGGGTGAACGCCATATGATTGGTCATTTTACCGATGATCCTAAAGTATTGGAGTATATCAATTCGAATGATTTGGAACGCTTAGCACCCCTTGGAACAAGTTGTCCGGATCATTTTTTACGTACTAAGATACAGCCGCTAATCTTAAACTTAGACAAAGGAGAGGACTTGAGCGATACCGAAGCACTTAAAGCAAAATTAGAACCTTTGTTTCAAGATTATCGGGAAATTTATACGGCGTACTACGAAAAATGCAAACACCCAAACAGCCCAGCGATTCGTGACCGAAACCCTGTCATAATTTTATACCCAGGTGTGGGTATGTTTGCCTTTGCCAAGGACAAACAAACGGCTCGTGTAGCAGCTGAATTCTACGGTAACGCGATTAACGTCATGAAAGGATCCGAGGCGGTCAGTGAATACACGTCGCTGCCACGCCAAGAAGCTTTTAATATCGAGTATTGGTTGCTTGAGGAAGCAAAATTACAGCGTATGCCTAAACCCAAAGCATTATCGGGTAAGGTTGCCCTAGTGACCGGTAGTGCTGGTGGTATTGGTAAAGCTATCGCCAAAAAATTTGCGAACGAGGGTGCTGTTGTGTTGTTAAATGATGTGAACGAAGAACGTCTCGAAGGAGCGAAGGCTGAATTTGTCGAGCTTTTCGGTAGAGATGCCGTGGCTACAGCTAAGCTGGATGTTACGAATCAAGAGCAGATCGAAGAAGCGATGAAAATCGCGGCGCTTAATTTTGGCGGTATCGACATCGTCATTAACAATGCGGGGCTTTCAATCTCCAAAACCATAGAAGACCATACGCAGAAAGACTGGGACTTGCTGTATGACGTATTGGTGAAAGGCCAGTTCTTAGTAACCCAAGGCGCGACTCACGTGTTGAAAGCACAAGCAATTGGCGGTGATATTATCAATATCGTAAGTAAAAATGCTCTTGTTAGCGGTCCGAATAATGCGGGTTACGGAAGTGCGAAAGCTGCGCAGCTACACTTAAGTCGTTTAAATGCGGCGGAACTTGGTGCCGCAAAAATCAGAGTGAACGTCGTTAACCCGGATGCTGTAATTTCCGATAGTAATATCTGGGCTGGCGGTTGGGCCGAAGGTCGCGCTAAGGCATATGGGGTGTCCGTCGAGGAGCTGCCTGCATTTTATGCGAAGCGTACCCTTTTAAATGAGGTTATACTACCGGACGATATTGCAAATGCATGTTTCACATTTGTGGGAGGCAACTTAAATAAATCAACAGGCAATGTACTGAATGTCGATGGCGGTGTTGCCATGGCGTTCGTTAGATAAATTGACTATGAATGATCCGGCATTAATTGTCGGATCGTTCGTATTTTTATTGTTTTAGCAACAATATAATAAACCATGAGAATAGACAAACAAATTATAGATAAACATAACCAGGGGTTGCTTGCAAAGCATAAAAGAGCTTTTGAATATGTTGCACAAGATATTGGTGGCCTCGAAGAGGTAATCGAAAAACTTCGTAAATTTCAAGTAGGTATACCGAGCTGGGCGCTAGGAACGGGCGGGACACGTTTTGGCCGTTATGGCGGTAAAGGAGAGCCTGGAACCTTAGAGCAGAAAATCGAAGATGTGGGTTTGCTCCACGCACTCAATGCATCTAGTGGGCTAATCTCGTTACACATTCCTTGGGATATTCCAAGTGACCCAGAACGTATAAAAAGCCATGCATCATCCTATGGACTAAGCTTTGATGCGGTGAACTCGAATACCTTTCAGGATCAAAAAGAGCAGGAACTTAGCTATAAGTTTGGATCCTTGCATCATGTTGACCCGAAAGTCCGAAAGCAAGCGGTCGATCATAACATTGAAGTAATCCGGCACGGTATTTCTCTTGGCTCTAAAGCAATTACGGTGTGGTTAGCCGATGGCTCATCCTTTCCCGGTCAACTTAACTTTCGCGAAGCTTTCCAAAATACATTAGAAAGTTTACAGCAAATATATGAACATCTGCCAGAAGACTGGAAAATGTTTATCGAGTACAAGGCATTCGAACCACATTTTTATTCAACTACAATTGCTGATTGGGGACAGTCCTTATTGTTGGCCAATAAACTAGGACCTAAGGCTTATACGTTAGTCGATTTGGGCCATCATTTACCAAATGCAAACATCGAGCAAATCGTCTCTTTGCTATTGATGGAAGGTAAACTCGCGGGTTTCCATTTCAACGATAGTAAATATGCCGATGATGATTTGACTGCCGGTAGTATCAAACCGTATCAACTGTTTTTGATCTTCTGTGAACTCGTCGACGGTATGGATGCACGTGGTATTGATCATGCTACTGGATTAAGTTGGATGATTGATGCTTCACATAATTTAAAAGATCCATTGGTCGACCTGTTGCAATCTGTGGAGGCTATTATGATCGCATACGCGCAAGCTCTTCTGGTTGATCGTACCGCCCTGCGCGAGGCGCAGCAAAAGAACGATGTGGTAGGTGCGCAAGAAATTTTGCAGGATACGTTCCGTACAGACATACGAGCAGTTGTGGCTGAAGCCCGGCTACGCGATGGAGCGGCTTTAAATCCAGTAGCCCTGTTTAACGAATTAGATACCCGAACTAAACTTGTGGGGGAACGCGGAAGCGACACTGTGGCAACCGGATTATAAAAATTACCTATGGCGAAAAAACGTATACCGGTCGTCGCAATTTTCGATGTAGGTAAGACAAACAAAAAGCTTTTTTTGTTTGATGAACATTACAAAATAGTATTTGAACGTTCGGCCCGGTTTCTAGAAACAGTCGATGAGGATGGTGATCCTTGTGAAAACTTGGAGAGCCTTCGGCTTTCTGTTTTTGATTCTTTGCATGAAGTATTCCGGAGGTCGGAATTTGAGGTTCGAGCGATAAATTTCACGTCCTATGGGGCGAGTTTCGTGTATGTGAACGAAGATGGAAGACCGCTTACCCCGCTATATAATTATTTGAAAGATTATCCTGCCCAATTGCAGGATGATATTCATGCGAGTTATGGTGGTACGGAAGCTTTTTCACTTGCGACGGCCTCACCTGTACTAGGGAGTTTGAATTCAGGATTGCAAGTTTATAGATTACAAAAACAGAATCCCGCTATTTTTAAACAGGTGAAATTTGGTATTCACTTGCCGCAATATTTGAGTTTCTTGGTGTCAGGCCAAATGTATTCAGATATGACAAGTATTGGTTGTCATACCGCACTATGGGACTACGCACAAAATGACTATCATCAGTGGGTTAAAGATTCCGGGATTGATCAAAAACTGGCGCCAATTGTCAAAGGTGATGAAGTGTTCTCGGCCGCTTTCCCTGGAAGCCCTTATAAAGTTGGCGTCGGTCTTCATGACAGTTCATCTGCACTGATTCCGTACTTGCTAAATTTTCATGAGCCGTTTATACTTATTTCCACAGGTACTTGGTGTATTTCGCTCAATCCTTTTAATGAGGAAGCGTTGACTAAAGAACAGCTCGAGAAAGATTGCTTGTTCTATATGACATATGCGGGTACACCGGTGAAAGCCTCGCGCCTTTTCGGGGGGTACGTTCATGAAACGCAAAGCAAGCGGATTGCAGAGCATTTCCATGTTACTACTGCGCGTTTCAAGAATATCGAAATCGATTGGGATCTTATCGATAAAATTAAAAACGCTAATGTAGTGCCGAGCGACCTCGATGCTTTCCAGAACATCGACTTAAGTGCATTTGCAGATTTTGAAGAGGCTTATCATGCATTGATGATCTACCTCGTCGAGGCGCAAGTTGCAGCCACGAAGCTCGTGTTTTCACAAAAACGTATAAAGCGCATTTTCGTTGATGGAGGCTTTAGCAAGAACAATATATTCATGAATTTACTTGCGAAGCGTTTTGATAATATCGAAACGTATGCAGCTTCCATGGCTCAAGCCACGGCAATCGGTGCTGCACTTGTGATTCATGAGCATTGGAACGATTTACCGATGCCAAACAATATTATCGAGCTCCGTTATTATCGAGCAATGTAATATGGTGTGAAGATAATAAAGGAGCCCAACCCGAACAAATCTCAAAACTTTTTTTGAAAAATACGGAATGGCTAGGGGCGCTAAAACTGGAATATACTTATGCTTTAGTATACCAAATTCCCTCTATATGCGGATAATGTATAGAGGGAATTTCAAAAACGGGTTCTGCTTCTTCCGTCATAAGTGGACAGGCTTTAAATATTTCAATTACTTTTGTCGAATGATGGCAGATTTTAACAGAGCTATAACCGCGACGTGTTTTTCTGTTCTCCGAAAATGTAGATCTTAGCGTGAATATTTTGTTAGGTGAATTTTGATTCTTACCTCTCCTGTTGTAATGCTTTCGTTCGGGTATCGGTCGCCATTTTTTGTTAAAAGAGGGAGTTAGTATTCTACTTGTGCTCGAGTAGTTTTTGAAGAACGGTGTTTTTTTCCTTTTCAGCTTCTAATAGCCGTTCATACAGCTTTTTATTCTCTTCGAATACCTCTACCAATTTATCAAGCGGATTAAATGTGCAGTTCATTGCTTGAATAGCACCATGGTTGTTACTAAAGCTCTGGTCATTGAAAGTATTGAAATAGTTGATCATCTTTTCTTCATCAAAATTCTCGATCGCTTCAGGGGTTACACCTAAAATTTTGGCGACCTGCGAAAGCAAATCTTTTTCTATACTTTCTTTGTTTTCTAGTAAAGAGACGGCCTGCTGACTTATTCCAAGTTCAAGAGCCAACGCCTCTTGTTTCATACCTCGAAGCTCACGTATGCGTGTTATTTTGCGGCCTATGTGGTTTGTTTTTGTAGCTGTACTCATAAATCAAAGATAATAAATTTGCGCAATCTAAAAGCATACTAACTTGGTAAGTCACAACTTGTCATGAAGAATTATCGCGGTATACGCGAAGAACTTTTTTGATTAAACGGGTCACAGCAGGTTGCCGAAATCTATTCTGTTCACTAGTTTCGTTTAATATAGGGATTAACTTAATCCGATAAATCATGAGGATAGAACCGAGAGTTGGAATTAAGTCTATTGAAATAACCGATAAAAACTTTCTATTAATATGAACTTAAATCGAATGAATAAAAGCTTGGTTATATTGTGTTTAATCACACTGACGCTCGGCAGTTGCGTACAAAAACAATTAGTTAAGGATTTGCAGGTGACTGATGCAAACACGCCGTTACACTTATTAAATCCTGACTATCCAGTACAATATGGCCAGACAACACTCGATAGTATCAAAGCTGATATCGATAAAGTATATAACTACCTCAACAACGTAACTTCAACGGTATTAGAAAACAAGAAGGATGGGGCAGTGATTGAGGATATAGCATTAATTGATACCAATACGGTATTCGAAAAAGGCGATTTTCGTTTAATCAGTTATGAATGGGGGGTAACTTACGGGGCAATGTTACGCGCTGCAGAGGTTACCAAAGATCAAAAATTTTCCAACTACACGCTGGATCGTTTGGCTTTTATTGCGGAAGTACTTCCGAAATTTAAGGAGCTGGAGGAAGCTCATCCCGGCTACCGCTCACCAGTTCATTCGGTCACGAGTCCGGCTGCGCTGGACGACGCGGGGTCGATGTGTGCTGCAATAATTAAAGCGCAAGCATTTGCACAAATCGGAGAGGATTTTAGTCCGATTGTGGGGAATTATATTGATTATATCATGAACAAGGAGTTTCGATTAAGTGATGGTACATTAGCCAGAAACAGACCGTTGAAGAATACGATATGGTTGGATGATCTATACATGAGTTTGCCTGCACTTGTGCAGATGGGAAAGCAACGCGGAGAACAACGTTATTTTGAAGAGGCATTTCGCCAGTTTTGGCTTTTCTCACAGAAGATGTATATGCCGGAGAAAGGCTTGTATAGACACGGCTGGGTAGAAGGAATGGAACCTCATCCCGCATTTCATTGGGCTCGAGCAAATGGATGGGCGCTTTTGACGAAAGTAGAAATTATAAACGTATTACCACAAAACGATCCCCAGCGAAATAAATTACTTAGCCAGTACAAACGACAAGTCGAGGCCTTGGCTAATCTGCAGCATGGTACGGGTTTTTGGCATCAATTGCTTGATCGGAACGATTCATACCTGGAAACATCTGCCACTGCGATTTATGCGTATTGTATTGCCCGCGGTATTAACGCTGGTTGGCTGGATGCGCAAGCCTATGGCCCTATGGTTTTGCAAGCGTGGAATGCGGTGAGTTCAAAGATTAATGCGGAGGGTCAGGTTGAAGGTACCTGTGTTGGTACTGGGATGGGATTTGATCCTGCGTTCTACTATTATCGTCCGGTAAACAAGTATGCTGCACATGGGTATGGTCCGACCATATTAGCAGCAGCTGAAATTTATCAAATGCTATCAAATAAGAAATTTGAGATTAACGATAGCGCCGTCCAATTTTAATCTTGCTGGAACGGGTACCATTTAATCTAAATTATTTTCGACCGCAAAATCCATCATTTTTTGGAATTGGTCCCGTAGATCAAATTGAAAATCTTCGTGTAATTTCTCATACTTCGGAACCACCATACGTACTCGAGCTTGGACATAGCTTAGAAGCTTGGGCGAAGCGTAGTAAGAATCTTTTTCAAATACGCCGGGATAACGTTCGAAAACATCATTTAAAATAAGTAATCGACATTCAACGTCGCTAAATTTATCTTTGGTTATTTTCTCGTGCTCGTTCACTAGCCCATTAGCATGCCGGATATGTGCTGACAGGTCTTTGTCTAAACTATAGTTACGTGAATAGTTACTCCCTCGCTTCATACTGCGAAAAAGATTGCTGATGTCCCTTTTTAGATTTTCAATTCTTTCGGTAAGATCCACTTCGCTTTCTAGAAGCCGGAAATGGAGCTGTTTCATAAGCATCTTGTCTTTTCCGACCAGGCGCACAAGTAGTTTGTCTTTTTCTTTTTGTGAAAGGTTCAATACGGCTTCTTTTAGTTCGAGATCTTTATGTAGTGACATGGCATAAAGTTATAAACTTTTCGCAATAGATTAAGGGTTCTGATCCCCGAATTGAAGATGATCTCGCAGCCTATTATTCCTTGGTGATTTCTTAAGTCGCTTTATACGAGTAATCACGTACAAAATTTTCTAAATAAGTGTTTTTAATGGTTTTTAAGTAAAAAGTACCATTTAATGATGCAAATATACTATAGAGTAATGGTGTGTTGGTGTATCTTTGTGCATGGTTGCAAAGATACCTGTTATTGAGCAGTGTACGGTTTCAGGGCCGTTTCATAAAGACATCTTGGTCGAAGATCTTGCGGGTTATCTAGCGCGTAATCGTAATTTGGTTTTCCCTCATCGGCATAATTTTTACCATTTTCTGCTTTTTACCAAAGGGACGGGAACATTTTCGTTGGATTTTGAAACTTTTGAAGTACAACCTTGGCGTATTTATTTTATGTCGCCAGGTCAAATACATACTTGGGTTTTTGATGAGGGAGTTGATGGATATATTGTGAATTTTGATAAGGATCTTTTTAAAACATTTCTCGTCAGGTCTGAACATGTAAGTTATTTTTCCTTTTTTTCCGGTCGTGCAGAAGACGACGTATTTACGATAAAAGAAGAACAGCGTGTTTCCGTGTTGAATATATTTGAGCGTTTGCGTCAGAATATGCGTGAGCTCGACTTTGGACGAGTTTCGCTATTATACTTGTTCCACGTTTTAGAAAAGCAACGGGACCCTGTAGAGCGCCTGGGTGCGAATAAAATTAATCACGCCCTGCTACATAACTTTATGAATTTAATTGAGGTACATTTTAGTACTCTCAAGTTACCTAAGGATTATGCGGCTTTACTATACGTTACACCCAACCATCTAAATGCCGTTACAAAAGAACAGTTGGGCTACTCGGCGGGCGAGCTAATTCGTAATCGCGTACTTCTGGAGGCGAAACGATTGTTAGTCGTTAAAAACTACTCGATAGCGGAAATAGCCTATGAGTTAAATTTTTCGGACGCTTCTTATTTCACAAAATTCTTTAAGAAGGCTGTAGGGTGCACTCCGGAAGAGTTTAAAAAGAATATAAATTTATACACAAAAAAATATGAGTAAAGACGATAATAAATATGTCATTAGTGACGTCAAAGCTGCATGGGAATGTAGGTGTCCCCGTTGTAAAACAGGAAAGATGTTTGTTGGTGGGTTATTTCGAGTTAAAGGAGAATCGATGCTAAAACGTTGCCCACACTGTGATTTTAAATTCGAAATGGAACCGGGCTTTTTTTATGTCGCAATGTTTGTAAGTTATGCCTTGAGCGTAGCGGAGTTTATCACCGTATGTGTGGCTACCTATGTCCTTTCTGGAGGGTCAGAGTCACCATGGCTCTATTTAGCTGCTTGTGTGCTCATTACGATCATTTGTTCCGGGTTTAATTTTCGATATTCCAGAGTGATTCAAATGTACTGGCTTGTCCCTAATTTAAAATTTAATGAGCGCTACTATGGTGAAAAATATAAGAAGTTAGAATCGTAATAGTTATGGTTTGCCCGATTCAATGTAAAATTTAATAAATCTGACATATCACCCAAATACCCCCGCCATTTTGCGGGGGTATTGTTTTAGGATATATGTTTTTCTTAAGCGATAGGCTGTTCTTGCAAGTATTTTTCCCAAGCCCAAGCAGAAGACATCATTTGGTCAATACCCAGTTGTGCTGTCCAGCCAAGTTGTTGGGTTGACTTGGTGACGTCGCCCCAAACTTTAATGATATCGCCTCCGCGTCGTGGGCCTATTGTATAGTTCAGTTTCCGGCCAGACTCGTTCTCAAACGCAGTAATTGCTTCGAGGACCGAGTACCCGTTTCCTGTTCCCACGTTAAATACATCGTAATTGCCATTTGGATTGCCTTTTTCAAGCAATTTAATTGCCGCCACGTGTGCTTTTGCTAAGTCCACCACATGAATATAGTCGCGGATACACGACCCGTCAGGCGTATCGTAATCACCGCCAAAAACTGTTAGTTTCTCTCGTTTTCCTATTGCTGTTTGTGTGATAAAAGGAAGCAGATTTTGTGGTACACCTAAAGGTAACTCACCAATCAGTGCGGACTCATGCGCTCCTACAGGATTAAAATAGCGTAGTGCAATTACGTTGTAATTACCGTATGCATTCGCAGACTCTTCTAATATCTCTTCGGCAATTTGTTTGGTGTTACCATACGGAGAAGTTGCTTTCTTAACAGGTGCAGATTCTGTAACCGGCAATTGATCAGGTTCACCGTACACCGTACAGCTTGAGGAAAACACGAAGTTTATTTTTTTATCGTTGTAAGCTTGTAGTATGTTGATGAGGGAAAAGAAGTTATTACGATAATATTTTAATGGTTTCTCGACAGATTCTCCAACGGCTTTTGAAGCAGCAAAATGAATAATACCCGTAATATCGGGGTTGTTTTTTACAAAATTTGTGACCAAAGTTTCCTCACAAAGATCAAATTGGTGAAATTCGGGCTTTACACCAATTATTTTTTCGATTTGGTCTAAAATTTTCAAACTAGAATTGGAAAGGTTATCGATGATAACCGGTGTATAGCCTGCGTTGTGCAATTCGACTACGGTGTGGGAACCTATATATCCTGTTCCGCCAGTAACTAGAATTTTGCTCATTATTATTTTTGATTGAAATATGTAAAGTCTTTTTTTATTAACGACTCTTGCGGTAGTTCTTTATAATATGCGATTGTTTTTTCAAGACCTTGTTTTCGAGAAACCGTCGGCGTCCATCCAAGAATATTGATCGCTTTGGAAATATCTGGTCGACGCTGTTTCGGATCGTCTACCGGTAGATCTTTGAATATTATTTCAGAATGACCAGCGGAGAGCTGAATGATTTCTTTTGCAATTTCTTGAATACTCATTTCTTCGGGATTGCCAATGTTCATGGGTTGTGCATAATCCGACAGAAGCAATTTAAATATGCCTTCCACCTGATCCGAAACATAGCAAAATGAACGCGTTTGTGTGCCATCTCCAAAAACCGTTAACGGCTCATTGTTGAGCGCTTGGGCTATAAAAGTTGGAAGGGCACGCCCATCGTTTAAACGCATTCGAGGGCCATAGGTGTTAAAGATGCGTACTATTCGCGTCTGTAGTCCGTGGAAATTGTGATAGGCCATCGTTATGGCTTCTTGAAAACGTTTCGCTTCATCGTAAACGCCCCGCGGTCCTACCGGGTTTACGTTTCCCCAATATTCCTCGGGTTGTGGTGATACCAAAGGATCTCCATATACTTCCGAAGTCGAGGCTACAAGAATTCGCGCATTTTTACTTTTAGCAAGCCCTAGTAAATTATGGGTGCCGAGCGAGCCCACTTTAAGCGTTTGAATTGGGATTTCTAGATAATCAATCGGGCTGGCGGGTGACGCAAAGTGCAATACATAATCTAAGTTGCCCGGAATATGGACGAACTTAGAGACGTCATGGTGATAAAATTCGAAATTTGGAAGCTTGAAGAGATGTTCAATATTTCGAAGATCCCCGGTGATCAGGTTGTCCATTCCAACGACAAGAAAACCTTCCTCAATGAAACGATCGCAAAGGTGGGATCCAAGAAATCCGGCGGCTCCGGTAATAAGAATTCGTTTTTGCTGTAGACTGTTCACTAACCTATAGAATGGATAAAGTTTAATATCTTTGACGAATATAAGGATATTTTTGTCAATATGCATTTTCTCTATGACTTAGCAATCGGCTTTTACAGCTTGGTTTTGCGAATATTAGCGCCCTTTCATGCCAAAGCAAAAAGGTGGGTTGATGGCCGTAAAAATCTTTTTCAACAAATGGAACAAACGGTTGAAAAGGGGTGTAAACCTGTTTGGTTTCATTTTGCTTCATTAGGTGAATTTGAACAAGGACGTTCAATTATGGAGGCCATAAGAGAGAAGTATCCGGAAGAGAAAATTCTTGTAACATTTTTTTCGCCCTCTGGTTTTGAGATCCGGAAAAACACACATCTTGCGGATTATGTTTTCTATTTACCTGTTGATACCAGGAGTAATGCCCGCCGATTTTTAACTATTGTAGAACCTAAGCTTGCCGTATTTACAAAATATGAATACTGGTACCATTTTTTCAATGAACTTAAGAAACAAAACATAACACTTTTGATGGTCTCCGCGATTTTTCGTGAAGAGCAGGTGTTTTTTAAGTGGTACGGTTCATTTTTTCGTAAAATTCTCAAGAATGTAACCTTCTTTTTTGCGCAGAATATGGATTCAGTCTATTGGCTAAAAGCCATTCATATTACCAATGCAGGTTTGGCAGGTGACACGCGTTTTGATCGAGTGATCGAATTGCCAAAGCAGCGCGAAGACATCACGGTGGTCGAGCGCTTTCTTGCCCGCACGCAAGATGTGCTTGTTGCAGGCAGCACGTGGCAGCCTGATGAACAGTTGATTTCTGAGGTATTAAAAAAGCATTCTAACCTTAAAGTTGTTTTGGCGCCTCATGAGATCCACGATAGTCATTTAGAACAAGTAGCCCAGACGTTTCCAAATGCACTATTCTTTTCTAATTTTTCCGCCTACACCGCAGCCCAAGTTGACTCCGCCCGAGTGCTAGTTATTGATAATATCGGTATGCTATCTTCATTATACGGCTATGGTACGCTAGCGTATGTGGGAGGAGGTTTTGGAGCTGGTATTCATAATACGTTGGAAGCTGCAACTTTCGGTATTCCAGTTATCTTCGGGCCCAAGTATGCGAAATTTCAAGAAGCAATTGATCTTCTTGAAATTGGCGCTGGTTTCTGTATTGGCAACGCGGCCGAATTCGAACAAGTTCTTTTGGCTTTAACTGATCAAAATCGACGGGAGGATGCTGGAAATCAGGCGCGCAGTTACGTGCGTGAAAAAGCCGGTGCAACACCTGTGATTATGAAGTATATTTCCTCCGGGAAGCTTTTAAGTTAAAATCGGCCGTTTGGCAGGTTGGATTTTTCAATCGCTTAATTTAATAGTTTGAACACGCGGTTTTGATTAATTACATTTTTGTAAATATATTGGTGCCCAATATGAAAAGATATTGACACGCTTTGCGCGGAAAATATCTTTTAATGAAAGTCAACCCACTATTTGTTCTCCATTTCTTTTCGTACCCGGCGTATTCCTTCAATGACTAGCCCGTTGAATTCGTAGCCGATTCGTGAACGACTTTTATACATGTTTTCCATGTATATTTGATAATCTTCTCATGAATCGAATTGCTAATTCGTATTAGCTAATCGTATAATCTGATCAATAAGTTGTATATTTCGTTCAAAATGTATTTAGTTCGCCTATGCGGTAAAAGTTATGTCGATTTAAATTCTATTTTTGATCTTATCAATAATAACCCTTTGTTCGGTTTCTTAATTTTGTTTTCACCTAAAAACGCAAGGTTTTTACTGTTCAAGTTGGGATTCAACTTTTCTGACAACAGGTTATTAGGTTTAAACAAATGATGCCTCAAAATTTTGTGTAAAATGAAAATAAAGAAAATCCTGACTACCTGCATCGCTTTAATAGGCGCAACAAGTTTCGTCTACGCGCAGCAGCCGAGTTCACTGCGTGCACCGGCAGTTCCATTGATAACCATCGATCCAAATGTTAGCGCATGGTCGCCGGCTGATAAACTGTATGATACTTCGGTGGCCCATTGGTCAGATAATAGAAACCTGCCGTTGTTGGGGGTTATAAAGATTGATAACGAGGTTTACAGGTTTATGGGTACCGAGGAGGTTGAGCTACTGACAGCGGTCGCCAATGGAGAGGATAAAGCGTGGGACGCTACCTATACCACTCAGGAGCCTCAAGATAACTGGTTTGCCACGGATTATAAGCCGCAAGGCTGGAAACAGGGAAAGGGAGGATTCGGGACATTTGAAAATGAACCGCTCAGTAAAACCGACTGGCAAACCGATCAAATATGGGTGCGTCGAGAAATAACACTTTCGGCAGATCTTGCAGGGAAAGACGTATACCTGGATTACGGACATGATGATGATGCAATTTTCTATATCAACGGCATTCAGGTAGTATCGACAGGTAACTCCACAGGGAAGAATAAACGCGTTAAGCTAAGCGAGGAAGTTGTAAATTCGTTAAGAAAAGGGAAAAATATCCTCGCAGCGTATTGCCATAATGGCGGCGGTAATGCTTATTTAGATATGGGCATTCTCGTCGAACGGAATAATCAACGATATTTTCAAAAACAAGCAGAGCAGCTATCGGTTGACGTACAACCAATGCAAACCAAATATGTCTTTGCCTGTGGTGATGTACAATTAAAAGTAAGCTTCACAGCGCCACTTTTTCTAAATAATTTGGATTTATTGGCTCGGCCAATCAATTATTTAAGTTACGAGGTGAGTTCACCGAAGGCAGTTTCAGTAGAGCTGTATTTCGAGGCTGCCCCGCATTGGGGATTAAATTTACCAACACAAGCATCCACGAGCGAGAGTTACACAAACGGAGATGTGGTCTATTTGAAAACAGGAAGCGAGTCTCAGAATATACTTGGTCGCAAAGGTGATCATGTACGAAACGACTGGGGTTATTTTTACATGGCGGGAGAGAAAGATGTTACCACTGCGTTTGTAGGTAGTCCGACGACACTCCGCGCGGCCTTTGTAACCGGAACGAAAAGTGCTGAAGATGGAAATCAACTGGCACTTGTCCAGAAAGGAAAAGTGAACGGCACGCTAAATGGTAAAATAGCTATCGGTTACGATGATATTTACGCAATCCAATATTTTCAAGAGAATTTACGCCCATACTGGAACCGCGATGGGAAGCAGAAGATCGAAGGACAGTTTGAAAAGGCGTTTGCTGAATTCGATGATATCGAAAAAAAGGTCGAGCAATTCGATAACGATTTCATGACACAATATAGTGCATTCGGTGTCGAATATGCGGAGCTTTGTGCGCTGGCATATCGCCAAGCTATTGCAGCGCATAAACTTGTCGAATCGCCTAAAGGCGAATTGCTTTTACTCTCAAAAGAAAACGATAGCAACGGTTCGATCGGGACAGTTGATATAACCTATCCATCCTCGCCATTGTTTTTGTACTATAACCCGGAGCTCGCCAAAGCGTTGATGAACTTTATTTTCGAGTACTCCGAATCCGGGAAATGGGCCAAACCTTTTGCGGCACACGATGTGGGTACATACCCTGTTGCCAATGGGCAGACTTATGGGGGAGATATGCCGGTCGAGGAAAGTGGTAATATGTTAATTCTAGCATATGCGCTTGCGCGTGCCGAGGATACCCCCAAATACGCAGCGAGTCACTGGGACGTTCTGACGACCTGGGCAGATTATTTGGTGGAAAATGGGCTGGATCCTGAAAATCAGCTGTGTACGGATGATTTTGCTGGACATTTTGCGCATAATGCTAACCTTTCAGTGAAAGCAATTTTAGGAATAGCTTCGTATGGCTACCTGGCGAAGATGCAGGGTAAAGATCAAATAGCTGAACGTTATTTAAAAATAGCCAAGGAAATGGGCACACAATGGGAGACGATGGCCAATGACGGCGACCATTACCGTTTGACTTTTGACAAACCAGGTACATGGAGTCAAAAATATAATCTTATCTGGGACAAGATTCTTGATATGAACATCTTTGATGAACAGATCCGGGAGAAGGAGGTCGCTTACTATTTAACCCAGCAAAATCAATATGGCTTACCCCTTGATAATAGGGAAACGTACACCAAGTCTGACTGGATACTCTGGTCGGCAACGCTAGCAGACGATTTAGAAACGTTTAATAAGTTCGTAAAACCCGTCCATGCCTTCATGAATGAAACAGTCGATAGAGTTCCGATGTCCGATTGGATTTATACCGACAAGCCGCAACGTCGCGGGTTTAAAGCTCGCGCTGTTGTTGGGGGATATTTCATGAAAATGCTAGAAAAGAAATATAGCGAGAAGAAATAAAATTAGAAGGGGGGCCGGTTAACTGGCTCCCCCTTCAGTATAAAGTCATTTCTGACTTTTGGATGGAAAATTGGCACGTTAATAATAGGTGTATCGCTTCACGCCAGCCATATGCTTAGCGAGTCGCATAACCTGATGGGTATATCCGTATTCATTGTCATACCAGATGTATAGGATAATATTTTCTCCGCTGTTGGAAACGATCGTTGCCGGAGCATCAATTACAGCCGCTGCACTTGTACCAAGTATATCCGAGGAGACAAGCTCTGCGTTGGTTTCGAATTTTATTTGTTCTACTAGTGGTCCTTGTAGTGCAGCGCTTTTTAGAATTGCTAATAGACGCTCTTTAGTACAAGGAGTTTTTAATTCCAATTGAAGTATAGCGAGCGAACCGTTTGGCACCGGAACACGGATTGCATTCGAACTTAATTTCCCATAGAGCGAGGGGATGATTTTAGCAACTGCCGTGCCGGCTCCTGTTTCAGTAATGACCATGTTTAATGCAGCCGCACGTCCACGCCGATGCTTTTTGTGCATATTGTCAACTAAATTTTGATCATTAGTGTAAGCGTGTACCGTTTCGATATGACCTTTTGCAATCCCTAAAGTATTTTCTAAAATTGCTAATATTGGTGATATAGCGTTTGTGGTACAGGATGCTGCCGAACATATTGTGGTTTCTAGGGGCACGACCTCAGGATCGTTTACGCCATGCACAATGTTGGGAATATCTTTACCTGGTGCGGTCAACAGTACCTGCCGGACACCTTTTGCATCTAGGTGTCTGGATAATTCTTTTTTGTCTCGGAAGACTCCCGTGTTGTCAATAATTAGGGCATCCTGTATTCCATATATGCTATAATCGGTGTCTTCTGGATTTTTTGCGGAAATAATGTACACTCTATTCCCATTTATAATGAGAGAATTATTTGATGCGTCGACTTCAACAATGCCCTGAAAATCACCATGTATCGAGTCCTGAAGTAATAAGTTTGCACGTTTCTCCAAGTTACCTTCGTTAATCGCATCGCGCGTAACAATAGCGCGGAGTCTTAATTGCGCCCCACCCACAGCCTGGCTAATAATTTCTCTGGCCAGTAAGCGTCCAATACGTCCAAAGCCGTAAAGTACGACATCCTTGGGTTCAAAAATCGGATGATGTATTACCGATGCTAGTCGTTTGCGCGCGAAGGTAAGTAGGGGTTCGTCGGCTTGCTTATTTCGGGCCTGTAGCGCGAGCGTCCCAATGTCGATCCGAGATGGGGGTAATATCATTTCGTCAATACGGCGGGCAATTTCCAGGGTTTCTTCAATCAAGATTTCGCCTGAGGTCAATGCGCTTGTTTCTTGGTGTAAGCGAAGAATAAGACTGCCTCGCCGGTCGACTAATTGGTTACGGAAAAGAACCAGCTCGATGCTGTGGTTAATCCATAACTTGCTGACAATTTCAATGAGATCGGCAGCGGCCAATTGTTTGGATTTGTAACTTTTGACCTCTTGTTCAAAAGTAGCCATTTGTTCCATAATGATTTATAAATGATTATGGAGCAAACATATGAATTTATCGATTATTAAGCAGTGTTTTTTATAAATTTAATAAAATAATAGTGCTTAAACGTTTTAATTTTACGATTATTAAAAAATATATGCTTTTTTATCACTTAAAGTGTAATTTTTAAGAATTTAACGTGAGCGAAATTTAGTACTAGCTGTCCGGATTGAGTAAGAATAGTTCCGAGGCAATATGATCAGCGATAAGTTTGCCTTCTGGAGTAAGACAAATGTGATTGTCGGATGTAATTTTCAATTGACCTTTTTCAGCGAAACCTTGTACAGCATTATTAATATAATCTACTGTACCATTACCAAACCTTTCTGTAAGATAGGGGATACTTATTCCCCACATTGTTCGTAAGGATGTCATTACGTATTCGTTGAACTGATCCTCTAATGTTAAAATTTCCGTTTCGGAAATAATTTCTCCTGTATTTAATTTTTGAATATATGATGCATTGTTGGCGATATTCCAACTCCGTGAACTGCCGTTGAATGAATGAGCGGAAGGACCAATTCCGAGATAATGATTCCCTCGCCAATAACTCGTGTTGTGTTTGGCATAATGTTCTTGTTTGGCAAAATTGGAGATTTCATAATGTTCAAATCCATTTGAAGTTAATGTTTCGATGAGCAGATTCATTTGACGGGCGGATTGCGCTTCAGCCATAGGTGCGGTTTTTCCCTGGGTTATTAAATGTGCAAGCGCCGTTTTTTGTTCCACGGTCATCGAATAAGATGAAATGTGTGGAATGTTGTAGTCGAGAAGCTTCTGCATGTTTGCTACCCATTTTTCGTCCGTTAATAACGGGTAACCGTAGATAAGATCCGCTGTGATATTTTCGAAACCCGCATCTTGAACTCTTTTAATTGCCGAATCGGCTTCTACAGCATTATGCGCCCGGTTCATCCACCGTAAATCCTCTTCAAAGAACGATTGGATGCCAATACTAAATCTGTTTACTGCAGTTTGGCGAAGTCCTTTTACTTTTGGCGGGTTTAAGTCATCAGGATTCGCCTCGATCGTAATTTCTGCATCGTTGGCTATCTCGAAGTGCTTTGAAACGTGACCGATCAGTTTATCAATCTCCGTAGGGCTTAGGACCGAAGGCGTACCCCCGCCGAAGTAAATTGATTGTATTTTTTTATCCGTTAGGTAATCCGCACGCATGTCAATTTCCTTTTGCATCGTATGAAGCATTTCTTCCTTATATTTTAACGAAGTGCTAAAATGGAAGTCGCAATAATGACACGCTTGTTTGCAGAAAGGTATATGAATATAAATCATCTTATTGGTGCAAAGATAGGCTAAAATAGGAAGAACATTTCTGGATTTCGTCTTCTAACCTAAATAAAGAGTATATCTTTTGCATGAGCTATGCGGAAAAAGAAGTGAATGTGTTATTGTTTTTTTGAATGTCAGTCGGCTGACAGTGGCCGAAATTGTTTTTTGTTTCCCATTTGTTACTTTATGAGTGTATTTGTTTGATAATCAGTGTAAGTTTCAATACCGAACAGATGCAAAGATAGGATAAAAAGGGTTGAAAGTTTAGATCTTCGCATTTATCGCAAAGGGAAAGCGCGTACTTTTCCGGACTTCTAAATAATTTTTTACCTGAATTTGTAACTCACTTTATCTCTGTTTTCTATTTAATTCTGAAGACGATCAACCAAAACATACGACCTCGTATAAGCACTTTAGAAGTGAAATATCAATAAAACCTGTATTAAACTATTACTATGGCTTAATACAGGAGAGACGATTTAATAATAAAGTATATCCTTTAGTTAAATAAAAGAGTTCCTAAATGCAACAGGTGATAAATTGGTTTTATTTTTAAATAATTTAGAGAAACTTTGACTGTGTTCAAACCCCAATTGGAAGGCGATTTCCGAAACCGATAATTCAGTAGTTGAGAGTTTTTCTTTTGCTTTTTCTATGAGTTTCTCGTGAATATGCTGCTGTGTGGTCAGCCCTGTCACTGATTTTAATAAACTTCCGAGATAATTGGTTGAAATATTGAGTTGTTTTGCAATATAATTGGCGGTTGGTAAACCTTTATCAATTACATCATCCTTGAGAAAGTCCTCAAGGATAATTTCCAATTTTTCTAAAATCTGATGATTGGTCTTTTTTCTTGTAATAAATTGTCGCTGATAAAATCTTTCGCAATAATTTAAAATAACCTCAATCTGAGAGATAATAATATTTTGGGTAAACTGATCAATTCCAGATTGATATTCTTTTTCGATCGCTTTGAAAAGTCCGATTATAGTTTCTTCTTCTTTTTCGGAAAGAAATAACGCTTCATTCACATCATAACCAAAGAATTTATAGCTATTAATTGTTGTTGCCAAAGATGTATTCCATATAAAATCGGGATGGAAAGCAAAAAGATAGCCCGAAGGTTTTTTTTCAGACTTACTAATGTGCAATCTTACAACTTGTCGGGGTCCAATAAAAGACATTAATCCTTCATCAAAATCATATTGACTTTGACCGTAATGAAACTTACCCTGAATATCTCTTTTGAAACCCATAAAATACAAATCCTGAACCCAGCTGATTTCAGATTCCTCGATTTGATATTCCACTAAACTATAATCTACCAGACTAATGAGTGGATGCTGAGGCTTTGGCAATCCTGAAATCTTATGAAATTCCGAAATGGTATCAATGGTATATAATTTTCTGTTATTCATAATCGAAAAAAATAAGGGCAACAGCAAGAACTATTGCCCTTACAAATTTAGTAATCCGTAGATGTACTAAGCTTTTTAAATTCAGAAATTTCGTTTTGAAGTGCATTTAGTTTGTCTCCAGCGATGCTGAATGCATCAGAGCCTAGAACCAAATGAATCGGCGGATTTTTCATTGAAACCAATTCTATCAGTGCAAAAGCTGCTTTTTCAGGGTCGCCGGGTTGATTGCCGTTGATGTCTTTTTCGTGTGCCGTTTGAAGTTTTCTTGCAGTAGTGTATTCTTCAATTTCAGTTTTTGGCGTTCTGAGTGAACCGCCAGTCAAGAAATCAGTTCTGAAATATCCCGGATAAACAACGGTTGCATTCACTCCTAATTCGTTTACTTCTGCAGCCAAAGCTTCTGTGAAGCCTACAACTGCAAACTTGGTAGCACAATAGATTCCCCAACCTGCAAATTCTCCAGTCAAGCCACCAATTGAAGCAATGTTGATAATGAAACCGCTTTTTTGTCTTCGAAGGTAAGGCATTGTTTTTCTGATGATATTCAAAGAACCGAAAACATTGATGTCAAAATTCTGCCGGCTTTCCAAATCCGTAATTTCTTCTAAGGTTCCCAATTGTCCATAACCGGCGTTGTTCACCACAACATCTAATTTCCCAAATTTCTCAACCGTTTTTGTAACCGCCGCTTCAACAGAATTTTCATTGACTAAATCAACTTCCAAAGGAAGAAACGTCTCATTTTCTTCACTTACTTCTTCCTGAAGTTCAGCAATATTTCTGGAAGTTGCTGTCACAAAATGACCTTCTGCCATTAATCTTTTTACTAAAGTTAAACCTAAACCTTTTGAAGCACCTGTCACGAACCATACTTTTTTTGTGTCCATTTTTTGATTGTTTTATTTGATTAATAATTACAATGCAAAATTGGTAAGAATGAAAAATTAGTATGTATCTAGATCACTGCTTGTTGTAGCTGAAACAAATATTTTAATTATAAGACCACCTAAATTCTAAAGGCGACATATGGGTTTTCTTTTTAAAAAGCGTACTGAAGGACTGGGAATGTTCAAATCCCAGTTCATAAGCAATCTCACGCACAGAAAGTTTTGTCGTAGAAAGTTTCTCTTTTGCCTTGCTGATGAGTTTTTCGTGGATATGTTGCTGTGTGTTTTGTCCCGTGTGAACCCTTAAAAGATCACTTAAATAATTCGGGGAAAGATTCATCGCTTCGGCAACCTGATGTACAGTTAAAAGTCCTTTTTCTGATGAGTTTTTATCAAAATAGTCATTCAGGAATTTTTCAAATTTGATTAATAACTGATGGTTGTTGTTTGTTCTCGTGATAAATTGCCGCTCATAGAACCGATGCGAATAATTTAGCAGAAGATCAATTTGAGAAAGGATAATTTCCTGCGTATGACGATCGATGTGCTGGCACTCTTTATCGATTTTATCAAGGATTTCAATCAAATCATTCTCTTCCTCTTCGCTTAAGTGTAAGGCTTCATTCGTGGCATAAGAAAAAAATCCGTATCTGGTAATCGCCGCCGCCAACGGATGTTTCAATAGAAAATCTTCGTGAAAAATCAACAGATAACCCGCCGAATCACAATCCATTGTCTCAACATCTAAGTATTGAACTTGATTGGGCGCCGTAAAACTGAGCACACCTTTGTCATAATCATAATGCTGCTGGCCGTAACGGATCTTTCCAGTAGCTTCTCTCTTCAAAGCCACACAATAGAATCTATTCATAAAACCTTTCCATACCTCATCCTTAATGAAAATACTTGCCGAAAGATTGATTACGCTTACCAAAGGATGTTTTGGCTCTGGTAAGGAAAGTAACTTGTGGAATGCGGAGATGGACGGAATTGTATTCATTTATGCAAATTTAAAACTCAATAATCCAAAAGTCCCATACTGAACTCGTCGTAAGGTGCGCCGGTATCGGTTCCTAAAGGTACAATACTTTCCAGTTTTGCGAGATCATTTTCTGTCAGGATAATTTTACCTGCGTCGATATTCTGTTCCACATATTTTCTTCGTTTTGTCCCCGGAATCGGAACGATGCCTTTGCTGATGATCCATGCAATTGCGAGTTGAGAAGAAGTGATATTTTTTTCTTCTGCTAATGCCTCTATTGCTTTGACCAATTCAATGTTTCTATGAAAATACTTTTCCTGGAAACGCGGAATTCCTCGTCGGAAATCATTTTCAGGCAAATCGTTGATCGATTTAATATGACCAGACAAAAATCCTCTTCCTAACGGGGAATACGCTACAAAACCAATTCCTAAGTCATTCAAAGTTTTTAGAACACCTTTTTCCTCAACCGTTCTTTCAAACATAGAAAATTCACTTTGAACTGCTGAAATCGGATGAATTGCGTGCGCTCTTTTTACCGTTTCCGACGAAACTTCTGACAAACCAATATATCCTATTTTCCCTTCATTTACCAAATCGCTCATCGCAGCGACTGTTTCTTCGATTGGAACATTTTTGTCCAAACGATGCATATAATACAAGTCGATATAATCTGTTTTCAAATTTTTCAGCGAACGATCAACTGATTTTTTGATATAATCTCTTGTCCCATTGATTTTCCAAGTGATTTGTTCATTGTCATCGATTTCCCAACCAAATTTTGTTGCGATAATGTACTTTCCACGATTGCCTTCAATAGCTTTTGCAATCAGCTTTTCATTTTTGAAAGGGCCGTATAAGTCTGCGGTGTCGAGGAAATTTCCACCCAGTTCGAAAGAACGGTAAATGGTAGAAATGGCTTCTTTTTCATCTGTTTTGCCATACATATCTGCATCTTCGAAACCAGTCATTCCCATACATCCCAAACCGACATTCGGGATGATAAGACCTTGATTTCCTAATTTTACTTTGTTCATCTTTTTTAAAATTATTTTTAACAACACAAAGTTGAGCAGAAATTAACTTCTAGAAGTTTGCAAAACAACGGATGTTGTATGAGAATTACGGATGTTGAAAGTTTTAACTAATAAAGATTATTTTAATTAAACGATTGTCTAGTCTCCAACGACGAAACATTGGTCTTGTTTTTGAAAAGATTGCTGAATGATTGCGGATGCTCGTAGCCCAATTCGTAAGCAATTTCTGAAACGGATAGATTTGTTGTCGTCAATTTTATTTCGCTTTTTCTACGACGACGTTCCGAATGTATTGTTGGCAGGCGAGACCTGTCAATGAACGCAACATATCACTCAAATAACGGCGGGATAGAATGAACTCTGTGCTGATATACTTCACGGAAGGCACACCGTTTCGCAGAGTGTTTTCTTCGCCAAATTAATAATTCAAAAATTTGTCCAATGAAGCGATAATGTCCAAGACGCAAATGAAAACAGACTTATTCGAATATTATAATAAAGAACGTCGTCATTCCACACTTGGAGACCTTACAATCGAGCAATTTAATAACAGAAAACAATATCTTAAAAAAAGTGCTTAACTGTTACTGCCGATTTTATTTATAAGTCCAAAGGTCGGTCATTGTATTCAAATAGCGCTTGGATTATTAATCTAGATTCTTCATAAACGGATATAATTCGCTTGAGTTCAGGGTATTCATCTTTTTGTCATTTACCTCGCTATAAACTACAAAATAATAAAAATCTGTTTTCACAGAACTGTAAAAATATTATTCGGTTAGAAAACACGTGGTCCATAGTGCGGATACTGAAATTCAAGATAACAAAGTGCATTTAAGACATATTGTATCCGCCCTATGAACTACATATTTGATTTGTCGATGATTTGTTTATAGTTTTG
>NZ_FUKU01000060.1 GCF_900163865.1 Sphingobacterium sp. JB170
CGCGGTAGATCATTCGGCGGAGAACGTAGCGAGAACAGTCGCGGTAGATCATTCGGCGGAGAACGTAGCGAGAACAGTCGCGGTAGATCATTCGAAAACAACAGAATCGATCGAAAGCCAACGAATGAATATAGTGATACAAATACTACAACATTTTATCCACGAAAAAAAATAGCCAGCGGAGAACCAAAGGATGATGGGCTAATTCGATTGAATCGTTATATCGCGAACTCTGGAATATGTTCTAGGCGTAAAGCAGACGAACTCATTGAATCTGGAGTTGTATCAGTGAATGGAGAAATAGTTTCAGAACTAGGTACAAAAGTAGACCCTGCAAAAGATGAAATAAAATACAATGGGGAACGACTAAAGAGAGAAAAAATGGTCTATATCCTCCTGAACAAACCAAAGGATTACATTACAACAACTGACGATCCACAAGAACGTCGAACTGTTATGCATCTGGTTGCAAAAGCCACCAATGAAAGAATATACCCAGTCGGGCGCTTAGACAGAAATACAACAGGTCTATTGCTACTTACTAATGATGGCAATCTTGCAGAGAAGTTATCCCATCCGAGGAATAACATCAGTAAAATTTATAATGTTGAATTAAACAAAAATCTCACGCAAGGTGATTTTAATAAAATACAATTTGGGTTGCAATTAGAAGACGGTTTAATTAAACCCGATGACATTAGCTACGTTCAAGGAGCTAGTAAACGAGAAATAGGAATTCAAATCCATTCTGGTAAAAACAGGATAGTAAGACGTATTTTCGAATCTTTAGGGTATGATGTGATAAAGCTAGATCGAGTAGTTTATGCAAACCTAACAAAAAAAGACTTGACACGAGGGCGCTGGCGTTATATCGACGACCGAGAACTCATTCAATTGAAACACCTAATTAAATAACATGAAAGGCGCTTTGGCGCCTTTCATGTTATTATAAATTTGTATTTTTAGAAAAAAAATCCATATGACTGATCCAAAAACTCTTAGTTCCGTTGCAGAATTCCACAAAACATTCCAACATCCGATTTTAGATAAACCAACGATCCCTTCAGAAAGTCGTTGCGAACTTCGTGTAGCACTGATAGCAGAGGAATTAAAAGAATTAGAAGAGGCTATTGCAAATAAAGATATGGTTGAAATAGCCGACGCTTTATGTGATATCCAATATGTATTGTCGGGAGCTGTTCTTGAATTTGGTTTAAAAGGCAAATTCAACGAACTTTTTGAAGAAGTTCAACGTTCAAATATGAGTAAAGCATGCAAATCTGAGGAAGAAGCGAAACTAACGCAACAACATTATCTAGAAAAAGGAGTAAAATCTTATTATAAAGAAATCGAGGGACAGTATTTAGTTTTTAGAGAAGGTGATAACAAAACATTAAAATCCGTAAACTATTCACCTACAGACCTTAAAACAATCTTAGAAAAATAAATAGCTAACAAATAAAAGCCTTGAAATATCAGGGCTTCTATTTGTTAGCTATTCGAATGCTTAGAGATACCAAAGAAATCAGTCATTATACATACTTCCTTGTATTACTCCTCGTAATTCTAAACCTTTATCAATTTGCGTCTGTATTTTCGATTTTGGAAAACCCCAATTCGGGGCAATTAATAATTCCCGATCCGCAATACCGAATATACGTTGAATAACAATATCAGGCCGTAATAAAGGAATGAACTTCGCAAGAAAATCAGTATACTCTTCTATTGTAAAAAGTTTAAATGGATTCCGTTTATATTGAACGCCCATTATAGACCCCTCGACTATGTGCAAATGGTGCAATTTAACATACGTTATCTTTGACTGCTTATTAATTTCATCAGCATAACGTAACATCATCTCTTCGGTTTCCCACGGAAACCCAAAGATTGTATGCACACAAAGCTCTAACTTGGTACCTTGCAACATATCCATTGTCTTCAAAAACTCTTCGTGCGAACATCCCCGGTTAATCCGATCTAAGGTCTCGTTGTAGATAGATTCCATTCCCATTTCTAAATCGACATCATAGCGATCCAAATAAGATTCAAGTAAAGCAATTTTTTCAAAATCCAAACAGTCAGGCCGAGTACCAACGGACAGACCTAAAATATTTTCAGAATCTATACTCAACGCTTCGTCATACATCATCTTTAACAAATGAGTTGGCGCATAGGTATTTGTATTTGGTTGAAAATATATGATGAACTTTTCCGCACCGTAAGACTTACGTGCTCTCGCTATTCCGGCCTCCACCTGCTCTCGGATCGACGGAATCTTTCTGGCCGTATCTGGCGTGAATGAATCCACATTACAATAAGTGCAACCTCCATAGCCTTTACTCCCGTCACGATTTGGGCACGTAAAATTACCGTCGACAATAACTTTAAAAACTTTTTGTCCATTGTACTTTTCTTTCAAGTACGCGCCATAATGATTATAGGGTTTTATCCCACTATCCAATTCTGTTCCCATGTAGGTGCAAAGATAATTAATATCTCGCCTTATCCTACGCGCTTTCCAAATTTCCTTCCAAAAAAAGAGGGCATAAAAAAGCCCCTTCAATTACTGAAGGGGCATTCTATAAAATTAGGCACCGACCTACTCTCCCACCTGTTACGGCA
>NZ_FUKU01000059.1 GCF_900163865.1 Sphingobacterium sp. JB170
TCTGGAGGTAACCCTTAAAGTTATCCAGCATGGATTTAGGCACGTGGCCACCACGCGAAGGATTATTTTAAGAAGACAAGTCTTGATTTAAACTTTTCTAAGTATAAACCTATTATAACGCTAATTAAAGCCGTTATAAGTAATGCCATTGTAGAAGGGATAAATTTTTCCAAGTATTCGTTAATTGTTTGTGGGTCCATAAATATTGATGGTAACGGTCTCGTATAACCGTCAGTTACGGGTTAATATGCGTTAATTTTCGGTTTAACGCTGACTTTAGCAATTCCGAGTGGATTCGGACGTAGTCGAATCCGCCGTAATTGCGGTTATACATTGTTGTAGCACGTTATTTTTTGTTTTTATACAGTTCAATTGCTTTTAAGAATTTCTTTCCTCCAGATTCAGTTTGTACATTGATAAAATGGTCAAGTTTGAGTTCAGGATGGTTTTCTTTGGTCCAATTTAAAAGTTCAGTTCTATTCTTTCCCCAAGTTTCTTCGTCGAAATTTATGTACTCCGATTCTATTGCAATTATTTTATCATCTTTAAATTTTAGAATTTCATTTGTGATAAAAGGCTTTTGCATAAAGAAAAAAATTCTTTTGTCAGATTTTGAAACCTTTGCTTTGACAGCTCCGTTTTCCATATTCATTTCAAGCACTTCATAAGTTGGCTCAAAAATTGAGTCCCATTTTAACCATTTCTCTATGTAATCATTTTTAGAATATCTCACTTCATATTCATATTTAGGTATCGAGGTTATCAGACTATCGGTTAACAAATCTTTCATTTTGGAACTATTCGATTCGTCAAGTGCCACGAAATATTTTTTAGCGATTTCTAATTTGTCAATTTCCTTTTCAGAATTTTTACAGGAAGTAAATCCAATCGTTAATAGCAGTAATAGGACTATAGTTTTGTTCATTCGTATTCGGTTTGTTTTAATGTGCTACAACGGTCAAGTATAAGCGTAGTGCGGGTTTAGAAGCACTTCACTTTCGGTTTAACCATATGTTTGTTAATATTCAATTCGTTTAAATTTAGCACTTTCGCCCGCATTACGCTTATACATTGTTGGCAATAGTACTTTTTAGTTTATCATTTAAGCTCTTTATAAAATCTTTTCGTTTATCAAGTTCTTTTAGGTTGGTTTCGAATGTTTTTGTTTCTTTCAAATTCGGAAATGATAATTTACCTTTTGCAATTGAATATGTTATTAATACATTGAAGCAATTGTATAACAATATTAATTTTTGAATATTATCAGTTTTGGCAATCTTAAATCCAATTCGTTGAGCTGTCCTTTCATTGATTATGTAACTAGTACCACGAATTTTAATATTTTCAGACTTATTATTTTCATTCTCTTCAATAAGGTTTAAAAGTCCTTCTAAATATTGCTGAATTATAAAATTTGTTCTTTGTTTTCCATTCATCTTTTGGTCAATTACAAAAACATAATCAAATAAGGTTCCTCCGTGTATTTTAATCATTCCCCTTTTGCGTTTTTCAGATAGAAAGAGTGGTGAATAATAAATTAAACCTCCGCTTTTTTTTAAGGAAGGTGTATCAAAGAAAGGTGCAATTATAGATAGAGTTATTGGGAAAGTTAAAATCACAAATAAATACATTCCTGATTTCCAGGAAATATATAAGGAAGTCAGGATTATTATTAATGCAAAAAATCCAATCAAAAATTGAATCTGATTTTGTTCCTTATTTGATTTTATGTAAAATCCGTGTTTCAAATCATTTCTTGTATTATTGCCAACAACACAATTAGCGAAACGGAATTTCGCTAAACCGCCTCTATATCCGTATTGCGTAATGTGCCTCTATAAAATTAGTAATATTTTTGTGAATCAGAACCATAACTATTTTATATTTCATGGATAGCGAAACAAACTACTTAGTTTCATCGTTATTAAGGTATGGATAGCGAAGCATTGATATTGATAATGACTGAGCGTATGGCCTTGCAACGCTATTCGCCGAACACTATTAAAGCTTACAAGCAATATGCTCAGGTTTTCCTACAAGCGATGTCGGATTATACCAGTTTGAAGAAAATACCAGTGTCAGAAATTGATGGATTTATCAATCGTATGGTTACGGACAATAAGATCAGTGTTTCCTATCAACGCTCGCTGGTAGGGGCAATAAAGAAGCTTTACGAATTAAATCTGGACGAAAAAGTGAAATTGGATTATCTCTATCCTAAGCGTAACTTTTCTAGCTTACCGAAATTCTTCTCTAAGGATGAGATCAAACGTGTATTCGACGCTACAGATAATCTCAAACATAAGGCAATACTCATGACGATCTATAGCTGTGGATTAAGATTAAGCGAATTACTGAATTTAAAGATCACTGATATTCGATCAGCAGACAAGCTACTTCAGATCAATAAGAGCAAGGGCAACAAGGATAGGGTTGTATCGCTTCCTGATAGATTACTTGAAATTTTACGGGAGTATTACAGGCAGTATAAACCCTCTACGTATCTTTTTGAAGGAGCAAATGGCGGTCGATATAGCGAACGTAGTGTTCAACTGGTACTCAAGAAAGCTTTGGCAAAACGAAAAATCAATGCTTCAGGATCAGTCCATACGCTGCGGCATTCTTATGCAACACATTTGATTCAATCGGGCGTCGATATCCGTATTGTACAAAAGCTCCTAGGCCATGAGTCAATAAAGACAACTCAAATCTATACCCATATTACGGATATTGACAATAAGAGAACTCCTAGCCCTTTGGATTTTTTATAAATTCTTAGAAATCTATTTCGCAGAATGGCAAACAAGGGCCTCAATCTATTCATGAACAGATTACTTGCCTAACTTAATCTAACCTTGCTTAGGTTAATAATTGTCCGCAAAGAAGTGAGAATCTGTCCGCAATATATCCACAAAACAGAAAAGCCCCTGATAATCAGTGGATTTTGCTGGGGTGGCAGGATCCGAAGCATAATAGATCCATGAATTCCATATCTGTCAAAAAAAAGTTCTTTCTATGCGCAAAATATATCCTGATTGCATCGGAAAAAGGATTCATTTAGGATTATTTAGCTGACTTAGCGATAGTAGATAAAAAAAACACCCGGAATTATTGGGTGTAATTCCGGGTGTTAATCTTGTAAAGCATTGATATTCAATGCAGTTTGTGGAGTCGGAGGGATTCGAACCCTCGTCCAAACATAGTATGATTTATGCTTTCTACATGCTTAGTTTTACTTTGATTGTCGGGAGAGGGAAGGTGTAAAACTTACCTATACCTTTCTCCGTATTTACTGGGTCTTACCAATGCTTAGTAAACTCACATCGGCCAGTTCTATTATTCGATGCCCCTGATGCTAAACCAAAGAACAGGATCTAGCGGGACAAATAGCTATGTTAAGTCTAACTTAAGCAGCTAAGGCGTAGTTTTCTTCGCCAGTTGTAAATCTGAAAGTTTATATTAAAGTGCAATACTAACAACGCACTGCATGCTTACATAACCATCGCCATCCTGTCAATTCCGGTCGACCCCAATCATGTAATGAGCACAAATTTAATAAATAATGTTGTATTTTCAGTATATTTAAAACAATCGATGGTTATATCGTGTTTTATTTTAACATCAATTCCATAAAATATGTCTTTAGATAATAAAGAATCTACTGTTAAAGATACTTCCGCAAAACCAGCTGTCGCAAAATCAGCTGCTGCAAAACCAGCTGTCGCAAAATCAGCTGCTGCAAAACCAACTGTCGCAAAATCAGCTGCTGCAAAATCAGCTGCTGCAAAACCAGCTGTCGCTAAACCCGCTGCTGCGAAACCCGCTGTCGCAAAACCAGCTGATTCGAAGAAATCGAAGAGTCAAAAGAATTCTAATAAAAGTGATGCCATTAAAAACATCAAAGGCGGAACAGTTTTCGCGGATAAGAAGGAAAAAGAGAAAAAGTCTGGTAAAAAGAAATCTTCCGTTTCGGATAAAAAACTAAAAGTTTTGAAATCTGTCAAGAAAGGTGACAAGAAAAAAGCATTTAAAAAGCAAAAAGAAGCACGCAGTGGCTCGAAAAAAATTAACAAAAAGATTGAATCTATGCTCGAATTGTTACCTAATAAAAAGGTTAAAAAGGCGGTAAACGTTGTGCTCAAGAAATTAAAATCGACCGTTAGGAAGTCGAAAAAAAAGTAGGATTAATAAAGAAATCGAGCACCGCGCGATTTCTTTATTAATTTAGACTACGCCTGGCGGTTCGTTCGAACCTCCTGCGCATCACGTTTGCGTTCGCTTCGAATAATTAGTCGCAGTCCTGAATTCGCAGAATAGAATGACCATAACCAATTTCCTAACAGCTTCCATTTGTTACGGAAGCTTGCGATAGGTACGAGGTGAATCAATAACCATGTTAACCACGCAAAAAAACCTTTAAATGAAAACTTAGGCAAGTCCGCCACAGCTTTATAGCGAGAAATCACGGCCATGCTTCCTTTGTCCCAATAGGCGAAGGGTTTTTCCGGTTGGTTCCTATCTAAGGCAATGAAGTTTTTTGCTAGTAACGACCCTTGTTGCATAGCGACTTGGGCAAGTTGAGGATGACCATTCGGGTAATTGCCGTCGGTTGCTTGTAAGCAAATGTCTCCGATTGCATAGATATTCTCAAAGCCTTGTACCGTGTTATATTGGTCAACCAATACCCGACGACCACGCCCAATTTTATCAGCTGGAATACCAGGTAGTTCTCTTGCGATTACTCCGGATGTCCATATAAGTGCTTTTGTATGAATTTTTGTGCCATCACTTAAAACAACAATATCGTCTTGATAGTCTTTGACAGCAACGTTCAGCGAAATAGTTACGCCTAGTTTTTCTAAAACTTCTTTTGCTTCTTGTTGAGCGACTTTGCTCATCGGGCCTAGTAAAACAGGTGCCGCGTCGACCAAATGAATCTTTGGTTTGATCCCCGCAAGCTCTGGATATTCCTTGTTTACAATTCGGTCACTGAGTTCAGCGATCATACCCGAAATCTCTACACCAGATGGGCCTCCTCCTGCAACGACTATATTTATGTAAGCATCTCTATTGGGGTTTTCGGGATGTAATATATAATCTTCAAGGTTCAAAAGTATTTTATTACGAATAGCCAGTGCATCGGTAATGTTTTTCATTGGAAAAGCATTTTTCTTGACGTTTTCCATACCGAAATAATTCGTTTCGGTACCCAATGCTAGGACTAACCGATCGTAAGGGAGTATTCCTGCGTCCGTATGTACACAATTATTAGCACTATCGATATTGATTAATTTACCCAGATGAAAATTGAAGTTTTTATTCCTCTTAAACATTTTTCGAAAGGGCATACTTATATTTGATGACTCGATAAATGCGGTAGCTACTTGGTAAATTAACGGAGGGAAGAAATTGTAATTGTTAATATCGACCAGGGTTATGTTGTATAGGGAGTCGCTCCCTAAAGATTGGATGAAATTTACGCCTGCAAATCCACCACCTACAACAACAATGTTTTTTTTATTGACTGCCATGTTACGCTATTCTTTTTAATAAGATATTCGCATTAAGTTGTTGAAACATTTAATTCGAGTTCTACCCGTAAATAAAGTGCAAATATATTAAAATTAAAAAGGCATCGTGTACGTATATGCCCTTTTTAATGAGTTATTTTCTAATTGAAACGGCATTTTTATGTGCGTGCAAACCCTCAAGTTCGGCAAGGGTTTCCACGGTAAATCCCAATTGTTCCAATCCCTGTTTATTTATATGCTGGAATGTTATTTTTTTTACAAATGAGTCTACCGAGACACCTGAATAACTGCGCGCATAACCAGAGGTGGGTAAAGTATGGTTGGTGCCGGAAGCGTAGTCTCCAGCACTTTCTGGTGTTAGGTGTCCCAAGAATACTGATCCCGCGTTTAGTATTAAATTGGTTAATGACTGCCATTCATCCGTCTCAAGGATCAAATGTTCAGGGGCGTATCTATTCGAGAATTGTAACGCCTCTTTCAAATCGTTTACAAGTACAGCGTACGAGTTAGCAATCGCCATGCGAGTAATCTCTGCGCGTGGCAGAATTTCGAGTTGTTTTTTTAATTCCTCATTGACTTTTTGTATAATGTCATCTGAAGTTGCAACTAACACAGCCTGACTGTCGGGGCCATGTTCCGCTTGTGCTAGTAGATCGGCCGCAACAAAAGACGGTTGTGCAGAATCGTCAGCGATAACCAATACTTCAGAGGGGCCTGCAGGCATGTCGATACTTACATTGGAAATGCTTTGGATGATACTTTTTGCTTTAGTAACAAATTGATTTCCTGGACCAAATATTTTGTCTACTCGAGGAATCGTATCTGTACCATAGGCCATCGCGGCTACGGCCTGCGCACCTCCGACTAAATATACTCGTTCAATTTTAAGCAGCTGCAAGCAGTAAGCAACGAACCCATTAATTTTTCCACTTTTTTGAGGTGGAGAACAAACAATAATTTCTCTACAACCTGCGATACGCGCTGGAATCCCGAGCATTAATAGTGTACTTGGTAATACCGCTGACCCCCCCGGTATGTATAACCCAACTTTTTCAATCGGACGCACTTCGCGCCAACATTTTACACCGGGCATCGTTTCTACTGTGCGCTCTTTACGAAGTTGTGCGCTATGAAATTTATGAATATTTTGGAATGCAATTTCTAAAGCACGCTGTTGATCACGCGTTATTGTGGTTGCCAAATCTGCAATCTCATCTTTATCTAAAAACAACGCATTTAGATTGACTTTATCGAATTTGCGAGTGAGTTCGATTAATGCACTATCTCCTTGATTACGGACTTGATCAATAATGTGTAGGACCGTATCTTGAATCGCATTTGTATCGTCCGAGTTACGTGTGACCAGCCGATCTATTTCTGAGTCTGTTAATTCTAAAAAGGAATGTTTTTTTAACATTACAAAATTATTTTTTCAATTGGCATAACGACGATACCTTGCGCGCCAGCCGCCTTTAAAGTGTTAATTTTATCCCAAAAATCGTCTTCCGTGATCACCGTATGTACTGCAACCCAGCCTTCTTCAGCTAAGGGGACAACGGTCGGACTTTTTACTCCGTGCAATAGTTCGGTGATTTGTGGCAGATTTGTTTTTTCTACGTTAAGTACGACGTATTTCGTTTCTTTTGCGCGCAGTACAGACTGAATGCGTTGTAACAACTCACATAAGATCGGATTTTCCTCTATTCCTTTGCTGCCAATCAAGATTGCTTCGGACTTACGTACGTCGGCAAAAGGTTTTAACCCGTTACTTTTTAGCGTTCCTCCTGTCGAAACGATGTCGCAGATAGCATCGCTCAGTCCGAGTCCGGGAGCAATTTCCACGGATCCAGAAATCTCGCGTATTGTAGCTTGAATTTTATGCTCATCTAGGAATTCTTGCAGAATCACAGGGTAGGATGTAGCAATTGCTTTTCCTTGTAGATCATCAACTTTTTTTATCGCAGAGTCTTTAGGTACACCGATTTTCAACGTGCATTTTCCGAATCCTAAGCGTTGCAAGTATTCGACGGTTACTCGACTCTCGTCAATAACATTTTCGCCTACGATACCCAGGTCAGCAATTCCTTGCGCCACATAACCTGGTATGTCATCGTCACGTAAGAAGAGTATTTCTAAACTGAAATTATTGACTGTAGTAATTAAAGAGCTTTTATAATTTTCAAAATCAAGTCCGCAGTTTTTTAATAACTGTACTGATTTTTCGTTTAATCTACCCGATTTTTGGATAGCTATTTTTAGATTTTTCAAGATGAGGGAATTTTTTGCTGATTACAAATATTAATAAAAGGAGACACACCTAAAGTACTTTGTTCCATGTAGAAACACATTGATTACATATCGCCACATTGGCGATGATGGAAATGAGCATGATGGGTGAACAAAAAAGGCATTTTTTATTAATAATCTAGCAAAAATACGGTATTGCTGAGTGTTTTGCAAATACAATGGTGAAAAAAGTACGATCTTGTTAGCTGTTCCGTCTTTTCGAGACTGGTTATATTTTAGTTTTTAAGAGTGTATACTCGAAATTAGACGTGGGTGGGTTAGTTTGATTTTGCGTTTCGCCAGTTTTTATGGCGCCTAATTTTTGTATCGCTTTTTGAGAACGGAAATTTTGCGCGCCGGCGTGGAAAATAATAGCATCCACATACTGAAAAGCGTGGTTAATCATAAGTGACTTTAAGGATGCATTCATTCCCGTACCCCAATATGCTGGTGTTAAAAATGTATAACCTATCGTTATTGTTTTCTTGTCCTTATCAAAGTTATAATAGCCCGTGGCGCCGATAATGTCACGCGTGTTCTTATTCACTACTAAATAGGCAATGTCACAACGTAATAAGCTATCGAAATAGGCTTGAAACCCTGTCGGGAGATAACGATCGGAATGCGGATGTTGCGCCCAAATCTCTTTGTTACTCGCAACCTCAAATAACGCGTCGTAGTCCTCTCGTTTCAAACAGACCAACGAAAGCACGTGGTTTTCTATGGCGATGAATTCCATTATTTAATGATTCTTTTAATTTTGTTCGATTTTTTAATCAGTTTATGCAGCCCTTCGTAGTCTTCTTGTTCGAGTTTGTCGTATAGTGACTGGAGTTGCTTAATATGTTCTTCAAGCACTTCAAGTACATTGCTACGATTTTGCTTAAAGATAGGTGTCCACATATCTGGCGAGGATTTCGCTAAGCGCACCGTTGATTGGAAGCCAGAGCCCGCGAGCTCAAAGATTCGACCTTGAGATTTTTCTTTCTCCAATACCGTTAATGCCAAAGCAAAAGAAGTTAGATGTGAAATGTGCGAGACATAAGCGGTATGCATATCGTGCTCCTGCGCATTCATAAACGAGCTTTTCATTTCTAACTGTTCGGTCAAAGTTTCAGCTAGGTCAAACGCGTCTTCATCGGATTTGAAAGCTTCCACATATACCATCATCTTACTCGTAAATAAATCCGGTACGGCGGCTTCGGGACCCGAATATTCTGTTCCCGCCATAGGATGTGCTGCAACGTATCGTCCGCGCTTGGGATGGTTTGAAATGAGATTCAAAATGCTGGTTTTGGTAGACCCCATATCGATGACCACCTGATCGGTCACTTTATCTAGAATATTTGGGAGTATCATTAATATGGCATCAACAGGTATAGTAAGAACAATTATTTTACATTGATCGATTGCTTGTTCTAAGTTGAGAATTTCATCTACTAACCCGAGCTGAAGCGCTTTCTTTTGATTACTTTCACTTTTTTCTACGCCGGCTACGGCGGAGAAAAATTTGGTTCGCTTTAAACGTATACCTATAGATCCGCCGATTAATCCAATTCCTACTATTGCTATTTTCATCTTTTTGTCTCATTCTAATTATTCCCACGCCAGGTCACCGTCGGAGCAATCCGTGCAGTTGCTTCTTTTAATACTTCTTCTTTAGCACATAAGCTAATTCGGATATATTTTTCACCCTCAGTACCGAAAATTCCCCCTGGAGTAATAAATACATGCGCGTCGTACAATACGCGATCACATAGTTTGTACGAATTTTCAAAGTTATCCGGGACTCGTGCCCATACAAATAATCCGACTTGGTCTTTGTCGTAGGTGCATTTCAAGATATCCATCAATTCATACACGAGCGTTCGTCGCTTGGCGTACACCGTGTTAATTTCGGTATACCAGGTTTCATCTAATTGAAGAGCCTTGGCGGCAGCTAATTGCAGCGGAAGGAACATCCCAGAATCCATATTGGTTTTAAACCTTAGAATTTCTTCAATACGTTGTTGTGATGCCACTAACATACCAACGCGCCAGCCAGCCATGTTAGACGATTTACTCAACGAGTTGAGCTCGATTGCAACCTCGGATGCTCCGTCGATTGCTAAGATACTTTGTGGCCGATCATTTAATATAAAACTATATGGATTATCATGGCATATCAAAATGTTATGCTTTTTACCAAAGGCGATTAAATTTTCAAACAGTGCTGTACTTGCTCGAGCTCCCGTCGGCATGTGCGGATAATTTACCCACATCATTTTGACCTTGGTGAGGTCTAACTTTTCGAGCGCGTCGAAATCTGGTTGCCAATTTCTTTCCGCAGTAAGTGAATACGGAATTGCCGTAGCCCCAGTCACACGAACTGCGCTACTGTAGGCGGGGTATCCCGGATTTGGTATGAGAACTTGATCTCCCTGTTGAAGATACGTCATACAGATATGAACAATCCCCTCTTTTGACCCGATTAATGGTAGGATCTCAGTCTGCGGGTCGAGCTGCACTTGATAATACTTCAAATACCAGTCGGCAATAGATTGTCGTAAAGCAGGAACACCTTTGTAATTTTGGTATCCATGGATATTTGCTTTTTGCGCCTCTTCTTTTAAGACGCGTATCACCTCGGGATGCGGCGGTAAATCGGGGCTACCGATACCTAGGTTAATCACCTGGGCGCCTTCTTTATTCATTTGGTCAATTTCTCTTAACTTTTTTGAAAAATAGTATTCCTCCGTATGTTTCAACCTATCGGCAACTTCGATATTCATGAGAATAATTTTTGAAATTTAACGCCTAAATTACACCTTTTATATAAAAAAAGCACCTTTTTGTTGTTTAAATATTAATCTTGCAAGAATAAGGGTTTTTAGTCGAAAATCAATTAAAATGGTCGACCGTCTTTTTTTATTACTTTTGTAAACTTAAGACTTTACATGAAGACATACTTTAGACTGTTATCGTTTGCCAAGCCTATTGAAAAATATGCAATTCCTTATATTATATGTACGCTTATTACTGTAATATTTGGAACATTGAATCTTGCCCTGTTAGCGCCTTTGTTGCAGGTGATGTTCAAGGGAACCGGAGATGCTGATTTGGGGCCAGTAGAAATAGGTGAGAAGCCTGGATTCGACGATCTTGGGGGGCTGCTTACTTACTATGCGGATAAATTATATTATGATATAGGGCCATATCAAGCTCTCCAATACGTCTGTATAGCAATAGTAATTTCCGTATTTATCAGCAATCTTTTTAGGTATCTTTCTCAACGAATAATGGAGAATTTGCGTATTCATACCCTGCTGAATCTTCGTAAATCCGTTTTTAATAATGTGATGGATCTTCACCTAGGGTATTTTACAAACAGTAGAAAAGGAGATATTATTTCAAAGATCGCTTCAGACGTACAGGTGGTGCAATTTTCGGTTACTTCAACGTTACAAGTTGCCTTTAAGGAACCGTTGCAATTAATTGCTTACGTGGTTGTTTTGTTTGCGTTATCAACGAAATTAACGTTATTTTCACTTATCGTTATTCCAGTATCTGCCTTCTTTATTTCTAAGATCGTCAAGAAGCTAAAGCAACAAGCGCGCGAAGGGCAACAATCCTATTCAAATATGATTTCCTATTTAGACGAAGCATTATCTGGTGTGAAAATTATTAAAGCGTTTAACGCTGTACCGTTTGTGAAAGAACGTTTTAATGGGGAAAGTGAAAATTATTCGAAAATCATGCGCCGGATGGTGCGTCGTCAGCAGATGGGCTCGCCCGTTTCTGAACTGCTCGGTGTAATGATGGTTGCATTGATATTGCTATATGGAGGTAGTTTAGTGTTGAGTGGCGAGGGGGATTTGAAAGCTTCTGAGTTTATCACTTATATTGCTATCTTCTCTCAAGTAATGCGTCCAGCAAAAGCATTGACCGATGCATTTTCAAATATTCACAATGGTATAGCTGCTGGCGAGCGTGTTTTGGAATTAGTTGATGAGCGCAGTGAAATTGTAGATAAGCCAAATGCGGAAATCATCGAAACATTTAAGGATGCGATCGAATTTAAAGATGTCTGTTTTGCCTACGGCGAGAAAAAGATACTCGATAATATAAATTTAACGATACGAAAAGGCGAAACGGTCGCTTTAGTAGGGCCCTCTGGAGGAGGTAAGTCTACTTTAGTCGATTTGATACCGCGATTTATGGATGTCGGTGGGGGACAGATACTTTTCGATGGGATCGATTTACGCGACCTGACGCTGCAATCCTTACGTAGTCAAATCGGTACGGTAAATCAGGAGTCCGTACTTTTTAACGATACTATTTTTAATAATATTGCTTTTGCGAAGCCTGAAGCATCGATTCAAGAAGTGGAGACAGCGGCAAAAATAGCGAATGCGCATGATTTTATCATAAAGTCTGAAAGTGGTTATAAGACAAATATTGGGGATCGGGGTGCTAAACTATCTGGAGGACAACGCCAACGGATATGTATCGCCAGAGCTGTCCTGCGCAATCCACCTGTTATGCTGCTCGATGAGGCGACATCCGCGTTGGACACGGAATCGGAAAAATTAGTGCAAGATTCGTTGTATAAATTAATGGAAAACAGAACAACCGTGGTCATCGCTCATCGTCTGAGTACGATTCAGAATGCCGATAAAATTATCGTGATCGATGCCGGTCGTATTGCCGAGTCGGGGAGCCATCAAGCATTGATCAGTGCTAATGGCGTTTACAAGCGACTAATTGATATGCAGCAATTTGCTGATTAAGGTAGAAAAGTACCTGTAAAGTCGCTTTTTTCTTTGCTAATCGCTACATTTGTTAGGTTAGAGAAACATATATGGATGCAACGGAAAAACTTGACTTTTTAATCCAAGATAAAAATTTGGATGCTGACCTGAGACAGATTGCCCAGGTGGTTTTTGAAGGTCAGCGTATTAGTTTCCAGCAAGGCGTTCTACTATATGAACGTGGAGAACTAGGGTATTTGGGTGTTCTTGCAAACTATATTCGGGAGAAAAAACACGGCGATTATACTTACTTCAATCGGAATTTTCATATTGAACCCACGAACGTCTGTGTTTACGACTGTAAATTCTGTGCCTATTCGCGCCTAATTAAAGAACGAGATCAGGGATGGGAAATGGATGTGGACGGGATGATGGATATCGTCCGCAAATACGACGATGAGCCAGTTACGGAAGTTCATATTACAGGTGGGGTAGTGCCAAAACAAGACCTGCGGTTTTACGCAGATTTTTTTCGTCGATGCAAAGAACATCGCCCCAACTTGCATATAAAGGGCCTGACGCCCGTAGAATATTATTACATTTTCAAGAAAGCGAAATTGAGTCACTATGATGGCCTTAAGTTTTTAAAGGAGTGTGGGTTGGATTCTATGCCTGGCGGTGGTGCCGAAATTTTTCACCCGGAGATTAGAGAAAAAATTGCAGGCGATAAGTGTACAAGTGAGCAATGGCTTGATATCCATGAGCAAGCCCACTCGTTAGGCATGAAAACCAACGCGACGATGCTGTATGGACACATTGAAGAATATCGGCACCGTGTTGATCATATGGAAAGATTACGAGAACTTCAAGACAAAACATCCGGCTTTCAGACATTTATTCCGCTTAAATTTCGCAATCAGGGTCATCAGATGTCACACGTGCCTGAAGTATCCGTTATTGAAGATTTACGGAACTATGCTATTGCTCGTATATACTTAGATAATTTTGAGCATATCAAAGCCTATTGGGCAATGATATCTCGTGATACGGCGCAACTGTCTTTAGCTTTTGGCGTCAATGATATCGACGGTACGCTAGACGATACGACCAAGATTTATTCAATGGCAGGCGCGGAGGAGCAAACGCCGGGTATGAGTACCCAGCAATTAGTGGAGTTGATAAAAAATGTCGGTCGTCATCCTATTGAGCGCGACACGTTATATGGTGTGGTTACTGATTATAAGGATGTAGTTTTCCAAGAAGAGAAAAAAGCGAACTATTATTCCTTACCGGTAGTAGAGTAGAATACATTGAAAATAAAGACATTTTATTTTATACGCCACGGGCAGACGGACTTAAATCTGCGTGGTATCGTACAAGGTAAAGGAGTTGATTCCCCCTTAAATGACACAGGTCGCAAACAAGCAGATGCATTTTATCAAATGTATAAAGATGTTCCATTTGATAAAGTTTACACTTCAACTTTACAGCGAACGAAGCAAACGGTATCTCAATTTATCGCTGACGGAATCCCAACAGAAGAGCATTTTGGGCTTGATGAGATTTCATGGGGTGTATATGAAGGTAAAGAGCAAGATGATAGGGTCGCTTCAGGCTTTCAGCAGCTTGTTGCGAGTTGGAAGTCAGGCGATTTAGATCTAAGTGTTGAAACGGGTGAATCTCCAAATGACCTGGTTAGGCGGCAGAAACTGGCCATGGAATTTATGCTTTCCAAGAAGAATGAAGAGACCGTTCTTATATGCATGCACGGGCGGGCGCTGCGAATCATGTTATGCCATTTAACCGGAATTTCCGTCTGCAAGATGGATGATTTTCCACATACAAATACGGCACTCTATGTGCTTGAATTTAAAAATGGTCGATTTACCATTCGTGACCATTATAATATTGAACATTTGAAAGATTTAAAATGAAGAAAATATCGATTTCCGCTGTTTCTTATACCAACACGTTGCCTTTTTTACAGGGTATAAGGAATTCTGCGGTTATGGATAGCATTGAACTATCTATGGATTACCCAAGTGAATGTGCGCGGCGAGTAATTGAAGGAGAGGTTGATATGGGAATAATTCCTGTTGCCGCCCTTTTAAAGTTGTCCGAATACCATATTATTAGCGATTATTGTATTGGTAGTGACGGGACGGTTAATTCAGTATTTATATATTCGCAAAAGCCGGCTGAAGATATCACTTCGTTACGGCTTGACCCACAATCTCGGACATCCAATGGGTTAGCACAAATTCTACTTAAACATTACTGGAAGCGCGAAATTCGTGTCGTAAATGATGGCCCGGCCGATGCTTTTGTTCTTATCGGCGACCGTACATTCGGGCAGGACGATCTAGCTCCCTTTGTGTATGATATGGGGTACTATTGGAAAGAACTTACGGGATTACCCTTTGCGTATGCGGTATGGGTGTCCAATAAAGAGCTTCCACAAGATTTTGTTGCGGAATTTAACAGGGCACTCGCTGATGGCGTTTCTCACCCGGAAGATGTAATCAATCAGGTAGAAAAGGTTAAGGGGTTTGATTATGTTACCTATCTGACCAAGTATCTCGATTACGAGCTCACTGATGAAAAAAGAGAGGCGATCGATAGATACCACGAATACTATAAAATGCTTTAAGAATGAAAGAGATGGTAACCCAGTAGCAGTCTCTTTATGTTTGTTTTTGGCGGATCAGACGCGAATTCTTTTGCGTATGGTAAATACCTTTTCTGCCCGATACTAGGAAGCTAATTAGACAGACCAGGAGATAATAGTGTGCATTCTCCCAGCCGAATAGTTCTATGGCCATGAACGTGCATCCGATAGGCGTTTTTGTACAGCCAGCAAACACGCCAACAAATCCCAGTGCAGTTAGCAACGCAATCGGTATTGGGATATACGGCGATAACGCACTACCCAGCGTTGCCCCAATAAAGAATAAAGGAGTAACCTCGCCACCCTTAAATCCCGCACATAAAGTGATACTTGTCAGCAGCATTTTGATAAAAAAATCAGTAGGACTAGCAACATGAATAAAGGATTCAAGAATCGCTGGAATTCCCAATCCAATATATTTTGTTGTCTGTAGTAACCACACTGTGAGCAAAACGAGGATTCCTCCCACCAATGGGCGGACCAAAGGTTGGTTTATTTTACGGAATGCCCAGGAGATAGAATGATTTAGGTGATAAAACAAGCGCGCAGCGGTTCCGAAAGCGAATCCCGCCAGCGCCAAGTATAGTAATATCTTAAAATCAAAAGTGGGTGCTAGTTTTATAGGGTCGTAATGTGTATGCAAGTTGCCATATTGATTACACACCCATGTTGCGAAAAAACTTGATAGGAGAACAAGTGGTAAACCGTACCAACGGAATCGACCTTTTTTAACGAATTCCAACGCAAAGACACTTCCCGCCAAGGGGGTGCCAAACAGGGAGGAAAAGCCAGCGGCAATTCCGCATAAAAGTAAGATGCGCTGTCCTCGTTTAGAAAACCCAGTGTGTTTTGAGATTTGGTCTGCGATGGTGCCGCCGTATTGGATTGCCGTACCCTCACGTCCGGCCGAGCCGCCAAACAGATGCGTGACTAATGTGCCTAGTATTACCATTGGCGCCATCTTTAGAGGAATTGTATCTCTTGGATTGTAATACCTGAAAAATAGCAGCTCGTTTCCTTTGCTTGCTTCCCCTCCATAACGGTTGTATCCCCAAACTATAAACACGCCTGCTAAAGGCAAAAAGTACAATAACCAATTGTTGATTTCCCGCGTGCTCGTTACCACATTGAGTAGATACAGGAAGAATGCAGAAAGACTCCCTACGCATATGGATAGGATGGCAAGTACAAGCATCCATTTAAGCAGGAATTTAATTCTAACGGGTGTTTTTTGCTGCATTGGAATATAAGCGTGGCTGATTCGAGGAATACCGTCGTTTTATAAAGAACAGAAGCTAACCATTAATGCTATCCAACCGACAATCAAGAGCAGGCCACCAAGCGGCGTAATTGGCCCCAAAAACTTTAGATTAACCTTCCAATAATCGGCAAAAGATAACAGATAAATACTGCCGGAAAACAGTATTGTCCCTCCGGAAATCCCGTAGTAGGCCCAGTCAATATAACTTTCTGTGAAATTGCCGTTGTATCCAATAATTAACAGTACCAATGCAGCGTACATTTGATAGCGGACACCAACTTCAAACGAAGTAAGTTTTTCTTCTACTAATATTTTTTTGAACGCGTGGGCACCAAATGCTCCTAAGATGATTGCTAATGTTCCGAATACGCCGGCAGTGAATAATACGATTTGTTGCATGTTGATGGTTTAATGGTCCTGAATTGCTTGTAGGAGTTCATCTCTTTCAATTCCCCCAGTATGGTCCCAAACAAGCTTTCCGTTTTTGAATAACTGCAGCCGTGGAATACCCGATACATCCAATAAATGTAATAGCTTTTTGTTTTTGTCGGCGTCGATGAATACGACTTTTATACCATTTTCGTTGTCGCGGTCGATCTCATCTAAGTAGGGACGCATCAATTTACACGGAGCACACCAGTCGGCGGTAAAGTCAACAAGTACTTTTGGGTTTGATTTAATAAGGTCTTGGAAATTTGCTTTCGTTAATCCCTCTTTGGTATCAGTGGTACTCTTGAATACATTCTTTTGTTCATTTTGATATTTCAAATAGCCACCCTGAAGCTCAAATACTGAAAAACCCTGTTCCGCAAGATACTCAGCAGCTTTCTTACTGCGTCCACCACTTAGGCAAAATAAGTAAATTGGCTGTTTTTTGTCTAGTTTATTTATGTAGGATTCGAAAGCTTCCCGGTTATTCCAGTCGATGTTTTTTGCATTTGCAATCGTACCGCCATTGAATTCTTTTGCGGTCCGAACATCTAACAATACGACGTTTGGTGAATTTAAGCTATTTAAAAATTCGGCTGTCCCAAGCTGAGTTTGAGAAAAACAAATGGATGTTATTAATGTGAGTGTTAGACTCATTAGAATGTTTGAGCATAATTTAAACATACACAAAGGTAATTAAACCGATTAATAAGTGAACAGCATTGCGCTTTTTTTATCCTACGACAGGATTGATGTTTCGAATTCGTAAAAATAGCCAATGTGCACCGGGTATTGTTCCTCATGCATATATTTTAGCATTTACAATAACTATGGAAAGTGACTAATGGCTTTGCTTCGGTACGCACTCGGTGTAACGTTTGTGACCGTTTTGAATATTTTATGGAAACTGACGAAATTCTGGAACCCGCAGTCGAAACATATTTCTTTGATCGGGACATCGGTTGCCGTTAATTTCTTGCAGGCTAAGCCAATACGAAATTAATTAACGAATTGAATTAATGTCTTGCCCATTTTTTGTTTAAAATACCGGCAGAAGGAGTTTGGCGACATCCCGGCAACTTTCGCGATTTCTTGAAGCTGTATTTTTATTTTGTAGTTAAACCGGATGTAGTCAAGGATTTTGTTCATCCGTTTATAATCGTCATGGTGGGGCGGCGTTGTGTGGTTGTGATTAGTTAATAAGGTGGGGCTTTCAAATGCCCGAATTCGATTCAATAGACTCGTTAGAATCAATAGACGGTTTAGGGGTGATTCGATCAAAATTTGATCGAAAATTTGGTTAAATGTGCCATTTTCGTCATCGTTAAATGTCACGACCCGTTCGGCAAGGGAGTACACTGCTCGTATCGCAGCCGACTCAGGAAGTGTGAAAAAGTCTTTACCTAAATAATCAGGCGTAAAATGGACGACTCTAATATCAGCCGATTCGCCGGAATTATTGTTAATATATTGTTCATCAAATAGCCAATAATGTGGTGTTTTTGAGCCTATTAAAATATAAAAATTATTTGAGAACCGATGAATGCAATCCCCGACAAAAAAAGTACCGCTTCCTTTTTTTATATTGATCAATTCTAGCTCTTCATGGTAATGCCACACATTGTGATTTTGAGGGGCGGTGTCATGTCGTACAGCGATAGAGTGATGTATTGATGAGCTATGGTCGAGACGCTGGATATACATGAGGTAAGGAATATATTCAATATTTTTCTCGAAAATAGTGATTTAATGTTAATATCATTTAATCATTCGGTAATATCGTTCAACTTTTTATTCTTGAATTACCTTAGTTTTACTTTACCAATGTAAATTGAAATGGAAAGAAACAAGAAATACCCCTTTGCAATCATACTAATTACCTCACTATTTTTCTTTTGGGGATTTATACACAATCTAGATCCGATTTTGATTCCGCACCTCAGGAACGCATTTAGCTTGACTCATTTTCAGGCCTCACTTGTAGATTCGGCCGTATTTATAGCGTATTTTTTATTAGCTATCCCTGCAGGTTCATTGATGAAACGATTTGGATATAAGGTTGGTATTGTTGTCGGTCTACTGTTGTTTGCGCTCGGTTGTTTTCTTTTTGTTCCGGCAGCCAATATGGTGGATTATACGTACTTCTTGGGTGCTTTGTTTGTAGTTTCCTGTGGACTGGCCATTCTGGAAACAGCCGCCAATCCTTATATAACCGTGCTTGGTGACCCCAGCAAAGCAACCGAACGTCTTAATTTTGCACAATCCTTTAACGGTTTGGCAGCGTTTGTTGCCCCGATTATAGGAGGGAAATATATCTTAACCGAACAACCAAAATCCGCACAAGAAATTACCTTGTTGCCCGAGAAGGCCCGGGAAGCGTATATTCAAGCAGAAGCAGCGGCAGTAATGGGACCTTACTTAATACTCGGGGTGATAATTTTAGTGGTGACTCTTTTGTTTATTTTCGTTAAGCTTCCCGAAATACACGAGAATGAAATTAATGGGTCAAATAACGTATTCCGCGCATTTAAACATAAAAATGTGTCGTGGGCAGTTCTCGCGCAATTTTTCTACATCGGTGCGCAGGTATGTGTTTTGAGTTTTTTGGTGATGTTTGCTACGGACGTGTCGGGTGTTAGCGGCTCGGATGCTAAATACTTCGCCGGTGTAGCAGGATTAGCATTTATGCTTGGACGTTTTATAGGTACTTTTTTTATGCGCTTTATACCACCACTACAATTGCTTTTGATTTACGCATTCTGTGCGATGCTGTTAACCCTGTATGTTATTTATGGTCATGGCGTAAGTACCCTGTATGCAATGATAGGGATCGCATTCTTTATGTCGATAATGTTTCCTACAATATTTGCAGTAGGTGTCTCAAATGTTGGTGGAGACACCAAATCAGCTTCTAGCCTCATCATCATGTCTATCGTAGGCGGGGCGGCGATTCCGCCTTTGCTAGGCTTGTTGTCTGATTCGATAGGTAGTTTTCAATTGGCGTATTATGTTGTTTTCGTATGTTTTGCCGTGGTAGCACTATTTGCTTGGAACAATATAGCTAATGACCATCTTCCAGAGGTTAGGGGGAAGCATTAGTGCACTTTTATAATTTTAGAATATGAGGAGATATGCTTTAGCATTAGATTTAGTCGAAGATAAAGAGATGATTGCTGAATACGACATTCATCATCAAAATATTTGGACAGAAATCAAACATTCGATCGAGGAATCGGGTGTGTTGGTTATGGATATATATCGGTTTGAAAATAGGCTTTTTATGATAATGGAGGTAAATGATGACTTTAGTTTTGAACGCAAAGAACTAATGGATAAAGAAAGTCCTATTGTACAGCGTTGGGAAAAAATGATGTGGAAATATCAAAAGGCCATACCCGGAGCCCGGAGTGGTGAAAAATGGGTCATCATGAAACAAATATTTAAATTATAGTTAGTATGACGGAAAGTCAATTACAGTATTTACAAATTCATCCACAAGATAACGTACTCGTTGCTCTACGAGATTTGCCGCAAGGATTTTTGTTGGAATTTCAACAAACGCAAATTGTACTCCAAACGGCTGTCGCAGCAAAACATAAGTTTACCGTTCACGATATGGCGGCCGGTAGTGAAGTTTACATGTACGGTGTGCTCGTAGGTAAGTTAAACGTTGATGTTCCGCGAGGTACGGTGCTGACAACGGAAAACTTAAGGCATGCTGCCAGTCCGTTTGAACTGGGCGAACGGAAGTTAATTTGGGATAAACCCGATGTGAGCCGCTGGAAAGGACGGACGTTTCAAGGTTTTCACCGTTCGAACGGTAAAGTGGGTACGGCGAACTATTGGCTTGTAATACCACTCGTTTTCTGTGAAAATAGGAATGTGCTCACGTTGAAAGCAGCACTCGAAGATAAGCTGGGGTATAGGGTGGAATCGAACGATTACGCTTTGGAGGTGGACGCGTTGATTACAAAGTACAAAGCTGGTGCATCGATCGATGAATTACTAAAGGTTGACCTAAATCCTGCTAAGAGTCACCTGGGAAAAGAAAAATTGTTCGAAAATGTTGACGGCGTCAAGTTTCTCAATCATGAGATGGGCTGCGGCGGGACCCGATTAGACTCTGACGCCTTGTGTGGTTTACTTGCAGGTTATATAACACATCCAAATGTAGCTGGGGCCACGGTGTTAAGTTTGGGATGTCAGCACGCGCAAGCGTCTATTCTACGTGAAGAAATATTTAAACGGGATGCAAATTTTGATAAACCGCTTTATATCTTCGAGCAACAAGCCGAAGGTACAGAGCAAGAATTGATGCAAAAGGCTTTAAAATCTACATTTGCAGGGCTCGCCGAGGCAAACTGCTGCACGCGTCAACCTGCTGCGCTCGACAAACTATGTATCGGCTTAGAATGCGGTGGTTCGGATGGATTTTCTGGAATATCGGCAAATCCGACCTTGGGATATCTTTCTGATAACTTGGTCGCCTTAGGTGGATCGGTTATCCTCGCTGAGTTTCCAGAGCTGTGCGGTGTGGAACAGGAGCTCAGTGATCGTTGTATCAATGAACCTACGGCGGAGAAATTCATACATTTAATGAAATCCTACAATGCAAAGGCTGAAGCCGACGGTTCGGGGTTTTATATGAACCCATCGCCCGGTAATATTCGTGATGGGCTGATTACCGATGCAATCAAGTCCGCGGGCGCTGCGAAAAAGGGTGGAAGTTCACCGGTTGTTGCAGTGATAGATTATCCAGGTGTAGCTGATGGAGCTGGTCTTAATCTGTTATGTACGCCAGGAAATGACGTGGAAAGCACGACAGCCGAAGTGGCTGCCGGAGCGAACATTGTACTTTTTACAACAGGACTTGGGACGCCGACCGGTAATCCAGTGGCACCCGTAATTAAAATCTCAACCAATACAAATACTTATGCGAGGATGCCGGATATTATAGATTTTAATTGTGGGACGATCATTGATGGAGATGAGTCGATCGCTCATGCCGCAGACCGGCTAATGGAATATGTGCTCGCAGTAGCCAGCGGCGAGCAGGTGCCAAAATCGGTTTTCTTGGGACAAGATGATTTTATTCCTTGGCGGCGAGGTGTTTCTTTATAATTAGGCCTGCGCTTCGTTGTTTCAGTTCGATGAGGGATACTAACGCAAATATGAAATGGTAAATATATAATATGCTTAAATTAGAAAATAAAGTTGCTGTCGTTACTGGTGGCGGGAGTGGTATTGGACGTGCTATTGCAGTGCTATTTGCAGAAAATGGTGCACACGTACATATTTTAGACTTAAATGTTGGAGGTGCTCAGGCTGTTGTGGACGAAATTGCGGCAGCCGGATACCGAGCGAGCAAGCATGAGGTGAATGTGATTGACCAAGCTGACGTGGTGCGTGTGGTCAAAGGGATCGGACGTGTCGATATTCTCGTGAACAATGCAGGAGTTGCCCATGTGGGTGACTTAGAGCATTGTGCGGTGGAAGACTTCGAACGCGTGTTTAATGTAAACGTCAAAGGCGCGTACAATGCATTATATGCAGTAATTCCACAGATGAAAGCATTTGGTGGGGGAGCAATTCTGAACCTTGCTTCCATAGCTGCTGTCGTGGGTATCGCAGACCGGTTTGCGTATTCGATGAGTAAAGGTGCAATTTATGCGATGAGTATGTCGATAGCAAGGGACTATATAAAAGATAACATTCGCTCAAACTCAATTTCTCCGGCTCGTGTTCATACGCCGTTTGTTGACGGTTTTATCAGTAAAAACTACCCTGACAATGAGCAAGAAATGTTTGAGAAGCTTTCGCAATCCCAACCTATAGGCAGGATGGCAACACCGCAGGAAATCGCTAAATTAGCGTTATTCTTATGTTCGGATGATGCTGGTTTTATTACCGGGAATGATTATCCGATCGATGGCGGATTTATAAAATTGAATAATTAGTGCGTCGTAATACGTTGACTAATTAGGTGTTATTAAAGAATGTAAATATAAATTTTAGAAAATGAAATTAGTACGTTTTGGAGAGCTTGGAAACGAGCAAATTGGAGTACAAATTGAAGGAGTTAGTTACGATGTGTCTGCCTTTGGAGGCGATTATGACGAGCAATTTTTTGAACAAAATGGACTCGCCAGGTTAGAAAATTTCGTTAAAGCAAATCAGGGGAAGCTTCTGCCGATTGCCGACGGAATTCGTATTGGGGCGCCGATCGCTCGTCCATCTAAAATCGTATGTATTGGTTTAAATTATAAGGATCATGCTGAGGAAACAGGCGCAGCGATTCCAACCGAGCCGATCATCTTTATGAAATCGACGACGGCTTTGGTGGGCCCGAACGATAATGTTGTTATTCCGAAGAACTCGACCAAAACGGATTGGGAAGTAGAATTCGCAATAGTAATGGGTAAAAAGGCGAGTTATGTTGAAAAGCAGGAAGCGCTGGATTATGTTGCTGGCTATGTCTTACACAATGATGTTTCTGAGCGGGCGTTTCAATTCGATCGGGGCGGCACATGGGATAAAGGTAAAGGGTGTGATACATTTGCCCCACTTGGACCAGTGTTGACAACAAAAGACGAGATTCCGAACATTAATAATGTGCGGTTATGGTTAAAAGTTAATGGTAAGAGTTACCAAGATGGTAATACGAGCAATCTCATATTTTCAGTTGAACATGTTGTATCTTACGTCTCGCAGTTTATGACGTTACTTCCGGGTGATGTAATTTCCACAGGAACGCCTGCGGGGGTAGGGTTAGGCTTTAATCCACCGATTTATTTAAAACCGGGTGATGTTGTTGAACTAGGAGCAGACCACCTCGGAGAATCACGCCAGGAATGTGTAGCTTACATTGCACCTCAATAATAATTATGCTATGCGTATAGACGCTCACCAACACTTTTGGCTCTATGATAAGGAGCGCGACCGTTGGATCACTGATGAAATGGCTGCGATACAGCGGAACTTTATGCCCACGGACTTAGCTCCTTTGTTAAGAGCGAGTAATATAGATGGCGTGGTCGCTGTACAGGCATCACAGTCGCTCGAAGAAACTAAGTTTTTGATAGACCTTTCTACTATGTATGCCATGATCAAAGCCGTTGTAGGTTGGGTGGATTTACAAGCAGATACAATTGAAGAGCAATTAATGCAGTTTCAAGCTTCATCGATTGTTAAAGGTTTTCGGCACGTCATTGAGGGAGAAGAAGATCCAGATTTTTTGATGCGCCCTGCATTTTTGAATGGCATAAAAACACTAACGAAATACAACTATACTTTTGACTTGTTAATTCGACCACGCCATTTTCAAAGTACTTTAAGCTGCGTAAGTGCAAATCCTAACCAACGCTTTGTGCTTGATCATATAGCAAAGCCAAATTTTAGAGATAAAGAATTTGAACAATGGTCAATTTTTATTGAAAGCCTTGCAAAGTATCCTAATGTATTTTGTAAAGTATCGGGTCTGGTGACCGAAGCAAACTGGAATAGTTGGACATTTACGGACTTTGTACATTCTGTACAGCACGTTGTGACCTGTTTCGGTAAAGATAGGTTGATGTTCGGAAGCGATTGGCCGGTTTGTGAGCTAGCTGCCGAATATTCGGAGGTTATCAAGATCGCCCAAACTGCGATCGGTGATCTATCAGCACTTGAAGAAGACGCATTTTGGAGCGCAACAGCAAAGAAATTTTATAGTTTTTAACATGTTTCTATGGATTTAAATTTAAAAGATAAAGTTATTATCGTTACTGGTGGCGCGAAAGGAATTGGCCGCGCAATTGTTATTGCACTCGCAAAGGAGGGCGCAATTCCGGTCATTGTTGGGCGTAAGCAGGTCGATAACCAAAAAGTGAAACTTGAGGTGGAGAATAATGGCGGTATCGCATTTGCGGTGGAAGCAGAATTATCTATTCCAGAAGAATGTAAGAAATCCGTCGAAGCTGTATTGAGCCAATTTGGTCGTATCGATGGACTCGTTAATAATGCAGGACATAACGATGGGGTAGGTTTGATTTCGGGAAGCTATGATAAGTTTGTGGATTCCTTGCATAAGAATTTGATTCATTATTATTTAATGGCACATAACTGTATTGATGCTTTGCGTATATCAAAAGGAAGTGTTGTGAATATTAGTTCGAAAACAGCGGAAACTGGGCAAGGTAATACGTCGGCTTATGCCGCTTCAAACGGGGGACGAAACGCTTTAACACGGGAGTGGGCCGTAGAATTATTGCCTTACAGTATACGTGTGAATGCGATCGTTGTTGCCGAATGTGCGACACCGCAGTATGATTCGTGGATCGCAACGTTGGACAATCCCAAAGAGACCTTAAAAAAGATAACCGATCGTATACCGCTTGAGAACCGGATGACTACACCAGAAGAGATTGCTAATATGACGGTATTTCTACTTTCTGAAAAGTCTAGCCATACAACGGGCCAGCTGATCCATGTCGATGGCGGTTACGTTCATCTGGATCGATCACTGATTAAAGAATAATCGATTTTAATTTTATTGAAGATGCCTTTGCAAAGATTTGCGAGGCATTTTTGATGCGGTATGAATTAATTTCTTTTTAGCTCGGTACGCTCAAAAGGTTCGATATGAATAAATACGTTTCCGATATTGTCGACATTATCCATTAAATAGTCTTTTAGGTTATGTGCAATCTCGTGTCCTTCTCTGACGGTAATAGTGGGGTCGACCACTGCATGTAAGTCTATTTGAAAATACATGCCAATCTTCCGTATGTAGCATTTTTCAATAAGTTTCACCCCCTCGACATTGATGGATTTCTTTCGGACGATTTCCTCTAATTCTTCATACGTGTTCTCATCCATTATCTCGGCGAGTGCAGGTCGGAAGATGCCATAGCAATTGTATATGATTAAACCAGATGCAAATAAAGCTGCCCAATCATCTGCACTTTCGTATCCCGGACCACTGAAGAGAGCGACAGAAATACCTATAAATGCGGCCACTGAAGTGATCGCATCTGCCCGGTGATGCCACGCTTCGGCTTTTAAAGTATTGCTATTTAATGCTTTACTTTTCTTTATTATTGTGCGGAAAGATAGCTCCTTCCATATAATGATCGCGGCCAGAACAATCAATGTCCACGATTCTGGAAGATCATGAGGCGTTCTAATATTTTCAATACTTTCCATGGCGATGACAAAGGCGGAAACAATTAAAAATATAACGACAATAAAAGTGATCAATGGCTCTATTCGTCCATGACCGTAGGGATGTGTTTCGTCTGCCGGACGCTTGGAGTAGCGTAGTCCAAGTAACACCAAGATTGAAGAAAATATATCGGCAGTGGATTCTATCGCATCGGCAATAAGGGCATATGAGTTACCTAAGATTCCCGCTAGCCATTTTACTAGAGCGAGCAGGAAATTAGTGAGAATGCTGAAATATGTCGTTCTTATTGCTTTATCTGCGTTTGACATGTTAATAGTAATTGAAACAAATATAGTTGAATTTCATTAGGACACACGCATAAAATGCCTAAGAATTCCCCAATAAGCGCGCTTTTAGTTAGTTTTGATACGCTAATTTCGTCGAATGAAAGCAAACCGAGTTTTCTGAGTGCTCTGTTAAAAAGTGTATGTTTTGCCAGAAATCATTCTCCTTGTATACATATAAATGTATCGAAACTACTGAAATTTGATGAAACGGGCTTAGTTGTTGATAAGTTGTACCTTTGATTGACGATCAAGTACACGCTTTTTTGAAGGGCGTTGAATAAATTAATTGATGAAAAAATTAAATAAAGAACGAATGTTTCGTTTGTTTCGACAACTTAGTTCGAAAGATATAAACGGAGAAGATTTAGATCAAGCGGAGAAGCGAGTTTCTTTTTTAGAAGAGCGCGCTGATGATTTTAAAGTGTTAATTGCGATGTGTCGTGATAGTATTGGAGGGAGATACAAAATTAATAAGTGGAACCTTTCCATCGTCGTCGGGACTATTTTGTACGTTGTTTCGCCGCTAGATGCCATTCCCGATATTATACCTTTTCTAGGCTGGATGGATGATGTGACGATTGTCGGTTATGCAATCAGCCGCTTGTCGAGCGAGATTGTAAAATATCGTGCTTTTAAAAAGCAATTGCCCATCCCTGAGGGTGATAATAATTGATAGCTTTAATATAACATCGCTCGAGCGGCAATTTGTCAATTGAAATTTTGAAGGTGCTAATTGACGCCTCTATCCGTAGAAAATGCGTTATGGTAACAAATTTTCTGTATTTTTTGCTCAATTTCCCGAAATTAATATGCTTCGGCACCGGGTTTGCAAAAAAAAAATGTTTCCTTTGCCTGAACACAATTACAACATATAAACACTAATATTGATTTATGGAAAGTATCGTAAAGACATTATCTAATCTAGTCTGGAGTGATTTTTTAATTTATTTATGTCTGTGTTCAGGACTTTATTTTTCCATTCGTACTGGCTTTATACAAATTACCTATTTGAAAGAAATGACGAGACTGTTATTTGTAAAATCAGATTCAAAAAAGGGTATCTCGTCATTTCAGGCATTTGCTTTAGCTATTTCGGGACGTGTCGGAACGGGAAACATAGTGGGCGTCGCAACTGCGATTTATATGGGTGGTCCGGGTGCAATCTTTTGGATGTGGACTATTGCTTTTCTTGGTTCCGCTTCGGCGTTTATTGAAGCGACTTTAGGACAATTATACAAACAAGAAATCGATGGACAATTTCGGGGCGGTCCCGCTTATTACATTGAAAAAGGTTTGGGCGTTAAGTGGTATGCCGTTTTATTCGCTATCATTACCATTATAAGCGCAGGTTTTTTACTGCCAGGGATCCAGAGTAATGCCGTTAACGCGACTGTAAGTAATGCCTTTGATATACATGTTTTCAATGCATCTTTTCTTGGGTTCGAAATGCCGATTAGTTGGGTTGGTATTGTCGTAATATTACTACTGGGAATAATTATAATTGGCGGTGTTAAAAGGTTAGCGGGGGCTGCCGAATTTATAGTGCCCTTTATGGCGGGGGCATATATTTTGATGGCGCTGATTATTATAGGTATGAATATTACCGAAGTTCCTGATGTTTTTTCTTTGATTTTTTCGTCTGCATTCAGTTTGGATGCGACTTTTGGAGGTGTCGTCGGAATGGCCATATCCTGGGGCGTAAAACGGGGAATATATTCGAACGAGGCCGGCCAAGGAACAGCGCCTCATCCGGCGGCGGCGGCGGCAGTTAGTCATCCCGCACAGCAGGGACTGGTTCAGGCGTTCTCGGTTTATGTCGATACGTTTTTTGTCTGTACGGCGACTGCGTTGATGATACTATTCACCGGCTCGTTCAATACGGGAGCAGAATTTGATGCCGCCGGGAATGTCGTGAATTTCGTCGCCGAACATGTGCCGGGGACACCGCCGGACGGATTTACGCAAGCAGCGATATCTAGTCAGTTTCCGGCTTTTGGTTATCAATTTGTCGCAATCGCTCTCTTCTTTTTTGCCTTTACGACTATAATGGCCTATTATTACTACGCAGAAACAAATATTGCCTATCTCTTCAAGAAAGGGAATATGAAAGCATGGATTTGGGTGTTGCGTATCGGGTTTTTAATAGCTACCTATTTTGGCGCAGTGCATACAGCCGACTTAGCCTGGGGTCTAGGAGATATAGGGGTTGGATTGATGGCGTGGGTGAATTTAATTGCAATTTTACTATTGAGTAAACCGGCGATGAAGGTATGGAAGGATTATAAGAATAAACGTAAAGCAGGTGTATTACAACCGGACTTCGATCCCAAAGAATTGGGGATTAAAAACGCAGATTTTTGGGAGAAAAAATAGCGGACTTGTCGTTTATGTACAACAAAGACCAACATACTGGTTATTGCGCTATTAATTTCTTTTTTTGATGGGTATCTATGTACTTTAGTGCGCCGTTTGATCTTTTGCATTTTGAAAAACTGGAAGCAAGGGAGAGCTATTTTTTAACCGATACCAGAACATGTAGTTGCGACTAACATAACTAGCGCAACAAATGCGAGTACAAAGAATGTAGTTAATGAGGTCCTTTTCATGTTGGTGTTTGTTAGTATTATTGTACTGACTAATACAAATAACGTGCCCAATTGTTTTTGTATAACTTTAGAAATTTTATTTCATTAAATGGTTTCCATTTGGTGACTGAAGATCAGTTGTATCTGGCTATTTCTTTATTGAAGATCAAGCATAGTTGTCTGTTATAAACGCTTCCGATGGCGAGCACGCCAAATGACAAACTTTAAAACTGTGATTTTTGGTCGTAATTTGCAGGGTTTTTGTTAATTTCACGCTTATACATTTCTCTGAACTAAGTGCTATATATTGCTTATCATCCAAATTATGTTCTCCCGGTACGCGAGGGACATCGATTTCCTATGCTAAAGTACGAATTGATTTTTATGCAATTGTTGTATGAGGGGATTGTGAGCCAAGCGAATTTTTTTAAACCAGATATGGTCGCGCGTGACGTTCTTGCTTTAGCCCACGAGAGGACTTATATCGAGAAGGTCTTGAATCTGCAATTGGATGAAAAGATGACGCGACGGATTGGATTTCCATTGAACAAGGCGCTTGTCGACCGTGAATGTCTTCTGGTTAGCGGTACGCTCAATTGCTGTCAATTTTCGCTTAAATATGGTGTGTCATTTAACATTGCTGGGGGTACGCATCACGCTGGGAAGGATTTTGGAGAAGGTTTTTGCCTATTTAATGATCAAGCCGTTGGAGCGGCTTTTTTAATAGCAAATAAACTTGCTGAAAGGGTATTGATTGTTGATTTGGATGTACATCAAGGGAACGGTACGGCACATATATTTCAGGGTAATGAAAATGTATTTACATTTTCGATGCATGCCGAAAAGAATTTTCCGTTTAGAAAGGAAGAATCTACTCTCGATGTGCCATTACAAGATGGGGTGGAAGATGATGAGTACCTCTCAGTTTTGGAACGGAACCTCAAAGATATTTTTGACGCTTTTCGTCCCAATTTTGTCTTCTATCAGGCGGGCGTTGATGTTTTGAGCACCGATAAGCTCGGCAAACTTAACCTCAGCGAACGAGCCTGCAGTAAACGTGATGAACTGGTTTTTTTAAAGTGTAGAGATCATAACATACCGGTTCAAGTAAGCATGGGCGGCGGCTATTCTGTTAAGATCAAAGATATCGTGAATGCCCACGTGGCGACTTTTAAAACGGCAATTGATATCTTTGCACTTTAACGCGAATCGTGTGCGGGGCATTTGTGCGTAAATTTCGATATTGCTTTTTCGCTAGGCCACGTAGTTTCAGGTTATTTAAGGTTATTTGTATGGGTTGAATTACCCCGGGTTAAATTTATTTAAATTATTATGTTTTTTTACCAAGATGCAACGTTTAAGCAACTATCAATTCACAGAGTTGGCAATAAGGCACAAGATGAGTTTTATGTATTGTCCGACGAGCCCGTAGATATGAGTCAGGATGAGATTTTATCCGAATTGCTTATGCAATATTTTATGAAACCGTTTTTAAAATCAAATGAGGTCTATCGTTTTTACCACCCCAATAATGATTTGCAATTAAATGAAGTATTTTATTTCGTGAAACAATTTTTTGAAGGTAAAATGGGGTTCCATGAGACGTCCGTACAATTGGCCAAGCATCTTTACGAAGTATCACAGCATCCCAAAATTAAGGGAGGTGAGGTTTATATCGTCGCTCTTGATAATGTTCAAATGGAGGGTACGGATCATAATGCAATTGGAATATTTAAATCCGAGAATAAAGAGGCTTATTTAAAAGTTTATCCCGAGGCTGCTGGATTTGGACTGGAATATGAACAGGAGGCAATAAATATCAACAAATTGGATAAGGGAGTTGTTATCATTAACGACGAACAAGATGAAGGATTTAAGGTTCTTACTGTTGACCAAACAAACCAATCCGAAGCGCTTTATTGGAAGGATGAGTTTTTGAAAATCCAAACGCGAAATGATAATTTCCAACAGACCGGCAATCTTATGAAGGTGTATAAGAGTTTTGTTAACGAAAAGCTCGACGAAACCTTTGAACTTCAGGCGGCCGATAAAATAGACCTTTTAAACCGATCTATGGATTATTTCAAAACCAAAGAAACATTTGACCAGCAGGAGTTTGAAGATGAGGTAATTGCAAATCCACAGGCAGCAACACTCTTTAAATCTTTTCAAGAGAACTTTGAACAGGAGTTCGATACGCCTTTTCAAGCCAACTTTGATATCGCCATGCCGGCCGTAAAGAAAATGACTTCATCTTACAAATCTGTTATTAAGCTTGACAAGAATTTCCACGTCTATATACATGGGAAACGTGACTATGTAGAAATGGGGTTTGATGAAGAGCGGGGCCTAAACTACTATAAGTTGTATTTTGAGAATGAGAGCTAAGTGGAAAACTAAAGCGAGTCGTCGGCGCGTTGTAAGATTGCTCTCAGTAGGCATCGCCCTATTGGTAATCGCTCTATGCCTCGGGTTGTTAAACCAAAATGAGCAGGCGGTTGAACAATATTACGCAAAAGGCTTCTTTCCGCTATTTTCTTATGGTATGAAAATTATTTTTGGGTGGATACCATTTAGCATTGGAGACCTAGTGTACGTCGGGTTAGTTTGGTGTATTTTGTTTTTTATAGGCTCTGCGTTTGTAATCGTATTCAAGCATAAGTTCGTTAAAGGAGCCGTGATCCGTCTTTTGCAACTAGGTGTGTTTTTATTGGCCGTCTATGTTTATTTTTATGTGAGCTGGGGGCAGAATTACTACCGCATACCCTTGCAGAAACAGCTTTCTTTAAACGATACGGCTATAAAACAGGACGATTACCTTGCGGTCGTTGATCGCTATATTGACTCGATAAATACTATGCGCGAAGGCATAGAGATGGGTAAACAATGCCGTATTCAGGCAGAAATAGATATAGAACAATTAATGTTAGCATCGACCGATAAGTTGCCAATGCTTTCTAGGAGCCAGGTCAAAGTTAAACACCCGATTTCGAGTCATCTTATCTCCTATTTTACCGTGACGGGTTATTTTAATCCTTTCACCCATGAGGTGCATGTCAACCAAGTGATGCCGAAAACGTCCTATCCATTTACCGTATCACATGAATTGGCGCATCAAATGGGAATTGGTTTAGAGGATGAATGTAATTTCGTTGCCTTTCTTACACTGCACGATCATCCAAACATATGGTATAGATATGCGGCCTACTATGAGACGGTTCATTATTTATTACGGCCACTCTATTATCAGAATCGGGAAAGATATAACGATTATGTCAATCGAATGTCCGATAAAGTACGGGAAGACTATCGGCAAGACCATGCTTTTTGGCAAAGTTACATCGGATGGATCAGTTCGCTCTCGGATATGTTCTACGGCGGTTATCTTCGCCATAACAATCAACCTGAAGGCGCAATGCGCTATACATTAATGGGGCGACTGGTGGTTGCGTGGGAGAATCAAAAGATGTAATTCCCCTGATAATATTTATAAAGGAGTAGCGTAAACCAAATCCATCAGTTTTGCTGTGGGTGGGGTCACAAATCCATTTTAGCACGTACGACTTTTATAAGAAATACGTAAGCCAACAAAGCACCAATACCTGCCATTCCAATACCAATCAAAGAGGGGTAATTATACGCATAACCTAATGTGATTGGGATGGCGCCTAGGTAGGCTCCTAATGTATTACCCACATTAAAACTTGCCTGACCAGCAGCGGCGGCAAATGTTTCGGCACCTCTTGCATTGTTAATAAGCATCATTTGCAGGGACGGTCCAATCGAAAATGAGATTAATCCGGTTATAAATGCCAAAGGGTACGCAACGGATGTAATGTGAGCGGTAAAAAAAACCACGACTAGGCATAATACCATCGCTGTAAAACTAGTAATGGCTGCTTTTGAAGGGGAAATGGTGTCGGCTAGTTTTCCACCCATGATATTTCCACAGAACATTCCCAACCCGATTAATATCATAATTAATGGGACGTGCTTGCTCGGTATCCGCGACACCTCAGTAACCAAGGGAGCGATATAAGAAATCCACGCAAATAGTCCTCCCGTACCTATCGCTATAATTGCAACCATCAGCCAAGCATCCCAGCGGAGGAAATATCGTATTTGATGCATGATGTCGTTTTTCTTATTTGCGGGGAATTTTGGCATCCAAAAATAAATTGCCATAGAAGTAACCAATCCTAAAAGGCTAATGGCCGCATAGGTGATGCGCCACGAATAATGTTGTCCGATATATGTTCCTAATGGTACACCCGCCAAGTTTGCAATCGTCATTCCTGTAAACATAACGGAGATTGCTTGTGCTTCCTTACCTGGCTTTGCTATTTTGGCCGCGACTACGGAGCCGACTCCAAAAAAAGCACCATGTGGAAGGCCTGCCACAAATCGTGAGACCAACAATAGTATTTTATTTGGCGCGATCGAAAAAAGACCGTTGAATACGAAAAACAATAACATTAAAAACAACAATACCTTTCTTGGTGATTGCTTCGCTGTAAATGCAACCAATGTAGGTGCGCCAACGACGACTCCTAAAGCATAAAGTGCAATAAGATTACTGGCTTCGGGAATATCAATTTGTAAATCTTTTGCAATATCCGGCAGAATTCCCATCATGGTGAATTCTGTCATCCCTATTGCTAAGCCGCCTAGTGCTAAGGCGATAAGTGCTTTGTTCATGGGTAATAAATGAGAGCACAAATCTAGCCTTTCTTATTGAATGGTACTAACTAAATTTTACAAAATTAAAAACCACATACTTGGGCGTTCAAAATGGATTAAGGTAACCATTTTCTTTCCAAAGTAGGTGGTGTGTTTATGGTGATTTTCTGCGTTATTTTCCAAACATCCCGGCGATGCTTTCTAAAATATTGCCTTTGTCTTCTGGACCTTTATCCTTGTTGAAGAATTCCCCAGCGAGATCTCCTAGTGCATCTGTTGGATTTTGATTACCTGGTTGTGCTTCTTGCGACGAGTCACCGCCCAACATGCCGTTTAATAGACCACCTATTCCTCCTGTGGAACCTCCTCCTAAAACAGAGCCAATTAAATCACCGATCCCGCCGCCCGATCCATTCTGCTTTTTTTGCTGGCCTATGTAGCTCATCACAACGGGCGCTAGCGACGCTAAAACACCACCGACTTGGTTTTGACTGAGTCCGGATTTTTCTGCAACGGATTCTGTTACTGCCGCGGTATTATTTCCAAACATATGTTGCACAATCTTATTTCCTTGTTCGTTCGATTCTTCGCCACCAAACAGGCCGCCAAGTTTATCCATTAATCCCCCGCTACTGTGGTCTTGGGCCGCTTTGTCGATTGCTTCGCCTTGTCCTTTGTTTTTTGCATTGTAATTTAAAGCAGCAATCATCAACGGTACCGCTGCCGCAATTACCCATTTTGCTTTTGACTCATTAACGCCAGTCGTCTTCGCAATTGCTGATGTGGCTTGGGCCCCAATGCCACCGGTTATTAAATCTGAGATGTTCATAATTTCTTATATTTACATTTAATTGTCGTTTAATTACGCAAATAATGTTCCCATTCTTTAAGTGGGAAGAAAGTCAAGCTCTTCCCTTCCATAAATTGTTCTACACATGATAGGGAGCGGTGCTTAGAAAAGATAAAAAGTATTGTGTAAAATTATTAATTTTAAATAAATATTATGCACCGCTTGAGAAAGTGTAGTAAAATAACGATTCTTTAGTTTAGTCGAAAGAACGATGCTTCGAGCTCAAAGTAAGACGCTTGTAAGGGAACTATGTCGACCGCTAATTGGTAAAGCCATTTATGCTGTTCGTTTTCAAGTGGTTACTTGATGTGCTAATTGTCTAAGAATTTAATTTTATGAAAAAAATAATAAACGCTAAAATTTCGATCGTATTTGTTGCAGTTGTAATTTGTTTTTCCTGCCACAGTGGTAGTGAAAAGGACATTACCCTAAATGCGGAGGCTAAAAAGCTACACATTGATATTGACCGCGCTCGCCGGATAATTGAACTCCCAATTCATTGTTTAACTTTAGAATACCCCAACAAATTGGGGCAGGTCATTGGTGGGGCTACAGATTTGAAAACACCAAAATCTTTACGCCCTATTTTTTATGGATGTTTTGATTGGCATTCCTCGGTGCATGGTTATTGGTCTATTGTAAGGCTTCTTAAGCAATTTCCAGCGCTCGATAGGCAGGGGAACGTGCGGGATTTTCTTCGTGCTCATATTACCAAAGAGAACTTGGCTATTGAACTCGATTTTTTTAATGATAAAAATAATTTAAGTTTTGAGCGCCTTTACGGATGGGCATGGTTATTTAAGTTACAACAGGAACTACTGGAGTGGCCAGATGAAGATGCAAAACAATGGGCAGAAATACTTGAACCGTTAGTTAATTTGCTTTCGAAGCGTACGCAGGTGTACTTGGACAAGCTTGTATATCCGATTCGTACGGGTCAGCACGATAATACAGCATTTAGTCTTAGTTTAATGGTTGAATATGCAAAAAGCTCAGAGGACATTGATTTGTTAAATTCAATAAACGTAAATAGCGCGCGTTTTTTTGAAAATGATAAGAGCTGCAGCCTAAGCTATGAGCCCAGTGGATCCGATTTCCTATCACCCTGTCTAGAAGAGGCACATTTGATGAGTAAAATAATGGAACCACAACGATACGAAAAGTGGCTTCGCGCCTTTCTACCCAGTTTGTTCAACGGCGATTTCTCTAGTATGCAACCTGCTCTGGTTAGCGATCGTAGCGACGGAAAACTAGTACATTTGGATGGCTTAAATTTTAGCCGTGCGCATTGTTTATACGAAATCTCGGGTAAGCTGCCCGAGCTAAAATCAATACTCATTCCGCTTGCTAATAAGCATATCAAGTTTTCGATTGATAATATATCAGGCGACGATTATATGGGAAGCCATTGGTTGGGAACCTTCGCCCTTTTATCATTAGGATCATCTAATTGAGAACTGTTAGCGTGAAAAAATAGAGGTGTAAATGATCAACACGCTGGTAATAGTGTGTTCTTTTCTAATTTTACCTTGACGACCTGAATTACCGTGAAGCCATCTTCTTTACTAATAATAGGTGAGATGTCTACACCTTTATCGACTAGGGCTTTTAGGATTGCATTTCGAAACGTCGACCTATCTGGTCCCCAGCCCCGATTTTCCACAATATCATTGTTGAGGGTGATGAGTTCGGAAATAGAATAGGTAGGGAATTTTTCCAATAAATGATGAGAGAGTTGAACAGTTGGTGACATACAATTTAATTTTTGGGATTAAACATTTAAAAAATTGTGTCCAGAAATTTTTGGGCGTCAAATTATAGTCGTAGCTGCGACAATTTTTGACAACATCCCGTATTGTTTTACCACCGTGGTTACGAACTCGGTTGGTATTGCTTAGCAATTCTGAATACCCTACTAATTTAATATACTTTATTAGTAATTCCAAATTTGTGTCGAATTTTTTGCATCGTACGTCGTTAAATTATATTTCGAATTGGCTTGCGGACTGCAATTAGGGCGTAAAAATGACAACATGTACACGTTCGTAAATTAATATTTGCTCAATACTGTCATACTGTCGTAAAATGCTGTATTGGAATGTTCCTTGTTGTTTCTTTGTGGAAATTAAAACTGTAAATAATAAAAATATATGCAAGAAAAAGGTAGTATTTCAATTCATACCGAGAATATTTTCCCGGTAATAAAGAAATTTCTTTATTCGGATAATGAAATTTTTTTAAGAGAGCTGGTTTCAAATGCTGTTGATGCTTCGCAAAAAATAAAACGATTATCATCACTCGGACAATTTAGTGGAGAGCTTGGTGATCTAACGGTTGACGTACGATTTGACGAAGACGCAAAAACGATTACGATAAGTGACCGTGGTTTGGGAATGACCGCCGAGGAGATTAAAAAATATATTAATCAGATTGCTTTTTCAGGCGCTACCGAATTTATGGAAAAATTCAAGGAGGCAAATGACGCAAACGAAATTATCGGTCGCTTTGGGTTAGGGTTCTACTCGGCATTTATGGTGGCTGACACCGTAGAAATCCAGTCCTTATCATACCAAGAAGGAGCGGAGCCCACACATTGGACATGTGATGGAAGTACATCATACGAAATAGAAAGTGGGTCACGCACCGATCGAGGTACAGATGTTATTCTTCATGTCAACGAAGAGTCGATTGAATTTTTAAAAAAAGAACGATTAGCTGAGATTCTCAATAAATATGCGCGATTCCTTCCTGTACCGGTTCGTTTTGGCACCAAATCAGAATCTTTGCCCGACGGCGAAGATGAAGAAGGGAAACCTAAATACAAGTCAATTGAAGTCGATAACTTCATTAATAATGTAGCTCCTGCTTGGACGAAATCGCCTAGCGAGTTGACTGACGAGGATTATCTAGCGTTCTATAAAGAGCTTTATCCATACTCTATGGAAGAGCCGTTATTTTGGATTCATTTAAACGTTGATTACCCATTCAACCTGACAGGGATTCTATATTTTCCGAAGGTCAAAAATGATTTCGAAATTCAACGTAATAAAATACAATTATATTCACGTCAGGTTTTTATTACCGATGAGGTCAAAGATATTGTTCCCGAATATTTGATGCTACTGCAGGGTGTGATTGATTCTCCTGATATCCCATTAAACGTTTCTCGTTCTTTCCTACAAGCGGATAGTAACGTAAAGAAAATTAACAACTATATCACGAAGAAGGTTGCCGATAAGTTGAACGAAATCTTTAAAGCAGACCGGAAGAATTTCGAAGCTAAATGGGATGATATATCATTGTTTATTAAGTACGGAATGCTCAGCGACGATAAGTTTGCCGAAAAAGCAAATGACTTTTGTTTAGTAAAGAACACTCTTGGGGAAAGTTATACTTTTAAAGAGTATTACGAAAAAGTGAAAGATCTGCAGGTGGATAAAGATGGAAATATCGTCTATTTATACACGTCAGACCCGTCGCAACAAGACGGATTTATCGCATCGATAAAAACAAAAGGATATGATGTCCTTGTATTGGACGGGCCTTTAGACACACATTTTGCGGCGTATGTTGAGCAAAAAGGTGGTGAAAAAGTACAAGCTAAGCGCGTCGACGCGGACGTGATTGATAAATTGATACAAAAAGAAGAGAACCTAGAATTGAATCTTTCTGAAGAAGATTCGCAAAAGGCGTTGTCAATTTTTGAGAAAGCGATTTCCCGTCAAGATATGAAAGTTGAGGTCGACGCATTACAATCGGACGAATTGCCTGTATCAGTCACAATTGATGAATTTATGAGACGCATGAAGGATATGGCTAAAACTGGCGGAGGCATGGGCTTTTATGGTGACTTGCCAGATAATTATAAGGTTACAGTAAACGGTAATCACCCTTTGGTCAAGCGTATCCTTGAGAGTGACGAACTAGAAGGAGCGAAGATAGCCAAACAAGCTTTTGATCTTGCATTGTTGTCGCGTGGTTTGTTACAAGGAGCAGACTTAACGTCATTCGTGAAGCGAAGTGTTGAGCTGATTTAATTATTCTATTTTAGAAAACAATATAGCATGAATCACCGGTTACGATATTTGTAACCGGTGTTTTTTTTGCAACATTTCGCCGGGTCCATGCGGTTTTGGAAAGTGGTGCACGACCAGGGACCATTCACTTTAAAATTATCTGGTTAGAAATGAACTTATTCGCCATTTAGGCCCTCTTTTTGTTTAAAAATATTTGGAGGATATCTAGATTTGTTCTACTTTTGTGACATCAAAACACGGTAGGTATAGCTCAGTTGGTTAGAGCACTAGATTGTGGTTCTAGGGGTCGTGGGTTCGAGCCCCATTACTTACCCAAAAAAGCTTCTCAAAACGGGAAGCTTTTTTTGTAACATTGTTTTTTTTCGCAGTATCTGTACGGTCATAACTTAGGTGTGTAAATTGCAACATTTGGCGGATGTTACCCATCATTCTAAATGGCACATTTTTATGCAAGCTAACTGGGGTAGCGTCTGAGTCCCACTCTACTACTGCAAACTGGCATCGGTAGAATTTGACTCAGCGGAGAAAAGCGGCTTTTTCGAATGTTAACCGAATCCGTTACAAGTCGAAAATCTGGTGCTTTTTTGTGCAGATCGTGCTAAATTCGCACATACGATACCCGACTAGAATTTTTATGAAAAGCGTAATTATATTAACTATAACCGTTATATTTAGAAGTATAAATATTGATAGGTTATGAATTTTAATAGAAGATTTACACATAATGTAAACGGAACGTCAATTGAATTTGATGCTACCTATAATCCGCAAACTCATGATTTTAGAATTATCGATTCTGGATGCGAAGATGCATACGATCTGAGTTTCGATATGCAGACGCGTATTTGGTCGATTAAAGAGGGGAGTTCTCCTTCTTTATCGGCCGATGAATTGGCGACGTTAGTGCAACAGAACTTCGGCATGTTTGTTTAAAGAAGTATTAGGTAATACTTAGGTCGCCTACACTGTGGGGTTAGGGGCGGACGGTCTGCCGTTGCATTCGCCCCAAGCTAGGTGCGGAGACCAAGTGATGATCGTTTTGAATATGGTGCCTCGCAGCTGCAGAAGGGTAGGAGAGTAGTATAGCGCGACATGTCGGTCGACCTTGACTAAGGCGGAGCCGGTTGTTGAATTGAGACTGTTAATGTGAAGTAGAAGTTATTTTCTTGATTTTTGCCTTTGACGATGCGGAAGAAAACTCATAAAAATCACTAAATCGAACAGTTTTGCCCTTATAGCTTATTTCTCCATTAACGGCAGCAAGTTTACCATGTGTTAATACGTATTTTAAGGTTAAAATAGCTGCAGGCTGTATCTCTTTGCTAACTAAATATCGTTCTACATCGTTCAATCCATGTAGGTTTATCTCGTGGCTAATGTGCCAATGGATATCATCGGCAAAGAAAGTTAGAATTTTTGCGAAATTTGAATCCACATAATATCGATAAAGCTCAATTATAAGCAGCATTTTGGGTGAATTCCCACAATTATTGAGGACTTGAATTTGCATTATCCGTTGTCGCTAAGTTGAATCAGAGCATTGATTGTATTGAGGTTACGACCTGTAGCATTAACTTGCAAAGTACGTTCAAAAAATGCATTACTTAGCTTAGCTTTTGATACGCCGTTCGGTAGGTAGAAGTACAAGATTTTGTTTTTTATAAAATACCACTCCGGAGAAAATTCGCGTTCGGAAAGTAATGTAACAAGTTCCTTTGAAGGAGTTTTGTCAAGCACCGTGATAAATAACCTATTCGCCTCTATTGGGGGGCGAGGAGGTATGTCTTTTAGGATCGATTTAAGGTCTTTATTGCTTTTAGCAAATACTTTGATCTCCAGTCCAAATGTTTCTTTTATAATTTGTCGAATTTTCTTCTCGACTTCAATTGGTGTGGATGCAGCATTGAGGACTATATTTCCACTTTGGATATAGGTGCAAACATTTGTATATCCGGCGAGGAGTATCGCTTCTCGTAAATCCTTCATTCTTATGACGTTCTTTCCCGAAACGTTCACCGCCCTTAGTAATACAACGTATGTTGTGTTGCTAGTCATTTTCTTTGTTTATTTTGGTAAATAATGATTGATGAATCTAATTTGGTTGTCCAGAATTACAAAAAGGCCGCTCGATGACCGCAAAAAATATTACTTCAAGAGATTCGTTGTATCATAGTGTACATTTATTTATAAGCTAATTGTTTGGTCCGACAAGCTGATCGATGTTGATTTTTTTCATAGTCATTATGTTTTTTTGTGCATCTGGAGAATTTTCAAAAATTTCGTTTAAGTTCGCAGGCACGACTTGCCAGCTTATACCAAATGGATCTTTGCACCACCCGCACTGGCTTTCGCTTCCATTTCTGGTTATCGCTTCCCAATAATAATCGATTTCCGATTGGTTCGCGCATTCGATGACCATGGATACTCCCTCGTCGAACGTAAAATCTTGAGGTATACCGCTATCCATTGCCATTAACGTAAAACCATTGATGACGAATTGCGTGTGCTGAATTTGGTCCTCGTGTTTTCCGTCTTCATATCGGAGAATTCCTTGGGTTTTAAAGGAATCAAATAGCGATTCGTAAAAGTGGAGTGCCGCTTCGCATTTCCCCTGGTTTTCACCAGAAAACATTAACGTTGGTACAATAGATTGATTATTAACATCACCCCGTTTCCCCAAATAGAACTGCCACCCCACACCATATTTATCATTTAGCCAACCATAGTAAGCGCTCCACGGATATTTTTGTAGGGGCATTAATTCCGTTCCATTTTTCACCAGCGCATCCCAATATTTATTGATTTCGATTTCGTCTTCACAAATAACCATAAACGAAATTGAGTTATTGGGTTTAAAAATTGGCCCTCCATTAATACCGATAAAATGGGTGCCCATTAGGTTTGCTGATGCAACCATGCGGGTGGAAAGATTGTGATTGCTGTCGGCGAATAGGTTTCCGTAAAACTCCAACGCATCGTGCGCATCGTTGTTGAACCAAATTGCCGGATAAAGTGAATTTTCCATTAATTTTTTTCCATTATTAATTTAAGATTCTCAAGTCCATGTTTAAAATCTGCATCCATATCAAAAAAGTTCGTCACAAAATTGAATGGATAAGGGATAGCGCCACTTATTCCCCAAGAGACTTCGCTTTGTCGGTCGCTGATCGGGATAACGTCAAAAAATGATTTATTCGCCACGTCGCTTCCGTCGAAATATATGTCGATTTCCACGCGCTTATCTGGAACAAGTTTCGTGATTACTTGCTTCCCTTTTCCTACTTTTTCGCTTTCCCATTCATAGATGAATCCTACCGTTTTGTCTTCACCGTCATATTTACGGACGATGGTAGTGTCATTCTCCGACCAAGGGTCATACGTGCCTTGGTTTTTAAGAGAGGATACATATTCGTATATATCTGTTATCTGTATTAGGTCTGTTAATCGTTATTTTGTTTTCTGCGTGAAATTTTTTGGGAAGAAAAAATGCAACGATGAGCACCAATGCAATGCTGCCTAGTATCACAAATAAGATGTATTTTAAAATTTTCATGGAGATTTAGGCTGTCTAAAATTTAGTATGCTTTATTTGACAAGGGCTTTTTAAAATACATGTTTATCAAAATTTGTATCATTAAACACCCGTGTATTAATAATCCATTTTCTTGTTTCCTTCGAAATGTATCATCCATGCGACGCCAAACTGATCGGTAAACGAGGAGAATAATTCGGCAAAAAACATTTCGCCCAAATCCATTTCTAAATTTTGGGCATTTATGCTCAATTTAGAATATAAGTTGCGGGCCTCTTCTGCTGTTTCCGTGTCGAGCATTATATACGTGGAGTTTCCAAACGTTGCCCTTTGTCCAAAGCTATCGACACAATCGGTTCCCATAAGCATTACGCTTTCGTTGACCATTAAGGATGTGTGCATGATTTTGTTTGCGTCAGCATCGTTCACCGGTACATTGGGATCCTCCGGTAGGTCCTTAAAGCGATGTGCCGTGGGTTCGGGACCTCCAAAAACGGTGTGATAGAAATTGAATGCTTCTTCACAGTTTCCGTTAAAATTCAAGTATACATGTAATTTAGCCATAATATTGCGTTTTAATTGTTTAAAATAGTAATGTTAATTAGTTAGTTAGAATCATTTAGCATTTTTTTTTTGATACTATTACTTCTTGCGCTGTTTCCTATTCCGCAGAAAGAAAACGCTCTCAACAAGCACCTCTGTATGGCGAGCGGACCGCATATGTCACTGCTTCATAGGGCTCTCTCCAAAACGTTTTGAAAATTGTGCCTTCTAGAAGACAAAACAAATACAATCCTTTTTGGTTTTCATGACCTTTTCCAGTTAACAAGAACTACAAATTATTGCTACATGCTAGTATTTATCGAATTACATCGTGCCACAACATTTGCTCTGGACACTTAATTTTTTTTTTGAATAGATCATTTAAATGCCAACTATTTGTCGTAAAGTATTTCAAAGTTACTATGGTATATAATAAGATTGCTTGCCTTATGGCAAGATTTAATAATTGAATTGCTTCGCTATATGATCGGTAGGGTTTTATTGTGGTGTTAGTCGGTTACCAGTGCGCGTCCCTCAATTGGTAAATTGTAGGAGCGGGGCCATACTTTAACAAAAACACTTCTACTCGAACCTTGTAAAAGCGTTTTGTTATTTCTTAATTCGGAGTAAACTAGAATTGGATTTTTTCTCCGGTATCGAATCCATTATTTTTTGCAAAAATGCCACACAGATGAAAGAGTAAACGAGCACCAACATTTCCATCCCATTCGTCATCACCAGGTGCAACTTCAACGAGATCAATTCCTATTATTTTTTTATTAGAAGTTGCGAGTTTACTTAACATATAAGTAACCTGCTCATATGAAAGGCCTCCGGGGACGGGCGTTCCAGTATTGGGACAATACCATTGGTATAATGCATCAATATCAAAGCTGATAGCAACATGCTCTGGTAACAAATTGATGATATGGTCAACCTGAGACTGCCAATTATCGCCTTCAAATTGTTTTGACTTTAGGTATGCGTCAGTAAAGACATGTATTTTTTCGGACTCTTTGGCCAAAGCAACTTCTTGTTCGCAGAAATCACGAACTCCAACTTGTATCAATTTAGTTACCTGTGGAAGTTTTATCGTGTTAAACATAATGGACGCATGCGAGTAGGTGAATCCCTCGTAAGCATCACGCAAATCCATATGTGCGTCAAAATGTAGAATTCCGAAATTTGCGCAATTCGCGGCAAGGGCGTTGTAGTACCCCAAAGGGGTAGAGTGGTCTCCTCCTAATAAAATAACCTTTTTCCCTTGGGCCATCCACGACTGAACCCGCTCTTCGATATGTTTATTTAGGGAGGCGCTTGCGCGGTTGATCGCATCTTGATTAGCGTTAAGTACCGGTAAAGACTGGACATCCTCGCCATGTTCAAGCGATTCAATAATGGGTTGTGCTAAAGCCTTTAACCGTTTGCTTTCAAACAGGCAGTCTTCCGATATTTCGTCCATAAATATTCCCGCCTTCCATAAATCTGGAAACTCTTCGTGAAGGAGATCTACTTGAAATGACGCATCGAAAATTGCTTTGGGCCCAAGCGAGGCTCCCGCACCGTAGCTTACGGTTACTTCCCAGGGGACTGGAACAACGATAATTTCACTCTCGTCAGCGGTGAATGGTAATCCAAAAATGGTGGCATCGGCCAGACCTGGCTGCGAGGGATCGAAATTTTTTATTTTTTCTTCTTTCGTGGACATTGTTGTTTCTGTTTTGGGCAAAGATAACAAGAAGAACGGTTGATCAACGTGCTATCTTGACAGTTTTTTACGCCATGTGTTTAATATCTCTAACCTTACCCCGAAACGCTTAAAGTGTGATTTGCACTCAACGGTTTGATTTCGCCTCGACTTCGGAGCTTGGAATACCCAACCCTAATTTCAATTCGGAACGAGCTCGTGTCTGCGAGCGATAAACCAGTAAGGGTAGCTGCATAAGAAATAATAATATCCATTATTTTCTTTTATTTGAACGCATTGCACCGATTTTAGTTATCCTAACATCATGCAGCATAGCGCTATATTCGAGCGATGCCATATCCACAAGCTTGATTTTCCCCGTTTGATCGGCGTATATTCCCCATCCGTAGCGTTTAGCTAATGCAGAGGTTCGCAGGCATGGTTGTCCCTTCGAAAAAAATAACAGCCTTGCATCTGATAATTGGGGTAGGATTAGGCCAGTCCGCAACGCATGAATATTGAAAATAATGTCGTCAGCTGTATGGATGAAAGGATTGTCATTGATCATATCAAATTGCATCCTAGCAACTGTTGAACTTCCAGATCTACGTGGTGGTACGATGCCTTTAACTGCTCTGGTATCCTCGGCCACCGTAATTAAAGTCTGGTAATAGTTTGTTGAGTGTTGCTTCATCGTTCAAATTGTTTGCTGGACAATGGTGGCTTCTTTTTTTCGCCAGTTTTTGGAATGTTAAAAAGCGATTTATGATGCAGTGGTTCCATATACACGTTCAACATACGACTTGAAATTATCCAAAATAGCTTGCCATCCTTCCCGCTGGGCCTCCGGTAGATTTGTAGATTCAGGATCAAACGTCACGGTTACTTTCGTCGTGTCTTTTTTGGACTTAAATTTGATTTCGACTTTGCGACCATCAGCCATCGTATAGGCAATTCGTTCGAAAGGATCGAGGGCCGTATAAGTTCCTTCAAAATCAAAGCCGGTACTACCGTCTTTTGCCTCCATTCGGTATCGGAGTTTTCCGCCAATACGCAGGTCGTTGACCGTGCTCGTGCAGTGCCAATTGTCCGATGCACGGTTCCATTCTTTTATGTCTTCCTCTGAATTGTATGCATTCCACACTGTTTCAACTCGATTGTTCACCTTATTCTTAATTGTAATGGACTCCATATTAGATTTATTTTACAGTTTTCAATTCGTTTTTGTCTTTTTTTAACTATTCATGATAACAACAGAATGTTTATAGCGTTGATGATGCATCATCGATTGAGCTATCTCGAAAGTAAGACAGTTATATTGATTAACAAACAACCTCATTATTATGTTTGCACTAAGTTCGCGGACTGTATGAATCGGAGATTGTCGGGTCAAATCCAATAACGCTAATTTTTAGCCGATAATTTCAGGATTAAAATATAAGTATTTAACACGACTACGTGTATTCTTCCAATCTTTTAATTCTCGTTTGCACTGTGAGTAAATAGGGGGTACTGCGATCGCTGCCACCCAATACCGGTAGAAGATTACTTCCCGACTAATTCTTTCCTTATGCGGCTTAACGAAGTGTCAGTGATCCCTAAATAGCTTGCTACGTGTTTTAGTGGGGCTCGCTGTAATATTTGTGGCTTTTCTTCGAGTAGAAGCTTGTACCGATCGATTGCCGAAAGACTAATAATGTTAAGTGTCCGTCTTTTCGTTAGCAGCAGTTGGAAGGCCATCCAATTACGTCCCCACTCTGTTAGCGCTGGAATTGTTTCAAATAAGTTTTGGAACGCATCGAATTTTATTTCCCATAAGATACAGTCCGTTAAACAAACGACATGCTCCTGTGTGGGGATGTGATGAAAAAAAGACGCAACTTCAATAACGAGATCATCGTTGCAAAAAAAATCTGTGCTGATATCATTCCCTTGATAATCATATATAAATGACCGGACGACTCCTTCTTCTAATATATAATAGCTATCACTAATTTGCCCTTCTGTGAGCAGTACATCACCTTTTTTAAAAACCTTTTTAACATGCGCGTTGACGAGCTTACATAAGTCGGCGTCCGTCATTGTTGGATAATGGTAGGTCTGTCGGATTCTTTGAGGGTACATAGGATGTGCAATGTTAACATCCTAAAAATACAAATAAATACTTAAAATAAATGCTACTTCACTTCATTGGAGTAGCATTTATTGATTCTTACTGCGTATTATGATCGATGCGTATGTTACTAAAATTCGAATTTGACACGTACGCGAATACCGTGTTTCGGTGCCTCGGGAAGATCCGTATAATTAAGTCGTCGAACATAATCAACACGTATAAACTTGAATATATTTGTCAAACCGACACTCGCCTCTAGGTACGGTTTGGATCCAAATCCATACGTAATAGGTTCGCCATTTTCATTTTTTTGGAACTCAAAAACCTCGTTATTATAAGCCGGGTCATTGCTTTCACGTAGGCCACCGTATAGCGCTTTGAGGCTGAATACTTCGCGCCATTGCAGTTTTTTAATTAATGGGATTTTATTTAAAATAAACCCATTCATGTAATACTGAATATTAGCGGCGACGGATTGGTCACTCACGAACTCCAAAAAGTTCATTAAATTATAAGAGCGGAGCTGGTACGCATACGTTTGGTTCGCCCGGTGGATATTTAGAAATGGGAAAGGAATATTATCGCCCATTATGTAATTACCCTCCAAATTGACATCTGCGTAACCGAGTTGCGAGAAGTAGAACCGCTTGTCGACCCCTAACGTAAAGTTGTGATAGTTATATTCTCCCTGTAAGACGTTTTTTAAACCACCAATATAGTTAAGATAAAATATAGGGTACTTGTTAAAGAGAGGTGTCCTATAATTTTTGCCTTGGTAAAACTCTTCGTGTGGAGCATAACGTAGACTAACAGACAACTCCGTTGTATTCAGTTCATCAAATATCGTTGACTCCCCCATATCGTCGGTCGTTCTATAGGACAAGATACCGGCCGTCTGTTGCCTCCATTTTGAAAGACCAACAACATAAGAAAAGTGGTTTTCGAACTCCCTTTTGTATTCCAATCGATAGATATCGTTATATAGATATCTTAAGTTTTCCCCCCGCTTGAATGATAAAAGGAAATTATCTTCTTGTACGAACTCTAAATTTTGTCCAGGTATTTTAGTATCCCGCATCACCGAAGCACGTAAATAATGTTGTGGAAATGTGTATACAGATTTGTTGTTTAAAGCATACGTACCACTAAGAAAATATTTCCATTTTTTATCTTTAAAACCGTACGCTGTGTATCCTTCCGCGTAAAATTTCTTACTTAATCGGTCAGTTGTTCGCCCACCAACGCGTAGACGAAATCCTTCGATTGAGTTAAAGCTATAGAAGGTATTTACGGGCCCAACCTCCACCGGTCCTGCCTGTTTGTAACCGGATAGAACCAGCGCACTGATGTCCATAAAACGTTGAAACGACGGAATAAGTTGAAGTGTATCAACATTCCTGTAAATATTTACTTCATTTGGTTTTAGCGGTATTGGCCGGTGAGAGGCTAAATATTCTTCTGTTAGTTCCTCCGTTTTATGCTCTTCACCCTCTTGACCTTCTTGTTCGTAAACACGAATGACATTGCCACCTTCGTAAAGACTGTCAGGCTGGGCGACCCCAGTTTTGAAATCGTCATAGGTTACCGTTCGGTTTCCGCGAATTCCGGTACCCTTATTTGTTAGTGAGAAATCGAGCCCCAAGGAGCTTGTTTTTAAATAATATTTGTCCTGCGGGTCCTGATCGAAATCTAATTGCACATCAAGATCGCGAACAAAGTTTAAGTTTATGTCATTATCAACACTTAGCTCAGCACGTTTTACCGCATATTTACCGTCTAACGTGATGTATAGTTTCCCTTGAAACAACATATCTGCTTTGTTTCTAGGAAAAAATGCAAGTTCAACTAAATATGGTGTTTCTGTTTTGACTGTGTCGGTGATGTAAAATCTATAGAATGTCGGTGATGAGCCTGCAATTGGACTTAAAAATTGATTGGTCACCAGTTCTATATTGCTTTCATAGATATCAATGTCTTGATAGAGTTTGTTGAAATAGGCGCTTAGACCGTCATTGTCTACGAACTTCGGGTCAAATTGAGCACGTTTCTCTGCTAATATGAATTGTTTTGTCTTGTTCGGTTTTTTACGAAAGAATATGTTTGACAATCGTTCTTCAATGTATGCAGGTAGTGTGTAGGCCGTTTCTGCTGCTCCTTGATCCGAATCTTCCTTTTCGAAAAGGAACTGGTAGTTTTTGAAAATCTTGCGATTTTTAAATTTTTCTGAAATATTACTCAGTCCAAGTGATACTTTTTCATACTGTTGAAATTGAGCGTAATCGTATCCCTCTAATCTGTTTTCATCTTTGTGCTCAATCACTTTACGAATAAGCTCGACTGCGGGATTGTTCTTGTTCGAGTATTTAGAGCGTTTGGGACTTTGTATCGAAACGGTTTCAAGCGTATTATCTTCTGGCATTAGATAGATCGTCATTTCTTGGTACGCCTCATTAGAAATCGTGATATCCTTCGATTCGAAGCCAACGAAGGATACGCGGAGTTTCGAATACCCAGGTTTCAAATCCAATTGAAAATCCCCCGCGTCATCAGTAGAAGTGGCGTAAATTGTTCCAACAGCGGCGATCGTAGCATAGCCAATGGGCGCTTTGTTGGTAACGTCCATGACCTTACCTTTTATGTGGATGGTTTGTGCAATCGAAGAAAAGGATAACAAGAGTATTCCAATTAGTGTGAGAGCGTATTTCCTTACTCGATTTATATATTGAATAGACATACTATTTTATTGTATTTTTACAATTGACTATTGTACCAACAAGGTCAGTATTTTAAAAAGTCTAACAAAAGTAGCTATACTTTAATTTATTCAAAAAGGATTTAAACTTATTTGTTTGATTGTGACTTTCGTTTGATTTTTCTTTTGGTTTAAAACGGATCGGGTACTGTGAATGAAACTTGATTACTAGAATCTGGGTGAATAAATGCGATATACCCTGCATGTAGATGCAATCGATCCGCTTTAGTACCATATAAATCATCACCGACGATAGGGTGGTTCAAACCTAAATGATGTGCTGCATGGACCCGTAATTGATGGGTGCGTCCACTTAACGGAAAAAAATGGATTCGCGTGTTTCCATGCTCGTGCCTTACTACTTTATAACGAGTTTGTGCGGGCTTGCCATGCTGGTAACAAACCATCTGGCGAGGCCTATCCTCTAGATCGACACGAAGGGGTAAATCAATTACACCTTCGTGTGTAGTAAGCTCACCTTCTAGAAGAGCGGTATACCGTTTAATGACCGTGTGTTTTATAAATTGATCCTGTATAAACTGATGGGCATGTTTGTTTTTTGCAAGTACGAGAATACCTGAAGTGGACATATCGAGCCGGTGAATAATGACTGGCCCCGTTATGTCAGGCGTTCGATCGACAATGCGCTGATAAACAGAGTCCTTTATATGTATGCCCGGGACAGATAAAAATTCCGATGGCTTATTGATTACGATAATCGATTTATCTTGGTAGATAATCTCGAACTCCTTATCCGAAGCCGGATTCTTTAATAAGGGATTAGGATCTACATTCAGTCCGGTTAACATGTGCGACAGTATCGGCTCGCATTTACTTTTACAGGCCGGATAATACTGTTTGTGTTTCCGTATCTCAGAAGTCGGAGATGCTCCCCACCAAAACTCCATCATCGAGATTGGCTTTAGACCATTAGCAAATGCATATTGTAGTAGTTTTGGACCAGCACATTCTCCAGCGCCAGCGGGCGGGACCCGCATTCTTTCGAGTTCGAAAATTTCCAATAAACTTTTCTGTTCAGCGCGAATATTTAAAAAGCGATACTGATTGAATAGTTTACGCTGAAGGGCTGAGGATTTCTCGCGACGAGTGATGCGTAGTTTTTCGATTTGTGCTTCCGAGGCATCAATATTCGATTGCACTGTTTGGATCTTTGTTTTCCATTCCGACTTCAAGATGTCTTGTTCATACTGATCCCGGTAACTCTGTTTAATCAGATCTTCAATGAGTAAGGTATATTCTTTCTCCGGTAAAATATGTTTGTTTGTTTCGCGCTTATTTTTTCGAATCGCTTTTTCGGTTTTCATATGCCGCCGAAAATTGCTGAGCGCTAGCTCAGCTTGCGTACGCAATTCTTCTAGGAGTTTCCGGTTTTTCGAAAGTATGTCTGCGGATTCTAATTGTTCAATTTCACGATTAAGGGCATTGATTTGTGTTTCCTCTTGCAAAAAGAAGCTGTCGTGGGTGAGCATATCAAATACAGGGGGCACGAAAAATGTGTGTTGATTTGTACCTGCGAGTTTGCCTGAACAGGCGGCGAGGTAACCAAGCCGCTTGTCGTGGGTCTGAACGACGAGCACACCGAACATTTTACCAAGTCCAGGTTCTTGTGAATCTGTAAGTCCAAAATTATGTTTAAAATCAGTTTGGCGAGTTAGATAATCCTGTACTTCGCGCGAAGCGCAGCTGCTCAGTAAGTCCGGGTGATAAAAAAAAGGAAACGTGAAATTCGATGGTAACGGATAATTCGAGATATCCGTTTTGAATGTATGAAAAAATGGCGGTGTGTCCTTTATCATGCTACTTTCGTTTGCCGTCACAAAAGTACTAAACTTGATCATATTTTTGACATTAATATGGAGTTCTCTTTATTCCCAAACGATAAAAAATCGTATCTTGTCTAAAGCAGCGCGAGTTGGCTCAACAGTAAGAGCCACTGCAAAGAACCGGTGAATTGCGATGCTTATAGTAAGACTTGTGCTTTTTGAAAGGAAATAATTAGTTAGTAGATAATAGAAATAATATGAGAACAAATATTGGTGTTAAAGAAAAAGATACGCTAGCGGTGGCTAGCATCTTAAATAAATTATTGGCAGATGAACATGTGCTTTATATTAAAGTGAGAAATGCTCACTGGAATGTCGAAGGTCCAGATTTTCATGCGCAACATTTGTTTTTCGAAGAGCTTTATGGTGAGTTGGAGGAAACGATTGACGAGATCGCTGAACGAATTAGAGCAATAGGGCATTATGCGGTCGGAACGATGAAAGAATTCCTTGAGCTTTCGCAGTTGGATGAGATGCGCTATACAAAAAGTGATTCCCAAGGATTTATAAAGGAGTTACTAGGTGATTACGAATCCATCATTACGTTTGTTCGTGAACAGCTCGATGTCGTGGGCGAAGACCATAAGGATGCAGGAACGGAAGACTTTCTGGTTGCTATAATCGAAAAGCATGAGAAAACTGCTTGGATGCTTCGCGCCCATTTAAAATAGAAAGTAAAAAATGCTAGATAAAATTTTGACTTAAATGCAATTTTCAAGATCTATGCTTTTTTTTATCCCTAAAGAATCAGTGAGAAGCTTTTTTACTGATTCTTTTTTACGTTAGAAGTGAAAACTTATTTATGAAAAAATTTTTTCTCAGTGTGCAAAAAGGTACGTTCGCGACGAATTTAGCTGCACTGACGCTACGAATTGGTTTTGGGTTATTGATGATCCCAAATCACGGTTATGTGAAACTTATTGAGTTTAATGTGCGTAAAGACGATTTTATGAATTTTATGGGCTTGGGTGGTGCATTCTCTCTCAGCCTCGCTATTTTTGCTGAATTTTTCTGTTCCATTTTACTGGTGCTGGGGTTATTTACACGATTAGCTACCATACCATTATTAGTTACTACGCTCGTTATTTTCTCTGCGCACGATTGGGAACTACTCGGAAGACATGAATTAGGTACAGCGTTTTTTGCAGCTTACCTTGCTATTTTATTCATTGGACCAGGGAAGTTTAGCCTCGATTATATGTTTCTGAAGAAGCGCCGGTAGGTGATCCGTAATCTATAGCAATCACCGGTTTGTGAATGCGCAGTAATTTCAAAATAAGAATACTATAAATAAAGGCGATAATGTAGAGATATCGCCTTTATTTATAGTATTATATTGCAAACAGAGAGTTTATGCTTTAATACTTGGTATTTCAACAACTTCATTTGTTTCAGATTCATAATCGACATCCTCGAAGTTGAAACCAAATAAGTGGAAAAATTCATTCCTATAGCCTCGAATGTCCGAAATTTCTTCTAAATTTTCTGAGGTAGCTTGTTCCCAAAGTTTAGCAACTTCTTGCTGAACGTCCTCGCGCATTTCCAAATCGTCCACACGAATACGACCTTTTTCATCTAAGGACACCGCATTTCCGCTGTACAAATGTTCAGAAAATAAGCGTTGCATCTGCTCGATGGTACCTTCGTGAATTCCCTTTGCTTTCATCACTTTATAGAGTAGAGAGATATATAGCGGCACGACTGGAATCGCAGAGCTTGATTGTGTAACCAATGCTTTGTTGACAGAAACATAACTAACCCCGCGAAGATCTTTTAATAGTTCGTTTAACTCGGGTACTGTATTCTCTAAATTATCTTTCGCTTTTCCGATCGTACCGTTACGGTAGATGGGGTAGGTTAGCTCAGGGCCTATATAAGAATATGCGACAGTTTTAACGCCAGGTGCTAGCACGTCGGCGGCTTTCAATTGCTCAATCCAGAATTTCCAATCTTCTCCCCCCATTACGGCGATGGTATTGTCAATATCTTCTTGGTTTTCTACGGGTTGAATGGTGATGTCTGAAACGATTCCAGCGTGAAAATCAACTGTTTTATTTGTGAAAGCTTGACTAATCGGTTTTAAAACCGAAGAATGCGCAACACCTGTTTTTGGGTGCGTGCGTCTTGGCGAAGCTAACGAGTATATCACGAGGTCAACTTGACCAAGATCCTGTTTGATTAAATCGATCGTTTGTTTCTTGATTTCGTCAGAGAAAGCGTCTCCATTGATACTTTTTGCATAAATGCCTGCGTCAATGGCTTGCTTTTCGAAAGCTGCTGTGTTGTACCATCCTGCAGTACCCGGTTTTCTCGGTGCTGCCGGTTTTTCAAAAAATACACCAATTGTAGCTGCATCTGAACCAAATGCGGCTGAGATACGTGATGCTAGACCGAAACCCGTTGATGCACCAATAACCAAAACCTTTTTCGGTCCATTAGCAATTTTACCTTTAGACTTTACGTATTCTATCTGTTGTTTTACATTTTCAGCAGTACCCTCTGGGTGTGAAGTTAAACAGATAAAACCTCTTACTCGTGGTTCTATAATCATATTTTTAATTCTATTTCAGGATTGAAATGCCAAATTTAGTGAAATTTAAGGTATTTACATGAATATATCATGTATTTGCTTGCCTCAACTATACATGATGGCTCTACTAATTAACTTCAAAATTGCTTGGTAGCAGGCTGGTTGAAACGAATTATGTGGGGGGATGCTATCCCGTTTATATATATGTGGTTAATCTATTTTAATTTTCAGATGGTAGTCTCCAGCATAGGGATCACCTTGCATCAGACTTTCGCCTATAATCAGCCGGTAAGTACCCGCTTGTGAAAGGCTGTCTTCGATGGTTCTGCCGTACGGGCCGTCCATGGCCCCATCCGGCATAATCATTTGATTTATGCGTAAATTACCGGTGTTATCGGATGTTTTTAGTTCGATTTCAACGTGGGAAGGATGCGTAATATCGAAGGAGAGGGTGTCTTTTTCTTTGGCAACTTTAGTGCGTCTAAATTGAAGTGTACCCTCGTCGTTTTCGTTTTGTACCGATTCCGTATCCGGCTTCGAAAACGTATTCGCGTTTCGTTGCCGGTCGTCGGCATTACAACTCATGACGAGGGCAAGCCCGAATATTGGTAGAAATTTGATGGTGTGGTGCATATAAAAAGCCTTTCGATTAGTTAAACCAAAGGCTGTAGATTTTGTTTTATTTTTTTAGTTTTATGACCAACACTCCGCTAAAAATGGGGTGAGTTCTAAATTAGAGTGATAGAAATATTAGAGTGATAGAAATGAAAAGTAATGCTTGGATCACGCTTGATCCCAGTTTGGTTGCTAAATCGGTCAGGAAGACACCCGGTATCAGCTATCTTACACCCGAACAGGCCGGTAGAATCAAATGCGGGCTGGAAATAGTAGATATGGTCGCGATGGACCTGTATAACTATACGGGCATCCACCTAGACGCCTACGAAACCCTCTGTGATCACCGTCCACTGAAATCGCTGCGGTAGATTTAAACGGAAACTTTCACGGCACGTCGCAAAAAACTTAAGATACTATCTCGTATTCTTGTCGCGGACTTATGGATAAACAAATCTCAAACAAGGAGCGAAACAAACTACTTCCACTTCAATATGGCGGGCATCGCAACTTATTTAGCTTAAGCCCCCACTGGATACTAATCCCCAAAGAACAACGTGATGCGTGCTCAATGTCGAATAGCAAGCCGTTGAACCAAATTCCTTTATTGATCAAAATATTTTTTTAACCGTTGGCTAGCCCCCTAACTTCCATGAAAATTAGAAACTTAATAAAGAACTAATACAGGATCGCGCTAAATCCGCATAAAAAATAACTAACTATTAATAGTTTGTTGATTATAGTTAAAATTATAGATTGCATCATTACGATGTTTAAATTAAAACTGAAAGTACATTTCTTTAATAACAGCGAAATTCGGTCAAGCAATTAAATAAATGGGAGAAATGCAGCGAGGTCAATTTGGAAAAACTGTGGTATAAATTTCTATACAACCTTAAAAGATATCGTTCTTTTCTATTTTTGAAAAAACTATACGACTTTATGAACAGATTTCTAATTTCGCTCTGCTTTTTACTTGTTCTCCAAGCAGCGTATGCGCAAAAGTCAAAACTTTCCGGTATCGTTAAAGACTCGCTTTCGGCTACGCCAATCCCGTATGTCAGTATTGGGTTATTGGATGCCAATAATAAGGTCGTCGATGGTATGATAACCGATAATTCCGGTAATTTTAATTTTTTCAATCTAAACAACGGAAAGTACAGCCTAACCGTAAAATTCATCGGTTATAAACAAACGAGAGTTGCAGTAGAAATCAAGGGTGAAAAGAAAATCGATCTTGGAGCTATCCTTATTTCCAGTGCTGACAATAGTTTAGAACAGGTCACGGTTACAGCCAGCGCAGCAGGACAAAAACACAGTAGCGACAGACAAACTTATAAAGGGAGCCAATATAAAAATGCCGTAGGCGGGACGGCACTGGATATTGTTAAGAACCTTCCTTCAGCATCCGTAGATGCCGATGGAAATATTAATATGCGAGGCAATACTGGCGTAATCGTGTTAATCAATGGAAAACCCTCATTTTTGGACCCAGCGACGATTTTGAACCAAATAGCGGCAAATGACGTTACAGAGGTGGAATATATCACTAGTCCTACTGCTCAATTTGATCCAGATGGCAAGGGGGGCATCATCAACTTAAAAACCAAAAGATCGGGAGCCAACGGGTTCGCATGGACACTTAACCTTCAAGGCGGATTACCGAGTATGAATGATTATGATAACCAAGAGAACCAAAAGCGGTTTGGCAGCGACATCTCGTTCCAATATAAAAGGGACAAATTGGAATTGAATGGTTCGGCGAACTACCTAAGGAATGACAATGCGGGATTTAGAGAAGGAGATGTAAATACCATTATCGGAGACCGACAAACCTTCTTCCCCTCCAGTGGTGAAAGAAGTTTTGATAAATATAATTTCGGAATCAGATTAAACAGTGCCTACGAAATATCTGACAAACATTCCGTGAATTTAGGGGTGTTGGTATCCAGAAAGTTTCAAGATCGAGTTGCCGACATTTACTATACCAATAGAACGATCCAACCGTCAACGGGTCGTGAAATTTCCCGAACAAACTACTTTAACCCTAACCTTCAAAATAAACAGGGCGAATTTTATCTACTGGATTTCTCCTATCAGTATAAAATCAACGCGGCTCATTCACTCCAGCTAGGTGTTATTTACGAATATGCCGAGATCTATGGATCCACTAAAAATGGTAATATCGAGAACAAGATTGACACGGTACAATGGACGCAAAACACATATACTAATCCATTGCGAGGTTTAAGACTTTCTCTACAACATCGCTGGACACTGGAACATGCAGAATTATTAACTGGATATCAATTAAGGGACGATAAGCAAAAGGGCAATTTTGAATATGGTGTGTCAGAAAATGGACAAAATAACTTTGAATTGATTCCCGAGTTTACGGGTAAATTGGATGCAACCAATAACGTTCATGCCCTTTTTACGCAATACGACCGTCAATTTAAGAAGACTCAATTTTCATTAGGCCTACGTTATGAATACTATCAACGTGATCTGCTCATGCAACATACCAATGAAGAATACCTATATTCCATTCATCAACTATACCCTTCCTTGAATTTAATGCATGATCTAGGCTCCGGTTGGTCATGGAAATTAGCAGCAGCTAGAAGGGTACAACGCAACAACAACTTTGAGTTGAATCCTATCCCTGAACGTGAACACTCCGAGACACTGGAGAAAGGAGATCCGGAATTGTTGCCTGAGTTTACCACCAATGTAGAAACGGGGCTAGTAAAAAGATTAAAAGCGGGTAATGTCTTTTTGAATGCCTATTATCAACATACTAAAAACCCGATTCAACGGGTAAATTCTGTTTATGCAGACACAATCCTTCGCCGTATTTTCACCAATGCGGGTTATGCAACCCGTTATGGAATGGAATTAGGTGGGGACGGCAAATTATCGTCATGGTTGAGGTTTAACGGTGGAGTTAACTTATATAATTATAATATTTCAGGTCAAGTGTTGGATTACGAAGAACCGAGAACGAATCAAGATTGGGTGTATTCCATCAATGCAGGCATCCAAGCAGATTTGCCAAACAACTGGAGCACTGGGTTAGAGGTTAACTATCTTTCAGAAAGTCCGACCGTGCAAGGAATGGATTCTAGGTTTGTAACCCCTCATTTCAACCTAAGCAAGTCTTTCTTAAAAGAGACAATTACAGCTCAATTAAAATGGCAGTTTATAGAACTTGGTAAGTGGGGAGTGAATGAACAACGGATTACAACGTACGCCAGTGATTTCCATACGACCACAAATTATATTTATGAAAAGAATGTGTTTTTAGTAAATCTGAATTTTAATATTCATAAATTAAACCAAATCTTAAAACTGCCAAAGAGTGAATTTGGAGAAAAGGAATTCTAGGATTCTTGCTTCTTAAATTCTTTTGGCGTAACGCCGGTATATCGCTTAAAATATTTAGAAAAATTTGATTTATCAGAGAAACCTAATTCATATGCGACTTCGGATATCGAATTGCTTGTATAGAAAAGTAATCTCTTAGCTTCTTTAATGATATATCCAGCCAACAGCTCCGAAGCGGTTAAGTTCACATTTTTTTTGCAGGCAGCGTTCAAGTTCTGAGGACTAGTATTCAGCTTCTCCGCATAGTAAGCGACATGATTTACCACACTTGCCCCCTCATTAAGCAGTTCGCAGAATCGGTCGTAGATATTTTGTGGAGATGTTATGCTCTGTTTCGAGTCCACCGTTTGCTCCAATGACTTGGCTAATATCACTTTAAACAATCCCTCTTGACAAACCTCGTTTTCTTCCGCGGCCAGTAACTTAAATAAATTTTCAATGGTTCTGGCCTCTTTAAAATAGATCGTGTCAAACTTTTTAATTCCGCCCACTAATCTATTGATCTCAAAATCTAAACTCTGGCTGACAAATTGATTCTTTACTAAAAGAACGAATCCTTTCACCGGATCAGTCAATTCCCAATGATGAACATTATCCTTTCGGATTATCAATAGGCAAGGAGCCTGTATTAGAGCTTCCCTTCCGTCAATAATATGTTTCCCAGAAGTAGAAGTTAGAAATACCAACTCCAAATAACCATTGTGTTTATGAGGTTTAGTAATGTTCTTAGAGAGATCAAAAGCAGCCACTTTAATAAGTCGAGGATGTTCCATCTTGTCTTTCACTTCAATTTTTTTTCTCTTCATCATCGTTAACAATTATAACGAATAATATCTTCAATATTTGGAATTAAACGATGCCACTTTTTAGTTGGGGAACTAATTTCAAACTTTAATTAATATTTTCATCTTTTTTAGTTCAATACGCCGTTGAAAACCTGTGTAAGTGCCTGGTCGTAATTAAATAAATAGGGAATGATCGTTAGGGTCAATTTACTCCATTTGAAACCTTACGGCAAGTATAGTGAACAATGAAGTCGTATGCAATTTGAAAAGAAGTTTGATTTTCTGGAATTCAATAGCAGACTGCTCAAACAACACGGCAATAGGCATTACATTATCGCGCTTGATTCCAGTTTTATTGCTAAATCGGGCTAGAAGAGCCCCGTATCGCCTATTTGTTGTCAGGATACCTTAGCGTAAGGGGCACGATACACGATGGGGAAGTAGACCATCAAGGCATTAATACTGAGTATTTCAAGAAGGTGACCAATTTCGATTGTCAAAATGAAGTGTCACAACCCTTTATTGATTGAAAGGTTTTTATCAGTCTTAGGGGTAAACCAAGATACCACAAAATCAGAAACTTGTCAAAGAATTAAGAGTATATGACACCAGTGTCGTATAAAAAATAAAGGTACTATTTGATTACAGCAGGTTTACGTTTTGATTCGCAAGTAGTTTACGTTGTTGCTCATCCCATATGCTCACTTGAACTTCTCCTATATGCGTTTTCTTCAGCATAAACATGCAAACACGCGATTGACCTATACCGCCGCCAATCGACTGTGGTAACTTATCGTTCAGTAACAAATGATGAAAGGGAAGTTTTGCACGGTCCAAACTGTTTCTTATTTCGAGTTGGTGCATGAGTGAGGTCTTGTTTACGCGAATTCCCATTGAAGAAAGCTCGAATGCCGTGTGAAGTTGAGCGTTCCATACTAAAATGTCACCATTAAGACCATTAAATCCCTTTTCATTCGCGGTACTCCAGTCGTCATAATCGGCTGCGCGGCCATCGTGCGAAAAGCCATTACTTAACTCTCCGCCGATCCCATAGATAAATACTGCGCCGTATTTTTCAGCAATAAGGTTTTCGCGCTCTTTGGGGGTCGAAGAAGGGTAAGCATTTAATAGTTCTTCCGAAGAGATGAAATGTATCTGTTCGGGCAGGACTGCTTTTTTATCAGGATATTGGCTCTCAACCTCACGTTCTGTTTCATAAAGCGCCTGGTAGATGTCCATAACCGCATTTTTCAAGTAGGTGTATGAACGCTGGTCCTCATTGATTCTTTTTTCCCAGTCCCACTGGTCAACGTAAATGGAATGAATGGGGCTATAATCTTCATCAGGACGTAATGCACGCATATCAGTGATGATTCCTTCTCCTTCTTCAATCTCGAGTTCCTGAAGCCGCACGCGTTTCCATTTAGCTAAGGAATGAACCACAACTGCCCGTTGTTCGTTGAGTGATTTAATTGGAAAGCTCACTGGTCTTTCAATACCATTTAAATCATCGTTGATACCTGTGCCATCTAATACCACTAGAGGTGAGGAAACCGGGATAAGGTTTAACGCCTGGATTAGCTTTCGCGAAAAAGTGTCCTTTACAAACGTTATCGCTTGTTCAGTTTTAAGTAAATTACGTCCCATATAATTGTATACCCCCAAACACCGCAATTCTTAATTAGAGCGGTATTGTTATATTTATAAATTAAAGGAGCAAAAGTAATGAATTTATTAAGTATAACGGGAGTTTTTTAAAACTTTACTGAAAAAGGGGCTAAATGCCCCTGTTTTTTCTATAAAATGTTGTCTTTTACATCTATACCGAAAAACTTTCACCGCATGCACACGTACGCGAAGCGTTCGGATTATTAAATTCGAAGCCTTTTCCATTTAAACCGTCCGAGTAATCAAGTTCTGTACCCGCTAAGTATAAATATGACTTAATATCCAAACATATTTTTATGCCTTTGTCTTCACAAAACTGATCACCCTTTTGTTCTTGATTGTCGAAATTTAGTTTATAGGATAAACCAGAACACCCGCCACTTTCAACCGCAACGCGAACAAAGTAGTTTCCGTCATATTTTTCATCGTTCATAATCTGATCGATGCGTGCTTTCGCTTTATCTGTAATTTTTACAATCGCGTCCATATTTCCCTAATTTTATCTTGTACAAAGTACGGTATTCTTTATCATTCTTACAATCTAAAACGGTTTGAGCAATGTAAAAATTAATCCAACAGACCTTTGGTATATAACGCCCATATGGGAGACTGCTGCCGAATTTTCTCAACTGCTTCGGTGACTAACTCAACTGTTTTGTGAATTTCCTGCTTTTCCGTGTATTTACTAAGACTGAAACGAATACTGCCATAGGCATCATTATCCGGGACTCCCATAGCTTTTAGTACGTGCGAGGGTTCTAAAAGTCCTGTTGCGCATGCCGAGCCCGAGGAAAGTGCTAACTCGGGTAAGGACGTCATGATTTCCGACGATTTTAGGTACGGGAAAGCAATGCAACTCGTATTATCTAATCGAGGGGCGTTTTTAGCATGAATAATGATTTGCGGGATATGCTCGCTTATTTTATCTTCCAATAGATCACGATAACATTTGATCTGCGGTCGCGCATCAAATAGCTCAAATGCTTTTCCGAGACCAACGATTGCCGGGACATTTAATGTCCCGCCGCGGCGTCCTTGTTCTTGGCTACCTCCGTTGATTAATGGTGGTATCTGTATGGGTTTGCTTTTTCGTCGGATATAAAGCACCCCGATACCTTTGGGGCCATGTATTTTATGCGCGCTAAGGGTTAATATATCAATTGGAAGTTCATCAAGATTGATGTCACTTTTCCCGATTATCTGCGTTGCGTCGCAAAAATATAATACGTCTTTTTGCTGGCATAACGCAGCGATTTCTTTAATAGGATGTAAGACACCTGTTTCGTTGTTGGCGGCCATAAGGCAAACCATGATCGTATCCTCGCGGATACTTTGCGCTAATTCGCTCAGATCGATGGCACCATTTTGGTCAACCCCAAGGTAGGTAATTTCTATCCCTTGCTTTTCTAAAATTCCGCAGGTGTTGAGCACGGCTTTATGCTCGGTCTGACAGGTTATCATATGCTGACCCTTGCGGCGATAGCGTTGAGCAATGCCCTGAAGTACCATGTTAATTGTCTCGGTAGCCCCCGAGGTGAAAAATAATTCGTTCGTTTTTACGTGCAAAGTGCTGGCGATTCGCTCACGAGCAGTTTCGACAGCGCCGGATGCCTCACGTCCAAACCAATGTTGTACGCTGGAAGGGTTTCCATAGCTTTCACGCAAATAAGGAAGCATCGCTTCTAACACCAATTCGTCGATTTTTGTTGTTGCGTTGTTGTCCAAATAGATCCAAGACATGTGTTAAAGATACCCTAAAACTTCCTAAATTTTTGAGTGCATAGTGAAAATTTTATATTTTAGTAGATGGAAAAAATTCAAATGGGTATTGAGCATTTTATTGACACCATAATTTTGAAGGTGCCGACGCTTATTGTAGCGATCGTTATTTTATTCATCGGAATCTATTTGATTCGTTTTACGCGCAGTTTTGTTGACCGGCGCTTTGAACGGAAAAATATCGATCCTTCGGTACGAAGTTTTACAAGTTCGATAATAAAGTTTACGTTATATGTTCTTTTGATTTTAACGGTAGCGAACACGTTAGGCATCCAGACCACTTCCTTTATTGCCGCACTTTCTGCTTTTGGTTTAGCGGTTGGACTGGCCCTGCAAGGTAGCTTGTCTAATTTTGCAGGAGGCGTATTAATTCTAATGTTTCGTCCATTTAATGTTAATGACTATATCAGTAGTGATAATGGCGCAGAAGGGAGCGTAGAGTCAATAGACATCCTTTATACCACTTTGATAAATGCCGATGGTATCAAAGTATTCAGTCCAAATGGGCCGCTAGCAAATTCCGTCATCAAAAACTATTCGAGCATCCTCTCACGCCGTTTCCAATTTGTGGTCGGTATTTCTTACGACGACAATATAAAGGACGCAAAAGATACGATCGCAGCAGTAATTAAGCAAGAGGCACGTATATTAGGTACTCCGGCTCCAGAGATCTTCGTTAGCGACCTAGCGGATAGTTCCGTGAACTTGACGATTCGAGGATGGGTTAACAAAGCTGATTATTGGGATACGCACAACATTTTGCAAGAAAGAATTAAAATCGCTTTGGACGAGAAGGGGATATCGATTCCGTATCCACAGACCGAGATGCATATCAAATCTGATGGTAGTATAACAACTTCTCCAGTAAAAACATCTTAATCTAACGATCGTGTGAGTACGAAGTAGCGGTAGGCAAGCAAAGCTTGTTGCCATTTCGTGAGCGAGGCCGGGTCCTTTTGCGATAATTTTGGTAACACCGCTTTATTGACCGTATTTAAAAATTTGAATATCGATTTTGTCATCATATTTGATACATATAAGAAAACAGTACGTCTTTAAAACTTGTTTAAAGACGTATTGTTTTTTAGGGCCTGAATTATTGTACGATCAAGTACAATCCAACGGCTAATAGAGAGCCTAGAAATGGTCCTACGATAGGAACCCAAGCGTAGGAAATATCGAAACTGGCCTTGTTTTTTAAAGGTAAAAGGGCGTGCACGATTCGTGGACCTAAATCTCTGGCCGGATTAATAGCATACCCGGTTGTTCCTCCCAGAGAAAGGCCGATCACCCACACCACAAAGGTAACAGGGATAGCACCAACTGAACCTAAGCCGATAGGGGTGTCGTCCCCTAAAGCAGGTTCCGTGAAGTGTAGAATCGCGAAAATGAGCACAAATGTTGCGACTGTTTCACCGATCAAATTCGTTGGGAGGTTCCGAATTGCAGGTGACGTACAGAATACGGCTTGTTTAGCACCTGGATCGTCCGTTTGGTTAAAATGGTCTCGATATACAAGCCACACAACAAATGCGCCGGTCATTGCGCCCAATATTTGCGCACTCATGAAGGAAAGTGTTGTGTATAGGTCTAGTTTTCCTAAAGCGAAATTTGCAAGGGTAACAGCACAGTTTAAGTGTGCACCGCTGTAAGGGCCGGCGATTGTTACGCCAACAAACACGGCAAATGCCCATGCCGTCGAAATAACGATCCATCCGGAATTATTTCCGTTAGTACCTTTCAATAAAACATTCGCAACTACCCCTCCGCCAAGTAGAATTAGCATAGCAGTTCCCAGGTACTCCGCAATAAATGGTGTCATAAAATGATAATTTGTTTATAATTGTAGTTATTTATATTCAGCCCAGTATTTTACCGTATCAGTTGCTCTTTTCCACTCCTTTAATTGACGTTGATATTTTGCCTTTGGGTTTACGGTGAAAGTTCGATCTTCTTTCCATAACGACTGAAGCTCGTCGATATCTTTCCAAAAACCTACTGCGAGCCCAGCTAAGAAAGCTGCACCTATTGCGGTTGTTTCCGTTATTGCAGGCCGAATGACACTTGTTTTTAGAATATCCGCCTGAAATTGCATCAAAAAGCTATTTTGGCTGGCGCCGCCATCGACAAGTAGTGCTTTTATTTTGGATTTTGAATCTTTCTCCATAGCCTTGAGGATATCGTAGGTTTGATAAGCGATGCTTTCAAGCGATGCGCGCGCAATATGTGCATCATTTGATCCCCGTGATAAGCCTAGGATAGTTCCTCGGGCTTCCGCGTTCCAGTGTGGTGCGCCTAAGCCGGAAAATGCGGGTACCACATATACGCCGTTTGTGTCTTCAACACTCATGGCGAGTTTTTCGACATCACTCGATTTTTTTATGATCCCTAATTCATCGCGGAGCCATTGGACGACTGCACCGGCAATGAAAATACTACCTTCAAGTGCATAATTAACATCATCGCCGATTTTCCAAGCAATCGTCGTTACGAGTTGGTGTTTTGATATGATGGGATCTGTCCCGATGTTCATTAATAGGAAGCAGCCTGTTCCATAAGTGTTTTTGACCATTCCTTTCTTCGTGCAGAGTTGTCCAAACAGTGCTGCCTGTTGATCACCTGCTATTCCGGCTATGGGAATAGGTCGGGCGCCTAGCTCGGTACTTGTTTGACCATATACCTCGGAACTTGCGCATACTTGCGGAAGCATCGATTCCGGGATCTCGAAGATATCAAGTAGTTCCTGATCCCATTCTAAAGTGTGTATGTTGTATAACAATGTACGCGATGCATTGGTTACATCGGTGATGTGTTTTTGACCATTGGTGAGGTTGTAAACCAACCACGAATCTACGGTGCCAAAGGCGAGATCCCCTTTTTCAGCAAGTTTGCGCGCACCTTTGACATGCTTGAGGATCCAGTTGATTTTAGAGGCAGAAAAATAGGAATCGATTAGTAGGCCCGTTTTCTGTTGAATCGTTTGGGCTAGCCCCTTTTTGATGAGTGCTTGACAATATTCCGCTGTGCGTCGGTCTTGCCAGACGATGGCGTTATAGATAGGGTTACCTGTCTTCTTGTTCCAGACGATTGTGGTCTCTCGCTGATTGGTAATACCAATCGCTTTTATGGCCTCTAATTTGATTTTTGATTTAGCGATTACTTCTGTTAATACAGCGAACTGTGATGACCAAATTTCGGTAGCATCATGCTCAACCCATCCGGATTTCGGGAATATCTGCGTGAATTCTTTTTGGGCAACATTTTCGATTTGCCCCTTTTTGTTAAAAAGAATTGCCCTAGAGCTTGTCGTTCCTTGATCGAGGGCCAATATAAATTCTTTCTTCATTGCGTTTTATGGTTTATAGGGTTATGTCAAATTTTTAAAACGTATAGTTCTTTACGAGTATACGATATTCATCGAGCTCTTTGCTTACCCAGGTATTATCATGATCAAGCTCGCGGGCCATTACTTGTGCCACGGTAGGCGCAGCTACCAACGATGCCTGCGCATCGAGCAGGAGTAACCGAATTCTGCGGGCAAGGAAATCTTCGAGTTTTACAACCATCTCATTTCGGCAGGCCCATACAACCTCAGCAATGCAGTATTCATAATCCGGATGAATTCTTGTGGCCAATGTTGGGTCGTCGGTAATAAGCTCTTGAATCCTGGTGTAGCTTGAGCCGTATACTCGCCAGTGTCCCGGGTACTTATCATGTGTAAATCCATAGATAGGATGATGCGTGGTTTTACAAGGTGTGGGACTTAGTTTTGCTGTGCGAACCGCGAGGTTTACTGTGTCTTCACCCATCTTACGGTAGGTCGTCCATTTTCCTCCAGTAATCGTAATTAAATTGGATGGACTGGCGATTAATTTGTGGTCCCGAGAGATTTCTTTCGTGCTTCCGCGATCGGACTCGGTAGGAGCTGCAAGCGGGCGTAAGCCTGCAAAAATACTCAACACATCAGCGCGTGTAGGCGCATGCTCTAAATATTGATCTGCTGTGTTCAGTATGAACGCTATTTCCTCTTCCAGTGGACGTGGTTCGATTTGATGTTCATCCAGCGGCGTGTCTGTCGTGCCTAGTAATACTTTTCCATGCCATGGTACGCCAAACAATACACGGCCGTCACTTGTTTCTGGGATCATCAAGGCATCGGTATTTCCAAGAAAATGTGCGTCAACTACTACATGTGTGCCTTGGCTGGGGCGAACCAGGTTCTTATGGGTTGGTGTGTCGAGCTTTAATATATCGTCAACGAAAACTCCTGTCGCATTGATGACGGCTTTTGCGGAAATAGTATAGGATTTCTTAGTAGTAGTGTCTGTAAATTGAATGCCGTTTACTAGGGCATCTTTATCTTTCGAGATAGCAGTTACTTCGGCATAGTTGATCACTGCTGCGCCAGAATCGGCAGCCGTCTGCGCTAGGTTTATTGCGAGTCGTGCATCATCAAATTGCCCGTCGAAATATTGTACGCCACCTTTTAGATTTTTGGTTTTGATATGTGGGAGCTTTTGGAGTAATGTTTTATTTTTTAGTAATGCAGTACTGCCTATCCGTAATTTACCAGCCATCCAATCATAAAGCTTTAGTCCGATCAAAAACTTTAATTTACTAAAAACCGAATAGCAAGGGATAATGAACGACTGGACAAAGGAAACGTGCGGGGCGTTTTGGAAGATAAGCCCACGCTCTTTAAGCGCGGAGAACACGAGTTTGACATCTCCATTCGCTAAATAACGAACGCCACCATGGACTAATTTTGTACTTTTACTTGAGGTCCCTTTCGCAAAGTCATATTTCTCCACTAGGAGCGTTTTATACCCTCTGGTTGCGGCATCGACGGCAGTCCCCAAACCGGTGGCGCCACCACCTATGATTACAATATCCCATAATTGCGTCTCGTGTAAACTGTCTAACACTCTTCGGCGGTTGAACTTCATAAGAATAAAGCAGGAAGCACATCTAGCACATTGTACGATAGGTGTGAGGAATGCGCCTGCGTTTCGCGATTTCCTGTTTCTGATTTTGCGATTTTAAATTAATGATTAAAGCATTTACTGCGAGCTGCCGGGGGTTCTCCCGAATTGTAGCGGCAGTTACAAGGTCTGTTATTGAACTTTGAATGCTTTCATTAGATTATAAAATGCTTGGTGAAGTTAATAAAAAACGTAATTAAACGAAAGTTTTCGAAGGTATTTTTTATCTTTAGACCACTTTTGTTGAGATAGTAGTTAGAAAAAATATGAATAATGTAGAGCGTCACCAATTGATTTTAAAACAAGTCCAGGCTAATGGGCACGTTTCGGTACTTGATCTATGTGAAAAATTGAAAGTCTCATCGGTTACAATTCGAAAAGATTTACAGTTTCTAGAAGATGCAGGGATGTTATTTAGGACACATGGAGGAGCAACCGGTAGCAATCCATATCAAAAAGATAGGACGATAAATGAAAAATCACAGATCAATGCAGATGTTAAAAAACGAATAGGGGAGTATGCAGCAAAACTTATCGAACCAAATGACTCAATCATTATTGCATCTGGTACGACTATGCAATATTTTGCCCAGCAAATTGTTCCGCAACAAGGATTAACCGTGATAACATCCGCAATTAACGTTACCATGGAACTCATTAAGCACGAAAGTATCGATATTATCCAGCTTGGCGGGCCTGTCCGGAAATCTTCTTCGTCGATCATGGGCCGGTATGCTGAGGACCTACTGGGCGATTTCTTTTGCTCAAAGCTTTTTATCGGTGTAGACGGTATTGACGCGGGGTTTGGGATAACGACGACTAATGCACAAGAAGCACTTCTAAATCGAAAGATGATGGAGTCTGCACATAAAACAATTGTCTTGGCGGATTCCTCGAAATTTGATCGACGGAGTTTGGGTAAAATTGCCGAATTGTCCAAGGTAGATATGATTATCAGCGACAATATTCCGCCAAAATATCAACAATTGTGTGACAATCTAGGTATTGAATATAAAATATGTTAACTTCGAATCTCAACTAAACTAGCTAACGCAAAATTTTAAAATGAAAGAAAAAGATACTTCAAGACGTGACTTTATTAAAAAGTCACTGATTGGCGCAGCGGCTTTTACGATCGTTCCACGATTTGTTCTGGGCGGTAATGGATACCTGGCGCCAAGTGACCATCTAACTAAAGGAGTCATCGGTGTTGGATCGATGGGCCGAGGACACTTTGGTTATGCAGGAACTAAAACTGTTGCTATTTGTGACGTGGATACTCGCCACTTAGCTCTCGCGCAGAAAGCGCTTGGTGGCGGCGTTAAAGAACATCACGATTACCGGGAACTTATTCAAGATAGCGAGGTCGATATCGTACATATTGCTACTCCGCCACACTGGCATGGTATCATGGCCGTTGAAGCAGCACGCTCTGGAAAAGATATTTGGTGTGAAAAGCCAATGACGCGTACTATTGGTGAAGGTAAGAAGGTTAAAGAGGCCGTTGCTCAGCATGGTAACGTCTTTCGTTTAAATACGTGGTTTCGGTTTGATGCAAACTTTTACGGTATGAATGTGCCGGTAAAGAAAATTAAGAAGTTGGTGGAAACAGGAATGTTAGGTTGGCCGTTGAAAGTGACAATTAGTAAGCATACGGGGTTCGATTGGAAATTTTACTGGGTAGGTAAAGAAAATTTACCTGTAGAGACTGTTCCTAAAGAACTCGATTACGACATGTGGTTAGGCCCCGCTCCGCATAAGCCCTATAGTGCACATCGTGTGCACACGACCTTTCGTGGTTATTGGGATTACGACGGTGGCGGCCTAGGAGATATGGGACAGCATTACCTTGATCCGGTACAGTATTTCCTGGGTAAAGACCAAGAAAGTCCGGTTAAAGTAGAGGTTGATGCGCCACAGCAGCATGCCGATGCGGTAGGTACTTGGCGTAAAATTACCTATACTTACGCTGATGGATGCCAGATTATTCTAGATGGGGCAGGAACTGAAGAAGGTCAAGCATATATTGACGGACCAAAAGGTAAACTATATAAGGGATTTGTGTCAGATATTCCAGATATGGAACGTAAACTAGCGCAATACCCTGATCCAGCGCCACAAGTAACGGACTTCTTGGAGGCGTGTCGTACGCGTCAGAAGTTTGCTTTAAATGAGCAAAATGGATATTATTCAGCAACTTTGGTTAACCTTGGGCTCTCCGCGCTACGATTAAACCGTACGCTGCATTTTGATTCCGATAAACAGGAGTTTGTAAATGATGAAGGAGCGAATCGTTTAATTAATCAGCCAATGCGTGGGCCTTGGACTATTTAATCAATCTAACCAAAAAATGAAAAAAGTATTTAATACCTTATCGGCGCTGCTGATTCTCCAAATATCCGCTTACGCGCAGCAACCAGCTAATCGTACGTCAGCCACAAAGATCGCAGATGTGTTAGCACAGCAACCTGCGCAAGAGCACGCTAAACTTCTCACTGCAATGAAGGAGCTGGAGAATTTTACATCTGAAGATATTGCAAACCTACTTTCTGGATTACAACCACAAGGAGGAAACAACGCAGCCATTGAGTACGCTGCGAATACATACTCTTTCTACGTCATGCAATCGGGCAAAGACGCGCAGCGCGAATTGTTTTCAAAAGGTTTAGCGCTCGCATTAGAACGCTTGACGGACAAAGACAATAAAGGATTCGTTTTACGCTTAATGACGCAAGCATCTAAAAACGAGGCTATTCAAGCGATTGTTCCTTTATTAAAGGATGATTATCTTGTCGACAAGGCGGCAATGGCGCTGAACGGTATCCGTACGCCCGAAGCAAAAAAAGCGTTATCTACTGCGCTGAGCCAGGCAAGCAATGAAAAACAGACCAAAGCGATTGTTTCAGCTTTGGGAGATTTGCGCTCAAAAGAAGATGAAGAAGCTATTATTGCCACTCTTTCTAAATATTCATCGGAGAATACACAACGTGGAGCATTCACAGCGTTGAGTAAAATTGCTGGAGCGAAATCTGCACCCGTATTTTTAGAAAAATTAAAAAATGTCAACTATCAATTTGATAAAACGAATATCGGTGGTTTGACATTAAACTATGCTGGTAATTTAGCAGCAGAAGGTAACGAATCCCTTGCCGTATCGGTAGCAAACACGGTGAGTAAAGAGGCCGAGCGGGCGGGTGTATCGACGCTACAAGTTGGCGCATTGAAGTTATTAACTAAAATTAATCCGAATAAGGCACGCAAGCAGCTTTTAAAGGGAGCCACGAGCCCAAATGCGTTATATCGTGCTGCATCGCTTGAACTCTTGGCAAATCGTGACGAGCCTTCGGAAACCAAGAAGCTTATTAAGTCTCTTTCCAAGGCTGAACCAGCGATTCAGGAAAGCATCCTACTGTACCTCGCACAGGAGGCCGATGAGAGTGATATTCCAGCAATTAATAAAACGGTGCAGAAACTCTCGGATACACGATCGAAGATTGCTGGTTTAAATACGTTGTCAGCGCTTTCAAATGGATCGAATGCCGCCGCACTTATTAAAGAAATATCTTCTGCAGATGATGCAACAAAGCAGGCAATTGTAACTTTACTGTTAACATCAAAAGATGCTTCGACGATTGACGCGGTGGTTGCGGCTTTACCGACGGCTGATTCAACCACGCAATTAATGCTATTAGAAGTCCTTTCGAAACGCACGAATAGCAACGCTTCCAAAGCGACATTGGCGTTAGTTCAAAGTGAAGATGCAGCTGTAAAAGAAGCTGCGTTAAATGCATTGCCAAATGTTGTCGGTGAGAACGATCTAGATGCGGTTGTTAATTTATTGTCCAAAGCAAACGAACAAGATTCACGTGCTTTGCAATCGGCGCTAATACAGATTCTGTCAGCAAGTTCGAGCAAAGATGCGCACATTCAAAAGCTGGCTGCAAATATCTCACGTTCCGCGGCACCTTCAGCCGCAAATTATTTTCCTGTATTTGCCGGCGTTGGTACGCAAGAATCTTTAAAAGCAGTCAAAAATTACCTCAACAACGAGACGTTGAAGCCTCAAGCGATAAGCGCATTAGCGAGCTGGAGTACGCCAGAGGCGCTTCCTACATTAATCGAGCTATCACGGACCGAAAAAGGTACAGCTAATTTCGATACCGTTTTTAAAGGGTTGATTGCGCAAATCAACGCAAGTGAAAATACAGCAGCACAAAAGACGCTGTTTTTGAAAGATGCATTCGTGCTCGCTTCAACGCCAGCACAGCAGCAGCAGGTATTGGGGAGTTTACAGACAACAGGTACATACCAGGCACTGGTTTTCGCAGCGAACTATTTAGACGATGCGAATCTTAAAGGTGCTGCAACCAATACAGCGATGAATATCGCGATGGATAACATTGAATATATTGGTACCGACGTACGCCGCATACTCGAACAAGCAAATACTAACTTAACCGGTAGCGAAAGCTCCTATCTTAAGGAAGCAATCACGCGGCATTTGGTCGAAATGCCGGCAGGAGAGGGCTACGTGTCGATCTTCAATGGTAAGGACCTTACCGGTTGGAAAGGTTTGGTAGAAAATCCGATTAAGCGCGCAGCGATGTCGCCGAAAGAATTGTCCAGCAAACAAGCGGAGGCGGACAAAAACATGCGTATCAATTGGTCCGCCGAAAATGGCGACCTTGTGTTTAGTGGAAAAGGCGATAATATCGCTACAGTAAAACAATACGGCGATTTTGAGATGTTGGTGGATTGGAAACTAGATCCTAATGGAAAAGAACCTGATGCCGGGGTATACCTTCGGGGAACACCACAAGTACAGATTTGGGATATTTCTCGTACCGAGGTTGGTGCGCAAGTGGGATCGGGTGGATTGTACAACAATCAAAAGAATCCTGCTAACCCGCTTAAAGTGGCTGATAATGCCCTTGGAGAATGGAATACGTTTAAAATACGTATGATCGGGGAGAAAGTATCTGTTTGGTTGAATGGTGAACTCGTCGTGGATAACGTGACTTTAGAGAATTATTGGGATCGTAATCAATCTATTTTCCCGGTTGAACAAATTGAGTTGCAAGCACATGGATCCCGTGTATGGTACCGCGATATCTATGTGAAGGAAATCGCCCGCAAAGAAGTTTTTACTTTAAATAAGGCAGAGAAATCGGAAGGATTTGAGATGTTGTTCGACGGAACGAACCTGGATAAATGGACAGAAACGCCCGCCTACGAAGTAACTCCTGAAGGCTATATTCGCGCCAACCCTGACGCTAAATTCGGAAAAAATCTTTATACCAAAGATGAATTTGGAGATTTCGTATACCGTTTTGAGTTCAAATTAACGCCAGGAGCAAATAACGGAATAGGTATTCGTACGCCTTTAGAGGGGGATGCTGCGTATGCAGGTACTGAAATTCAGGTTTTAGATAATGATGCAGAAGTTTATAAAAATTTAAAAGAATACCAATATCATGGGTCTGCCTATGGAATTATTCCAGCTAAGCGCGAAGGGATGAAGCCAGTCGGCGAGTGGAATTCCCAAGAGATTCGTGTACAGGGGAGCAAGATAAAAGTAACCCTGAATGGCGTGGTTATTCTTGATGGAGATTTAGCAAAAGCTTCGAATAATGGCACGGCGGATCATAAGGATCATCCAGGCCTAAATAATAAATCGGGGCATATTGGATTTTTAGGACATGGTTCGGAAGTGTTTTTTAGAAATATCCGGATTAACAGGTTATAATTTTAATACGATTAGTTAGAAACGCGCCTGTGCTTTAAGTAGTCCAGGCGTGTTTTTTTTCTCCATAGGGGGGCAATATGTCGCGTGCCTGAACAAACACGTATGATGGAAGTTGCCGGCGTGCGTGCAGCCGTTAAACGAGGCCCCTACGGGGTCTTAAAGGCGGAAGTTGCAGGTCGCTAGATTTATAGACTTCATTTGCGCACGTACATTTTTTTATAATGAAGTTAGTTGATAAGGAGAAATTTGCTTCCATGCTTCGGCAATATGATCTGTGATGTCGGATGCAATGACACTTCTAGGGTGACGTTGTAGTGCCGCAAGGTCGCCAGCAAGACCATGTAGATATACACCAAGAATCGCCGCCTCATGAGGTGCGTATCGCTGAGCTAACAGCGAAGCGATGATCCCCGATAGAACGTCGCCGCTACCAGCGGTAGCCATTCCCGGATTTCCATTCGAGTTAAAATGTATATTCCCGTCAGACAGTACAATAGCTGAATGTGCACCTTTAATAACCATGATCTGCTTATATTTCGCACACCAGTTACGTGCCATTTCCAATTTTTGATGGTCATCGGACCAACTTCCTAGCAGCCGCTTTAGCTCTTTGGGGTGAGGTGTCAATATGCTTTGTGGCGGAAGTAAATGATGTATCTCCGGTCGTTTGGCTAAAATGTTTATAGCGTCAGCGTCGAATATAATCGGAGGGATTAGATCACTATTTTCGAGTGAAGTTATGAAGTTGAAAAATGCGTCACTTTGGCTTTGCTGTGTCCCAAGGCCCATTCCTATGGCTATTGCCTCGTAGCTATTGTGTTTAAAACTAAACGTATGAATAGATTTCATGGTATTGTCTGTTTGAACTAACGCCTCCGGGCAACTAATTTGTAAAATATCGTGTCCACAACAAGGGACATATGCCGTGACTATTCCACAACCCGTTCGTTGTGCGGCATGGCACGAAAGCGATATTGCTCCGATACTCCCGTAACTTCCCCCTGCTAGTAGCACGTGACCGAAAGTGCCTTTATGAGCGAACTTGTGCAGCGGCCGTGGAATTTGCATGATGCTCGTTCTACAGGTGTAATGGTATGTGCTGTCAAATGTCTCCCATACGGCCTTATCTAAGCCGATATCGAGAATGCTGATGTTTCCACATAATACCGCATTTTCAGGTAGAAGGACGTTTAATTTTGGGAATGAGATGCAAAAAGTATACGTAGCGTGCACGGCGTTTACTTTCGGTGCATTACCATTTTGAGCGGATAATCCCGAAGGGATATCAATAGAAAGTATGGGGTTCGGAAGGTTATTAATTTGGTGAATAAAGCCACTCCATTGGTCGGATAACGGCCGTTTTAGCCCATTTCCGAACAGGGAATCAATAATTATAGATTCACGCGGGAGTGATAGTGTTTCATCAAGTTTTATTGGTAGGATTGAAATGCCGTGATCACGTAATGCCTTTTGACTGTATTTATTCTGCTGAGTGTATCGATCATGTTCAGAAAGGCGTATTTGCACAGTATGACCTGCTTGAAATAATAGCAGGGCTAGAGTTAGGCCATCACCGCCATTATTTCCGGGTCCGCAAAAAAGTATAAAATTGCTTCGGCATTCACCTACCAATTGCTGTGTTTTTTGGAAGATCGCGCGTGCAGCACGTTCCATCAAATCCCTTTCCGTTATTTTTTGTCGATCTATAGTTTGTCTTTCTAGCTCGTAGGTCGCAGTGGGGGATAGAATCTTCATAACCTCTTTTTTCTTAAAATTAAGCATTATTTTTTCAAGTCTGGTCGCTCTATCTATGCTTTGTATTGTTTCCAGTAACGCCCCGTTTTCTTTATTTGCGATTTAACGGCCTAGGTTTTCAATCCCATTGAAAAAAAAAGTATCTTTAAATAGTGGGAAATAGAACATCGTTTTAAACGGAGATTAGTCTGAACGGATTGCGTGGATATTAGTTTAACATGAAGCGCAATTAGGAAAAACCACCCTATTGTAAATGACCTTTCGAGTACTTCTAAAATGCATATTGATGAAAATTATAAAAACGGTTTGGCACGCTGCCCACAATATAACTTTAACACGTTTTCTGTGTAACGTTATTTTGTTTTTAAGTTGTACGTCCGCTCTGATTGCTCAAGAGAAAAGACCCAATATCATATTAATATTAGCCGATGATCTAGGGTTGGGCGACATAAGTCGCTTCTCAGATACCTATCATACGCCCAATATCGATAAGATTGGCCTGGATGGTCTTCAGGTGTCAAATTATTACGCTGCTTCTCCAATTTGTTCACCTTCACGCGCCGGGATTTTAACGGGGCAGTTCCCTGCAAAAATACATTTCACAACTTTCCTGAATACGAAAGCAGACAACAAAAGGAAAGAACAGGTAGATTTTTTAGATCCTGAAATTCCATCGATCGGAAAACTGTTGCAATCCGCTGGCTATGCAACCGGACATTTTGGAAAATGGCATATGGGCGGTGGAAGAGATGTTGTCGAGGCGCCGAACTTTGATAAGTATGGTTTTGATGCATGGTCAAGCACTTATGAAAGCCCAGATCCTGATCCGGCCATTACGGCGACCGATTGGATTTGGAGCGACAAGGATAGTATAAAACGTTGGAATCGTACCGCATATTTTGTCGATAGAACGCTAGCATTTTTGAAAGAGAATGCGGGTAAGCCTTGCTATGTGAACTTATGGACCGACGATGTGCACACACCATGGGTAACGGGTGATAATGAGAATGGTCGCGACCCTAATAACAAGCCACAATCGGAGAAGAGTTTTATCGAAGTTTTAAAAATATATGATAAAGAAATTGGCCGCTTAATGCAGGGATTGAAAGATTTAGGCGTTGATAGCAATACAATCGTGATATTTACGAGCGACAACGGGCCGTTACCTAATTTTAGGCAAGACAGATCTGCAGGGTTACGAGGTAGTAAACTCTCGCTTTATGAAGGCGGCGTGAATATGCCGTTTCTCATTCGCTGGCCCGGTCACATCGAAGCGGGTAGATTCGATGATACGTCAATAATTTCGGCGGTCGATCTTTTACCGTCATTTTGTGAACTTGCAGGCGTGAATACCAGCGGGCTTATTGATTTGGATGGTGAGGATCGCACCGACGTATGGTTGCATCGGGCAGCTGAGCGGACAGAACCCTTAATTTGGGAATACGGCCGTAACGAATTCTTCAGCTTTCCAAAACAGCAGAATCGGAGCCCGATATTAGCGCTTCGTGAAGGAAAGTGGAAATTCCTAATGAATAAAGATGAAAGTCAGGTCGAACTATACGATTTAAGTGGCGATCGAAAGGAAACTCGCAATGTGGCAGCTGAAAATCCTATTTTAGTTCAGCAATATAGAAAAGTGTTATCTAACTGGCGTAACAGCTTGCCTACCTTTGTGCCTGCAGAGTAAACGCAAAGAGGTGATCGGTTTTAAGAAACCTTTTTAGGGGTATTGGTTAAGTGGAAATTGCTGATTCGCCGCGCGAGGAGATATTTTAAATTCCCCAGCGTAGTAAGCTTGCTCCCCATGAAAAGCCGGCACCAAATGCTGTTAACATCAATAAGTCGCCCTTTTGAAGCAGTTTTATGTTTTCCCATATACATAGTGGGATCGTTGCGGCGATCGTGTTTCCAAAGTATTCGATATTCGACAACGTTCTTCCCATTTCAATTTTTATTTCTTTGCCCACGCCGTCAATGATTCGTTTGTTAGCTTGGTGAGGGACGAGCCAATCTACTTGATCGATACTGAGATTATTTCGCTTTAAAACTTCATTACAAGCGTGGGCCATGGACTGGATCGCCTGCTTAAAAACAACTTTGCCATCTTGGCGGATATAATGCTTTTCCACATCGATCAGGCCCTTGCTATCTGGGTGTAAGGATCCGCCCCCTTCAATATTTAAAAATTCGCGACCATTTCCATTGCTTTGCATATAGGCGTCAATCACACCGTTGTCAAGTGACGGCTCTAACCATACAACGCCCGCGCCATCCCCAAAAAGAATGTTTGTTGAACGATCATGAATATCTACAAATGCGCTTATATTATCCGCACCAATCACTAAAACATTTTTATAACGGCCGGTTTCAACCAAGGAGGCACCCATATCTAGCGCATAGAGGAATCCAGAACATGCAGCGTTGATATCAAATGCCCAAACGTTATCGAGATCGAGTTTTTTTGCGACAATGTTGGCTGTTGCCGGCATCATTACGTCGGGTGTTGAGGTTGCTACGATCAACGCGTCGACACTCGAAAGGTCTTTGTCAAATTGTGTGCAAAGGTTTTGAACAGCCATCACCGCCATATCCGAGGTTGCGAATTCTTTGTCTAATATTCGACGTTCCTTGATCCCTGTACGCTTCACTATCCATTCGTCGGATGTGTCACATAACTCTTCTAAGTCGAAATTGGTTCGCTTATTTAAAGGTACGTACCCGCCGATTCCCGTAATTGAAGCATAGTATGGTTTCGAGGCGTAAATATTTTGCATAGATTCTTTTATTCAAATTAAAGTTTGGCAAAGGTAATTAAATTTTGCTATAATTTCGGATTACCAACTTTCTGCTCTTAAATAGAAAGAGCAAAAATTACTAATTTTTACCTAGAATTTGGATGTGGTTGAATTTGTGGTAAAAAAATCCACATAGTGTTGCGTGTTTTTGCAATGAACTGTGTTTTTTTGTTGTGTCTGATGAAGGTAATTTTTCCGCTAATATTTTATTTTTGGCTTGATGTTCATTGAGTTATCAGAAAATGTGAGTATATTATGTATCGTATTGCTTGTTAGCCCTCACGCTCGCTGGGTTAGAGTTTTAAACCTTTTTGTACCTCAGGTACATTAAAAATGATGTCTATGGAAAAACTAATTTTTGAAACCAACGTGTCGTCAACCTCGTCGTTGGGGGAAATACACGTCGCCGTAAAAAAAGTCAAAGGGATTTCTCGGTGGCATATCGAGTTGGATTCCAGTTATAGTATGCTTACGATTGAAGGGAAGGCACTCGATCAGCACGAAATTATTTCTCAACTTTCGACCCACGGTGTTCAGGCAAATCGGGTGGACGAAGAATAAATAGAGAACTTCTCGCTGTTTCCACTAGTTTCCAGAATACACTTTATTTAGCCATAGAAACGTTGGTTCCCCAAGTTGCTCTCGCATTACATGATCACGACCGTAAAAAGCTAACAACGCATCGAATATTTTCGATACTATGAAGTCGTCTCGATTTGTGAATACAATAATTGAAAACTTATTGTGAACATCCATATATACGATGTTTTGAAAACCGGTGGATTCGCCAGAGTGGAATACATGAAGATGATGATCGGTGTCTGAGAAATTAAAAAGCCCCAGCTGATAACGGATATTATTTTTCACCTGCATTCCCGCATTAAATTGGTTTCGATAGTCACTGTCTCTATGAAGGGAAGAAGTAATTAGCCTACACCATTTCTGCATTTCCTGCGTAGCTAAATAAGCGCCACCGTCTCCTTGTGTCGCGCTAGTAATACTTTGATCGGCATAGGCACAATCTGCACCTTCCAAATGATAACCAATTGCGCGGTCAATGATCTTCGAGTGCGGCGTATAAATGAGGCCGTCGTGAATATCGATGGGTTTGAAAAGCGTCTCACGGACATATTGCGCGAAAGTATTTCTACTCACTTTCTCTACAATTAGCGCTAATAGGCAGTAACCAGTGTTGCTATATTTAAAACGGTCACCGGGACAAAATTGGAGTTTGGGATTCTCAATAATCAGGTCAAGTACGTCGTGATCGGAGAGCTGCTTTTTTTGATCTTTAGGAATAAAGTCTTCATAATCGGGCAGTCCTGAGGAGTGCTGAAGGAGGTGACGTACTTGTACGGAAAAAAATTCTTCAGGCAAATTGTCTAAGATTTCTGTGATCGAACTGGTGGCTTGGATTTTTCCCTGTTGAATCAATGAGTGGATCGCCCGCGCCGTAATTTGCTTTGTGACCGAGGCCATTCTAAAATGGCTATTCGGTCCGACATGCTCGCCAGTTTCTATATTTTTTAAACCATTATAATACGAAAATATCGTTTCGCCCTGTTGTGACACAAGTATGGCCGCGCCGGGAATATTGGGATTAATGAAAAGTTGATCTAAGGTCGCTTCCAGGTCGCTGGTATTCTTTTGCGCTTGCGTGAAGATGGGCACCAAGATAACTGCTATTAGATTAATTAGCAAAGGGGATCTCATCGTTAATTACTTTGAAAGTGAACGGTATTTTTTGCGTAGGAAAATCTTTGGCATCGGTTTTTACTTTACTGATTTCAAGTAAAATATCAAGCCCTTGGTATACTTCGCCAAAAACGGTAAAATCTTTATCTAGTCGTGGTTGGCCACCAATATTGAGATACGTTCTGCGCTGCTCGGAGGTGTACTTAACGCCTTTTATTTGCTCCAAGGAATCGAGCTGCTCATTGGTAACCCTATTTCCCACGACAAAGTAAATCTGCTTTAAAAATGACGCTTTCTCGTTATTGTTATCGCGTCCCGCACCCAGCGCCCCAATTTTGTGAAAAGCTCTTGTGTTAAATTCAGCTGCTAATCTTGGTTTCCCGAGTTCCGTGTGTTCTGCTTCATATTTTGCGATATCAAAATCATGATCACCGCCTTGGATTACGAATCCTTCAATAATTCGATTAAACAGCGCTCCACGATATAGGCTATCTTTTAATGAGGATAAAATTAAATCGCGGTGATTGGGCGTGAAATCATAAAGGAGTACCTTAAATGTTCCATAACTGGTGGTAAATTCGAGCTTATGGGTTTGTGCAGAACTCGATGCCGATATCAAAATAAATGTTATAATAGCAATAAATATTCTCATTTAAATCTGTAGTTTGGGATGTCAAACTTATCAAAAATTAACCTTTAATGAATATGATTATTCTTAAAAATGTATATTTGGTTATAAAAGAAATATACTTCTATGACTTATACACCTGATCCTTCACGTTACGAAAAAATGCAATATAACCGCTGCGGGAATAGCGGCTTAATGCTACCGGCTATTTCTTTAGGACTGTGGCATAACTTCGGTGACGATACCTCACATCAGGCCAAGGTTGATATTTGTACGACAGCCTTTGATGCCGGGATTACACATTTTGATTTGGCAAATAATTACGGTCCCCCTGCAGGTAGTGCAGAGAAGGCATTCGGCCAGATACTACGCGAGGAGTTTCGCGGACTACGCGACGAAATGGTGATTTCGTCCAAAGCGGGGTACTTCATGTGGCCAGGACCGTATGGAGAGTGGGGCAGTCGTAAATACATCATTTCTAGTTGTGATCAAAGTCTCCGCCGACTGGGCGTTGATTATCTGGACATATTTTATTCGCACCGCTTTGATCCAAATACACCAATCGAAGAAACTATGTTGGCCTTAGATCAGTTGGTGCGTTCAGGAAAAGCACTTTACGTCGGAATTTCTTCCTACAATAGCAAGCGGACAAAAGAGGCTTATGATATTCTCAAAAGTTTAGGGACTCCGTTCATTATACACCAACCAAGTTATTCGATGCTCAATCGCTGGGTCGAAGAGGATAGTCTCTTGGAGGCGTTGGAGGACAGGGGACTGGGATCCATCGTATTCTCGCCACTAGCGCAGGGAATGTTAACAAATAAGTATCTACGAGATATTCCTGCCAGAAGTAGGGCGACTCAAGGGAAGTCACTCTCGAGCTCATTCTTGAGCAATGAAAACTTAAGTCGAATTCGGGCATTAAATGATATTGCGGCCGGGCGTGGTCAGTCCTTGGCGCAGATGGCTATCGCGTGGGTGTTAAAAAAACAGCGTGTTACGTCTGCTTTGATCGGTGCTAGCAATCCGCAACAAGTTCTGGATTGTGTCGGAGCGATTGATAACCTTGTCTTTAGTGAACAAGAGCTACAAGAAATCGATAAATATGCTGTTGACGGCGGTGTTAATATTTGGCGGCAATCGGCTGAACTTTAGCGTTTTTTTATAGGCTGAATATTAATTAGTTATAATTGTATTTGCGAAAGAAAGCGTACTTTAACCACTCCAGTATTTTTGATGGATTTCCTGCGAAAGTAATTGTTGAATATTTTGGATCTTCTAATAAACCAAAGTGAACAAGTTATTTTATTGGAAGTATATCTGTCCACGCGAAATTAAGTTGTTGGTTGATCAACGTATTATGGAGAGCCAAGATATTGAGTGATGCGTAGCTATGGGTTGCCGGTGAATAATAAGGTGCCATTGAATGGAAGTTCCAGTTGTGGCAAAACCACCGCTGCTAAAGCAATTACGAACGCTTTGGGAAAGCGGCTGTATTTGTTGAAGCTAAGCAATATCGTCAGTGTACATATCGATGAAACAGGGTAAAATTTGACGTGGTTTTTGATAAACCCGCTCGCGAGTACTATACTTTTTTTAGATGAATATGACCAATTAGGCAAAGCCGGCGCACATGCCGATACCGACGTGGGGGAGATGCGCCAGTTAGTAAATAGTCTCATTCAGTTAGTTGGTTACTTTCCTGGGAAAGGATGAATAAATTGCGCAACCAATCAACTGGAGGTTATTGACAACAGCTTTAAAGCGGCATTTTCAAGTGAATCTACATTACGAATTACCCATAAACGGACAACTAACGATATACTATGATGATCTGCTGTCTCGGTTTCCCGGATCTATTAGGGATGTTGATCGTAAGTATTATTATATCGTACGCCCAAGCAAAAGATCAGGCTTATCACGCGTTGAAGTTTAGAATCCTAGAACAGGTTTAATAAAAAATAAAAGGCAGCACTCTCGAATTGCCTTTTTGTTTTGCTTTACCTTTTCGAGCTTACCACCCCCGGATAGCACCACCTTTAAATACTTTTTCAGCCACAACATCGACTTGTTCAGACTGGTATGCTTTGGTAAAATCGAGTACCTTTTTATCGTTTTTGTTGTCTTGGCGACTAACTATAATGTTGACATACGGAGAGCTAGAGTTTTCCACGATGATACCGTCCTGCTTAGCCGTCAGGTTATGGGAGGCAGCAAAATTGTTATTGATGATCGCCATCGAGACGGTGGCGTCATCAAGCGTTCTTGGAAGCTGTGGTGCTTCTAGTTCCAGTATGTTAAGGTCTAATTTGTTTTCAATGATATCTTGTTTAGTGGCCAACAGTCCAACATCTTCTTTTAATTTAATAAGTCCTGATTGTTGAAGGAGCAATAATGCACGACCTAAATTTGTTGGATCGTTTGGAATAACTACTGTGTTCTCGTTTTTGAGTTCGCTGATCGCTTTTATTTTCTTGGAGTAACCAGCCATTGGGTAAACGAAGGTATTTCCTACGATTGCAAAATCATACCCGCGGTTCTCGGATTGTCCATCAAGGTACGGTTTGGTTTGGAAAACATTTATGTCGATGTCTTTTTGTTGAAGCGCTTCATTAGGCATCACGTAGTCGTTGAAAGTGATCAACTCAACCTCCAGGTTAAATTTTTCTTTTGCAACTTTTTTAGCTTCTTCAGCAAGTTTCAATTCCGGTCCGGCCTGTACGCCAACGCGTAATACGGACGAATCGGTCTGAGAGCCGCACGACCAAAGTAATGGGAATAGAAGGAGGCTCAAAAAGGCTGATTTAAGTTTTATGTACATGTTTTTTATATTAATTGGTATAATATGTGAATTTAATGAAACGTTTACCTGTGGTTTACCGCTGTTGAAAGTCGATCGCCCAGAAACTGGATCCCAAAGACTATAAGCACGAGGAGCACCAGTACAATATTCATAATTAATGCGTCGTAGCCTACGTAGCCGTATTGATAGCCGATGTGGCCAAGTCCGCCTGCACCGACGGCCCCACCCATGGCAGAGTATCCCACCAAGGTGATCAGAGTAAGGGAAGCACTATTTATCAATGCAGGAAGCGATTCAGGGATTAAAACTTTACGAACTATTTGCATCGTCGAAGCACCCATTGATCGAGCGGCCTCTATTATGCCGTAGGGAATCTCCAACAAACAATTCTCAACGAGGCGGGCAACGAAGGGTGCTGCACCGATACTCAACGGAACGATGGCTGCTTTCATCCCAATTGATGTGCCTACTAACGCGCGTGTAAATGGAATCATCCATACAATTAATATGATAAAGGGGATCGAACGAAATACGTTTACAAAAAATGCAATAATCCGATTGGCCGATTTATTTTCAAGCAATTGCCGCTCCCGCGTTAGGAATAATACAATTCCTAGAGGAAGCCCAATCACAAAGCTGAAAAGCCCCGAAGTAAAAGTCATCACCAGTGTCTCCCATGTGCCCTTGGCTAATAACCAAACTGTCGTCTCTGTCATTTTAATTCTGTTAATCTACAATAAGTGATGGGTTTAATAGTTCTTTGGTGACCGGGGATTTCGGCGCGGAGAATACGTCACTTGTATTACCTTCTTCCACGACGATTCCATCGGATATCACCGCTACCCGATTACTGACGGCACGGATTACCTCCATTTGGTGCGTAATGAGTACGATGGTAATGTTGAGTTGCGTATTAATTCGTTTTAATAGCGATAGAATTGAGCGTGTCGTTTGCGGATCTAACGCGCTCGTTGACTCATCACAGAGTAAAATCTCCGGATCTGATGCGAGCGCTCTGGCGATGGCGACGCGTTGTTTTTGTCCTCCGGAGAGTGCCGCGGGATAGTCCCCCGATTTTTCCTCCAAATCAATTAGATCCAGGAGCGTGTCGGTTTTTTCTTTAATTGTTTCTTCACTTAATCCAGCAAGCTGAAGCGGAAATGCTATATTTTGGAAAACTGTAGCCGAAGAGAGTAAATTAAAATGTTGGAAGATCATTCCTATCTTTCGCCGAATCGGCATCAATTCATTTTCCGAGAGATTCTCGATCGACTTATGGTTTATAATTACTCTTCCCGAAGTTGGCCGCTCAAGCATATTAATCGTACGGACTAACGTGCTTTTCCCCGAGCCAGAATAGCCGATAATACCGTATATGTCGCCTTTTTTTATATCTAATGTGACATTTTTTAAAGCATGAATTTGCTTATGCTTTTTATAAAATATTTTATTTACTTGCTCTAATTTGATCATAAAATTTAGTCGTCAAACCGTCCTGACAATTCACTACAAATGTGATATAGAAAGGTGAAAAAAATGCCCTGCAAAGATAGCTTTTTTTTTGAATATTCATTTTAGTCTATATGGTTGGTCGTATATACATTAACCTACTGTGCAGCATGAAATTCTTTCATTTGCGGAATTGCGATCCCTTGAATTCAACGCCGAAACAAGATATACAATTTGTATTCTGTTTTGAATTAGATATCTTCGACTTAAAATACAAAATGATGGGAATATTTGATTTGTTCAAAAAGAAACAAAAAGAGGATCACGAAGACCGTGAAGCGATCGTCCAGCAGCAAACGAGTAAACCAGCTTCGATAGGATCTGTTGACGGAATTAAAGTGCGGACTGAAAATACTTCTGAACGAAAAACGGAGGCCTTTTCCGAAGAGTACGAGGGGGATCTTGGACATACCGCGATCATAAAATCTTTGTTAGATACGTCGAAAGAGAATAGAGATGACGAATGGGTGATCCGGTTTTTATCACATGTGGCAACAGCGAGTTTTGTATCTGCGGCCCCCCAAGTAATACAAGGTCCAGATAAGTTCCCTTATTTTCAGATTTTCATTCCGGAACCTAGCGTTAGTTTTCAATGCTATGTTATTGAGAAGATGATTGACGATTTTCTTCTTGAAAATGGATTTGGGGTTGCGTTGGAACCCAAAGGTAATGACGTTGAATGGGTACTGACTTATGGTGATTTATTGCATTATTCGGTGCATAAAACTTTTGCCTATCCAGTTAACCATGGGTTTGTTAAATCAGGTTCAGAAAACGAGGTACTTGACGTAAAAGAGCAAGTGCTTGTGGGCAGCCCGTCTGAATCAATTTTACCTACCCGTGCGCGTCACGTTATCAAGAGCTTCCTTCAAGCTCAGGGTGTTGCGGACCCAAAAGTGTGCCTGATAAACCGTCAGGAAGCTGATAAGGGGCAACATCTGGTTTTTAATATTGTGCCATGGCAATTTAAAAATGAAGCACATTATCAATCGATTCTTCGTGCGCTTGGTTGGTTTTTACCGGGATATTATTCCTTTATTGGGATGAAAGAGGAATTGTTCAAAGATGATTTCTTATCATTATAATGTAGGCAACATCTACCGATTCTATCGACTGTTTGAATAACCTAGCGATAAGTGATGGGTTTAATTAAACAAAACGCTTCGTTTGGTTGTTGTAACTATGAAGAGATACGATAATTTCAAACGTTATGATGAGTTTTGTTAGGCTTAGTCGCGAAGTATTGGTGGAACTTAGAACCAGAGGGTACAACGCGTTACGGAGTTGTAACCCAGAGACTAATAGTGACCCCTCCTGGGTGCCAGATTCAGTAGATAAGAAGTTTGTCGAATTCTCGTATATTAAAATTGGCAGACACGAGTTCATGCTTATCGAGGATGCCTTAGTGAATTACAATGAAATGGATTTTAAAGGAATGGTATTCCTGGATCAGTGATTTTTGAGGGCATTTTGCATTGCCAACTAATTCATATTTGGAGATTTTGGGAAATTGGCTACATGCGCATATTTGGGTCCCAAACTTATAATTGCTTGTTTCCACAAATCTTCTCCATCTTGTAAAAGTAAGAGCTCCGTTGGAAACTTGCTATGCACTGCCCAACTGTTGTCGTTGATCTCATTTTCTAACTGGTTGATATTCCATCCTGCATAGCCCAAAAAGAACTTAATATCGGCGGAGGTAATTAGGTTATTATTAATCAAAAATATGACCTGATCAAAATCTCCACCGAAGTGGATGTCGTTAACAAGCTGTAAGCTATTCTCAATCTGATTAGGAATTTTATGAATAAAAAACAGTGCTTCATTATTTACCGGGCCGCCAATATATACAGGGTAATCATCCGACTCAATTTCAGAAATCACGTCCGATAGCAATAAGTTGGAGCGGTGATTCAGAACAAGTCCCATAGTGCCTTCCTCAATATCATGCTCGCAGAGTAAAATTACCGATCTGTCGAAGTTAAAGTCTAACATAAATGGTTCTGCAAGTAGGATGCTCCCTTTTTGAGGTGTAGTTGTATTGAACATATCTGTTGGACTGCTAAAAATGCCTAAACGTTGTATTTAAGGTTTAATATAAGGTTTTTTGTAGAGAATCACAATTTTTTCCTTTTACCGTCCTGCGAATGCGGTACGTTTTGATTAAGTTTGCTCTTTGTATCAACTGACTTGAATCATGTCTATTATTCATAAAGATATTGCCGCTATCCGAGAAGATTATAGCAAATTCCACCTTGAAGAGAAAGACGTCGCAGCGAACCCCATCGAGCAATTTCAGTGCTGGTTTGACCAATCCGTACGTTCACAGGTGATGGAACCTAATGCGATGGTTCTTTCCACAATTGGCGAAGGTCATTTTCCTTCCTCGAGGGTTGTGCTATTAAAAGATATCAAATCGAATGGTTTTAGTTTTTTTACAAACTATGATAGCAGAAAGGGACGAGCGATTGCAAATTGTGATCGGGTTAGCTTGTTGTTCTTTTGGCCAGAATTGCAGCGACAGGTACGTATTGAAGGTCGCGCTGAAAAACTACCTGCTGAAGACTCGGACGAGTATTTTGCTTCGCGTCCAAAAGCTAGTCAATTGGGGGCATTAGCTTCGCCCCAAAGTTCGATAATTGACGATAGAAATTTTTTACAAACGCGTGTTGATTCCTTGGAGAACAAATACGCGTTGAACGATGAGGTCCCTCGGCCAGCGTATTGGGGCGGTTATCTTGTGAAACCTGTTCGTATGGAGTTTTGGCAAGGAAGAAGCAGCCGTTTACACGACAGAGTGGAATATGTTAACCGTGGGGGGGATTGGGAAATTCATCGTTTGGCACCTTAACAGTATGATTGGAGAATTAAAAGAACACATTATTAATACTTTTGGACCCGAGGCGTTTGTGCGCGTTGAAGAATCCTCTTTGCAACCAATTTTTGTGCTGAAAGTCGATTTTATCGTGGATATTTGTATGTTTTTGAGAGATACGGAGGAATATTATTTCGATTTTCTATCTAATATTTCCGCTGTCGATTATTTTCCAGAAAACAAGTTTACAGTAGTATACCACTTAGCGTCGATACCTTATCAAAAGCAATTGGTTCTGAAAGTGGAATTAACGAATGAACGAAAAGATGATAATTTACCGGAAGTACCTTCGGTGAGTTCGGTTTGGCGGACTGCAGAATGGCATGAGCGAGAAGCATATGATTTGATGGGTATTTTTTTTACCGGTCATCCTGACTTGCGACGAATTTTGCTGCCAGACGATTGGGAAGGCTATCCGTTGAGAAAAGATTATAAGGATCCGGAAAGCTATCATGGTATATCAATTAAATAATTTTTCATGCGTAAATATACAGAGGCCCTCGAACGATATAAAGATAAAATAGCGGGGATAGACGCTCAGGAAATGGTGATAAACCTCGGTCCGCAGCACCCCTCAACCCATGGCGTACTAAGGCTGGAACTGGTCACCGACGGTGAGCTGGTGAAAGAAATTATTCCACATATGGGATATCTTCATCGGTGTTTTGATAAGCATGCGGAGTCGATGAATTACGGCAAATCAATTCCTTTTACCGATAGGCTTGATTACTTGTCATCGATGAACAATAGTCACGCCTTTGTGATGGGCGTGGAGCGGATGCTCGGAATTGATAATGACTTGCCAAAGCGCATAGAATATATACGCGTGTTGGTATGTGAACTTAACCGTATCGCTTCCCATTTGATTGCCATCGGGACATACGGAATCGATATCGGTGCATTTACGCCATTCATGTGGTGCTTTCGTGATAGAGAGCATATAATGAATATGTTGGAATGGGCATCTGGCTCTCGAATGCTCTATAATTATATATGGGTGGGCGGTTTGTTTTATGATTTGCCTGTCGGGTTTGAGGAGCGTTGCAATGATTTTGTCAAGTATTTTAAGCCTAAGCTTGTTGAACTTGATGATTTACTTTCTAACAACCAAATTTTTATTTCACGGACGGCAAATATCGGTGCACTTCCGGCAGATGTGGCAATAAATTACGGCTGCAGCGGGCCAATGTTACGCGCGTCGGGTATTAAATGGGACTTACGCCGTGTAGACGGATATTCGGTATACCCAGAGTTGGATTTTGAAATACCAATCGGCAAGGGGGAGATGGGAATTGTGGGCGACTGTTGGGATCGCTATAAGGTTCGGGTAGATGAAGTAAAAGAATCCGTGAAAATTATTGAGCAATGTACACGACGATTGTTGTCTGACTTTAAACGTACGCCTGATTTTGACCCAAGGGGGCGTGTTCCAAAGAAGGTGAATTTAAAATCACAAGAATATTACATTCGTGCAGAAAACCCCAAAGGTGAACTGGGGTTTCACTTTGTGACGCAAGAAAAAACGGATATCCCCAAGCGTGTAAAAGCCAGAGGCCCAAGTTTTAATAATCTTTCTGTTTTGCCTGTGTTAGGAAAAGGACAGTTGATCACGGACTTAATTGCGATACTGGGGTCGATTGATATTGTGCTTGGTGAGGTCGATAGATAGTAACAATATGCATGAAGGTGCATATATCTATTGTGGTTCCTTTGCCAAAAGATTAAATTTGTGATCTCATAATTTAAGTTTATAATTGGTTAATAGAGAAGCTCGCAGTCGCCCGATTGCGGGCTTTTTCTTTTATGTTTTGGTGGCATGTTTGTAGTTTATTCGTAAATTCGTTTGAATAACAAGCTACTAAAAGAAATAGGATCAATCAACGCACTTTAACTATTAAATTTCTAATATAAATGTCATCAATACTTATCAAGTCTGCAACAATTGTCAACGAAGGGAATACTTTTATAGCAGATGTATACGTGAACCAGGGCCGAATAGAAATGATTGCCGATGAAATTAATCATCCCGCCGATCAGTTCATCGATGCAACCGGATTGCATCTACTTCCGGGGTTAATTGATGACCAAGTACACTTTCGTGAGCCAGGCTTGACACACAAGGCAGATATTTGGCACGAAAGCCGTGCTGCGGTAGCTGGAGGGACAACCTCATTTATGGAAATGCCTAATACTGTTCCCAATACACTTACGCAGCGTCTTTTAGAAGATAAGTACGAAACTGCTTCGGAGTGCTCTTTAGCAAATTACTCCTTTTATATGGGCGCAGCGAACGATAATCTTGCGGAGGTTCTCAAAACAAATCCACGCGAAGTTTGTGGTATAAAGATCTTTATGGGCTCTTCAACTGGAAACATGCTGGTGGATAACGCACAGACTTTAGAAGCTATCTTCTCCGAAGCGCCGACATTGATTGCCGTTCATTGTGAAGATGAAGCGACCGTACAACATAATCTTAATACCTATATTGAAAAATATGGTGAAGAAGGTCTAACTGCACAGATGCATCCATTAATTCGTTCCGCTGAGGCCTGCTATCTTTCTTCTTCAAAAGCGGTCGAATTAGCGAAAAAGCATAATACACGATTACATATCCTTCATATCTCGACGGCGATAGAGACCAGCCTTTTTGATAGTACGCTTCCTCTTTCTGAAAAACGTATTACGGCAGAAGCGTGTATACACCACTTGTGGTTTTCCGATGCAGACTATCCACAAAAAGGAAATTTCATTAAGTGGAATCCTGCGGTCAAAAGTTCGGCCGACCGGGACGCAATTTTAGAAGCTGTATTAAATGGTACGATCGACGTAATTGCAACGGATCATGCACCACATACGCTGGCAGAGAAAGAACAGCCGTATGCGAAGGCTCCTTCGGGCGGACCGTTAATTCAGCATGCGTTGCAGGCTTTACTAGATATGGTGAAACAGGGGAAGTTAACCATAGAAGAATTGGTTATGAAAACCGCGCACAACACCGCTACATTGTTTGAGATTGAGAGCAGGGGATTTATCCGTGAAGGATATTGGGCAGATCTTGTGCTTGTGGATTTAAATAAACCATACACGGTCACCCAAGAGAATATACTTTCTAAATGTGGTTGGTCACCCTTTTTGGGCCACCAATTTTCATCAAGCATTACACATACTTTGGTTTCCGGAAATATTGCTTATAGTGGCGGCGAAATTATCGAAACCGGCACCGGACACCGTATCTTATTTAATCGGTAAGGGGAATGAATAAAAGACATTTTTTGAAGTCCTTCGGGCTAGGCGTTGTTTCGTTAGGCTTTTGGTCAAATGAGAGTCGGGCTGTACCACTCGCGCTCAAACGGACATTAAAACCGGCGACATTGAATGTGGGCGACTGCATTGGTATTATTGCCCCGGCCGGTGCGCTAGATTCAGAACGATCTATTTTAGTGACCAAAGAGCTACTCGAGAAGCTCGGTTTTCGCGTCAAAGAAGGAGAGCATATCCGGTCTCGTTACGGAAATTTAGCAGGTACCGATGAAGAGCGGCTAGCAGACATTCACCAGATGTTTGCTGATCCTCAGGTTCAGGGAGTAGTTTGTATAAGAGGAGGAACAGGCGTTAGCCGGCTGCTGGATCGTATTGATTACAGCTTAATAGCTAAAAATCCTAAAGTAATATTGGGATATAGTGATATCACGGGATTAATACTTGCATTGTATACGAAAATCGGCCTTGTTTCTTTTCACGGGGCAGTCGGTACCAGTACATGGAGCAGCCAATTGGTTGAGAAATTTGAAGAACAGTTTTTTGAAAATAAACTCCAAAAATTCGTGAATCCAGCCAAGAAGGGTGATACCTTTATTCAATACAATGATCGAATCCGAACGATCCATGAGGGTCGCGTGGAAGGGGTGTTATTAGGTGGGAATCTTACGCTAGTTTCGGGGTTATGTGGCTCGGCCTTTCTTCCAGATTTTAAAGATGCGATTTTATTTATCGAAGAGGTCGACGAAGATTATGGTCGTGTAGATAGGATGTTTTGTCAGTTGAAGAATGCGGGAATACTCGCTGCAATCAAAGGTTTTGTTTTTGGTAACTGTACGGACTGCAGCCCGACTTCTGGCTATGGCTCATTTAATCTTGACCAGATATTAGACGATTATATTCGTCCTTTAAATATCCCTTCGTATAGCGGTGCACGAATCGGGCATATTTCGGATCAATTTATCCTTCCAGTAGGTGTCACAGTAAGAATGGATGCGACTGCAGGTATAATAGAGTTATTGGAACCAGCGTTAAACTAATATGATGAAAACGAACTTACATACACTTGGCCTTGGAGCGGTTATCTTCTTTCAATCATGTACGGGGATGTTGCCGAATGATAAATCCAATTTTAAAGACACGATGCCACTAGATACAGCACAATACAACACTTTACACGAGAGATATAAAGAAAACGAACTTATACACAGGCGTTTTAAGCACAATGATATTGCGATATTAGTCAATAAGCATCAGGAGCATGGCGTACTTAAGGTTGACGAGATCGGTAAGTCGTTCGAAGATCGCTCGATTTATAAATTACAATATGGTAGGGGCGAAAAAAAGGTAATGCTATGGTCGCAAATGCATGGGGATGAGCCTACTGCTACTATGGCTTTGTTTGACCTTTTTAATTTTCTTGAAGGCAGAGAAGATGGTTACGATTCCATTCGTACACTATTAAACGATAATCTGGAAATGCATTTTATACCGATGTTGAATCCTGACGGCGCGCAACGGTACACACGTAAAAATGCTCAATATATTGATCTCAATAGAGATGCAAGGGAGAGTGAATCTGTAGAAGGAGGACTTTTACGTGCTATGGCTCAAAAAATTAAACCCAGTTACGGTTTTAATTTACATGATCAGAATATCTATTACAATGTTCCTGGTACAAATAATCCGGTTGCAATTTCTGTTTTAGCACCGGCTTACAATGTCGAAAGAGAGGTGAATGACGTGCGCAAGGGTGCTATGCAGCTCATTGTTGGAATGAATAATTTGTTACAGCAATATATTCCTAGCGCTGTTGCGAAATATGATGACACATATAGCCCGCGTGGATTTGGAGATAACTTTCAGTCTTGGGGAGCCAGCACGGTATTAATTGAATCGGGCGGACTTAAAGGAGATCCCGAGAAGCAGGAAATTCGTAAAATGAATTTTGCAATCATTCTACAAGCGTTGATTGAAATTGCCCAAGGATCCTATCAGCAGTACGATCACCAAGAGTACGACCAAATACCATTTAGTGCATCTCAACTTCATGACGTGGTAATCCGGAACTTGGATATCGGTTCTAAACGGGCAAACTTAGTTACTGATATAGCGATCCGAAGGAGCGAGACAACAGTTGAAAAGGATTTTTACGTTCGTGGGCATGTTGAGGATATTGGAGACCTCGCTGATTTTTACGGCTACGACGATATTGATGCATCGAATCTTTCCTTTGTTCCTGGTAAAACCTATCCGGAGGCATTTGAATCGGTTGATGCGATAACCCAAAAACGCGCTTTGGAATTACTTAAAGAGGGGTATATTGCTGTAAAGGTAAATCATAAAGAAGATAACGAGCTGCATAACCTGCCCCTTGTGGTCGTTACTTCCCCTGATTTCACGACATCCACCGAGATAGTACCGTACGGAAGTACTAATTTCTTTTTAAGTACAGGGGGGACTTTGAAATATGCAATTGTAAATGGATATGTGATGGATTTGAGTTCCAATATCACAAAGACGGTATATAAAAATAGAGTCATGTGAGCTCGAAGCATACGCGCTCAGCTAATTTTTAAAAACAAAAAAGTCCTGTATTTTTACAGGACTTTTTTGTTTCCGTTATTGGTTGGAATTACTTGCTTCGACCGTATAATTCCTCCCGTTGAGCTTTTACTACATCGGAATTGATATACTCGTCATAGGTCATCAGTTTATCGATGATGCCGTTAGGGGTTAGCTCAATGACACGGTTGGCAACAGTTTCTGTTAGTTCGTGGTCACGTGAGGTGAACAACATTGATCCTCTAAATTCTGACATACCATTGTTTAACGCGGTAATAGACTCGAGATCCAAATGGTTTGTAGGTTCATCAAAAAGTAAAAAGTTTGCACCTTGCAGCATCATTTTGGAGAACATACAACGCATCTTTTCACCACCCGATAAAACCGATACTTTTTTCATCACCTCTTCGCCTGAGAAGAGCATTTTACCCAAAAATCCACGGATAAATTGTTCGTCAGCTTCGGGCTTACTGGTGTAATTACGCAGCCAGTCGATCAAGTTTTCATTACTCCCGTCAAAATATTCGGCATTTTCAATTGGCATGTCAGTCGGAGTAATCGTTATACCCCATTTGAAATCGCCTTTGAAGTCCGTGTCGCGTCCAGAAAGTATATCATAGAAGGCTGTGGTAACGAGCGAGTTTTCAGATAAAACAGCTATCTTATCTCCTTTATTGATCATGAATGTGACCCCCTTAAAGTAGACCTCATCATTCACTGTTTTACTAAGTCCCTCAACATTCAATATTTGATCACCCGGCTCGCGATCCATTTGGTTGAACATGATAGCGGGGTATTTTCTGTTCGAGGGTCTGATATCATCAAGATTAAGCTTGTCAAGTGCTTTTTTACGCGAAGTTGCTTGCTTGGATTTTGATGCATTTGCGGAGAATCTTCGAATAAACTCTTGCAATTCTTTAATCTTGTCTTCGGTTTTCTTGTTCTGGTCAGAACGTTGTTTTAATGCTAACTGGGAGGATTCATACCAAAATGAGTAGTTACCCGAGTAGACACTCATTTTACCAAAGTCAATATCTACAATATGCGTACATACATGATCCAGGAAGTGGCGGTCATGGGAAACAACTAGTACGATGGCTTCGTATGAAGCAAGAAAGTCTTCAAGCCATGCGATCGTGTTGATGTCGAGATCGTTGGTAGGTTCATCAAGAATTAAAATATCAGGATTACCGAAAAGTGCTTGGGCTAACAGTACACGCACCTTTTCGTTACCATCCAACTCTTTTACGAGCTTAATGTGTAGACCCTCTTTTATGCCCAGGTTGCTCAATAAGGTAGCTGCGTTGCTTTCCGCATTCCAACCATCCATTTCTGCGAAAATACTTTCCAATTCACCCGCGCGTTCGCCATCGGCGTCGGTAAAATCTTCTTTCATATAAATCGCATCTTTCTCCTTCATGATCTTGTATAGATCTTGATTACCCATCATTACTGTTTCCAGGACGGTAAAATCATCAAACTCATAGTGATTTTGATTCAATACCGACATCCGTTCGCCAGGTGTGAAAGAAACCGATCCAGAAGTTTGATCTACCTCGCCGGAAATTATTTTTAGAAATGTAGATTTCCCAGCACCATTGGCACCAATAATACCGTAACAATTTCCTGTTGTGAACTTTAAATTTACATCTTCGAATAGAATGCGTTTTCCAAATCGAAGGCTTAGATTCGATACGTTTACCATTTAATAAATTTTTTGACTGTATTTAATGTGTTAACATATTGTTTGTCAACGTGTTTTGATTGTGTTTAACCGCAGTATCCACTTTACCTGTACAAGGTCGAGCGTGGTATTTTGTTTATATTTATTCAAAAATATTTACAAATAATTAACAATGACAACCGTATCATCAGTAATCCTGAAACACCATTAGAAGCAGGACGGATCTTGGAGTGTTAAGATTCGAATAACACACAACAAGTCGTCGTATATCGATACTTCGATCTTTGCGACACGTTCCGAAGTATCATCGGTCCGTTCTGATTCGAGCACAAAGGTACGATTAAAAAAGGTATTTCTCGATACCTATCTGACAGCTGAAGTTAATGAGTATCGAAAGAAAATCAACGAGTTGGGCCCAAGGATAGAATATGTTACCGCTACCGAAATTACTCAAATTCTTCGTAAGGATAACGAACAGATCGATTTGTTCGAGTTTGGTGGCAATTATATAGATGGTTTACAACAAGAAGGGAGGCATACGACCTATTCCCGACGTAAAAGTACGTTTATGCGGTTCAATATTTTTGTTGGTAAACCAACATTTAGTCCCGATTTGATGATCTAAATCGTTGAACGAATTTGAAAATGCGATGCGCTACAACTCGTTAGCACAATGACCATAATCAATTGCATTTCCGATGCGCGAGTTGGTCTCAATGTATGCATACGTACGGTGAGAACCCTATATGCCCAAAGTAGGACAATTATAGTTGTTTGATTCATTAGCTCCAGATACCCTGATCGAGCAAGTCGGCGAAGAACAGAATGCAGAAATCAAAGAGCAGCAGGCTAAAGATAAAAAAGCCATACGCAAACCATAGCGTATGGCATTACATGAACAGCTGGAGCACAAAAAAGTTATCATCAATCCTCAGGCAGATCAATTTTTTTCATAGATTAAACTACGGCCAGAGAACCTCCGTCAATTTGATAAATTGCACCTGAAAGATAACTTGCCTCCTTTGACACAAGAAACCGAACCAAATCAGCGACTTCCTCTGGTTCGCCTGGGCGTCCTAATGGAACATTCCCAAGTTTATTCATTAACGATTGGGTAGCTTCTGCAACTGTGATGCCTGAAGATTCTGACATTGTATCAATATATTGCTGCATTTGTGGTGTCTTAACTAAGCCTGGTGAAACGGTATTGACACGTATGCCCTTACTCCCTAACTCAGATGCTAAAGCCTTACTGTATGCATTTAATGCCGCTTTCGCTGCAGAATACGCCATCGTTATTTCCCACATCGGTTGGATGGCGGGATTCATCGAGATATTAATTATGGCACCTTTTTTTTGTTTTATCATTAATGGAATTAATGCTTTATTCATGCGAACTGCTGACATTAAATTCAATTGTATCTCGTTGTTCCAGTCTTCATCCGAAAGTACACTATAGCCACCACTGGGGGTTAAATTTGCTCCTGCATTATTTACGATAATGTCTAGTTTGCCATATTTTTCGATAATTTCTTGTGCGATTATATCCGCACTTTCATTCTTTGAATGGTCGGCTTCAATGAAATGATGGCCTAAGGAATTCTCCAAGGGCTCTGATCGCGCGGTTATAATTAATGTGGCACCTTCGCTACTTAATTTAGTTGCAATAGCCTTTCCTATACCTTTAGTTCCACCTGTAACCAGAGCGATTTGTCCTTTTAATGAATTATTCATACTGATATATTTAAGAATATGTGTTGCAAACATAAAATTCATACTTTACTTTTGCAAGTAGTTACAATTTTGGCCAGTAGTGTCATATAGTAAAGTGTAGTTGAAAAAAAGTAACTTATGGAAGTGAAAAAAATTAAAAATTTTGAAGACCAGTGTGTCTTTCAAGAAATTTTAAAAGTAATTGGAGGGAAATGGTCTATGTCCATTATCTATATGCTATTCTCCGGGAAAAAGCGTTTTAGCGAATTGGAACGTTCAATCCCTCATATCAATACTAGGATGTTGGTGAAGGAGTTGAAAAATTTAGTCGAAAATGGAGTCATAGTAAGAGAGGTTTTTGCAACTGTTCCAGCAACTGTCGAGTATAGTTTGACCGAAAAGGGTGAAAAACTGGAATCGATTATTGATGATATCTATAATTGGGGAGTAGTGTATTTAAACTAATGCATTTGTATCATCAAAAACACAGAGTTTGGCAATTGGATAGACCCATTCTACTCAAAAAGGGTAAGATCCTGCCGGCTTTCCCAAAAAACTCAGATGTATTTTCACAACGATAAAGCTCAACGAGTTGCTATTGGTTATGTATATTTCATTTTTTACCAATTGATTTAACTCCTGATAATTTTTAATCTGCCCCAATCCCAAATATTAGCAAAAGTGTTTATAAAGTCTTAAATTTTATTCTATCAGATGCAATTTTAAAATGCTTCGCACAGGGCAAACGCATTAAAATAAATATTCTGCAAATAATTATCGATGAGCCGCTGAGGTGGAAGGACCTGCCTGTTTTGATTAAAGCGGAAAGTGAACGCTGTTTCAAAGCTCCTGGAATAGCGGGAAAGAGGTGCGCTATTACATAAGGCGTAAAACCGTGGATGCCGGGCTCTATCAGCGCAATATACGCGGACATTGGACCATTGAAAAGAAATTACATTAGGTACTTGAGATTGATTTTCAGGAGGGTGCCTGCAGGAAACGAGACATAAATGGAATCCAGAATTTCTCCCTGAAGAACAAAGTGGCGATCAAAAGCCGGAACAATGACTAAACAACGTACATCAGCGTCAGATGTTGCACTGGAATTTTTAATGTGTTTGCCCAGGACGTAGCTCTCGGTTAACGTTAAGTCGCAGGAACTTTGACTCAGATGAAAATGCAGACGTTGTTGTGGAAGCTTCTACCTGCATCTCCCACTTCTACAAATTCATATTTTTGCAAACGATTGCGTTTCCGTGTAATTTGCAATGCCTATTAAATTTAGTTAGCTTGCTGTAAGAAGACTAAAAATTGACTCAATACTTATGAAAATATCTTCATCTAATTTCAGTGGTATGCTTCTCTCGGGATTGTTATTACTTGCAACGTCGGGCTGTGTACACCAAACGCCCCATTCCAAGAGTACTCAAAGTGAGTTAGCTGACCCGACAGCTGATACGCTAGCTGATTGGTCCGGCGTGAACAAAGGTTTGCACGCCTCGTATGCAACGGTTGATAAGCGTTTCGCCAAGTCATTAGTGCCCGATATACGGGAAAGCAAAAAACACGGAGTACGTGGTTGGAAAGGCGAGCGAGTAGGGACCCAAATTCTTTTATGGACCAGTGAACTGGTTAGCGATGTTCAAGTGAAGGTCTCTGAATTCGCACAAACTGATGGAGATAAACTAGCGGGTGATATAGCGTCAGCGCGATTTGTACGTTACGTGATGACTGATGAATATGGCGATGGTTGTGGTCCGCGTAAAAATGGTGATTTCCCGGCCTCTCTTTCTGCCGATATGCTCGATAGCGTTCAAGCACTTGACATGGAGGCGAACAAAGTACGTCCAGTATGGGTAACGGTTCATATTCCCCGGGACGCGAAACCAGGAAAATATTCCTCGAAAATTGCAATTACCTCGCAAGGAAAAGTACTGGATGAGTTGGATTTTACTTTAGAAGTTGTTGATCAAACTTTACCGGCGGTAAGCAAGTGGGGTTTCCATTTGGATCAGTGGCAACATCCAGCCGCTGTTGCGCGTGTACATGGCGTAGAGCTTTGGTCCGATGCGCATTTTGAGGCACTTAAACCTGTTATGAAAATGCTTGCCGACGCTGGTCAGAAAGTTATAACCACCACGCTTAATAAAGATCCTTGGAACGTTCAAACATACGATCCCTATGACGATATGATCACCTGGACGAAAAAATCAGATGGTAGTTGGAAATATAACTATGCAATTTTTGACCAGTGGGTAGAGTTAATGCTGGATCTCGGTGTAAATAAGATGATCAATTGTTACTCTATTATTCCGTGGAATAACGAAATTCACTACCATGATGAGGCTTCTGATTCATTAGTGACGGTTGCAGCAAAGCCTGGAACGCCAATTTTTAAAGAGGTGTGGACACCGTTTCTTAAAGATTTTGTTGCGCATTTAGAAGCAAAAGACTGGATAAATATCACCAATATTGCAATCGATGAGCGGTCGAGCGAAGAGATGGCTGCGGCTTTTTCTCTGTTGAAAGAGATTAGTCCAAAACTGGGCGTGTCATATGCAGATAACCATAAGACATATCAACGTTATCCCGATAGTGAGGATATTAGCATATCAGCGGCACATCCTTTTTCCCCCGAAGATTTGAAAGATCGCAAAGCGAGGGGACTGAATACTACTTTCTACATTTGTTGTACTGACGTATTTCCGAATCAATTCACATTTTCTCCGCCTGCTGAGTCGACCTATCTGGGATGGTATACCGAAGCGAACAACTTTAATGGGATGTTGCGATGGGCTTATAATTCTTGGGTAGAAGATGCAGCAGTCGACTCTAGGTTTCGTGCATTTCCAGCTGGGGACACCTTTGTCGTATATCCGGGAGCACGGAGTTCGATTCGGTTCGAACGTATGGTTGAGGGGATTCAGGACTATGAGAAAATTCAAATTGTCAAAACCAAACTTCGGCTGCAAGGCGACCTGAACGGTTTAGCCAGTTTACAGACAGCAATTCAGAAATTAGGTACTGTTGACCCCAAACCAACTTGGAATAATGATTTGAATGAAGCAAAGGATATACTTCATGAGCTCTCCGTAAAATTGGCAACTAATTGATTCGGTAGTTTAATGACTATATTGAAAAAATAAATATGAAAAAATTAAATATTCTTTTGCTCTTAGGAGCTGTTTTTTCCGCTTGTGGGAACGACAACAATGGAGGGGGATCAAAAGCTGATACAAGTGCCGGTGTGCAACAAATGGCACCCTTTAATTCGTTCGATATTATTGGTTCCTATTCCTATGAAAAAAATGGTGACACCGTTTCAATGCATCTGAACTTACAAGGGGATAGCGTGATGGGGCAATTAAATTATGCATTAAAGGAAAAGGATTTTAATTCTGGTAGCTTTAAGGGGGTAGTGGAAGATAGTGTCCTTTTAGCAACTTATGAATTTGAGTCTGAAGGTAGAGTATCAAGCCGAGAAATTGCCTTTAAATTAGATGGTAAATTGGCAATTGAGGGGTATGGCGAGGTCCTCGAGCAAGATTATGGATTTAAATTTAAAGACCCCGATCAATTGGAGTTTGGAAATGGCATAGTCCTTGAAAAACAAGCAGATTAATTTAGAATATCGATCCATGTCTTTCTACCAATTTTTTGCAAGAACGAACTCTCCGATTTGATTAAATCAGTCGCTAACTGTCTTTTTTTGTTCTGCATAACTATGATCTTCTCTTCTATGGTATCAGGGCAAATGAACCGGACGGCGACCACATTTTTATGCTGACCTATACGATGTATCCGATCGATAGCTTGATTTTCGATTGCGGGGTTCCACCAAGGATCCATTAGAAATACATAATCCGCAGCGGTTAAATTTAAACCCGTTCCGCCAGCTTTTAAACTAACCAGAAATACCCTAATTTGCGGGTTTTCGTTAAAGCTATTAACCACTTCTGCTCTATTTTTTGTTGCGCCCGTAAGGATTTCAAACGGTATATCGCGCTTTTCAAGTGCTTCTTTTAGGAGTTCGAGCATACCAACAAATTGGGAGAATATTATAATTTTGTGCCCGTAAGCTATTGCATCGAGTTGCTCGAGCACGGCATCGATTTTCGAAGAGACTGACTTATCGTAACCATCTTTTAATAGATACGGTGCATTACAAATTTGACGCAGTCTTGTCAGCCCAGCTAGCATGTGCATGCTGGACTGCGCGAGCTCTTCGTCCATGTTATTCTCCAAGTAGTCTCGAAGTGCACTTTGATGAGTTTCGTAAATCGCTCTTTGTACTGGGCCCATCTCGCACAAAATAATTGCCTCCGTCTTTTCGGGCAGATCTTTAGCGACTTGTTTTTTCGTGCGGCGTAATATAAATGGTTCTACTTTTTTATGTAACGTATGGAGCCTTTTTTTGTCTTGAAATCTATCGATCGGTGTGGCGTACGTGTCTTTAAAAAATTGTTTGCTTCCCAGAATGCCAGGGCATGCAAACGACAACTGGCCGAAAAGGTCAAAAGTACTGTTCTCGATTGGCGTACCCGTTAAAATGTAGCGCGTTCGAGATTGCAGCATCAGCACTTTTTTGTTTCTTTCAGAATTTGGATTTTTAATTGCTTGGGATTCATCCAATACTACGGCGTTAAAGTAAAATTTCTTCAATACGTTGATATCCGATACCATCAACCCGTAGGTGGTAATAACAATGTCGTATTTCTCCATCGAAGTGTTATAGGAATGCCGGTCAGTACCATGCAATACCAGGACGCTCAGTGTTGGTGCAAATTTAAGGATCTCGTTTTGCCAATTGAAAACGAGCGAGGTTGGACATACGATTAAGTTCGTATGTGGTCCACGGTTTTCTTTTTGATATAACAAAAATGCTATAATTTGCACGGTTTTTCCGAGTCCCATATCATCAGCGAGGCAACCTCCAAAATTGAATCTATCAAGGTGTATCAACCAGCTTACGCCTTGTAGTTGATAATCACGCAAGGTCGCCTTAAGGGCCGTTGGCGGGAGGGCTAACGGGATGTCTTTTAGATTATTAATGCCGTCACTATAACGACTTAATTCAGCTAAAATATCCTTGGATACTCGGTCTTCCTGTGCTAATTTACGTAATTCACTGAAAGCGAACTTCGAGATCAATAATTGTCCAGACTTCAGTATTCCTAGGCTGAAATAGCGTGTTATTTTGTGTAGCCAATCCTGGGGAATAATACCGATACTGCCGTCATCAAGCTCGATATATTTACTTTTATTACGAATAGATTTATAGAGCTGTATTACAGACACTTGCTGCTCGCCAAATTGTAAATTAAATTTAGTTTCAAACCATTTCGTCCCACTCAGTATCTCAATATTTATTGTTGGCTTGTTGGTGTTTCTATTGGTGAATTCAAGTTCCTGAAAACCGAGTATGGTTATACCCTGGCTTTTCCAATATTCGATGCTGTCTAAAAACCAATCCTCTCTTAAAAACTGTTGATAATGAAGGTAGAAATACGTCGGTTCGGACAATTGATCAGTAAATGTAGGATGCATGCGAGTCACTCGACTTAAAAATAAATCCTCCTGCATTTTATCTCTTTTTATTTGATACGGGTTCTCGGCCGCATCAATAGCCGTGATATTTCGTTTCGAAAATAGGGGTATTTCCATATCTCCATAACGCATAATTGGCGTGATATTGACATAATGTCCGTGTTGATTTAAGTAAATTATTTGCTGTACGTCACTCGCGATAGTCTTTTTTTCTTTTTCAGTAGCTTTTCGGATGTATGTATATTTTACGGCAAGCGACTCTTCTAATGGGAGCAACGTTGATTTTAGAAAATCACCGTATTTGGAATGGTGAATTAAAAGTTTTTCAGGCTTGCTTTTAAAGTATTCGATGGTGTGTAATATCGGTAATTTATCGATCAAAAAATACGCATCATCTGTTCGTATAAAATAGCGATAAATAATGTCGACGGCGTGAATATTCTTGGTCACCTCCTGGTGTATGAAATAGGCTTGAATTTCATAGAATGGTAATTTTTTCACCACGGATATTTCAATTTGTCCCCGCATCGCATATAACTTAATTGCGACGAGTGATCGGGGAGTTTTTTTTTCTGCTATTTCGCGATCGTGGAAATATACTGGGAGGTTTAATGGGTTTGCTTGTAGGATGTGCAGCGCCTGTAAATCGGCGGTTGATTCGGTATCTGAGTAGTTCTGTGCAAAATAATTTATGGCTGCATAAAACTTGGTTTCCTGTGCACTTTGTGCTTTCCAGAGTAACGCCCTGATATCGATATAATGTAACGGTGATTTTAGTTTTCCACTATCGGTGATGCCTACATCAATTACCTCAAAACGCAGTTGATCATAGAATCTGTGGCGACTAATGACAAGTATCCGTTGAGTGCGGTCGGGAGAGGTTGATAATTTAGCATCGACCGGATGTTTTGATTCATTCGTAATTTGATTGCCGAGGGTGGGATCTGGGACGATTAAATAGGGGTTGTGTGGGGTTGCGACGATGTTGTCATTTATATATTGCAACCGGAAATACTGCTCAATATCTTTTTCATTCTCTAATCCATATTGAATACTTTGAGACCTAAGAAAACTTATTCGTATGTGGTGATCGAAAAAAGCTTTGTACTGAACGTTTTTCTGTAATGCGCGCAACGTGGCATATTCATGTGTACAAAGTGTAATGGCGTTTTCTCCACATGTGCATGAAATTCGAAGCTCGTCACAATTTTGGCGCACATGCAGCTCCACCGCCGTTGGAAATGAGTAATCTTTGAGCAGGAACCGCCCTTGATTGATTGCTAGATCGATTGCTTTTACGCCGCTTACCTCCGCGGTGCCGGGAACTTGTGCCCCTTGGAAATGCTTTAATAAGTATACTTCACTAATAGCGTTGAAATCGAAGTTTTCAAAATTGTATTCATTATTAGTTAATCGCATTTATCAGCTTATAAAGGGTGTATTGAGTCGTAAAGAGTAAACTTTTATTCTTCTGTGGTTTTTCTAGTTGCCTCATGAAATTTCAAAAGCCGAAGGTAAGCTGGACATTTTTCCTTTTCTTTGGTCCAGAGGTCCACCTCAATAAATTGAATTTTTAGAAACGTTGCTGCATCCGCGACTACTTGATCAGCGCTAATTTGTACTGTTTCCGGATAGGTCTTTCCGAGTAATTCTTTTTTTAATTCTTCTATTATCATAGTATAGCAAAAATACGAAATTATGACTTACATAGTCCGAACGACCTGCTACAATTGGCGATAGATAGTCGAATTCGTATTTTGCTCGAGTTTATTTTTTTTGGCAAAAACCATCCGTTGTTGGTCTTTGAAAGCAGCGCATTTTAATAGCCATAAACAAGGAGATACGGGGGGGATTTCGAAAATTTTAACTGCCTATTTGCCCTGAAGCAAACAAATTGTTACACAAGTTGTTTTCTTACATGTACTTATAAACGCATATTATGGAAAATAATTTAATTCAAATTGCTCAATCTTATTTTAGTGAGCAGCGTTATAGTGATCTTGCTGCGCAGGAGAACTTAACTGTCGATCAGGCGAAACAAGGAGTTTCTGCGGTTATTCCATCCCTGTTCTTAGGATTTCAGCGTAAGTCAGATCCTGAATTAAGTGGTTTATTAGAGAAAATAAAATCTGGTTTTTCTGGATTTGACTTTTCGAACATGTTGAATTTTGGATCGTCCACTGAAAATCCGGCCGAGAATGTTAATTCGACGAAATCTTTTTTAGGTTCTTTGTTTGGAGATGAATTCGATAATATTCTTTCTAAATTATCGACTTTTTTAGGAATTAATACCAATAGTATTGCTAGTTTATTTTCTGCGGCCACTCCGGCCGTAGTTGGGGCATTAACCAGTAACGGAGAACGTTGGGATACGTCATCGATAGCTGCTGATTTAAACAATAATCGGTCAAACTTCGTTTCGGCGCTACCTGCAGGATTAGCGTTGGGACTATTTGGAACCGAGTCAGCGCCGGTTGATCCTGTGGTTCCTGTAGAGCCAAGGAATGAGCCAGTAGAACCTGTTATTCCAGCCGAACCAGTCAGAGATCCGCAGCATGTTCCACCTGCTGCTTTACCGCCTGCCCAAGAAAGGCGAAAAAAAGGTGGCGGTTTTTGGTGGATTATTATTATTCTTTTATTGATATTGTTATGGTTTCTGTTTGGTAGAGGTTGTAGCGGGAATGATTCTGCGCTTACGGATTCAACAGATGCCGATACGATTGGTATGACTATGGACACGGAACCTTCTCTGTCGATGGATTCGTCCATGGGTGCGGTGAATGCCAGAGAGAGCATTATGGTTTCGCTTCCTAATGGCGAAACAATTGACGCTTACAAAGGGGGCATTGAAGATCAATTGGTGATCTTCCTAAATTCAGATTATGAATCGCTGTCGGAAGATGAATTGAAAAATAAATGGTTTGATTTTGATAATTTGAATTTTCAGACGGGAACCTCAACTATTCTTCCTGAAAGCCAGGTTCAAATCGATAATTTAGCCGCTATATTAGAGGCGTTCCCAGATGCGAAAGTTAAAATTGGTGGATATACCGACAAAACTGGTACCGAGGAAATAAATAAAAAGCTTTCTAACGACCGCGCTGCAGCGGTACAAATAGCATTGGAGCCAAAAGGTGTCGGTGATCGCGTTATCGAAACCGAAGGGTATGGGTCTGATTTTGCTGAATTTTCACCTGATGCACCCGAATCAGACCGCGTAAAAGATAGACGTGTAGCGATCAGCATTCGTAAATAATAAATACAAAGCTAAACGAACTGGTTTCGTTTTCGTGATGCATCATATATCGAAAGAGGGAAGTTGATGCTTCCCTTTTTCTATACAGATACGCGCTATACATCTTCTAAAGTGATGACACTCGCGTTTCTATGCACATTATTTATGTTTGTATCCGTTTTGCTAGGGTGGATAAGGGAATATATAGTACCTTTGGGGGGATATATTAATAAAGGAAACTACTATGAAGCGTATAATAAAAAGCCTTTTAGCAACAAGTTGTGCTCTGTTGGTCTTACACCTGTCAGCTTGCAAGTCCAACAAAATCGTAATTAATCCAAGTAGCCAGATTGAACATACGCCCGTACGAGAAGAACCCACTGAGATAGTGGAAAAACCTGTCATTGCTCAGGAAGAACCTCAAAAAAACTCTGAACCGGTGGTCGAAAAACCGGATTTTAATTTCAAGAACGTTCTATTTGAATTTAATTCTAGTGTACTCAAAACAGAGTCCTACACTGTGTTGGACAATATCGTCCGAGAAATGCTGAAAGATACGTCGGCTAATTTTATCATTAATGGTCATTCATCCATCGAGGGTACGGCCAAATACAACCAATCGCTATCTGAGGATAGAGCCAATGCTGTCATGCTCTATATCGTCAACGCTGGAGTGCCATCCGAAAATCTTAGTGCCAGAGGATTTGGTGCCTCCAAGCAGGTTGCATCCAACGATACAGAGAGCGGGAGAGAACAAAATCGGCGGGTAGAAATATCAGTCGTACAATAGAAGGATTAAAATGTGCTATCACCTAAGAATTTTGTATGATCCGGATTGATCCCCGATTTCATTAGATTCTTTTGAAATTGCATTAAACTTGAACTTTGTATAAAGTACTGATTATAAACAAATATAAGCGCATATTAGATGCGCTTATATTTTGATTTGTGATCCCGCTGGGATTCGAACCCAGGACCCATACATTAAAAGTGTATTGCTCTACCAGCTGAGCTACAGAATCGTTTTTTTTATTCCGGTAAATGATATTAATTTATCGTTGTTTGGAATGATGCAAAGGTAATTATTTTCACTTAAATAGCAAATTGTATATCAGTTTATTTTGGGAAAGTCAGGGAATTACTTAATAATTAGGTGATTATTTTTAAGAAAAATTGTAATTAAAGTATTCGACGATTATCTTCCTAAAAATTTTTTATCTTCCTCTGATAGTTGCTGGGGATCCGTGGGGTCCAAGGGGTCCGTTTGTCCATCTACATCCGATGAGTTGTTAATCGAATAATCTTTAGGCCGGCCCTTTTTTCTCCGAAATAATATACCTCCAGTAGTTACTCCTAATAAGAAAAAGATACCAAGAATTAAAAGTTTAGAGGTTCGAATTTCTCCAAATAACCAAAATGATGCTTCTTCCTTATTGTTGAATAGGATAATTAGAACAAGCGCGCTTATTAATGCAAAAATGATCGTCTTCGGTTTCATAAACTATAAATTAAAATACATCGCAAATTAATGAAAATTTCATTAATTGTGTGTGTATTTTTTATCGCAGTGAATAGACGTTCAATTCGAGCTGACTAAGAGAGATGTTTAAATCAGATTACGTCACACACCCGTTTAGATTACGCCACACCCAGTAAAAAAGGAACGGGGATGCCAGATACGAATCGTATGTTAATCCGCTAGGATGTCTCGTACACATCCAAGAAGAATGAGCAATAAGTAGATTCGCGCGCGGTAGGTACGAGTTCTGAATGCGCCGGCGGGGGACAAGTCGACTAATTAGTCTTCCAGCGTTTAAATGGGGTGGTATTGTGCGTGTGAGCTTAATCGCTCTTTAGTGTCGACCGGTAGCTTAGAAGCGTTGTATTTCGATTTCTAAAAAAAAGAAAGAGGTTAAATCATGTGATTTAACCTCTTAATCTTTTATTTTTTTTGTATAAAATTTATTCTGAAATTACTTCAAAAGGTACCTGAACCTTAACTTCCTTATGTAAGTTAAGGTTTGCAACGTACTCACCTAATTGTTTAGGCTCTTCTTCGAAGGTGATACGGCGACGATCTACATCGTAACCTTGTGCCTTCAAAGCTTCCGCAATTTGAATACTATTTACTTTACCAAATATTTTTCCAGACTCACCCGCTTTAGCACCGATAGTAAGTTTTGCACTTTCTAATTTCGAAGCTAGTTCTGTTGCGTCTTTCTTAATTTTCTCTTGTTTGAATTGCGCTTGTTTAATATTCTCTGCTAATACTTTTTTAGCGGAAATTGTTGCTAAAGTAGCATATCCTTGAGGTATTAAATAGTTACGACCATAGCCTGGCTTTACAACCACAACATCGTCTTTTTCGCCAAGGCTTTTAATATCTTGTTTTAATATAACTTCCATGTCGTATCCTCCTTATTTTAATGAATCTGTTACGTAAGGTAATAAACCAACAATACGCGCACGTTTTACCGCTTGCGCAACCTTACGTTGGAACTTCAATGATGTACCGGTAAGACGACGAGGTAAAATTTTACCTTGATCATTTACAAATTTCAATAAGAAGTTTGCGTCTTTATAATCGATATATTTAATACCATTTTTCTTGAAACGGCAGTATTTTTTACGGTTGTCCTCTACTTTAGGGGCAGTCACGTATTGGATATTATCGTTTGCCATTAGTTTGCTACCTCCTCAGTTTTTGCTTTTTTGTTGAATGCTCCGCTACGTTTTTTCTCGTTGTATGCTACTGCGTGTTTCTCCAATGCAATAGTTAGGAAACGCATAACACGCTCGTCACGTTTGTATTCAAGTTCTAATTTTTTAATTAATTCACCCGGAGCCTTGAATTCAGTTAAGTGATAAAACCCAGTAGTTTTTTTCTGGATTGGATACGCTAATTTTTTCAAACCCCAATTGTCTTCAGCGACAATTTCGGCTCCGCTTTCAGTAAGAATGTTCTTGAACTTAGCTACTACTTCTTGAGCAGCCTCCTCTGAAAGCAACGGGGTAAGAATGATGACAGATTCGTACTGTTGCATTTTAAATAAATTTGTTAATTATTTTATTTTTCCGTACTTACGGAATTGCAAAGGTAGTAATAATTTTTATTTTATAAAACGAATTAAAAAATTAAGACAGGAAAATACCATCGAGATAGTACCACTTACCGTGGGAAGCCTTAAATGTGGATTTTTCGTGTTGTATTCGGGGTTCCAATGATTCCAAATAATGTGCTTTGAATTCAACCGTCGTTTTTGTAGTATTTAAAATTTCTAGACGCATCCATTTACGCTGATCCGTCCAACTTTGAACGTCCACTTTTTTTATAAATCGCCTAGAGGTAGGGTGAGTTGTATTATATAGAAAATCTATGAGCCCCTTTGTAAAAGCTGTATATCGGGCGCGCATGAGTGATTCTGCGGTATGTGCCTTGCCGAGGTCATCGTGAATCAGTTTGCAACACGCTGTATATTGCATGAGGCTACCACATGGACATTTCTCCATTGTCTTAATGATTTTTTAATGTTTCGTTACTTTTTTCAAAAGCGCGTCGTTGTTTGTAGTTCACCCATTTCTTTTTAAATATTTTACGTAATATTTTATCGGTATACCGCATGACGAAAACTTCTTTAAGCATCCGAATTAAACGGCCAGGTGCGCTGGGGAAGGAGCGTAGCGATATGGAGAATCCCGGCTCTAGATAACGGTTGAAATGCCAGTATCCGCTCGGCATAAAAAGCGCATCTCCCGGCTCCATAAAAATTTCATATCCCCGAGCAAATTTTAATGCAGGAAATTGTCCCATATCTGGTGTTTCATAATTCAAGTTGTACACGGTGTGGACAGACAAGGGTACTTTGTAAAGGTAGACACCTTGATCATTAGGGAATAGAAGGACTCGCTTACGACCTTCAAATTGAAAATGAAGCAAATCAGCTAAATCAATATCATAGTGCATCAAGACACGCGCTTCACTGCCTCCAAAAAATAGAGTGGGGATTCGTTTAAAGTATTTAAAACCAAGATCGGGATAAGAAAAGTTTTTTAAAAGCTCGGGTATTTTATCTGTAATTATAAAAAAGAAAATACGTAAATCCGACGGTTCGCGTTTTATCAGGTCGATGTACTCACGCATCTTCATTTTTGCTACTGGTTCATTTGTTGCTTTGTTTGGGTCCGCCGGCTTGTTGTCATAGAGATCTACGATTTGGTCGCCTGCTTGTTGGGCAATATAATTGAGATTCCATTTTTCGTATGCATTCCAGGTTTTTGCTAAACCCCTAATTAGTACTGGTTTTTTCGGTTTAAAGTATTTTTCTAAAAACTCTTTCTTATCGATTTTGTCTACCGTGTCGATTTGCGATAAATACATAGTAAGCTATTATGCATTAAAAGTAACAAAAATATTTCTGTCAAAATTAGATCATACTTGTTTTGTGACAAACTAAGTTCCGATTATTAACGTTATCATTATAAAAATAACGTTGTACTCTTTATGACATCATTAAAGAATGAGTTAGTGGGCACTTGGTCCCTGCTATCATATATTGAGGTCCCGATTGGCGGAGAAGACTCACTATTTCCTATGGGGAAAACGCCTTATGGCATCTTAATGTATGCCGCGGACGGCTATATGTCGGTTCAGGTCGCTAAAGATGAGCGATTACTGTATAAAAGCAATGATAAGTTGATGGCCACACATGAAGAGATGGTGTCTTCCTTGCAAGGATATATGGCTTTTTCGGGTAAATATAAACTAGATAATAACAATGCTATTGTAAGTTATATTATTAAAAGCTCGTTATACCCCAATTGGAAAAATAAAATACAGCGAAGAAAGATCGATTTTGAAGGTGATATTCTTTATTTGAAATCAACGGAGCCGATATTGTCAAATGGTGCATATGTCAATTCATACATGACTTGGAAACGTGTCGATCGAACAATCGACGACTTTTTTGAGGAGCAAGTTTTGAACGACCAGCTCAGTTCTGAAAACTAGATTTAAAGTCCATTATACGTAAAGCGCCCCGTTCTATTAGAACGGGGCGCTTTACGTAACTTCGCATTTTTACTTACTGCATCGCGTCAATTTTCGCTTGTATTTCTACTGATTTCGCTTCATCTTGTTGGAAATCGTAGTAACCTTTTAAGCTTCTTAACGCGTCAGAATCTGTTGGATTAAGTTCAACTACTTTTTCCAAATAAGGAAGGGCAACTTTAATTTCTTCTTTAAGCGCCGTTACTTTTGCACTATAATCCGTATTGGATAGTGTTTTGTCGTCATTTAATGCATGCAACTTTTCTCTTACCGTATTTATAATCGTTGCCGCGGCATTTCTGTTCGCGTCCGAATAGTTCGGGTCAAGTGAAACGGCTTTCTTGTATGCTTCGATTGCTTCATCGGTATTATTAGCAGCGGAATGTGCTATACCTAAATAATAGTATAATGCTTTGTTTTCAGCATCTTTTGTAATTTGATTTTCAATGTCGGCGATAACTTTTGTTTCATTTCCAGCAATTAGATTCAGCTCGATATTTTGTACCGCCGCATCGTTATCTTCAGGATATGCTTGTGCTGCTTGCGCTGCATATTCAATTGCGCTTGTGGTATCTTGATTCGATAAGTATAATTTTGGCAGATCAACCATAATTGATTTGTGCGACGAGAATTCCTTTTCTGGAATTAACAACTTATACTTTTCGATCGCATTTGGATAATCCTGATTTTGGATTGCCGCTAGACCTGAATAATAGGTAAGGGTAGTGTCTCCTGGAAGGTAAACTAAAGCATCATCAAATTCTTTATAAGCCGTTTTGAAATCTTGTTTCTCCCAGGCTGCAACTCCTTGGTTAAACTTAAATTGGCCAAGTACTTGGCCTGCCACTTTAATGTTTTCTGCATTTTCACCTTCAGTATCTAACTCTTCTGCCTTTTTTATCGCATCATTAGCAGCGGTAGCCGCCTCCGGAGTGTTTTCCATCGCTGCAATATTTGCGTTAATTAATGCGGCTATCGTCCACGTCTCGGGCTTATCTTTTGTTTTTTCATGGGCTGTAGCTAAATCTATCGCTTCTTTAGCAGATTCCAAATTGCCTTTTCCTAATTCTGTTGAGCCGGCGCCTTTCAGTTCTTCAAATTTTTGCAAATTTGTTTTTGCTTTTTTCAAATTACTGTTCTGTGCAAAAGTAGTGGTAGTACCTGCAGCCACTAACAAAGAAAATACTATTGCTCTTTTTATGTTCATATCTAATTATTTGATAGTTGATTCAATAATAACTTGACGCGATCTAATTGCATCATATCGCCTGACTTTTCGTAAAATAACGAAAGTGATTTTAGAGCATTCACATCGTATGGTCTAATTTCATTTGCTTTAAGTAACAAATTTTGTGCCTGATACTGTGCATCTGAATTATTTTCATCTTGTAAAAAGTCACTTAGGTACATGAGACCTAACGCGAGATTAGCCTCATAGTTGTTGCCATTTAGCTGTGTCACTTGCTGATAGTATCTTTTTGCAATCTCTTTATTCCCGACTGTTTCGTTCGCGAATCCAGCTAAATAGTTCAATTCAATATTTTCTGGCTCGTATTTAATCGCCTCGTCGATTATCGGAACAATCGCTTTGTATTCGTTATTTTTAGCGAATACCTGAATAAGATTCATAAGTACCTGCTTATTCTCTGGAAATAGCGTACGTGCTGCTTGTAAGGTATTTAATTCAGCCTGTTTATCACCGATTTTTCGATAGATGCCCGTGAGTTCCAGATAATATTCGGGAGCCGGGTCAGATTGTTTTATCACTTGCTTATAATATTCCACTGCGGCATTATATTGTTCTGTTTGAGAGGCAAGTAGCGCCAGATTATACGTTACGTTATAGTTTGCAATATTTAAATCCTTGACCCGTATATAACTGTCGTATGCGCTTGCGTAATCCTGTTTTTCAAGTGCTTTATTTGCATTGAATAGGTGCGCCGCTGCAAGGTTCTGTTTTACATACTTAATTTCGGCACGATACTCAGACAGATTTCTATCTTTGATGTTTTTTAAAGCATTGTAGGTAACGTCGATCGGATCTGTGTCCGATTTGATGGTACGGGCCGAATCGGCATACGCCAAAGAACTGTATATCATTGACCGCAATACGTTGACTTTCGAGTTTGCTGAATCTCTGCGCGTGGTGTACGTTGCGTCAATGAATTTTTTTGCGTTTTCCAGATTCTTTATATCGCCAGTTTGCGTGTAGAATGCAAAGGCATTACTACTCTCCTTATAATCAGACTGCGCGTGGCCGTGCAGTGAAACACACAGCCATGCGCAGGTTACTAGCGAATAGACGCTAATCTGAATATTAGTTTTCTTCTTCGTTTTTATCTGTCGCATCATTAGAAACTTCGTTTTCATCTATATCGCCTTCGACAATTTCGACCTCTTCTTCATCTTCTTTTTCAACTTTAGTGACAGAGGCGATCGCATCAGTGTCCTTAAGCGTAATTAATCGAACCCCTTGCGTTGCACGTCCCATAATACGGAGAGAGTTTACGCCGATACGAATCACGATGCCGGATTTGTTAATTATCATTAAATCATCGTCGTCTGTAACACCTTTAACAGTGACAAGTTCTCCCGTTTTCTCGGTGACATTAATAGTTTTAACACCTTTACCGCCACGATTGGTTACACGATAATCATCAATATCAGTGCGCTTACCATATCCATGCTCGGACACAACGAGAACTGTCGTTTCGGAGTCATCTACAGCAATCATGCCAACTACTGCATCGGTGCTGCTCGCTAATGTGATTCCCCGAACACCAGTTGCAGTTCTACCCATCGGTCTAACATTAGATTCGTTGAAACGGATCGCGCGGCCCGAGCGTAGTGCCATAACAATTTCACTACTTCCGGTTGTTAAACAAGCTTCTAGCAGCTCGTCTCCGTCATTAATATTTATGGCGTTGATACCATTCGCACGTGGGCGTGAATAAGCCTGTAACGAGGTCTTTTTAATAGTGCCTCGTTTTGTACACATAATGATGAAGTTGTTTTCAAGGTATTCTTGATCTTTCAAGTTGATAACTTTGATGAATGCCTTGATTTTTTCTTCTTTAGGGACGTTGATAATATTTTGTAAAGCGCGACCTCTCGAAGTGCGACTTCCTTCTGGGATTTCAAATGCACGGAGCCAGAAACAACGTCCTTTGTCCGTAAACAATAAAAGGTAGTTGTGGGCTGAAGCAGTGATGATATGTTCGGTGAAGTCTTCCTCCCGCGTTGTGGTGCCAATTGATCCCTTTCCTCCTCGTCCTTGACGGTGATAGTCCGATAAAGGAGTTCTTTTTACATAACTATTATGCGAAATGGTAATGACAATTTCTTCATCATCGATAAAGTCTTCCATACGCATGTCTTCTGCCGAATGTACAATTTCAGATCGACGCTCGTCACCGTATTTCTCTTTAATTTCGGCTAACTCGTCTTTGATGATTTGCATACGAAGAGACTCATCTGCAAGTACAGATTTTAAATAGTCAATTGTTTTCATCAGTTCGGCGTACTCCTCTTTGATCTTATCGCGTTCAAGTCCTGTTAGACGGCGCAACGTCATGTCTAAGATTGCTCTGGCTTGGATGTCGCTTAAAGCGAATTTCTCCATCAAACCCGTGCGTGCATCTTCTGGCGTTTGCGAAGCGCGGATAAGTTTGATAACCTCATCGATGTGATCCAGCGCGATTAAATAGCCTTCTAAAATATGAGCACGTTTTTCAGCTTCTGCTAATTCGAATTTCGTACGACGAACGATAACCTCATGTCTATGTTCCACAAATTCGTGAATCATATCCTTTAAGTTCATCAACATCGGACGCCCTTTAACTAAAGCGATATTGTTAACCGAGAATGATGTCTGTAAAGCGGTGTATTTGTAAAGATTGTTTAAGACAACGTTAGCATTTGCTTCACGTTTTACTTCGTACACGATACGGAAACCATCGCGGTCGGACTCATCGCGGATCGTAGAGATACCTTCTATTTTCTTTTCGTTAACTAGTTCGGCGGTCCGTTCAATCATATTCGCCTTGTTAACTTGGTATGGAATCTCCGTTACTATAATACACTCCCGTCCATTTTTCAGAGTGTCGATTTCAGCGCGACCCCGCATCACAACACGGCCACGACCTGTTTCTAGCGCATCCTTAACACCGTTGTATCCGTAGATGATACCGCCGGTTGGAAAGTCTGGACCTTTTATATGCTGCATCAACTCGGAGATTTCTATCTCTCTATTATCGATATATGCAACTGTTCCGTCGATAACCTCTGAAAGATTATGGGGAGCCATATTGGTAGCCATCCCAACCGCTATACCTGATGCCCCGTTAACGAGTAGGTTAGGAACGCGTGTTGGTAGAACCGTTGGCTCTTGAAGAGAGTCATCAAAATTTAATTGGAAATCAACTGTGTCTTTTGTAATATCAGAGAGCATTTCTTCTGCAATCTTCTTCAATCGAGCCTCCGTATATCGCATTGCTGCTGGTGGATCTCCATCGACAGAACCATAGTTTCCTTGTCCGTCTACCAATGGGTATCGCATACTCCATTCTTGTGCAAGCCGCACCATGGCGTCGTATACAGAAGAATCTCCGTGCGGGTGATATTTACCTAGTACATCACCAACGATACGGGCTGACTTTTTATAAGGTTTGCTACTGGTAACTCCAAGGTCTAGCATACCGTAAAGAACACGCCTGTGAACCGGCTTCATACCATCCCTGGCATCGGGTAGAGCACGAGAAACTATAACAGACATAGAATAATCTATGTAAGCCGATTTCATTTGATCTTCGATGTTAATAGGGATGATCCTGTCGTTAGCAGGAGCTAAGTTGTTTTCATTTTCTGTTTCTTCAGCCATATTTTATTTGTTTCGATATAACTTTATGAGTGTTCATTATTTTACACACATCGCATGCGAAGTTACGATTTTTTTAATTCAAAAAGGAATCGAATTTTCTGAAATGGCCGTGTTAATTATAAAGGAAATACTGAAATTAATACTGGTTAAGATCGATGTGAATCGATTCGGGTGCGAATTAGAATTACCTATAATGCAATCGAGTTTGTTCTATCAATTTTATATTAAAAATTGAATATGATTGAGTATTTTATAATAAATGTTTTAAAAGTGTGATAAATTTTAAAAAATGTAGTATTTTTGCTTTTTAATCAATCGATTTCGGTTGATATACTGTGTTATAATTTATTTACTATTAATATATTAGCGATGAAACATAATTTTGGAGCAGGACCAAGCATTCTTCCGAAGGAAGTATTTCAAGAGGCTTCTCAAGCGGTGATTGACTTTAATAACACCGGACTTTCGATTCTTGAGATATCGCACCGTTCCAAAGACTTCGAACAGGTGGTGATGGAAGCAGAGACGCTTGTGCGCGAATTACTTAGTGTTCCGGAAGATTACTCGGTATTGTTTTTACAAGGTGGGGCAACTCAGCAATTTGCTATGGTTCCGATGAATATTTTGCCGGAGGGTGGTAAAGCCGCATACTTAGATACTGGCGTTTGGGCGTCCAAGGCAGCTAAAGAAGCAGCCAATGTAGGCACTGTCGAAATTATTGCCTCCTCGTCCGATAAAAATTATAGCTATGTCCCGAAAGGGATTACCGTGCCGAGTGACGCTTCATATTTTCATTACACGTCAAACAATACGATATATGGAACCGAAGTTTACGAAAAACCAAATACGTCCATCCCGACCGTTGTCGATATGTCTTCGGATATCTTTAGCCGCGTGATAAATGTAGCTGAATATGATATAATATACGCCGGTGCGCAAAAGAACATGGGGCCAGCGGGTGTTACTTTAGTTATTGTCAAGAATTCCCTATTGGGTACATCTAACCGAAAGATTCCTGCTATTTTTGACTATAGCGCGCACGCTAAAGCCAAGTCTATGTTTAATACTCCTGCTGTGTTTTCAATTTATGTGACTATGCTCAATTTGCGCTGGTTGAAAGCCAAAGGAGGGGTCGAGGTAATTGAACAAGAGAATATCGTTAAAGCGCGCACGCTTTATGACGAGATCGATCGTAACCCCTTTTTCAAGGGAACAGCCGCCCTGGAGGATCGCTCTCGAATGAATGTCACTTTTGTGATGGATAGTGAGGAGCAGGAAGCCGCGTTCTTGAAGCTCGCTAATCACCGGGATTTGATCGGTATCAAAGGGCATCGCTCCGTAGGTGGATTTCGCGCATCAATTTATAACGCGTTATCGATCACCTCGATTAATGCATTGATTGACGCGATGAGAGAGTTTGAAGAAGGTAACAAATAATAAGAATATAAACTACAATGAGAATATTAGCAAACGACGGTATTGATGCGACAGGAAAACAGCTGTTAGAAGAAGCTGGTTTTGAGGTTGATACCAACCATATTCCACAAGAGGAATTAGCAGGTAAATTAAATAGCTACGATGCGATTACTGTTCGTAGTGCAACGAAGGTTCGACAGGAACTGATCGACGCAAGTCCAAACATCAAGGCAATAGGTCGGGGAGGTGTTGGTATGGATAATATTGATGTCGAGTACGCGCGTTCCAAAGGAATTGCAGTTTTAAATACACCAGCAGCTTCATCATTATCGGTGGCCGAACTCGTATTTGGACACTTGTTAAATGGTGTTCGTTTTTTATACGATTCGAATCGTAATATGCCTAGCAAAGGCAATACGAATTTTGCTGCCTTGAAGAAAGCGTACGCCAAAGGTGTTGAGTTGCGTGGTAAAACTTTAGGTGTTGTTGGTTTTGGTCGTATTGGACGGGAAACTGCCAAGGTAGCGCTGGGCTTAGGTATGGATGTAATTTATACAGACTTATTTGATGGACCGAAGTCACTATCCTTGACGTTTTCGGGAGACACGGTGGTCGAACTACCTGTAAAACAAGCCAGCTTTGAGGAGGTGTTAAAACAATCGGATTTTATAACGCTTCATGTGCCGTTTTTAGATAAACCCGCGATTGGAAAAGACGAGTTCGCTTTGCTGAAAGACGGTGTAGGTTTGGTTAACGCCTCGAGAGGAGGAGTTATTGATGAATTGGAACTCGTAAAAGCGCTCGAGAATGGTAAGGTTGCATTTGCGGCACTTGATGTGTTCGATAATGAACCGACACCGAGAATAGAGGTGTTGTCACACCCTCGTATTTCGTTAACACCGCATATTGGAGCGGCGACTAACGAGGCACAGCAACGTATCGGTGTAGAGCTGGCGACGCTCTTGATCGATGCCTTGAAGAAATAGTACTTCCGCATAATAATAAATGCGGCACTGAGCGATATAGCGTTTTGTGCCGCATTTATTGTTTAATATAATTACTTGAAATTTATTTACTTTTACAACCATTAACAATAGTACTAGGTTAGTTATGAAAATTTTGAAATTTGGTGGTACTTCCGTAGGGAGCGCTGAACGTATTAAAGGGCTGCTTGATATCGTGAATACCGACGATAGACAGATTGTTGTTCTTTCTGCTGTCGCTGGAACAACGAATGCATTGGTAGAGATTGGTCAGTCATTTTTATTGGGGAAGACCGGGACTGCTCTCGATCAAATTAAAAGTCACAAAGGAAAATATATCGAGTTAATTGATCAATTGTTTGCAAGCGATTTAGGTCGAGAAAAAGCTAATAATTTAATTAACTATCATTTTAATTACATCAGCTCCCTCGGGAATGAGATGTTTACGCCTGTCGAGGAGAAGATTGTGTTGGCGCAAGGCGAGTTGATGTCGACAACGTTATTTCATTTTTACCTCGAAGAGATTGGGATACCGTCTGTACTACTTCCCGCATTAGACTTCATGAAGATCGACCAGGATAATGAGCCGATGGTTGAATATATTGGTGAGAAATTAAATGCGCTTCTTGAAATTACCCCCGACAATAAACTGTACATTACCCAAGGGTTTATCTGTCGTAATTCCTTTGGCGAGATCGATAATCTTCGTCGTGGAGGCTCCGATTATACGGCTTCGCTGGTCGGCGCATCGATCCAAGCAGAGGAAATTCAGATATGGACTGATATCGATGGTATGCATAATAATGATCCACGGGTGGTTAAGAATACCACACCGATTGCACATTTAAGTTTTGATGAGGCAGCCGAGCTCGCTTACTTTGGCGCTAAGATTTTACATCCACAAAGTGTCTTTCCGGCGCAGCGTTATAACGTTCCTGTACGATTGTTGAATACGATGGATCCGGCCGCTGCGGGCACGCTTATCAGCAAAGACGGTAAATCGTCGAAGCAAATTCGTGCAATAGCGGCTAAGGATGAAATCACAGCGATTCATATCCATTCCTCACGGATGCTCTTAGCGTACGGTTTTCTAAGGAAGGTGTTTGAGATATTCGAACGTTATAAGACGCCAATAGATATGATTACCACTTCGGAGGTCGCGGTATCCTTGACCATTGACGACACCCGCTATTTGGGGGAGATCATCAAGGAGGTAGAAGATTTTGGGCGCGTGCGTATTGATCATAACCAAACGATCGTCTGTGTTGTCGGCGATTTCGGGGCGAATTCTCATGGGTATGCCGCACGGGTGTTGGATGCCGTAAAACATCTACCGTTACAGATGATTTCATATGGCGGATCTGATTATAATGTCTCCATATTATTGGGTCATGAATATAAAGTTGAAGCGCTTCGTTCATTACATAATAGACTTTTTTAAAATAAATATAGAAGGTACATATGCTATTTAATAATACTCAACTCGAGCGGATCGCAGGTGCAGAGACACCTTTTTATTACTACGATCTCGACTTGTTGAATGACACTTTAGATCAGGTAAAAGCTGCAGCTGATAAACGTGGGTTTCATGTTCATTATGCGTTAAAAGCTAATTTTAATGAACGTCTACTTGACCTGATTCAGTCAAAAGGATTCGGTGCTGATTGTGTCAGTGGGGCAGAAGTTCAAAAATCGATTGATAAGGGGTTCACGCCCGAAAAGATTACATTTGCAGGTGTGGGGAAATCTGATAAAGAGATTATCACGGCACTCAAACATGGTATTTTCGCGTTTAATGTGGAATCAATCCAAGAGATGGAAGTTATTAACGAGCTTGCAGGAGAACAAAACGTCGTGGCACATGTTTCTCTTCGCATAAACCCCAATGTCGATGCAAATACACACCATTATATCACGACTGGGTTGGATGAAAATAAGTTTGGGGTACCTACGTCTGAATTAGAAACCGCGGCAGACGTGATACGTAACGCTACGAATGTGTCTTTAATCGGCTTGCATTTTCATGTAGGTTCACAAATTACCGATATGAACGTTTTTAAAAGCCTTTGTGTGAAGGTCAACGAATGGAAAAACTGGTTTGAGGATCGCGGTACGCAGATCCGTGTGCTTAATGTCGGAGGTGGACTGGGGGTTGATTATCACGATCCAGATGGAAATCCTATTCCTGATTTTGAGGCGTATTTTGATATTTTTGATAAGTTTTTGGAACGCAGCGCGCTGCACGAGGTACATTTTGAATTGGGGCGAGCAATTGTGGGGCAGTGTGGATCACTTATCACGCGTGTGTTGTATACGAAAAGTGGTCTAAAGAAGAATTTTCTAATTCTTGATGCCGGTATGACAGAGCTAATGCGCCCAGCATTGTATCAAGCCTATCATAAAATTGAGAAAGTCGGCTTCTCGGACTCTCAGAAGGAAATGATTTATGATGTTGTAGGTCCAATATGCGAGAGTTCAGATTGTTTTGGCAAAGAAGTACCGCTGCCAGAGTCTGGTCGGGGAAACTTGATTGCTATTCGGACGGCCGGCGCTTATGGAGAGGTAATGGCTTCAAACTATAATTTACGTGAGGAGGTTCGTTACATTTACAGTGATGAGCTATAGTGCTCCTCATAGAAATGTTTAATAAAAGCATCGAAGCCTTCTGTTTATCGCGGGATTACCCAGATAACAGGAGGCTTCGATATTTTTAATAGCTATTATTTCATGTTTATAACCTGGTCTACGATGTAACGCGTGTGCCCGCGCCACGGTAGGGTACCGTGAAATTCTTTATAATGTAAATCAAAGTATTTGCCACTATTAAGTTCGAGGATTTTAAATATCGAGTCATTCTCTATTGAAAACTCAAATTCGTTACTTGAAATTCCAGGCCCCGTTTTGGTTTTGGCACTTCCAAATCCCTCTTGGATCAGTTTGCCTTCGTAGGTTTTGAATAAATTACCTTTTTTAACTGCGTAGTTCAGGTATCCAGATTTAACACCTTCACCGAAAACGAAATAATATCGGTAGTAGGTGTAGCCTCCACCGATCAACAGCACGATGACCAAGGCCCATCCCATTATTTTTCCTAAAATTCCTCCTGACTTTTTGTTTTCAGTATTATTGGCAGTATCCATATCTTCTAAATTAATCGTAATGTTAATGAGTTTTATTTTATTTTTTAATAAAAATATAGTTTTTCTACTGTTTGTACGTGAACCATTTTACAATCTCTTTAAAACTTGCCTTTTTTCCATGCATCAGTATTCCTACTTTATATATCCGAGCGGCGACCCAAGTGGTAACTAGGAATCCCCCAAAGAGCAGCAGTGCCGAGACAATTATTTGCCAGGTAGGAACACCAAATGGAACACGAACAAGCATCGCAATCGGGGAGGTAAACGGAATAAAACTTAACCAGGTTGCGATACTACCGTGTGGATCGTTGATCAATACTCCGAAGGAAAGAACATACGTTAGCAGCAAGGGCATGGTAATTGGCATTGTGAATTGGGTAGCCTCCGTTTCGCTATCCACAGCAGAGCCGACGGCCGCAAATAAACCACTGTAAAGGAAATAGCCGCCTAAGAAAAATATAAAAAAGCAAATGAGTAATTCTGTTACATTAATACTGTCGAATGCTGCAATGATATCCATTGCAGCATTCGTTTCTGGTAGCTGGTCCTTGGAACCAGCTAGTGCAGAAATCTCCTCGGGCGTTACGCCTGATGTGTTGATAATAAAAGCAGTAGCAACGCTGGTTAAAGCTGCAGTTAAGATGATCCATAGGATAAATTGCGTTAAGCCGACTAGGCCAATTCCGAATATTTTACCCATCATCAATTGAAAAGGCTTTACCGAAGAGATTATTATTTCGACCACACGACTTGTCTTTTCTTCGATTATTCCACGCATAACTTGCGCTCCGTAGAGAAATAAGGACAAATAGACTAGAACAGAAAGAGCCATAGCTATCCCCATCGCAACTTCGGTATGACTTTCTTTCGTATCACCGGTCTCACTTATCTCTTTGGTAGTGATTTGTATTTTATCGTTGATGTTTCGCACACTATCAACATTTAAGCCCATCCTGGCATATTCGTGCGCGCGGATAATTTCTTGTAGTTGATTCTTGATTTCAGATTGCGTATTGATATTCGGTTTGCCTGAAGACAGTAATTCGACGTACCTAGTGCGCAGGAAGTCATCGGGGATAATTAATAGATTTGTATTTTCCGCCTCGTCTTCGAGTGTCTCGATCTCCTGCTGTAATTCACGATTAGAGACGGTGAAAGTTAGGTTTTTATTATTTTTTAAGCTCTTTGAAATTTCACCACCTCTGTCAATTACATGCACAATCCCATGAGTATCTTCAAAACTTTTTTTCGTTAAGTAAAATACACCAATGTACATACCAATGAAAAACAGGGGCACTAAAAAAGTCGTTAATAAAAAGGATCTTTTCCTTACTCGGCTCAAATATTCACGCCTTATAATTAATAGTATTTTGTTCATTCGTCGGAGAATCTTAGTTTTTTGATAGCGTCACTTTTTCGATGAAAATATCGTGCATCGATGGAATAATTTCGATTATTTGGTGTATAGTTACTTTAGGTATAAGCAGTAGTAATATATCATTTAATGTCTTATCATCGTGAATTTTGACAACAGCTTCTTTGGTATCTTGTGCAGTGGTATGGCGAATGATATCGATAAACGGTATCTCGTCTATCTCGCCTCGCGCTCCTTCCATCGATGAATAGCTTATTTTAAACGTTTGATTTCTGTAGGATTGTTTAATGTCTTTTACAGAACCCTCAAGAATCTTTTCAGATCTGTTGATGAGTGCAATATCGTCGCATAGAGCCTCGATCGATTCCATTCGGTGTGTCGAATATATTACTGTGGCACCCTTTCTATTGAGCTCGATGATTTCGTTTTGTATTATTTGTGCATTTACCGGGTCGAATCCTGAAAAGGGTTCATCGAGAATAATCAAGTCGGGCTCGTGTACAATCGTAGCAACGAATTGTACTTTTTGTTGCATACCTTTACTCAAGTCTTCTACTCTTTTGTCCCACCAAGATTGTATTTCAAGTTTTTCGAACCAATGTTTTATTCGGTGGCTTGCGTCCTTCTTTTTTAAGCCTTTTAATTGTGCTAGATAAAGCATTTGTTCGCCTATTTTCATCTTTTTATATAGTCCCCGTTCTTCGGGTAGGTATCCGATCCTTTCAATGTGCTTAGGCTGCAGTTTTTCGCCATCAAAAAATATTTCCCCACTATCGGGCGCACTAATTTGATTGATAATACGGATCAATGTAGTTTTTCCCGCCCCGTTGGGTCCTAGAAGACCAAATATGCTCCCCTTTGGAACTGTTATAGAGACATTGTCCAACGCTCGATGATTGCTATATTTTTTGACGATGTTTTTGATTTCAAGCATTTTTATTTTATAATTAGGGTCAATCACTTGCGGCAATGCTAATTGCCGCCACAGTTTTATGTATTCGTTTGTACGAAATAATACGCAGTTTCCGTAAGCATACTTTTTATGCTATTCTTAGCAGTGCATTGTAACACTTTTTTATTAACACGCGATTTAATGCCTTATCGAGCGGATAAGAACTCGATCAGAAAATACAACCAAAAGTTGTGCACGCCGCTCATAAAGTCAATTAAAACGGGCATTTTCTGTTGCCCGACCTGGCGGAGCAAAATCTTATTTCAAGTTCGAGAAAAGCACTGATCGCAATTGCTGACGCCTACTTTGTAATCCAGCGAAAGCCTATTTGTTTCGTTTATCGGTATGACGAATACCACAATTTATCTTCACGCAGATTTATCTCGCCCTAAAGATAAAAACATCAAGGCATAATATGATAGTTATGGGTCGAATATTTTTTAAAAATGCTTTTCGTAATTTGTGTACAGTTTGATGGAGGCGTGGGATGTCGAACGTTTTGTTTGCAAAAGCACACGTAATTCGATAACCGAGAATTAAACCTATGAAAAATCCATTGTTAATAGCTGTGAGAATTTTTTACCTTTGTCTATGCTTATAAAATCTGCAGAGTTTGTGTGTAGCAATACGCAAGTCGGAAAGCTTCCAGCTCCGAGTATACCGGAATATGCATTCATTGGTCGTTCTAATGTTGGTAAATCTTCTTTAATCAACGCCTTATTTAGTAAAAAAGGATTAGCAAAGACATCGCAAAAACCGGGGAAGACACAGCTTATTAATCATTTTATTATAAATGATAATTGGTATCTCGTGGATTTACCAGGTTATGGTTTTGCACAGACGTCCAAAAAAAACCGGGCAGATTGGGTCAAGTTTATACGGCAATATTTAACGCGTCGTGAAAATTTGCAGTGTATTTTTGTTTTGATCGATAGCCGGTTGGAGCCCCAAAAAATTGATTTAGAATTTTGTTGTTGGTTGGGGGAGCAAGGACTTCCATTTTTGTTGGTATTTACCAAAGCAGATAAGCAATCCGGAGTGAAATCAGAACAGCATGTTGCGAAGTTCAGACGTGCATTGCTTACTTGGTTTGAAGAGATTCCGAGGCATTTCATTACCTCAGCAGAAACTAAATTAGGAACTGACGAAGTGCTTGCGGCAATTAATGAAATAAATGGAAATTTTGAATTACCCGTGATCTCGGAATAACAATGAAAAAGTATATGTCATTGGTGCTCTTCGCGCACAGCATATTTGCACTACCGTTTGCAGTAATTGGTTTTTTTCTCGCTATTCAAACAACAGACGAGCCATTTGAATGGCAGAAATTATTATTGATGTTGGTGTGCATGGTCACGGCACGTAACGCGGCGATGGCTTTTAATCGCTATTTAGATCGCGATATCGATGCGCAAAACCCTCGTACAGCAATGCGGGATATTCCGGCAGGTAAAATCTCTGCTGGGAATGCCTTAGGGTTTACAATAGTGAACTGTCTGGTGTTTATTGGAGCGACGTATTTTATTAACACGCTTTGCTTTTATCTTTCATTCGTTGCGTTATTTGTCGTGCTTTTTTATAGCTATACGAAACGATTTACCTCTTTGTGTCACCTTGTGCTGGGTGTTGGTCTGGGGTTAGCGCCCGTTGGGGCTTACCTCGTGGTTACTAATTCATTTGGGTTGATCCCCATTTTTTACGGTGTAGCCGTGATGTGTTGGTCCGGCGGTTTTGATATTATTTATGCGTTGCAGGATGAGAAATTCGACCGTAAGAATGGGTTGAATTCAATTCCAGCTTATTTTGGGGGGGGAGGGGCACTTTGGATTTCACGAGTCCTTCATGTTATCTCTTTTATATTTGTCCTACTTCCGGCCATTTATATGCCTATTAGCTGGTTCTATTACTTGGGTGTTGTGTTCTATGGTTCACTACTTGTGTATCAACATCGAATAGTATCCCCGACAGACTTAAGCCGCGTAGATCGGGCATTCATGACAACGAATGGTATTGCGTCTGTAATCTTCGCTGTATTCTATTTGTTGGACATTGTTTTCTTAGTTTAGTATTGCAAATAAATATATTTTTTACCTTGAACTGGCGAAATTTATTGCCATTCCACTTTGAAATAGCTTTATTTGCAGAAATCATTATTTTAAATGGCAAAGAACTTACTGATTGTAGAGTCACCTGCGAAAGCAAAAACGATAGAAGGATATTTAGGTAAAGACTTTTTAGTGAAGTCAAGTTATGGGCATATCCGTGATTTGGTGAAGACGGATGATGCGATCGACACAGAGAATGATTTTAAACAAAAGTATGAGGTACCCTCCGACAAAAAGGCCGTAGTAAGTGAATTGAAGAAACTTGCTAAAGCAGCTGAAATGGTTTGGCTAGCATCGGATGAGGACCGTGAAGGAGAAGCTATATCGTGGCATTTATTTGAAACTTTAGCACTAAGCGACGATAAAACTAAGCGAATAGTCTTCCACGAGATCACCAAACCTGCTATACTTAAAGCAATCGACCAGCCTCGACGAATAGATTATAATTTAGTAAACGCACAACAAGCGCGCCGTGTGTTAGACCGGCTCGTCGGTTTTGAGCTCTCACCGGTTTTATGGCGTAAAGTGAAACCATCTTTGTCCGCCGGGCGTGTTCAATCTGTCGCCGTACGCCTTATTGTGGAACGCGAGCGCGATATAAATAAATTTCAGGCAGAAGCCTCCTTTAAAATTGTCGCCCAGTTTTTGACAGAAAATGCCAATGAACAGTTTAAAGCGGAGTTGCCACACCGATTTTCAAAAAAGGAAGATGCGAGCACATTTTTAAAAGAATGTATTGATGCTGCTTTCCAAGTTAACTCGTTAGAGAAAAAACCGGGAAAGCGATCTCCAGCAGCACCATTTACAACTTCTACATTACAGCAGGAAGCATCTCGCAAATTAGGTTATTCCGTCGCGCGCACGATGCAACTTGCGCAGCGTCTATATGAAGCCGGTCATATTACGTATATGAGAACCGACTCTGTAAATTTAAGTGATACGGCTATTCAGGCCGCGGAGCAGGAAATTGTGAATGCGTATGGTGATAAATATCACAAATTGCGCCGCTTCAAAACGAAATCTGCAGGCGCTCAGGAGGCTCACGAGGCGATCCGTCCTACATACTTTTCGACGCACAGTATTACTGAAGGGGGAAGTGAGGGGCGGTTGTATGAGCTGATATGGAAGCGTGCGATCGCATCACAAATGAGTGAAGCGGAGTTTGAGAAAACGACCGCTAAAATAGCAGTATCAACACGTAAAGAAGAGCTAGTCGCTAGTGGTGAAGTGATGAAATTCGATGGATTTCTGAAAGTCTACATGGAGTCGACCGATGACGATTCCGATTCGCAATCAGACCAAAATGACGACAACGCGCTTTTACCACCGTTATCAAAAGGACAATCGTTAGCATTGAAATCAATGCAAGCAACAGAGCGATTTTCTCGCGCACCGGCAAGATTTACGGAAGCTTCGTTGGTAAAGAAATTAGAAGAGCTCGGAATTGGTCGGCCATCTACTTATGCGCCAACAATATCGACTATTCAGAATCGTGGCTACGTTGTCAAAGAAGACCGAGACGGTCGCGAACGTAGGTTTGTCGTCTTATCGATTAATAAGCAAGATGTAGAGGAGCAGGTGAAAACGGAGATGACTGGGGCGGAACGATCTAAGATGTTTCCAACAGATATTGGTGTGCTAGTCAACGATTTTCTTGTAGAACATTTTAACGATATCATTGATTATCATTTCACGGCGAAAGTAGAGAAAGAATTTGATGAGATCGCGCAGGGGGAAAAGGAATGGACGAAAATGCTTTCCGAATTTTATGGACCCTTCCACGCGGGGATTCAAGACACCTTGGAGAACGCCGAACGTGCGACGCACGAACGCCAGTTGGGCGCTGATCCCGAGACGGGAAAACCTGTTTCTGTCCGGGTGGGTCGATTTGGGCCATTGGTGCAAATAGGCAGCGCCGACGATGAAGAAAAGCCACGATTTGCATCGCTTCGAAAGGGACAAATGATCGAAACGATCACTTTCGATGAAGCGATGGACCTATTTAAATTGCCTAAGAAAGTAGGTGTATTTGAGGAAAAGGAAATGACCGTTGCAATTGGTCGATTTGGACCCTATATCCGTCACGCTAGTGCATTCTTTTCTTTACCCAAAGATCTGGATCCGATGGATGTCACAGAAGAACAGGCGATCGAAATTATTAAGGAGAAACGTCAAAAAGACATCGATAAGATTATCCGTGTATTTGAAGAGAATGAAGAGGCTCGTATCGAAAATGGACGGTGGGGGCCTTTCATACGGTTAGGTAAACAAAATATAAAAATACCCAAAGGGACAGAGATCGAAACAATCACGTACGAGGATGTTCTAAAATGGGCGGATGCCGATCCGAAGGGGAAAGCGAAGGCAGCTAAGAAAGCTGCTTCTACTGCAAAGAAAGCCCCTGCAAAGAAAGCCCCTGCAAAGAAAGCCCCTGCAAAAACGGGCAAGAAAACACCGGCAAAAAATAAAGCGAAAAAATAACATATATGAAAGACGCGTTACCAGAAAACATTGTTGAAGATATATCCATTGCGGTGGTCTTTGAAAATGAGACCCCTCTGGAAAAGGTATGGTCCGTATATGTCGTTAACGAGAAGGATATTCCGCTGACAGACGTTTTTGTTACTTCTAAGGGGTATGGTGAAAAAGAGGGCAGACAAGTAAAAACAACAACCTTACGGCATTTTATCGGGGATGTAGGGGCTTTGCAAGCCATAAAAATTGAAATTATTGATACGCAGGTTTTTGGTTTGACTAATGAATATTGGTTGAGTTATTATATCGGTTCAACGATTTACGATAAAAAATATATCTTTTTGCCCGAAAGTATTGTGGATGAGAACTTAATTCGAGTTCCACTGGTCAACAAGCCTGGAATAGTCATTGGAGGAACCAAATAATGAGCACGTCTAATTTTATCATTGCAATTGACGGATTTTCGTCCTGTGGAAAAAGTACATTGGCAAAAGCGTTGGCAAAAGAGCTAGAATTTGTATTTATCGATAGCGGCGCGATGTACCGCGCTGTTACCTTGTACTTTATTCGTGAGCGTGTTGATCTTCAAAGCGAACAAGCCGTTCTACAAGCATTAGAGAGTATTCATATTGATCTTGTTCCTAACGGGCAGACAGTGCAGATACTACTGAATGAGGAGGATGTGTCGGAAGAGATACGGTTGATGTACGTCTCGGATTTCGTAAGCGAGGTGAGTGCTGTAAAGGCTGTACGCCAAGCGATGGTTGCCCAACAACAGAAATTAGGAGGCCGTAGAAACATCGTAATGGATGGACGCGATATCGGGACAACGGTTTTTCCGAATGCGGATTTGAAGATCTTTATGACGGCTAGCCCGAGTGTTCGCGCAGAACGTCGATTTGCAGAACTCATGGCCAAAGGGGAAACCGTTACGATGGAAGAAGTACGGGATAATCTTGCACATCGCGATCATATTGACTCCACGCGGCAAGAGAGCCCTTTACGACAAGCGCAGGATGCCATCGTGCTTGACAATTCAAAATTCACACAAGAAGAACAGCTGAAAATCGTTATTGATGCATATAATCAGTTAAAAATAAAGGGCAGTGTTTAAATCAGCTGACCTTTATTTTTGATAACCCTATTTCATTGTCGAAAAGAAATCGCGTATCGCTTTTTCATCCAGTTTGATTTGCTCCTTCATGATATCTAAAGATTCGTACCACTGGTCATGCCGAATGAATTTCAAGAATTTTACACGAATCGTTTTTCCATAAATATCATCTTCGAAGTCCAGTAGATTGATCTCAATTTTACGTGTCATACCGTCGACCGTAGGACGCGTACCAATGTAGGCCATCCCTTTCTCAATAGACTCTGGTTGAGGTTCGTTGTATCTTCCTGTATTAATTGAAGGAACATTAGAGTATATCTCAGCCTCTACGGCATAAATTCCATATGCAGGAATGAGTTTATGTTTTTCTAATACATTAAGATTTGCGGTAGGGAATCCGATTTCACGTCCAATTTGATCGCCCCGCACCACAGTTCCAGTTAGCTCAAAGTTGTAACCCAAATATTTATTTGCAGTTTCTATATCGCCTTTAATCAATGATTCACGTACACGCGTAGAGGAGACAGCGACGTCTTCAATGTCCTGTTCTGGGATTTGCTCCACGGCGAAATCATAAATTGGAGCATAGTACTTTAAATCTAATATTGAGCCTCGTCTGTCTTTACCAAAATGATGGTCATACCCGATAACAATTTGCTTGGTCCCGAGTTGTCCCACGAGCACCTCGTTGATATACTGCTCGGGGCTCTGGTTGGAGAAATCGCGCGTGAAGGGGGTTACGATCAAATGATCAATGCCCGCCAATGCCAGCCGATTGGCTTTCTCTTCTATATCGTTAATTAAACGTAAACTTTCATCATTAGGGTTTATGATTAAACGTGGATGAGGGAAGAATGTTAATAGGACGGTTTCACCACCAATATTTTGAGCGCATTCTTTTAACTTAGATAAGATTTTTTGGTGGCCGATATGGACGCCATCAAATGTGCCAATAGTGACAACAGCATTTGAGAGTGGCTTAAATTCCCCTAAGTTTCGATATATTTTCATTCCTATTTTGTAGGATTAGATAAATTTTGAGATGTTTCCTTTTGTGCGTTTATTACTTTTACAAGATCGTCTATTTTCCATGCATCAAGGACACTAAAGTTCCCACTTTTTGTTCGCCGTAAACTGCTTAAATGCGCTCCAATCCCCAGTTCCTTTCCGAAGTCGTGTGCGATGGAGCGAATGTATGTGCCCTTGCTGCACTGTATTCTGAAATGGACATTTGGCAATTCGATCCGCTGAATATCGAAAGCAGTAATTTTTACTTGTCGCTTTTTGAGTTCGACTTGTTCGCCGCGTCGCGCTTTTTCGTAAATGCGTTCACCATTTATTTTTATGGCAGAGTGGGCAGGTGGAAACTGAGCGATCTCACCGAGAAACTTTTCTACTGTTTTATAGATGTCAGTATCGGTGATTGTGGAGTAGTCGAAAAGTTGATCGACCTCTGTTTCCAGATCGTAGGATGGGGTAGAAGCTCCGATGGTTATTGTACCCGTGTACTCTTTGTCTTCGGCCTGATAAGAGTCGATCTTTTTGGTGAACTTTCCGGTACAAAGAATAAGAAGACCGGTTGCTAGAGGATCTAGCGTTCCTGCGTGTCCAACTTTTATTTTTTGTGGTTTCATACTATTGCGTAGCTTTCCAACCACATCAAAACTGGTCCAGTTTAAAGGTTTGTCCACCAATAGAACCTCACCTTCTGCGAAATGAAAGTCAGAAGAGTTTGTTTCGTGTATATCTTTCATTTATATGATTTGCAGACTCGTTCCGCTCAATATTAATCCAATAATCGCTAATCCAAGCAATATTCGGTACCAACCAAATGCTTTGAAACCGTATTTTGTTAACACTTCAATGAAGCTTTTTATTGCGATAATTGCAACAATAAATCCAATGACGTTTCCTATAATAAGTAAGTTCATTTCTTCTCCGGTGAAGGTATGACCCTCTTTAAGAAATTTGTAGAGCTTGACAACAGATGCGCCAAGCATCATTGGAATAGCGAGAAAAAATGAAAATTCGGCCGCTGCTTTACGTGTTAAACTTTGGGTCATTCCGCCAATTATTGTACTCGCAGATCGGGATGTTCCTGGTATTAGCGCTAAACATTGATACCAACCGATGATAAAGGCCTGTTTATACGTAATTTCATCTGAATTATCAAGTTGCGGCTTGTTAAACCACTTGTCAACAAAAAGCAAAATGACACCGCCAATCACGAGCATGACAGCTACCATTAACGGACTTTCCAGCAGTGAATCAATAAAATCGTTGAATGCTAAACCTAATATAGATGCCGGTATTGCCGCTACGACGAGTTTATAGTAGAAATCTAGCGATTTAAAAAAACGTCTGTAATACAATACCAGTACCGACAAGATAGTGCCCATTTGAATTACGATGGTGAAAAGTTTTACGAACGGAGACGGTTCCATTCCCATTAGAGCAGTTCCAATGATCATGTGCCCCGTAGAGGATACAGGAAGAAATTCTGTAAGTCCTTCAATGATTGCTAATACAATCGCTTGAAAATAGGTCATTAGTCTTGTGCTTTGTTATTTTTTGGTTTATACAATATAGAAACGAATCCAAGGGCGAATCCTAAAACAACAACCAACGGAGCTAATGTTATTTTTGTGAAGCTATAGATATCTTCCGAACCAGACATCAAGAAGAAGCCGATGGCCACAACGACTATGCTGGCGATAAACAGTTGGTAATTTATTTGTTCAAAGGCAAAACCATTATTTTGCACTTTGGGAGTTGTTTTTTGTTTCTTTTCAGACATGTTTTTTTAATGTTAGCGGTATAGACTATGTGATTTTGCCTTCAAGTATTTTGTAACTGCAAAATACGTGCTGAATCCAGATATTAGTATTCCCAATAATACGACGATTATGAATATGGCTCCAAATTCATACCAGTTTCGTAGGAATATCAAGTCAGGAATTTGCTGTTGCGCAAATTGAAGTGTAAAGATAAGTAGTAGAATAGCGATCAGCGCCCCTAATAACCCATGAAATATTCCATAGAATAGATACGGCTTACGAATAAAGTTTTTCGTAGCACCGATCAACTGCATACTTTTTATTAGGAATCGCTGCGAATAAATAGCGAGGCGTATCGTGTTGTTTATTAGCGCTACAGCGATGATCAAAAGCACGATCGTGAACCCTAAAATTACGATACCGATGATTCGTATATTTTTATTCACCATATCAATTAATGATTCTTGGTAAATTATTTCTTTAACCCGGCTGCTTTTGGCTGCTTTTTGAATAAAATTTTCAATGCTATCTGTATTGGCGTATTGTTCCTTTAGATATACATCAATTGATGGTAGTAAGGGGTTGTGTCCTAGGTATTCGACAAAGTCTTCACCAAGATCCTCTTTTAAATTTTTTGCTGCTAATTCTTTGCTGATATACTCCGTGCGTAATACATAGGGGTCTTTTTCGATATCTTTCTGCATCGCAAGAACATTTCCTTCGTTAACATTGTCGTTAACGATAATATTAAGGACGATGTTTTCTTTAACGTATTTAGATAAATTCTTTGCATGCACTAAAATTAGTCCTAGTAAACCCGTCATAAGTAATACTAATGCGATACTGATGACAGTAGAAACATAAACTGACTTCGTTTTCTTCCTTGGTGAACCTTCCTCGTGAGTCGACATATGTTGTTTTTAAAGTATTTTGATGCGAAAGTAAATAATAATGCTCATTAAAGAAATATTTTAATTTAATATATTCCGATAACGAAGTTGTTTTTCTCCTATTCAATTAACATCTAATATGCGTATTTTATTGTTAATTATGAAACTTTTAACGCTATTTTGCCGTAAAATCGCTATTTTCGCCTCTCTTTGAGAATAGTAGAATACGTTAGAAACAATGGAATACAATCATCAGTCTTTAGAAAAAAAATGGCAAAATTTTTGGGCAGCTAATGGGACGTTTGAACCATCTAGTAACACAGATAAGCCAAAATATTATGTTTTAGATATGTTTCCTTATCCGTCCGGAGCAGGATTACACGTTGGGCATCCATTGGGGTATATTGCATCTGATATTTTTTCGCGTTATAAGCGGTTAAAAGGATTTAATGTTTTACACCCAATGGGGTACGATTCATTCGGTTTGCCAGCGGAACAATATGCTATTCAGACTGGACAGCATCCGGCTATCACGACTGAAGTTAATATTAAACGTTATCGGGAGCAGCTGGATAATATCGGCTTTTCGTTCGATTGGTCGCGAGAGGTTCGTACATCGGACCCCAAGTATTATAAATGGACGCAGTGGGTCTTCATGCAATTGTTTAATGCGTGGTATAACAACGATGCGGATCGTGCTGAGTCGATCGATACTTTAAAAGCGCTTTTTGAGATCTCAGGAACACACGGTATTAATGCGGTATCGGATGATAATGTTGCCGAGTTTACTGCGGCACAGTGGAAAGCGTTTTCTGATGAGCAAAAAGAGGCCGAGTTACTGAAATACCGTTTAGCCTACTTGCGTGAAAGCGTTGTTAATTGGTGTGCTTCGCTAGGCACTGTGCTTGCAAATGATGAAGTAATCAATGGTGTTTCTGAGCGTGGAGGATATCCCGTCGAACAAAAGAAAATGATGCAGTGGTCCATGCGTATCACAGCGTATGCAGACCGGTTGTTACGAGGCTTAGAAGGACTAGATTGGCCTGAGCCGCTTGTTGAGATGCAGCGTAATTGGATCGGTAAATCTGTTGGGGCAACCGTTAAGTTTCCGGTTCCGGAGTTAAATGGGAATATAGAAGTATTTACCACGCGTGTGGATACTGTATATGGTGTATCTTTTATCGTTCTGGCTCCCGAGCATGAATGGGTTGATGCGCTGACTACCGATGATCAGCGATTGGAAGTCCAACAGTATATAGATAAAACATCGAAAAAGTCGGAGCTCGATAGGATGGCCGATACCAGGACCGTATCTGGGGCTTTTACCGGCGCATACGCCAAGCATCCTTTAACAGGTGAAAAAGTTGCCATTTGGATTGCTGATTACGTGCTTGCTGGTTACGGAACTGGAGCAGTAATGGCTGTGCCGTCGGGCGATCAGCGTGATTATGTCTTTGCAAAGCACTTTGGTTTACCAATAATACCGATCTCGGATTCGCAAAATATCACCGAAGAGGCTGATCCTAACAAAGAGGGACGTTACATTAATTCGGATTTTATTAACGGAATGACTTATCGAGAGGCAGTTCCCGTTTTAGTAGCCAAACTCGAAGCACTTAAATTAGGGAAAGCTAAGGTGAATTACCGTATGCGCGACGCTATTTTTGGCCGTCAACGTTATTGGGGAGAGCCTGTTCCTGTTTATTTTAAGGACAACTTGCCTCGACTTATTAAAGAGAGTGAATTGCCGTTGGTGCTGCCCGAGGTTAATAAGTATTTACCGACAGAAACGGGAGAACCGCCACTAGCAAGGGCTGAAAATTGGAAATATCAAGGGCAGTTTGATTATGAATGGAGCACGATGCCTGGTTGGGCGGGCTCCTCGTGGTATTGGTTTCGTTATATGGACCCTACTAATGAAGACGTTTTTGCTTCCAAGCAAGCTGTTGATTATTGGCAGTCGGTTGATTTGTACATCGGCGGCTCGGAACACGCTACTGGGCACCTGTTGTATTCGAGGTTCTGGAATAAGGTATTAAAGGATTTAGGTTACCACGAGCAGGAAGAACCTTTTAAAAAGCTAATTAATCAGGGGATGATTCAGGGCCGGTCGAGCTTTGTTTATCGCGTGCTAGATGAGCAAGGTAAGGGTACAAATACCTTTGTTTCCTATGGTCTAAAAGATCAGTATACCACCAATGCGTTGCATGTTGATGTGAGTATCGTTTATCACGATATCTTGGATACCGAGAAATTCAAATCCTTTCGCCCTGATTTTGCACAAGCGGAGTTTATTTTAGAAGACGGTAAATATGTCTGCGGGACCGAAGTAGAGAAAATGTCCAAGTCGAAGTTTAATGTTGTTAACCCGGATGATATTATCGAATCTTTTGGTGCTGATACACTTCGGTTGTATGAGATGTTTTTGGGTCCACTTGAACAATCTAAGCCATGGAATACCAACGGGATAGAAGGGGTATTTAAATTTTTACGTAAGCTTTGGCGTTTGTTTCATGGTGCTGACGGGAACTTTTATGTTTCGGATGAAGAGCCGAGCAAAGCAGAATACAAATCATTGCATAAAATTATTAAGAAAGTTGAAGACGACATTGAACGCTTTTCGTTTAACACGTCGGTTTCTGCTTCTATGATCTGTGTGAATGAATTGATAGATTTGAAATGTAATAAGCGCAAAATTCTGCAAGAGCTAATCGTGGTTCTACAGCCGTTTGCTCCCCATATTACAGAAGAATTATGGGCTCTTCTGGGTCATCAACCTGGAAGCATTTCATTTGCGAATTATCCAGCGTTCAATCCAGATTATTTGATTCAATCAGAATTTGCCTATCCTGTTTCGATAAATGGAAAGATGAAAATGAATTTGTCGCTTGCGTTAGATCTTGATAAGAGTACGGTTGAAGAAGTCGTATTAGCAAATGCCGATGTTCAGCGTTATCTCGATGGGAAAAACGTGAAAAAATTTATTTTTGTTCAGGGCAGAATTATTAATATTGTAGTATAAATGTTCAACTCGCCCAAGGTGAGCAGAAAATATGTTTAAATAATTAAAAGGATCGTGCTGGATAAGGCGGTCTTTTTAATTTGCAGTGTTTCGTTTACATATTACTTTATTCAGTGATACCTGTAATTATCACTGAATATAATGATAAAATATTTTATCATCAAATTTGGTGATAAGATATTCGATTCCTATATTTGGTTGTAAATAACTAAACTATGGTAGCAATAATCACAGGGGATATCGTTAGGTCACGTACGGGCAATCCCGATATTTGGCTGCCAGAACTAAAGACCGCATTGTCGGTATACACCGATAAATTCGATATTTTTAGGGGAGATAGTTTTCAAGCAGAAATATCTTTAAATGAGGTGTTTGAATTTGTGTTTTATATTAAAGCGAGCCTAATTGCGATCCAATTAGATGCGCGCATTGGAATCGGCATCGGACAGAAAGATAATCAGGCAAAACACCTTAAACATACTTTTGGTTCTGCGCTCGTATATTCAGGAGAAGCGTTCGATGAACTTAAAAAGGAAACTGTTTTCTTTCGTTCGGCAGACGCCGAGCTCGACGCGCTTTGCAATACTGTTTTGCCGCTAATTACGGAGATTAGTAGCCGTTGGACTTCGAATATAGCCGCAACGGTTAAAAGTGCCCTTATAAATGAAGGAATAAATCAAGTGGATCTTGCTAAATTGCTTGGAAAGAAGCACCAAAGCCAAATAAGTACTGAGCTTCAAAAAGCTGGGTTTTCCAAAATGCAGCGAGCGTTAAGTTACTGTACCAGAAACCTATTAAAGTTATGAGTATATTGTTTTTAAAGTTGCTTTTAGCGCATTTGTTAGGTGATTTCGTGTTTCAACCCAAAAGGTGGGTCCATAAACGTAAACAGCACGCTGGCTACCTCTTATTACACATCGGTATACATGCTGTACTTTTACTTATCCTTTTTGGAAACCAGCTCGCGATATTTTGGGATGTGATATTATTTGTCATCTGTACGCATCTGATCATCGATAGCTTGAAAATATATACCGAACGATACCTGTATCCGTTTTCATTTCGTTTATTTGTTATCGATCAATGTGCGCACTTGTTGGTCATTTTATCGGTGATCGTATACCGATATGAGGTGTTTGCAGAATGGGCGAGCTATTTATTATCGGAGAAGGCGCTGCTGTTTATAATTGCTATATTGTTAACCGTTTACGTGAGCCCAATCATGCTGCGTGTTTTTTTTCAGAAATGGACGAATGGGGCGGAATTTTTACAAAAGAGCAAGCATTCGTTGACCAACGCGGGCATGTGGATTGGAATAATGGAACGCATTCTTATCGTGCTTTTTATACAAGTAGGTTTTCTCTCCGGATTGGGCTTCCTATTGGGCGCGAAATCAATATTTAGATTCGGCGATCTAACCAATGCGAAGGATACCAAGTATACCGAGTATATCTTAATTGGTACACTTGCCAGCTTTGTTGTTGGTATATTGATTGGCTATGCATTACGTCTAGGTCTTCGGTATTTAGGATAACTTATCACAATCACCCTCGAGAGAGAAGCACGGGTGACTCGTAAATAGAATATATAAGCTAACAAAAAAAAATATGTATAAGATATTAAAACCATTATCACTATGTCTGCTGCTAATTATGTCAAGTTCTACTTTTGCTCAGGATACGATAGAGGTTGGTTTAAAGGAGATTGCAGAGGAATTTAAAGCTGTTGGGCTGGCGGTAGTTGTCGTAAAGGATAATAAGCCTATTTATAAGAAGGCAATTGGCTTACAAGATATCGAACACAATATACCTTTATCGACTAAACATTTATTTAGAATTGCGTCAATATCAAAATCATTTTCTGCAACCGCGATTATGCAACTAGTGGAGCAGGGCAAAGTTTCATTGGATGATGATTTTGGAAAATTAGTAGGTTTCCCTATTCGAAACCCGAAATATCCCGATCAGGTGATTACTCTACGTATGGTTCTTTCACATACTTCTAGTATCAATGATAGTAACGGTTATTTTAAGCTCGACGTAATCAATCCGGCGAAGAATCCGGATTGGGCAAAAAGTTATAATGATTATCGTCCGGGTGAAGGGTACGAATATTGTAATTTAAATTTTAATATGGTTGGATCGGTTTTGGAACAAAAGACCGGTGTACGGATCGATAACTATATTCACCAACAAATTCTTGCTCCGCTAGGATTAACAGGAGGCTATTGTGTAGATTCGCTGGATAAGGCTTCGTTTGCTAAGTTATACAGCTATGATAGTGTTTCGGCGTCGTTTAGTGAGCAGCCGGCGGCTTACAATCCACGTTCGGAAGATATCAAAAACTATGTTTTAGGGGTATCGACACCAATTTTTTCACCAACTGGTGGTATGAAAATATCGCCCGAGGATTTAGCAACCTATATGATGATGCATATGAACTACGGGAAATACGCTAATGGTCGTATCTTAACATCCGAAAGTTCAAAAACTATGCAAACGAAACTCAGCGACCCAGAAGGTTATGGATTGGCACTAAGGGAAACCGATACATTAATCCCCGGTCAACATTTAATTGGACATACCGGATCGGCGTATGGACTATATAGTGCGATGTTCTTCGATCCCAAGACGAATTATGGCTTTGTCGTTGTTACAAATGGGTGTGTGCCAATTTATGAAAATGGCTATGTGGCGTTATCGGCACGGACAATAAATTATTTATACCAAACACTTATCAAATAAACTGGCTTATTTTTTGTAACTTTTCTTCCGTAACCAATACTATAGGCTTATGGCAAACCGGACATCTATATGTTTGATTGTTCTCTTTTTGAACGTATCAGCATTCGTAACACAGGCGCAAGATCTCTCGATTGAAAATATCAGACGAGATTTTAAAGTAGGACATAAGAACAAAGAAACCTGCAAGGAGCATTTAGAACGACTGGAGCATTACGCTGACTCACCAGAGGAGTTCGGTTATGAAGCCGCATATCATATGTTTATGGCTAAACACAGCAGCAATCCTTTCAAAAAGATGACTTATTTTAAAGATGGTAAGAAAATGTTGGAGGAGCAGATTGTAAAAAACCCTCGGAATGTAGAGCTACGGTATATCAGACTGTGTATACAGTATTATATACCCAATTATTTGGGCTATAAAGGTAATATAGAGGAGGATAAACAGTTTCTAGTTGATAATTTGTACAAGCTAAATGATGAACAAACGAAAGATCTTTTGTTTGATTACTTAAAAGGAGCCAAGATGTATACCCAGCAAGAACTCGCGTTATTGGGCAGGTAGGCTACAATTAATTTTAAATATTAACGTTTAATCTAAAAGATTTTTACGACTTGGAGATAGCGATAAACAGGCGCTTTCCTCACCTCATTTAGTAAAGAAATTTCTTGGGGGTGCTTCCTGCTTTACATTATATGAATAAAACTTGGGTATTAATTAGTTTCTTAATGACGGTGTTTCTCGTCACAAATGGGCAGACGAAAATTGATGTGACTCCGGCAAATGAACTCGACGTTACTGATAAATTGAACATAACTTATATCGATAGTAATGCTAATTTTATCGAAATAATGGGGCCATTACACGATAAAGTGGAGGTTGTTCAAAGTGAAGGGAAGATCAGGGTGAAAATGACCTCTGGTTATCCACTTAAAGGGAAAGAGGTTGACGTGACCATTTATACGCAAGGGATAAATAAATTTACGGTTCAAAAGGGCGCTATCATCCAAAATGAAAATGAAATTCGTGTCGATTCGCTGTTTGTTGTCGCCAACGAAGGAGGGAAATTGGATCTTGCCGTTCATGCGCAGCATGTTGACGTAAGTACGACGACTGGTGCTATGGTAGAATTGCGGGGAAAGACTAAATCACAGAAAATCATTTCAACTTTTGGTGGAGGATACAAAAGCAAAGCTCTTAAAAGTGAGGTGTCTTATGTCCGAACCAATGGTGGTGGTGTTTGCGACGCATATGCGTCCATTTCGGCCGATGTGCAAACGCGGGCAGGGGGAGTGATTAATGTCTATGGTAATCCATCGGAAAAGAAACAAAAGCGTATCGCAGGTGGGAAAATTAACTTTATTGACTAACAGTTCGGCGAAATTAACTCGCTATTTTCAGGAGCCGAAGACGGCAGATCGAAGGCACGCGTACGAAGCGTTTATGCTTTGGCCTATCGGTACCGAAGAATTTACGTATTCTCCAGCTTTTCAAAAGAAAAATCTTTAATTATTCGACAACGAATACGTAACTTTGCGCCATGTCCGAAAAAATTATCATTCTTGATTTTGGCTCGCAATATACACAGCTGATTGCACGTCGCGTTCGTGAGCTTAACGTTTACTGCGAAATTTATCCTTATAACAATCTTCCAGAATTTGACGAGGGAGTAAAAGGTGTGATCTTGTCAGGTAGTCCTTCCTCTGTACGTCAGGAGGATGCACCACAAATAGACTTAAGTGATATTCAAAATCGTTTCCCTATTTTAGGCGTATGTTACGGAGCACAATATTTAGCGCAGAAATCCGGTGGTCAAGTTGCACCATCTGAAATTCGAGAATATGGACGAGCCAATTTGCAATATGTTAATCAGGAAAGTCCATTATTAAAGGGGGTTCCTGTCCAGTCTCAAGTATGGATGTCACATGGTGACACGATAAAAGAAGTTCCTACAGGTTTTAACATAATTGCTAGTACGGACAAAGTACGCGTGGCAGCCTATCATATTGAGGGCACCCAAACCTATGGGATACAATTCCATCCGGAAGTGACACACAGCACGGATGGCCAAGTATTGGTTAAGAACTTTGTAGTTGATGTCTGCCAGTGCGCCCAAGATTGGACTGCTGATGCATTTGTTGATATGACCATTCGCGAATTAAAGGAACAGCTCGGTGAAGATCACGTAATCATGGCGCTCTCGGGAGGGGTCGATTCGACCGTTGCTGCTGTTTTGCTGCATCATGCGATTGGCAAGAAACTCCACTGTATTTTCGTAGATCATGGTTTGCTTCGTAAAGATGAGTACGACGAAGTGCTGGATTCCTACAAAGAGATGGGGCTTAATATTAGAGGGATAAATGCAAAGGAACTATTTTTTGGACGCTTAGCAGATATTTCAGAGCCCGAGCAGAAAAGGAAGGTAATTGGAAACTCATTTATTGATGTTTTTGATCAAGCGGCAAAAGATATTCAACACGAACTTCCAGACGGTATTGAGGCAAAATGGCTTGGCCAGGGTACGATATATCCAGATATTATTGAATCTATTTCTGTGAAAGGACCGTCGGCAACTATAAAATCGCATCATAACGTCGGTGGTTTGCCTGACTTCATGAAATTGAAAGTTATTGAGCCGTTAAAAACGCTATTTAAAGATGAAGTGCGGCGTGTAGGTAAGTCGTTAGAAGTCGATCCGGCGATACTAGGACGTCACCCTTTTCCGGGACCAGGTTTAGCTATACGCGTACTGGGAGATATCACAGAAGAAAAGGTACGGATTTTGCAAGAGGCAGACAGTATTTATATCCGTAATTTGAAAGAGAGCGGATGGTACGATAAGGTATGGCAAGCAGGTACTATCTTTTTACCAGTTCAATCCGTTGGTGTAATGGGGGATGAACGTACTTACGAGCATGTTGTCGCATTGCGCGCGGTAGGTTCGTTAGACGGAATGACCGCCGATTGGATACATCTACCTTATGATTTGTTAGCAAAAATTTCAAATGAAATCATAAATCATGTTAAAGGAATCAATAGAGTTGTCTATGATATCAGTTCAAAACCACCGGCAACAATTGAGTGGGAATAAAATACTAGTTGCATTAGCTTGTGCATTAACTTTAGGGGCGTGCTCCCCTAAAGTAGGAGTGTTGCGTTCTCCCGATCATCGCGGTAATGCGGGCAAGACCGTTACTCCGGAGAATAAATCCGAATCGTCAGATACTGATGAGAAGCTAAAGGAGAAGGGGGGCGAGCTAGTTATTCAAAATAATATCGCGTTAGTTTTACCCTTCCAATTAAATAAAGTAAATCCCGCGGCGTTGTCTAAAGAAGACATAAAGCGTTCGGCAGTAGCATTGGATTTTTATCAAGGTTTTCAATTGGGGCTTGACGAACTCGCTGAGGAAGGTACCGTTTTTGGTTTAGACGTCATCGATTCGAAAGACGATCCGTCCTCAAATGTCGCAATTGCGAAATCGGAAACTGTCTCCGGAGCTTCTATAATCGTGGGACCGGTTTATCCAAAGGAAATTCAAGCATTTGGCGCAAATTTGACAAATAAAAATGTGTTGCAGATAAACCCACTTGCCGCAACTAAGGCGAGCACGTTCAACTTGGAGAACCTTGTATCTCTTACACCTTCTATCGATACGCATAGCAAGGCTATCGCAGTGAAGGTGGCTAAAGATTTTAATTCGGGTGACTTAGTAATTATTTATAACGCCTCGGACAATAGTAGCAGACAGTTTCTTAGCGGTCTTGCAGGCTATTTGAAAGCGATTGACCCGACAATTACCCTTGTGTCGGTGTCATCTATTAGTCAATTGAATGAACAGTTGAGCACGAGTGGCGCTAACTTAATTGTAACTGGTGCAACCGACAAGTTTCAACTTCGAACTTTTTTAGATAACTTGGAAAAGAAGACCTTAGAAGACTATTATACATTTAAGGTTTATGGACACCCACTTTGGGATCGTATCGATTTTAGTAAGTATTCGAGTTTTTCGACCTTCAATCCCACGATAACATCTGAAACACATTTAACTGCGTGGAATTCCCAGATCAAAAAGATTAAAGATAGATATTATTCGATATATGGCGTAAATCCTTCAAACCATTCTTATAAAGGTTATGATGCAGCTAAATATTTCGGGGCACTATTGGATAAATATGGCGCGGATGTCGCATCTAAGCTCCTGGAAGAAGAGTACAAGGGCATTTTCAGCTCCTACAAATTCGAGTTTAGCGAGGATGAAGGGTATGTAAATCAATCTGTGTCATACAAAACCTATAAAGGTTCAGGCTTTGAATTAAATTAATGAGTGGCATAACTCCTCGACGTGTCGAGCAACAGGTTTGGAATTTTCAAAACGCGTTGACGGCATATTCTTTCGATGAGCCGTTTTCGCGGTTTTTAACCCAGTTTTTTAAAAATAATAAACAAATGGGTTCGTCCGATCGGCGGATGACATCGCGGCTTTGTTATAATTATTTCCGTCTTGGCAATGCGCTGACGAATCTAGGACAGCTGGAGCGATTAACAATCGCAGAGTTTTTATGCGAACAGCATAGCGAAATCGTGAAATTGTATCAGCCCAATTGGGTCGTCAATCAGTCACGTACAGTAGAGGAGAAGTGTACGTTGCTAACATCGATCTATGGTAGTGAATTGTTAGCGAATGTGTTTCCAAATATCAATGAACTTTCTTCGGGCATCGATAAGGATACTTTTATTAGGAGTCATTTTGTACAGCCCGATCTATTTATTCGAATTCAACGGGGAATGGAGACTTTTGTCGAGAATCATCTAAGCCAGGCCGGTATCGCTTATAAACAGGAACGAGATCAGACATATCGTTTAGCCAATGGAACAAAATTGCAAAATGTAAGCGTAATCGAGGGTGTAGTACAAGTGCAGGATTTTTCGTCACAAGAAAGCTTAAATCCTGCGCAAATAAGTGCAGGGCAGAGCTGGTGGGATGCGTGTGCCGCTTCAGGAGGGAAGTCGTTACTTCTACTGGATAAGCAGCCGCGCGTCAAATTGCTTGTTTCTGATTTACGACTAAGTGTATTACGGAATTTGGATGAACGTTTTCAAAAGGCCGGTGTCCAAGTAAACTACCGCAAGAAAGTAATTGATTTAACTGCAAACTTTGCACACGTTTTACAAGACGAAAGTTTTGACGGTGTAATTCTTGACGCGCCATGTACTGGGTCGGGAACATGGGGACGAACCCCAGAGATGATCCAACAGTTTTCCCAGGAGTCAATTGCTGAATTCGCGCGCTTACAGAAAAAAATTGCCTCAAATGTCGTTTCGTACGTAAAACCCGGCGGACAATTGATATATATAACCTGTTCGGTTTTCGCGAAGGAAAATGAGGAAGTATCAAAATATATTCAAGAGCACTACGGCTTAATTTATGAAGACGGGGGACTTATCCCTGGCTATCACCGGGGATCCGATAGTATGTATTCGATAAGGTTACGCAAGCCCTTAAAATAGAACCCTACCCCAGATTCCCTAGAGTGTAGTTAGTCGCATTTCCCCGGTACAACTAATACCGGACAACTTGCTTTTCGTATTACCGATTCAGATACGCTACCGGATATAAAATGCTCAAAACCGGTTCGGCCGTTCGATCCTATGATGATCAAGTCGGCGGTCCAATCTTCTGCCGTACTGAGAATTTCGTCGCGTACATTCCCCACTTTATTAAAAACGAAAACTTCCTTTGCATTTTCAAATTCTGCACTTACGCGCTCTAAATACCTTTGGGCCGAATCGTGTTGTATTTCGGAGACTTCTGACACAATGATCGGCTGTTGACCGAGAAGAGGATCTGCGCCATAAGCTGCAGGAGAGGTGGGGGGGACAACCGTAACCAATGCAACTGTGGAATTGAATTCCTGAATCAAATCTTTGGCGTACTCTATAGCCTTTTGTGTACACGGCGTGTCGTCAATCGCTAAAAGTATTCTATTAAATCGGTGATTGCTCATGTTTTTATCGGATAAAAGTTAACTTCGTATGTAGAACACGTGAATTGTTTGAATTGTTTTAAGATAATGTTATGAATATTGGTATTTGTAATTTAACAATAGTACCACTTCGCAATACCGCCTCGCACCGCAGCGAGATGGTTAGCCAGCTTTTGTTTGGCGAGCGTTTTGAAATACTTGATGATCAAGAAGAATGGATTTTTGTACGGCTGCTTGATATACCATATGAAGGATGGGTACAAAAAGGGCAATTCGAATTGATAAGCTTTGATATTAATAGCGGATATTCAGGCATTCCGGTTCAGGTTGTCGATATAGCAGGGGCTGAGGTCTGGACTGACAACGGGATTTTCGTGTCACTTTTACCAGGTACGCTTGTTCCGGCGATTTTTACGAAAAGTAATGCCTTTACACCCTACCGTATAGAAGGTGATTTAAGATCTGCCGTTTCGATTGATTTTCGATCAGAAATTCAAAAGCTTATTTATTTTTATCGCAATAGTCCCTATTTATGGGGAGGTCGTTCGCACTTAGGGATTGATTGTTCAGGGCTTACGCAGGCCGTATATCGGCATTTTGGCGTGATGCTTCCCCGTGATGCCTATCAACAGGCCGAAGAAGGGATAGTAGTAGATTTTTTAACGGAAATTAACCCCGGTGATTTAGCTTTCTTTGACAATGCTGATGGTAACATTACACACGTAGGAGTGATGATTGATAAGGAGCATATTATGCATGCCTCGGCAAAAGTCCGGATTGATAAAATGGATTCTGAAGGAATTTTTAATAAGGACATTAATCGGTACACACATAAACTTCGGATAATTAAGCGTTATTTTTAGAATTCGCTATTTTTGAGTCTTGTACAGGAAGTTGTTAATTAAAATTGGATAACGTTGGGTGAGCGATTCAATAATAATGTGATGAAGAAGGATCTTTCGAGCAATTTGGATTATATACTAGCGAGCAGTGGGCTTTTCCCGATGCAAATGCGCCGTGAAAATTTAGCGCATATGGAGCATTCGAATTATGCTCTTGATCTCGCGAAAAAAGGCTTAGATGCATTTGAAAAGGATCAATTTGAACTTGCTCTCGACATTTATGCTGAGGCAATAGCGGCATTCCCAGATGCACCTTTTTTCTACGCATGTCGTTACTATACGGGCTTGCACGTAGATGTTGCCCAGGACGGTATTCACGACTATCGGGCGCTCGCTCGCTTAGATCGAATATATTGTGATTTTATTTTCTATCTATTAAAATCTGCCGAAGACCAATTTTTTGAATCTTCGGTCGATGAGGTTGACAGTTCCTCCGCAGATGCATTGTATGCGGCCGGAAAGCGACTACGCGAAGAAGGTGAGATAGACTATGCCATCGCCGTATTTACGGCCGGAATAACTAAGTTTAATGAGAATGCCAAATTTCTAATTCAACGTGGGGGGGGATATTTAACTTCGTTACGATATGATTTAGCCTATAGGGACCTTTACAGGGCGATAGACTTATCACCCGAGTCTGCCTTAGCGCATTTCTCGCTAGGGATGATTTACGACGGTGTAAAAGAGTATGACACCGCGTTAGCATTTTATGATAATGCAATTTCCTTGCCCGGCGCAGATGTAAGGATGTATGCGCAGCGAGCAGGGTTTCATTCGGCGAGAAAGAATTTGGATAGGGCGTTAAATGATTATACCCGCTGCATCGAATTAGATAATCAAAACCCGGACTATTTTATCGATAGGTCATTTATCCACGAGGAGGTTGGTAATTATGCAGCAGCGCTTCAAGATACCTCGGAAGCTATTGCTTTGGATCCGCAAAATTCCGAAGTTTATCTACACCGTGCAGATATCAAAGTAAAATTAGGGGACTATGATGGAGCGGAACTCGATCGAAATTTTTCCCAGGAGTTAGGAGAAGCGGATTTTAAGAAACTTTATCAGGAAGATGATTTTGACAAAATCGATGGATGGGACAAGGAGAATTTATAGATAGGGAATGAGCTGGCAATACAACAAGATGCCCTGTACAACGGAATTAAGAAATTATACTTTTTCTTTCGGAAGTTTTTTAGGAATGAAAGTCTGTGAGATTGATCACAGACTTTCCCTTGATAAGCGTCTTAAACGTTGAATCGAAAATGCATAATATCGCCATCTTCAACAATATAACCTTTTCCTTCCACGCTCAATTTTCCGGCTTCTTTTACAGCCGCTTCTGAACCATACTGAACAAAATCATCGTATTTGATCACTTCTGCACGAATAAAGCCTTTCTCGAAGTCGGTGTGGATTACGCCCGCAGCCTGAGGAGCGGTATAGCCCGTCTCGATCGTCCAGGCACGCACTTCCTGTACACCTGCGGTAAAGTAAGTAGCTAAATTTAAAAGGGAGTAAGCTGCGCGTATTAATTTGTGAACGCCAGATTCGTCCAATCCTAAATCTTCAAGAAACATGTTACGCTCATCGTACGATTCTAATTGTGCAATTTCAGATTCAATTTGTGCCGATATAACTAATACCTCTGCATTTTCGTCCTTTACAGCTTCCTTTACTTTTTCAACATATCCATTTCCTGAATTTACAGAACCTTCATCAACGTTACATACGTATAGAACAGGTTTAATAGTCAACAATGCTAAATCGTCGATAAATTCAAAATCGTCTTCATGAATAGGAGCCGTGCGCGCTGATTTTCCAGACTCTAAATGGGTCTTTATCACAGATAAGATTTCAAATGTTTTTTTAGCATCTTTGTCTCCACCTGTTTTTGCCATCTTTTCGACCTTCTGAATCCGTTTGATCACGGTATCTAAGTCTTTTAATTGAAGTTCTGTATCAATGATTTCTTTATCGCGAATCGGGTCAACGGACCCGTCCACATGAATTACATTTCCATCATCAAAGCAACGAAGTACGTGGATGATGGCGTTTGTCGTTCTGATATTTCCTAAGAACTGGTTGCCAAGCCCCTCGCCTTTAGAAGCACCTTTAACAAGCCCAGCGATGTCTACAATTTCAATTGTATTAGGTACGATACGCTGAGGACTAACTAATTCAGCAAGTTTATTGATACGTTCATCGGGAACAGTTATTACCCCGATATTTGGTTCGATCGTACAAAACGGAAAATTTGCTGCTTGTGCTTTCGCATTTGACAGACAGTTGAATAATGTTGATTTACCGACATTAGGTAGTCCAACGATACCACATTGTAAAGCCATGAAGTTTGCGTTTTTTTTAAATTCCACAAACATACGCAAAAAATAATATTTTGTTGCCACTGCCGTTGAAAATGCCCACTCATATTGAACGGTGAATTCAAAGTAGAACCAAGCCTATCAGCATGTAGATATTTTCATGGTGGTGCATTTTTAAAACTGTCGAATCTTTACCTATTTTTTTGACAGTTGATTTCCTCCCGATACTAGGAAAATTTAATTGATCAAGGAAATTGCTGATTTTCAACCGGTAAAATGGAGTTTTTTTTGTTTCACATTTTTTAACGCCTTTGGGTTTAATCCTTCCTGTTTTATTGTCGTCCTACTTAAAAACATTGATATAAATGAAAAACTAAAAAAGGAGAGAAATCATGAAGAAGCTATTTTACGTGAGTATTTTATTAGGATTGATAGCGGTTGCTAAACCAGCAGCCGCGCAGGTGAGCGTAAACATAAATATCGGTTCTCAACCGACGTGGGGTCCCTCTGGGTATGACTATGCACGTTATTACTATATGCCGGAAATAGACGTGTATTACGATGTTTCAAGCAGACATTATGTATATTTACAAGGCCGTAATTGGGTGACGCATGCATCGTTACCACGCCACTATAGAGGTATTGATTTGTATCGCACGCACAAGGTTGTAATTAATGATTCCTATCCGTGGAAGAAACATAAATATCATCGTTCACACTACGCGCGTCACGGGCGTAAAAGTGTGAACCGTGGACGTCACATTCGGAAGGCGCATCATTATGATAACCATAAGCGCTATTCAAAAGATAGGGGAGGTAAGCATTATAAAAAGCGTCATAAAAAGTTCAAAGGAAAACATAAGGGCCACCGGTAAAATGGCCTAGTTGATAAATTTTGATACAGTTGTTTAATTGAGTGAAAAGGAGCCGCATAATTTAGGCTCCTTTTTGGCTTTTCCATACTTATTTTCGCCAATCGAAACCCGTCAGTATAATATATCTTGCGTTTATGTGGGGAATGCTCTATTTTTACAATAAATTTTGAAATCTCAGCGAGAGGTATGATAAAATGTAAGGTTATTAAGGGATTTGCCATTGGGAGCTTATCTGTATTTATGCTTATTTCTTGTAATGGGGACATGCTCACCAAAGTGGCAGGGGCAGTATCTACATCTCCACAAATAAACCCTATAACGACAGACTCGGTTCCTATTGAAACCGCCCTAGCCAATGGAGTACTGACAAAGAGATGGCGAGAACCCATCATTTTCCCTCAAGACACATCCTGTACGGTCGGTCGAGATTCTATCGCTAGGTACATTAAAGCAGAGCAACATCGTCGCCGGGATTCGGTCCGTCGTGCGCTAGATAAACGACCGAAGCATATTTATTTCACTTTTGATGACGGCCCACTGATTGGCAGTCGCGCCATTGATTCGATTGTAACGGCAAAAGACATACGGGTAAGTGCCTTTTTAGTTGGGCGTCACCGAAAGATGTCTCGAGCCTTAAATCGCGCATTTGAAAAATATAAAGAAAATTCATTAATAGAGTGTTATAACCATAGTTTTTCACACGCAAAAAATAGATTTACAACTTTCTATAACAATCCCATCGGCGCTTATGATGATTTTGCAAAAAACGAAGTGGATTTAGGTTTGAGACACAAAATCGTTAGAATGCCAGGTCGCAATATATGGATATATGATGATATGCGTCGTGTCGACCTTCAAAGTGGTGCAGGTACGGCAGACCTGCTCGCGACTGAGGGTTTTAAAATTTTTGGTTGGGACGTTGAATGGAAAATTCATGGTCTTACAGGGAAGCCCATTCAGTCCGTGGATGAAATTTATACGAGGTTGCGGAATTATATGAATAATAAATCATCAATGGAGCCGAATAATGTGGTGCTTTTAATGCACGATGATATGTTTCGATCTACCCACGGTCAGGAGTTATTAACTAATCTGATCGACACGTTAAAGCAGAATACCGATTTTTCGTTTGAGTTTATGAGCACCTACCCACACCGGTATTAGAACATTTTTTTTATAATAAAAGCCATCATTTGATGGCTTTTATTATATATATGTGTTTGAAACTATTCGATAATTTCACCCATATTGCTAAATTTCTCAATTCGTTCGTTGACTAATACTTCTTTATCTTTTTGCGCTAATTCGATTAAATCTGTTAGTATCTTTGCCTTTAAGTTTTCCGAGGTCGCTACTGCATCTTGGTGTGCGCCACCCACAGGCTCTTCGATAATACCGTCAATTAATCCGTTTCTCAACATATCTTCGGCCGTTAGTTTAAGGGAATCTGCGGCTTTCTCTTTTTGGTCCCAACTTCGGTAGAGAATAGACGAGCATGATTCGGGAGAAATAACCGAATACCATGTGTTTTGCAACATGTACACGCGATCGCCTACGCCAATACCCAACGCTCCACCGGATGCTCCTTCGCCAATTACTACACATATTATTGGCACGGTTAATACAGACATTTCAAGTAGATTTCTAGCGATTGCCTCGCCTTGGCCTCGTTCTTCGGCTTCTAATCCAGGATAGGCACCCATCGTATCAATCAGGGTAACAACCGGGACATTAAATTTTTCTGCCATTTTCATGAGGCGCAATGCTTTTCGATAACCCTCGGGGTTTGCCATTCCAAAGTTTCTGAATTGGCGTTCTTTGGTATTTTTACCTTTTTGATGACCAATAAGCATCACTGATTTGCCGCCAATTGTGGCAATCCCGCCAATGATCGCTTTATCGTCTTTTACCGTACGATCCCCATGAAGCTCAATAAATTCTTCACAAATTAATTCAATATAATCAAATGTTTGAGGGCGATCAGGATGACGTGACATCTGTACTTTTTGCCATCCCGTCATATTAGTATATATCTCAGTTTTTGTTTGAGCTAGTTTTGTTTCCAATTCATTGATCGTTGCACTCATGTCAACTTTCGTTTTTTCTTGGACTTGTAGAACCTTCTCTATTTGTGTTTGCAAATCGGCGATAGGTTTCTCGAAATCAAATGTTGTTTGCATAATATGATGTACTAGTACACTTTAGCGTGCTAAGTTAATTGTTTTTTGGTTATTATAAAATAAATTGGTCACCATTAAAACATAAGGTGTTGTTAATAAACATGTTGCATGTTTAAAATTAGTATGGAATTATTGGCGTCGCCGGAATTAGATAGATCTTTGTATTTTAAACTAAATTTATGCGAACTTTCGACTCACTAGTGTCCCATTAAAATCGGGACGTTTTAAAAATTAAATAAATTTGGCCCAT
>NZ_FUKU01000010.1 GCF_900163865.1 Sphingobacterium sp. JB170
TGCAATTTGCAAAATTGAATAATCTACGTCAAGATGCACCGTAATGAGGGCTTACTCTGTATTCGGAACTAATAACGTGGGATTTAAGATTGATATTGTTAACGGGAAGGCAATTGTTGCCGCCTTAGGAGCAGATAGCCTTGAGTGCGAAAAAGGTCTACTAGTTGGAGATATAATATCCGAAGTTAACGGTGTTCCGATCATTAAGCGGATTGAATCTAGGCGCCCGTTTATCCCCGCGTCGAATGAAAAAGTTGCCTTAAAATATATGGAGCAGAATCTCTTTCAAACAAATGAAGATCAACTGGAAATCAAGTTTACAAGAGACGGCATTGAACGGGTAATAAATATTCCGACATTAAAATTAACGTCTATCCGACCTGTCCCCGAAAAAAACACACCGCCTTTTAAAATATTAAACAACCGTATCGGATATGTTCAGGCTGGAAAATTTAAAGAAAAAGACATTGAACCATTTCTAAAATCGATGGAAGACAAACAAGGGCTAATTTTAGATTATAGGCAATATCCAGTAGACTATTTGCATGAGTTGTTTTCAAATTATCTATTTCGCGAAAAGAGAACATTTGTTAAACTTACAAAAAACAAAGGCCTTTCTCGTGGCGAATTTATTATAAACGATTCCGTAGCTATTGGGAATCACAACCCAGATTATTTCAAGGGGAAGGTGATCATTTTGATAGACGAAGGTACACAGAGTGCCGCCGAGTTCCAGGTTATGGCGTTCCAGACCATTCCAGGCGCAAAAGTAATTGGCAGAAACAGTGCTGGTGCTGATGGAAATATATCTTGGGTCCCACTACCCTTTGGATTTAATACGGCATTTTCGGGAATTGGCGTTTATTATCCTGATCTGAGAGAAACACAAGGTCCAGGCATTGTTCCCGATCTCTACGTAGAACAAGTTAGCGAGGATATTAAAAATAATTACGATAGGATACTACAAACAGCAATAGACTTGTTAAAATAAATCTGACAAATTTTTCATTAGTGGACTATTGTTCAACTATTTGATAATTGATATTGACTTTTTTGTCCATTTGCGTTTGATTATACAATTCAAATTCCATTGGTGTTTGCATCCTATGCGCTATCACTTTCTTTATTTGACAAATTTATTTTTTGCCTCCTCAGTTGTAGGCGTAAAAAAATTGATCAAGTTGCCATCTGGATCACGGAATAGTAAAGAACGGTTTCCCCAAGGCATTGTTGTGGGCTTTTGAACGATATCACTGGTTAAATTTTTAATTCTCTCATAATCATCATCTACATTTTCAACAAAGAATTCTATGATAACACTTTTATTGGTTGCCGGCGCCGCAACTCCAGCGCCAAAGAAAGCTAACTACGTACGCTGCCGATTGCCAAAGTAAAAGAATTTGTGTTGATCTCTGCAAAATCGTCCGTTGACCATTTAGCTTTTATGCCAGTCGCCTCTTCATAAAATTGAACTAAACGCTTAATTTCGGCAGTAATAATTCGTAATGATGCTAAATCTATTTTTTTCATTTTTCTCTTGTTTTAATGTTATTAACAATACAAAAGTAAAACGTCGTTATGACAACAGTATGTCAGGTATGCTGAATCTTATTCATGATATTTTAAAAACAAAAAGCCGATCGTCCGTGGGAAATGCCATCTCGCAGATCCGCCTATTGATTCTTTAATTAAAAGATTCCCTGAACGCTAATGGAGAAAGTTTAGTTTTTGTTTTGAACAATCGACTAAACGACTGTGGAAATTCAAAGCCTAATTGATAAGCTATTTCTGAGACCGATAAATTGGAAGACGATAATTTTTCTTTCGCTACTTCGATCAGTTTATTGTGGATGTGCTGCTGCGCATTTTGTCCTGTAAATGAACGCAACATATCGCTCAAATAACTAGGTGAGATATGTAACTGTTCTGAAAAATATTGAACAGAAGGGATCCCTTTCATCATTGCGCTTTCATTAGTGAAATAGGCGCCCAAAATTTCTTCGAACTTTTGCAATAGATCGTTATTAATGGCTTTTCGCGTTATAAATTGGCGTTTGTAAAAACGGTTGCTGTAATTCAATAGTAACTCTACCTGTGAAACAATTACATCTTGACTAAAATCGTCTATTCTACCATTTAATTCTTCGTCAAGTATGGCAAAAACAGAGAAAATTGTCGTCTTCTCTTTATCTGATAGATACAGAGCTTCGTTTGCTGTATAAGAAAAAAAGCCGTATTCCTTAATTTTCTTTGCCAAAGGATGAGTCAACAGGAAATCGGGATGAATAAGCAATAACTTGCCACTTGCTTGGCTGCTCTTCGGGCTTTCAATCACTTGGTTTGGGGAAGTAAATACTAACCCGCCTTCACCAAAATCATAATAGTTTTGCCCGTACTTTGCTTTTCCACAGGTATCTGTCTTGTACACAATCTTATAATAATTCAAGCTGAAAAATTTGGACAGTTCGTCTTCTTTAATTTTAATGTCTTTAAGATCAATAAAACTTATCAACGGGTGTTGGGGCTTTTGGAGCCCAAATACCCGGTGAAAATCTGTTAAAGATTCAAATTTATAAACCGAAACTTGTTCTCTTTTCATAATTCAAATTTATGAAATTACCAAGGACATTCTCCTGTTTCCGGGTTATATTCTTCGCTAATAAATTTCCCTGTCGGTCCATCCTCGCCTAACATGGCATATTTAACTACCCGGTTACCTGCCTCTTGGACAGTTCCTGTACCATTATGCCCATTAAAATCGGTTGCTACAAAGCCTGGACAAACGGCATTAACCTTAAATGATGTGTCTTTTAATTCGTACGCTAAATTGATGGTGTACATATTAAGCGCCGCTTTGGATGCCGGATAAACCGCTGCCTTGTGCGTATAATATTTCCAAGTTGGATCGCAATGCAAAGTGAGCGAACAACCGCTTGAAGAAAGATTTACGATTCGAGGTTGCGACGATTTTCTCAACAAATCAATAAAAGCTTGCGTAACACGCACGACGCCATATACGTTGGTTTCAAATACCTGTCTAAATTGATCGATACTTGCTTCCAAAGCCGCTTGTGGCATGCCGCCGTTGATGCCGGCATTGTTGATGAGTACATCTAAAACATCCGTTTTTTCACCTATTTCACTACGAGCTGCTTTTACGGATTCGTCATCCGTTACATCCAGTTGTATCGCTTCCACGTTGGCAAAACCTTCATTTTTTAACTTTTCCTCTGCTTTCCTGCCGTTTTCTCGATTTCTGCTGCCCAGAAAAACAAAGTATCCATTTTGCAGCAATTGTATTGCTGTTTGATAGCCAATACTTTTGTTCGCTCCTGTAATTAACGCTTTTTTCATTTTAATTGTTGTATTGGTTATAAATTCGTGCAAACTGTTTAGCAAAATCCTCTAATTTTACTTTGCCTAAGTTTGGCTTCTGGGAATAAAAGTCTTCAAACACGAAACCACTTCGTTGACTTGCCTGCATAGCGACCATACCTTCTGCAATCCCTTGATTAACTCCCGCGGCGAGCATTCCCGCCAACATGTCTTCATCTGAAATTACCAACCATTTCAAATCGGGAGTGGAAATGGCCTCTCCCAAAGCTTTTGCTACTTCGTTTGGTGATGCCTCATCACTCGCTACATAACGAACTGTTCTACCATTAAAAGGTAATTCCATTTCTTCGGCAACAGCGGATGCAATATCTAATGGCGATACCCAAGGTTCTTTTTTATCGCCTCCATAGTTTGAAATAATAGCTCCTGTTTCTTTAATAGTTTGTATTGATCTAAATAGATTGGTAAAGAAACCTACAGGTCGCATAAATTTGATAGAAACATCATTGGGTAATTGCTTTAAAATAGTTTCCACGTCATAATGAACGGAGAGTGCTCCGTATCCTGTTGCATTATGGGCGCCAATACTACTTAGATGTACGAGCTTTTTTACTTTTGAAACTTCGACCGCATGTTTGTAGTTCTTGCCGACGGTTTGAAATCCAGTAGCAAAATCGATATTTTGATCATATATATTACCAATACCTTCCCAAGCTTCCATCAAGTAAACAATATCTGCTCCTGTGAAAGTTTTGGCGAGGAAATCAGCATCCATCATTGTACCAATGGCAGGGTTTGCCCCTAACGCCTCAATTTCTTGCCGTCTATTAGCGTTACTACTAATAACGGTTACTGAATGTCCTTTTTCTACCAACTCTGTCGTCAGTGGTTTTCCAATGTTCCCTAAAGAACCGGTGATTACTATCTTCATATTTTACATTATTTGTTGATACAAATTTCATTAACAGCCAAAGAGAGTAAGTAACCTAAATCGGGAATTTCGTAACTAAAATGAGGGTATTGTTTAAGTGGGTGAATACTCGTATAGAATCCGGGAAATTTTCGCAAACAATTGCTTATTCGACACGGTTAATCTTATTGTAATAACCTAATTTACTGATGATTTATCACTAAATGACAGGAAATAAATGCGTTCCCTCAACTAGGTTTATTGTACTTTTTGTATTGTCGTTGCAAGCAAAAAATGAGAATAAATGAATGAAGTGGCCTCCAATGCTAAACCATTACATATCGTATCGCGTTCTCCATTCATATATGCTACTCTTTGTGAAACATCTTGGCCTATATTAATCTTTATTATCAAAAAGAACTAACTTACGTTTGTAATTGGGAATCTATGACAAAAAGAATTATTCTAATATTGATGCTCTTCTTGGTGAGTGATATTTACTTTTACCAAGCTGTCCTTACTCTGTCTCCACATATAATGATCCGACTAGGCTACTGGTCAATAGACCTTTTATTGGTTATAAGCTTAGTATCTCTAGCTTTTCTTCGCAAGCTACATCACAAGATGGAGCGTTTTATACAAGTGCTGATTACGGCTATTTTACTTGTATTCATTCCGAAGCTATTTTCCTTTCCGATATTACTAGCTGAAGATATCACCCGCGTAGTGCGGGGCTTTCCCGAGCGCAACGTCTATGTGAGTGAGATCGCCGTTGTTCTGGCAGTAATAGTCTTTGTTATTATCGTCTTTGGCCTAACCCGGGGAAGACATTTTTATAAGGTCCGCAAAGAAACTATTTATTTCCCCGACCTGCCCGAAGCATTCGATGGCTTCACAATCACTCAGCTCTCTGATATTCATTCGGGAAGCCTCTCCAACATCAAAGGCGTACAGAAGGGAATCGACCTAGCCAACGCTCAGCGAAGCGATCTACTTGTCTTTACCGGTGATTTAGTTAACAACATAGCTACCGAAATGGAACCTTGGGTGGAGGGCTTCAGTAAGCTAAGTGCACCATATGGCAAATATTCCGTACTAGGCAATCATGATTATGGAGACTATGTCAGATGGGAAAGTGTCGTAGCAAAAGAATCAAACATGCTGCGGCTAAAAGAAATTCATGCAGAAATTGGTTTTGAGCTATTACTTAACGATGCTGTCATGATACATAAACACGGGCAGCATATTGCTTTGATCGGAGTTGAAAACTGGGGCAAAGGCGGTTTTCATAAATACGGTGATCTGAAGAAAGCCGCTACGAATATCCCGCTTGACGCATTTAAAATACTCATGTCTCATGATCCGTCACATTGGGACGAAGTCACCTTAGACCGCAACCAACATATCCACCTTACCTTGGCGGGTCATACCCATGGCATGCAGTTTGGAATAGAACTTTTCAGCTTTAAATGGAGCCCCATTCAATATATGTACAAACAATGGGCAGGCCTATACAACAGCGAAGGACGATATCTTTACGTCAATAGGGGATTTGGCTACCACGGTCTGAAAGGTCGAATAGGCGTATGGCCGGAGGTAACTGTACTCACCTTAAAGCGAACTCCTTATGGAATTTAAACTGAAACGATAATCCTAACGTTGTTCAGACACAGTGGGACAATGTGAAAATTTTAGTTGTAATAATTATCTGTCCGAACGTCTGTGGTTTCGCAGTTACTGGCGTCTATTCAGTGTAAATTTCGATTTAAATTTTTCTCGTCATAATATTTGTATCCGCCAATTCGTACACGTCAATTAATCGAAAGCGGACATCGTATTATATCAACCGTTATTATATTGCAAACATCTCAAAATGGATTTCAAATCTCGGGATACTGGGAGCTTGAAATCCCTTCATCAATTTATCGAGGCATCTAATCATCCTCACGCAATCAGAATGTATTCGGGCAGCTTTAGTATAGACAGAGCAATCACGCAAAGTAAAAAACTGTACTTTTTATTGAATCGCCCCCATCATTTAGTTACGGTGTTGCCACTTTACGCAGAATGGCTTACCACGCAACGGTTGTAAAATCGATATCAGTTATACCGTGTAAAAATGATGATTCTATAGAATATTAATAATTTTTGATCACGGTATACATTGCTTCATTCACCGAAGGCTTTGATCTAAAAACGTTTTATATTGGTTCATTACTGAACGTGGGTACAGTTGTCTCGTAGAATTTTAACAAAATCATATCTTTTAGTCGGATACCATTTTCATATATAGGATCGGGATAGTTTTCAATGAAAAAATTCTTTATAGTACCAAACTTATCAAACCCATTCCTTTCGTAAAATCTTATCTGATTTATACCATTATCGGCAGTTCCCACAATAATCATTGAATACCTTTCCTTGCATATTCGTTTTATAAAACGTATTATCTCACTCCCTACTCCGTGGTTTCGAAAATTGTCAACTACAGCAATATTTTTGATCTCGATCGTATTTTCATTCACTGCAAGCAAACAAAAAGCAGCTATGGTTTTGCCGTTTTTAGAGACTCCATATACGGCCGAATCGAAGATATATTTGTCTATCGCTTCAACGGTTTCATCAGCCAGCAATAAAATTTCATAGGGAAAATTACTCTTGATGATATTAAATTCGAGGTCTTGATTTACTTGCATAGTCGATTAGTTGGCTGGATATATAAATTAAAAAGTCATTTAGTTTTTTTACCCTTCCTCACCGTAGGAATAGCACTTAACTATACACCCTCGGCGGAATTCATTTTAGTCAAATTTAGAATACCTTTTGATGACTCACAAATCGGTGTTATAATCAACAAATAGTATTGTTTTCAGCGTTGCTGGCTCAACCCTCTATTCTACTTCTATTTTTTTAGTGCATTAATGCCCTTTTTTGACGAACGACATTTATTCACGAAAACAGCAGCAAACCAACGTATTGAAAATCAATACTCACTGATTAAGGTATAGCCATATTATTATTACTGCGAAGAGTCCTTGTCCAATGTAGCGCTGATCGAACACTGATTTATACAGGAAAAGTACACCCAGCCGATAAAAAACAATTGTAATGGAATCCGGTACCAAAGGTAAATTGCCCCTTCTCCCTCATAAGTGGCGGCTTCCATATTCACATGCTGGATAGCAGAATAAATGTTGGACGGAAGAATCAGTACAAAGAATAAAATAACCAACCAACCGGTGAGATTTTGATATTTTGGAAGGAGCATCCCAATAGCGGCAATAATTTCTATAATTCCTGTCAGATAAACGATTGGCATTTTGTAAGGAATAAAATCGGGTAACATCATTGCCATACCTTCCGTATAAAAAAAATGTGCAACTCCAGTGATTACTAACATTGTCGCCATTGCTATACGTGCGGAAAGGGCATACTGTAATCCTTTGTTCATTATTTTTAAAATAAACAGGGCGATGAAAAATACGATTGGCAAAATAATTTCCGGCATAACTTTTTTTACAAAGTTGCTTTGTTATTCGGGAAGAAACAATGAACAATTGTTAAGAAATTTGACGGCGTATCCTGCTCAGTGCCTGCGGTGTAATACCGATATAAGACGCAATGTACTTCAATGGAATTTGCTTCAATAGACGTGGATGTTCTGTGAACAGCCGTAGATAACGCTTCTCCGCGGTTAATGTCAACAGGGATATCTCGCGTTCAACGTTTTCAAGGTATAATTTTTCACTTGCTAATCTTCCTATCTCGTTTCCAATTTTCGTTTCGTCGTAAATTTGTTGTAAATCTTTATAAGAAATCCGCCAAAGTACGGTTTCAGTTAACGTTTCCACCGCATATTTGCAGGGCTTTTGGGTTAGAAAAGAATCATAAGCACTTACGAATTCATCGTCAAATGAAAAAGAAAACGTAAAATCGTTTTCCTCTTTTGGAATATAAAACCGCAGAATTCCATTTTCTATAAAGGAAAGATAATTTTCAGTTTCACCAATATCTAAAAGCTTATGTTTCTTAGGGAATTTTTGACATATCAGTTTAGAAGCAAACACACTCCATTCAACGTCAGTAATTGATACGGATCTTTCAAAATATCTTCGTATTTGTTCCATTATGCAGGGTCTTGGTTTATTTGCCGCTAACTTCCTTTGATCGCATTTATACACCATCAATCCTTCATTAGCTTCCAGGTCGTGTAAAAATAGTAAATTCTGTATTGTAGTGCGATAGATTCATTTTTTTATCCCCCTGTTTACAAACAGTAAAATCGTTGCTGCAACCCAAGACAACACCAACAGATTCTTTGATACCCAGTGATTATTCCAATCAGACATATTCAAACAAAGGCTTACTATAACCCCGGCTGCGCAAATCCCAAACATATAGCCAACAACCAGATATACGATATTATAATCTATTAATCGGCTTTTATAGCGTGTTCTTAAAATCAAGCAATTAAACTGCGGACGGTCCAATTCACAGTCTCGATCGAAACCTATTTTTCAATTGCAAATCTATAGATACTGGTACTTTGGTAGGTCTCCTTTGGGTCAAGTGTGACTGATGGCCACTGCGGTCTATTTGGAGAGTCAGGAAAATGTTGAGGTTCTAAACAAATGGCAGTCTGTTCAGTATATATTTTTGACTTTTTCCCTGTCCGGGTACCGTCTAGCATGTTTCCCGTATACACTTGAAGTCCCGGTTCTGTCGTAAAAACTTCCAACGCGATGCCCGTCTTTGGAGAATACACCTTTGCTGCAAGTATGGATAAATCACCACCACTATTTAGCACGAAATTATGATCCAGTCCTCGCGTAAAACGCAGTTGTTGATTCTCATCGTTTAAAGACAGCGTTTTAGCGATTTGTCTTGGTTTAGTAAAGTCAAATGGAGAAGCGGCAACGTTTTCCAAGGCCCCCGTAGGTATGAGCTCGCTAGTAAGTGGCGTGTATCGATCTGCATCTACAAAAAGTACGTGATCGGATATTTTCTGCGAGGGGTCACCGGATAGGTTAAAAAAACTATGGTTCGTCATGTTAACAACGGTTTTCTTGTCGGTGTTTACCTTGTAGTCGATTCTTAGTGAATTGTTGTCTGCCATAGTAAAGGTTACATTTAAATTTGCAGTACCAGGAAAACCGCTCTCGCCATCCTTGGAAATATATCCTAACACAAGAACACTGTCCGATTGCTTCTCGAGACTAAAAACTTGATTCTGCCAGCCCTCCGCACCACCATGTATTGTATGTTTACCACTATTTATATCTAGCCTTACAGTGTCACTATCTAGCATAAATTTTCCATAGGCAATACGGTTGGCTACCCGTCCTACCGTAGCTCCGAAGGAGGAGGGCTGTTTCAAATACTCTGAGATATTATCGAAACCCAATACCACGTCCTGCAAATCGCCGTCCTTATCCGGCACCATTAGTGAAACAATCCTTCCGCCGAAATTGGTAATACACGCTTCCATACCGCTTTTGTTTCTTATCGTGAATAGATCCGTTTGCTTTCCGTCTACAACTTGTCTGAAATCATCACTCCGAAGACCCGATTTCGGGCGATAGGAGGCACTGCGATCACATGAAATCACGATTACCACAATCAAAAAAAATATAACATTCGTTAAAACTTTCATAATCTTATTTTAAAATTGTGCGCCCGCTCTGGCGACTACGTATTTTTTGAAAAAAGCGGTCACTAAACAACGAGAAAAATCGCTAATAGTTCATCTACTTAACAAAAAAACAACTATAATTCAGCAAGATACCGATTACATCTCAAAAAACAAGACGTACACAATATATGTTTTTTAATTCAATATTCGGAGGAAGCTGATATACCGGCCATATCCAACATATATTTCCCCCCCGGCGTGTTTATATCTTAACAGCTTTCCGTAAAATGTTTTCTCATGCTTTAAATTTCCATCGTCTACTCCATGAAATTTACCTCCTCCCTCTACCGTGACCGGCACTTTTCAATAATCGAATTCAATACTGTCACGAATGGTTTAGCTATTTTATCGCGCCCCTCACTCCGGAGCTTATCGATCCGACTACGGAAGAACGAAATTAAAACCAAGTCTGATCGATCACCGGTAATCAAAGAGAGAACTTCATCAATTGACATTACTTCGATATTTTCAACCGAATTGATCTTACTGCGGTATTTATTTATGTAAGCAGCGGGGTAATCAGTGATGAAACTTGTAGATACATCATCGTTTCCAACAACAAATTCTTTCGGCACAAAATGACTTGTGCTAATGTACCTAGATTTTCGATCGTGACTCAATCGATAAAGCACTCTCCAGGTTCCATTTTTATATTCGTTTTCCTTTAAAATTTTAGGTGTAATTGGTATCATTATTTAATCCATTCGTAAAACATTCATAAAACATATATTGTCAGACATTCCAATGCACTAAGAATGTTTACGAAACACTAATATTTTTAACAGGTTGCTTTTCGATCAAAACGGGTTTAAACGACAAAAGAGCGCTATTTTTGAAAATAGACGCTCTTTTTTTACTTGCGGAGAGGGAGGGATTTGTACCAACTCACAAACACCTTGACAATCAATAACTTACCTGGAAAATTAATTTTACTCACCGAATTACGCACCACTTTATTAATATAGATTAATCGCAAATCGTACAGTACAAATATAGAAGTTTACGCGATATGATCAAATATTAATATATAAGATTTGCTAACAACTTGGCATTTCGATAGGCAGATTAGTGGTGATATGTTGTTAGTAACTGCCTGCTTTATTTGTAAAGTCAGCAACCATTCTTAAGGATGCGGACGGAATGAAAAAGTCATAAGCTTAATTTTTAGACATGCTTACTTCTAGGTTGATCAAATACCAACTTGTTGCGGAAAGGATCGCTTGAACAGTGTCATTGGTGCATAGTGTGGTTTGACGCGGGAAACTCCATTAACATCCAAACTGCTAACTCTTTTGCAGATGTTCCGGTAAATGAGACAACTGTTGATAAGTTTTATAACATAATTAGAAAATTCTCAAACTGGTCACCGTTTTGCTCATATATAGCTAGCTCGATGATTAGTACAAATCTGACTGTTTACTCTTAAAGAGGAAATAAAACAGGTTAAATGAAATGGAGGAACAAGCTGCTAACCTATCCGTTTACCATTGAATTATTCCGAAGATGCAATTCAGACATGAAGCAATTGTTTCCGTAAAATGCAGCGCCCGATAGGGCAAGAGTCTGCCCGCAGGGAGACAAGCCACAAACGAGCGTTGGGAAGCTTCTTTACCTCATCTCCGTGTCAGTGTATTGAATTTAATATCTATATTTCTTTAGAATTTGTTGTAACGTAGTTGCTTTTATTTCTTTCAGGATGGGATTACAGCTTTAGAAGTCCTTTGTATGGTAGGCGGTTCAGCCAATTATCTTTGACCTTTAGGCTGTCTTTCAATTCTTTGATCTCACCGATGGTTATTCCTGAAACATACTGTGCTGGTTCTGATCTGCGCCCGCTTCCATCACACATTTATTTGGTAAAATATAAATTTAATTATTTAAATAGGCTACATCTCCCAGGCACATGATATCATCGCTGTTTTAAACCAGTTGAAATCGCAACTCTTACCGCAGTTTTTCATGCCTTGTGATAATGCAAATAATCAGAAGGGTTTTAAGGAATCTATTCAATTAGTATTAGGGTATAATATTACGCAAAAAGCAGCAGGAATGGAAAGAATGTTGGCGTTAATCAACGAGCATCAAGATGAATAGATACTGGGGTTAATGTAAATTGATAATCTGCATTTGGTGCTACGTTCCCACTATCGGTAGTTTTAAATCGTAAGACTTTTCCCTGTTCCTTATTATTATTTGCATTATCAGCGGCATTATCAGCGACATAAATAAACAGTTCCTCTTCACGGTCATCAATGCTTACATCTATTGGGGTCTGTAATTTGGTTTGTGCACCTTCAATTGTTCGTGTAGGAGTTACATTACCTTGTGTGGTAAAAGCCTGTTTAGCATTCTCAATAATATAAATTTTACCAGAACCGTAATCTGTTAAAACCAACATATCCAACCTGCTTGAGTAAGTAATTCCACGTATATCTGTAGCACCGGGAATAACAATTTTCTTTGACGCACTTACAATACCGGAATCAATTTTGGATATCCTTTCAAGGAGCTGAACTTCTTTGGATGTGCCAGCGATTGCTATAAATAAACTGTCGCCTTGATCTGGATTGCTTTGATCTGCATTGCTTTGTAAATGTAGTCCCCAGGGCTGTCCCGTCAGGTGAAACCTCTTGTTGGGACCGACCTCTCCATTCCGATTTAAAGCTTGTGCATACATATAGATACTTTGTGTCAGGTTATCTGAAACATATAGATTTTTAGAAGTTGGATCATAAGCCAGATCACGTTGGTTAAGCAAAGTTGAATCCTTGAAGGTGCTCCCAGTGCCTACAGCACCCTGTTTATTAACAGAAAAGGTTTTGATTGAACGGTTGTACCGTCCACAGCGTTGGTAATTGTAAACTGGCTGGCGTCATAATCTCCAGGCACATCCGAACATTCCAGCACTAATTTATTGTCTAAACTTACATCCCAGCCGTTCCGACTAGCCTTGTCAACCAAAAAGACACTGCGATTCGCTGATGCAAGATCGAGTTTATAAACACCCTCATCTGCCCATTTATAATAAATCGTACCCGGCAATTTCTTTAAATCACTCGCTCCAGCATCTGGTTCGGAGCTATCTTTTTTGCATGCGGCAATTAGTATTAAAAAGCAAAGGAGAAAGAAATGTGTTTTTTTCATCATAATTTATTTCTGACAAACGTACAAATTCGTGTATTGTTCCGTTTGCACGAAATACTACGTTTCCGTTGCGTGAAGTTTCAAACGCATAAAAGCCGTGTTTTTTATTTTCCATCTTCAGCACTTTTGTTTCCATCCATTGTTCAAAAAGTTCGGGTTCCTGGTATGCTTTAAAAAGCAGTTCCAAAGGCAAATCAAATTCCCTTATGATTAAGATTTCCTGTTTGCCGTCTTCGGCATTAACTTTTGTTTTTTGTTCCATTATTTTTTGTTTTTATGGTTTTTCATTACAACTTCCAGTTTGTTAAACCTGTCGTCCCACATTTTGCGGAACGGTTCAATAAAGTCAGCTACTTCTTTCATTTGTTTTGCGTTAATGTGGTAATAAATTTCCCTGCCGTTTTGCTCTTGTTTAAGCAATTCGCACTCGGTAAGAATTTGTAAGTGTTTTGAAACAGTTGGTCTCGCTGTGTCAAAGTTTGAAGCGATTGCGCCTGCTGTCATAGATTGCGTAGCAACCAACAGAAGTATAGCCCGTCTTGTCGGGTCTGCAATGGCTTGAAATACGTCTCGTCTTAAATTCATTATGAAGCTATTTGACTACAAATACAAATGTAGCTATTAACTACCCAACTTTTTTTTTATTTTTTTTCCCGTTGTCATAAAGTCTGAATGATTGTCTGTTTTTAATATTTCTTCTAAAGTCAGCGAGTACTGTTTGCCTGAAAAAGCTGATAGAAGAAAGCCGATGTCTTCATTTACCTAAAATAAGCAGAAAGAAGTCGCCCTTCCTATATGACAGTTCAGCCTTTATGATTTCTCAAGAAAATAAGGAATTGAGAAATCAGGTAAAGTAAATTTTTATACAAAACAAATATATATTAATATAAAAGCGATTTGATATACAATTATATAAAAGAAAAGGGCTAGCGACTTTATATATTCATATAATTTTCAATGCAGGTGAAGCCGTGAAATTCATCAGTATTTTTTTATTGCAAGATGTCCTTTTGTCACTACGATTTTTCAAATCTCGTTTCCAAAAAGTTCTTGCCGTCCGGATGAAATACACGTGTATTTTTTGTAGTGCAAGATGTAACTTTGTCTATGCGTTTTTTCAAAACACGCATCCAAAGTTATTCTTGCCCACGGGAATTTTTGTCGGAACTCCGGTCCATTATTATTAAGATTAATTGCATCAAAAAGATTTTTAAAGAAAACGAATTTTGTATTTAAATTTAAAGAGCATATATTCGTAGTACTTAGTATTCCAATACTTAGTAGGATTTACTCTATTACTTATTAATACTATTTAACTCTAAATTATTATATTTTCTCTTACGGAATCCGCAAACTAACATTGATGAACGGGAATAGCAACATGCATTGGCATAATTTCATTGCGGGTGATAATAACGCTTACCGGGAATTATACAATGAAAATATTGACAAATTATATTCCTATGGCAGCAAATTTTCCAAAGATACTGATCTCGTAAAGGATTGCATTCATGATTTGTTTGTCGACTTAAACAACTATAGAGCAAAGCTTCATAAGGATGTAAATGTAACTGCTTATCTCTATTTGTCTCTTAGACGAAAAATTTTCAGTTGTATCAAAAAAAAGGGTACTAGCATAGAGGTTCATAATTTAGAGCAATCCATATTCGCAGTTGAATGGAATGCAGAAATTAATATGGTCTATTCTGAAGAATGGAAACTACTTTTATCTCGTTTAAATGAAGAACTTAAAATCTTAAGTAGCAGGCAACAAGAAGTACTTTTTTTAAAATTCCATTCAGAATTAACCTATGAAGAAGTAGCAGAAATAATGAGAATATCCGTTGCTACTTGTCGAACACTCGTTTATAGAGCTATTAAACAATTGCGTGTAAAAATGGAAAATGTTCCAAAAATAGCACTCTTTTTATCAATTATATTTTCCTGATTACAAGCGACTTACTACATAATACTCATTTTTTTTCAGAAAGTGTGTCTATAAAAGCTCAGTAACCTTCTCTATATTATTAAACAAGGTTTCTATTTTATGAGCAAAAACGTGGAAGACATCTTATCGGATGAAAATTATGATAAGAACAATACAAACCAACATTCAAACCATGAGCAGGAAAAACTAGCTGCTCACCTGCTAAATATAATTAAAAACCCTGTTTCTTCTGAGCTAAACGAAGAAGAAAAAAAAAGAATATGGAAACGTATTCTTCAATCAAATAGCAAACATTTCAAAGTTAAGACATTAACAAAAAGAAATTGGATATATTCTGTAGCAGCTGCAATAGTTTTAATGATTCTATCTTATGGAATATGGTCAAATTACTCTTATAAACAAGATTCTAGCTTAATTAATATGGCAGCCCAAAAACGCCACCTATTAAAAACGATAGAGAAAGTTGAAATTACAAGCAGAAACTCTTCCATTAAGTTTGATTCAGATTCCACTATTCTCTTTAACGCACTTGATCTAAACCACACTGGCGATGAAACACAAAGTTTTAGTACATTAACCGTTCCTTATGGACAACGCTCTGAGATTGTTCTTTCCGATGGTTCAAAAATATGGATGAACTCTGGCTCTCAATTAACATTTCCTAACCAATTTTCCAATGATAAACGCGAAGTCTATTTAGAAGGTGAAGCTTTCTTTGATATCGCACATAACCCTGATAAGCCCTTTATTGTACAATCTGAAAATATGAATATTAAAGTGTTAGGAACTACCTTTAATCTAAGTTCTTATCAAGAAGATTCATATAATTCTATCTTTTTACTCTCCGGTAAAATTGAACTGACAAGTTCGAGTAACCGGGTCTTTAAAAAACAAATATTACATCCAGGTACAGAAGCGAAATTAAGTAAATCAAACAATCAGCTTTCTATAGGTTCAAACCCAGAACTTATAGATGTCTTATGGACCAAAAAGCAACTTCTCCTAAAAAACACGCCATTGCCTGATCTATTGCAAAAGCTTATCCGAGTTTACAATACAGATATTATACAAGACTTTAAAATCAATGAGGATGAATCTTTTTCAGGTAGGCTAAACCTAAACGATTCCCTAAGTACTGTATTAGGATATATATATGACCCAAATAAGTTCACGATTAAACACACTGAAGGGAGGATAACGGTTCAAAAAAAATAGACAAAAGACAAACAAACGGATAGATGCGCTAACATCTATCCGCCATTTAATAATTAACTCATTCATTAATTAATTATGATTCAAAACTATGAAATATATTTTTACCTGCCAACTACTTAAAGTTGGAACAGGCCCCATTCAAAAAACGATTCATATGCTCAAGTTTGTTGCATTTTTTCTTTGGCTTGGAATGATGGGAACCTATGCTAATACCTATTCGCAAAATATCAGTGTCGATATAAAAAATGGAAAGCTTACTGATTTATTTGAAGCGATTCAAAAACAAACCGATTATTCTATCATCTATAAAGATAACTTAATTGATAACCGAACTTTAACTTTAAGTGCTGATAATAAAAATGTCGAAGATATTTTAAAAGAAGCATTTGAAAAAACAGGTCTCAATTATCAGATCTATGAAAAACAAATAACTGTGTTATCCGCGAATAACACCAATTTAAGTAACCAATTTGTACAGGATCTATATACAATTCAAGGACGCGTATTTGATTCAAATGCTCCTCAAAATCCACTTGTCGGAGTATCGATAAATATAAAAGGTACAAATAAAGGCACTTCAACGGATTCTCAAGGCAATTTTAGTATCAGCGCTTATAAAGGGCAAACCCTTGTCTTTAGCATGTTGAGTTTTACCAATTATGAGCATGTTGTAAATAACGATGAAAGCAATTTAAAAGTTTCTCTTCAAGTTGATATTTCTTCTTTGGAAGAAGTTGTTGTTGTAGGCTATGGAACTACCACAAGAGCGGATTTAACAGGGTCTGTAAGTACTATCAATGGTAAATCTTTGGAAAACATCCCTGTACAGCGTGTTGACCAAATGCTTCAAGGTCGTGCAGCAGGAGTTGAAGTCAAATCTGTGAATGGCGCTCCAGGCACGGGAACTACTATTCGAATTCGTGGTAGCAGATCTATAAATGCAGGAAATGAACCTCTTTATGTAATAGATGGGATTGTAGATGCGGGAGACCTTAATACAATAAATCCTGCTGACATAGCATCGATTGATATTTTAAAGGATGCTTCGGCTGCAGCCATTTATGGCTCTAGAGCTTCGAATGGAGTGATCATTATCACAACCAAACAAGGAAAACCGGGACGTGACATTGTTACCGCATCTGCATCTCATGGCATTTCGTATGTTCCAAAACATCCGGAGATGATGAATGCAAAAGAATTTATTCCTTTTATAAATGAAGCATATGTTGAAATGGGACAACCTCCTTTATATCCAGATCCTGAAGAGATATTAAAAATAGTAGGCGATCAAGGAACGCCCTGGATTGAGTCCATTTTTCAAACAGGCGGATATTCCAATTTCGATCTAGCCTTATCAGGAGGCAATGAATCATTCACATACCGTCTTTCTGGCAATGTTGTTGATCAGAAAGGAACTGTTATAAGATCCTCTTATAAAAGGTATCAAAGCCGCCTTAATCTGAAGAAAGAAGTGAACGCTTCTCTCCGATTCGGTCTAAATATAAATGTTAGTCAGTATGTTAGGGAACCTGGATCTAATGTAAACTTTGGATCTAATGCGGGATGGACGGTATCTCATATGTTCTTACCTCCAACGATGCCTATGTATAAGTCAGATGGAACGTTTGAAAGCTATAATCCAATTCGTTACGTAGGTGGCGGTCATGGGAACACAAGTGTGGCAGAAGCTGTTTTATCAGATGCAACTACTCGATATAATGATCTATTAAGTAATATTTATGGTGAATACGATATAATAGATGGTCTTATCTTCAGAACTTCTTTTGGAACCACTCTAACAAATAGCAGGTACAATTTTTATCGACCATCATATGCTCCGAGTAATATTGCCAACGGTCAAGAATATGGCGATGCACTTTCTGATATCTATTTACGTCAATATCTATTAAATGAAAACACTTTATCCTACACACAAAATATAGGTGACCATAATTTCAATATTCTTGGTGGATTTACTTATCAAAGAAGGAATAATGAACGTATGTATATACGTGGAAAAGGGCTTACAAATGATATTGTAAAATGGAATGATTTTGCCAGTGTTCCACAGGATCAACGTAATACCATATCAAATTATAATGACAACATACAATCTTCATTAGTCGGTCGAATAGCTTATGATTACTCTAAAAAGTATTACTTCACATTTACAAGCAGATATGATGGGGCATCTAATTTTGCTAAACAACATAAATGGGCACTATTTCCTTCAGCAGCTTTAAAATGGAGAATCTCAGAGGAACCTTTCTTTAAAGAATGGCAAAATGATATTGTCAACGATTTAGCTTTTCGTGTAAGTTACGGTCTTTCCGGAAATCAAGGGATCTCGGATTATCAATCTTTAGCAACATTAAGCTCAAATTCAAGCGGATACATTTTTGGAGGAGTACCCACTCTTTCATATACACAGGGCAGATTAGAAAACAAGGATTTAAAATGGGAAAAATCGTCTCAATTAAATGTTGGTTTGGACTTTCAGTTCCTTGAAGGACGTTTAAATTTTACTACCAATTACTATGATACCAAAACTAAAGATTTACTCCTCACTGTTCAAATTCCAAGACAGACTGGTTATGGAAGTCGACTGATAAATTTGGGAAAGACGAGAAGCAGTGGATTCGAATTGGAATTTAGTGGAGATATTGTACGTAACACTAATTTTAAATGGAACTCAGTAATTAATCTATCATCAAATAAACAGCGAGTAATAGATATTGGCCCTTTAGTAAAGGTTCCTTTAGACGATAACGGTTATGGAGCGCAAACGAACTTTTTAGAGATCGGAGTACCTATTGGAGCTGCGTATGGTGTAAAATATAGGGGAACATGGAAAAACCAATCTGAAATTGATGAGGAACTATCTAAAGGTGCTGGCGAACGAACATTAGTCTCATCATCAAACTTCTATAAACCTGGCAAACCTCGATATGAAGATCATAATGGTGACGGAGTGTTAAATTTAGATGATTACCATTATCTTGGCACCCCTCATCCTAAAATATTTGGTGGTTTTGGGAATTCTTTTCAATATAAAAATTTAACATTAAATACCTTTTTAAACTTTTCCTGGGGTAATAAAATGTTTAACAATATGGAGTTTTTTGCTGGAACAGGCACGTATATGACTAATCAAATGAGTTATATGGTAGACAGATGGACACCATCGAATCCTGTGTCAGATATTCCAGGAGTAAACTCAAGAGATAATGTCCCAAGTACACGCTTCTTACATGATGCATCATTTATCAGATTAAGTAGTTTAGACCTAAGCTATGATCTTACTCCTCTTGTTTTTAATCAATCAGGAAGAAGGTTGTCTGTATACATTGCTGGTAGAAATCTATTTTTATTGACAAAGTATAATGGTTACGATCCAGAAGTCAATTCGGGAAGTACTAGCTCTACTATACGAGCAAAAGACGATGGAGCTTATCCTAATGGTAGATCCTATACAATAGGGTTTAATTTGGTATTATAATAAAAGAAAATATTCGATATGAAAAATCAACTATGTAAAATGGTTTATTTAGGAATGTTACTAGTATTCTTAAGTATACTTATATCCTGTGAAAAAATGCTAGATGAAAGTCCTAAAAGTATTATTTCTCCAAATGATTTTTTTACTACAGAAGCTCAATGTATACAAGCGACTAATGGAGTCTATAGCTCCTTGACATCGATCTTCGGTGATGAAAGCCTTTGGGCTTTGACTTTTAGCGGAACCGATCTGTTCTTATTCAACGGAGGAAGCGCTACAATAAAGTCATATCAAGACTATACTTTTTCTGCATCAGCATCGGCTCCTAGTTATACGACATGGAATCGCTGCTACGAAGGTATTAAAAATGCTAACATGGTAATTAGTAAAGTAGAAAAATCTCCAATTGATCAGACAGCTAAACTCCGCCTCCTTGGAGAGGTTAAATATTTACGCGCCTTATATTACTATATCTTAACAAATGTGTTCGGCGATGTCCCCTTATGGACAGATGAGCTTGATGTTAATAAAATATCTGAATTAGGACGTTCTCCATTAAATGAAGTAAGGATACAGATTATATATGATTTAATAGATGCCGAAAAAGGACTGTCTTGGACGGTCAGTGCGGCTGAAGTCGGAAGAGTAACAAAGGGGGCAGCTTTAGGTTTATTAGCAAAAGTACATCTTTTTAATAAAGAGTGGAAGGACGCTGCTGATATTGCCGAGCGTATAATTAATGAAGGGCCCTATGAGTTACTAGATTATACTGATATTTTCAGTGAGACAAATAAAAATAAGAATAATAAGGAGTCAATTTTCGAAATTCAGTATAGCAGGAATGCAGCTACTGGACAGAATTTTATCGTGAATCATTTTTATACTTGGTTCTTCCCTACACGTGATGGAACAACCGCCACATACTCTGGGGTTAATTTCGGAACAATTGATCTGGAAAGCTATCCAGAATTCTATCCTAGCACCAAGTTGGCAAATCTATATGAACCGGGAGATAAACGGAAACAGTTTGTAATCGCAAATGGCTATAACGGACAGGAGTTTAAAAGCTTTCCTAGGCACCTAGCTGATTTAACAAAGCAATTTCCTTGGTTTGGCCCGAAATTCTGGGATTTAACTGCTCTAAAAAGAGCTAGCGAAAAAAACCTATATTTTATGCGCTTTGGTGAAATTATTCTTATCTATGCTGAAGCACTTAATGAGTTAAGTAGAACGCCGGAAGCTATCACTCAGCTTAATAAGGTTAGAAATAGAGCGAATCTTTCTAATCTGCCTGCATTACCCCAAGATGAAGTACGCCAATACATAATGGATGAAAGAGCTCGTGAACTTGTGGGAGAATTTCAAAGAAAATGGGATTTGATGCGGTGGGGAAATTTGGTTGAGACAGTAAGATCTATTGCTAATGATAATCCTGTGGGGGCACAAAATGTGAAGGAATATCACAAATTTTTCCCAATTCCTTATGATGAAATAGTAAAGAATCCAAATCTTCAACAAAACGACGGATATGAATAAAAAGGATCGACATATTTCAATTTGAATCTTGTTGACTTACTATTTTATAATTAAAAAAGTAATAAATTATTAAATCATAAAGTATGAACGTGTTTATAAAAATTGGGATAACATTTCTTATCTCAATATTATTATTATCCTGTAAAAGTAAGGAAGCGATTGCTCCTGATGAACCTTTTGAAGAAAAACCGATAAAGATAATGAGCTTTAATATTTGTAATGATAATGCTGGTGCTCCCGAAGGATATTCATGGTTTGGGAGAAGGGATGATGTTATTAAACTTTTGCAAAAACACCAACCTGATATTCTATGTGCACAAGAAGATCTTGTTCAGCAAGGGGATTACATGACCCAGGCAATGGGATGGACAAGAACAGGGATGGGATTTAATCCTCCCTCTGGTGGCGCTTTCAACGGTGTATATTTTAATGAGGATCGCTTCACTAAAATACAATCGGGCATGTTCTGGTTATCTGAAACACCGGAAAAATACAGTAAGGGATGGGATGCCCAAGCTGTCAGAACATGCAATTGGGTTATAATGAAAGACAAGCACTCAAGAGAAGAGATTGCTATATTCAATACGCACTTGGATCACTTAGGAAATAACGCCCGCATCCAATCCGCAAAATTAATATTGGAAAAGATTCAGGAAATAGGTCAGGGAAGGCCTACCGTTCTAACGGGTGATTTCAACTCTCCACGCAATTCAAGTCCATACCAAATATTGGCAGAAGCCATGGGAGATTCACGCCTTATCAGTGAGACATCTCCCCGAGGCCCGATTCCAACCATTGTTTCAACAGGAACAGGTAGTCTTACTTCGGAGGCCGATTATATATTCCTCAAGGGTTTCAATGTCAGCAAATACCAGGCGATTGACGATAAAAGAGAAAATGGTCTGTATTTTTCAGATCATATTCCTATAAAGGCAACGTTGACCCTAAATTAAATTTAGTATTAATTTACAGTAAAGTAGAAAGTCATGAAAAAAATAGTTTTAATGTTTTTTATTGGTCTTACAGGAATTACCTTTTCCTGTAAAAATTCAAATAATCTTCCTGAGCCTAAAAAATATGCTAGAGATTTTGAAATTTCAATTATCGATGAGAGGGATAATCCTCTTGAAGGGGCCAAAGCAGTATTATATAGTAAGGCCGATTTAGATGAGTCAATCGATTCGGATGTTAGTACAACAAGCGGCTCTATCAAATTCCCGAAATTAAATCTGGGAGATTATCATATTGTAATCTTTTGGCAGGAAAAAGAGGTTAAAACGTTGGATTTTACCATTCGTTTGGAAGGCGTAGCTTTTGCTGAGGTCTCAGTGAATACTATCCCTGAAACAGAATATGTATTATATCCAAATTTTCCAGAATCATTTGAACAAAATCAGGCTTGGGCAGAAACATGGAAAATCTCATTTCCGTCTGGAAATTGGAAGTCAAATAAAAGCAGTATACGTGACCAAGCCACAGATGTAATCGCAAGTGGTAAATATGCGTGGAGAGCCGATTGGAATAATACCGTTCCTATCTGCTTAGAAATGAACTTTGATGTACCGAATGGTGCTAGTATGGTATCTTTATATTATGGCTCATTTGGTATCGATCCATCTTGTACATGGCAATTGGAATATTCTACGGATCAGGGAAACATATGGTCTCAAGTAGGAGAACCTATCTCTGCAGAATCAAGAACACCTAAACAAGTAATTTTTGAAGTTGATATAGACGAACCGGTAAGATTTCGGGTTCATAAACTGTCTTTGGGAACCTCGAACGAAACGGTTAAAAATGGGCGTCTGAATATAGACGAATTTGCAATTTACCATAAATAATACGTATTGACCTTTTATAGTAATTGATTATTACTATAAAAGGTCAATAAACAAACATGCATATTAATAAAGTTATGATATTAAATATTATACGGGAAAATAGTTCCTGCAAAAGGATTCTGCTTTCGATATTGCTTAGCCTATTGTATTTCCATTCGATTGGCCAAACAAGTGTTGAAAAACCAGCGATCATCCCAGCTCCTGTAAAAGTTGAATACAAAGAAGGCACCTATCAATTTGACAAGCTGAAAGTCCATACGAAAGGATTTAACGACCGCCCGGAAAATCTTATCCGCCTAACTGAAACGATATTCAAACATCCCAGAGTTTCAAAAAAAGGCCGCACCGGCAAGCTGTTTCTTCAGATAGAGGACAACGGATCTTTAACGGATGAAAAGTATAAACTTGTGATCGATCAATCAGGTATCCATATCAAGGCAAGGACAGAAAGAGCTATCTTCTATGCCCTGCAAACCCTGTCGCAACTATCCATTGGAAAGGAAGCCTTTATGATCCCTTTTGCTGAAGTGGAAGACTACCCACGTTATGCATATCGTGGGGCATTGTTGGATGTGGGCCGTTATTTCTTTCCAGTATCATTTGTTAAGCAATACATTGATTTAATGGCAAGATATAAAATGAATACGTTCCATTGGCACTTGACAGACGATCCTGGCTGGCGGATTGAAATAAAAAGATATCCGAAATTAACTTCTGTAGGTGCTTACCGAAACCAGACACTGATTGGGCACCAGAAAGAACCGCCCTTGCAGTTTGACGGGACGAGAAATGGCGGGTTTTATACACAGGATGAAATAAAAGAGATCGTTGCTTATGCTGCTGAACGTTATATAACCGTAATCCCAGAGATTGAAATGCCAGGACACTCACTTGCTGCCTTGGCTGCATATCCGCACCTGGCATGTGGGGATGATCCGGGACCCTTTGAAGTAGCGCAACGCTGGGGCGTAGTCGGAGATGTGTATTGTGCCGGGAAAGAAAGCACCTTTGAGTTTTTAGAAAACGTGCTGGATGAAGTGTTAGAACTGTTTCCATCATCATATATCCACCTTGGAGGGGATGAATGCCCGAAAACCAAATGGGAGGCTTGCAAGTATTGTCAACAAAGGATAAAAGATGAAAACCTGAAAAATGAACATGAACTGCAATCTTACTTTATCCAGCGCATGGAAAAATATCTCAATGCCAAAGGTCGCCGTATCATCGGATGGGACGAGATACTAGAAGGAGGGTTGGCACCCAATGCAACCGTGATGAGCTGGCGAGGCACCAAAGGGGGAATCGCAGCTGCAAAACAAGGCCACGATGTTATTATGACTCCCAGTTCCTATGTATATCTCGATCATAGGGAGAGTAAATCTGCTGAGGAACCACTTACTAATGGTAAATTTACTCCGCTTGAGAAGGTGTATTCCTATGACCCTACACCTGTGGAACTTTCACCCGAAGAGCAAAAGCATATCCTTGGAGTCCAGGCAAATCTTTGGACAGAATTTATAGCCACAGAAAACAAAGCGTTTTATATGCTGTTCCCTCGGTTCTTGGCTGTTGCAGAAGTGGGATGGACCCCTTTGGATACGAAAGACTGGGTCGACTTCTCGGAAGAAAGAGTGCCCATTCATTTGGCCAAACTTGATGCAGAAAACATTCGTTTTCGTGTACCTGAACCGATCGGTGCAAAAGACACAACGTTAATCGGCAATAACTTTGATTTAACATACAAAGTGCCAGTAAAAGGGGCAAAGATCTATTACACGATCAATGGTTTTACACCCTCCGATGTCGATTATCTGTATGATGGACCTGTCCAGATCCAGGTTCCTGCAGGAGAAGAGAGAATAGTAAAAAGTGTAGTGATTGCGCCTTCCGGCAAAAGAAGTGTGGTAACAACAACTGTGCTTTCCAATAAATAACTTAATAGATTATAAATCATGAGCGCCTTTTTAAAAACGTTTACAATAGCCATAATTATCGTATCCATTTCCTTTACGACCAAAAAATCCATTGGACCTGAATATTCTCTTGTTGTCAAAAAATCAGTTAAGATAATGAGTTTTAATTTATGTAATGATTATCCCGGGGCTCCCGAAGGATATTTATGGTCAGAACGGCGAGAAGATGTTGTTAAACTTTTGCAAAAACACCAACCTGATATTTTATGTGCACAAGAAGATCTTGTTCAGCAGGGGGATTATATGACCCAAGCAATGGGATGGACAAGAACTGGGATGGCGTTTAACCCGCCCTCTAAAGGTGCTTTCAACGGTGTATATTTTAATGAGGATCGCTTCTCTAAAATACAATCGGGCATGTTCTGGTTATCTGAAACACCGGAAAAATACAGCAAGGGATGGGATGCCCAAGCTGTCAGAACATGCAATTGGGTCATAATGAAAGACAAGCACTCAAGAGAAGAGATCGTGATATTCAATACACATCTGGATCACTTAGGAAATAACGCCCGCATCCAATCCGCAAGGTTAATCTTGGAAAAAATCCAGGAAATAGGTCAGGGAAGGCCTACCATTTTAACAGGTGATTTCAACTCACCACGCAACTCAAGTCCTTACCAAATATTTGCTGAGGTCATGGGAGATTCACGCCTTATCGGTGAGACATCTCCCATAGGCCCTATACCAACCATTGTTTCAACAGGAACAGGTAGTCTTACTTCGGAGGCCGACTATATATTCCTCAAGGGTTTCAATGTCAGCAAATACCAGGCGATTGACGATAAAAGAGAAAATGGCCGGTATTTCTCGGATCATATCCCCATAATGGCTACGTTGACCCTAAATTAAATTTAGTATTAATTTACAGTAAAGTAAAAAAGTCATAAAAAAAATAGTTTTAATATTTTTTATTGGTCTTACAGGAATTACCTTTTCCTGTAAAAATTCAAATAATATGGATATTTTGGTCATGCTGACCCCAGTAATGCATCATACTGCCCCCCTGGGGATCTGGCCTGTCATAGCTGACGGCATGACAATTTTACCTTTTTTTCTTAGACTTTCACCTTTTAGTTCAATTGGGTATGAAGTATGTGGCACCAGAAAAAACCGCCCTTGCAGTTTGACGGAACGGGAAATGGTGGGTTTTATACACCGGAAGAAATAAAAGAGATCGTTGTCTATGCTACTGAACGTTATATAACCGTAGTCCCAGACGTATTGCGCGTTACTCAGAGAGTTAATATTGGCGGGTACTTTAATGATAAGGAAGACAGTCAAACAGTGACGATTTTATACTTGATCAATACAATGTACTTCCAAAAGGATTATCTACATCCAATTTTTTACCAGTTACTGCAGTTTTAAATTAAAAATAGAAGAAAACTTATTGGGTGAAATAAATTAGTAATTTTCCAACCAATAATTATTAAAATACAATTTATGAGATTTTATAAATTTTTAGTTTTAACACTTTTTGTTTTTAGTCTTACTTTTAGTTCTGCTGCCTATAAGGTGGCAGAACCAAAAGTTGACAACCTAGAGCAACACGTAACCTTAAATAAGGAATCGGCAACACTTACTATGGGTGGAGAGCTAGTTTTGAAATCAGAATTTGATTCAACAGCTACTCCAAAACGTACTGGTGTAGTCAGAATACTGGCTATCAGGAACAGTTTTTCTCGGGATGCGATAGAAACTTATCTGTATGAACTGGCAGAAAAAGAGGGAATTCCTATTGTAATTGGTAATCTGTACATTGGAGGAGCTTCATTGGATCTGCATTGGAAAAATGCGAATGGCAATAAAGCCGTTTATCAATACAGGAAAATTGCTCAAAATGGCAGTAAAACAAATACACCAGCTACAAGTATCGCGGCTGCTTTGGCTGATGAGCCATGAGATTTTCAACAGGCCAGTTCAAATTCAGGACAATACAGTACTTTTACAACACCCCTGCTTTTGCTGTTCAATTATGTAAAGCAAAAGGCAACCAATCCCAAGATTAAGTATATTATGCACCAGACCTGGGCTTATGCACAAAACTCTACCCATGTTGGCTTTGCTAATTACAATAAGGGTCAAATGACAATGTACAATGCTATTGTAAACGCTGTAGGCAGGCAAAGGCATTGATTAATGCTGATCTTATCGTTCCTGTCGGAACAGCAATCCAGAATGGAAGGAGCAGTTTAATCGGAGATAACTTCAATAGGATGGTTACCACTTGGACGTTAATATTGGAAGGTACACAGCTGCATGCACTTGGTTTGAGGCAATCTTTGTAAGAATGTTATCGGAAATCCATTTAAACCCAGCGCTCTTTCTGATTATGAAGCGGAAATAGCTCAGCATGCTGCCCATTTTGCTGTATTAAAACCAAATGAGGTTACTGAATGGTAGACTATCAGGTTGAAGGAAGTTCAGGCGTTTTAACAGAATCTATGTTTATCGGATTCAACAGGCTTATTTTTTAGTTAATCTTCATTATTAACGGCATCTTTCCTATTTCTAACAATTCCTATTCCAAGATTCCATTTATGTAGTGGCTTTTTATTCAGAAAGTATTATTCCTACAGGTGGGCCCGAAAGTTTTTGCGGACTTCCGGGAATGATTTTAGGAGTCGCTCTACCGCATGAAAATGTATCTTGGTTTGCGACGAAAGTAACACCGATGAATATTCAAAAGGTTCCTCAACAACAGGTAGAACGGAAGAAAAAGCCAATTACAAAGTCTGAATTTCAGAAATTGCTTAAAGAACGTACCGAAAATTGGGGAACTTATCAGACAGAAGCACAAAAAGCTTTTTCATTCTAGAAGTAGTCATTATTTTGTTATACCTACCTCTCACAATAAGGGAAGGAAACTGGAAGTCGTATGCTTTTAATAGTTTTGGGTTGTTATGTGAAAATTTTCACCAAAGATCTATACCGGTCGTTGTAAAGTAACAAATCCGGAAAGATAAACTCCTCATTAAAGCATTAAAAAATCAATCAGAAACAGCTATAAAACTTCCCTTCAAATGCAAGTTCGGAGATTTCCCCTCCGCCGATAAAAAGCCTGGTGATCGATGAAATTCAATCATTTTATGTTTCTGTTTTAGTTTATGTCTTTTTGTTCTTTCAACCGTTTCAATCTTTCGGTTGCCCGCTCAGCCTGCTCGTTGGATTGCCTTGCGGCCTCTTCGGCTTTTGTGATGGCAAACAAACGTGCCTCTTCCTGCACGACCCATGTCGCCAGTTTCTTGGGGCCTAAATAGTACATTGAATCCACGTCCAAAAACACATGTGGATATATCAGCCTGACTGTCCGGAGTTTGACATCGCTGCCGTGCAAAGCCGAGTTGTCCCGCCAGAGCTGTATGCTGGCAAAAAGAGAGAAAACCGCGACCAGAAAGAGAACAGCGCCGGCAATTATATACGGTCGCTGCCGCCCGGTAAGGCGATGTTGCACATCGACTTTTATCTTCTGTGGCATTTCCCTTATCAGTGTTTCCTGCATGGCCTGTTGATCGCCGATGGCCGTAACAAGGTTGCTGCCTGCGATAGCCTGTTGACGGACGGATTCTTTCAACCCTGTAAGCAGGTCATCCGCTAAAAGTCGTTCCAGTTGTCCGCTGATATGCGCCAGTTCCGCCGAATAATCTTTGATTTGCGGGATTTCAGGCTTCTGCTGTTCAATCCGGTGCAGTTGTTCGTTCATATGCACCAATATATCCTGTTGGTCTTTCAGGATGGTCTGTATTTCCTGTTCTTTCATTTTAAATTCGTTTATCTACTGATTCCCCTTGACTGTTCCGCTTCCTGTTTTTTTCTTTTTCGCTTGCGCTTTTCTGCATCACCAACAGGGTCGGGTTCTATGGGAACGTATTCCGTGTTCAACAGTATGTCCAGCAATCCCGTCCCATGTGATGCGCTGTTGTGATGCGCTCCCTTGTGCGTATCCAGTACCTCCCTGATCTGGCCGGCAAGGGTGTTCTTTCGGGGTGCATTATCCAACTGCATTTCCAACCGTAGGTTTTGTTTTAATTGCCTGTCGAGGCCGATATAACTGAATTTCCGGTCGATGGCCGAGCCTTTGAACTTCACACCATCCTTTTCAAAGGAAATGCCCTGTACTTCATTTGTGCCGCTACGGTACTTGTAATGGATGCCGATACCCTGCTTGGCAAGCAGCGTTTCTACCTGCTTCCATGTGTTGGCTTTTGCCATAATGGATTGGAGGGCATCGTGTATTGCATAGCGCAACCTATCGTTACCGCGCAGGGCCTGCCGGTTTACCTGCTCCTTGCCCTTGCCAAGATGATAGCCATAACGCTCGGTCATTTCCCTGCACACCTTTCGGCTCTTGTGCCAATGGTTGAAATTTTCGACTGTATTGCCATCGTTATCCACCCGGTTGTAGACAATGTGCAGGTGCGGGTGCTGTTTGTCCAAATGCAGGACGGTGATGTACTGCGTGTTTTTTATGCCCATCTTTTCCATGTATTCCCTTGCCTGGGCCGCCATCTTGCCTACCGTAAGCTTCGCCCTGTCTTCATTGCTCCAGCTTAGCACGGTATGACCTACAGCGTTGCCCAGCTGCGGGCGCAGTTTCCGCTGGGCGTTCAGGTCGGCGATGATGGCTTTGATGGTGTAGTCCCTCACGCCCGATGAATCCAATACGGCCGACTGCTCCCGTTCCAGCAGGTAACGCACACAGCCGCCAAAACTCTTTCCGGTGATTACCTTAGCGATCATCCCTGCCGATCCTTTCCATCAATTCTTCCACTGTAATCAGTACGCTGCGCAGATCCGCCATAAGTGATACAAGCCCGCTCGTATGTGCCAGCTTGGTCAACTGGTTGAGGTTGTTGGCCATCCCCGACAGGGTGCGTAGATAAGCCGCTTCTTCCTTTGAAAGCCTTGGTCTCACCACAGCGGCCTTTGCCGCCTGCCTGAACCATTCGCTTATCCGCATGCCCGCATCCTTTGCCCTCCCTGCAATGACCAACCGCTCGATGGGGGTCATGCGGACCACCAATGAACTGCTGCGGGTGATGGATTTCTTTGGACGTCCAGGTTTGCGCTTTTTAATGGCATTATCTTTTTCTTTCACTGGTGTTTTCATCGTCCTGTCCTCCAAGTTTTACCGATTGCGACCACCGGGAGTATCCGCCGGATTCCCAACCCAGGGGCGGGACAATCCGGTTTTTTGTATTGCAAAAAAATAAACTTGCTCCTTTAAAGCGCATAAAAAATCATTACTTATAAAACTGTCTTCTGTTTTCATTCTCTGCTGCTTGTTTTTTCGGTAAACGGCAAATACACCAAGCTCCCTTTAGCCGGATGATAGGACGGCTGGTAACGGATATACCCGTATTCGTGCAGTTCCCGCATACACTTATGATAAGTCGCTATCGATGCGATCTTGGAAAAGGCCATCAGTGTTCTTCTGGTAACGGCAAAGGGACTGGCAAACCCGCTCCGCTGCCAGCAGATGAACAAAGCGGTGAACAAACTCACATGGGTCGCCAGTAAACGGTTGTCCTTACCCATGCGCCTGATCCAGTTGCCATAATCCGCTGTTTCATTTTGGATTGCCGCTATCATTGTCCGCCCCCTTCCAGTAGTTTGTGGATTTCTTCCAGTTTGTAGTATAACATACCGCCAATTTTTGTATAGCGTAATGTGCCATTGATCCTTAAATTTTGAAGTGTACCGGGCGAAATGCTCAGCAGCTTTCTAACCTCGCTGCTTTTCAGCCATTGTTTACTTTGTTCCTGTCCGGGCTGCATGATCTGTTTGATCTCGTTTAGCAGGTCATTTTTGAACGCCCTTAAATCTTCCCTGGTGATTAATTCTACTTGCATCTTTGTTCTCCTTTCTTTGATAATCGAATTCGGTACCGCTGCATAGCGGTATGTTCATGTGGTGGGTTATGGGGATATGGATGGCACAATATATATATATGTTGTGCCTGTGCATATCGGAATATTTATTTATAGGCATATTCCGCTAAGTGCTATCATCCTGCCGCATAGTGGCCAGCACTTCACTTTTTTTGAAATACACCCGTTTGTGCAGGCGCAAAAAGGGCAGTCCCTTTTTCATCCAGTCCGTAAGTGTGACCAGTGACACGCCTAGTTCGGCAGCCAGTTCCTGTTTGGACAATAACCGTTCTTCTTGTGGCGGCTGGCTGCCGCCTGTCCTGAAATGTTCCTGTAGTTCTGCCCTTACTGCTTGCCGGATGCACCGGCTTAGAGCTTCGTCATTGATGATCTGCATAGCCTTTGATTTTGGTTCAAAGAAATGCTATAAATTGCAATTTTCTTGACCACGCAGAATTGCGTGGTTAAAATGGAGTGGTTTGGATTAAGTTGAAATAGCTTATAATACGCTATATATCAGATTGGTAATAAGCATAGGTGGCTTGTATGTTATTTACTGTCGGAAGAAAAGATCACCTTCGTTTTTTTACGGGGCTGACCTTGAACAGCTTTGATTTTACGGGAATAGGGGAATGTTTATCGCCCGGTTCCCTTTTGTCACCGGGGAAATAACGGCGTATGGTTTCAAAGTTGATCTCCTTGTCGCCCTCCCGGAAATATTTGCAGATCATCTTCATCCAGACGCTTTGCGTTTGTGACAACATTAGTTCTTTGCCATTGGGCAGTTTGATCTCCTGCAATTGCAGGTGCAGGTCTAATACCGTGTTGCGGTAGCCGTCTGGGATATTGATATAATCTTCGGTTTCCAGTTTACGGGCGGCTTTGAGTTGCTGTTTTATGGCGGTCAGTTGCTCATTCAGGATTTTAATCTCTTCCTCTTTGGCTGCGATGATCTCGTCTTTGGTCTTGTCGGTGTTCCACTGATCGATTGAGCGCAAATAGTGCTGGAACAGCCTTAATCTTTCGGTGCGGTGCATATATTTGCCATGTGTCGAAACATGGGGGTCTTGATCTTCATAGTGTTTGATACGGTTGCGAACGATCAGCCAAACATACCTGAAGAACTCCTGCGCATTCCCCAGACTGGTTTCAAGAAAGTAATCAAGATGCCGGCGATAATAGGCATCATACTCCTGTCGGGGAAGGCTCCAAAGTTTGGATAAAAAATGGTTGTCCTCAAATCCCTGTTTCAATCCCGTCAGTATGCCCAGGTCGTAAGGATGGGGTGAAAAATCAAATGACCTACGTGGTCTGAAATATTTGTTTCCCATAACTTTGCTAATTTGGTAGATTAAGCAAAGCTACTAATGTGTTTGTGTTTGTGCAAGGCATTTTAATTCCGGGTGCCAAAACTGCACCCCGAATTGTCGCCTTATAGGTCGTCCGATTTAAAGCCAATACGCTTTCTTGGGGGTTGTGGCGTGTCTTTCTTCTCCATTAATTCATCCAGGTAGCGAAATACCACTTCCATGTTTTTACTGTTGTTATGTAGTTGTTGCCTGATTTCTTCTATCTGTGTCCGTAGGTCGTTATGATCCAAAAGATACTTTCTAAAACGTGCAAAAATACGCATGACCTGAATGTTTACCTGTATAGCCCTTGTACTGTTGAGTACGCTGGAAAGCATCAAGACCCCATATTCGGAAAACGCCCTGGGCACTTTTCTTCTGCCGCCCCAACTTGAAGTCACAAATTGTGACTTCAAGTTTGACCATTCATTTTGATCTAACTGAAACATAAAATCTTCGGGAAACCTTTCTATGTTCCTGTTAATGGCCTGGTTCAGCACTTTTGTTTCAACCCCGTAAAGTTCTGCCAGATCGCTGTCCAGCATCACTTTTTGTTCTCGGATAAGATATATCTTATTCGCTACCAGTTCATCCGGTATCAGAGAGGTATTCTGTTCTTTTTTCATATCAAAATCCAATTTATAGCTTTTTTGAATAAACTTTAAGTCGCAATTTGTGACTTCAAGATCCCTTACTATTTCGCTGCGTATTTCTGCCGGAGCAGCGCCATATCAGCACCCACCTTAATATCCAGTATCTTGGCATAGTGCTGAGTAGTCTGGATGTTGGTATGGCCCAGCATCTTGGATACACTTTCAATCGGTACGCCGTTCAACAGCGTTACCGTTGTAGCGAATGTGTGCCTGGCAATATGAAAGGTGATCGGTTTACTGATCCTGCATACATCGGCTATCTCCTTTAGATAAGCGTTCATTTTCTGGTTGCTCAACACAGGCAGTACCCTACCGCTGTTTTCGCAATGCGGATGATCGGCATAACGCTGTATCAGGCTCATGGCTACCGATAATAAGGGAATGCGGGAAGGTACATCTGTTTTCTGTCTGTTGATCGAAATCCATTGTTCACCATCTACGCCTGTTACAATTTCCCACTTGCGTAATTTCTTTACATCGGCATAGGCCAGCCCGGTAAAGCAGCAAAAAAGAAAGATGTCCCGTACTTGCGCCAAACGTTCAATTTCAAAGGTCTTATCTGCCATTTCCTGTAGCTCAGCAGTGGTCAGGTACACCCGGTCAACCGTTTTGACCTTACTCTTATAGCTCAGGAAAGGATCATAAGTCAGCCAGCGGTTAGCCAGACAAATACGGATGATCTTGCCAAAGTTCTTGATGTACTTAACTGCCGAGTTATTGGCACATTTGCGTTCGGAACGCAGATAAAATTCGTATTCCATGATAAAGGCGTGGTCAACCCGTTTAATATCGATGTCCGAAAGGTCGTATTTCCATTTCAGGAAATCCTGCGTATGTTTTAAAGAGGTCTTGTAACGGCATAGCGTGCCTTTAGTAAACTCCTTGCCGATCAGTGCCTCTACCTTTTTATTATGCTCCTTAAATATTTCGATTAGGGAATGAGCTCTCTCGGTCTTGCCCATAAATTTATTGCGGATCGTCTCAGCGGTAATGACCGCGCCTGCTTCTGTTAGCTGGGCGTGTACATCATAAATCTTACTTTGCAGGACGTCCAGATAAGCATTGAAAGATTTAACTTCTTCCTTCGTGCCTTTGAGCCTTCCGGCGTTGCTGTTCCATTGTGCTGGGTCGCATTCCCGGCCGGTAGTGGTTTCTGAACGTTTGCCGTTCACGGTAATGCGTACATAGATCGGCATCAGGCCGTCTGTGTAGTTTTTGGGCTTCTTTAAATAAAAAAGCAAGCTGAATGTTGTTTTCATAATCTTTGAACATTAAAAGTGAAACAAAAGTAAGCTTGCGATTAATCTTAATCAAGATGTTCAGTTACTGAACAAGCTGATATTCAATAGGATAAGTGTATTCTGGTGAGTACGGGTGGCGTTAAAATTTACTCACCGAATTACGCCCTTTTTTGTTGTGCTTTGGTGAATAAAACGAGGTTTTGACCTCAAAACAAAAGCCTGCAATCATTTGATTTGCAGGCTTTTAACTATTTTTGATATGGTTATCTGCGGAGAGAGAGGGATTCGAACCCTCGATACAGTCATCCCGTATACAGACTTTCCAGGTCTGCTCATTCGACCACTCTGACACCTCTCCGATCGGAATGCAAATATAGTAGATTAAATCAACTGATGAAACCTTTTAGAAAATAAAATACATGGGATCCTATTTCCATTAGTTTTCCACGCTTTTTTCCTAATTTAGGAAGCATGAAAAGGATCCTTTCAATAGATGGCGGAGGAATTCGTGGAATTATTCCCGGTATGTTTTTAGTCGCACTTGAAGAAAAAATTCAACAAGCAACCAAAAATCCAGCTGCACAACTCAGCGATTATTTTGATTTCTTTGCCGGTACGAGTACGGGAGGAATACTGCTTTCAATATTATTGTGTCCCGACGAAAACAATCCTAAAAAACAAAAATATAGTGCGAAAGATGCTTTAGATATCTATGTCGAGCACGGAACGGAAATCTTCGCAGCCTCGAAGTGGCGCCGTTTCTTGAGTGGTTTTGGTTTATTGAGTGAATTATATGATAATTCCGTTATTGAGCGTGTCCTCAACGATTACTTTGGCAACTGCAAACTGAGTGAGCTCCTTAAACCTTGCATAATTACAGCTTACAATATTGAACTCCGTAAAAACCACCTCTTTAGGCAGCAGAAAGCAATAAGCCATGGCGATTCGCGCGATTTTCTCATACGCGATGTTTGTAGGGCGACTTCGGCAGCACCGACCTATTTTTCGGTGGCTGAAATATTTTCATTGTCAAAAACACGATATCCATTAGTTGATGGTGGTGTGTTTGCTCATAACCCTTCGCTGTCCGCCTTGTTAGAGGTCATTAAAAGCTATAACACTTATAAAATTAGCGACATTTCGATATTGTCGTTAGGTACTGGCATTTCAAAGATATCCTACAACTACGACGATTTTAAAAAGCTCCGCGCTATTTCAATCGGACCGGCACTTGTCGATATTATGAGCAGTAGCTCCGCGGAGAGCATCGATTATTATTTAAAACAACTTTTTCGTTCGGTTAATAAATCATCCAATTATATTCGTATCGAGCCTCAAGCATTATCCTCGATCAACCCTTCCATGGACGCCGCGACGGCGTCAAACATACAGAAAATTATATCTCTGGGTGACAAACTGGTAATGGAAAAAGAAGAACAACTAAATCAAATTGTATCGGAACTCATACAGGACGGCGAAAGTAAGAAAGACAGGTCAGTTTGGAATTTTCTAAAAAATTAAAATTGAACAAGATTCCAATTCAAACAGAAACGGTACATTTACCGAAACATTAACATTGATACATGGCTTTAAATTACGTTTGGATATCATTCTTTCTAATCACATTTGTTGTGGCTATTGTTAAGCTTCTTGGGGGTGATACAGAAGTATTCCAAAACATTGTGAACTCACTTTTCGAGAGTGCAGCAACAGGAGCATCAATTTCTTTAGGGTTAATAGGAATGATGACTTTCGCTTTGGGCATCATGAAGATCGGTGAAAAAGGCGGTATGATTGCAATATTTGCTCGACTTGTAGGACCATTCTTCAATAAGCTTTTTCCCGAAGTTCCCAAAAACCATCCGGCTTTAGGATCAATTTTAATGAACTTTTCCGCAAATGCTTTAGGTCTGGATAATGCAGCAACTCCTCTTGGGTTAAAAGCAATGAAGGAACTTCAGGAACTGAACCCCAACAAAGAGACAGCCTCAAATGCACAAATAATGTTCATCGTTTTGAACGCATCGAGCCTTACTTTGCTCCCCATTTCTATTATGGCATACCGACAAGAAGCAGGAGCTCTTCAGCCGTCCGATATTTTTTTACCCATTTTAATTGCTACATTTTTCTCCTCATTGACCGCGCTTATACTGGTATCAATTTATCAGAAAATAAACTTATTTCAAAAATCAATAATGACCTACATCGGGTCAATGATTGTATTAATAGGAGGAACATTATTTTACTTCGGTACACTATCGCAAGATGAAATTAGTGTGATCTCCAAAGTTGCCGGAAACCTGATTTTGTTTTCCATCTTTGTTTCATTCATAGCCTTAGCCATGTTCCGAAAGATCAATGTTTATGATGCATTTATAGAGGGAGCGAGAGAAGGTTTTGAAGTCGCTGTAAAAATTATTCCATATTTAGTTGCTATCTTAGTAGGAATAGCGGTCTTCCGTGCATCGGGCACGATGGATTATATCATAGATGGTATTGCCTATGTGATCGGATTGATGGGGATCGACACTTCTTTTGTGGAAGCTTTGCCTGTTGCGTTTATGAAGCCATTAAGTGGCTCAGGCGCTCGCGGTCTTATGGTGGAGTTGATGGCAACAAATGGCGCTGACGATTTCGCGGCACGAGTAGCCTGTGTAATCCAAGGATCGACGGAGACAACTTTTTATGTGCTGGCTGTATACTTCGGATCTGTCGCAATTAAAAACACTAGACACGCGTTACCTTGTGCTTTATTATCCGAATTGCTCGGAATCATCGCTGCCATTATCGTTTCTTATATCTTCTTCAATTAACATACGGATGAAAAAAACTATTGCACTAATTGCCCATGATGGGAAAAAAGCAGATATGGTCGCTTTCGCAAAAGACCATATCGAGGAACTTCGTAATGCAAATATTATAGCCACCGGTACAACGGGCTCTTATATTTTGCAAACTGGCTTAGAGGTCGAATTAAGACTAAGCGGCCCTATGGGTGGCGACGCACAAATTGCTGCGATGACTGCCGAGGGAAGAATAGATGCTATTATCTTTTTCCGCGATCCATTAGGAAAGCATGCACACGAGCCCGATATACAAATGCTAATGCGTATTTCCGACTTATACAATGTCCCCCTGGCAACTAATCCCGCTACAGGTAGCTTAATTATTGAAGGGCTATCCAAATAGTATAACATATGGCTAGAGAAATAAGTATTACAATCGGAAAAGACCGGTATAAAACAACTGCGAACATAGAACCGGCTCACGTGTTAATTGCAGACGAACCTAAAACTGTCGGAGGAACGGACCAAGGGCCTACCCCATCCGAATTTTTTTTAACTGCACTTGGTTCGTGCAAAGCAATCACCATGCGTATGTATGCAGATCGAAAATCATGGCCGCTCGAAGCTGCGACTGTAAAATTGACCATGGAAATCAAAAAATCTGAATTACAGTCCACGACCTATATAAAGTGCCATATCGAGTTACAAGGCGAATTGTCGGAGAAGCAGCGTAACAGGATACTTAAAATAGCCGAAAAGTGTCCCATCCATAAAACATTAAGTAATCCGATTGTAATCGAAAGTAATTTGATTTAAAAAATTACATTTTATTTTAACGAAGGTAGTATCTTTGCTGTCATTCAACATTAAATAAAGGTATGTCTCTAGGCGACAATAATGAAATTAACAGTCCTTTCCAACTAATTGAGAGAGCGGAATGGAAAAAGCTTAATGGGTTATTTGCACACAAATTAGCGCAAGATGACGTGAAAAATCTTCAGGCGCTCAACGAACCATTGACAATTGCTGAGATCGAGGACATTTATTTTCCTTTAGCACATTTACTCGACATCTTTATACAACAATACCGCGAATCCCATTCTTTAGTAACTGGCTATCTCAATAAACATACGCAACGTTTACCATTTGTAATTGGAATAGCGGGCTCGGTCGCAGCAGGAAAAAGTACTACAGCACGCGTATTACAAAAAGTGTTGTCCATGTTGCCTGGAAAGCCTAATGTTGACTTAGTTACCACCGACGGTTTTCTATACCCCAATCATATATTAAATGATCGTAACATTCTAAACAGAAAGGGTTTCCCTGAGAGCTATGACACAAGACTACTATTAAATTTTCTATCGGCGATGAAATCGGGCGAACCGGAATTTGAAGTACCGGTATACTCTCACTTGGAGTACGATATATTAAAGGATCAAACACAGATCATAAAAATGCCCGACATTTTAATCGTTGAAGGCATAAACGTTTTACAGGTAAATTCGACCACCGGCAACAACGTTTTCGTTTCTGATTATTTCGACTATTCAATTTACGTCGATGCCGATGAATCGGACATCAAAGATTGGTATGTTGCTCGATTCGAATCGCTGCGCGCGACATCATTTCAAAATAAGGATTCATACTTTCACCGATATGCCGATATGGATAAGCAAGCAAGTATCAAAATGGCTACGAATATCTGGAATGAAATCAATAGACCTAACCTCCGTGAAAACATCCTTCCTACTCGGTATCGCGCTGACTTAATCCTAAAGAAAGGTGCCCATCATTTTGTCAGAAATATACGTGTCCGTAAAGTATAATTCCTATCGGTTGTGCTGCGCCTTAAATTTTAATATCTTTTTTAGAACCTCATTTTCCAACTGGCGATGTAAGCTGTTACTACTACTGATTGCACGGATATCCAACTTACAACGAACTGCATCTTTCGTAATGGCCAGCACCATAATCTCGGGAGGTGTCTCGTCAACTAGATTGGGATGATTCAATAATATATCCTGGATGCACGATTGAAGTAGATCGATATCTATTGCAAGATCAAGCGGAAGCTCAAACCGTATAGAGACCAGTGCGGAGCGGTGTGCAGACGAGTTTACAATTGCTGTCACAAAAATCATATTATTAGGCACCATGACCATATCATCTTCGTCGTCTTGGATTATCAAACTCGTTAACGTAATATCTATGATACGCCCATTATGATCACCAATCTTTACACGATCTCCAACCGATAACTGATCGGAGAACATAATCAAAAGCCCCGAAATCATATTGGTAATATACTCGCGGAAAATTACCGCTATCGCCATTGCAACGATCGTTAAACTGGTCACGAAATCACGCGGGTCAATGCCCACAGCGATCATTATTGCAATGACACCTACTGTAGTGTTCAATACGGCGGTAAGTCGATTCACACCAAGAACAAAGTTCCCCCTCACGATCCGCTGCTCATGCCTCTTGTTGTATAACACGATGAGGACAAAGCGCCCCAAAGAAAATATAATACTTAAGGACAAAAATAAGTTCAATGCATTTGAAAAGCGATCGACAAAATTATGCTCGTTGTAAAAGGTTCCAAAATATATAAACGAAATGTTTAAAAGAATCCACAAAATTATTTTTACAATAAATTGCCAGTGGCTGTTGCGCCGTTTTTTCTCACTTATCATATGTATACGAAGATATTATAATTATCGAGTTCTATCATTTGATCACCACGAAATAGTCGAAAGCATTGCTGTCCCATTAAAATCTGAAATTGTTCTTTGAAATATTTGAAATATAGTT
>NZ_FUKU01000006.1 GCF_900163865.1 Sphingobacterium sp. JB170
AGGCGTGTTCGGGACTTACACCCTAGAGTTATTGCCCATGCTGGGCACACCAAAAGGTTAGCCGATGAAGTATCGACTAACCTTTTGTATTTTTTAAATTCTGACGAAAAAGATGAATTATGATTCCAACGCTAATATACCTTTACAAATATCTCCTACAAGCGCTGGCCCTTCATATATAAAGCCTGTATACACCTGCACTAAACTTGCGCCGGCTTGAATTTTATCAATTGCATCTTCGGCCGAATGTATACCCCCAACTCCAATAATTGGAAAAGCGGCACCGGACTTTACATGCAAATATTTAATCACCTGTGTCGATCGAGCTGTTAGCGGCTTGCCACTTACACCTCCGGCTTCCGTTACTACCGATGGTTCGCTCGTTAAACCGTCCCTTGAAATCGTTGTATTGGTCGCGATTACACCCGCAATTTGGGTTTCCAATACAATTTCGATAATATCATCCAATTGCGACTTCGTCAAATCTGGCGCAATTTTGAGCAGAATCGGTTTCTGTATATATTTCGTATGATTAAGCTCTTGGAGTTTGTTTAAAATCCCTTTTAAAGGCTCCTTTTCTTGTAAATCACGTAATCCAGGTGTATTGGGCGAGCTCACATTAACGACAAAATAATCGACATAATCAAAAAGGACATTGAAACAGTAAATATAGTCATTTACCGCATCCGCATTCGGCGTCGCTTTATTTTTTCCGATATTTCCACCTATTATAAGGTTTCCTCGATTTTTAAGTTTTTTTAACCTTCCTGCAGCGACATCTGCCCCCTGGTTATTAAAACCCATTCTATTAATCAGCCCCGAATCCCCCACTAAACGGAACATACGTGGTTTATCATTCCCAGGCTGAGGTTTCGGTGTAACCGTACCAATTTCGATAAAGCCGAATCCCAAATTGGACATTTCAGCTATATATTCCGCATTCTTGTCAAATCCGGCAGCCAAACCAATAGGATTTTTGAATTTAAGTCCAAAAACTTCACGTTCTAAACGTTCGTCATCCACCGTGTAGATGGAATTCAACAACGATTTCATTCCCCACACGTTACGAAACTTACGAAGGCCACTTGTCACTTGATGATGAGCGGTCTCAGGATCCATCGTGAAAAATAATGGTTTGACTAGTTTATACATATGCGCAAAGGTAGCCAAAGATGAAGAAATATTCATTACTTTTGCATCGAAATGATCTCAATAAATAACTTAACATTCGAACTAGGCTCTCGTGCATTATATGACGAGGCAAATTGGCATATAAAACCAGGTGATAAAGCCGGATTAATTGGTGCCAATGGCGCAGGAAAATCCACTTTACTAAAACTTATTGTGGGAGACTATGCGCCAACTTCTGGGTCAATATCGATGGCTAAAGATTTGAAAATTGGTTATCTAAACCAAGATCTACTCTCCTACCACTCCGAAAAAAACATTGTACAAGTGGCTATGGAGGCATTTGAGCGTCAAAATCAGTTACACGAGGAGATTGAGAAGCTATTAAAAAAATTGGAGACCGATTACTCGGATGAAGTTCTAAATAAATTAAGCGATAAACAAACGGAATTTGAGGCTTTAGATGGTTACAATATCGAGTTTCGGGCGCATGAGATTCTTGCCGGACTCGGTTTTTCTGACGAAGAACAAAAACGGCCGCTTGCAACCTTTTCCGGAGGTTGGCGGATGCGCGTGATGCTTGCCCGTATTTTACTACAAACACCAGATATTTTACTTTTGGATGAGCCGACCAATCACTTAGACCTACCGTCCATTAAGTGGTTAGAAAACTATCTGCAATCATTCGACGGATCGATCGTTATCGTTTCCCATGACCGTTATTTCCTAGATCGAATAATCAACAAAACCGTTGAATCGCGAAAAGGAAAATTAACAATATATGCCGGAAACTACTCCTATTATCTTGAGGAGAAATCCATGCGAGAGGAGATCCAGGGAAATCAGTTTAAGAACCAACAGGCAAAAATTAAACAGGAAGAGAAATTAATTGAACGTTTTCGCGCAAAAGCCAGTAAAGCAAAAATGGTACAATCGCGTATCAAAGCGCTAGACAAAATGGAACGTGTCGATAATATCGACGACGATAATCCCGTAGTAAATTTTAGTTTCAAATTCTCTAAACCTTCTGGAAGGCATGTAGTTACAATGGAACACGTATCCAAGTGCTACCCTAACCTAGAGATTTTAGATGATACAAGTGCAATAATTGAAAAAGGCGACAAAATAGCGCTCATAGGTGCTAATGGAAAAGGAAAATCTACTTTATTGCGTATTGTCGCTGATGCGGATGATGATTTCTCGGGTGCAAGTACAAAAGGACATAACGTTTCGCAAACATTTTTCGCACAGCATCAACTTGAAGCCCTACATTTAGAGAACACTATTTTAGAAGAGCTTGTTTCATTCGCGCCGAAGCATAGCGAGACGGAGCTACGCTCGATACTCGGCTGCTTTCTCTTCACCGGCGATGATGTATTTAAAAAAATAAAAGTTCTATCAGGAGGCGAGAAATCTCGTGTCGCCTTGGCCAAAGCGTTAACAGCAGATGCAAATTTCCTTGTATTGGATGAGCCGACGAACCACTTGGACATGGCCTCGGTGAACATTCTTATTCAAGCGCTCCAACAATATGAAGGAACGATAATTGTGGTATCGCACGACCGTTATTTCTTGGATCATGTTGCCAATAAAATTTGGTTCATTGAAGATAAAGAGATCAAATCCTATCCGGGCACCTATGAAGAATATGAGATATGGAACCAGAAACGGGTAATTAAACCGCAGGCTAAACAAGAAAAGAAAGCCGTTAAGAACGACCCGAAAAACGAAGCATCAACTGCCTCGGAAGATGTAAAGCGCATCCTACAACGTAAAAACAAAGAGCTTTCGCAGCTCGAAGAGAAAATTGGTCGGCAAGAAATTGAAGTAAAAAAACTCGAAGAACACCTCGCTGACGAATCGATCTATAGCGACTCCGTTAAGTTGCAAGAGGCGACACGCACCTACAATTCGACCAAAGCGTCATTCCTTCAACTGCAGAGGACCTGGGAATCACTTGCAGAAGAAATCATGGAGCTCGAAGGTGACTAAGGTAATGTCGGTTGCGGCATAATAGCTTGCATTTGGTACGGGCGGCGAGCAACTGATCATAATTCAATATAAAGAAATTACGATGAATTTTATTTTTTTATTGCTTTTGGGTTTGCCTGATTTCCTCTAGTATTCTCTTTGAATATGGAGCGATCAGCCCAAACACCAGTGGATCTACCTAATCAATGGTAATATCATCCTACTAGCTTCAAGCTGGATATTTATACAAGTGTTTAAATCACTTGTGATGGCGCTATTATGTTAGCAGCCGGTTTCATGGATACAGAATTTTGGATCACTCGTCATCGTCTGTAGGATGGCGATGGTAACCTTTGGCAATAAGCCCCCCGGTTCCCCGATAACAGCAATTAACCTAGCGACAGATTCCTTTTGTTTTACAACTGCATTAATACTATCTTTAGTATCGATGAATAAACGACTTACGTCCGTATATTTCCTAATGGTCATTCTAACGTTGCAGTCTTGCAAACTAGGGCGCTTTGTATATTACAACTACGCGAACATCACGGATTATAAAATATTCCCATCTCGTACGCTAAAAGCGCCGGAAGAACCTTTTTTATTTCCGTATGCCGCAACGCCCAAGTTTCCACAATCGACCCGTTACAACAACCAAAATATCGCTTTTGAAGAGTTCATCGAACAGAAGCATTCGGTCGCATTTTTAGTCATACAAAACGACACGATACAGTACGAAAAATATTTCCAAGGATACGATGAAGAGTCCACAGTGGCCTCTTTTTCGATGGCGAAATCGTTCACCTCGATGCTCATTGGAATTGCAATTGATGAGGGCTTGATCAAATCGGTAAACGAACCGGTTACAAATTATATTCCCGAACTTCGTGCGAATGGATTCGAAGCGGTGACTATAAAACACCTGTTACAAATGACATCGGGGTTGGATTTTAATGAGGCCTACAAAAATCCATTTGGTCATGTTGCTACCTTTTATTACGGCACGAACTTACGTAAGGCAATATCAAAATTAAAGCTCGCACGATCGCCAGGCGAAAAATTCGAATATACCAGTGGTCAATCGCAGCTTCTGGGGCTGATAGTTGAACGCGCAATTGGAGATCGATCCATTACCGATTATTTTCATGAAAAAATATGGAAATCAATCGGAATGGAATACGATGCATCGTGGAGTATAGACAGAAAAAAGGATGGTCTGGAGAAAACATTTTGCTGCGTTAATGCGAAAGCGCGTGATTTCGCAAAATTGGGTCGCTTGTACTTACATAAAGGTAATTGGGAAGGCAAACAAATTATATCGCAAAAATGGGTCGAAGAATCAACGAAGATAGACACTGCAGACGGTAGCGCATGGAACTATCAATATCAGTGGTGGCTGCCTTCACGCGATGGCGATTTCACAGCAGACGGCTTATTGGGTCAGTATATTTACGTCAACCCGAAACGAAACTTAATCATCGTCCGTTTAGGAACAAAGACGGATGACGTGAATTGGAAAGAGTTCATCCCTGAATTTGCCAAGCATTATTAGGCCAAGCTCCTTCGTTACTAAAAAAAGCACCGCCTCGCCCTCTCGCCGTGCGAACCAGCCGTGTTCAAACGTCCTTCTCACCGAAGACCCTCGGACGAATTAGTTCCCTTTATGACGAACAATCAAAAACGTATTTTCTTCGAGATCCAGATAACCGTATTCATATACGAAATAATAAACCTGACCTTTTACATTCACAATCTGGTTCGTGAAATAATCGAAATTTAGTCCTTTTCTTAACAAATGTTCTCGTGAAACCTTGATTGTCTTTTCTGTACCTAAAAGCTCTTCTAGTATTCGTCTGTTTTTTCGTAACGTGCTATTTACCTTTCTTATAAATATACTTGACGTACTATTAATTCTGTTGTTATAGGAATTCCGACATGCATCGTCGCAAAACCGCTTGTCTGAGCGCCCTCGAATAGGCGCACCACAATCTAAACATACTTTTTCTTCTGCCATAATGATCCGTTTGTAAACGTTTAAAAACGATTATAAGCACATATAATTATTTAACACCCGACTGATCAGTTGCAGCATCTTCATCTTTGAATCGTCAAAGCAAGGTGTTTTGATGTGTTAAATTTAACACTAGAATTAATGATTTACAATTATTTTTATGAACATGTTAGTAAATGCAGTTCAATTAATTGGACGCTTAGGAGCAGATGTAGAAATAAACTCTACCTCGCAAGGGATTAAAGTTGCAAACGTACGGTTAGCAACTAATGAATATTCTAAAAACGGTAAAGGAGAATGGAACGAGATTACCTATTGGCATTCACTTGTATTTTGGGGAAAACAAGCCGAAAAATTGTTAAAGACTTGTAAAAAGGGTACCAAAATAATTCTTCAAGGATCGCTCGTCTATCACGAATACAAAGATATTCAGGAGATCAATCGCCATGTTGCCGAAATTCGTGTAGCGAGTTTTATGATACTGGAAAACCCCATTGTATTAGAACGAGGAATAATAACTTTCAATCCTAATCATGAACACGAAGAAGAAGAAGCCCCCTTCTAAACGAAAGCTGCCTGCAGTTTTAAATTCTGCAGGCAGCTATTCCAAATTCATTTACATCCAGTTAGTTCGTTAATTGCAATCCAGCAGCGGTCGCAATCTTCTTGGGGATATCCGTATTATCCATTTTCTGCGTAAACAGTTCAGCACCTGCACCGATAGCATATACTGGTATATATGCGGCAGAATGCCCACCAGACGCCCAGGATACTGTCGCCGCCCGACTTAAAGCTTTCAACGCCTCACTCGCGAGTTTATCATCGGTTGCATATAAACTTTTTGCAGTCTGATTCTGATGGTTGACAAATGACTTTTCATAAATATCATGAAGAACCTTGTCATCTTTCTCTGTCAATTTGATGGCAGTATATAGCCCCAAACACTCGGACAAAACACTCTTTACTTCTTCCCAACTAGGTGTTTTTCCATCCTCACGTAAAGCAGAAATTCTACTCGATAATTCCGTGTGTGAAACATGTTGTTGCGCAAGAACTTTTGTCGCTAAACGGCTTCCACCAGTACCTACTGCGACACCACCAGTCTCATGATCCGCTGTCACGATAATCAGCGTTTCATCGGGATGTTTTTCATAAAAAGTTATGACATGTTTTACGGCTTCATTAAAATCTAGCACCTCTTCAACGGTCGTGGCCGCGTCATTGGCATGCGATGCCCAATCGATCTTCCCTCCTTCTACCATTAGAAAAAAACCGTTCTCATTGTCGGTAGATAACGACTGAATAGCGGCATCTGTAATATCTGCCAATTTCATATCGGTCTCGCTTTGGTCAATCGCATATTTGAGCGCTACATTATCTTCTCCCTTTTTATTCATCAAAATTATTTTCTCGCCCTTTTTAGCGCTTTTATATTCATCCAACCCGTATACCAACTGGTAGCCACCCCTTTCAAATTGTGGAAAAAGTGAAGGAGCCTTCTCCTTTGTGAAGGTTTGCTCGGGCCTCAAAAATCCAGAACCACCGAAAAAATCAAAATTGGATTTTATAAGATCTAAACCAATTTCGTAATACATATTTCTATTCGCACGGTTTGCGTAAAATGAGGCAGGTGTCGCATGGTCGATACTGACGGATGTTGTAATCCCGACCTTCATACCCGCTTGTTTAGCAGCATAGGCGATACTTTTAAAGCTACGTGTCGCTGCACTATCCATCGCTATTACTCCGTTTTTCGTTTTTTGTCCAACAGCTAATGCAGTTCCTCCTGCGGCTGAATCGGTTACTCCGTTAGAAAGGGAAAATGAAGTTGCGAAAGTAGCAAATGGAAAGGTAGAGAACGCTAATGGGAATACGGTATTGCGATCTTCTTGTGCCGCTAGATAAACTTCTGTCAAGTTTACGTGATTTAGCCCCATACCATCGCCGATAAGTAGGAATACATACTTAGGCTTTTGTTGGGCAACTGCACCAGAAACAAATAGTAAAAACAAGCATAAAATTAAATTACCTTTTTTCATATTAGTTGCGCAGGAGACACACTATTGGAGTTCAGTCCATGTGTGAGGAATGCGCCCGCGTTTCGCCACTTCCTGTTATACATTAATTAATTGGTCCAAAGATAATTTCTTAATATGAACTCAACGTTAAGTCGTGGCTTAAGATAGCCAAAATTCGGCTATTAATTAAAAAATCCATCAAACCCAATTATTTCGTGGAAAACGCGTACTTGATTATAAATGCGAAAAAGCTATTTTTGTAGAATGACGAATGAGAAACAAGAGATGATTGTAAATGATTTTGAAAAATTCATGCGTTACGCGCTACAACAAAATACACCGTATACAATCGACACTTTTATTACGTTTAGCACTTCTCTTGTCAATTTCTATACAGGTTCCAAACTGATTACCAAAGGGGAACGACAGCAAGTAGCCTTGGAGCTAACCAAACGCTTTAATGCGGGAGTCGGAAACATAATTACCACGGATGATATAATGGAAATTGCAAACTTAATAATTTCGGATCCCACATTAGATTATTCAATATTAAATCCTATATTTGGGCAATCCTAGCGGGGGATTAGCTCAGTTGGCTAGAGCGTTTGGCTGGCAGCCAAAAGGTCATCGGTTCGAATCCGATATTCTCCACCACGTAAGGCGCTCAATGAGTGCCTTTTCTGTTTTAAAGCAGTTTAGAAGTTGACCTAGAAAAGGTAAAGGGATCTTATTGAAGGGAAACGCTTTTTAATTGTGCACTGTCCAAACCAGCTCATTAATGCGATAACCACACGCTTGAGCATACTTTAAATAACTTTGTTTAACCGAGTCAGGAACCGACTTTACGCGTGATAGAATCCACATATAATCAAGGTTTTCGCCAAACACAAGCGCGTAGCGATAGTCTTCATCAATTCGAACGACGTTATATCCTGAATAAAATGGGCCAAAAAAAGATACTTTTAACGCTCCCTCGTTATTGTTTCGAACAAAAACAGCTTTTGCTTGACGCTGTTTAAATTTTTCTTTCAGGATATCGTATCCTTGGTTCAACACACCAATAGTTCCGTCTTCATTGAGTGAGTAATTAGCCGTTACATTTATCAAGTTCTTCTCCCAAAAAAAATCCATCCGAGCGACTTCATACCAGTTTCCAAGAAAGCGATCCGTGTCAAAATCCTGCACGACAGAAACGTTCGACTGAATCGGCTTTAGTAAATTATATATTGTTGTACCCGCAGCGACTGCAGTCAACAAAAGCAACGATTTTTTCTTATCCATTACAATCCAAACAGCGTATCCACAGAAAAGTTTTTCTGGCAACACAAAAATTAACGAAAATCGCTGGTGTAGGAACGATTATCTTTTTTAGCAAATACGTCGCCTTTGTATTTTAGCATTTGTGTAACTTTGCGATCATACTATCAAAAAGAAATGAGAACAATTTTAAAACTGACATTGGTCTGCGTCCTCCTTTTTCAATTCGAGCGGACGAACGCCTGGGGAATGACGGGACACCGTGTCATCGCCGAAATAGCGGAGCAGCACCTCAGTAAAAAAGCGAAGCGCAATATTGAAAAATTAATCGGTAAACAGAAGTTGGCTTACTGGGCAAATTGGGGTGATTTTATCAAATCCGATCCGGACAAGCGGTTAAGTTCAACGGGAGCCATACATTTTGTAAACACGCCAGGCAATTTACAATTTAAAGATTTCAAATCGGCTATTGAATCGTTGACGACACCCAACGTTTTCAACACATACCTGTCGATCAAGGAAAATGCGAAACAAAGAAACAAGGACATAAAAACCCAACAAGAATATCTGTATTTTATCATTCACCTCATTGGAGATGCTCACCAACCAATGCACGTGAGCCGCGCGGAAGATCTTGGAGGTAATAAGATTGAAGTCGAGTTTTTTGGTAAAAAGGATAATATACACCGCGTGTGGGACTCCGGGTTGGTGGACTACGAAGGTTATAGCTTCACAGAGTACGCCGAAGTATTGGATATATATCCCGATGCTTATTATAAAAGATACACCTCAACAAACTACATGCAATGGCTATACGAAGCACACCAGCTTGCGAATGAGATATATGCAGACGTTGCATTAAATAATAACTTACGTTATGAATATATCTACAAAAACAAGTACAAGATGGAGGAATGTCTTCTGAAAGCAGGCGTCCGCTTAGCCAAAGAATTAAACGAAATATACGGTTAATCATCGAGATTAACTTCGCTGGGGACTTCCTAATAGAACGTTGTTCGTTAGGAAGTTTCATTCTTTAGCGGATGGGACTGATCAATTAGCAATCTTTGGGGCAAAAAGACATTTCCTCCTTACCACTAACTATTTTACACCAAGCGCTTTTTTCGCGCATAACGCTGCGCTATAAAAGTGATTACTAAAATTTGGAACGCATGGAATATCATCAAGGGTAAAAAATACAAACCCGCTGCCGAGGAATTAACAAACAAAAACTTTCCAAAAACTGTCCCATGAGTCAGTGATTTCTTCGACCCACAGAATAATACCGTGATACGGTCCTCTAGATTGAAATGGAACACTGCTGTACTTAACCAGTACAATACCCCGTAAACCATAACAAACATTGCCACTACTCCAACAAAAACACCGGCTAGATAGGTAGGTTCGACGGTGTTAAACACGCCGCTGACAAAGGATTCGGCAAAACTGCCGTATACGATAAGCAAGATTACTAACTTATCAAAATTAGCGAGCCCCTTACTATGCCGCATTGCGAATTCGCCTAAATAGGGTTGTAATAAAAGTCCCACAATTACGGGGATAATAATCTCCTTAATTAAGCCCCAATACACGTCCATTAAAACGTTCACGTGGCCAAAGTCCAAGAAAAACTGCATCCACAGTGGCGTGATCGCCACTCCAATTAAACCGGAAACACTTGCATTAAAGATTGAAGAAGAAATATTTCCCTGGGCAATTGAAACCATTACTACGGACGACGAAACAGTAGAGGGTACAGTCGCTAAAAAGAAAAACGAAAGCCAAAAATCCTCCTGAATGGAACTGGAAATCATGGGATAAAACAAGAGTACAAGCAAGGGGAATAAAACAAAAGTCGCTCCTTGGATCACCAAGTGCATTCGCCAGTTGCGCAGACCAGACTTCAAATTAGGTAGGCTCAACTTTAGCCCATAAAAGAAGAAAATCAACGAAACTCCAATCAACGTTATCGATGAAAGAACTTTTCCTTGGCCCCACAAATATAACTGTGGACTAAAATAAGCCAACAGAATGAACACAAATAGCGCTATAATAAAAGTGTCGAATTTTACCCTCATCACATTAAGATTTCATCGAATATACCAATAGTGCGACATATTCAGACTATTTTGAAAATATTGAGGAAAAACAATAAATTTAATTCGTTTTTTTCAATAATTAGATGGGATAAATGAAGTGTATATAATATCTTTGTGTTATCATGAGTACGACATCATATTTATCGAATAGGATAAACAACTTATCCGAATCAGCAACCCTAAAAATGACCAAGCTTGGTCGTGAATTGGCAGCCAAAGGCATCAATGTCATTAGTTTAAGTGTGGGCGAACCCGACTTCAATACACCTGACAACGTAAAGCAAGCGGCGAAAACAGCACTTGACGAGAATTACACGAGATATTCACCGGTCCCGGGATACCCAGAACTGCGCCAAGCAATAGTTGATAAATTAAAAAACGAAAATGGCTTAGATTTCGAAACTTCCCAAATCGTTGTTTCAACCGGAGCTAAACAATCGCTTTCAAACGTGATATTAACGCTTATCAATCCCGGTGATGAAGTCATAATCCCAACACCATACTGGGTCTCCTACTCCGAAATGGTTGTTTTAGCCGAAGGTAAGAGCGTATTTATAAATGCAGATATTGAATCCGATTTTAAAATCACGCCGGAGCAGCTGGAAGCAGCAATTACACCGAAAACAAAATTATTCATGTTTTCCTCGCCATGCAATCCTACGGGATCGGTATATAGTAAAGCAGAACTAGCCGAGCTTGCTAAAGTGTTCGAAAAACACCCGAATATTTTTATCTTATCGGACGAAATTTACGAACACATCAATTTTATAGACAAACACGAATCAATTGCACAATTCAATAGTATAAAGGATCGTGTTATCATTGTTAATGGTTTTTCAAAAGCTTTTGCGATGACCGGATGGCGTTTAGGTTATATTGCAGCAAACAAAGAAATCGCATCCGCTAATGATAAGCTTCAGGGCCAAACGACCTCGGGAACGTGCTCTATCTCGCAACGTGCGGGCATCGTCGCCTACAATGAAGGATTAGCGGGTGTACAAAAAATGAAAGAAGCGTTTCTCCGCCGACGTCAGCTCGTTTTCGATTTGCTCAATGATATTCCCGGCGTGAAAACAAATTTACCCGAGGGGGCATTTTACTTTTTCCCTGAGGTAAGTTCATTTTTCGGAAAGAAAGATTTAAACGGAAACGTGATCAATGGTTCCGAAGAGCTCGCTCTTTATCTATTAAATGAGGGGCATATTGCGACAGTTGGAGGTAATTCTTTTGGAAACGATAATTATATTCGTTTGTCATATGCCGCTTCCGATGAAAATCTAAAAGAAGCTTTACGCCGCATGAAAGAGGCGCTCAGCAAACTGTCGTAAGTAGCTATAAAACAAATAATCAATCAGTGTGGGCTGTTAAACGTAAAACTTTAATGGCCCTATTTGTTGTAGCGCATTTCATATGAAGCCGAGAATATGGACTGCTACTTACTTGCTACGAATAGCCTCTACTGGATCCATACGCGCCGCATTAATTGCAGGAACGATTCCAGCGATCAAACCAATTATCGTCGAGAGTGTCGTTGTCAGCACCACCATCTTAATACTTACAACAATCGTCACGTCCATCGAGACACTAACAAGCGCCGCTAAGCCATACACAACCCCTAACCCTATCGCTCCACCGATCAAACACAACAAAATACTCTCCACCAAAAATTGAGTCAAAATAAAATATTGTTTAGCACCTAACGCTTTTTGTATACCGATCAAGTTCGTACGTTCCTTCACGCTTACAAACATAATATTGGCAATACCGAAGCCACCCACAAGAATTGAGAAGATTCCGATACAAAATCCAGCCAAATTGATAATCGTAAACATTTGGTCAAGTTGAGCGGTAATTAGCGTTGTTTTATTAATCGAAAAGTCAGACTCACGTTGCGGCGCTATTCGGCGCGCAGATCGCATAATGCCGATAAGCTCACTTTCTGCTTCTTCGAGCGAATAATTTTCATTTACTTCAATCGATATACTTGGTGAATAATTTTCATAATTCACCAAATTCCGGCCCAAGGTAAAGGGAATATACGCGACCTCATCGTTAGAAACGTCCAATAACATTCCTGACCCTTCCTTCTTCAATACTCCAATTACTTGTATTTTACGTCCCAATAGTGTCACATATTTCCCTATTGGGCTTTCTGTCGGAAACAAACCTTCGGCAATCGTAGCGCCTAACACAACGCTTCCTGTCCCTCCTCTCGACTCCTGATCTGTAAAATACCGTCCTTCGGTAATCTCTAGGTTTCGAATTTGGTACACGTCGTGCGTTCCGGCTACGACCGTAATATTACTAGCAGAATTGTTTTTATATTTTGCCGTAGAATTTGAAATATTGATGGAATAGGCAACCTTTTCTGCGGTGGTCATGCGCTTCCCAACCGACTCATAGTCCATGTACTTGGGCTCAGGCCGGTTTACGTATTTCCACCAAGGGAAATCTGGGCCACCGTCCCAGGGCCATTTTTCGACGTAAAGTGTCCTACTACCAATCTTTTTTACGGAATCTTCCAAGTTACTACGCAAGGTGTCTACTGCGGAGAATACTCCGATAATGGTCATAATTCCGATCGTAACGCCAAGTAAAGATAACAACGTTCTGGTCTTGTTATCTTTTAGCGCTGCGATGGCAAATCCACAACTTTCCTTAATCAGTCTAATGGCTAAAAACATATTCACCGTAAATATATAAATTTATATTTGTGTTGCACCGAATAATAAGGTCAAAAAGCATGAAAATCACATATATTATCCGTATCTTTGTAAGCCTTTTTGAAACCTTAACACCTGTAATTTGTTAAGGATTCTGTAGAACAAATATATCGAGAACAAAATGAAGTTATCACAGTTTAAATTCAACTTACCGGAATCACTTTTAGCCTCAGAACCCTCAGAGCAACGCGATGAGTCACGTCTAATGGTCTTACATCGTGAAACTGGAAAAATAGAACATAAAATCTTCAAAGACGTCTTAGATTACTTTGACGACAAAGATGTAATGATCTTAAATAACACCAAAGTCTTCCCTGCGCGTATGTATGGAAACAAGGAAAAGACCGGTGCCACTATTGAAGTGTTCTTATTACGAGAATTAAACAAAGAATTACGTCTTTGGGATGTACTCGTAGACCCTGCGCGAAAAATACGTGTAGGCAATAAATTATATTTCGGTGACGAGGATCTTTTGGTCGCAGAAGTTGTAGATAATACCACTTCAAGAGGCCGTACGATCCGATTTCTTTTCGAAGGTACTGACGAAGAGTTTCGTCGTAACATTGAAATCCTCGGAGAAACACCCCTCCCTAAATACATAACACGTAAAGCCACACCCGAAGATAAATTCCGATACCAAACGATTTATGCCAAAAATGAGGGTGCGGTCGCAGCACCGACCGCCGGACTTCATTTCTCGCGCGAATTAATGAAACGCTTAGAATTGAAAGGAATTGATTTCGCGGAAGTGACTCTACACGTGGGTCTTGGGACGTTCCGCACCGTGGAGGTGGAGGATCTGACTAAACACAAAATGGATTCCGAGCAGTACTTGATTTCAGAAGAATCAGCGCGACTTGTAAATAGAGGGATTGACGAGAAAAGACGGGTTTGTGCAGTCGGGACGACTTCAATGCGAGCAATCGAATCAGCGGTATCTGCAGACAAACATCTAAAACCGGCTAATGACTGGACAAGTAAGTTTATCTATCCACCGTACGATTTCAGTATCGCCAATTCAATGATCACCAACTTTCACACCCCGGAATCGACATTACTCGTAATGATCGCCGCATTTGCTGGGTATGAAAACACAATGGCTGCTTACGAAGAAGCGGTGAAAGAAAAATATAGATTTTACTCTTACGGCGATGCGATGTTAATTATTTAACGAGCCGGTCGATACAGCGTTATTTATAGTAAACAAATTTTGTCAATAAAAAAAAGCAATCCTAACAAAAAAGGGTTGCTTTTTTTATTACTCGGTTTCGGGAATCCAAAGAAAATATACCGGCCCCTCCTCTTATATTTAGGTGCTTTGAGAAACACTTAAGAAGCATGGGATCAAGCACAAAAACTTGGGGGCTTTGGATAAAATATTAGTTTTGATGTTTTATTGATTACGACATTTGAGCAGGAACTTCTATCGTTGTTATTGCCTTGCGGACTCACCGAACATTTCGAACTTACCCATGTTGAAAAGATGGCAGATGGCCATCAACTTTATGAGGTCAGGGGAAGAAAGGAACATTATTAGCCGCAATCAAAGGGACTGTCAGCGAACGGGTTATTTCGATATTGGAACAGATACCCAATCGAGTCTGCAAAAAGGTGAAAGAGGTCACGCTGGATCTGACGCCCACGCTGGAAAGGATTGCCCGTCGCGCATTTTTCCCCATGCCAAACTGGTCGCCGATCGCTTTCACACTTCCAGCAGCTGGCCGGGGTGCTGTCAAGAAGCTTCGCATTGAATACAGATGGGAAGCTATCGAACAGGAGAACAAATAGATAAAATTGGCCATCCCACATCTTCAGTAATACCAAAGAAAAGGGTGTAGGTTTTACCCGGCTGACTCAGTGGTACAATGATGTCGAAAAATCAGGTTTGAAGACATTTGGTGCGGTCTCAAGAATCATCCAAAATCATTATCGGACCATTTAAACTACTTTGATAACAGGCATACGAATGCTTCAGCGGAATCATTCAGTACCAAGATAAAGGGATATTGAGGGCACCGTTCAGGAGGAAAGGAACAAGGAATTCTTTATACCAGGCGATCTAAATTCTACGCATAAATTTATTCTTTTTCGCATGATCCGATGAATGCTACAAGAAGTAAAAGACTACTACAGGCTCACCCCACATCAGCGCGATCATGAATAAAAGACACAAAAAAGCTGTAAAGAATTATCTTCTTTACAGCTTTTTAAATTTTTACACTAAATTAGTTCTGCTCTGCAGGGACTACCGATACGTACGATTTGTTATTCGCTTTTTTGCGAAAAACTACAGTACCATCAATTAGGGCATACAATGTATGGTCTTTACCGATACCAACATTCGCCTCAGGATTGTGAAGCGTTCCGCGTTGACGTACGATGATATTACCAGCAATCGCTTGTTGACCACCAAAAATTTTAATACCTAATCTCTTGCTATGTGACTCACGGCCGTTCTTGGAACTACCCGCACCTTTTTTATGTGCCATTTTTTTATCTTAATTTATGACTAAAAGAAGTCAGATTAAAAATTTCTATTATAAACTGATACCAGTGATCTGGATTTTCGAGAAGTGTTGACGGTGTCCGTTTTTCTTCTTGTAACCTTTACGACGTTTTTTCTTGAAAACGATAACTTTATCACCTCTCAAATGAGACAAAATCGTAGCTGAAACTTTAGCACCTTCAATACTAGGTGTACCTACAGTGAACTTACCACCGTCTTCCGCCAACAATACATTGTCAAATTCAATACTAGCGCCTTCGTCTCCTTGTAAACGGTGTACAAAAAGATACTGGTCTTTTGCAACCTTAAATTGCTGCCCTGCTATATTTACTATTGCGTACATTGTTATAAAATAATATTTGTTAATATTTAATGAGTGGCAAAGATAGGAAATATTATAAAAACTTTATAATAAAAGTTAAAAAATCCTTTTTACCCTAACTGCTGAAATATGCGCGTACATTTTTACCCTCGACCCAGTTCATATAAGCTCGATTTACGACTTTATTTCCGCCTGGCGTCGGATAGTCCCCTGAGAAGTACCAATCGCCAAGATGATTCGGGCAAGCTTTGTGTAGGTTATCTAGCGTTTGATAGATAACGTCTAACTCCGCGTTCAAATTATGCGGACGAATAATACGGGCTATTTCAAGAGATATCTCATCATCTGTAAACGGTTCGTATATCGCTTTTACATAATTTTCAATTTCATCGTTTGATTTTGTAATCGAAGCAACACAACGTTGATACACTTCATCAACAACATGTGCAAGTCCGTTCTTTTTCAATAAGGACACAGCAGCCTCAAACGCCACAAACTCACCCATTCGTGACATATCAATTCCATAACAATCCGGATAACGAATTTGAGGTGCCGAAGAAAGGATTACAATTTTCTTTGGATTTAAGCGATCTAATATCGTCAGAATGCTTTGTTTCAGCGTCGTACCACGCACGATTGAATCATCGATCGCCACAATTGTGTCCTGATGATCTTTTACAATTCCGTATGTTGTATCATATATGTGTTGAACCATATCCGTACGATCGGCGTCTTGGGTAATAAACGTACGTAACTTTGCGTCTTTAACATTCAGCTTTTCAAACCTTGGCTTAATACTAATAACCTCTTCCAATTCTTCATCGGAAATTTTATCAGAACGATTCAAAAGTATATCACGTTGGTAATCCCTGACATACGTATTAATACCATCCATCATGCCATAGTAAGAAACCTCTGCTGTATTGGGAATAAAAGAGAAAACCGTGTTTTTAATATCGTTGTTTACCGCTGCAAGAACTTGCGGACACAATAAATTACCCAACTGCTTGCGTTCTTTATATATATCGGCATCGGAACCCCTAGAAAAATAAATTCTTTCGAACGAACAAGATTTTTGCTCCGTTGGCTGACGGAACATTTCTTCTGTTATCGTACCATCCTTCTTCACAATTAGTGCGTGCCCAGGCTTTATTTCTTGAACAGAGTTCAATGGAACATTGAAGGCGGTCTGAATAACCGGTCGTTCCGAGGAAACGACAAGAACTTCCTCGTCGCGGTAATAAAACGCTGGACGAATTCCTGACGGGTCACGCATCACGAAAGCATCTCCGTGTCCGAAAATACCCGCAATTGTATAACCTCCATCCCACGTTTTCGCCGACCGTGTAAGTATTTTCTCTACATCAATATTTTTCGCTATCAACGCACTAATCTCGACATTCGAATAACCTTCCTTTTTAAATTTATCGAACAGCTCTTGATTCTCATCATCTAGAAAGTGTCCGATTTTTTCCAAAACAGTAATCGTGTCGGCCTGTTCTTTCGGATGCTGCCCGAGCTCATATAACTGTTGTAAAAGTTCGTCTACATTTGTCATGTTGAAATTACCTGCAACAACTAAATTACGACTCATCCAGTTATTTTGACGCAGAAACGGATGACAGCTTTCAATACTGTTTTTCCCATGCGTTCCATAGCGAAGGTGTCCCAAAAGAACCTCTCCAGTAAAACTCACATGATCTTTCAACCATTGCGGGTCCTTAGACTCTATCGGATAAGCCTTGTTTACGGCTGCGAACTTCTTTTGAACGTATTCAAAAATATCGGCCACAGCCGTCGAACCCATTGCACGATATCGGGAGATATATCGGTTACCGGGTTTTACATCGAATTTAATCGTTGCAATACCAGCACCATCTTGGCCTCTATTATGCTGCTTCTCCATAAGTAGATACAACTTATTGATTCCATAATAGGGTGTCCCATATTTTTCCTGATAATAAGAGAGGGGTTTCAGTAGTCGAACAAGTGCTATACCGCACTCGTGTTTTATAGCGTCACTCATAGCTTGAATTGATTTTGCAAAGGTAAAAATATTTTAGGAATACCATGTACAAAAACCAAGTCATAGCCGCTTTTTTACTTTTGGACGACAACACTGCGACGTTAGCCAATGCCAATAGTCCGCTCTCGGCAACAGTTTTCTCCATAATTTAAATTTAAAATGGACAGCATCCGTATCCTACATCTTTTCAAATGCACGCAAAACACGGTTTGCGGATCCGTATACTCATTTAATTCGCTATCTTTAACCCCGAGGCTCCCCCGCTACAAAAGGGAGAATAGAATTAAAAATTTTAAACTCGTTTTACGATGGCAAACAAAGTACAGACAGCCCTAAATAAATTTGATGATTACAACGAAAACGACCCCAATATATTCGTTTGGCATCACGCAAGCTACCCCCAAGAACTTTTCCTCGCGGACAAACTTTATGATTGGGTAAATAAACTAGCGCCAACAAGAAGTACCGCGTTGACGCTCGCTTCGAAATCACAACACATCGGCCGTTGGGAAATACCACGTTCCTCATTTGCCATGGATAAAAATGGATACTTAAACTGGCGCAAGGAGCTCGCGCTACACCACGCCAGTACCACGCGCGATATTTTGGTTAATCTCGATTTTTCGGACGAACTCATCAGCCAAGTTGAGCAGATAATCCTCAAAAAGAAAATAAAAGGTAATCCCGACGTACAAACGATGGAAAATGCGCTCTGTCTAGTGTTTTTAGAATTTCAATACGAGAAATTCTATCCTAAACATGAAGAAAAAATTGTAAATATCCTCAAAAAGAGTTTACTAAAGATGGATAAGGTAGGCCATAAATTTGCACTGCAACTGCCCTATTCGGAAACTGGGCTCAAGTATATAGAATCAGCACTATCTGAACTTACTAAAAAAAATGATAGATAACCTCGCGAAATTGCATGAAACGACGCGTGACATACAAAGTAAAGCTTTAGACCGATCTAGTTAGTGTTCTTAATTTCACCTAAGTGCGCAACATTCTTAAGATCAAACGGAGTTTCTTGATAAACGTAATAGTTGAGCCAGTTGTTAAAAAGTAAATTCGCATGACTAGTCCATGTAACAATTGGCGGATTGCTCGGATTATCCGCACGATAGTAATTTTCCGGGACTGCGATGTCATTTCCTCTCTCCAGGTCGCGACAATACTCTTCATGCAAGGTAAACGGCGCGTATTCGGAATGCCCGGTCAGGTAAAACTCACGACCGCCTCGCGATGATAACATTGCGAGGCCCGCATCTTCCGATTCCGAGAGTATAGCAAGCTCATCGTGGTTTATATCAGAGGCCAGCATCGTTGTATGACGGCTGTGCGGAATGAAAAATTCATCGTCAAAGCCGCGAAATAAGGGAAGGTGTTTATCTCTTGCTGTGTGTTTAAAAACACCAAATAGTTTTTTGTCAAGTACCTCCTTTTTAACGTTATAAAAATGATATAGAGCAGCTTGTGATGCCCAACATATATAAAGAGTTGAGGTAACATGTGTTCGCGCCCAATCAAATATATGCTGAATTTCTGGCCAATATGAAACATCCTCAAACTTCATCATCTCCACGGGCGCCCCTGTAATAATCATACCATCGTAGAAGTTATTTTCCACATCACTAAATCCTTTGTAGAACAATTTCAAATGCTCTTGCGGCGTGTTTTTTGGCGTATGTGTATCAAGTCGTAAAAACTCGACTTCTACCTGCAACGGATTATTGGAAAGTAGACGTACAAAATCCGTTTCCGTGGAAATCTTAAGTGGCATGAGATTAAGGATTAACACGCGCATCGGACGAATGTCTTGCGTGTCTGCACGAAAGTCATTCATCACAAAGATATTTTCCTTCTTTAGAAGCTCAATCGCAGGCAAATTGTCAGGTATTTTTACAGGCATAGGTATTACTCTTCTAGACTATTTTGAAATGCAAAAATAACAAGAATAACTCGGATCTTAAAGTTATGGTACACTCCATTCCAAAATCATTAATACCTTTTATAACAAATGCTGTAAAGCGTACATAAAACATAATGACCATTCTGGGTGTTACCTTAACGTGCAAAAAGAAGTAAGCTATTTTAATATATATTATGCACGCATAGCATTAATATGTATATTTATAGCTGTTAAAACCTAAAAATAGCTATGATCAGTCAAATCATATTTTTGTGTCTATTCACCGCAGCAATCGTTATGTTTTCCCTCAATGCGCGGCGGATCTATAGAAATATTAAATTAGGCAAACCTGTTGATCGAACCGAACACCCCGGTGAACGGCTTAAACTAATGCTCTTGGTTGCTTTCGGCCAGAAGAAAATGTTTAAGAAGCCTCTTCCGGCCCTACTTCATCTAATGGTCTATATCGGATTTTGTATTATCAATATCGAAATGCTGGAAATTGTAATCGACGGTATTTTCGGCACACACCGCGTATTCGCGCAGATGGGGGAGTTTTATAATTTCTTAATCTTTTGCTTCGAAATTTTAGCGTTTGGCGTCTTGTTCAGCTGTATCATATTCCTAATCCGTCGAAACGTCATGTCAATATTTCGATTCAAAGGCTCCGAATTAAAAAATTGGCCAAAGACCGACGCCAACTTGATTCTCCTAACGGAAATCCTCTTGATGAGTGCCTTTATAATTATGAACGCAGCGGATTACAAGCTCCAGGAAATGCATATCCCCCCCTATAGTGCAGCTGGTTCATTCCCAATAAGCAACTTACTAGTAGAGGTACTACCGAACAACACCTCTACGTTAATTGCAATTGAACGCTCCGCATGGTGGTTCCATATAATCGGTGTGATGTTATTTTTAAATTATCTCCCGATATCCAAACACCTGCATATCTTGCTCGCATTCCCGAACACCTATTTTACGAAACTTGACCCTAAGGGCAAATTCGAAAACATAGAAAGCGTGACTATGGAGGTCAAAGCAATGTTAAACCCGTCGATTCCGCCTCCCGACGGGGAAATTGCCCGATTCGGGGTGAAAGACGTGCAAGACTTAACGTGGAAGAATTTGCTCGACGCCTATACCTGCACCGAGTGCGGTCGTTGTACGGCTGCCTGTCCGGCCAATATTACAGGAAAACTTCTCTCGCCACGAAAGATAATGATGGACACACGGGATCGCTTGGAAGAATTGAGTGTTCATCTATCCAGCAACCCCGGACAAAAAGACGACGGGAAAGCACTAATCGACGATTATATCACCCGAGAAGAGCTCTGGGCGTGTACCACGTGTAATGCATGCGTAGAGCAATGCCCGGTTAACATCAACCCTTTAGAGATAATAATTGGGTTGAGACAATATGCAGTCCTGGAGGAATCAAAGGCGCCCTCGAGCGTCAACGCGATGTTTACCAACATAGAAAACAATGGTGCGCCATGGAAATATGCGCAGGCCGACCGCGCAAACTGGGCAAAATAAATAATATCAATGTTATGAAGCAAACACTAGAAATACCGACACTTGCAGAAATGACCGCAAAAGGCGAATCGCCAGATCTACTCTTTTGGGTAGGTTGCGCTGGGAGTTACGACGAACGTGCGCAACGTATCACCAGAGACATCTGTAAAATACTACATCATGTGGGAATCAAATTTGGAATACTCGGCACAGAGGAAGGATGTACAGGGGACCCTGCAAAACGTGCAGGAAACGAATTTCTGTTCCAAATGCAGGCGATGACCAACATCGAGGTACTCAACGGATACAAGGTAACACGAATCGTCACAGCCTGCCCCCATTGTTTCAACACGCTGAAGAATGAATATCCAGACATCGGCGGTAATTACGAAGTGATACACCACACACAGTTAATTCAGTCTTTAATCGACGAGGGTAAATTACGCCCAAATGATCAGCATGAATTCAAAGGTAAACGTATCACCTACCATGACCCTTGTTACCTCGGGCGTGGAAATAATGTGTATGAAGCACCGCGAGTCGTCTTAGAAACCTTAGATGCGGACCTCGTGGAGTTGAAACGTTGTAAAAGCAATGGGCTATGTTGTGGTGCCGGTGGAGCACAAATGTTTAAAGAGCCCGAACCCGGAAACAGGGATATCAATATAGAACGTACTTCCGACGTGCTTAAATCTGGAGCGAGCCTGGTTGCCTCTGCCTGTCCGTTTTGCATGACAATGCTTCGCGACGGCATTAAAAATCAAGATAAGGAACAACAGATCGATGTTTTAGACATTGCCGAAATAACGGTGAGAGCGAATAATATCGGACCCGACTCGGTTAAATAAAAAAACGAAATCAATGATTTCGTTTTTTTCAGTCTAGTACCCAGGAGCAGATTCGAACTGCCATGCCCGCGAAGGCGCCACCCCCTCAAGATGGTGCGTCTACCAATTTCGCCACCTGGGTATTACGGTTGCAAAAATAAACCTTTTTAGGATATTAGAAAAGAAATATAAATATATTTTACTTACTATTTTGTAAATTGTTGTCTATCAAAGTTTGAATAATTCCATCCACTAAGCCAACGCGTGGAGCAACGATGTTTTTCAGATGCCCAACTCGCATAATTGTCAGAAATATTTCGGCCGCAGGAATGATTACGTCAGCACGATCTTGCTTCAACCCTAAGACATGAATCCGGTCCTTAAGCGAATAGGAGCTCAAATACGTATAAATAGCCTTTAATTTAGAATACGACATCGGTTTATCAAGCTTTTCATTAGCAATGCGAGACAGCTTATTAATATTACCACCAGTACCTATACCATAAATGTTCTTGTATCCCTTGGTGTGCTCCCTAACCCAGTGCTTGAGCTCATCCCACGTTTCACTACTATCCTGATTATCGAGAATACGAATAGTACCTAGGTTAAACGATTTTGAGGCAATTAGCTCCGCACTCGAGAATAATGATATCTCTGTACTCCCCCCACCCACATCGATGTACAGGTAAACTTTACTTTTATCCATCGTGTCTTGGATATTGTTATTATAGATTATCTGCGCTTCCTTTGCCCCATCGATAATCTGAATTTCAATTCCAAATTTACGGCAGGCTTTCACAATATCTTTTCCATTATCGGCATCTCGCATCGCCGAAGTCGCACAAGCCATGTATTCAGTTACCCGATAAACGTCCATCAAATTCCGAAAAGCATGCATCGTTTTGAGCATATTCTCAAACTTAGTTTCAGAAATATGTTGATGAATAAATGAATCGTCGCCCAACCGCAAGGGCACCCGAATAAACGCTTCCTTCTTAAACTGAACAGGATAAACCTCTTCATTAACCTCCGCTATTAATAGGCGAACAGCATTGGATCCAATATCTATAGCTCCGTATCTCACTAATTGTATGATTTATGACGTAATTTTTCAATAATACAATATTAATAAATCAAATATTAATATATTGTTAAGTTATTAAAAGAATAACAAAAAACTAACAGAAGAGTTAACAAAAGATTTTCCTCGACTAATCCTTACTATTGTCGAGCACAATGATAATATCCACCATATCTCGCCGGTATCTTGCAAATTATTAGGCACAAAAAAAGGAATATATCGCTACATTCCCTTTTCTATCATTTTAACATTCTTAGTGATGTCCGTGTTCGTCCGCTTTACCACCTGCAAGTGTAAATATTTCGTTTATTTTCTCTTCATTTTCCGAACCGAATTCTCGCAATTCCATTCCCGTATTCCGACTTAATCTTTCAAATCGATCCTTAATAATCGTTACTTCATGCAAAACATGGTGAATATAGGCTTCGTCAGAATAGGCCTTAACAGCGTGCTCGGTTTCTACAGAATCAACTGCGGCTACTACCGGTGACTTAAAAACTTCAGCACCTTTGATTGGGAAATCAACCTGATTTTGTGTCGCTAAACTATCTACAGCCGGAATTAACGCACTATATACTTCATTCACTTTTTCCGCCAATTGTTTCGCTTGTGGAGATTTCGCCACACTTGCAGCATAAGCCGCATAATCAGATTCATAAACTAACTTGCTACCAACCACTTTAAAGAACTCGTAAGCATCACCATCGACAATACTTGTATGGGTATACTTTAATTGATTCTTTTCAGCAGTCTTCGGGTTACAAGAAGCTAACAAGGCACTCGCACATACACTTGCTACAAATAAAGTGTTAAATCTCATTTCTTTTGAATTTATCCTACAAAAATAGGAAAATAATCGACTTTCGTATTCAAATAAAATAACTTACTTCTTTCTACGCTAAATTTCGTCCAGCATTCACCACGCCGTAAATGGTACGGGCAACAAGTTTTGTATAAATAGCTTCTCGCTCTTCTGTCAAATCTTTGTCTAATATGGTGCGAATTGCATAATGCTGAATTGTCAACAATGGCAAAATAATTTTCTCTCTAGCCAATATAGACGCACGCTCAACAGGATAATACTCCATCAGCACTTCCGATTTACTTAACTTCAAAACAAATTTCTTAGTTAATTCAAATTCATCTCGTAACATTGTCCAATATTCACCAAACGTTTCATCTTTTTCCATATAGGCGGTAATGTCAAAATTTGACTTTGTCATCGACATCATACAGTTATCAATAATCGTCTTGAACATTCCTGAGGTCTCATAGAGATTTTGCACATAGGACCAGAGGTTGTTTTCTTCTGCCCACTGCAGCGACGTTCCTACCCCATAGAAACCTGGGATATTTTGCTTAAGTTGACTCCACGAAGTAACGAAACTAATCGCACGAAGATCTTCCAATCGTAACTCCTTACCTGAATTCCGTTTTACCGGGCGGCTACTGATGTTAACATTTGAAAGTTGCTTTAATGGACTTAATGTCTCCAGATACTTTAAAAAGAGAGGGTGCTTACGTAGGGCCATAAACTTAGTATGGCTCACTTGGGCCATTTGATCAATAATATGTTTTTGCTTATTAGTTAAGGTATCACCATCCTTCTGTTGTATTTCGGATACAATACCAGCTTGTAGGAGCTGCTCAATGTTATATTGAGCCGTCTCGAGGGAACCATATTGACTACTAATTGTTTGGCCTTGAATGGTAAGTTGAATATGTTCATTTGCAATCTCTTTGCCCATTGAAGCATAAAACTTTTGCGTTTTCCCTCCACCTCTAGCAGGAGGGCCACCACGCCCATCAAAAAACACCAAATCAACATCAAACTCCCGTGAGATCGTCGTCAGTTCAATTTTTGCACGATAGATCGACCAGTTGGCCATCAAGTACCCCCCGTCTTTCGTACTGTCAGAAAAGCCTAGCATAATAGTCTGCTTGTTACCTCTCATCTTAAGGTGTTTTGTATATTCGGAATTCATATACAAGGAGCGCATTACTTCAGCGGCTCTTGACAAATCGTCCACGGTTTCGAACAAGGGAACGAAATCAATGGTCAACGTATCTTTCTTCCAGCCTGACCACAAAAACAGCTGCATCAGCCCCAGTATGTCGGAAGCATTTTGGCAGTTGCTAATGATAAACCGCTGGGCAGCTCTTTCACTTCCCGCATGTTGAATATCTTTCAACAACCGGATCACGTCGAGCGTATCGGCAACGAGAGGCTCAGCCTGCTCATTATGCGTAAGATCCAGTTCCGTAAAAGGCATTGTTTTTTCCTTTTCATCTTCCGAATTGCTAATCATTTCCAAGTCTAACTGCGTATCGTTATTATTTTTAACTAAATAGTTAAATGTATCTTTTAAGATGCTGCTATCCTGACGAATGTCAAGCGTAGTAAAATAACAACCAAATGTCAATACCTTACGTGTAAGGTCTTCAACCAATTCAGCGAAAAGACCGTCGTGCTGCGTATCCAATACTTCTTTGAGCGCACGAAGGTTATCCAATATGATCGACGTCTCATCCTCCGGGTTTTCCTTGGGATGAAAACTGTTATCGTAAAATAGGTCTTGAAGGATATCTAAATATTTTTCCGCTCCACGGAACGTTATTCTCCGTTTAACGTTTTTAAAATCTCTGTAATAGCACCGGAATAAAATCGTGCGCAGCATGTTCGCCACAGTTTTCGTACTTTCGGCTGTCACATTAGGGTTTCCATCACGATCTCCACCTGGCCAAAAACCGAGTTCAATCAACTGTTTCACTTCTTCGACAGGCACTTCCATTTCACTATCGATCTTCGCTTGAATTTCCGAGGCTACCCGATAGAATACATTTTCTAAGAACCAGGCCAAGCTAGCTGCTTCGTCCACTGGTGTTGGCTTTTGCTTATTAATAAATGGAGTTTTACCTAACTGCTGTAACAGCAACTGAATATTTGGTACGTCATTTAATTTCAATGCTTCAATAAGGTCGGTGATAATCGCTAACACCGGTCCGGGATAAAACTGGGTTGGGTGTGCCGTTAGGACTAATCTGACAGAGAAGTCATGCAATTTATTTACAATTTTCTTCTTGAGTGAAGGATTATCCTTGGCCCTTATAAACAATGCTTGCAACACGCCCGTATCCTCATTCTTACCGACAGAATGAAAAGCAGAATCTTCAACCGCATCAAACAACACGACTTGACGTTCAATATATTGAACAATGCGGAATAAAAAATCTATACGATCTTCCTCCTGCACATACTGTTCGTACTGATCGAAGAAAGTATCAATGATCTCTTGTGGTGCGAGGTGTTCTTCTACTCCCTTCTCACAGTGTGTCGAAAAAAAAGGAAGAATAGTACCGGTATGCTTTACACTCTGAAATGGCAAAGTAAGGAACAAACTTTTGTAAAGTTCAAAGCGCGTTAACACTTCATTATGAAAGACAGATTGCTTTTGAATTAACTTCATGCTTTTATTTAAGGATAACATAGAATTGCTCTACCACTAATATAGAGCATTTCGAAATTATACAATAATTACAACAAAAACAATTATTTTGTATAAAACAATTATTAATTAAATACCTTCTTTATCAAAAACTCAACAATTCATCCAAAACCATTTCATATACGTCATATTACATGAATACTCACGATCCGGTATACATACAAATCAAAGTGGGCCTGCCGAAACATCTACACACACGCAAAATACTGCATCGGCGCATCATAAATTTTCCTTAATTTTGAGCACTCACGAGTGGAATTCTAAATTAGGTAAAGGGAGACGATCATTTCATGAAAAAAATCCAAGAGATTAGTAATTTCTTTTATAGTCAATATTTCTCAGAAGGACTCAAAATCACTCTCGGATGTATTATTCCAGTAATAATCAGTGCTGCGCTTGGGCTTTTTCAAAACGGCATCCTTGTTTCCTTGGGAGCCTTACTGGTAGGGCTGTCTGACACTCCTGGGGCACCCTCCCACCGCCGGTTAGGAATGTTATCGACAGCAGTTTTAGGTATGATTTCCTATTTAATTATCGTTCATGTCAACGCGTCGATCCTCGGTTCCACGATTGTTATAGGAGCTTTAAGCTTCATCTTCGCGATGTTCGCGGTCTTTAACGCGCGAGCAGCAACGGTCGGTACGATGTGTACATTAATGATGCTACTTAATGTAAATCCGAATTTAACGGCCCTCGGCACTTTTGAGCATTTATTATACATAGCAATCGGCGCATTATGGTACATGCTTATTAGCATGTCGATGCTCCAAATTCGCCCCTACCGAATTGCGCAACAAACACTCTCGGAATCCATCAGACAGGTGGCGGAATATATACGAATAAAAGCCCGTTTTTACGACCCAAAAATCGAAAACGACAAAAATTACTTAAAATTAATTGATCAACAAATCGAGGTCAACAAACACCAAGAACTTGTTCGTGACATTCTATTCAAGAGCAAACGTTCGATTAAAGATACCACGAAAATTGGTCGATTTCTCACACTAATATTTTCGGACATCATCGATCTATTTGAACAAAGCACTACAACGCAATACGATTACGATGCTATTCAAAAAACATATACCGAGTACAACGTGCTTATCTCTTTCAAGCATATGCTTACTCAAATTGCACACGAACTCGATAATATGGCTTACGCTATCAATGCCAACAGACTTCCTAAACGTACTTACGATTTCGATTTGGACATCGAGCGGTTACGGGAGGAGATCGATAAAATTGACAAAGACAAGGTCAACACCTTCCCGCTAAAGAAGATAGTTGTCAATATACGTGATATCGTCCGGTACATCGATAACATTTATACGTACAGCGCTACTTCAATTTCGGATATTCCAAAAGAGGAGATTGATTCCGCCTCGCAGTTCATTACCCGTGATCAAATCGATTGGAAAAAATTCAGAAGTAACCTAAGTTTATCCTCGTCCGTATTTAGACATGCGCTACGCTTATCAATGGTTCTATCAGGGACCTATCTCGTGTTACATTTATTCAATTTCAGTCCCAATGGAATCTACTGGACCTTATTAACGATCATGGTGATCCTTAAGCCTGGGTTTGGGCTGACAAAGGAACGAAACGTACAGCGGCTGCTCGGCACTATTATAGGTGGAGTAATCGGCGCTGTAATTGTCTACACTATACAGGACCCGAACATACGCTTCGTAATACTTATATTTTTCTTTCTTACGGCTTACAGTTTATTCCGCGTAAACTACATCGTCGCGGTACTGTTCATGACACCCTACGTCTTAATTATGCTAAGTTTCACCGGTGTGAATACGATCGAGGTGGCTTCGGAGCGAGTTTTTGACACCTTTTTAGGTGGTACAATCGCGTTTTTGTCTAGTTATGTCATTTTCCCCAACTGGGAGAGCGCGCAATACAAAGCAAATATACGTAGCCTACTTATCGCGAACTACAACTACATCGCGCAAGCGGTTAACCTACTGAGTGGGCAACAACTAAATATTACCAAATACAAACTCGAACGTAAAAAGGTATACATCGCTTCGGCGAACATGGGCTCGACGTTCCAACGTATGTTAACCGAGCCGAAATGGCGCCAGCGATATACCAAAGAAATAAATAGATTTGTAATCCTCAGCCATATTTTTTCTTCCTATTCGGCAAATATGTTAGTGCAAGTTCAACAGGCAAACCTTGATAATTTTGATCAGAACGATGTAAAGCTGCTCAAAAAAATCCTTTCGGAACTGGAGAAAGCGATACAACTACTTCCGATTGAAAATGACAATGGGGAAGTTTTTACCCCTATGACAGGTTATCCTGCTTTATCCGAAAACACTGCGTCTAGCGACGACGCAAATATTATAGCAGAACAGTTACAATTCTTGAATAAAATTTCAGGAGATTTACATCGCGTAACCAAGGAGTTGCTTGAGCGGCAAGCAGAGTTTGATGAAAATGAAAACAAAATCAATGAAAAATCATTTTGACGTATTAATAATTGGCGGAGGGCCGATCGGTCTAGCTTGTGGAATACAGGCACAGCAAGCAGGGCTTACTCACGCGATTTTTGAGAAAGGGCCGCTCGTAAATTCACTTTACAATTATCCGATAAACATGACGTTCTTCTCTTCGTCCGAACGGCTTGAAATCGGTGAGATACCGTTCGTTACAACGCTACCAAAACCCAAACGTGCTGAAGCTCTTGAATATTATAGACGTATTGATGGAAAATTTAATCTTAATACGTACTTATTCGAAGAAGTAATCGAGGTGACAAAGGGCGATCCAATGTTTCATGTCACGACCACAAAATCGAATTATAGTGCTTCTTCGGTAATTGTCGCTACGGGCTTTTATGATGTCCCCATGAAGTTAAATATACCAGGTGAAGAGCTTCCAAAAGTAACGCACTATTACAATGATCCCCATTACTACGCCAATCAACATGTCGTAGTCATCGGCGCGAGTAACTCATCGGTGGATGCAGCTTTAGAAACTTTTCGAAAAGGAGCAAAAGTAACCATGGTAGTGCGAGGGCACGAAATCGGACCGCGTGTAAAATATTGGGTTCGCCCGGATATCGAAAATCGCATTAAAGCTGGAGAAATCAACATCTTCTACAACAGTCGTCTGACCTCTATCAGCGAACAAACAGTCTCCATACAGACACCCACAGGATTAGAAGTAATACAAAATGATTTTGTACTTGCGCTCACAGGGTATAAACCAAATTTTGACTTTTTGAGAAGAGTGGGGATAAATATCCCAGACCAATTTCCCATGATACCTGAACATAACCCACAAACGATGGAAACGAATATTCCAAATTTATATTTGGCGGGCGTGGTGTGTGGCGGGCTCAACACCCACCTTTGGTTCATTGAAAACTCAAGGATTCACGCACATATAATCATCGAACAAATTATGGAAAAACGAAATTAAACACTCAACCCTCGTAAGAAAATCTTTACCATTTTAATTTGCTTGGATTGAATATGTTCAAATTCTTCGGGTGAAGGAAACAAGCAATCATTTAAATCTTTGGTCAAGATTCCCGAGCGCATGCCCATCAAGCAAAACAATAACAATTCGGCCGTTTCATCTAAATCATCAACTCGAATTTCCTTGTTGTCGACTCCTATTTTTAATAATCGACTATACTGATCTCTCACCCGATTAAAGTAAGGTCCGATATTCTTGCCCACTTCACAAGGATTCTTCATGAAGAGTGAAGAGGAATATTCGAATAAATTGTAATTTTCGCGCGTCGTCGCTGTACGCGACTCAACGGCAAATAGCAGTGCATTTTCTACACTATCCGTCGTTTGAGCATATATATCGACCTTGTCTATCATCTCATTTATGACGTGTTCCATCACAGCCATATATAAATTATGCTTATCCGGAAAATAATAATACAGTAATGCTTTGGAAAAAGACAAATCTTTCGCGATTTCGGCCATAGTCGTCTTAGCCATTCCAAAATGTGCAAATCGTCGCTTTGCAACCTCCAATATCTTCGCTCTCTTTAAATCGACGTTCTTCGACATGTGATATTTATACCTTTAATAATGCGCTTTATATTATATTTGTAGTAGCACATAAAACTAATTCTTTTTTTTGAATATTTAAAAGAATTAGTCAAAAGAAAAATGATATACGATATTCAACACAATATTTCTTTAAAACCATATAATACGTTTGGCGTGCAAGCAAATTGCCAACAATTTGTAAATGTTGAGAAAGAAAATCAACTCGCCGATTTATACCACGCGGGCGTATTCTCTCAACCTTTTTTTGTTTTGGGTGGAGGAAGTAACGTTTTGTTCACAAAGGATTATCAAGGGGTAATAGTTAGGATTGCTAACAAAGGTATTACACATTTCTTGGAAGGCAACAACATTTTCATCACGGCAAAGGGAGGCGAAGTTTGGAACGACTTGGTATGGTACTGCGTGGATCATGGGTTCGCCGGCGTTGAAAACATGGCACTAATTCCCGGTACCGTCGGGGCATCCCCGGTGCAGAACATAGGCGCCTATGGTACGGAACTTATGGACATATTTTATGTATGTGAAGCATTTGACACTTTGAGCGGCAAATTCAAAACCTTCCGGAAAGAAGATTGCGCATTTACCTATCGAGATAGTATTTTTAAATCGGAATATAGGGGCCGATTTATCATTACTTCGGTCACCTATAAACTTTCATTACACGCCAAAATAAACACAACATACGGCGCAATCAATGCCGAACTCAATCGACGCGGCATCCATAAACCGACTATCAAAGATGTTGCAGAAGTTGTTTCGATTATTCGTGTTGATAAACTGCCAGACCCATCACGGGTAGGAAATGCAGGAAGTTTCTTTAAAAACCCAATCCTTAACGGAAAACTGTTTACCCCCATCAAGGAAGCGTATCCCGATATTGTTTTTTACCCAGTAGCTGATGAAAAAATAAAAGTTGCTGCTGGCTGGTTGATTGAAAGCTGTGGATGGCGAGGGAAAACTGATGGAAATGTGGTGGTCTGGAAGAACCAAGCTCTTGTTATCACAAACCCCGGAAACGCGACTGGTATGGAAATATATACTACTTCGTCTAGAATAATGAACGATGTATCTAAAAAATTCGGAATACAACTAGAAAGAGAAGTAAATATCCTATAATTAGTTTTCCACAGTTGTGGATACAAAATGTTAACAACCACTCTCTTCCCTAACACAGGTGTGTTTGAGCGCATTGTGTCATTTTTTTTCTACATTAGAATAAAAATTTAATCGCTTGGTCATCTAAATTTAACTCAAAACATAAAGTTTAGCACAGGATTTGCATAAAATGTCGTGAAACCGTACTTCATACGATATGAACTACACTCATAAAAGACTATGCTCGAGTTAATAATACGACTCTCATAGTAAGTATTTACATTATAATCCAATCTAGCATGAACAAATTAAAATTCAACACGTTAGTAATTCAACAAGCGGATTCCCTCAAGACGTATGCAAAAAATTTCACTAGAGATCAGGATGACGCCAACGATTTGGTCCAAGACACCCTATTAAAGGCCGTAACTTATTTTCGGAATTTCAAGGAAGGCACAAATCTAAAAGGATGGCTGTACACTATTATGAAAAATACATTCATAAACAATTATCGGCGCGTAGTAAAAACAAACTCTTTCATTACCAAAGAGGAAGAGATTACCAGTGCAAATTTAGTGGTTTCCGCCAGTAGCAATCGTGGAGAAAACAAATTCGTGATGGAAGACATCAATAACGCCCTATCAAATTTATCCGACGACTATTACATTCCATTCACGATGTATTTCGAAGGTTATAAGTACCACGAAATATCCGACCACTTAAATATCCCGATTGGAACGGTTAAAACGCGTATCCATGTAGCGCGCAAAGCGATGAAAAAAACGCTACACGCCTATAGGTTCAAAAACTAACACGTATATTTGGGGTGTGAACAATGACATTCAACTCCCTCGTTATACAAAATCCCAACTCGCTCTTCGAAACGGACAGGACAAACCGGAAATTTGGATTGCAATACATGGTCAAATCTATAATGTCTCCGCTAGTCGACTTTGGTGGAATGGAAAACATTATGAGCATTGGGCAGGACAAGATTTAACAGAAGAACTTAAAGACGCTCCACATTCCGACAAGGTATTGGAGCGTTTTGAAATAATCGGTGTTTTAATCTAAAAGGCGTTCTAGTCATTAATATCAAATTTCGATAAACGGATAAATTGTGAGATTCGATTTCTAATATCGTCCGATGTCAGATTTTGAAGCTTTTCAGTTCCAAATCTCTCTACACAAAACGACGCCAACGCCGATCCATAGATGACGGCATTTTTCATATTTGTAAAATTGATAGTCTTCACTTTTGCTAGATAGCCGATAAATCCTCCTGCAAAGGAATCTCCCGCTCCAGTTGGATCATATACATCCGCTAATGGCAACGCCGGTGCCGAAAATACTTGTCCATCACCAAACAGCAGCGCTCCATGTTCCCCTTTTTTGATTATTAAATATTTCGGCCCCATCTGAAGTATAATTTCAGCGGCTTTCACCAACGAATACTCGCCAGACAGCTGACGGGCCTCTGCGTCGTTAATTGTCAACACATCTACACGTCTCAACACTTTTTTCAAATCGCCTAATGCAATATCCATCCAAAAATTCATCGTATCTAGCACGACAAGCTTAGGTTTCATATCCAATCGGTCGAGTGTGGCAATCTGCACAATTGGTGTCAAATTCCCCAACAATAGGTAATCGCAGTTTTGGTAGGAAGCAGGTATTTTAGGATCGAAATCCGCTAGCACATTTAGTTCCGTAACGAGCGTATCACGGCTATTCATATCGTTATGGTACCTACCAGACCAAAAAAATGACTTACCTCCTTTCATAACCTCGATACCATCGGTATTGATGCCTCGAGAAGTAATGATGCTCATATCGTCGGGGCCAAAATCATCCCCAACAACACTAACTAAATTCACATGATTATAAAGATACGACGCCGCTAAACCAGCGAAGGTCGCTGCACCACCAACAATTTTGTCTATTTTTCCGAATGGAGTTTCAATTGCATCGAACGCAACTGATCCGACTATTAATAAGCTCATATGGATTATCTTTAAATGATAACAGCCGGCTATAATTAGCCAGCTGTTATTTGCTCCTGAAGCTGGGCTCGAACCAGCGACCCTCTGATTAACAGTCAGATGCTCTAACCTGCTGAGCTACTGAGGAAGATAATCATTTATGATCTAAACCCACTATTTAAATAGTTATTATTAAAGGATTTAGAAACCAACGTTCTTGATTTACTGTTACAAATTTACCAATATTTTTCAATTCTACAAATGCGTTTGTACCATATTTGTACCAAAAAAATTAAACAATCTGAAATACAATTCTTTATTTGTTTGAGCTTGAATTATAACTCCCCTACTACTAACATAAACTTTCGTTTACAAAAATCGATTTGTCGTAATGACAGTGCTATCATTTTCCAAAAAACTTTGTGCTAAAAGGAGGAGAAGATTAAGAGTCTGCAGGCCGGCTCTCCTCAACAGGAGTAAAAATCTATGTTTCCTGCTTGCTTTAGCAATTTATGAACTTCTTTTTATTATTCAAAATTTACAGCTGTGACGTATTTGTGACGGTTGATTTAAAGGAAACAGTAAGTTATTTCAAAGGGTCCTCCAAGAAAGCTTTGAGACCTCTAATTTCCCATAATGAAGGATTACAGGTTGGATTTTTGATTAATGTTTTTAGGGAGTCTAATTGTCGATAAGTTCATTACATGCTAAAGTATTAATTCATAATATTAAATTTTATACTTGAATGAAAATTTACTAAACCATATATTTACGTTGGACCAACTGAAAAAACAGAACAAGAAATATAAAAAAAAGAAGCAAAAAAATTTCCTAAAACTACTTTCAGTTTTTGGATAAACTTATCACAGTTGGGGTTTAGGAAACTTTCCCAACAATTTATGGAAATCAACCAAATTGGAAGTTAATTACTTCATTTATACCTTTTTATCGATTAATTCTAATAAATTTCATTAATTCTTTTCAAATATTTATAAGAAATTGTCATATGGAAACCACAATAACTTGATATTCAGACCTACCTAAGATTTTAACGTATACAACAAGATTAGGTTATTAAGCGGAATAATGCTAAATTTTAAAAACATTTGGCGAAATCAGAATTTACTAAAAAATAGAAAATGAGATCTATCCTAATAAGCTATAATAAATAAATGCAACTTGTTTAACTAAAAGTTGCATTTGTTCAATAATATAAGAGAATTTAATAGATTACTACTTCAAATGTGCTCTTAACATCCACGCCATTTTTTCGTGGGTTTCAATAAATCCGGTGATGTAATCGCTGGTACCGGCATCGTTATATTTTTCCTGAACCGCATCAATACTACCCCTGATAAAATCGATTATAGTATCATGATCAGCCAAGAGTTCTGTTATAAAACCAGCACTGTCATTCTTTTGGTTAGTGACTTCGCTAAGATGCGTAAGTTCCAAAAATTCTTTTAATGTTCCGGGGGCATAATGACCTATCGTACGGATACGTTCAGCTACACCATCCATCAAGTCTGCCAATTGTTGATACTGACCTTCGAAGAAAATGTGCATAGAATGAAAGTCAGGTCCTTCAACATTCCAGTGTGCATTTCTTGTTTTGGTGTACAATACAAATTCATCTGCCAATAATTTACAAAGAATTTCGGCTACTGCCTGTCTGTTTTCGCTTTTAATTCCAATTTGCGTTTTCATTTCTTGATTTTTTTATTTATTAATAATACTTTTTTACATAGTCATCCCACCATCAACAGCTATGGCTTGCCCTGTGATATGGGGAGCAGAAGCGATGAATAAAACCGCATCAGCAATATCCCCTGCACTCTGATCCACACCTTGCGGTATCAGTGTTTTCTTGTTACGTTCCCATGACTGACTTTCGGTTTCTCCGGCTTGTTTCCAGCGGTCTGCGATACCACCTTCACCACGCCACATCCCTGTACCAATGATACCAGGGCAAATAGCATTTACGGTAATTCCTGTTTCGGCAACCTCTTTTGCAATACTATTGGTAAAACCAATCACCGCAAATTTAGAAGCTACATAGTGTGATAAATGTGCCATACCCATTTTGCCGGCTATAGAGGCCGTATTGATAATGGCTCCGCTTTTTTGTGGTTTCATGACTTCTAACACCGCTTTAGTACATATAAAAACACCTTTTGCATTTACCGAAAGTACTCTGTCCCATTCATGTTCATCTATTTCCTCGATACTTCCTATACCCACTACACCAGCGTTATTTACGGCTACGTCTAAACTTCCAAAGGTATTTATTGTTTCACTTACTGCACTTTTTACGGAAGCATAATCTGTTACGTCTACAGCCAAGGCCAAAGCTTTACCTCCAATTGCTTTGATTTCTTTAGCCACTTTTTCTACGAATTCTTTTTTTACATCTGCCAAAGCTACATGGGCACCTTTCTTAGCAAAAGTCAAAGCAATTGCTTTTCCAATTCCGCCACCTGCTCCGGTTACAAATACTGTTTTATCTTTGAAATTGTCCATATTTCATCTTTCTAAGGTTAGCTATCTGTTCTTTATATTACAAATTTACTTTATTATCAGCCAAGTCTATTTGTAGAACGATGACAAAATGATGTAGAAAAGATTTAATCATTCTAAAATCTGTCAGATAACCAATAACTGCATAATGCTGTTCCAGAATGCTGTAGTAATAAAACCAACTAAAATGCTAACTCCGATAATCAGGTTAATTAACCTCGCATTAAGCCTGAATTGTTCTGCAATAATACTGGAAGTAATAAGGGTGGGCATTGCTGCTTCAAATACGCTTATACGTGCAATATCTCCTTTAATTCCTAACAAAATTGAAGCAATTAAAACCAATGCCGGAGCAATCATTAATTTGTATAGCATGGACATTGAAATCTGGGAGATTTCCTGTTTCCATCCCTTAAATTTCAATTGTAACCCTACGGAAAAAAGAGCTAATGGTCCTACCGTAGCTGCCAATTTATCAAAGAAAGGTTCAGCTATGCTCAAATCTGTCACCTTAGATAAGATAAGTGCACCCATACAACCTATAAAGGGCGGAAAAGTCAGCAATCTTTTAACCAAAACTGATGCTTTTATTCCTTCTTTATCTGAACGGTTTCCTTTAATTGCTGAAATTATACCTACAGTGGATAAAAGTACAAACATCACTTGGTCGCAAATGATGGCTATGCTTAAATCTTGTTCGCCATAATATGCCATAATCAATGGAAACCCTATAAAAGACGTATTGCTGTAACCTCCAGCAAGCTCAAGTGTACTTCGGGAGCGTTGACCATACCCTTTGTACCGGGAATAAAATTCCATAAAAATCCAGCATCCCGCCCAAACCAATATAGGAGAAAGAGCAGGAAATAACATTTGGCTGCTCCATTCAATCTTAGGAATATATTTAAAAGAAACAGCAGGGAGTGCCAGATATAAAATCCATGTGTTGATTCCCTTATGTGCATCTTGCGGAATTAATTTTGCTTTTCGAAATATCATTCCGGCAATTATGCAGAATGCTATCATCACAAAATTGACCATAATTTCAATAATATTTTAACTATGCAAAATTAGCAGATTGGAATACCGCCATGTATGTATAAAATAAATAAAGGTTTGTATATTTGTGTTATATTAACCTATCTGAAAAATAATTTGTGAAATTTGAAATTTTTAAAGACCCCCCAGATGCCGGTATTGTTGTAAAATCTTCTTTACTTACGCTTGTTATCCTAATTTCTTATTTTTTAGGTCTCGGGATTAATAAGTTACTTCAACTTTCTGATGATTATTTAAATGGTATATGGTGTGCCGTGTCCGCTATTGTGGTCTTTGATGACCTCCCAAAAAATGCTAAAAGTCTGATGAAAGACCGACTTTTGGGCACATTTGTAGGAGTTTTGCTGACAACAATAATAGTTTACTTTACTACAAATCTTTTTTTGTCAATTGGCATTGCATTGTTCTGTACCTGTATTTTTATTTCTGTTTTTAAATGGACAGGAGCGTTAAAAATTGGATGTATTACTGTTATTATTGTTGGATTGAGCACCCATGACAAAGCTTTTGAAATTGTCTGGCGGTCAGGATTAATGCGTTTTCTTGAATCTGTTGCCGGATGTACTCTCTCTCTTGTCGCTACTATCGTCATAGAGCAAATAAAAATAAAAACGAACAAGTAATTTTTGAGAGAGCAAAGCATGACTAAACTAAAACAGTTTTTCCCGTTAGAAATATTAGATTTTGAAGAAGCTTCGTTTCACCTTACGATTCACGGTCAAAATTATTTTGAGCTGGTGTATATTTATGATGGAATGGGGATTCATCAGATTAATCAAAATCATCTTTCATATTGTTCAGGAGACTTATTTGTGATTTCTCCGGAGGATGAGCATAATTTTAAAATGGATACAAAAACCAGGGTCATCTGCATTAAATTTACAGATGACTATTTTAGCAGTAAAGAGCACTGGAAATTTCAAGATTATATGAATAACAATCCTGAAAGCATTATGAACAACAAAATCTTGAAGGAAGTTAAATTAGAATTTAGCCCGGAAATTCATCAAATACTACGAAATACAATTGATAATATACTTCTTTACAACAACTCGCATAATGTTGTTACATCACCTGTCGTTTTTCATCAGGTGCTTTCTGTTTTCGGCATTATAAAGGAAGCTATGCAGGATATGTCGCTTAACGGAAATGACCATTTTCCAGCAAGGGAACAATTGATTTCATATATCCATCAGCACATTTACATTCCTGACAAAGTAAAAATAAAGAATATTGCTTCACATTTCAACATTGCCACTACGTATTTCAGTGCCTATTTCAAACGTAATTTTGATATAAATTACCGAGAATACCTTAATCATTACCGTTTGATGCTTATTAATAAAAGACTGAAATCTGGACAATTTAACATGAGCCAAATTGCTGAAGAATTTGGATTTAATGATGAAAGCCATTTTTCTCATTTTTATAAGAACAACACAGGTCACAGTCCATCTCTTTATGATCTTTCTAAAAAAAAGAAATGACACAAGGAATTATAAAAAATAATTTTATTACAAAATGAGTTCATTAATCGGTCAAAATCTACTTCTCATAGCCAAACAAACCTGCCAAAAGTATAAGAGTAATTATCCTTATTAAATTCACTGTTCACAGCAAAATGAAGAACAATTATGGAAGTAATTGAAACCCTCCAAAAAAAGACAATCTAGAAAAATTTGTGATAAACTGTATTAGTGTTTTCAGTTCATAAAATAAAGAACTCTGGAAAATATCCTGTGACCATCCATGCTCTAATCAAATGTGCAATAATAATGAATTTCCTTTTGAATTTTATAGCACCGGTATGGTACGTTCGTTTTACATTATCAATGAGGATTTTAATAAAAAAGCGATATGACCCTAAAATAAAATTAGGGATAATCGATAGAGAATGAAAACAAAATAACACACAAAATGAATTGTCAATGTCTACTTGATCTTTTCAACAGCTGCTCGAACCTGCTGAAGATCGGGCTGTCTATCTATGCATTCCTGAACGCCCTCGGGATATCTCTCTAAGATGAATTCATTGAAATCCTTACAGCTCCTGAAAATATTGAACTGCTTGTCGTGGATGTTCCATACGATGCCTTTTCCCTTTATGGCGTTCTGTGCAATGGCAGCTCCACCGACTCCCCCCAGGCCATATCCCAGGCCCTGTTTCCATGAATTTGCCAACTCCAGCTCCATATATAGATAGTTATGGCCTCCAAAGAGCACCTGTCATTATAGACGAGTTACCGACAATTTATTTTAGAGGCTTGGACAATCTTATTGCAACGGCGAGAAGTAATAAGGTAGCGGTTTGCTTAGGCTTTCAGGATTTTTCCCAATTAATTCGTGACTATGGAGATAAGGAAGCTAAGGTAATTCGTAAGCATCCGGTTATCCCCCTGTATGACTAGAGAGTTTTGCTTTTTACTTTTGC
>NZ_FUKU01000008.1 GCF_900163865.1 Sphingobacterium sp. JB170
TGTAAATCGTCAGCAAAAAGTGGACATGATAATTTAGAATCTTAAGGAGTGTTTTCATCAAAAAAGATTAGATTTAATTATGGGAACACCGAAGAAAAAGAGTACGGAATCATTTGTCAAGGACATTCGCAGGCAGACGCGCAGGATGTTTACAGCCGAGCAGAAGATTTTGATCGTGATGGAGGGGCTTAGAGCAGAGATTTCCGTTGCAGAACTTTGCAGAAAGCACAGCATAGCCCAATCCCAGTTCTACGCTTGGAACAAAGAGTTTATGGAAGCAGGAAAGAAGCGTTTGAACGGCGATGTGGTTAGAGAAGCCACGAGTGATGAAGTATCGGAACTCAAGAAAGAGAACGCCCGCTTGAAAGAGATGGTAGCCGATCTGGTATTGCGTTACGATATCGTAAAAAAAAGTTTGGACATGCTGGATTAATCCATAAATACCGAAAATATATGAGATTATCAGCAGCAGAAAAATACGAGATCATACAAACGGTTACCACCAGTGCAATTGGTGTAAAGCGTACCCTTGAAAGCTTCGGCATCCAAAGGAGTACATTCTACAAATGGTATCAGAACTATCTCAAGAACGGTTATGACGGCTTGAAACAAGGTTGCAGAGCATCTAGAAGACAATGGAACAGCATTCCCGAAGAACAAAAAGACCTGGTGGTTGAAATTGCTCTGGAACACACCGAGTTATCTTCCCGGGAACTGGCGCACAAGATCACGGATGAACAGGGCGTTTTTATTTCAGAATCCAGTGTTTACAGGATTTTGAAGCAAAGGGATCTAATCCCAGCTCCGAATCATATTCTTATCTCGGCAGCTAATGAGTTCAAGGACAAAACCCAATTCGTGCACCAGATGTGGCAGACCGACTTTACCTATTTCAAGATTGTGGGTTGGGGATGGTATTATCTGAGCACGGTTCTGGATGATTACAGCCGCTATATCATCCACTGGGAGCTTTGCGATTCAATGAATGCAGAAGATGTGAAGAGAACGGTAAATACAGCCATTGAAAAAGCAAAATTAAAGTCGAAAGCAAAACCGAAATTGCTGTCCGATAACGGCCCTTGTTATATCTCCAGCGAGTTAAAAACATATCTAAAAGAGGATATGAAGATGAAACAGGTTCACGGCAGACCAATGCATCCCCAAACACAGGGGAAAATTGAACGATATCACAGAACGATGAAAAACGTAGTGAAATTAAACCATTTTTACCATCCCCAAGAGCTTGTCGAAGCCCTGGGAAACTTTGTGGACAACTATAACAACAGGCGTTATCACGAATCGCTGCAAAACTTAACACCTGCAGATGTCTATTGTGGACGTTCTGAAAGAATTTTGGAAAAAAGAAAACAGGTGAAAATCGATTCTTTGAACAAAAGAAGAAAATTGTATAATCAACAAAAATTAATAAATTTATAACTTGAAACTCTCCTTAAGGTTTGAACCTAATATGTCTAATTTAGTTTGAAGACGTACA
>NZ_FUKU01000025.1 GCF_900163865.1 Sphingobacterium sp. JB170
TACATGAACTGTGTTAAATTCCAAATTAATTTGGAATTTAACACAGTTCATGTACTTAGGAAGTTAACCAACAAATATTTAAAATAATGAAACGAACACTAATAATGGCAGCTATCGCTTTCGCACCGGGAGTGGTAATAATAACACTCGAAAGAAATACCGATGAAGATCTAGCAATGATCGAAGTGTATCAGGGAAGCAATGTCGTGACTGCGATCATCGCTTCGCCAGGTGATACAATAACTAAGGGTTCCTACACAATTATTTACCACATAAAAAAACAATCATGGAACCATATTACGCTTGCATGATAGATTGACTCGTCTTGATAAAGATGAATATGCCATATTCACTGAGATCGATTGGGATTATTCTACATACCATCCATAACGTTTGTTACAATAAAGGAATGAGTAGTATATTCGGCAAACCAAACTAAAATATTATGGGATTTTTGAAGAATTTATTTACGGTGGATCACAAAAAAAATGTTGAAGCATGCAAGAAGGATGTTGACAATCGTCAAAATATGTATGACTGGGCCAAAAGTGTATTAGATTCTAGAAAGCGGACTCCTGGAAATGTAACCGGTATTGCCGATTCGAAAAAGAAAGTACAAGAATATAAAAAACAGTTGGATATTGCTAAAGGGAAGCTTAAGGAGGCTAAAGAAAAAATGAAAAATTCGAAGTAATACTCAGTCCTAACGTACGTCGTTAGGACTTTTTTAATGGTTTTTATTGACCAATTATCGGCTGTAGCTTATCCCGTAGACGATATTCGATATAGGGTAGAATTGTTTTTGAATGCTTCGAACTAAGCGTCATCACCTGAACACGAATCTTTATTCCAAAAATCGTTTTTCGGGATTTTAGCTTCATGCCAAATGAAGCGCGTTCTGAAGGTTGATCGTAGTGCTGTTTAATCCTCGCATACAAATTTTGGCTTTTCCCTAAATACATCGGTATCCATCCTTCGTGAAATAGGACATTGTCCTGCTGAATAGCACGATGATAGTTGCATCGTTTCGCCTTTATTCCCGGTGTCCATACGACATTGTCTCGCCCGGTCCAAAATTTGGAAAATTTACCAATGTCTTCTTTTACGCACCCCCAGGCTTTATGGTTATCAGGAAGTTTCATGCTGTAGTAATATATACCAGGCGTCCTGGGTAGATTTATAAAGGCCTCGTCGCAATCATCCGATAGATCGAACTCGATCGTATAATTTTGGTCAAATTTTGCACTATCAACTAGCGAATCTAGTTCGCTAAAAGCCTGATTAAATAATTCTTAACATCTTTCTGAAACCATAAATAAGTAGTTTAATAATTGTTGAATGCAAGTATAGGTATTTGTACAGATTTTTTTTATAAAAATCTCGGCACCATAAACGATTGGACACAATGGACACTTGGACATAGTAATTATTATATGTTATTGATTATCTTCATGTTATACACTTTTTACAATGCAATTTTTGTCATGAACTTAGAAATAATTACATATAAACGGTTTTAACCGTTTTGCTCCGCTTTTTATTAATCTTTTTTACAATAAGAAATGTAAAAAAGGGAGCATTATATCGCACGCCTTCTTCTAACATCTTATTGATTGTCCTGATAAACTTTAATTGATACTGGACCTAAAAGACCAGCACTGTGTAGGGGGCTATCCGCTTTGTATGGGTTCACAATAGTCCAGCGTTTTCTTTGATTTTCGGGTAACTGTTGGTCTCCAATAAGACTATTCACCCATGTGTTGGTAACTTTAATAGCTATTGAGTTAGACTGCTCATTGCGAAAATCTGTAATGTCTATTTCATACGGATCAGTCCATACCGAACCTACCTGGGAACCGTTAACAGAGCCGCTTGCAATTGCTATCGCATTTCCTAAGCTCAGTACCCATCTTTGTTTTTTGTCATCGGTTTCAAGATTAGGAAGTTCAACTTCATATGTGGCACTTCCCGAAAAATAATTAACATCTTTGTCAGGATGTTTGGACCAATCCCATAACTGGTCAAATACCTTGGTGAAAGAAGTAGAATCTGGTTTTACAAATGTTACGTTCCACGGCCCATCTATAGGAATCGATTTGATGAGCTTGGGATAATTTCTGGCTGAAGGTGAAGCTTTTTCTTTTTGATTTTTTCTGAATATGATAAATACGCTACCTTGTTTGGGCAACTCAAGAGGGACGCTGATGGTTGTGCCATTATCGGCATATTCCGGTAAATCTCTAACCGTACCTGTGAGGGGATCCCAGGGCTTGATCCACCTAGATTAAACCAGTTACAAAAAAACAAAGGGCAATCCGAATACACGAATTGCCCAAAGTACTGTTGTTTGTAGTTTAGCTTATTTTTCGAGTACGTTTAACACGGCGCTATCATTTCCTGCGGACAGATCCACGGTAAAGACGTACGTTTTACCTGCTGAGAGCATCTTGCCTTCTAGGATTCCTAAGTTTCCCGAGTCGCGGCCATTTGATCCGTCACCTACAAATATCAGATCACTGGTAGATGTTAGCGTCTGAGCTGAATATTCTCCACCCCAGTTCTTTTGATGGAAGAACTTGAAATTGATGCTCGAGGCGTTAACAGTTTCGCCTGCCACCAGGGTAATTTGGTGCTTTTTACCACCGATCGGCGCCATCGCTAAGGCTTTCTCTGTCGTCCAGCCTACGGCATTTGTTAATGCCGGTTTACCGATTCCTTCCCCGATGATCCAAATCGCGCCACTTCCGTCCGGCTGTAGGGTAGCAAGATCATTGCCGTTCATAGGTTCGATGATAAAATATTTACGCTGCAAATCGGCGGTAATCTTATATTTTCCACTTATAGCGGCAAAAGTATACTCCTGACCTTGCTTATTAATGAAGTCCGAATCGATCCACCAGTCCGATAGATCTTCGATTCCATCGATAACCACGGGTTCCCCTTGGGTCATATTGGGCTCGGCGTAGAAAAGGTTATCGTCAATACGACTCATCACGGTCCCGTTTACCGCGTAGGCGATAATGAATGGGGAGGCCTGGAAATTAAAAGTATTAAAGGTGATGCTGTACAGTCCTGAGCTGGAGTTTGAAAATGGAATATCGGTCGTTGAGCCGAAGGCTACCGCTCCACTTTCATAACCGAAAGTCATTTCGCTGTTTTGCGCGCTTGTCTTAGGCGTTTTGATATGTCCTTTGATGGAGAAAGGGAAATCTGCCGCTACGGCGTACTGATTTCTGGCTGTTTTTTCCATTTTGTATTCCCCTTGCTCGGTGACCAAAGTGAGGTAGGGAAAATCTGGACGTGATAAGCTTATTTCGTGCGATTCCTGGGCTAGCGTCTTATTGATGTTCTGTAAGACTATTTTAATCGTTGCTACGGCATCGGGAACATCCTTTAAAAAGGGGATCCATATTTTACCGGTGTAGGTACCATTCTCTTTTGTACGGATTACGGTCTCTTGCACGAGCTCATCGGTGTAGAAGAGTTGCACTTTTACGGTTGATAGCGGCACCTGCTTATCCGATACAGCGATGTCGAAGCTGAGGCTATCGCCAAAGGAGGCTGCCGATAGATCGGACTGCAGATCAATCAGCGGGCTACCGGCAGTCTCGCTGTCGGATTTCTCACAAGCGTATAGCAAGCAGATGGCTACGAGCGAGTAGAACAATCTGAAGGTTAAAGTTTTCATAATTTTTTTCGGCGTTATTTCCATTGGTATGATGCGACAGATTTGACGGGAACATCGTAACTAAAATGATGTGTTCCATCGCTCACTGTTAGTTTTTGAACTTCGTTGGTGTTATTTAATGCTACTAGCGCATAGCTACCATCTAGGTTTTGGAATGCCGTGTATGTCAACCCGTCTGCAGCGTATCCGGTGGCGGCAATTCTTGTTGCACCTGGTTTCACGACCGCGGAAAGGTGGCCAATGATGTAGTAGTGGGAGTTGCGCGTGATGGATTTATAATCGTCGCTGTTGATATCGACGGCGCCATAACATGTTTGGCAACCGCCCGCGCGGTTGGGGCCTCTGTCGGAGTCGAGCATCAGGTTCCACACGATTACCGCGCGGCTCCAGTTGTTGATCGTGCCAAGGGCTACTTCCTGCATATCTTCCATTAGGCGCGTTGATAGGTTCTGACCATCGTTCCAGGTGCCGATGGAGGTCTCGGTGAAGATGATCTCTTTGTCGGGGCGCTGCTGGTGGATATCTAGAAGCTCGGCTCTGTCGCCACCGTAGTTGTGGTAGGCGGCGCCTGCTAGGTACTGCGCTGCTTGGGCGTTATTGTAGATGTTTATCGGATAGTCGTTTTGCGAGTCGATATCATCGTAGTTGTAGTTGTGATCAAAGGCGTATATTTTGGTGTCTAGTCCTGCTTGGCGCAGTTTAGGCCCTAGCGCTTGAGCGATAAACGCCTGCTGCTCTTGCCAGCTCATGTATAGCGATGCGGAGTTCCCTCTATTTAGGGGTTCATTTTGTGGGGTTATCGCCATCACGTGGATCCCTTGCTCGGCGAATGCCTGTAACCATTTCACAAAATAAGAACCATAGTCCTGGTAAAATTTAGGGTTTAGCTGACCGTCGGTCCACGAGTCGTGTGGCTGTAGGTCAGTCAGGTTGTTTACTTTCATCCACTTGGGGCTGGTCCAGGGCGAGCCGATGATCTGCACGTCAGGATTTATCGCTAGAATCTCTTTTAGTATAGGGATGATGTAGTTGAGCTCCTCGTCTTGCAGGGCGAAGTTACCTTCGCCTGGCGTGTCCCAACAGGTGTACTCGGAAAGCGAGAAATCCGAGCAGCCTATCGCTATGCGGATGTAGCTCATGCCGATGCCTTCGGTCTGTGAGAAGGTCTCGGTAAGAAACTGCTCACGGTCTTGCTTATTCATTTTTAAAAGGTTGTAACAGGTTGATCCTGTTATCGCTGCGCCAAATCCGTCCATCGTTTGGAAGGTCGTTGTCGGGTCGAGCGTGATGGTGTTGGGCGACATGTTTTGTTTGTCGCTAAAATCTTGGTACTGGGTAAAAAGATCGTATACCCTATTGTTGGAGGTGAGGACAATCTTCACGTCGCCATCGGTTTTTATGTTTGTGCTATCCGAGGGGGTAAAGCTATCTTGCGTACATGCGGTCGTTGCTAGTACTCCAGCTAGCAAAAAAGGTAATACCATATTTTTTCTATTTATCGTTATCATGGGGTGTATCGTATTAGTTAGTAGCCGGGATTCTGAACTATTTTAGGATTCTGATCGATTACTGTCTGCGGGATAGGGAGCCTGTAAGAAGCGCTGTTAAAAGGATATACCTGTTTTATGCGTCCGGAATCCTTGCCGTATACGGCATTCATTACGGGCTCTACTTTATCCAGACGAACCAGGTCGAACCAGCGCTGACCTTCAAAGGCTAGCTCGAGCCTTCTTTCAGTCAGTAGGGCAGTAAGCATTGACTCGGGCGAGGATTTCACGACGCTCGTTAGTGGCGGCAGCTCTACGCGTGCGCGCACGCGGTCGATAATCTGCGCAGCACCGGCCAAGTTTTGCGATGGCCCTTGTATGAGCGCTTCAGCTTTTAGCAGTAGTATATCGGCATAGCGAAGCTTGATGATACTGCTATATGCCGAGCGGAGCTTAAACATAAATGGGTAGTTGCTGCTGGGGTAGTAGTTACTCCAGCTGGTGGCGTAATAAACGATAGACTCATTCATGCGCACTGCGTCACCCTGGTCGTTGAATGCTTTTATCAGATCGCGCGAAGGGGTTATCCACTTGGCCCAGGTGAAGGAGTTGTCGTAGTTTGTCAAGTCTCTACCAAACATCCATGTCGCCCAGTTGCCGTTACCCGAAAAAAACTGCGCTTCGAGTATCGACTCGCTGGTATTGCGCATTTTGGTGTCCGTTATCGCGGCGTTCATACCGAATAGGTCGTTGTAGTCGGTTGTAAGCTCGAAACCGTCTGCGGCAAGCTCATCGGCATACTGAATAACTTTGTTATAATCACGCAGCGGCTTCTCGGCGTATACTTTGGCCAGCAGCGCTTTGGCGACAGATTTTGAAAACAGGGTTTTATCGCTAGCGCTGCTCTGGGGCGCTGTTTCGATGGCCTCCAGGCAGTCTTTCTCGATCTGCAGGTAGGCTTCCAGCTCCGTATTTTGAGCAGGGAAGTAGTCATCGTACACATCGCCTATTGTTTCGGAGGTTATGTCACCTGCGATGGTGGTAATCACGGGAATATCACCCCATATACGAACCATATCAAATAGTACCAGGGCGCGGAATATTTTGGCTTCACCCTTCATCTGCGCGCGCTCGGCGGTAGTAAGGGCGTTGTCGTCTACCGAATCGATATTTACGATTAATAGGTTTGCTTTAGCGATATCTTCCATATAGCGGTTCCAGTCGCGCAGCAGCACGGAGTTGGAGCCTTCGATGGTGTTGTTTTCAAAAGGAACGACCTCGGCGCCTGTTGTGCCGGCGTAAGCATTATCGGCGTGGGCGTCGGCTATAAGCAATAAGTCGACATACCAATGCTCCTGACGGTCGCGCATCTGGCGGTAGATGGTTTGCAGGTGGTTCTGCACGGCCGCTTTATCTTTAAAGGCGACCTGCTGACCGCTCTGGTCGACCCCTTCGGTCACGTCGGAAAAAGAATCCAGCGGATCGCGGTTTAGCGAGCAGGAGGTGACTAGTAAGACTAGACAGAGGAAGAAAAAATTATATACTGTACGTAACATGATTATTAGCTATTAAAATTCAAGATTAACACCAAACACAAAGGCTTTACTCTGGGGGTATGTACCCCAGTCGATACCTTGTACGGCACCGCTGTTACCCCACTGGTTTACTTCGGGATCCATGCCCGAATAGTCGGTGATGGTAAATAGGTTGCTGACCGAGATGTAGGGCTGCAGGCGGCCGATACCTTTGCTGCGGAGCTTCTCACCGGCGAAGTTATAGGATAGCGATATGTTCTTCACGCGCAGGTAGCTGCCATCTTCCACAAAGTAGGTGGAGTTGCGCATGGTGTAGCCCGCTTTAGGAACGTCGGTTATCTGTCCGGGTACCTGCCAGCGGTCTAGCACCCTTGTTGTCTGGTTTTTGCCATCGTACATGCCTTCGGTCTCCATGCGCGAAGCGTTAAATATATCGTTTCCTACTGATCCTTGCAGCAGCACGCTGAGGCTAAAGTTCTTGTAGGCGAAGTTATTGGTCAGCCCGAAGGTGAAGTCCGGGTTAGGGTCACCGATGTACGTACGGTCAGAAGATGATATCTTACCATCGCCACTGAGGTCTCTATACATCAGCTCGCCCGTCTCGGGGTTTACGCCATCGGATATGTAACCGTAAAAGCCGCTCATGGAGCGTCCCGGCTCATTGCGCACGACCTGCTCGTTGACCAGGTCGCTGGTGTAGGCATCCATGTATATCTGCTGGAGCTCGAGGCTCTCTAGGCGGTTGCGGTTCAGTGAGATATTAAACTCGGTATCCCAGAGGAACCCTTTGGTGAGGTTTTTGGAGCTGATGGAGGCCTCGAAGCCTTTATTTATCATGGCTCCTTCGTTGCGCGTGATGCTGCTCGCTGCTGCGGCGCCCGCTGGGAGCGATACGAACATGAGCATATCGCGCGTGCGTTTGTGGTAATAGTCGAGCGCGAGGGTCAGGCGGTTATTAAAACCAGTGAAGTCGACGCCGAAGTTGGTTTGCGTGGTGGTCTCCCAGCGCAGGTCTGTGGTGCGAAGGTTGGCTTGCGATATTGTAGGCAGGGCATTCTCCTGATCGGTTTTAAACCACTCTACGCGCGATATGTTGTACAGCTGCAGGTAGGCGTAATCACCTATTCCGGATTGGTTTCCTGTTTGTCCCCATCCTCCGCGAATTTTAAGGTCATTTATCCAGGAAACGTCATTTAGGAACTCTTCGGATGATAGGCGCCATGCGGCCGACATGGAGGGGAATACACCCCAGCGGTGATCGGGATGTATTTTTGAGGATCCGTCACTACGCAGGTTCGCTGTAAATAGGTAGCGGCCGTCGTAGTTGTAGGCGGCTCGAGCAAAGTAAGACATGATGCTCCACTGCGAGGCGCCAGAGCCCGTTCCGTCCCAGGAGATCTTATTGGCCGCATTTAAGGTGCGGATCAAATCGCTCGCATAGTGCGATCCATAGATATAGTTGTTGGTATATTTAGAGTCTGTCCAAGATGATCCGGCCATCGCCTCGATGCCGTGCAGACCAAAGTTATTCGTGTAGGTCAGCACGTTATCAAAGGTGAGCACGGTATTCATGCTACGCGTGTCGGATGCCTCACCGCGCTGGTTTCTACCCCAGGAGGTGGAAGTTGGATCGAGGAAGGTGGTGTTCACCGCGTTGCGCCGGTCCATGGTGAATGATGATTTGAACGATAGCTCAGGAAGTAGCGTGAATAGGGCACTTCCGGAGGCTAACAGGCGGTTTTCCTTATTCCTGTTGTTTGCGCTGCGCGCCATGTTTTCCAGCGGGCTGGTGATATTCACGCCGTAGAAGTTCGCATTATACTGATTGGGGTTCATCGGATCCCATATCGGGGCAAATGTTGGGGTGTTGATGGCCGATAGCACGACACCTCCGCGGTTGGCGCCCAGTCCCGTTGTAACGCCATTATCGGTATAGTCCGAGTAGTTCACGTTGGCGTTGACGGTTACCCAGGGGCGGATCTTATTTTCGATGTTAGCCCGGAAGTTATAGCGCTTGAAGAAGGTGCTGTTTATCACGCCCAGTTCATCCACGTAGCCACCCGAGAGAAAGTATTTAAGCTTCTCGGTGCCGTCGGTGATGGATACTTGGTAGTTTTGTATACGTCCTTTCTGGTAGGTTTCTTTAAACCAGTCTGTCTGATCGGAGAGTGTTGGCGGGAGGCTCACCAGGCCTATCTCGTCTTGAAGCTCCGTATACTGCTGGGTGTTTAACACATCCACGTTGCTGGTCACCACATTCTGGGTGATCTGACTGTTGAAGCTGATCTTTCCCTTGCCAGTTGATCCCGACTTGGTGGTGATGAGCACGACTCCGTTTGCTGCGCGTGAGCCGTATATAGCGGCGGAGGAAGCGTCCTTTAGCACCTGCATGCTACTGATGTCTGTGGGTGAAAGAAAACGAATGTTGTCTACCGGTACGCCGTCCACGACGTATAGCGGATCGTTACTACCGTTGAAGGATGTCGTTCCACGCACGCGGATGGACATCTCGCTCCCTGGAGCGCCGTTGGGCTGGGTGACCGCTACACCGGCCGCTTTTCCTTGCAGCGCTTGTGCAGCGCTCGTAATCGGGCGCTCGTCGAGCTCTTCCAGTGAGACGGTGGATACTGCCGTGGTGAGATCTTTTCTTTTCACCGAGCCGTAGCCGATCACGACGATATCTTCGAGTACGTTGTCTGCGGCGGTAAGCTTGATTTCCATAGGGCCGGCGGTGATGGGCAGCGTCTGGGTGTCAAAGCCGATAAAGGATATTTGAATGCTGCTACCCTGCGGTACAGCTGGTAGCGAAAAGCTACCGCCCGCGTCCGAGTGGGAGCTGAGCGAGGTGCCGATTACGGCGACGGTGGCGCCCGCTATGGGCTCACCGGTTAGCATATCGGTGATGATTCCGCTGAGGGGAACATTTTGCTGTGCCCGTGCCGGCCAGACAAAGTAGGCCGAAAAAACGATAAAAAGAAGAATTTTGCTTCTCAACATAGAGAGTACCATAAGTGTAAAAAAATATAATTGTGGGCTTTCATATTTTAGGTTCCTAAGAAAACACCAATACAAATTTAGCAGGAAGATTAATCTTAGGCGCTCTTTTTTAATCACTCCAGGGAAAAAGTAGTTGATTATTCGTGTTAAGGATTTGTTAATTAATTCCTTAGGGGGTCGGCCTCCAGGGTAAATAGTAGTCTGTTTTGGCGGCGGGGAGTGCTATATTTTATCAAAACCGCCTATTAGTAGAACCTTCCGCTCGAAGTCTTCCTTGCTATCTAGGGCATTGTTGCGCACTTTCACGCGGTAGTTGTAAACCGTTTGCAGCGAGCAGCGCAAAAATCGGGCGATCTTTGTGGTGTCGGTGATCCCTAGTTTTATAAGCGCATAGATTCGTAGCTCGGTGTTTAGAAACTCCGCGGCGGGGGGAATAATTTTCTGCTCTACAGCGAGCAGGGCGCGAAACTCAGAGACAAAAGAGGGATAAAGGTTCAAAAAGATAACATCAAAATTCTTGTAGAGTTCGTCCAGGTCGGCTTTTAGCGTGCTATCTGTTTTCAACGCTTTTTTCAGCCCGCTGGTATCGCCATTTAGGAGCTGCTTATAGAGCGTGTTGCGGTAACTCTCATGCTTTTCAATGTAGCTTGAGCAGATCTCAAAAAACTGCGTGATGTAGATCTCTTTAATATGGCTAGCCTCTAATAGTCCAGCGTTGGAAGCTTTCAGGTCGCTGTTAAGCAGCTTTAGCTCGCCGTTTGTTTCAAAGAGTTCTTTTCGTATGCGCTTTAAGTGTTTCTTCTGCCGGTTCACTTTAATTATTCCACCTAGTAGTAATAGCGAGAGCACGCTGATGACCGAGAGCGAGAGGACCAGGAATATTTTCTCCTTGGCCTCCTTTTGCTGAAAGGAAGCATTTATTAGCGGGTAGAAGGTGGTGCTTTCAATCGTTCGGTAGCGCACGTTGGAAAAAATAGCGTCTGCCATGGCCTGCTGGATATAGAGGTAGGCGCGCTCGATGTCCCCATCTTCGTAAAAAGCGAGCGCGAGGCTTTGCAGGGAGGCGTTATCGGTGATTGATAGGTGCATATCGGTGGTGGCTGATATGCTGTAGTAGTAAATCTGCATGTCCAGCTCATCCCTGGTTTTTGCGATCACGCCCAAGTAGTAAGCAATCACGGCGCGCTCGGGCGCCCGCTCGGGCGTGCCGGTAAGCATCGCTTTAAATTTCCTTTCCGCTGCATCTACCTGCCCGTTATAGAGCATTTTTGTGGCGAGCGTTATTTGGTATTTGAGTGAGGCGGTATCGAGTACCGAAAGGAGCGAGTCGCGGTATATCTCGCTGCGCTTGAAATAGCCGCTACCATTGCTGCTTTGTCCGTAATGACTGGAGAATTCTGAGAGCGTAGAAAAGTACAGGGGCAGCAGGGCTGAATCTAGGCTCTGGCGATCGATCTGGCTGAGCAGGTTCTGGGATTCAATGTATTTACCGGCTGAGGAAAATAGTCCGGCCAGCTTTATTTGCGATTCGTTGATCCCATGACGATTGGCGGCTCTCTTTGCCAGGGTAATGTTCTTTTCCAGGTAAGCGATCGCCGAGTCGATCTGGAACTTTTCATACTCGCCGGTAATGCGTTTATTCAGTGTGTAGTGCGCCGGGTATGTTCCCCTAACTAGGGGCAAAGAGTCCTTGAGCGCTGCGATGCGTTGAAGTTTTTCAAGTTTGAAGCTTTCTTTATTTTTAAGCGTGAAATCTAGTTTTGTACGTACGGAATCTGTGTATGCATCTGCAAACCCATTGTGGTGTATTGTAATAAGCAAGATGCATATTAGTAATTTGTACATAACTGGAAATGTCGCTGAAATTCTCCTCGGATACAAAAGTATGAAATTATTAGGTATTCTTTAAAAGGGGGGAGCGTACGCCCCTGTAAGCATGCGCGCGATCATTCGGCAAAGAGCCGACTTACTAATTGTTGGAGAACGAATATTGAGATTAGTTGTGCGGAATGTCGTTTCTACTGTTCTAAGCTATTGCAATAGAAGCCTGGAGGGGCAAGGATTAAGGCGTGGGGGCAAAGCCACTTACATAGACGAAACAAATCGCCGGTTAATACGGCAAGCAAAATAGAATTTTCAGTATCCGTTTTTATTCCATCAGATGTCTAAACTTTGGGATATCGGGAAGTTAACTTTGGGATATCTGCGATTAAATTTTGGATTATCTACGGAAATAGATGATTCGTTGCAGGATAGATAAGAGCTATTATGAGCGTTTGTAATTTTCCTGCAAGTTCAAAACGGGAATAATTTCCTTTACGTACGGGATAGAAATTGTTGCAAAAACATTTTTAGCCTGTTAGCTCGTGCTAGTTGGAAGCGCGGTCTGCGCGAAGGTTTATAAATCTTCTAAAATCAAGGGTTATTGGCGAATTTAAACCTACTAGCATAAATCGAACTAATAAGATGTAAATAATTAAGACGAACCTAATTTTTAAGCGTATATTGAAAATTTAATTTTCTTATCTATCGAGATGTCAAAACGTGAAACAATTGCCATAGATATGGATGGCGTCCTTGCCAATAATATGGCCCATTATTTAGCGTATCATTTCCGTGAAACTGGAATTCGTATCACCGAAACGGAAATTCAAGGTAAACCTGAAGAGCAATGCTTCGAGGATCCAGATGCTGTATATCGGTATTTGGCTATGCCTGATTTCTTTCGTACGCTGCCCATAAATCCTGATGCTCAAGAGGTTGTGCAGCGACTAAATGATCATTTTAATGTATACATCGTATCTGCGGCGATGGAATTCCCGTGGAGCCTAGTCGAAAAATATAATTGGCTAGCCGAACATTTTCCATTTATTAGTTGGCAACAGATTGTTTTCTGTGGAGATAAAGGGATTGTCAAAGCGGATTATATGATCGATGATCATTGTTACAATCTTCAATCATTTTCAGGAAATAGCTTGCTGTTCAACTGCTACCATAATATTAATGAAACGGAGTTTGAGCGTTTAAACAGTTGGAAGGATGCCGAGCGTTATTTTTTTAGTAAAGGGTGAACTGTTTGGAATTTATATACAGCTGTGTTTTCAAAGAATTGGACAAAAAATAAAAAAATGGGGACTACTTGAGTTTATCAACAGGCCCCTTCTACTTTGTAGTTTAGACAGAGGGGCATCAATAGCTATACTTACTTCTATCGAACAGTGTATCCCTGTATTTAGCAATCCCCATATCCGGTAGTTTACTGTCAGAGGCGCGAACTTTCTGTATAAATTCGTCACATTCCCGTTCGGTTAATATCTGTCTGTATAACGCAATACACAGTATATCCATCGTAGTGATGTATGCCACTTGATATTGTTCGCAATATTTCCGGATATCTTTGAGATTACTCGATGCAATTATATGGGGATGATAGCGACAATAGGCTAGGCACGCACTTTCGCCCTTTCCTTTGGTTTTGATTAGTTGAGCGTATTCTCTGAATACATTCAGATCCTTTGCGGGGAACGGAACGATCGAAAGCGCTTTCCAGACTACCATGTTTTCCAAAATAACATTGACAGTTTTGTTTTTTCGTAGTTCCTCGTCGACACGGTCGAGCATCATCATTCTTTGGGGAAACAAGTCGATCAGTGTGGATATTCTACCGGCTTTAACAAAATGGATAATAACGTCCGAATCAAGCAATATGTGGACAACAGTTTTACTCATTTTCTGGCGGCTGTTCTGATGGGTCATAGCCTATCGTTCGCATCAATTCCAAATAATGAGACTCGGAAATTTTTTCATCTTCGAAGAGCTGATGTGCTTTCACACCGTAATCGCCAATTACAAGCCCAGCGTTTCCAGGATTGTATAAATCAACCTGATAACCATAGGCTGTTGCGGAACGTCGTACATCAATTTTATATCGATCATAGGTTATATTGGAAATGATGTCTAAATTTTTCAATCTCTGGAGTAATGCACGTCGAGAAATACTATAATATTGTTCTACTTTCAATACCGTCTCTAAACGAATTGTATCACGAACACTAAGCTCGTTGGAAGGGATATTCAAAGTTAGTCCATCTTGTGGTAAAAGCAGATACGCAGCAAACATATCTGCTTTATATTCTTCAATATTCTTTTTGTCGAATCGCCCCGTTTTGCACGACTGGGACACGAAATTATCTTGAACGAACAAATGGTAAAGTTCGTGCGCTATCGTAAAATGCTGTTTTCCCAAATTATGTTCTTGGTTGACCATCATGAATCGATCTTGATCCATCTTGATTGCCATGCCCGAAAAATCATCTGAAAGTTTACGAAAAACCGTTAACACATTGCATTTTAGCAAAAGACTTTTTAAACGAATGGGTTCAGTATTACTAAACCCGTTGTCCCTTCGAAATCGTATCGCTTTTTGTTGTATTTCATTATCGAGCGTATCAAACTTGAGTTTAGCCATTTGCAAGATTTTTCATTTTCATATAATTCTTCACTACCAATTGAAAATCAGCAATGCTGTTCAAATCTGTAGATGTTAGCTCACTGGATCTAAATGCAAAAACACAATTTAGCGTTTGCGTATTTTCGTCTTCCTCTAGAAGATCAGCCAAATCCATATTAAATAAAGCGGACAAACGTTCCATGTGATCAAAACTGCACTCTCGCTCTCCAGTTTCAATATAACTAATCGTCGGGCGCGGAACACTCAAATAAGTAGCCAAGTCGTCCTGAGTATATTTTAGGCGCTCGCGGATCTTCCTTATGTTGGATCCAATGATATTATGTTCATTTTTTGCCATAATTTTTATCTGTATACAAATATATTAAAAAATACTATATTGTGTATTATATGTAACAAAGTATTTTTCAAACAAATAGTTTAAAAATCCTATTTTATAGTGTTTAATGAGTATTATTGTTTTTTATTCGTTTTACTAAAGTGTGTAATAAATATATTTTATTGATTTTTTGTAACAAAAAGTCTGCACTGGTTTTATAGCGTATAGCCTGTTTCATCAACCGACACCTGATCGACAATGTGTTTCCCTTTAAGAATGAGTTAGCTATTGGATATTGTCAACATCTTTTATTTAGTTTGACAGTATGAACTGGAGCGGCATCCAGTGAGGGAAACGGTAAAAAGAATTGTAAAGGAAAATGCCGTCGCTCTCGGAATAAATCTTAGTTTCGTATGGCCGTTTACTGAAAATAGAATATTTACAATTCACGCTTATGCCGACGAACCCGATCGAATCATATCATCCTGCTCTATTTGCTTACGCTTACAATATTTTAGGTTCCTACGAGGATGCTAAAGATGCGGTTCAGGATGTAACGCTAAACTATCTTACCACACCTAGAGTGAATATAGCGAATGAAAAGGCCTATTTGATTAGGAGCATTATAAATCATTCGATCAACATGAAAAAGCGGTATAAGCGGACCTCCTACCCCGAAAGCTGGCTTCCAGAACCCGTAGAAACCCACGGTGCGGATCATAGAATGAATAGCCGCGAGATACTTTCCTATTCCCTTTTGGTTCTTCTAGAACGGCTTGGTCCAAAGGAGCGTGGTGTTTATATTTTAAAACATGCTTTTGATTATACGCACGAGGAGATCGCTGGAACACTTGAACTCTCGGTCGAAAATTCGAGAAAACTTTTAAGCAGGGCAACACGCAAATTGAGTGGGGTCAGGCCTCAAGAACAGCGTAGCGTGCTGGTTAATTCGGATCTGTTAAATAACTATATCGCGATTGTTCGTGGTGGAGACATTCGCGCGCTGGAGAAAATGCTTTCGGATGATATTATGGCGCATGCAGATGGAGGAAGTAAACTTAGCGTCGTGCGCGAGCTCACCGCCGGGCCTCGTGAGGTCGCACACCTGATGCGGCACGTGTTTGAAAAGTATCAACGTGAGTTTTCTATCGCGTATACTTTTGTCAATCATCAGCCTGCACTTCTATTTTTTAATAAACTGGAACTTGTGAACTGTCAGATTTTTGAGTTTGATCAAGATCAGAAGATCAAACGTATTTATTCCGTTGTAGATCCCGATAAACTAAAAAATTTAAAACTTTTCTAGCTTTTTGTCACGTTTTGGTTAAGCTGCTTGTCTTTATCTGTATATAGACGAAAAGAGCATTTCATAACAATTAAATTGATAGAAATAATGATTACAGTACAAGTTACTTACACGGTGCACGATGAATACGTGCCGACAAACAAAGAAAACATCGCCTTATTCATACGCGATTTTGGGAAGATAAAGTCGAATGCCTTTCGGTATCGCGTATATCAGAAATCGAATGGGAACACTTTTGTGCACATCTCTGAATTTGAAGATGAAGTGATTCAGGCGAAGATTCTTCGTGAGCCGGCATTCGTCCACTTCCAACAGCAGCGGGATCTAAATTTAAAATCTGCCCCGGCGATTGAGTTTTTAAATCACGTTGGAAATGCGGGAATCTTTATGGGCTTTGAGGAAAAGCAAAATTCGGATAGTTGATCGTAACACTAGGCGAATTTTGGAAGAAACAGAAGCTCTATCGAAGAGTATTTTATCGCTAACGAGATAGAAGTTGGAAACATTGGGTCTTTAACGATTTCTTTGGCGTCGGGTGGCTGTTTTTCGTTTCGGGCAACTGGCAATACGCTTTTTTTATCATTACTCAACAAAAGACGGTTCATATAAACTGCTGTAAATCTGCCTTTACAACTGCCTTACCGTCCAATTGTTCTTGATTGTTTCAGCAATATAAAATTCTCTTTTATATTGACTGTCAACACTTTGAAGTAACTTGTATTGGCTTCAACTCAAATGTGCATACAGTGTATGCACATTTGAGAATGTGCGATAAAACTGTCTGTAAAGGTTTATTTGTCTTGTGGAAAAACCAGTTCCGAACTCGGGTTGCAGTTGTTCTGAAAGATTTCTGATAAGAAACGTTCCGTGATCTGCACGTTCTTTCCCTTCTTGTTCTTCTTCAAAGATACGTTTGCCAATATGCCAATACATCAAAGTTCTTTGATAGTCAACTGCTCGTATAGCTTTGTCTTTTGACTGGGCTATTATGGCTTTTTATATCTGTTATTATAGATTGATTTATTTATGAGCGTATTATTCAATTTTTATCATGTTATCATTTCCGAACCATACAGTATCGATCATACATATTGCACGACTATTCTCTAACTATGAGAGTGAGAATACCATAAATAGGATTAAGCAACATTTAATAAATGCCCATTCGCGTGCATACGTCAAGCGCAATTGTAATGTCAGTTTATCTCAAAAGCGTCCGATAGACATAAACCAACGCTGTTCAATCTGATGTACACGGCCCCCCGGGACTAATATGGCGAACAGCGAGCTCTTAACAATGAATTCACAACTTAAAGATTCTGAAAATAACTGAGTTCCCATGTATGGTCATCTTTTGATGCGTGCTCTATGCCGTGGTCAGCAAATACGAGTAGTTCCGAGTTCGGACTTGTCGCTTTGATCGCCGTTCCGTATCCTTTAGGTATGTGAAGCACTTCGGGGTTTTCTGCAGACAATAGCCGTTTCTCAACGGGCAGATCGGCTGAAGCTTGCTCCCAATTATCAATCTTAATAAGATTTATCTCAAAAGCGCCCGATAGGACATAAAACCACCGCTGTTCAATCTGATGTGCGCGCCACCCTCGGATTAATTCGGTGTCAACATTCTTAATAACGTAAAAACGTTTGACTAAGCTCATGTCAAATTCGTTTACGAATCGGATCTGTCCTCTTTCATCTTTGGCTATACCGCCTGGTATGTGGTTGATCATTATTGCGTTTTATTCTTTGTCTTTTCTCGATCGGAATTTTAACTCTATGGCACGCTGCCGACTTCAAAATAGGCTGCTCGATAAAAGAGCATTCCATTGCCTGTTAGAAGCAGGATCGAAATATAAGTGTTTCATTTCGGTGATGCAAGCAGATCGTTTTGTTTCGGGGTTTGCCGGAGTAGAAAATCGACCGGTCAATCAATTCATACAAATTTTGGCAGAACTTTGAAAGTTGTCTGCGCAGCTATGGTGTAATGGATTTAGGTGAGCGAAAGTGTTCCACGTGGCTCAATATTTTGTTGCGAAACGTTTACTTGTTGTTTAATATCTTTTCCAGGTACTGAACTTTTGATTTTTCAGCCTCGACAAGCAGCATGTAGAGTTTTTTGTTCTCTTCGTAGGCTTCTATCAGCTTGTCTAGGGGATTGAAGGTCATGTTGACACTGCCGTTATTTGTATTTGAAGTATTCGAACTTTGATCATGAAACGTATTGAAGTAGTTGATAACAGCATCTTCACTAAAGCTTTCGATTGCATCAGTAGTGACCCCTAAAATACTAGCTACTTGAGCAAGTAATTCAGTTTCGATGGTTTCACTTTTCTCAATATTAGATACGGTCTGTTGAGATACGCCCAGCTCATTCGCCAATGTTTCCTGTTTCATACTGCGCAGTTCACGGATGCGTCCAATTTTTCTACCAATATGGTTTGTGGGGTTCGTTGTGTTCATGATTCAATACTAAAGGGTATTCAAGTGTGAATATACAAAAAGATGTTTATTTTTTGAAATCATAAATCATTTTATATTGATAACGAGATTGATACAGCGGCTGCTCGGGATTTCATTCAGCGAACACTCCATAAGCAGATTTCTCAAAACGAAAAAAATATATTAGTTTTTGTGTCTTATTTTCACAAATAGCAGACTCAAAGTGGTTAGTAACAGAAGAACGGCGACAACCTGGAAGGTGATGGAAAGGTTCACGTTTGCATCTTTTAACGCGCCCCCTAGATACACCATTACACCACCAACAATGGTACTTAGAAAGTTTAAAAAGCCATATCCGGTTGCAATATACCTGGGGTTGATCACTTGGCGCAATAATGGCATCAGGTTGGCATCATTAGTACCCCGAGCGATTCCAAAAACAATCATCGCTAGAACGGCAATTGGGAAGCTCGATGTGCTGGCAAGCAGGAACAGAAATGGAGCACCAATGCAAAACCCCAGTAGGATAACATTTAATCGCCCCTTTATATTTTTCTGCACCCATCGGTCAGCAAAAATGCCACCCACGATCACGCCAATAAAGGATCCAACCTGCATATATCCTGTTGCGGAAATACCAGCACTGCCCAGTCCCAAGTGGAACTGCTCTTTCACAAATGTTGGTAGCCATCCGTTCACCAGCCAGTTGGCCATTCCCAGGATCGAGAAGAAGAACAAAATTATATAATAGGAAGGGATCTTAAACATAGCTTTTAACGCTTCTTTAACGGAATATTCTTCGGGCTGTTTATCATGCTGTCGCTGTTCGTCGGGCTGCTTATTGTCTTTAAGCAAGAATAAAAGTAACAATGAATATAATACGCCAAATGCGCCGAATACATGAAATCCATAACGCCATCCCCAGGCCTGGGCTATATAACCGCCAAGGCCTCCTAATGCAAGTCCGGTATACAGGCCACACATATGGAGTCCTGTTGCTAGCGACTGTGTTTTTCGGGAATGATAGTCGGTGATTAAGGCTAGCGCCGCTGGTATATAGCAAGCTTCACTCACGCCCATTAGTAATCTGGTTACTAGGATTTCAGGGAATGATTGCGTGTACCCTGTCCATAAAGTCACCGCTGACCAAACGCCAACGGAAAAAACAATAAGTTTTTTTCGCGAGTATTTATCCGCTAGGTAGCCGCCAAAAGGACTCACCAGCCCATATGACCAAAGGAAGACGGAGGTTAACAATCCAAACTGAGCATCGTTTATTTGAAAATCACTAACTATTGGGTCACGCATGGAGGTGATCAGCAAGCGGTCGAAATAATTTAGAAAAGCAACTACCCAGAGCAGGGCCACCACTATCCAGGGATAATACGATTTGTTAACTAGAGCGTTCATGGGCAGTTTGCTTGAGTATTTTAAGGTTTATAGATAAGTACTTGATTTGTTCGCACCGCTGGGCGCGCCTCGCCTCCGGGAATAATAATGCTTCCGTTCCATACTACGGCTGAGGTGGTTACTGGCGCATGTACACGGAGCTTCTTGCCGCTGGAATGGGCTTTTAAAAACTTAGGAATCGTGTCGCGAACACTCCACTGGTTTTGCTTGATGTGGTAGGATAGTACATTTCTTGCGAACCCGGGATGTTTCTCGCGAAGATCTGATTGCGCAAGCTTACCGTCATCGCCCGATACAAATAGAATTTCATCCTCTATTACGCCCGCAATTCCAGGATTTGCTACCGCGGTGATGGAGTAGGGTACAGGCGCGATTTTGGTCCAGGATTCTCCGTTAAAGAAAAACCCATCATTCAGGTACCTCCGTTTTGCTTGATGGAGCGAAGCGCCAGAGAAAACATAGAGACCGCTGCTGCTCGCTGCGGCGGCAGCGAAAATTCTTCCTTCCCCCGGCAAATCAGCAAGCTGCTGCCAGCCGCGATCGGGAGCCGAAAGATCAAACCGAAACACACTTTTTGAAGCCTGATTGGCAGGCTGTTCCACCTGTCCACCAATGACGTACCAGTAGTTGTTATATTGGGCAAAGGCTAGATTCGTAAGCGGAACGGGCAGGCTTGGCAGCTTCTTAATCTGGAGGCTGTCACTTGCAAGCGAGATTTGATACGTCTGCTTATAACAAGTAGCGCCGTCACTGCCGCCCGCTATAAAAAAGTTGCCATTAAAGCTTGCTGAGGCGCCGTAACCTAAGGGCATTGGCAGTCGTCCGAGGAGCTCCCAGCTCGCGGTTTCGGTAGAGAGAAAATAAACTTTGTCGGAGTATACTTTATTCCCGTTTTTCCACGGTGGTATGCCACCCTTGAACTGTGCGCCACCGGCGTACACGATGCCGCCTTCCAGCTTTCCGGCGTAGCTTCCGGCAAACCCGAGTGAATCTGGAATAGCGGCGAGCATTCCCCAACTTGCTTTTTGCGCCTGAGCGTCTAGATGCACTGCGAGAAGGAGCGTTAATCCCGCGTGCAACACTATCTTTTTAAGAGCTCCGTGCATAGGGCTAATGTTTGAAAAAATCCGACATCCTCTAGCTCACTTTTAAGCTCACTTTTTTCGGTCGCCGAAAGCGTTCCTAAAGGCAGGCGAGCACTACCCATATCGAAGCCTATCATCTCCATTATAGCGCGCTGGGCTGGGATAGGACCATACTTACCGATCAGTTTGATCATTTTTATCGCCTGATACTGTATGTCTTGCGCTTGCTGATTTTTTTTATCAGCAAATAATCGCATCACCTGGAGGTAAATTGGCGCCGCGTAGTTATAGGTGCTCCCTATTGCCCCCTTAGCGCCAACGGAGAGCGCCGGCAGTAAGAGCTCATCAAAGCCGTAGAGCATATCGTGGTCATCAGCGCAGATCTGCAGGCCGTCTTGATACTCATGGATAGCGGGTGAGGTGAATTTAATACCCGCAAAGTTTGGCGCTGCGGCCGCTATTTTAGGAATCAAGGTTTCTAAATTAACGTTCACGCCGGTGATGTGCGGGATATGGTAGTAGTAATATGGAAGCTCCGGTGCTGCGCCCGCAATTTCGCTCAAACTAACAGTCAGCAGATCCTCGCTCGCGGGCTTAAAGTAAAACGCACAGACCGAAGAAATCGCATCCGCGCCGATTGCTTGAGCATGGGCGGCCAGCGTTTTGGCCTCGCTGATCGAGGTGTGGCCCACGTGCACGATCACCTTCATTCTTTTATTTACCGCCTGGACATATTTTTCGGCAATAGCCTTCCGCTCGTCCATGGCTAAAGATAAACCTTCTCCGTTTGTGCCGCAGACAAAAATGCCGGCTAGGTGCTGATCATACAGATGATCAGCGAGCTTAGGGATGTAATCCAGGTTTACCGATCCATCAGCGTTGTAGGCGGTAAAAGCGGCGGCGAGTAAGCCTTCTATTTTAGTAGCGTTTTTAAATTTCATGAATTTGTTTGTTTTAGTGTACTAAGGGCATCTAAATGCGGGCGAAGGTGTTCTTCCATCCCTTTTTTGAAAGCGTCTTTATCGCCTTTTTTTATCAGCTCGACCAAGTCGGCGTGGCTCACCTTTGGGGTAACTACGCGTTTTTCGATTTTAAGGACATAATCAAACAGCGGCATGAGCATCGACTGGAAGCGCATGAGTGTCTGGTTGCCCGTAATCTCGTATAGTTTCCCGTGGAATGCGATTTCATTTTTTATCCGAAAGCTGGTTATTTTCTGTCCATCATTTTTGACTATCTTCTCGAGCTCATTCAGGTGCCTTTCATTGATACGCATAAAAAGTAAATCGGCCATTCCTAGTTCGAGCACCAAGCGGAGCTCAAAAATATCTTGCAAGGTAGTCGCGTCCACCAGCTGCGGTTGGAGCACTTTCTCTAGACTTCCGAGCACGTCGGGGTGTGCGAGCACCATGCCTATTTTCTTTTTTGTGGTGATAATGCCCAGCATCCGCAGGCGGCTTAGCGCTTCGCGCAGAATGTTTCTGCTGACGCCCAGCGCCTGAGCGATTTCCATTTCTGAAGGCAGTCCATCGCCTACTACCAGCTGCTTTTCTTGCAGGTAGTCGCGCAGCTTAAGCTCGACTAAATCTGTCAGTGAGAGCGCTTTAATAGGTTGGAAGCCCGGTTTCGAGTCTGGTGTTGTCATGTGTGATTATATGTTGTTTTGTTTAATTATTTTTTCTGATAAAACTCGTCGACCTTAATCTTTTGAAATACCATGTCGGCCTGGCTTCCTTCATAAATTACGCCAATCGTCTGTTCGTCCACTGAGGTGATACAGGAGTAGCCGCGTCCACTCCATTCATCGAGTAAAACGATATTCTCATCCGACCAGGTATCACCGTAATCAAAGCTGGCCTGCACGGAGATATGGTCGCGTTTACTGGTAGAGTGTGGGTTACAAAAGAATAATATTTCATTCTTATCTGGAGCGATGTATTTATGTAAGCTCGCCATGCAGGTCGGCATGATCAACGCGTTTAGTGAGCTGAGGTGTATCTGCCAGGTTTCGCCAAAATCTTTCATTGTAGCGACGGCTCTGCCGTTCCCCGGGACGGGTAGCCCTCTATTTCTATTTGTCCGCATGTTGAACATCAGCTCACCAGGTCGTCATACAGCCCGACGGGGTTGTTCCCCGTCTGTCCGAAGCTACTTCTTAATTTCATATAACTAACCGCGTTTTGGTCTTTGAAGAAATCTTCTTCAGAGATGATCCATCCTGCAGAGACCCCAGGGAAAAATCCCCACCGGGTCTCCTTAGCAAACAATGAGGAGCCATTATACCGGAAGGTTCCCATTAGCAGGTAGCAATCTTTGTAGCTATAGTTTACCCGCCCAAAATAGCCTATGAGCACTTGCCGCCATTTGTCACTATCGGCATCCGTTTTATTAGGTCGGGCCGATAGAGAGGGAACTTTGTCGGAGCTGGCACCATTTACGGCAGCAGAAAATTCGGAGAAATCGGTCTGCTGGTAGGAAGATCCGAGCATAGCCGTCAAATCGTGATGCTCCCTAAAAGATTTGTGATAGTCCAAAAGGCCATCAAATTTCAGCCGATCTAACTGTCCGTTACTTTGCTTGGTGGTTCGCAGTCCACTAAACTCGTGTGCTTTTTCAAAATAGCTGTAGTTGGTGGTGTGCGAAAAATTAGATACAACGACCTGTGCTTTTAAATCCTCAAGCAGCTGGTAATCTAAGCCCCCCGATAGCGAGAGCCGCTTATCTTTGTTCTGGATATCACGCGTGTAATCCCACCAAACGGGATTTGGCGACGTAGCATTGTACCCCGGGGTGGGCCTGCCATCAGGATAGTATACCAATTGTGTGGGCGGAGTTGCAAGGCCCCGCGCAATTACATTCATTTGATTTTCAAACGCCGATGACAACGTATTTGAAAAATCGAACATGGTGTTTAAGGTCAGTTTAAACCGGCTGTAATCTGTTCCAAGTGCTACGCCATTATCGTCTGTATATCCGGCACTTCCAGCGTATCTTGCAGTCTCACTATCGCCGTCGAGTCCAACATAATAATTTTGCCACGCAGCATTTCTAAACAGTAGCGACTGGTAATCGTTGTCTTGAAAAATAATGGTCCTTGAGGGATCGAGGGGATCCTGCGTGCTGGAATATCCCGCAGGAACGGACTCCCCCGCTTCTAGGTACCGAGAGGAGTATATTGAACTGGCATCGTTTCCACTACTAGCAGAATAGCCGGAATTGAAATTGTATTCAGGGCTCACAGCAACAGCTGGTCTGACGATTGAAATATAGTCCCTTGCATTCATGAAGTCGATGGTAGGCTCTGGGCTCTGAAGGCATAGTTAGCATCAAAGGTTATCCTTCCGGATGACGATTTTTTACCATTTTTTGTTGTACTTAGTACCACGCCGTTGGATGCGCGGGAACCATAAATAGCTGTCGATGCCGCATCCTTAAGCACTTCGATCGATTCAACATCGTTTGGGTTCACGCCAGAGAAGGAGCGCTCGACCCCATCTACTAAAACTAGTGGATCATTGGTTTTATTGATTGAGGAACCTCCACGAATCCGAAATACGGCATCCGCTCCAGGAGAGTTGTTGGATTGGTAAACCCGCGCGCCGGCTATTTTACCTCGTAGACCTTCACCGATCGTGCTTATTGGGATGTCTTGTATCGCTTTGCCGTCTACTTTCGAGATAGCTGTTGTCAGCGTCTTTCGACTTTGCGTACCATAACCGACGACAACAACTGCATCAATATTTGATTCGGCGGTTTTAAGCACGATTTCTAAACTTTTCTGGGGAGAATTCACTGGATATTTTAAAGTAGCATATCCGATGTTGCTGACCAGCAAGGTTACGGGCAATGATTCTACCTCTAATTCAAATTCCCCTTGATCGTCTGAACTTGTTTGGACTGTTTTTTCTTTAACTCCGATAGTAACGCCATTAATTGGTTGACTCCTCTGGTCAGCGATTTGTCCACCAAGCTTGACTTGTGCAAAAATAGGTAGCAGAAAAGAGCAGCTTAGCGGGCTGATTAACATCGTTTTCATAACAAATGAGTTTATAGTGATTAGTCTATATGTATGACAATACAACAAATATAGAGGAAAGTTTTAGAAATCAAAGTGTCTTTGGTAAAATATTGAATATCAATAGCTCTGAAATTTCTTGAAATTTGATTTAGCGTTATGGGGATTTCTTAACTGTACTGCGATAATGTGCGGTGTTTTGTTACAAACAAATATCGAATAATCTCTACAAAATTATTCTTACCCGGGCCTTGGAAACGTTTGCATGAGTCGTACGGACAATTTTAAACACAGTTAATATAAATTTAACTTGCATATGAAATATTGTTCGAGTACTTTTGTTACTCAATCCTATTATCCAATCATGTTAGATGCATTAATAACATCGAAGACAAGACTTAAGCTGCTGATCAAATTTTTTGTATCAGCAAGTAACACTGGATATTTACGTGGGATCGCGGAGGAATTTGACGAATCAACCAATAGTATAAGAAAAGAATTAAACCAGCTTACAGAAGCTGGATTTTTAGAAAAGAAGCAGGATCAGAAGAAAGTGGTTTATAGAGCGAATATTGACCACCCATTATTTTCTCCTGTTCAAAAATTGATTCATTCTTTTCTTGGGATTGATAAAGTTGTTGAACAGGTGCTTGAACGGGCGGGCGATGTCAAGCAAGTTATTCTAATTGGTCCTTATGCGCAAGGTTTGGAATCGAGCAAAGTAGATATAGTTGTACAAGGAGATGCTTTAGATAAAGAATATTTAAAGCAGCTTGCAGAGAAAACATCAAAAATTATTAATAAAAAAATTTCGATGCAGTTTGGAAATGAAGTAAGTGGCGCTCATATCGTAGTTTATCAAAAACAATTGTCTGTAAAAGAAGTTAGGCCACGTCGATAAGATATGGCATATTTATTGTGTTAAGCGGACTGGACGAGTAGGAATTTGCATTTCATTTTGAAATTTTTAAACGGAGTATACGCGAAGTAAAGTTTATTAAATTTATTAGAACGAGGATACAGGAATTGCACTAATTCGGTAAAAAAGTATGAAAGAAGAGGTAGTAAAAAAGAAAAGAGATTACAATCCGGGTCCCCGAGTCGGAATTACTTTTTCGACGTTTGACTTGCTCCATGCTGGACACATAATGATGTTGGCTGAAGCAAAACGTCAGTGTGATTATTTGATTTGTGGGTTACAAATGGATCCAACGCTTGACAGGCCTGAAAAGAATCCTCCTACACAGACTGTCGTGGAGCGCTATATTCAACTTCGAGGATGCCAGTACGTTGACGAAATTGTGCCATATTCTACTGAGAGAGATCTTGAAGATATATTAAAATCTTTTAAATTGGACGTGAGAATTGTCGGAGATGAGTATAAAGATAAGAATTTTACAGGTCGTGAATATTGCGAAAAAAAAGGGATTGAATTGTATTTCAACAGTCGCGATCATCGATTTTCAAGTTCGGGGTTGCGAAGGATTGTTGCGGAAAAAGAAGCGGAGAAGAATGGGAAAAAATAATTTTGTGTTGAGATTAAATTTTTGAAAAAGTAATAAATCGAATATAAAATAGAGGATTTTGTCCTCGTGATAAATTTAAAAAATGAAAAAAATCGCTATCATCGGTCAAGGGTACGTTGGTCTACCACTAGCAATAGAATTTTCACTCCATTTTCCTGTTATTGGATTTGATATAAATCAAGAACGTGTAAATGAGTTAAACGCCGGAAAGGATCGGACGCTTGAAGCTGATCTAGAAAAGTTGAAAAAGGGACTTAAACTTGCCGAAGAAACCAATTTTGAAAAAGGCTATAAAAGCTCACACTCACTAGACGAGCTCGGGGCGGCGCAGATTTATATTGTTACAGTGCCAACCCCCATAGATCGATATAATTCACCCGATCTTATTCCACTTTTAAAGGCATCAGAAATGTTGGGTAAAGTAATTTCTCCAGGAGACATTGTTATATATGAGTCAACCGTTTTCCCGGGGTGTACCGAGGAGGACTGCGTTCCTATACTTGAACGTTTTTCAGGTTTAAAATTAAATCAGGACTTCTTTGTGGGGTATTCCCCAGAAAGGATAGTCCCGGGAGACAAAGTTAATACGTTAACAACAATTAAAAAAGTTACCTCCGGCTCTACGGTTGAAATAGCAGAGGAGATCGATCTACTTTATAAAACCATAATTAAGGCAGGCACACATAAGGCCCCAAACATTAAGGTAGCGGAAGCCTCTAAAGCTATTGAAAACGCACAACGCGACGTTAATATCTCATTTGTAAATGAACTCGCTTTAATTTTCGATAGAGTAGGAATCGATACGAATGATGTGTTAGAAGCTGCCGGTACGAAGTTCAATTTTTTGAAGTATAAACCCGGTTTGGTTGGAGGGCATTGTATCTCTGTGGATCCATATTACCTAGCCCATAAAGCGACACAATTAGGATATCACCCAAATGTGATTCTATCTGGTCGTCGCGTCAATGACTCTGTGGCAGAGTTTATTGCTTCGAAAGTTATTAAGCTTATGATCAAAAAGGATATCGTTGTGAGTAATGCTAATGCTTTAATATTAGGGGTCACTTTTAAAGAAAATTGTCCAGATGTTCGAAATACTAAAGTAGTTGATGTCTATAGGGAATTGAATGAGTATGGGGTAGCAGTAGATATATACGATCCATGGGCAGATATAGAAGAAGTAAAGCACGAATATAACGTAGATATTTTGTCGGCGTTGGAGTCAGGAAAAACGTATGATGCAATTGTTTTAGCTGTATCCCATACTGAATTCTTAACTATGGATTTAGCACGCTTGAGGAATGAAAAATCAGTAGTATTCGACATAAAAGCTTGTTTGGATCGAAATCTAGTTGATGCTCGTTTGTAATTTATAGAGATGAGAGAAATAACAAAAATAACTTGTATTGGCGCTGGATACGTCGGTGGGCCGACGATGTCGGTAATTGCGCATAAGAATCCAAATATTAAAATTACAGTCGTAGATTTAAATAGCGCACGAATAGCAGCATGGAATGACGAGAATTTAGCTAATCTTCCCGTCTATGAACCGGGTCTTGATGAAATTGTTCGAGATGCACGTCATCGGAACTTGTTTTTTGACACTGATGTTGAAAGGGCAATTGACGAAGCTGATATGATTTTTATTTCGGTTAATACTCCTACGAAGACATACGGAAAGGGAAAAGGCCAGGCCGCTGATCTTAAATATATTGAATTGTGTGCGCGCCAGATCGCAGCTGTCGCCAAAGACGACAAAATTGTCGTAGAAAAATCTACGTTACCTGTCCGTACAGCTGCCGCTCTTAAGAATATTCTTGATAATACAGGTAATGGAGTTAATTTTCATGTGTTATCGAACCCTGAATTTCTCGCGGAAGGTACAGCAGTATCAGACTTATTAAACCCTGATCGTGTGTTAATTGGAGGGGATGACGAAGTCGCTATTGAAGCTTTGGTTAAGATTTATAGGAGTTGGGTTCCGGAAGAACGAATTCTTACTACCAATATATGGTCCTCTGAACTGTCTAAATTAGTCGCTAATGCTTTTTTGGCCCAAAGAGTGTCGAGTATAAATGCTATTTCAGAATTATGTGAAGTAACAGGGGCCAATGTAGATGAGGTTTCGAGAGCCATTGGATATGATTCACGTATTGGTTCGAAATTTTTGAAGGCTTCTGTCGGATTTGGCGGTTCGTGTTTTCAGAAAGATATATTGAATTTAGTATATATCGCCAGAACGTACAATTTGCATACTGTTGCAGATTATTGGGAGCAGGTTATTTTGATGAACGATCATCAGAAATCTCGATTTGCAGAAAAAATTATCCAGACAATGTATAATACTGTTAACGGGAAGCGAATCGCATTTTTGGGATGGGCATTTAAAAAAGATACTAATGATACACGAGAATCAGCAGCTATATATGTAGCAGACTATCTAATGGATGAAGAAGCTCAGGTGGTTGTTTATGATCCAAAAGTTAGTGATAATCAAATTTATAGTGATCTCGTTTCACTTGGTACTCGTTCTCTTGAAGAAATTAAGCGTTTGGTTACCATCGTAAACGACCCGTATGACGCGGTGGGTGACGCTCATGCGGTTGCTATATTGACAGAATGGGACGAGTTTAAAACTTATAATTGGAATAAAATTAAAGGAGAAATGAAAAAGCCTGCTTTTGTTTTTGATGGACGGAAATTGTTGAATAATATTGAAATGAACAAATTAGGGTTCGAATATTATGCAATTGGCGAGTAATCTTATATTAAATGAGTAAAAATATAGTTATCACAGGAGGAGCTGGTTTTATCGGCTCACATGTTGTTCGCGAGTTTGTATTGAAATATCCCGATTATCATATTATCAATATAGACACTCTGACTTATGCGGGAAATTTAGCAAACCTTAATGATGTAGAAAATCATCCTAATTACAGTTTTGTAAAGGCAGACATTACGGAAGCAGATACTGTTTTAAAGATCTTCAAGCAATATATGCCGGATGGGGTTATCCATTTAGCCGCAGAATCACATGTTGATCGGTCAATATCCGACCCTATTCTGTTTGTCATGACAAACGTGATTGGAACAGTAAATTTGTTGAACGCTAGTCGAGAGATTTGGAAAGATGATTTTGGTGGAAAGCGTTTTCATCATGTTTCTACTGACGAGGTTTATGGTACACTTGGGGAAACAGGATTTTTCACAGAGCATACGGCTTATGATCCACATTCGCCATATTCAGCATCAAAAGCTTCATCGGATCATTTTGTCAGAGCCTATCATGATACTTATGGGCTACCGATCGTTTTGACAAATTGTTCCAATAACTATGGACCAAATCATTTTCCTGAAAAATTGATCCCTCTTTGTATTCACAATATTTTAAATGACAAACCTCTGCCTATCTATGGGAACGGGAAATTCACGAGAGATTGGTTATATGTAATTGACCATGCTAGAGCAATCGATCTAGTGTTTCATGAAGGGACAGATGGTGAAGCATATAACGTTGGTGGATTTAATGAATGGAAGAATATCGATTTGGTTAAGGAACTCTGTCGTCAGATGGATACGAAATTAGGTCGTTTAAACGGAACGTCAGCTCAGTTAATAACCTTTGTAGGGGACCGCCCAGGTCACGATCTGCGCTATGCGATAGATGCCACCAAAATTAATAAAGAGTTAGGGTATAATCCATCGGTTACATTTGAAGAAGGACTTTCTATTACAATTGATTGGTACTTGTCAAACGAAGGATGGTTAAATGATGTCACCTCAGGAGATTATCAGAATTATTATCGAAATCAATATCAATAAACATCATAAATTAAGGTATAAATGAAAGGAATTATTTTAGCTGGCGGATCAGGAACACGCCTCCATCCACTCACAATAGCGGTTTCAAAGCAACTTTTGCCCGTATATGATAAGCCGATGATTTATTACCCACTTTCGGTATTGATGCTGGCAGGGATTCGCGATATCTTAATTATTTCGACGCCATATGATTTGCCTAATTTTGAAAAACTGTTTGGGGACGGGAGTCAATTTGGTATTCGATTGACCTACGCAGAACAACCCAATCCAGATGGGTTAGCACAAGCTTTTATTATAGGAGAAGATTTCATCGGGACAGATGACGTATGCTTGATCCTGGGTGATAATATTTTCTACGGAGCAGGTTTTCAAAAGGTACTACGAGACTCTGTAAAGGTTGTCGAAGAACAAGATAGTGCTGTGATTTTCGGATATTATGTAGATGACCCTGAGAGGTATGGCGTTGCAGAATTTGATGCTGACGGGAATGTGACAAGTATCGAAGAGAAGCCTATTCAACCGAAATCAAACTATGCTGTAGTTGGTTTGTATTTTTATCCAAATTCGGTGGTGAACGAAGCCAAAAAAGTGAAACCGTCGCACCGGGGAGAGTTGGAGATAACCAGTATAAATCAGCGATATTTATGTGAATCCAATTTAAAGGTGAAGACTCTTAGCCGAGGATTTGCTTGGCTTGATACCGGGACCCATGAATCATTAACTGAAGCAACAGAATTTGTTAAAGCATTGGAAAAGAGAACTGGGTTAAAAATTGCTTGTTTAGAGGAGATTTCGATGCTTTATAAATGGATTAATTCGGCCGATTTAGCTTTGCAAGTAAGAGATTTAAAAGGAGATTATTTTTCCTATATTAAGAAGCAAGTACTTAGAATTAGTTAGTTTTTTACATGTCACTAAAAAGGAAAACTCTTTCCGGTCTTGTATGGACGATCGCGGATACCTTTATACTAAGGGGCTTGTCGTTCATCTCTACTATTATTTTAGCACGATGGTTAGGGCCTGCTGAATTTGGATTGATTGGTATGATTTCAGTATTTGTTGCTATCGGTACTACAATAATGGATAGTGGTATGTCAGCATCACTTATTCGTAAAAGAGATGCTAATAGCGAAGACTATTCAACGGTCTTTTTTCTGAATCTTGGATTGAGCTTGGTGTTTTATATTATTATTTTTTTCCTAGCTCCGTTAATATCGAGCTTCTATAATCAACCTGTTTTAACTGGCTTAATTCGAGTATATGGACTAAGTTTTATAATTGCAGCTTTTTCTGCCGTTCAGCTGGCAATTTTGAATTCTCGAATGGAGTTTAAAAGGATAATGAAACAAAATATGCCAGGAACGATTGTGGGGGTGTCGGTGGGTATTTCATTGGGTTATTTAGGTAATGGTGTATGGTCAATTGTGTTTATGTATTTATCAACACAATGTGTCCAATCTATAATATTATGGTTGAGATCAGACTGGAAACCCTCTTTAGATTTTTCAAAAAGATCAGCGAAATTTCATTTTGGATTTGGTTATAAATTAATGCTCTCAGGATTACTCACAACCGTGTATCAAAATATTTATAATATTATCATCGGTAAATTTTACTCGGCACGACAATTGGGTTTTTTTGAAAGATCGAAAGCGTTTAATGATTATCCAGTAAATATTTTGACGGGTGTAATGACGAAAGTTACTTATCCGCTTTTATCAAGTATACAAGGGGACACGAATAGAATTTCTCTAGTATACAGAAAGATAATGCGTCTGGCATTCTTTATCACTTGTCCACTTATGTTTTGTGCGGCTGCGATTGCCCATCCTTTGTTTCAATTTGCATTGGGAGATGAATGGCTCTCTGCAGTTCCATATTTTCAGATTCTGTGTTTATCAAGTATATTCTACCCTATCCATGCGTTTAATTTAAATGTTTTTAAAGTTTATGGAAGAAGTGAGATGTTTTTAAAGTTAGAAGTCATTAAGAAATCTATTATTACTGTTGGTTTGTTTGTCGGATTTCAATTTGGAATTATGGGATTGGTCTGGAGTAGTGTAATTTGTAATTATTTAGCTTTATTCATAAATACCTATTATAGTTCCGAAATGATTAATTATAATAGTAAGCAACAATTTTATGATATGTTGCCTACATTTCTGTCTGCAGGAATTATGTTTTTTGTTACGTCTTTTATAATTAATCATATACATGGGATTGCTTCTATTTACCTTGTTGGTGTTGGTGGTTTTGTCAGTTTGGCGACATACTTAAGCCTTAATTTTATCATTAAATCAACGCCGCTATATTATTGTTTAGATCTCCTTAAAAGTAAAAAATTGAAGATATGATACCCGTTACTAAACCCTTTCTTCCACCTGTGGAAGAGTTCAATGCATATGTCGAAGATATTTGGAAAAGAAAATGGTTAACGAATATGGGGCCATTGGCATCGCATCTAGAGACGAAGCTAAAAGACTATTTGAATGTTAGGAATTTACTTTTCGTAACAAATGGAACCATTGCGCTTCAGATGGCAATCAAGGCTCTAAATTTAAGTGGAGAAGTGATAACTACACCTTTCTCTTTCGTTGCTACAACTTCCAGTATTGTTTGGGAAGGATGTACGCCTAAGTTTGTTGACATAGATGATAACACTTTGAATATTGATTCAAAAAAGATAGAAGCGTCAATTACAGCGAAAACATCGGCTATACTTGCGACACATGTATATGGGAATCCCTGTGATGTCGAAGAGATAGAACGTATTGCGAGGAAATACAATTTAAAAGTTATTTTTGACGGTGCTCATTCTTTTGGTGTAACTGTAAATGGTAGGTCGATTTTTGACTACGGCGATATTACGACTTGTTCTTTACATGCGACCAAATTATATCATTCAATCGAAGGAGGACTTTTAGTGGCAAAGAGTCCTGATGTTTTGAAAAAACTATCGTCAATGCGTAATTTTGGAATCTCAGGTTCCGAATCATTTACCGAACTTGGAATCAATGGGAAGAACTCCGAGTTTCATGCGGCAATGGGACTTGCCAATTTGCCATATGTTGATCAAATATATAAGCAAAGAAAGTTGTTAACTGAATGTTATAACGAATCATTAGGTCCAGTGAATGTTTTTAGACCGAAATGGCATGCTCAGTCTGCTTCCAATTATGCGTACTATCCGTTAGTTTTTGAAAATGAAGATGTTTTATTAGGAGTGAAAGCGAAATTAGACAAACATGAGGTATTTTCTCGACGATATTTTTATCCTTCGTTGGCATCTGTGTTGCCATACCTAAAAGAGAGTCCCGAACTACCAATTGCCGACAGTATTTCGTCGAGAGTGCTATGCCTTCCTTTATACTTTGATCTTACGGTTGAGGAAGTTAAACTGATCAGTGCTCTAATAATTAAAGCTATAAATAATATATAATATGGGATTTCTATCTTATTTTCTTAGAAACACTTATTGGATAAACGACTTTCTTAAAGGAAGTATAATTCGTCGACAGTATAACGATATACAATTCATTTTGGAGAAAGGAGAGCAAGGGAAAGATAAAAAAAAGCAATATCTAAGCAGGTTACTTAATCACGCGGTGAATAATTGTAAGTTTTATAGAACCTATTCAGGTAAGCGGATCGATGATTTTCCTGTTGTGAATAAATCAATTTTAATTGATAATTTTGTCGACATATCGATTCCGTCTGAAAGTATTCCCTTTCAAAAAGGTAAAATATTTGTTCAAAATACTAGCGGATCGACCGGTACACCATTTGCTGTACCACAGGATACACGGAAAAGGATGCGGAGAATCGCGGAGTTAAAATATTTCGGAAATAGATCCGGTTTTAAATCACATGATAGATTAGTACATTTAAGAACATGGAATAGATGGCAGAATAAGTCGAAATTGCAATCAATTAGAGAAAACATTATAGCTTTCAATATTGCGCAAATCGACAAAGAGCGATTAAAAGCGCTATGTGAAACAATAGTAAAAAAACACGTAGTGGCAGTTCGCGGATATGCGTCGTCCATAGATTTATTGGCAAAATTTTCAGTTGATAACAATATCAAGATGCCTAGTTTGAAATTGATGATCGCTGGTAGCGAGGCGTTAGAGGAGTCAACAAGAGACTTAGTTCAGACTAAACTAGGATGTAATATTATATCGCAGTACGCAAACGAAGAAAATGGAATCTTAGGACAAGAAGGCAATCCATCTGCTGAGGGGGATCAGTTTTTTTATTTGAATCACGCGTCCTATTACTTCGAGGTGCTTAAACTTCAGGAAGATAAGCCTGCAGAATATGGTGAATTGGGTAGAATTGTGATAACTGATTTATTTAATTATGCCTTTCCGCTGATTAGATATGATACCGGTGATACCGCTATTATGTTGGAAAAAAATGAACATAGTAATGGTTTCCCTATTTTCGAGAAGCTTTATGGAAGACGGCTAGATTTAGTCTTTGATACAAAGGGAGATATAGTATATCCAATGGCACTGGCCCGTATTTTAAAGCATTATACTCAAATCGTGCAATGGCAGTTCATTCAGAATGGGGAAAGTGAATATCTATTAAAACTTAATTGTAAAGAAGATTTTAGAAGTTCAAAGGAGATAATTATGGAGCTCGAAGAGCTATTTGGTAAAGATGCTAATATAATGGTGGAGTTTTCATCCGACATCCCCGTATTGGCGTCTGGTAAGAGAAAGCCTGTGATAAATAATTGGAAACGATGAGAACTGTATATTTGCTTGGTGTTGGACATAATACACCAGTGTTTATGGATTTAGTTGAACAAAGTAGTTGGGAGATAAAAGGTTTGTATCATTTCGACTCTAGTCGTACGGGAGAATATGTAAATAATATTCCGATCCTTGGATCTTTCGAAGAATTGTTTGCACTCGGACAACTTAATGGAAGGAATTTTGTCCTCACAATGGGGGACAATAAATTAAGATCAATTATTGCAAGCAAAATTCGTCTCCAGGGTGGACATACTCCGTCGATTTTTCATCCTTCTACTGTTATTTCAAAGCGTTCGACAATTTCAGAAAAAGGTGTAATTGTAAATGCATTTACAATTATCCAAGCTAACGCTTCGATTGGAGATGATACTATAATCCTATCGGGGGTGAATATTTCACACGACAACAATATTGGTAGAGGTTGTTTTATTGCTGGTGGCGCCATAATAGGAGCATATACTAGAATTGGAGAATTCGTTTTTATAGGGCAGGGATCGCTCACAATTTCGGGTAAGGTCGAGAGCATTGGGGATTTTGCGTTTGTAGGCGCAGGATCGCTAGTCACTAGATCTATTGATCCTAATGTGACCGTTTCTGGACGACCCGCTAGATCTATTGAAAGATAAAATTTGGAAAATGGAAAAACCTTTGTTATCTGTAGTCTGTACAGCTTTTAATCATGAACCATATATTCGGGATTGTTTAGAGGGGTTCGTTACTCAAAGAACTAATTTTGAATTTGAGGTTGTAATTAACGATGATGCGTCCCACGATAATACGGCGGTTATAATTAGAGAGTATGAACAGAAGTACCCGAATATAATTAAGCCAGTTTATCAGAATGAAAATCAATATTCGAAGAAAGTAGGACTTTGGCGGACTATTTTATTTCCGCGAGCAAAGGGTAAATATATTGCGCTTTGCGAAGGAGATGATTGTTGGACAGATCCTCTTAAGCTACAGAAGCAGGTCGATTTTTTAGAAGCGAATCCTCAGTTTTCTTTCTGTGGTCATTTAGTTAGAAGAATTAATGCTGTGGGGGAAGTTATCGACGAGCCGAAATTAAAGAGGGGGGATTGCTATTTTTCTAAAAATGAGGTGTTTCATCAGTATTTTCGTACACTTTCAATTGTGTTTCGGAATGTTAAATTGCCTTATAATCCGTCCTTGTCTAAGGTGTTTAATGGAGACATAGTCTTACAAAGTCTTCTTGCAATACAGGGAAAGGGCGCTATTTTGAACATGATAGGAGGAAGTTATAGAATGCATGAAGGCGGCGTTTATAGTTCGAACTCAATTATAAAGAATCAAATCAAATCTATCAAAACAAGGCGCGTTCTGATGTCCCAATCATTTTTTACATTTGACCAAAAGCTGCATTTGTGGATCGAGATTATGAGAAGAAAACGGAACTGTTTAAAGTCGTGTATTAAAGAAAGCAGATACAATGAGATTCTATCGGTAATTTTTTGTTAAATATTTTGGATATGTTATTTATAAAAAGAATAGATAGTATTTTTTTGTTGTTGCTTATTTTTGCACCATTGTTCGTCGTAATGATTCCTGGAGTATTAGGAATAGATTATGTTTATTTTACTGTCCCATTAAAATGGGGGGTGTTATTTATTTCTCTATTTTTGATAATGCGGGGACTATTGAATAGAAGTTCAACAATTCCATTGTCTAGTATTTTGTTTTTTATCTGTTTCTTTGTAATATATTTGATAAGAGTTTTGTTGGATGTGTATTTATATAAAGTTGAGATGACATTTTATTCAAATTCATTTGACTATATTGAAGGAATAGTGTATTGTTTTTTGACTAGCTTATCGATCATTTTCCTCAAAAGGGTGGATTTTGAATGGGTGCTAAAAAGAGGGTATCTTCTTTATTTTATTGGAATTGTATTATCGGTATTTATCAGTTTAGTGTTGTCGACAGATTTAGTGCAAAGGCAGGAAGGCCGATATGAGGGTACGCAAGGTTTGACATCATTAGTTTATGGACATTTCGGAGTATCATTTGCTTTATTGTCTTTAGTGTTATTTGGACGAACGTCTAATTCAATTATTTCAAAAGTATTCTTACTAGGATGTTTTTTGCTTGGACTATTCGTGATGTACCTGGCTGGAAGTAGAAGCCCTTTGTTAGCTTTGGTTATTTGTTCATTCTTTTTGTTTAAAGACAAAGTCGGATATTTGAAAGGCATATTTATACTCGTGTTTATTTGTGCGTTATTTTTTGTTTTTTCTTTTCAAATAACAGAGATTCTATCCGGATACGGAGGCACATTTTTTGATAGAGTTCAAATGGCAGTTGAAGGAGGGAACTCGTCCGGGCGAGATGATATCTTTAAAAAAGGTGTAGACGAGTTCCTTGCTAATCCACTTTTAGGAAATGCGTTTTTGATTCAGACTTGGGGTATCGGGAGGGGAATATATCCGCACAACATAATTATCGAAAGTTTGATGGCTACGGGGATACTTGGCGGATGGTTGTTTTTAGGTTGGATCTTTAAAAGTTTAAGAGCAGGATTAAGGTTGTTCAATACTAATTCTAATCTCGGCTGGATTTCAATTATTTATATTCAACAGGTGATTTTCGGAATGTTTTCTTTGTCATTGTTTACACATGATAAATTCTGGAATTTTTCGATTCTTACGGTTTTTGCATATCATCATATTTCGAAAACAAAGTTAGACTATGGAAAGGGTTAATATACTTCAAATTGCATCAGTTCTTCCGGCTCATTTTAAAATAAAAAAAAGAGAGAACGATATTTTACTAACTACGGCGCGCCAACATATGCGATTGAATCAAAATGTTAAATATACATTTATTTTAACCGTTCCGTTTTCGTCTTATTTTTTATCGCTTTTATCGCAGAAATGGAAGGAGTTTTATCTTTTAAGACGAATGAAGATATATTCTTATGAGGGTTTTAAAATTCACGTCGTGGCGATTCCCACTTTCAAAAATGATTTCTTTTTTAGAAAAATATTTGCTCGGATTTCCTTTTTGTTTTATCGGAAAACTATTGAAAAAATTTGCATTAACAACGAAATAAATATTTGTCATGCTCATAATATAGGTATTAATGCAGGGCTTGCTTATTTTATTAAATCCAACCTTCGAATACCATTTTGTATAACAACTAGGGACTTAGGTAGAAAGCCTTTAAGCCGTCATGAGAGTCTTTACATTAATGAGTCGAACTCATTAATAAGTATATCCTTTCGTCAGAAAAAAATAGCAGACAGTTTGCATCCCTTATCATATTTGATTCCCCACGGAATTGATGATTCTTACGTTACTGCACGTTCTAACTTTAACGAGAGCGAAGTATTGAAGCTCGTGACGATTTCGCGTCTTTTGGATTGGAAAAATATTGATACGTTAATCCTTGCTCTATCAAAATTAAGTGAACGAAAATTACGATTCATTTTAGATATTTATGGAGAGGGACCTGAATTATCTGCCTTGCAAAAATTAGTCGAAGCAAATGGCTTAACAAATGCTATAAGCTTTAAGGGGGTGGTTAAGCACGCAGATGTTTCGAAATTATTACTAAAATATGATGTATTTGTACTCGTCAGTTATCCTGAAACATTTGGTCGGGTTTATGTTGAAGCGATTGCTGCTGGTCTACCAATCATTTGTTCAAAAAATTCGGGATTAGATGGGTATTTAACAGACAGTATGGAGGGATTTTTTGTAGATCATACCGACGTGGATGCGCTTTCTTCCGTAATCACAAAGTTTTTTGAAGATAGGCTTTTAAAAGTTAAAATGGGTGAGAAGGCTCAGAAAGCTTCCAAAAAGTTTTTTTGGCATAATATATGTAAAAATATTGATGAAGTTTATAATAAAGTAATAGAAAATGGTGTATAATAAAACGTTTAAGGGAGTTTTACTTCTGCTTGTTTTTTGTCATAGCATATTTTTATTCGGACAAAGCAAACGTGATTTTAAAGTTTTTGCGGTGTCCGATAATTATAATAATGAGGTGAAGAATTTTATCAAAAATAATAGTGCTCTTGAAAGTATAAAGATTTTAAAAGGTTTCCAGATTGATCCATATAAGAACGGCGAAATTAATATTAATAGTATCCGAAAAAATCTTGCGAAAATGTATCCGAAAAGTGATGCATCAGGTGTTTTATGTTTAAATATAGAGAATAAGCAGTACCAAAATTTAAAAAATTTTGGTACCAATACGAATGAATATAAGCATGCTATTATTGAATTAAATAAAATGATCTCCACAGTTCGGAAATTTAGGCCAAATTTAAAAATTGGAATCTATGGTATGCCATTTAGATTTTATTATTCGGCACAAAACAAACCAAATATGAATAAAGCACTAGATGGTTTGCTACGTAACTGTGATTATCTTTTTCCATCCATGTATATTTTGTTTACTAATAGTGAAATTGGTGAACAAAAGAATTTGGAGTACTTGAATGATAATTTGGAAGTTGCTTTAGAATATGGTGAGAGGTTAAAAAAGGATGTAGTGCCGTTCGTGTGGTATGGCATTCACACAAATAATAAAAAATTTGGGAGTCAACTAATCCCAAAAGAAACTATGATGAAATTTGTGGACCATATGAAGAGTTATTCGAGATCTGGTAATAATATAAAGGGAATAGTTTGGTGGGATGGACAAGTGACTGAGAACGCAACAAACCCTAGGTTATTAAATAATGAAAAGAAGGTTCTAGATAAGAATAGTATTATATTGGATTATATGTCGGACTTTATAAGTACATTTTAACCTCTGTATCGATCGATGGATAAATTGAAAGTTGCAATAATATTTCCTTATTATGCTCATTATAGAAAACCGGTTATTGACAGCCTAAAAGATGATGTTGAGATAGAATACCATTTTTTTGGTGGGCAAAAGGAATCTCCTCAATTTCGCGGTATGAAATTAATCGACATGTCTGTTAACGATAGGTTTACTAAAATTGAAAATACATGGTTTTTAAAATATTTCTCCATACAACCAGGATTGTCGAGAAAGGTTAAAATCGCAAATTACAATTGCGTTGTTATCTTTGGAGATTGGAAATATCTTTCGACATGGTGGGTTGCTATCATTTTGAGATTTCGACGAGTTCCTACTTTATTTTGGAGTCATGGATTTAGAAAGAACCAAAACTCATTTAATGATATTTTTAAAACTATCTATTTTAAGTTATTTACTGGAGGGTTAGTTTTTGATCAGCGGGCAAAGGATATTTTTGCTGAGAAGGGGTTTAAAGGAGATATAACCGTGATTTATAATTCTTTAGATTATAAATATCAAAAGAGTATATTAGAAAAAGTAAAGGAGGAATCAACCTCAATAATTTCCGATGAAGTTCCTTATATTCTTTTTTCAGGACGATTGACAAGAACGAAAAATCTGGATCAAATTCTTAAAGCGATAGCTTACCTAGATAATCAAGGTGTCTTCGTGAAAGTAGTTTTTATTGGAGAAGGTGAGTTTAAACATGAACTTATTCGGTTGTCGGAGGAGTTAGGGATTGATGCGCGGGTGGCTTTTATGGGGAGTTGTTATGACGAACGAATAATTGCAAATTGCTTTTTAAATGCGAAGGCGAGTGTTATTCCGAGTGCGGTCGGTCTTTCTGCAATCCATGCTTTGACCTATGGCTGCCCTGTGATTACAGATGATAATAATGTTAAGCATGGGCCAGAAGTAGCGGCTATCAGGGACGGCGTTACCGGGAAAATATTTATACAGGGGGATATCAAGGATTTAGCCAAAAAGATAGCGAGTTTCACTCTTCTTTCGCAAGAAGAACGTGATTTTTACGCCAATAACTGCATCAAAGAAATTGAGAGTAGATATACTGCGGAAAATCAACGAAATCTAATAAATTTAAGTATAAAGAAAGTAGTAGCTAAATTTTAATATAATAGATCAGATGAATCGGATTTTAAACTATCTTAAAAGCGTAAATATTTCCATCCCTATTCCAGTCGGAAAGCTCATTGGGCGTATACCGTTTTCGTATCGGCCGGGGATTGGTGTTATATACAAAGAACAATCGGATTTCATTAGACTTTTTTCTGAATTTGAACAAAAAGATAAAGAGAAGTTCATTTTCGATAAATTTTTCAAAGTATTTAAACACGCATATTTAAACGTACCTTTTTATTCTAGTCTATATAAGAATTTCGGTATTGAACTTGGAGATATCAGTTGTTTCTCAGACATTTCGAAAATACCGGTTATTTCAAAACAGGATTTGATCGACGTGCCCTTAGAAGAACGTAGTTTTCCAATTCGTAATAGAATGAAAGTTAATACAGGCGGTTCATCGGGGCGTCCTCTCGCTTTTTATATGGATCCGGTGCGTTATGGAAACGAATGGGCACATATACATTATATATGGGGGAAATTAGGATATCGACCAAATTCTATTAAGCTAGGGTTTGATGGTAGGAGTACGGTCGATAATTATGTTCAATATGATTTTTTGCGTAATACGTTGAGAGTTGATATATATGCTGATCAAGCTGAAGTTTGTTCCCGATTGTATGAAATATCAACGAAATATAATATTGATTTTTTACATGGATATCCAAGCGCAATTTCTGAATTTGCCTCTATTTGTAAATTGAGCCATCCTCAGTTATGGAGCCGGCTTAAATCTACTTTAAAAGGTGCTTTTTTAAATAGTGAATTTCCAGCACCTCACTATAGAGAGAACATAGAGGATACGTTTGAAATAAAAACACAATCATTCTATGGTCATACTGAAACTTGTGTTTTTGCCGAGGAGTCTGAGCGATATAAATATTTAGCCCACCAAACCTACGGTTATGCCGAAGTGGGCAATCAGTTTGGGTATTCTGGAGAATTAGTTGGCACATCTTATTTTAATTTTGCGTCGCCTCTTATTCGGTATAACACACAAGATCTGATTAAGACATTAAGCTTTTCGGGTAAAATATTGCAGAAATTTGAAATTAGCGATGGTAGAAAAGGTGAATATATACTCGATTGTGAAGGAGCGAAGATTCCGCTAACAGGGTTAATTTTTGGAAGACATCATAAATTATTTGAGGTATCCTCTCATGTTCAAGTTAAGCAAACTGCGAAGGGCTTTGCTGATATTTTTTACGTTTCAAAAGAGAAAATTGCTAGGCCAGAGGAGTTATTTGATTCGTCGAATGTCAAAATTCAATTTAATTTCTTAAAAGTTGAGAAGCCAATATTAAGTATTTCAGGTAAAATAAATTTATTAATTAAATGATTAAGATAACTATCGTAGCAGGTGCCAGACCTAATTTTATGAAAATAGCGCCAATAATTCATGCAATAGAGGCGTCAAAAATTGACGGTAATCCGATTGATTACCGACTAGTTCATACAGGCCAGCATTATGATAAGCAAATGTCGGGTAATTTTTTTGCTCAATTAGAAATTCCTGAACCAGATATTAACCTACACGCTGGAGGCGGAAGTCAAGCGGAGCAAACCGCTGCGATAATGGTGGGTTTTGAAAAAGAGTTATTAACTAACCCGACGGATCTAGTTCTTGTAGTTGGAGATGTTACATCTACGATGGCATGCGCCATTACCGCTCAGAAATTAAAAACAAAAGTGGCACACGTTGAGGCCGGAATTCGATCAGGTGATTGGTCTATGCCTGAAGAGATCAATAGGTTGGTAACGGATAGCATTACGAATTATTTTTATACTACTTCTGAAATTGCTAATCAGAATTTGTTGAAAAGTGGTATCAGTGAGGACCGAATTATTTTTGTGGGAAACACCATGATCGATACACTTTTAAAACAGCGTTCACGGTTTATCAAACCAGTAGTTTGGGATGAGAGGGGACTTGTGCAATCCGAATATATTGTGATGACTCTCCATCGACCTGCTAATGTAGATGAGGAATCTAATTTGAGAAAATTAATTGAGACAATTGTTGAATCTTCACACGATATCCCATTAATATTTCCTGTTCATCCTAGAACAGCGAAAATTATCCAGGCGATTGGTGTTAGAGCGCCTAATTTGATTTTAATAGATCCTTTAAGTTATTTGGAATTTAATTATCTAGTAAGTAATGCAAAAGCGGTAATAACAGACTCTGGAGGAATTACTGAGGAAACAACTGTTTTGGGGATTCCTTGTTTGACTTTAAGGGACAATACTGAACGACCAGAAACCGTTTCTTTAGGAACAAACGAGTTAATAGGGACGAATCCTCGGGCGATACCTCCCGCTCTAGAGAAAGTTTTCTCTGGGATGTGGAAGAAAGGGACACAGATTCCGCTTTGGGATGGTAATACTTCAAAGCGGATCGTTACACACATCCTTACAATTAAAAGTGTAAATGATTAACAAGATTATTAGACTATCGTCGACTATTTGGTATTTGAAGCCAACCCAACTTTTTTATCAAATTATTTTTCGATTGAAAAGGAGAAGGACGCTTGTGGATTATAGCCAAGATTTTAACAGCGAACACGTTAACCTTCTTAGGTTCAAAAAGGTAGAAACTGTCGAGAAGACATATTACGGCGATGGTAAATTTCGATTTCTAAATTTAGACATTCAGTTCGGAAATGTTATTGAATGGGACGAAATGCGGTATGGTAAATTATGGAATTATAATCTTCAATACGCTAATTGGTTAGCTCAGAGAGATATAAGTGTGAATGTGAGGCTTGGATTAATTCAATCTTTATACGATAGTTTGAGAGGAGGTTTACTGGAATTAGAACCATATCCCGCGTCATTGAGGATTATAAATGTTATTAAATTTCTGAGCAATGAAAAGTGCATTAATAATGATGTTATTGCCTCGTTGTATTCCGAAATGCATTTTTTATTTAGAAATATTGAATTTCATATTTTAGGTAATCACTTATTAGAGAATGCTTTTGCCTTGGTAATGGGTGGGAGCTTTTTTGGGAAAGAGCAATGGATTGAGAAGGGAACTAGCCTAGTTATGACCGAACTTAAAGAACAAATTCACGAAGATGGAGCACATTTTGAATTAAGCCCCATGTATCATAAGATTATTCTTTTTCGAGTTTTGGAGTTTATAGATTGGTATAGTCACGCAAGTACATTTGACGATAATGTTTTGTATGAAGTTCAGAGAGTGGCAGGTCTTATGATTAGTTGGCTAAATAAGATATCTTTTCGCAACGGTAAAATTCCGAATTTCAATGATAGTGCAGAAGGAATAGCATTTCCTACTAATTGGTTGTTCGATTATGCTTTGAATGATTTGGGAATTAAGAAGATGGACGTCCCTTTAAAAGATTCAGGGTATAGGTCAGTATCAAAGGCACTTTACGAGTGTAAACTGGATCTCGCTCAAATAAGTTCCTCTTATCAACCTGGACACGGCCATTCTGATGCATTGGCATTTATATTGTTCTATAAGGAAAAGCCCCTTTTTGTCGAACAGGGAACATCAACTTATCAGAGAGGAAAGCGGAGAGACTTAGAACGATCCACGGAGGCGCATAATACAGTTGTTGTAAACAATACGAGCCAGTCCCAAGTGTGGGGCGGCTTTCGAGTAGGGAATCGCGCAAAAGTTCGAATACTTGTTGATGAGGAAAATGAATTTAAAGCGGAGCATGACGGTTATCGAAAGGAGTTTGGAATAATACATAACCGACATTTTTTATTTAAAAATGATAAAATCGAACTATTCGATTTTTTAAGCAAGCCGTTTAATAGTATGTGCTATTTTCATCTTTTTCCTGGTCTATTTGCTAATCAAGTGGATGAATCACGTTTTTTAATAAATAACGAGGTTGAAGCAGTCTTTCGTGGGGCATCAAAAATTGAGCTCGAAAGCTATCAATATACGGATCGGTTCAATAATTACCAATCTGCGCAAAGATTTGTGATTCATTTTTCGCAGGAGCTTAACTCACATTTTATTTTTCCTAATTAATTATGAAGAGAATATTATTTTTAACATTCTATTTTGAGCCGGATCTTTGTGCAGGTTCGTTTCGTAATAGTCCATTGGCTAAGGAGCTCGCATTACAAGGGAAGGGGGACGTAGAAATTGATGTAATAACTACTTTACCAAATCGGTATAACACCTTTTCGGTAGACGCACTGGAAAAGGAGACGAGAGATAATTTAACTATTCAAAGAATTAAAATCCCATCTCATCAAAGTGGTATGAAAGATCAGATAATATCATTCAGGAAATTCTATAGTGAAACGAGACGATTAGTAAAGAATAGAAAATATGATATTGTTTTTGCATCTTCCTCTCGTTTATTTACAGCTTATTTGGGAAAAAAAATCGCTAAATCATTAGGTATTCCATTATACTTAGATATAAGAGATATCTTTTATGACACATTAGAAGATGTTTTAGAGAATCGTGTTGTAAAGTCCATTTCTCTTCCTGTCGTAAAGCGAATAGAAAAGGAAACTTTTGATTATGCTTCTCATATAAATTTAATTTCAGGTGGATTTAAACGATATTTTTCTCAATACAAAGAGAAAAACTATAGTTTTTTTCCAAACGGGATCGATGATATTTTTATTGAGGCGAGTCGAGGTGTGGAAATTCAAAGTGAGAACGTTACCTGTAGAACAATTGTTTATGCGGGGAATCTTGGAGAGGGGCAAGGGTTACATAAGATTGTACCTCAAGTTGCAAAGGCTATGGAGGGCAGTGTAAATTTTATTATTATTGGTGACGGTGGAGCTAAAGGTAAACTTTTAAAAGAACTGACCAGGTTGGAGGTAAAGAATGTTGAAGTTCGCCAACCGGTTAAGCGAGACGAACTGTTGAGGATATATTCACAAGCTGACTATCTGTTCGTACATTTGAATGACTATAATGCATTTAAAAAAGTATTGCCGTCTAAGTTGTTTGAATTGGGGTGTTTTCCACAACCGATTATTGCTGGAGTGGGTGGTTTTGCTGCTGATTTCGTAGGTAATAATCTTGAGAATTCGATTTTGTTTCATCCTTGTAATGTTGATGAGTTAGTCGAGAAATTGAGCCAGTATGAATATAAGCGCCTAATCCGAAGTTCATTTGTAGAAAGATTCAAACGAGATATTGTAAATAGAGAGATGGCGAAAACGATATTAAATTATATTTGAAATGAAAGTTGCAATCACCGGTGCTTCAGGGTTTGTTGGAAAAAATTTGATCAAATATTTGCAAAAGAGCGACATACAAACCATTAAAATTTCGTTGCGAAATCCTGAATGGGTAACCCTCCTCCCATTCAATAGCGATGCCTTGATACATTTAGCGGGGAAGGCTCACGATACATCGAATGTTAGTGAAAGCACCGAATATTTTAAAGTTAATCGTGATCTTACAATTAAACTCTTTAACCAGTTTCTTAATTCAGATATTAAGGACTTTTTATATTTTAGTTCTGTGAAAGCAGTTGCGGATTCTGTGGATGGGATCTTGACAGAAGATTACGAACCTAATCCAACAACTGCGTATGGACAGTCTAAACATGAAGCGGAAAGATATTTATTAAAGCAAAATCTCCCAGAAGGGAAACGGCTATTTATTATCCGTCCCTGTATGATTCATGGGCCACATAATAAGGGGAATCTTAATCTCCTTTTTAATCTAATAAAAAGGGGACTTCCCTGGCCCTTAGCATCTTTTGATAATCAGAGATCATTTTTGTCAATTTCAAATTTGAATTATTTAGTTAAAATGATGATATTAAATCGACAATTGAAATCGGGAGTGTTTAATTTTGCAGATGATGAGTCAATTTCTACAAATCAACTGATTTCTCTAATCGACACTGTAGCAACAAAAAATACAAAAATGCTTTGGTTGCCAAAAGGCATTGTTCAATGCATGGCTAGAATTGGAGATGTATTGCCGTTTCCAATAAATTCTGAAAGATTGAAGAAGCTCACTGAAACTTATGTAGTGTCTAACGAGAAGATTAAGTGTGCTTTGGCAATTAACCGTTTGCCGATCAGCGCTGAAGATGGACTAAAAGAAACGATCGCATCTTTTCATGTAAATGGATAGATGTAAGTGTTAATTATAAATTTTTTATATAACATTAATGAAAAATAATCAGAAATGTTGTTTTTGATAAAAAATAAAGATGAGCTACATATATATATTAATTTCCTTGTTTTTTTTAGAAGTCTCTTATTTTTATATTGCGAAGCGGTTTAATATTACTGATAAACCCAATTCGCGATCTTCGCATGATTCCATAACATTACGGGGCGGCGGGGTGATCTTTTATTTCGGATCGTTGTTGTTTTTTATTCTTTCGAACTTTTCATATCCTTGGTTTTTTCTCGGTCTCACTTTGGCAACTTTGATTTCTTTTTTTGATGATATTTTTAATTTGTCCAGTAAAATAAGACTATCTGTTCAGTTATTGTCAGTTTTGTTATTGTTATTTCAATTGGACGTTATTACCTTACCATGGTATTATCTAATAATCATTTTTGTGATCGTGTTAGGAATTATCAATGCCTATAATTTTATGGATGGTATTAATGGAATAACTGTGTGCTATAGCTTAGCAGTTGGAGCATTATTAGTTTTTATAAATAATAGATTCCATTTTATTGATCAAGATTATTTATACTTTAGTATGTTATCCCTGTTTGTATTTGCGTTCTTTAATTTTCGAAATAAAGCAAAGGCATTTGCTGGTGATGTTGGTTCGGTTTCGATTGCGTTCATTTTGTTATTTGCATTAGGGACGTTAATCGTCAAATCAGGAACGCTAATTTATGTCTTGTTTCTCTCAGTATATGGAATAGATGCAGTGTGGACTATAGTGAGACGATTATATTTGCAAGAAAATATTTTTGATCCACATCGATCACATTTGTACCAATACCTTGCAAATGAAGCCGGGGTGAATAGATTGATTATTTCATTTTTGTACGGAGCCCTTCAATTTTTAATTGGTCTGTTAGTTATATTTATCGCTGGTTTTAGTATTCATTTACAGATTGTTTTGTCTGTGATTTTGTTGATAATTTTAAGTGCTATTTACTTGGTGGTGAAAAGTTTTGTGTTAAGAAAATATGTCTTACAGACATCAAAAAATCTATAGACTTTTGACGCCTGAATTCTATTGCAACACTAGCGTTAGTTAGAAAGAGGGGCGATTGAGAAATGAGAATAATGTGATAGTTTTATTATTAATTTATATGTAGTTGCTGGTACAAAATTAAATTTATGGTACAACAATTATTAATAAAAAAACACTATTTTTGTGCACCTTATTTTAGGGTTGGAAAGCTTTTTGCTTATAAAAATTCGTTTAAATTGATAAATGGAAACTTATGTTAAAACAATGGATTAATTTTGGGCTTTGTTCGCTTGTAGTTGCGGTTATTTGTTGCTCGTCCTGTGCTAGCCGCAAAAATATCGTTTATTTTTTGCCTGACTCAGTGGAGTTGAATACTGCATATGAATTAAATGCTCCGAAATTGCAGCCTGGCGATATATTAGCAATTTCGGTCACAGCGGATGATGTTCGAGCTACTCAGCCGTTTAACCAAGTCTCTCCTTATCAAGGTAGTACGATTCAAAATACAAACCCATTTATTCCAACATATTCTGTTGATGATAACGGAGAAATTGATTTTCCTAAATTAGGGAAGATAAAACTCGCAGGGCTTACTAGAACTCAGGCTGTAGACTTACTTCGTAGCGAAGTGGCGCGGTATATTGTGAATCCGGGTATCTCAATGCAAATTCGAAATTTTAAAGTCACTGTGTTAGGTGAGGTCACTCGTCCGGGTACCTTTACTATTGATAATGACCGTATTACAATATTAGAGGCATTAGGTTTAGCAGGAGATTTGACTATCTATGGTAAAAGACATGGTATTTTGGTTATTAGGGAACAAAATGGAAAGAAACAGGAGTTTAGATTGGATTTGAATAAACGAGAATCATTGAATTCTCCTGTATATTATTTAGCTCAAAACGATGTAATCTACGTTGAACCAAATGGTGCGAGAATGCAAACCTCCAATTACACCCAAAATACTTCGGTTTTTGTATCGATTGTAGGTTTAATAATAACAGTCATTTCCGTAGCAACGCGGTAGCTATGACTTTAATTTTACTGGTCATTCATAAGTGAAATCTTAGCAATAAATTGTATGAAGAATACCCCCGATCCTAAAGAAAAGGATTCCTTAGACAAAGAAATAAATTTGCAACAACTTTTTGAACAATATTCGTTTTATTGGAAGTGGTTCTTGCTTTCTATACTGATTTGCTTTGTCGGAGCATTAATATATCTTAGATACGCGCAGCAGATTTATGCAGTTACTGCGAGAATCTTATTGCAAGATGAGAAACAGGCATCGGGTGAGTTGGCTGCACTCTCTGAACTCACTACCTTAACAGGTATGACAGGCGGTGGAGTTGCATTTGTCTCTGATCAGATGGATGTTATGAAATCGAGACGTATTTTGAGGAAAGTTGTGGAGGTAAACAGATTAAATATCGAATATAAAAGTATTGGTAGTGTTCGATCGTCCGAGTTGCTTGAAAATGAATCACCATTGAAGTTAATTTTATTAGAGCCAAGTCATCCTCGGTTGGACTCTGTAAATTATACTTTTTCAATATCTAAAAAAGATGATCACGTCCGTTTTGTTGACGTTAAAAATGGATCTCGAGATTATAAGATTGGAGAGAAATTAACTACCCCTATTGGTGTTATAACTTTAGTTCCTCAACGAGATTTCAATTGGGATAATGAACTTTCAATAAGCTACAAACCTGTTGAGCAAATTATCGATAATTTACTTCAATCTATTCAAATTACTTCGAGTAAGGATAAACAATCGTTTGTTGTAAATTTTTCTTTGAATCATGCACATAAAGGTAAAGCAGAATTAATTTTAGATGAACTTATTGAACAATATAATATAGATGTAACTAATGACAAAGCTCAAGTAACAACGGCAACATCTACATTTATTAATTCACGACTTGATCTAATTTCTAAAGATTTAGAGACAGCAGATTCGAAAGTTGCGGATTATAAAGATCGGAACAGCATGGTCGATATGGGATCGGAGGCGCGTTTATATATGGAGACAGCTTCTGTGAATGAGCAAAAGCTTGTCGAATATCAGACGCAACTGAAGCTAGCCGATCTGGTACGGGAGACAGCTGTCGACACAAACACATTGAATCTTTTACCTTCGAATATTGGGTTAAATGATCCCGCTATACAAGACAATATCAGATCTTACAACGATTTAATCCTTGAGAAGAGCGATTTATTAAAATCAGCAACACCAGACAATCCAGTCGTTGCTAATTTAGATAATAGTATAAAACATGTGAACCAAAATTTGCAGATATCTTTGGATAATTATCGAAGAGTTTTACAAGGAAACGTAAATTCATTGCAAACTCAGATGGAAAAATACGAAGGTAAATTGAGTCAATTGCCAAATCAAGAAAGAGGTTTTAAGGAAATCGCCAGACAACAGCAAATAGTCGAAACGTTATATCTTTTTCTGCTTCAAAAGCGAGAGGAGACTGAAATTAAGGCATCAGCTACTCCCGCAAACATTAAAATAATTGATTTGGCATATGGTTCGGATATTCCAATTGCACCGAGGAAAGCCATTATTGTTATGGCAGCGTTAATACTGGGATTTCTAATTCCATTTGCTATACTGTATATCAAGTTTCTCCTCGATAATAAAATTCATTCACGTCGCGATATCGAAGAAAGATTTAGTTCTCCTATACTTGGGGAAATCCCAACATCAGACCATCCCATTATTGAGGATAATGACCGTTCGTCATTGGCTGAGGCTATTCGTATATTGCGTACCAATATTTCGTTTATGCTTGGGAATAAGAAGGAGGAGTCGTCTGTGATTTATGTGACATCAACGACTTCTGGTGAGGGTAAGTCTTTTATTGCAACTAATTTAGCTAAAATTTTGGCTATGTCTGGGAAAAAGGTCTTATTACTTGGGGCAGACATAAGATCGCCTAAAGTACTAGATTATTTAGGTTTATCTCATTTGCAACATACGAATATTGGGATAACGCAATATTTGATTAACCCTGACATGTCTGTGTCTAATATTGTTATTAAGAAGCCTAATCCATATAATTTTGATATTATTTATTCGGGATACATTGCTCCAAACCCGGCGGAGTTACTCATGAATGGTTATTATGCAGATATAATTGCTTATGGCCGGATGCAGTATGATTACGTGATTGTTGACACTGCTCCAGTTAGTTTAGTTACTGATACATTATTGATTGCTGAACATGCAGATTTGACGATATATGTTGCGAGAGCAAACTATCTTGACAAACGTCTGCTTAATGTTCCGAAAGAATTGTATGAAGAGGGTAAACTTAAAAATATGGCGATCGTTATAAACGATGTTGATTTTAAACGCGGTTACGGATATGGATATGGTTACGGATACGGATATGGAGGTGGTCGCGAAGTTTCACTACGTAAAAGGATATCCAAATTCTTTTACACTTTATTAAGCAGAAAAGGTAGTTCTTAAGAAGAGAATTAATAATTGGATATATCGGAGGGATTGTGCCATCGATTTGGGTCAAACCGTGCCACTTTTGAGATCATACAATTATATGAAAAAGTTATTTTATATCCATCATATTTTTCCTTTACGTAAAGAATCTCCAGTTAGATTTATCCTATGAGAAGAGTTCACAATTCTATCGAGTATTGCGTCTGCTACGGTGCCCTCTCCACCAATAATCTCGTACCATGCTGCCACGGGTATCTGGGAAGATATGATCGTCGATCTCTTTCCATGTCTGTCATCTATTATATCCATCAAGGTTTCCCTGTATCCGGCCTACGAAGTACATATTGCATGATTTAGTTTGTACGACTAGCTTTGC
>NZ_FUKU01000039.1 GCF_900163865.1 Sphingobacterium sp. JB170
CAAATAATAGAACCTAAATCCAACTATTCAGACTACCTTAATCCTGCTGTTCAAAACCGTCCCTCCCTCGCGGAGTGGTGCAAAGGTAACAAAACGTAAACCCTATTTCCAAATAAAAAGCCAAACATTCTTTAACAACAAACGCAAGAACCTGAAAACCTGAACAATATTTTTCTAAAAAACATCCCAAAAATGAGAATAGCTCATCAAAACATAATAAAACATCCTTCTTTCCTATCAAATTCTATACAACTTCCATGGAGGCCCTAGCCAAAAATTCTAGAAAATAACGAGGATATCCTGACGTGAAATAAAAAGAAACATTCAAAGCGTCCGCATTATTTCTTAAAGACCCAATATTTTTGCAGAAAAAAATTAAACCCAAGCGACACAAGAAGCTCGACTCCCAACTTTGAAATAAATGGATTTAACAAGAACACATCCACCAAAAAATAGATACCGATAGATTTTAGGGTTATACTTCCACTAACAACAATTAAAAACTTCCATAATTGCCTGCCGATTGGTACCGTTTTATTCGAGAACGACCAGTAACGATTTATCGTAAAATTAACAATGGCCCCTACGGAGCCACTGACAATATTAGAACCATGAGCCGAAAACCCAAAATATTGGAGACACAGCATGAATACGGAGAAATCAACAATGCCACCCAAAAAAGCTGACAACTGCGCTTTCATAAATGAAAACAATAACTCTCGTTTAGTTTCCCTACCCGTTGACTTCATTTTTATTTTCAGATCTTACTTTCTTTTCTTCTAGGTCTCGTTGATCCCCCAATCGCAAGAGTTTTTTTGTATCCATTAAATTAATAAAGAATAAAGCAATGCAGATTAACATCACAGAGTAATTGATACTACCTGGAATAACAACCTCTAACAAGAATACAAACCCAATTATCACCCGAATTTCCGTCGGACCAAGCAAGCCCGCATCGATCGTGTAGTTGTCGGTTATTTTGTAGCGCAGTTGAGATATTATCATTGCCCAACCATATAAAGCAACTAGAACAAATCCCGAATATTTAAAATCTTCAGGCGCATAGAACACATACCCCAGGCCAATCATTACCGTACTGATCCAGTCCATGATAATATCAAGTGCAAAACCATACCATTTACGTGATTTATCTCTATAGTATGCAATTCTGCCATCTAACGAGTCACCAAACCACTGAATAAAAAAACCAACAATTCCTAATAACAAAAACGGACGCGCTACATATTCGGCTAATAAGAAACTCCCTAGAATGATCAAAGAACCAACAAGGCCAATGGCTGTTAACCCATCTGAACTGATCCAAGATGGAACACGTGGGACCAGATATGAAATATACTTTTGTTCAAGTACACTTAAAATATTCGTTCTTTTCCGATCTTGGAAAAGCTTTTTATTAATTTCTTGACTCATTGAGTTCTTATTTTAACCAATTATTATCTTTATACCAGCGAAGACTTTCTGACAATCCAGCTTCCAAATCGTATGCTGGATCAAACCGCAAAATTGTCTTTGCCTTGGTAATATCACAAGCCCAACTCTGCGCCGTCAACTCGCCCAACCGCTCAGGGTATAATACGGGTGTTTGCTTGGAATTCCGATACAACCAACCACAAAGTTGCGCAAGCATTTTGACCATTTTGTAGGGCAAATGTAAACGAACAAGCTTTCTCGACAGTACTTGTTTAAAAATATTTGCCATTTCATAACGTGAATACACCTTACCATCGGTTGCATTAAATGTTTCAACGTGATCAGTAGAAACCAAACACGCATTTAGCAGCAAATTCGCTAAATCCTTTACGTAAATAAAAGACAATTTTTGAGGGGCCTTCCCAATATAGGCGTCAATCCCTTTATTCATAGTATCGAAAAGAATAAAAAGATCCTTTTCTCTTGGCCCATACACAGCAGTAGGCCTAATAATCGTTATTGGTTGATCGGAAAACCGCTGACGAATCATTTCTTCTGCAGCTTGTTTACTTTTACCGTAAATAGTAATTGGATTATAGACATTGTTTTCCGTCAACGGCATATCATCGTACTGAACCGGTCCGATGGCCGCCAAACTACTTATAAATACAAACCGTTTTGGAGGGACAGCAATTTGAAAAGCTGCTTCGATCAAATTAGAACTTACTCGTACATTAACAGCATGCATCTGCTCGACAGTTTTAGCCTTCGTTAATGCTGCTGCATGTACGATATAAGTATAGTTTTCTTCGGCGAAAAACGAAGTTAATCCGCATATATCTTCAAAATCAAGATATACAAACTTCGCCACGAACGGACGGATAGCATCTAACGAGCTGGAATACCTAACAGCCGCATGTATTTCATAACCCGCTTTAAAAGCCGTTTCTACGAAATGTGACCCCACAAACCCACTTGCACCCGTTACTAAAATCTTCCCTTTCATATCGCTTTCTCGTACAAGCGATAGCGCTTATAAAGATCTGCGTTAATTTGTTCGATGGCATGATTCATCATATAGTTATGTTCCAGCATCCACGAACATTCTGCACCCACAATGCCCGAAGAAAGCGAATTTTTTATAATTCGGCCGTATAAACATGCCTCAATTCCCAGTTTACGATGACTATCGATCACCCCGAGCATTAGGACACGTAACAACTTAACTTTCTTTATACCAAATAACAGTTTAAAAATGCCAAAAGGCAATAGTCTCCCGCGCTTTATATTTATGAGGATCTCGTTAATATTAGGGATTCCCAACGCAAAGCCAACTAGTTCGTTATCCTTTTCAGCGACGAGACAATACTTAGGATCGACGATCATCTTCAGCTCTTTGGCTGTAAAGGCAAATTCCTCATCCGTCATTGGAACAAAACCAATGTTTTTATCCCAAGCTTTGTTGTACACCTCCTTTATCTTTTTCGATTCGTTCTCAAAATCTTTTAAATTGATTTCGCGTAAAACTATCCCGGAACGGTTCAGACGAGCCTCCAGTTTTTCCAGAATTAAAACAGATCGCTGACTGGCTTTACTTTTGTTTACTAAATATGCAAGCAAGTCGACTTGACGTGCGAAGCCTGCATTTGAAATGAGATCAATATAATATGAAGGGTTATAAGGCATCATAGCCACCGGCGGAAGATTAAAACCTTCAACTAACAACCCACACGAGTCGTTCGTAGTCAAATTTATCGGCCCCACAATTTTATTTCCACCTTTTTGTTTCACCCAATCTTGTGCCGTTTCCAATAATTTCGTCGCTACCTCTTGGTCATTTATCGACTCGAAAAAACCAAATTGTCCTTCGGAAACACTATTGAATGAGTTAAAATTTGTATTCCAAATTGCTAATATTCGACCTACAATACGTCCGTCTTTATACGCTAAAAAAGGCTGAGCCTGAGAGTGCTTATAGAATGGATGTTTAGTCGGTGATAATAGATCCTGTTGTCCTAAATAAAGCTCTGGAACATAATTTGGATCTCCCGCATACAGGTCATGTGGAAAATCAATAAACTTACTTCGTTGCTTCTTTGATTCAACAGGAACAATATCTATCATCTTTAGTTATTCATAAATGTTTCGACCTCTAGACTTTTGAACACTTTAGACATTTTATCGATCGCTTCGTCAATTTGAGCAAAAGTATGCGTAGCCATTAGCGAAAAACGAATTAACGATTCTTCAGCAGGTACGGCAGGAGCTACAACGGGGTTGACAAATACACCATTATCTTGAAGCATCTTTGTTAAGATATAGGTCTTATCATTATTACGTACAAAAATTGGTAAGATAGGACTTTCCGTATGTCCTAAATCAAACCCTTTTTCTAACAATAATGCTTTTGCATAATTTGTATTTGCCCATAGGCGCTCGATATGTTCAGGTTCTGTCTGGATAATCTCTAGCGCCTTAAGCGTAGAAGCAACCGAGGCTGGTGTCATACTCGCGCTAAACATCAATGAGCGTGCACGATGTTTCAAATATTCAATTGTATCGGTATCAGCGGCCACAAAGCCCCCTAACGAAGCAAGTGATTTGGAAAATGTTCCCATGATCAAATCGACCTCGTTAGTAAGTCCGAAATGCGATGCAGTTCCAGCACCTCTTTCACCGATTACCCCCAAACTATGTGCATCGTCGCATAGAACGGCGGCGTCGTACTCTTCGGAAATTTTAATCATCTCCGGTAAGTTGACGATATCACCTTCCATACTGAAGATACCATCTGTGGCAATCAGTTTAAAACTATCTTCTGGAAGTCGTGCTATTTTAGCACGTAAATCCTCCATATCATTGTGTGCATATTTGATGACTTTAGAAAAAGACAACCGACTACCGTCAATTATCGAGGCATGGTCGCGTTCATCAAGAAGGATATAGTCGTTCCGACCGGTTAAACAAGAAAGAGGTCCTAAATTAGACTGAAAACCCGTGCTGAATAAAATCGCTGCTTCCTTACCTACAAAAGTGGCTAGCTTTTCTTCTAGTTCAACATGTATATCTAAAGTTCCGTTCAAGAACCGAGACCCCGCACAACCCGTTCCGTATTTGTCCAAAGCGTGTTGAGAAGCCTCGATTATACGTTTATCCGTCGTTAACCCTAAATAAGAGTTCGATCCAAACATCAATACCCTTTTCCCGTCGATCAAAACCTCGGTATCTTGTTTTGATTGAATTGGTCTGAAATAAGCATAAAGATTATTCGACTTGATGGGCTCTAGTTCACTTTGTAGGAACCTCGACGTTCTTTCACTTAACTTTCCCTTACTCATGCTGTAGGTATTTCTATTTAATGTGATATAAATTTTCAAAAAGGTGGCTAATTTTTACCTTTTGACCTTTTTGCAATAATCGTCAAAATTGTATAATAAACAAAATTATACGGTCAGCTAGTTCTAAAAGTTGAATACGCCTCTTTTTTGTCCCGCATATCCAGCTAATAAAAAATAACCTTGTATTCAATCAGCCTAAAAAAAACCGCTGCAAACATACAAAACTCTATTGATTTAACGTCATTCTAAAAACCATATGAATATCATAAAATTAAATTATTGTTAAGATAAAAGCAATAGTTTCACTAAAATACTAGAACAAAAGTATTATAATCTTTACTTTTGCCATTCAAAATTTACATAATGGCTATCTCTAAGAATATAAATATAAAAAATAAACGCGCGTCTTTCGAATATAATTTACTCGATCGTTACGTGGCCGGCATAGGGTTACTCGGTACAGAAATTAAATCAATACGCGAAGGTAAGGCAAATATCAACGACAGCTTCTGTTCGTTTTTCGAAGATGGATTGTATATTCGCAACATGCATATCGCAGAATATTCATTTGGCTCCTTTTACAATCATGAGGCCAAACGCGATAGAAAGCTTCTGTTAACTAAAAAAGAGCTTAAAAAACTTCACGAAAAAGGTGAAGACAAAGGTTTTACCATCGTCCCTCTTCGCATATTTATTAGCGATCGTGGTTTTGCAAAGGTCGAAATTGCCCTAGCACAGGGTAAAAAAGACTTTGACAAACGAGAAACATTAAAAGAAAAAGAAAATAAACGAGAAATGGACCGTGCATTGAAGCGCTAATCTAGAAATTCCGCAGAAATTGCCCCGGTGTCCTACCTTCCCGCTGCCGAAATAAGCGAACAAAATAATTGACGTCTGAAAAACCAGCACTAAAACAGGCTTCTTTAATACTGCGAGTTTGCTTCAAAACCTTCTTGGCGAAAGTTATCCTTTCTGCAATTATAAACGCCGTCGGGCTAACACCTATTTCATTTTTAAACTTCCGTGTCAGGCTACTTTTACTCATTCCTACCTCTGCACTCAGCTTTTCAATCGATAATTTATCGCTAAGGTTATCCCTTATATATCGACAGATATAAGAAAAAAACGACCCTCCGCCAGCAGCATCATCTCGGAGTGTAAGTAGCCCCTGTAATTGCATTATTTGCACTAATAACTGTTTTAGCACCAAATCAGCTAATACTTCTTTATGTCTATCCTCACCCAGACTGATTTGCATAAGACGATTGGTCGTACGCGTAAGTTCTTCATTATTGCTAAAATGAAATTTTGCTAAATCAAACGACCAAGCCTCCCCATCACCGGTCTGCGGGTAGAATTCATTAAGATAATCGACGACCTCATTAATCTTATATGAATCAATGGCAATCGCGGCACATTGTGTCGGATCTTGAAACCTCGCTTCTGGGAAATCAATTTGCATTTTAGCATACTCGGGAAGTAATAATGTTTCTCCGGGATGGTAGTCAAACGATACCGTATCTTCCAGGTGCATGACTTTTTTTCCGCGGATCATACTGATAATAACAGGCTCACTAAACACAAGAGGAACCAACGCGCTAGGTTCAAATGTTTCATAAATATTAATCTCAAAATTCGACAGTGTAAACGCGCGCCGATTTTCCACCAAGGTTGTTAACTTTTTTTTATCAACAAAAGGAAATCGTCGTATTGAATTTTTATGTTGCATATATCTTTCCGGTAATAAGCACCATTGCTAATTATACTAATATACAATAATAACAATCCTTTTCCTTCTGTTCGTGGGGCGATAATGCTATAATTTGACACAATAATGCTAATGTTAAAACTGTACAACAACTAAATTTGTTTAGCTAACAAAACCATATAAAATTAAGTAACATGAGTGCATTAAAAAAACCAACGTTCAAAGAACGTTATGACAATTACATCGGAGGGAAGTTCGTCGCCCCAGTTCAAGGGAAATATTTTGACAATATTTCCCCGTTGGATGGAGCCGTATATACGCAGGCCGCACATTCAACCAAAGAAGATATTGAACTCGCCGTCAATGCGGCCGCTAGAGCATTCGAAAGCTATAGCAAAACCTCGCCAACCGAGCGCAGTATTCTACTCAATAGGATTGCAGACAGAATAGAAGAAAACCTTGAATATATCGCAACCGTTGAAACGATCGACAACGGAAAAGCCGTTCGAGAAACTTTAAATGCCGACATCCCACTGGCAATTGATCACTTTCGCTATTTCGCAAGTGTGATTCGTGCAGAGGAAGGATCAATAAATGAACTTGACCAAGACACCGTATCTATTATCATTCATGAACCAATCGGTGTAATCGCACAAATTATTCCTTGGAACTTTCCTATTCTGATGGCTGTATGGAAAATTGCTCCTGCACTGGCTGCGGGCAATTGTGTCGTTTTAAAACCAGCGGAGAGTACCCCGATATCGATCCTCGTATTAATGGAACTTATTGGCGACATACTCCCTGACGGGGTCATTAATATTGTTAATGGATTCGGTTCCGAACTAGGGCGGGTACTGGTAACCAACCCGAAAGTATCCAAAGCCGCCTTTACAGGATCGACAGCGACAGGACGTATGGTCATGCAATACGCCACTGAAAACATCATTCCCGTGACACTAGAGTTGGGTGGAAAATCGCCAAATATATTCTTTAATTCGGTTATGGATCACGACGATGATTTTCTGGACAAAGCCATTGAAGGAGCAGTATTATTTGCGCTTAACCAAGGGGAAATATGCACCTGTCCTTCAAGACTTTTGATTCAAGAAGATATATACGACAGCTTCATTGAAAAGGTTATCGACAGAGTTAACAAAATAAAAGTTGGCGACCCATTGGATCCAGAAACAATGATGGGTGCACAAGCCTCTAAAATACAAAAAGATAAGATTCTATCGTACATAAAATTAGGCAAAGAAGAAGGTGCTGAAGTCTTAACCGGAGGTGATGAAAACCAAGTTGGTGATGAGTTCAAGGACGGCTACTATATAAAACCAACGCTTTTTAAGGGCAACAATAAAATGCGTATATTTCAAGAAGAAATATTCGGCCCAGTGCTAGCCGTTACGACTTTCAAAGATGAGAAAGACGCAATTGAAATCGCTAATGACACCATTTATGGTCTTGGCGCTGGCGTTTGGACCCGTGATGCACATCAACTATACCAAATCCCGCGCGCGATACAAGCAGGACGTGTATGGGTAAATCAATATCACTCGTATCCTGCGGGAGCACCATTTGGCGGATACAAACAATCAGGCATTGGACGTGAAAACCATAAATTAATGCTCGATTACTATCGTCAAACCAAAAATATGCTTATCTCCTACAATAAAGAAAAACTTGGGTTTTTCTAATAAACACAAACTAATGGTTCAATCTGGAGTTATATGTATAGCTCCAGATTTTTAATTTAAACATAATGTCAGAAAGATTAACCGTTACTGAAAAAGCGAAAGACTTAATCAAAGAGCTGAAGGAAAAGCATGGCGACCTACTGTTCTATCAAGCCGGAGGATGTTGCGAGGGAACGCAACCACAGTGTTTCGAAAAAGGCTCCTTCTTTCCCCGTATGAACGATGCTTTAATTGGTCACGCCGAAGGATTCGAATTTTGGGTAGATCGAGATTTATTTGAATATTGGAAAAACTCACACTTTACGCTGGATGTGCTAGATGGGTTCGGTCCTGGAGGTTTTTCCCTTGAAAGTCCTTTAGGAAAAACATTTAAAGTACACTATAGGCTGTTTACCGAAGAAGAATTAAATGACCTGCAACCCGTAACGAGAAATTCATAATGAGCAAACTTTTCAGTAAATTAGAATTAAATAATATAACATTAAACAACAGAATAGTCGTCTCTCCGATGTGTCAATATTCTGCGGAAGATGGTTTCGCGACTGACTGGCACCTGGTTCACCTCGGTCAATTTGCTATCGGTCGCAGTGCCGCCGTGATGCAAGAGGCAACCGCAGTTCAAGCTATTGGTCGCATTTCATATTGGGATTTAGGTATTTGGAAAGATGAACATATCTATAAATTCCAACAAATTACATCATTTATCAAATCGCAAGGAAGCATCCCTGGGATACAGTTGGCTCATGCTGGACGCAAAGCAAGTGACAACAGACCCTGGGAAGGCCGCGGGCAATTCCCAGCAGATCATGCAAATGGATGGCAAACAGTAGCACCATCGCCAATTCCGTTTCTTGATAACCAACAGCACCCCTTAGCGCTAACCGTTCGGGAAATAGAAACGCTTGTCGAAGACTTTAAAAAAGCCGCCGAACGTGCCGTTCAAGCAGGTTATCAAATCGTCGAGATACACGCCGCGCACGGCTATCTCATTCATCAGTTCCTATCACCACTTGTCAATCAACGGGACGATGAATATGGAGGAAGCTTCGCGAATAGAACACGCTTACTTTTAGAAATAGTGGATGCAATAAAGCCGGTGGCTTCTAATATCTCTTTGTGGGTACGGATATCTGCTACGGATTGGGCAGAGCACGGTTGGGATCTGAAACAAAGCATCGCGTTAGCTAAAATTTTAAAGGAAAAAGGAGTAGAAATGATCGATGTATCAACCGGTGGGGCCGTACATCATCAGAAAATCCCGTTATCCCAAGGCTATCAAGTGCCCTTTTCGCAAGAAATCAAAGCGCAAAGCCGACTTAAAACGACCGCAGTGGGAATAATCACATCGGCAAAACAAGCCGAAGAAATACTACAATCTGAAAAATCGGACTTAGTCCTAATCGGAAGAGCGTTTCTAGACGACCCTCATTTGACATACCATTTTGCCGACCAACTTAATTACAGTCTCGACTGGGCACCTCAATATGGCCGTGCAAAAGGGACAATAAACAACGCAAAAGAAACGGAGAATTAGTGGGATAATTATTCCCCCCCAATGTCTAACCCTAATAACACGGGAATTGGCTTTTTGTCTTCATCTAAAGCGACGAAGGTGAACATGCCTTGTATTGCTAATTCACGTCCATCTTCGTACATCTTCTCTACGTATATTTCAACCTTCACCTTCACACTCGTATTACCAACTTTGTCAACTTTAGCAATTGCTTCAATAATACTACCTGACGGAATAGCTTTTTCAAAATCAATACGATCCGTTGAGACCGTAACTAATCGCTTCTTGCAGAACCGTGTTGCTGACATAAAAGAGACTTCATCCATTATCGCCATCGCTTTACCGCCAAAAAGTGTATCGTGATGATTCGTTAAAAAAGGGAACACTGTTGTACATACACGCGTTTCCGACATATTAATCCGTTCGTCCAATGTCATTATGCTGAATTTTCGACAAAAGTAACTAAATTAATTTCGGTTCTCATTATCCACATCGATCCCAATACCACGGAGCAACAGGGAGGCGTTGAAAACGGTACATTTACCATCCTTCAATTTATAATCAAATAACATTTCCCCTAGCTGTACTTGGATATCAAAATGATAATTTTGCACTTTGCCTACATTTTCTTCTTCTAAAGATGCTAATTGTAAATCATGCGTTGCAACCATCCCCTTGCCGCGCATAGCGATAAGCTTTCGAATAATTGCGCGCGAACCCAAATATTTATCCACTGAATTCGTTCCACGCAACATCTCATCAATAAGGAAAAAGCTGTTGGTGTCCACCTCCACTGTGTCTAAAATATACTTCATCCGATCGAGTTCCGCCTTAAACGTTGAAGTACTTTCATTCAGTGAGTCTTTTATGCGCATATACGTTATCAGATTATAAATCGGCAATCGGAATTCAGTGCTACAACAAACTCCCCCCGCATAAGCAAGGACAGCGTTGAGTCCCACTGTGCGTAGAAAGGTACTTTTTCCGGCCATATTTGAGCCGGTAATTAATGCGATTTCATGCTCTCGATTTGTATAATTATTTCGCACGGAGTGCTCTGCAGCAATCAACGGGTGTCCCAGTTCTCGCGCCGCTATTTTAGCTGTTTTTAGATCACCTAACAAGTCTGGAACCGTCCAATTAGGATGGTTCCGCTTTAAGATGGCCAGTGAATTCATTGCTTCAAAATCGCCAATAATATCAAATGCTACAAGAACCGTATCTTGGTATCGCAATTTCCAATTCACGATTTTCATGACATACTTAAAGTCCCATAAAAATAGCATGTTTAGTAGCGAACCAACGAGCATATTATTGCGGGCGTCTAACTTATTTATCAGAGTAGAAAGTTCCAAAAACACTGCCGATAGCGGCCTGCCCGACCCACGTAATTGTTCTTGCAATTCTCTATTACGTGGACTCAGAAAAGCCTTTCCTTCGATTAACTCCAAACTTTTTGCATAGGCAGCTAGTTTACGACCTGCCCTTTCTGCGCGACTAGAAAACCGTTCAACCTTTCCGGCTAGCGCAATCGTCCAAAATAAATGAACCAGCGCGAGCACCGCCACAAACGACCATATGGGCGATATTAACGTGGAGTAACCGACAGCAAGGAGTAGTATAATTGGAGCAGCGAGCACGTATATACGCATAAAACGGGTTCCGAATGAGTTGCCAGCGTCTTCGAAGTAACGCGACAGATATGCCTTTACATCATTTTTTTGCTTTAGATTAAAAACCAACTTGGTTTGGAACTGTTGACTCCATTCCAGGTCTTCTGCAATTTCAGCAACGGCCTCCTGTCTTTTTTTTACCGTATCGGCGGAAGACGCACGCTGCAACCACAATGCGAGCTGTTTCACACCAAGTGCTGTAGCGCATCGGTTTACCATTGTAAACAATGAGTAGGCACCAAATACATCGAGATCAGCCGTATAGGGGTGACTATCGTCTTCAAACTCTTCGCCCGAGCTATATATATTCTTACGTTCGGACTTAAGCGTCAGCTCGTTCGTATTCACATCAAGAAACGCCTGGTGCTCGTCTCGCTGCTTCTCTAGTTTAGATTGGCGTTTTACAAAGAATGCAAAAAGAAGCATAAACCCCAGACTAAGTCCAAGTACCAGTAAAACAATATTATATTGAAAACTATAAAACAGGATCGCCCCCCCGCCCAATATAACAATTAAGCGAGCAAAGCTATTAAGGTTAATTTCTTTAGTAAGTTGTTGTATATCTTGCTGCGCATTTTTCGTGCGCTCGTGGTATCTTTGAAAAATCATATTCCAAAAATAAAAAAAGCCGGCAAGTTGCAGGCTTTTATTTACATTTAAATCGGCATTTCATTCGTTTACCAGGCTTGGTCGCCAACTAAAGGAACAAAACGGAAGGTATCAAGTTCAATACGATCGAAGTCATTTTCGCCAACGCGCAAGATTGTTACCATTTTTTGGGATTTTTCATCACCGACCGGTATAACCAGCTGCCCGCCATATCGCAATTGTTTGAGCATAATTTCCGGTACGAAGGGTGCACCAGCGGTAACTATTATTTTGTCATACGGGGCATGCTCAGGGATCCCACGAGAGCCGTCACCAAGAAAAAAATGAGGTTTATACCCCATATAAGGGAGTATTTGAATCGTTCTGTTGTATAATACCTCTTGCCTTTCAATTGTAAAGACCGTAGCGCCTAACTCGAGCAAAATACAGGTTTGATATCCCGAACCCGTACCAATCTCTAACACTTTATCCCCTTTTTTTACATGTAGTAGTTCTGATTGATAAGCCACAGTATAGGGTTGGGATATGGTTTGACCATCACCGATTGGAAATGCAATATCACGATAAGCCTGGTTCCAAAATGTCTCATCAAAAAAGAAATGCCGCGGCACCTTACCTATGGCTTGCAACACTCCCCGGTCTTCGATCCCACGATTTTCAAGGTGTTTCACTAGCTGCTTTCTTGCACCTTTTTCTCGATATTTATCAACAAATTTGTAAGCCATTTCTTCCCAAAAATACCATTGTTAAACCACATTTAAGACATGAAAATGCAAATTGTTTAAGGTCAATACTATAGATTTCCCCTTAGTTTCCATATATTCGTGATGCCGTTCGACTAGTAATTTTTGCCGAGCTACAAATAGTCTTCTAATACGTTGAAAATGCGCTAGATTACATTTTAAGACTTGAGGCTCAACACGACAATCACTAGATCTATAATTTACAAAAATGAAAAAACACCTACTTACGCTTTTTGCAGTATTGTTTATACAGATCTCCATGTTCGCTCAGAACCCGGGTATACAGGATTCCGTCATCCGGATACTAGCAATCGGAAACAGCTTTTCTGAGGATGGAGTTGAAACCTATCTACACGAATTAGCCGACGCGGGCAATAAAAAGATTATTATTGGCAATATGTATATCGGCGGAGCACCGTTGTCATTGCATCTTGAAAATTCTAAAAACGGGGCCGCAAACTATAGCTATCGGAAAATCGGGCTCGACGGCATCAAAAAAACGAAAGAAAAAATCTCACTAGCGCAAGCATTAACGGATGAACCTTGGGACTATATCAGTTTCCAACAGGTAAGCTCCCTTTCAGGAAAATACGAGGTCATCATGCAGAGCCTCCCGGACTTAACTGTTTACGTGCGTAAAAAAGTCGGCACCAAGCCACAATTTATATACCATCAAACTTGGGCTTATCAACACGATTCAAAACATGAAGGTTTCGCCATATATGATAAGAATCAACGCACAATGTATCGAGCGATCGCCAAAACAACAAAACGATTAAAGAAAGAATTCGACTTTGCATTTATTGTTCCGGCAGGCACGGCTATTCAAAATGGCAGAACAAGCTCTATTGGAGATAATTTCACAAGAGATGGGTACCACCTTCAATTGGATTACGGTAGGTTTACAGCAGCATGCGCTTGGTATGAAAAACTCTTTAACTTAGATGTGCGGCAAAACAGTTACATTCCCACAAATGTCAACAGCGAGCAAGCCACCATTGCGAAGGCAGCTGCACACAATGCTATAAAAAGGCCATTCAAGATATCAAAAATTAAGCTCTAGGGGTGGTCCTAGAGCTTCTCACTGAGTTGCTGAACTACTTGTTGGAATTCTTTTAAAGCGACACGTTCCTTGTTAATAAAATCGTTGTCCGCGAGTTTCCCCACTACCTCTTCCATTTCTTGATAGGATTCGTATAGCATAAGTTTGAAAGGATTTTGGTAATCCTTAGCTCTTGAACTAGTGATTTCGGAGAAAATCCATTCCCGAGTCAGGAGTGTTTGTTTAAAAATATCCTTAATAAATGCACTGTCCCATTGCTCTACGTTTACGCCGCTTATCTCTCGAAGGGATGCAATAGCATGCTCCAACTTATCGGTGAGGTACGAACGGCTCCAAGCATGGTAATGATCATGTACGATAGCCCAAGATTCCACCGAGCCATCGCGAATATCGGAAATCAAGCGCGCTAACTTGCCCGCTGGAACGAGTTGTCCACCAATATTTTCAAATGCCCCACGTGTTATATTAGGCCCTTCAATCGATGCTTTTAACTCCTCGAGCGAGGACGAGCCTAACGCTTCAACAAGCTTAACGCCGGCATAATACTGAATCATTCGCCGATAAACATTATAAGCCTCTTTGGGCTTTGCTAGTACGACCTTACGTCTCGAAAACTCCACATTATCCAGCAGAATTTCTTTCCCGTTCAAGGATTCTTGAGAATTTAGCAACTCACGCCCGCGCGCACGTAAAGCGTGCTCATCGGCACTATCCTCTATCGTTCTCCCTACGGCAAGCTCTATAAGATCAATCGCTTCAAACATCTCGTTAACCGTATCTGGCGCTAAAACATCATATTCAATATACTGATTTTTGAATTTCCGCTTATCACGTGATTGGAACTTCGAGGTATTCCGCATGAGCGCATACATGTTATATTGAAACCAGTACCCAGGTAAAATGACAAGTCTGTTGGTGTCCACTTCATTACTCACTAAGCTGAAAGGGAATCTAATATCCAATTCATGCAAAAAGTCACCCTTAACAATTAAACTGTAGGAAGCAAAACGGGAGTTATGTTTCAAACTGACACATAGCCCTGGCCAGAATCCCCGTCCGGCAATAATTTCACCGTCAGCTGCGCGAGAATTGTGATTAGATCCGACCGTTGCTCCGGCCGCCATATTGCTCTGCCCCTTGACCACGGAAGCACATAAAAATGAATTATTATGATGTTGCTCATGTGCAGGAAAAATCAACGAATTAAGCACCTCGCAACAGGAGATCGTCGAATTGTCGCCTAAAAAGGAATTAATAAGTCGGGCGCCGTATTTCAATTGTGAGTTAGAGGATAAGATAAAACGGACTGCCTTCACTCCGTAAAATATCCGACATCCGTAACCAATAATACCGTTTACGAGCTCACAGCCCTCACCAATTTGCGTGTAGGACTCAACAGACGAATTAATCGTCAGATTCTTTAGCTTGTTAACCCCTTTGATATACGCATGCGTTCCAATCTTGACATCTTTAATGGTATGCGTGTTCTTAATCACTGAATTATTTCCAATCTCACTGTAAAACCCATGTTCTTTCGAAAACATCACCTCAGCCATCTCTAAATATCGCTGCTGCAGTTGACGATCGTCACGGTTGCGTGACCATAGGTACACGTCACCGGCCTGCATGCCATCAAACGGGATAACAGCCCGTCCCCCGTTTTCATTACAGAGCTCCAATTGTATACGCCGTTCAGGATCGTCGCCATGCTTCAATATACCGTTTCCAAACTTCGCATTGCTACTTGTTTCCATCTCGCTAATATTAGCGAGCATAACGTCATCACCAAGAATAAAATGCGACATGAAGCGTACATTATGGACCGCAACGGTGTCCCCTAAGTCACAGCTTACAACTGTTGAATTGTAAATCCCACAAACCAGCCTCAGATCACGAAAATTAAGGTAGACATCGTCCATATCACCGATACGAACCAATCCGTAAAATTTTGAATTCTGAACCTGTTCTGGAATAAACTTATCCGTAACAAGAACATTACCCCAATTCGTCGAATAATTATTTTGTTGGACAAGCCGTTTAATTTCTTCTTGCGTTAACTTTCTGAAACTATTCGCTCTAGGAAACTGATGATTTCGGTGAAAATACTCATCTTCATTATGAAGATGAGTATCGGACACGAAATTATATCCAAGAGCGGTTAATTTCTCTTTTATGATTTTTGACATTCTTTTCTATTCTACTGTGACCGATTTAGCTAAATTTCTCGGTTTATCTACATCAAGACCACGATTTAATCCAATGTAGTATGACAAAAGCTGTAACGGTACGACAGACAAAATAGGTGCAATGATTTCATGTATTTGTGGTACAACTATTACGTCGTCAGCGAGTGTCGGTATAACTTCGTCTCCTTGCGAAATAACGGCAACAACCATACCTTTACGGGCTTTAATCTCTTGAATATTACTTACAATTTTTTCATGATATGGATCCTTCGTGGCTACAAAAACGACAGGAAGACTTTCATCCACCAACGCTATTGGCCCATGTTTCATTTCCGCCGCAGGATAGCCTTCGGCATGGATATAAGAAATTTCTTTCAACTTCAAAGCTCCTTCAAGTGCGATCGGGAAATTGTATCCACGACCTAGGTATAGAAAATCACGCGCGTCTGTATATTTCTTCGCTACCTCACGAATGTGCTCATTTTGGTCCTCAAGAATATGTTGTACATGTTCAGGTACCTTGGCAAGGTCTTCAAGAAGTTTATTAAATAAGGTGTTCTCAATAGTACCTTTTAGCTGGCCAATCTTTAAAGCGACCAGATAAAGAACAGCGAGTTGTGCCGTAAATGCCTTAGTACTAGCTACACCAATCTCCGGCCCGGCATGCGTATAGGCACCGGCATCTGACATGCGCGCGATGGAGGAACCTACTACGTTTACTAACCCAAAAATCGTTGCCCCTTGCTTCTGCGCATTTTCGATAGCCACAAGTGTGTCGGCCGTCTCGCCACTTTGCGATACCGCAATGATAATGTCTTTATCGGTAATGATGGGGTTTCTATAACGAAATTCAGACGCATATTCTACTTCCACATTAACGCGACATAACTCTTCAATCACATATTCGGCTAATAAGCCCGCGTGCCAACTTGTACCGCAAGCGACAATAATAATACGGTTCGCCTCGAGTATCTTACCTTTGATCTTCTCGATACCGCTTAAAGTGATCGCCGGAATCGTCGCATCCATACGCCCGCGAAGGGAGTCAAAAATCGTTTGCGGCTGTTCAAAGATCTCCTTTAACATGAAATGGTCGAAGCCACCCTTTTCGATTGCGGCAAGCTCCATGTCCAATTTTTGAACAAAAGGAGTGATTCGTTCATTCCCTAAATTTTTTAATATCAACTCGTCGGGCTTAACAATAGCAAGCTCGTAATCGTTGATATACACGACTTCTTTGGTATAGGCAAGCATTGGTGATGCATCCGAACCGAGATAATGCGCATTCTCACCGATGCCAATAACAAGCGGACTTCCCTTCCTTGCGGCAATAATCGTATCGGGTAAATCTGTATCAATTAAAAGTATAACATAGGCTCCCACAACGCGCCTTAGCGCAATGCGCACCGCTTCCTCTAAACTACATTCGTTATTGATCTTTATGTCCTCGATAAAATTAAGTAACACTTCAGAGTCCGTATCACTTTTGAAAGTATACCCTTTCAAGACAAGCTCCTCTTTTAACTGCGCATAGTTCTCGATAATACCGTTATGTATCATAGCGATACCACCCGAATTAGAAAGATGGGGATGCGCATTTCTGTCAGAAGGCACTCCATGAGTTGCCCAGCGTGTATGTCCAATCCCGACCGTCGCCTGGATATTCTTTCCATAAACGTATTCTTCCAGGTTAGCTACTTTACCTTCTTTTTTGTAAACTTCTAATGAGTTGCCCGCATGCAGCGCAACTCCAGCGCTATCATAACCTCTGTATTCTAACTTTTTCAAGCCATCAATAAGTACAGGATAAGCTAGGTTGCAACCTACGTAACCAACGATTCCACACATATATATTTAAATTTATTATTGTTAATAGACCGTAAATATAAATAATTATCATTGTGCAATCGATTGATTAACGATTTTTTAACAGAAACATTATAAAACGTGTCCTACAAGTCCCTACAGCCCGTTGATAGGCCAACTGCAGCATTATAACTTCACCTCAGCTAGCCTGATTCACGCGGCATAGGAAAGAGTAGAAATTATTTTTAGAGTCCAACCGCGAAAAATAAAAACATTATTTAAGGAATTAAACGGCCAAGAATTAAAGCGAAATATCTCCAGGAAAATAAGCGGGATCCTGAGAATATTTGACAGAATCCCGCATTTCAGCTAACAATAGCAAGATTTTATTTACTCCGCTAGCACCACAAACTCTGCCCCGGAGGCAAAATCCTGATCGTGCTGTGAGCTCAGCGCAGTAAAACGGATGTAACGCGCTTTTTCTGGCTTGGTAAACAAAATAGTCTTAAGGGCTGCCGTATCGTCAAATTCCCCCTCAGCAATTGACTGCGACCAATTTTTACCATCTGCGCTCAGTTGCACGCGATACCCTTTAATATAGCCATTCCTCCCATCTTGTCGTGGTAAAAAGGTAAACCCTTTTATCACTTTTTCCTCGCCTGCATCAAAATCTACCCAGTGTGGGTATTGAGCAACGGTTACCGAATAGACGGTATGCCAGATCGTTCTCGGATCACCGTCTGTCAAGTGCTCTGCATTGCCCTCGCCCGTCTCTTGGCTCGAAGCATAAACTACATGGGTCGGAATACTCTCCATTTTGGCAAACTCCATCTTCGAAACGAGTTCCTTATTCCCGGTATACCAAGCCTTAACAATGCCTCCTTCGCGCAGTTTAATTGGTTTGCTGTAAACCTGTGAATTGTCGTCGTTAACCTGAACCCATATCTCGGATTTCTGCATTTTACTGCTGACCTTTACCTCCCCCATTTTATCACGTGTAATCAAAATTGGCATGTCGCCAGCAGCCGACACTTTGGCCTGGGTCCCGGCATTATTATTTCTTACTGGACGAATGATAAACCCAAAATTATGAGCGTCAGCTTTTACCCGATCCTGCTCGAGAGGAGGCCCTTGCCCGCAGCTATTCCCACCAAGCCCCGTTACCTGATCGAGTAAATACAAATGCGTACTTGTGCTAGCCGGCAGCTGATAAGAATGTGGTGCTAAGGTGAAATCAAGCTCGCTCCAAGGCAGAGCAGATACCGAAAAAGCATCTTTGGCGACAAAGATGACACCTGCGCCGGCATCATCTGTTAACGCGGACCAACGCACTTCTTCTCTATTTCCCGTAGATTGCGGGTTTGGCCAGCGAACAAATTGATCCAAAACACTACTCTCATACCGCTGGATAAATTGACCTGTCTTGCGATCGACATAATTATTTATTGGACCTCGGCCGTAGTATGTGTAGTTAGGATAAGCATCCGATATTTCCATTTTAAAACCAATATGAGGCAGTACTAACGAAGGTTTATTCGAAGTAATCCCACTTTCCAATTCAATCGAACCATCGGCATAGATTGTCCATACATAACTGCTTGAGAACTTAAAATCGTCCTGCAAGAATGGCCGCTTATAATCCTCGTGAATGGTGTAGCTTCCCGAACTCCCTCCACGGATTTTGGCCCCGTTGGGCGCTTGCGAGATTACATCATAGGATAAAACGTAAGCCCCGTCAGCGCGTTGATAAACGGTTGCTGACTGCGCACGATGAACCATCTTATGAAGCCCATTTTCGAACCATTGTTGATATGCCCAATTGTCGTTGTCTAACGGTGCACGCAAAGCATCCAGCCGCGGCCCTTGTCCCTTGGCGAACACCACCTTATCGTCATAACTTAGCTGATAAATCGTTCCCGTTTTATTATCGAATTGCACCTTAAACCCCTCTCCATGAATCACCTGGAAACTTCCATCGACGGTATTAACGAGCGCCTTCGCTTTGACGTTTTGTGTGATTGACGGTTTGCTACCTTGCTTAATTAACAGCTGCTCTTCCATTTGCACCTGCCCTTTTTTCATCCAGAACAAATCTTCCTTCTGACGAAATTGTATTTTAAGGAAGTATTCGGATTCATTACGGAGCTTTTTGGACGCAAATGGTACGCGAACACGTTGCTTCTGGCGTGGACCAATCGACTGTTCGGGGGCTAAGTCACCATCCAAGAACTTCTTGCCATCTCTCCACAGCGACCATTCAATTTCGTATTGATCCAAAGAGGTGAAATAATTTTTATTAAATATTTCAATTTCCCCATTTTTTATATCTAGCGGTTGGACGCTTACATTTTGATAAACTTTCCGCACTTCATAATATTGCGGTTTTGGTGTCAGGTCCGCAAACAAGAGGCCGTTCATCACGAACGTACCGTCATTGGGCTTATCACCAAAATCACCGCCGTAAGCTAAAAAACGCTCGCCTGTCTTTTTATCATAGGCATACATCGATTGATCAATCCAGTCCCAGATTGCACCTCCCATAAAGAAGTTTGTGGATTCGATAGCCTCCCAATAGTCTACTAAATTACCAGCAGCGTTCCCCATCGAGTGCGCATATTCTGAAATATGGAACGGGTATTTCAGTTTATATTTCCCCTTCACCGCTCCTCGTACCCAATCGATCGATGGGTACTGATTAGAACCAATGTCTACAATACTGTTATTGCGTTCATACTGCACCGGTCGGGAAACATCCATCTTTTTGATAGCGTTGTAGGCGGTAATAAAATTGTCGCCCGGGCCTGCCTCATTCCCTAAGGACCATATGACAATCGAAGGGTGGTTGATCGTTGCGGATACCATTTCCACGTTACGGGCAACATGCGCATTTTCCCACTCTTTGGGGTGCGATAAAGAGGCCTCTCCATAATAATACTCATGACTTTCAATATTCGCCTCATCCTCCAAGTAGATGCCATATTTATCGCACAAGTAATACCAATAGGGATCGTCGGGGTAATGTGAGTTACGAACGTGGTTAATATTAGCTTGTTTCATCAAGATAATCTCTTGCTCCATTTGCTGACGTGAAATGACTTTTCCCGTCTCTGGATTTGTTTCATGGCGGTTGACTCCTTTAAGTTTTACTGTCTTTCCGTTTATGTAAAAATACCTTCCTGCCAAGCCAAATTCGTCATCTTGGGCTTTCGTATCCTTAATCTCAACCTCTCTAAAACCAACGAAAGTTGAGACGACTTCTACGACCTTCCCCTTTTTGTCCAGTAGTTCAACGGCGAGCGTGTATCGATAAGGCAGTTCTGCTGACCATTTCTTCGGATTTGTAACTTGTAGTATATGTTCGACCTCCCCACTCTGGGCAACGGCAGCAACCACAGCGGCACTATTCACTTCCCCGCCTGCGACTTGATTATCGCTATATAACTCATTTGCTTGCAAATTATATCTCAATTTATAACCGTCGGCCACTTTGGACTGGAAATTCTTTATTTCAGTAGTAATTTTTAAGGTTGCATTTTGATAATTATCATCCAACTTCGGCACAGCGACTAAATTTCTTATCTGTACTTTGGGTTTTGCTGTCAAGGATACAGTGCGGAAGATTCCCGGTAAACGAAACATATCTTGGGCCTCTAAAAAAGAACCGTCCGAATTCCGGTACACCTCCACTGCGACAATGTTTTCCCCTTTAGGATTTAGATATTTACTTATATTAAATGCTGCCAGGTTGCGGGAGTTTTTCGAGAATCCCACGTACTTCCCATTGATCCATAGGTAGAAGAAGGAATCTACACCATCAAAATTTATGTATATTTCCTTTCCGTCCCATCCTTTAGGCACGGCAAATGATCGGCGGAAGGAACCTACTTCATTTCGATCTTTAAATGTAGTCCATTTCTCGGGCGGTGTGCGCATTACGCCTCCACGCCAATCATCCACTTCCACTTGATGTTTGAAAATAACCTGTTGGTTTACATATATCGGTACTCCATATTTTAGCGAGCCATTTTTCTGTAAACCGGCAATATTCCAGCTCATTGGTACAGCTACCTTATCCCATGACGAAACATCGTATTGCGGTTCATAGAATAATACCGGACGGGCCTCAGGTGTGCCAGCCCAGTGAAACTTCCATTCTCCATTGAGTGAGCGCCAATTCGTCGAATGCTCCGGCAATACCCTGAGCGCCGAAGCTAATTCATCAAACGAAAAATGATAGGCATGAGGCAGCTCCTTGTTCAACGACAAGTTCTCAGGCGACTCCCATTCCGTACCTGTTGGCGCGGCCAATTGCTCGAAGTGGAAGCCCGAGAGCGATTTCACCAGAGGTGAGGTTTGAGCTACCACAAAAATAGGTAGGGCAATAAGTAAAAAACACCGAGATATTACTTTAGCGATTTCATGAATCATATTAATCTATCTTTATTAGTGATAACAAAAATAGAATCTTTGGCTAATAAGCAATGCTAAAAAACAGCGTTCCTGGTAGTTTAAACCTAAAATGTTACACTTTTTAGGGTATCAATCGATTGCGTCTTACTGTTTTATTTCACCACGCTCATCCAGTACAGGTAAAATCACACATCCGAAGCAAGCACCTCAAATTAGATAAGAGCAGTTCGAAAAACGATGTCGATAATGGCCTGTTGCTTGACTTGCCGGCACCAGCGAACACCCTTATTTTGTCAAACTGTATGTCAATGGAGTTCGCCAATTTGTTCCTCATACCTGAGTTAGACATATCGTCCCTGGCCCCCAAGATAAGGGGCCAGCAATGCGCAAACCTTATTGTTGCAGTTCGCTTTTTACGGTCGGACCATTCACCTCTAAGAGACCATCGCTCGAAATTTTTAATTCATCTAAAAATACCATCCGCTCATCGCCAGTCTTATTCGTTCTGCCGTGGTAAACGCACCAAATCTTGCCATTTCTATCCGTAAGAAGGCTATTGTGGCCTGTTCCAGACACTGTGCCTCCACCGTCTATATTCTTTTGTAATATAGGGTTTGTGTCTGCTTTTTGAAATGGCCCGAGTGGACTAGTAGCGGTTGCATACCCGACGGCGTAATGTTGTCCTCCAAAGAAATTCGCAGAATACATCATATAATAGAGATTATCATGTTTAAAAAGGTACGACCCTTCGGTCCATCGACGGTTTACCTCTCCGGAGGTTACCGACCGGCTTTCCCATTCCGATTGCTGGTCATCCATGGACACGGGCGGTCTTAATAATAAAGTCGGTTCACCAATTACCGAGGAAAAATCAGCGGCAAGCTCAACGCCATATATCCAACTTTCTTCGATCTGATCAAACATTTTCTTCTCCCTTGCCCAAGTGGAAATTTCGGATTCTACCGCATGTTCGTAGCAGCAACGTGAATAGTAGAGGTATAATTTACCATCGTCGGAAAAGTATACATTTGCATCGATAATTGGATATCCGGGGTCGAATAGCGGCTGACCCGTCATATCCTCAAACGGTCCTAACGGATTGTCAGCCACAGCGACACCTATCTTATAATTTTCCAGTTCATTATTAGGGTTTTCCTTCCAATGCGCACTGTAAAAGATATAGAATTTTCCGTTTCTTTTGTATACTTCGGGCGCCCAGAAATCCTTGGTTCCCCACGATTTTTCTTGGTCGGATGAATACACCTGACCGCGCTTTTCCCAATTTTTAAGATCCTTGGACGAATAGGCCATAAAACCGTTAGCCACGCCGCCGGTTCCGTACATATAATAGGTGTCCGAATCATCGTCGTAAATAACAAATGGATCGCCAAATGCCACATCGAGAGGATTATTGGATGGCTGATCTTCGGTTCGGTCTTCCTTGTTCCCCGTTGAATTCGTACACGAAATAGCACTAGAAACTAACGCTATCCAAATAAAAATGATTTTATTCATCTTGATAATATTATTTAAAATATGGTTTATCCTGTTGCTCGATATTTGTTGTATTCCCCCGCATCACGGGCCAGTTGTCTTCCCAAAATAAACGATCTAAAAAAAGCATGCGCCGCGAGGCACCGCTGGAAACTGTACCTTGTTCTACGTCGATTCCGTGAAACAATATCCAATCTTGCTGCCGATCATCGGTAATTATACGTGTTCCATGCCCTAAGCCGACAAATTTTTGCCCCCCTTTTAGCAATAAGGTCCCATTGCCCCGCTCTTTTAAGTCGTGTCCATTTTTATCCAGGTACGGACCATTGAGGTCGCTCGCTCGCCCGACGACCATGTGGTAGCTGCTGCTAGCGCCGGCGCAGCAATGTCCGCGCGAACCTATAAAATAATAATACCCATTTCTCTTATGTATAATCACGGCCTCTAAATCACCCGCTGCAATTTTAAATTTATCATCTACGCTGGTGATACGTAGTCCATCCTGCCGCATGGGAACGCCGAAGGTTCCTTGTTTGGGGCCATCATTATAGCTGCCCCAGAAAAGGTATTTCTGCCCCTCTTGCACCCAAAGGAAGGGATCAATGGAATTAGGTACATCAATAGACTTACTATCAAATAGTTTACCATGATCTACAAATGGACCTGCCGGTGAATCCGAAGTGGCAACTCCGATACCCGGGTTGGGGTCGTCCCATATCGAAAATGCATAGTAAAGAAAATACTTTCCATTTACATAAACAACATCTGGCGCCCAGACGCCGCCTTCTTTTTTCCACGTAGGCTTAGCTTGAAAAGCAGGCCCCACAAGCTCCCAATCGGATAAATCTTTTGATTTTAATACAGGCACCAGCCTGCTGCCTTCGCCGTCACCCCAGTCGTCTTGCGTTCCGTAGGCGTAAAACTCCCTAGAGGCAGGATCGCGTACCACAGTAGGATCTGCCAAAATTGGCTCAAAGACAGGGTTTACAAAACGTGATGGTTCCGCACTGTGGTTTGCGGACTTTCCGACTGCCCCCCTCCCACTCGAACATGCGTAAAACAGTGGAGCAATCAAATACGCGAAAATCAAACACGAATTAAAGCTAACTTTTCCTTTCATCTTAATAGCCAAACGGTGGTGAATCATAATCCTGTTGTTAAAAAAGTGTGCGATGACATCCATTATATAAAAACTATGTAGCCCTATCGATCCCCCCACAAAGCGCTATCCGCACGATAACTATCGTCAGCTGGACAAAGGTTCGCATTTCCGTTCCCGCTTCATCCTCTAATGGATAACAACCATTGGTGTTCCGAAATACAAAAATGCAAATAGTCAGCTAAAAAAAACATTCATTTCGACTCAAAAAAGCATCATTTTGTATCAACTGTACGAAACATAAAATCCCAAAGGTATCTCGTTGTTTTTGAATCAAATCGACAATTTATTGATACAAAGTGATATGTTATCGCCCTTCACATTGTCGAGATTTGTATTTGGAACGACCTTTATAGGCGCCATTTATAAACAATTCATATTCTCTACTTATTATTTAGTTTTATGTTAAAAATATATAAAACCAACCTTCATCTCTCACGATCGGATTTGAAATGGGTTTCAACTAGTTTTCTCTTTCTTCTATTAATAGTGGGTATGCCCTATCAATATACTGCTAAGGGTGACTCCAACGTCAATACGAAAAACCGTTCGTTTCAAGACACACAAATACGTGGAACAGTTACCGACGAAGAGGGGAATCCCATTGAAGGAGTTACAGTAAGCATCATCGGTAGCTCCGTTAGTACAGCTTCTGACGAAAATGGGGAATACAACCTGTTGATTCCTGACAACGCTAATACATTGCGTTTTTCTATTGTAGGGTTTCAATCTCTCGAGCAGGATATAGGTTCTCAAAACGTAATTAACGTCACGCTACTCAAGACAACAGACGCTTTGGAAGAAGTTGTGGTCGTAGGTTACGGAACTATGCAGAAAAAAGACCTCACAGGCTCGGTGATACAAATACGTCCCGACCGGATCGCTAATGAAAACCCGAAAAGCGTGCAAGACGTTCTTCGCGGCACCCCCGGAATAAATGTAGGTTTTAGTTCATCAGCCAAAGGGGGGGGATCGATGCAGATTCGTGGACAGCGTTCTGTGTATTCTGATGGCAACCATAACAGTCCTTTAATTGTTCTAGACGGTATGTTCTTTTATGGCGAGCTCTCGGAAATCAATCCTGATGATATTGAGCAAATTGACGTGTTGAAAGATGCGTCTGCTGCAGCAGTATACGGATCAAAGGCAGCCAATGGTGTTATTATTATTACCTCCAAACGCGGAAAAATAGGGAAGCCAGTCGTCAATGCGAGCGCCAACTTCGGTGCAACGACGCCTGCACAATATAGAAAAAGGTGGGAGCCGGAAGCTTATTTACAGCACCGCCAAGATTGGCTCACAAAAAACACGTATGGCGTAAATTCCGAAACAGGTGAGTACCAAGCTTACCAAACTGGCGTATTTGCCGACCAGCCCGAATTTTTCTCACGTCCGGACAGGCTACCATCCTCTATTTCGCTTGATACGTGGCGAGCATATAGCACAAATAATGAAGGCGAATCGGATTTAAGTATCTGGGCGCGCAGGTTAGGTTTCAGCGGCAATGCCCTGGCGAACTTTAACAGTGGTAAAATAACAGATTGGACTGATCACACCTTCCGCACGGGATTTGATCAGGATTACAATACCTCTGTCAGCGGAGCAAGTGACCGTGCCAATTATTATTTTTCGATGGGCTATTTAAAGAATCAAGGAGCGGTCGTCAGCGACAATTACCGGGCAATACGCTCGAATATGAAAGTGAATTTCAAAGTGACCGACTGGTTCGAACTTGGGGCAAATATCAATTTTCAAGATCGATCGGACGGAAATGTGGATATCGACATGGGGCAAATGATGCGTAACAGTCCTTATGCAGATTACGCTGATGAGAGGGGAAATCCGATTCAATTTCCATTGAGCTCGGAATTCAGTCAACGGGGTTACAATTACGACTTTCAAAAGAACTACCTCGAGTTAGATAAAGGGTACACTGTACTGAATACGATTTTACAGGCTAAAATTAAATTACCGTTTAACATCACTTACGCATTTAATATAGCCCCTCGTTATCAATTTTTCTATGATCGTTATTTCATGTCGGCGGAACTACCCGGATCTGATCCCAAAACTCGAGGAGCCAACCGCGAACAGGCAAAACGTTTCGATTGGTCGTTGAACAACACAATTACTTGGGAACAAACGTTCGCCGAAAAACACCGCGTCAATGTAACGCTGGTGCAAGAGGCCGAAAAACGCCGCTACTGGTCTGAACGTATTGAGGCAAGAAATCTTTTGCCCTCAGATGCATTAGGATTTCATAACGTGGGATTCGGGAATAAAGAAGACAGCAACTATTCCAGTAACGACACCCACGAAACTGCCGACGCATTAATGGGACGTCTATTCTATAATTATGACGAGCGTTATATGTTTACGGCGACGATTCGGCGCGATGGATACTCCGCCTTCGGTTCCACCGAACCGTACGGTATATTCCCCTCATTAGCCGGTGCATGGAATTTTTCCAATGAGTCATTCTTTTCAAAGTGGAAACATATCATGAACACGGGTAAATTACGCGTTTCTTATGGTAAGAACGGTAACCGCTCCCTCGGCTCCCCTTACCTTGCTCTAGCTAACCTATCTAGAGGTGGTGGCAAGATGCAAGGCTATATCGACCCAGCGGGCGAGCTACAACTGTACCGTTACCTAATGATGGACAGGTTAGCCAACCCAAATCTTGAATGGGAGAAAACTTCCGCATGGAATGTTGGTCTAGATTTCGGGTTTTTAGATAACCGAATTTCCGGAAGCGTGGAGTATTATACGATGCAAACTAACGATATGATTATGGCCCAGCGTCTCCCAGGATTCTCCGGTTTCTCAAATATTACGACCAATTTGGGAAGAGTCGACAACAAAGGAATAGAATTGGCCTTAACGACGCGCAATTTCGATCGAGAAAACTTCAGTTGGAGTACCACACTTGGTTTTTCATACAATAAAAATAGCATTAAGCATCTGTACTACGACTACCAAGATGTACTTGACGAAAGCGGAAACGTAATCGGTCAAAAAGAACAGGACGACATCTCGAACGGTTGGTTTATAGGAAAGCCTATCAGCAGCATTTGGGATTACAGGGTGACCGGTATTTGGCAGAAGGAAGAAATTGACGAAGCGGCGCGATATGGCCAAAAACCAGGAGATCCGAAAGTTGCCAATAATTACACTGACGACGACGTAGTTAACTCCGATGGTTCTGTTACACCGGTTTATAACGATAGGGATAAAGAATTTTTAGGCGAAATGACACCTCCTTATCACTGGTCGCTGCGCAATGAGTTCGTATTCTGGAAGGATTTCACTTTCTCTTTTCAACTGTATTCGTACATGGGACACAAAAGCCTATCGGGCAACTACTTAAACAACGATGACGATGGAGGACGCATGCAATATGCCTTAGCGAACTTACCGGAAAAGGAATACTGGACACCCGATAACCCGACCAATGAGTTTGGTGGGATTGAAGCTGCTGGACCAACGGGCGCTGCTGGCGCACAAAAATTGTACAACCGCTCATTTATACGCCTTGACAACATTGCTGTAGGCTACACCCTACCGAGGAGCTGGACATCCAAGTATAACCTAAACCGGGTTAAAGTATTCGGAAACATTCGGAATACAGCCACCTGGGCGCAAGAATGGATATATGGCGATCCGGAAACCGGAGATTGGGCTGCCCGGACGATTACCGTAGGATTGAATTTAACTTTTTAGACGATTAACAGACAATACAGATGAGAAAGACAACACGATACGCTAATTATATAGCATTTTCCCTTCTTCTAGGAGGAACATTAATAAGCGGTAGCTGTTCACGGGATTTCTTAAATCCAGATCCGCTATCGTTTTATGATCCAGAAACGTCCTTTAATTCACGGGCGGAGATTGAGGCAACAATGGCCATTTGCGATCGACACTTGAAATTATACTGGATGACTAACCATAATGAAATGCTTTCATTGGGCACGGAATATATTTTTTCGGAACTCATGGTCGCCGCTGCAACCGATAAAAGAAACATGTTGGCCGATGTTGCCAATATGCTTACGCCAACAAGCGACGATGGAGGAGCAGCTAATAATCTGGACCGAACCAACAGTTTATGGTACTTCTGGGATGAGGGGTATAAAGGAATTCGGAATGCTAATACCATACTTAATTACATTGATGATGTCGACGAGTTGGATGAACCGACCAAAAACATGTTTAAAGGGCAAGCGTACTTTCACCGTTCTTTCCGCTATATGGGATTAGTATTCCAATATGGCGACGTGCCGCTGGTAACGAAACTGTTAGAGGCACCCAAACAAGACTACCGCAGCACAACGCGTGAAGCAATTTTAAAAATGATTACCCAAGAAATGGAATTCGCTGTCGAATGGGTGCCTGAACAAAGTGAAATCGGATTAATCGGTATGGTCAATAAAGGGGCGTGCCGAATGCTTTTAACGAAATGTTACCTGGCTATCGGTGAATACGAAAAGGCAAAAGAGCAAACAGACATCTTAATAGACCAATCCGGGTATAGTCTGATGCAAGACTCCTTTGGCACCTTTAACGAAGGTGGCGAAGCGGAAACCTGGCCCATCACGCGCAACGTTATCTGGGATTTACACCGTTCAGAGAACAAACTAATCGCTGCAAACCGAGAGGTTATTATGGGCATGCCAAATCGAGGTGCTGAAGCCGAATCATTTGTAAAGATGCTCACCATGCGTATCCTATACCCTTTCGTTTTTGACAATCGGGTGCAGGCTAAAGACGGCCGGCAGGCACTGATGAACATCCGCAGGAACGCTGCTGACTACAATCCGCAATACGATTATATGCGTTCCTTTGGCCGGGGAATAGGGACATTTCGCCCGACGCGTTACCAGATGACGAACGTTTGGCGTCTCAACGGCGTGATGGACCAGAATGATCTTCGCCACAGCTCACAAACAGGGAACTGGATTAGTATGGAAGATTACCGGGTTAATAATAAGGCTTCGACAGAATTTGGCAAGCCACTCGCACTTTTCAATCCTGACAATGGAAAACTCTTATGTAGCGACACCATTCGACGCTGGTTCGACGTTCCGCATTACAAATTCTATTTAGACGATCCAGTTGCCGAGGCAAACATCGATGGGTCCGACGGCTACCGGGGGGCAACTAACGGGGGACATGCAGACTGGTACCTGTACCGACTTGCCGAAGCCTATCTACTACGTGCTGAAGCGAAATATTATATCAACCCGAGTGACCCAACCATCAAAGATGATTTGAATATCATCAGAAAACGAGCGCAATGCAGTGAACTCTATACCGGAACGGTAACAATTGGTGACATCATGGATGAAAGGGCGCGAGAACTTTACTGGGAAGAATGGCGTAATGTGGAACTGAAACGTGTATCCCTGTGTTTAGCTCGTAGTGGAAAACCTGACGAATGGGGAAACACATATGACCTTAGCAACTACGATCAACAGCAAGGTACCGATGAGACCGGTGGAAGCTACTGGTACCAGCGTATTGTACATTATAGCATGTACAATAAAGGGCCGATTCAAATTAATGCTCCAGGGAACAGCAATCCGAATTATAGAATGGACAAAAAGAACATGCATTGGCCAATTCCAAATTCCGCAATTACCGCAAATAGCAGCGGCCAATTAACGCAGAACTATGGTTACAACGGTTACGATCCAGCTACGCCAAAATGGGAGAATTGGGAAGATGCCGTCGCCGACGAGAGTAGCACTGAATAGTAGAACGGTCCAGGCACAACGCATAATTGCTTGCACATTTTTGTATGCATTTGGCACATATAATAGCAAACTAAACATGGCATGGCAAGAAGATCTTCCGTCAAACGTTTTGCTCGCGGCGAATGATCTTGTACTACGCGACTGGAGTGTGCGAACTATCGCGGACGAAGGAAAGAGGTGGTTTGAGCGGAGAATAAAAATCGATTTACAATTATTAGTTAAAATTAATTATATAATGTTATGCTAGGTAAAACTTTATTAATACTGTACACATTCTGTACCTTTCAATTTGTAATCGGACAAGAAAATACGTTACATAACTTCCCTTCTGGATCCACGCCCGAAGAAGTAGGTAAACGATTAGCCGATCATTTTGTCGGCAGTCGGCACGAACTCTACGCCGGTCGGTGGATGCACTATGCCGGTGTTTGCGCTTGGAATGGCGCTATCGACTACGCCATAAAGACCAACGATCAACAGCTTATCAAACAGTTACAAGATAAGTTTGAACCATTTTTTAGTTACGAAAAGTCCTTACTACCTCCGATGAACCATGTAGATTACAACATGTTTGGAAGCCTCGCGCTGAAATTATATCAAGTTACAAACGATGATCGTTACAAAAAATTAGGTCTTGCATATGCCGACTCGCAATGGGAGGTTCCGGCGAATGCAAAAGCAAAAGAGCGGGCTTGGGCAGAAAAAGGGCACTCCTGGCAAACACGTTTATGGATCGACGACATGTATATGATTACCGTAGTACAGGGCGAGGCCTATAAAGTAACTGGTGACAAGAAATACCTGGATCGTGCTGCCGAGGAAATGGTCATGTACTTGGATAAACTGCAGCGTCCTAATGGACTATTCTACCATGCTCCAGACGTGCCTTATTATTGGGCACGTGGTGACGGCTGGATGGCTGTAGGGATGCCCGAATTACTACGTATGCTCCCCGATGAGCATAAAGATCGACCGCGAATTATGGAAGGTTATTTAAAAATGATGACCAGCTTAAAAAACTACCAACAGGCAAATGGCATGTGGAATCAGTTGATCGACGAACCTACATATTGGGCAGAGACGTCCGGAACGGCGATGTTTGCATACGCGTTCATCGTCGGCATTAAAGAAGGTTGGCTGGACGCTGCGCAATATGCGCCGGCGGCACGCAAGGCTTGGCTGGCGATGGTTCCTTATATTGACAAAAGGGACAATGTAACCGAGGTCTGTATCGGAACGGGCAAGAAAAATGACAAGCAATATTATTATGACCGTCCTCGAAATTCCGGCGATTTACACGGGCAGGCCCCTTATCTGTGGTGCGCCGCAGAGCTCATTCGAAAATAATTAACTTTTATTCTGCAGCAATTAGTACTGATGCGTTAAGTTTTTGCATCAAATAAATTCTATAAATTTTGTTATTTGACGTTTTGATTTTTTTGATCTTGAACGGTTAGCTCTTTCAACGGTATTTTATCGAAAGCTAACACCCCTAGTATTTGTATGATTTCGTAGATAGATATATCGTACGGTGCTATCGCTCATCTTTTTTTCAATTTAATTATCCGTAATCAAATCAAACACCTCCATAATGTTTGTCTCGTTGTTTGTCCAGATTACCTCCAAAGTTGCAGTTCTTTCGATAGATATACCGTTTATACCGTTTGCTTGCAGCCTCTTAAAAGCTGCTAAAGAATCCACCTGTAATGCTTTGGAAAGAATATCAATCGGCGCTTTTGATATTCTTTCCAAAAGTATGGTATCCACCGTTGGGCTCGATTGTCGCTCCACGAAAAAGAATATGGATATGACCGCCAGAGCTAGTGCAGCAGGAAGGAAAACACCTTTTTGAAATGGATTTTCAAGACTTTTCAGTTAAGTATAACGTGAAAAATGGCACAAATAAAAAAGAAGAGGCAAAAAAACTCATGTACGACTTCTGTATAGCCTTCAAATAAATGTAAAAACATGAGCATACCCAAAATTCCGAGGTCAAAGAAGATTAAGGATATAAAAGGGGTGACGTAATTTCTGTTCAGTTCATAATACAAGGATTTGGTGAATGGAGTTTTCAAAATCTGTTTTCAAGGTTTGAAAGCCATTTTACACGCTTTTCCCGGCTTACTGATTTTGCCGAAGTAAAACTGATTCAATGACAGTTTTTGTAGCCCATCGTTTTAAAAACGCTTCTTAACATTGTTTTCCTGATTAAATTTCCGATGAGTAGAGAGTACAATATTCCCGGTTTGTTCATTGTGGTGATGATGGTTATGCTTTTCAGGGTTTTCAAGAGCGGCACCAATCCAAAACCTCTCGGATGATAACAATTATTAAAAAATAATTATCAATCAACTCATTACCATTACATCCATTTTTCTGCTTTTTTATAATTAACTGCTATTGTTTCTTCCAGGCGTCTGTCTTACCCAATAAAGTTCTATTTCTTCAACAATACAGAAATTAAATTTGGAATGTTCGTTCCGTATTTTATATATTTACGGAATGATCGTTCCGATAAAGGGACGTTTGTTTAATTTTAAAAGAAAAAAAATGGAAAAACTAACAGGTAAAGTCGCTGTCGTTACAGGCGGAAGCTCAGGAATTGGTTTTGCAACCGCACACGAATTTATCAAACAAGGTGCGAAAGTCGTGATTACAGGAAGAAATCAAGAATCGCTTGACAAAGCCGTGAAAGAACTGGGCAACAACGCCATCGGAATTCGTGCTGACGCTTCTAATGTAAAAGAATCCGAAAAATTGGCAGAGCAAGCGAAATCAATATTCGGAAAAATCGACATTTTGCTCGTGAATGCAGGAGGTGTAGAAGTGTTTGAGCCAATAGGTCAAATTACGGAAGAAACGTTTGATACGGTTGCCGGTGTCAATTTCAAAGGAGCGGTTTTTACTACCGAAAAATTTGTTCCGCTTCTTTCTGACGGTGCTTCAGTCATTCATTTGGCTTCCGTGTCTGCTTTTTCATTCAATGCAGGAAATGCAATTTATTCGGCAAGTAAAGCGGCTCTCGTGGCGTACAGCAAAAATGCAGCAATTGAATTGGCGGACAGAAAAATCCGAGTGAACGTTGTAGAACCTGCTTTGACTGAAACTCCTGGTATTCACAAAGGCGCTTTTGCAAATGACGAAATTCACACACATGTCAAAACCTTAATGCCGTTTAAACGTTACGGACAACCCGAAGAAATTGCCAAATTAATTACGTTTTTGGCTTCTGATGATGCTTCATTTATTTCGGGCGCCGAAATAACAATTGACAGCGGAGCCTCTATAAACGTACCGCTGAAGTTCTAATTTTTTTGACTAAATCAGGAACGAATGTTCCAAATACATTATCTTTGTGAGATAGTTATATCTCACAAAGATTTTTTATGGCACGCACCAAAGTATTTGACGAAAATTTGATTTTAGAAAAAGCAATGAATTTGTTTTGGAAAAAAGGGTATAATGCTACGTCTGCCCAAGATTTGGTTGATTTTCTTGGCATAAGCCGTTCAAGCTTGTACGATACCTATGGCGATAAACATACTCTTTTTATAAAGGCATTAAAACAATACCGTAAAGAACGAATTGACCCAGTAATCTATGCAGTAGATGAACCCGAAGATATTGAGGCCTATATCCGCAATATTTTTGAAGCCGCAAAAAAAGAAGCACTTGACGAAGAACGTTCAAAGGGTTGTTTTATGGTCAATTCGGCCGTCGAATTGGCTCCTGTTGATAAGGAAGTGAGGGCAATTTCCAATTCAATAATGCAGGATACTGAAAACGCTCTAACGAAAGCCATAAAGAAAGGACAAGAAAAAGGAATAATTACCAAAGTCCATTCTGCCCGTTCATTGGCGAGGTTCATTTTCAATTCACTAAATGGTTTGCGTGTTACGATAAAATTTGACGCTAGCCAAAAAATGTTCGATGATATTGTAAATGTTTGTTTGGCTGCATTGAAAGTGTAACGTGTATTGAAGTAGAATTGCTAAATGGTCGATACTTGCTCGCTTACCAGAATATAGACCATTAGATTATTACCGCCTGTTTCGAATTCGGCTCAATGAAACGGAAGTAATTTCTAAATAAGAAGCGATATAATGCTGTGGGACACGCTGAACAATATGTGAATAGGTTTCGATCAATTCTTCGTAACGTTGTTGTGGCGTGTTTTTCAGATATGAGTAAAAAAGTTTTTGTCCCTGTAGCAGCCGCTCCACGAGAGTATTTACCGGGCACCCCATTGAACAATTTGAGCCTGAACGATATTGTGGTGGAATCCAAGGCAAATACTTCGCCTGCAATGTCTACTCCCGCAATACGTTCGTTACTGTACAGAGGTCTGATCTTACCGATCAGATAATTTCCAAAATCGGAGAAAATACGATAATCACGGACTTCATTTGCCCTAGATAAAGTAGATTGATTGACGTTCATGCGAATCACTAGGTGATACAACTTATTCTGGTGTGCTTTCAAACATACGCAAATGTCCTAAAGCGAGTTGCGTGAAGTTAACTGCCCGAAAAACAGTTGAACAAACAGGTTCCAACAGCTAAATTATCTTGTTCGGAAGTCTTCATTGTATTTTTCTTCACATTTATCGAACTTGTATCTGTCAATAAACTGAAGAAGTTAAGAGAAAACATACTTTCCTGAATTCATAGCCGCATTTTTAAAGTAACAAAGCTACAGGTAAATTCAAATCAAATAACGAATACAATACTATAATTAACGAATGATTATGATAAGTTTTAAAAACTTAACGCATCACTAATGCGAAGCAATAACCAGTGAATAACAAAGGGAAGCGTCTACCAATTCCCTTTGTTATTCAATTTCCGTGGAGTTTATTTTTATCGTAAACCACGGCTAACGATGGTGTCCGCACTACGAGCCGCTTGGGCGAGTTTCTACGGGATGACAACTGGACGAATTGCTTCACCAAAAATTCGAACGACTCCATCACTAGTGATCTCCATATCATTTATGTACGACTCCCGCGGGCCTACCTTCTGCTCGCTTGCATGCACATGGTAGATATACTTGTATTTACCCTCAGCATCCACAAAAGGAGCGCCGTGCCCCGTTCCCACTCTGCCCGAAGCGGCGGGTTTATCGCGCCGTAAAATCGGATTTCCGCTATATTTTTTCCAGGGGCCAATCGGTGATACCGATGTTGCATACCCCACACCATAATCTTTACTCTCAAAATGATTTGCCGAATAAAGCATATAATAAATCCCCCGATGTTTTAACACAGATGGTCCTTCGGCTACGCGTCCTTGTATCCTTTCCCAGGGTTCATCGGCGCTAATACATTTTCTCAGTGAATGTGGCTTGACCGATTTTAAATCATCCGTCATTTCTGCTACCCAAATAACATTTCCTTCGGTAAAGCGTACAAAGTAGAGATAGGGCGTACCGTCGTGGTCGATAAATACATGCGTATCGATGGCCTTATCACTTATAATGGGGCTTTTATCTTCTTGCGTAAATGGTCCGTACGGTGAATCTGCGTGTGCCACGCAAATATGTTCATCAACCGAATAAAACATAAAAAATTTATTTTTCGAACGTATATAATAGACTTCCGGAGCCCAAAACCACCGGTTCCCCCAAGAATCATTAGGCGACAAGGCAAGCTTCTGGTGGCGTCTCCATTTTTTTAGATCATTTGATTCATATACTTCAAACCCTTCCAAGCGTGTTCCATAGGCATAATAAGTTCCCTGGTGGTATAAAACATAGGGGTCAGCAATGGGTAATTTATCATCAATTACGTTTTGGATTGTGTCGTTGATTAACCCGCTCGAATTCCACCATATGTGTGCTTCTGCAGTATCGCTTCTCTTTTGCGATTTATGATCAATTAAGCCGTCTTTACACCCTCCCACATGACCCATCAAAAAGAAAAAAAGTAAACTTGTAATTCTCAACAAATTGTAACTCATAATAATTTCAATCAAAATACAGATTACACCGTTTGGAAGTTGCCTAAATTTATCCTAAAACGAAAGACAGACTTGTCACCAAATCGCCCAGGCGGCCCCACTACCCATTCCTATACTTAGCGAATTTAAATAATAAGAATCACGCCTGGAGGAGGTAGCTAGTTGGACAATACAATTGTACACAACTACGGCCCAATTAATATGCATAATCGTATCAATTTATTTCATTATTGTATCATTTCGTCTTCCAGAATCCCTGCAACCCGTTTTCATTGTTTAGATTTAAAGGTTAACCGAGATAACGGCGCTTGATCATTCTCAACACCCTAATTTACCCTAAAAATAAAAATGGCGTATTTTTATAAAAAATCTAATTCAATGTTTATAAAACCGTTATGCCTATTCTTGTTTTGTTCCATGTGGATCACATTGTCGGCATCACCTTATTATTTCAATCACTTTCAAGTGAACAACGGTCTTTCCAATAACGCTATTTTATGCAGTGTGCAAGATAACGATGGTTTTATTTGGTTTGGTACGCGCGACGGTCTGAATAGGTTTGATGGTTACCATTTCAAAACTTTTCTCCATGAATCTGACAACGAAAAAAGCTTGGGGAGCAACCTAGTACACAGCCTGATGGTTCGTAAGACAAATGAAATTTGGGTTGGAACCGACCAAGGTATATATATATATAACCCCCAGCGCGAGGAATTCTCATTATTTGACAAAATCCCTACACAAGAAACCCTACAAATTCAGGAGGACCGAAACGGTAATATATGGTTTATCTGCAATAGTAGGCTGTATAAATATGATCCCAAGACACAAACGCTCGATAAAACATATGCCACACGTTGGAATGAAGTTACACATGCTTTTTGCATCGATCAAAATAACGAGGTCTGGGTTGGTTTCAACGAAAGTATTTGCCATATCAATAGTGAGAAACGATATCTCTTCTCCAAAGGAAAGTCCTTTCAAGGAAGGGTAGAAAAACTATTTGCCGATAATAGTAACAACATATGGATCGGTACATCGCAACAAGGACTGTTCCAATGGAACAGCACAACAAAAAAAACAAGACATGTCATTAAAAAAACTGGAAACAAACCTCTTTATGTACGCGATATCAAGCAGGTCAACCAAAATCAGTTATGGGTCGCAACGGAAAATGGGCTGATTGTGCACGATATCAAATCTAACAACACGCAATTTGTTCTCCACGAAAAAGATAATCCATGGAGCCTCTCCGACAATGCTGTTTATACACTATTAAAAGACAATCAAGATGGGATATGGGTTGGTACATTTTTCGGTGGGGTAAACTACTTTCACTCCGAACATAATGTATTTGAAAAGATCTTTCCAAGAAACTCATCCAACTCAATTGGAGGGCATGCGGTTCGAGAAATCGTCGAGGATAAACAAAATAACCTCTGGATTGGTACTGAAGACGAAGGACTTTCGTTTTGGAACCAGACAACCGGTAACTTTATTAATTTCGGATCCGCCGACGGACTAGCGCATACCAATGTACACGGGCTACTAATAGCGGGTGACAGTTTACTGATTGGTACATTTTTTCAGGGACTGGATGTCATCGACGTACGTCAAAAGAAGGTGATAAAACACTTTGATTCCAATAACACGAACCAGACGCTAAAAAATAATTTTGTGTATCACATCTTCCGGACCGCAAGTGGCAAAATCCTACTATCCACGGCACCGGGTATGTTCGAGTTTATCCCCGGTAAAGATCAGTTTCTACGATATAAACGTGTCCCGGGTCATGTCTTTTATACATCTATATTCGAAGATAATCAGAACACGTTATGGATTACGACCTGGCGTGATGGGCTCTATAAATTAGAACCACGAGACACAAAGGCTAAACGCTTTACACACGACACAAAAAATCATAAATCAATCAGTAGTAATCGTGTCAATAGGGTATTTCAAGATTCGAATGACAGGATATGGATCGCGACCGAGGGTGGATTATGTCTCTATGAGGGTGAGCAGTCATTTAGACGTTTTACAACGAAAGATGGTTTACCGAGTAATCTAATCCTAGCCATGCTGGAGGACGATTTTGGGTATCTTTGGATATCCACGACCAAAGGATTAGTAAAAATGGACATTGAAACGTTTAGACTTGAAACCTATAGTTTGGAACATGGACTTTTAGACTTACAGTTCAATTATAATTCGGCCTTTAAAGACTCCAAGGGATGGTTATATTTCGGAGCCTCAAAAGGCTTAATCCGGTTCAATCCATCTTCGATTACCGATCTCTATAAGACGGACTTTGACACACCGATATATATTACCGGCATACATGCAAACCAACAAGAATTGAACCCTCACTCCGAGAACGATAAATTATCTCAATCCATACTCTATACTAAGCGTGTAAAATTAAAACATGACGAATCAACCATTAGCCTTGATTTTGTTGCTTTAAACTTTGTTTCAGCAAGCACCACTTCTTACCTCTACCGGTTGGTCGGACTCGACACCACATGGACATTTTCCCAGAAAGATACGCGAGCCACCTTTACCAAAATACCCCCTGGAAAGTATACGTTCGAAGTCATGGCTGCCGACGCGAATCAAACACCAATTTCGAAAGTAAAATCCTTAGAAATCGTGATACTCCCTCCTTTTTGGGCAAGTATTCCGGCTTATATAATATACATTATACTAACATCCGGAGTAATAATCTGGTTTATAAGGCGCTACGACCAAAAAATTAAGGAAACCAATCGGCGACGACTTGAAACGATAAAGAACCACAAAGAAAAAGAACTTTACAAGGCCAAAATGGATTTCTTCATGCACATTACGCACGAAATCAAAACACCGTTAACACTCATTAAAGGTCCACTGGAAAAAATAATTGAAGGGAATACTCCCGACAAAACAGAGAAGTGGCTAAAAACAATCCATCAAAACACCGATCGATTACTGCTATTGACAGATAATTTACTGGATTTTCGCAAAGTAGAAAGCAGTCACTTTTCGCTCACCCTTAAAAACCAATCCATAACCTCCCTGATTCAAATTTGTTTACAAGATTTTGAGCCTCTAATAGAGACTAAGCAAATCAATTTGAAGAAAAACTTACATAGGAACGTCTATGCAAATATTGACATTGAAGCTATGTATAAGGTGCTTTCCAATTTGTTAACCAACGCAATTAAATATGCTGATCGCGAAATCTACGTAAACCTTTATAAAATCCCCAACCGCAAGTTTTTTTGTATCGAGATTATGAATGATGGCGTCTTGCTTTCCGACGAAGAAAGAACACAAATCTTCGAACCGTTTCAACGTGCGAGCAAACATTACCGTATTAATGGGTCCGGTTTAGGGTTAGCATTAGCATCATCATTTATATCGCTCCATCAGGGAACCTTAATCTATAAAACGGATTCAAAAAATTTGAATATATTTGTTATAGAAATACCAATATAAGCCCTATGCTCACCTCAAACTTTGAAACGGGAAAATCTATTATTTTGTTAGCTGATGATCATGTCGATATCTTAGATTTTATTGCCGACAATTTAGAAGAAAAATATGAAGTTGTAAAAGTAACCAATGGACAAGATGCCCTGGAATATGTTTACTTACACAATGTCGATTTGGTTGTAAGTGATATTATGATGCCTCGAATGACCGGTTTCGAATTTTGCATCAAAATGAAAGAAGATGAAAATTATAATCATATTCCATTTATTATGCTGACTGCAAAGACCAGTTTACAGTCAAAAATTGAAGGTTTGGAATATGGTGCGGACGCCTACATCGAAAAGCCTTTCTCTCCCAATTTCCTCGTGACACAAATCGCAAATTTACTCCGCAACAGGAAATATATTCAAGATCACTTCCAACGTACCCCCACAAGTATTGTAGATACCAGCGGGCACAACAAAGCCGATCAGGTATTGATAAATAAAATCAATAAACTAATTCTTGAAAACATGGCAGACTCAACTTTATCCGTAGATATGCTAGCGGACCGACTTCACATGAGTCGGCCGACGCTTTATCGCCGAACAAAGGCACTATCAGGTTTATCACCTAATGAGCTAATAAAGCTGACCAGATTAAAAAAAGCTACCCGACTATTGTTGGATGGCGAATACATGATCTATGAAATAGCCGATATATTAGGCTTCAGTACCGCATCACACTTTTCACGGAATTTTCAACAACATTACGGTGTGAGCCCAAAAGATTATGCAACTAAAAATAAATACGGGGACCACTACGCTTAATTCTCAACGACCTTCTAGCGAAGTAGTCTTTCACAAAACATCGCAGTATACCAGCGGGGTTATCCCGGTGCATCCGATGTGTCCATACTTTGGGTAGCGCACGATAAAAAGTGCTGATTTGCTCGCAGTTCTACAGGTGCACGTCAGCTCTTTTTAAAACATAAACAGACCATTAACTTTTCAACGAGGCCATATCAATTACAAAACGATATTTCACATCGCCTTTCAACATTCGCCCATACGCCATGTTGATGTCCTGCATTCGGATAAGCTCGATATCCGATGTTATATTGTGCTCGCCACAGAAGTCAAGCATGTCCTGTGTTTCCGCGATACCACCAATAGACGAACCTGAAAAACTTTTACGTTTAGGAATTAAACTAAATGCAGCAACAGGAAGTGGTAACTCCGGCGCACCCACAATTGTAAGTTGACCATCCCTTTTCAGTAAACTTAAATAAGCATTGATGTCGTGCTGAGCAGAAACACAATCCAGAATGAAATTTAATGTATTGGTATTGTTTTTCATTTGCTCTTCATCGTTAGAAAGGATGACGTCATCTGCTCCAAGACGTTTTGCATCTTCGATTTTTGACATAGAAGTCGTAATAACGACAACATACGCCCCCATTGCCTTTGCCAGCTTCACGCCCATGTGTCCCAAACCTCCGATTCCGACAACACCAACCTTCGTCCCTGGACCAACTTTCCAGTGTCGTAATGGCGAGTAAGTTGTAATACCCGCACACAGCAACGGAGCCGTCGCCGCTAAATCTAAATTTTCTGGTACACGTAAGACAAAGTCTTCTGTAACAACAACACGTTCGGAATACCCCCCAAAAGTTTGTTGATTCAACTGATTTTCGTGCCCGTTATAGGTTTGTATATTGCCTTTTTCGCAGAACTGTTCTAACCCTTCTTTACAACTTTCACACTCCCTACAGCTATCCACCATACACCCCACTCCCACCAGGTCTCCAACCTTGAATTTCGTTACCTTATCGCCAATTTCCGTAATCCTTCCCACAATTTCGTGCCCCGGTACATTTGGGTACTTCGTCCCGTGCCACTCATTGCGGGCGGTATGGATGTCTGAATGGCAAACACCGCAAAACAGTATATCAATTTCTACATCATTCGAGGTAACCTGCCGACGCGAAATAGCTAACTGTTTTAAATCTGCTTCTGGGGCTTCGGTTCCGAACGCTTTAACTGAAAATGTATTCATAATTTCCTCACTTTATTATTTCGTTAACACAAATCTATTCATTGTCCATAGCATTCGATGCCTTTTTATCCACATAAATTAATTCGAACGCAGATGGCTCCATCGCGTATTATAAAACTCGCTAAGAGGTGAAATTGTTTTTCCGATTTGAAATTAAAGCGAAAGTACATCGACTCTGAACAATAACCTGTACGAAATGCAAAGAAATGAATTATTAATTAATGCACTGTTTATGAGCTGAAGCTGCATCAAAACATAACAGTATAGACGAGCGAATATATATTTTTTTGATTTTTCACTGCTCGTTTGCGACTAATGAAGCCTCTCGGCTCATGATTTCCGTTGTTTTTGATTAAGGCATTTATGTGGAAAATGGGATGCGAAACCGGGTTTGCTAATTGGGCAACGGATAACATTTCGAAGTTATAACTTCCAAACGGGCCTCCACCCTATCAAATTGATATTAGCGGCGGGAGTAACGCGCACTTTTAATTACCTTTTAATATAGTTGACGATATTTGTCCGCAATGATGCGAATTGTGGAATAGCACTAGTGAAAACAGTTTGATTCTTGATAGCTTACCAAACCATGGGGTATCCACTTCTTCAAGCCATGCAACTTCCGTAGTATTCTTGACTAAACTTTTAAGCATTTTGTACCCCTTTTCGAAATAATTATGACTTATATCAAGGTCATAGAGAACTCCTGTATCTTGTTTACCCATTGTCGTTCCCTCAATAGTAGTTCTATAGCCGAAAAATTCACCAATTAAATTTATAGTTTCACCAATATGTCTGTAAATAAACCCGGCGGATGCTGTTTGGTCCGTTAAACGAAAGCTACTGTTCGTAGCGTTTATCTTTTCGCAGAAAAAAGCACAATCTTTTCGGTTCTGTTCCAAAAGTTGGAATAAGATTTCTTTTTGCATGATCGTATATTTTAATTTAAATCTATTTATGTTTTAAAATCGTATCTAAGTTGCTTAATTTTTTGTTCCAAAAGTCGTCAAAATGCGTCAACCATTTGCGTAAACCAATAAAACCATCTTGACTTAGCGTGCAAAAGCGTTCTCGGCCAACATCTTTTATTGTAATAAAGCCCGCTGCTTCCAAAATTCCGATATGTTTGGAAACTGCCGGTCGACTCATCTCGAAGTTATCGGCTAAACTGCTTATGTTATAAGTTTCTTTAGTAAGTAAATGCAGCATCTGTCTGCGACTTGGATCCGCAATAACCTGAAAAGCGTCAAGAGTTTGTCTCACAATCGTTATTCTTATTTAATAGGTCTAACATTTTCTGAATATTCTTAAGCCATCCATCGGTCATACCTGTTAGAATCGTGTAGTTTTGATCTTTAAACCCGGAGTGTCTCAGGTTTAATAATGTACCATTCTCTTGTTCTTCTAATGTCCATTCAACAAGAGTGTCAAGTGTTGTTATTTCTTCACTCGGGCCACCTTTCCAACTGTATACAAGCTTTTTTAAAGATACAACTTCAAGGACCTTACAATAGAAAACTCCGTTTAGTTCAAGAGCAGGAATAGGACTTGTCCAAAATTCAAATTCATACCCCACTACGGCTTTGAAGTTGTTAGGCATAAGCCATAATGCAATTAACTCCGATTCCGTGAGGTATTTCCATATTTCCTCGGACGATTGCTCATAAATCCACTGATGTTTAATTTCTGTTTTCATACGCTTAATTATGTAACCGTGAAGTTACGAATATAAGCGTAACTTTCGAGTTACGCAATTGTTTCTTAAAAAAAAGTTGGAGTTCCCATCTAGACTGCGCACACTGAGTCTACGCAGCTGAGACGTACTTGTTACTTTTTGTTCAGCTTCTGTAAACGTTTTTTTGCTGAAGGGATGACATCATCTTCTCCTTCATAATTTTCAATCACACTTTCCAACGTACTCTTTGCTTGGAAAGCATCACCTTTACTGGCATAGGTATCCGCAAGCAAAAGGAAACTCTTGGCCACCCAGTAGTCTTGTGACCCCATATTGTTGATCACCTCAAAGGCAGTTTTCTGGGCTTTATCATATTCCTTGTCTTCATATTGTAATTGCCCCATGCGGTACCGTGCCTCTGCGCCGACTGCTGTTTGGCTCTTCTGCGCCGCTAGATTCAACTCCTTCATGGCAGGCGCCACGTTTCCTTCCAGCAGGACGGCTCGCGCACTGTACAAGTGTGCCCTGGCAATATCCTCCTCCGATGACCGTTCATAATTCTTTATCAACCTGACATACTTAGCCACCTGTTCCATGTCACCGATTTGGAAATAACAAATCATCAGGTTACTTACTGCATAGTTATAGTTCTCCTTGTATTCTGAAGTCAACTCTAGTTTTTTGAGATGCACAATTGCCTCGTTGTATTCTTCCAAATTCAGGTATAACGCCGCCACCGTCAGCAAGGTGTTTTCCGTATACTTGCTCGTCCAATCGTTCAGGATAATATTCAGGTCATGTAACGCCTCTTTCGGGTGTCCGGTACGGTACAAACTCACCCCACGTATATAACGGGCATGTTTTTCCTGTCTGGGTTTCGGGAATTTATCAAAATAGGCATTGATCGCTTCCACTGCCGGTCCAAACGCCCCCCTAGAAAATAATGAATTAGCCACCTGGAAAGCCAAGTTATCCTGCTCCGGGACACTTAAATCACTAATATTGGCGCTCATCGCGTAATGAATGTAGCTCGAAGCATCTCCCTGATCTAGATATATGTTTTCTATGGAGCGGAGCGCTTGTTTTGCCTCATCCGTCGTAGAATATCGCTCGACCACTGTCTCGAACGAAGCCTTCGCCGCTTCGCTGTCCCCTTTATTGTACTGGACAAGCCCAATGGTCATCAAAGCACGGGGAACATAGCTGCTGCGGGGATATTCCTTGATCATCCGCTGTAATCCTTCGATGGCGGTATCGTAATCTCCGCTAGTGAAATATGTATACGGAACCTCAAATCCCACATCATCCGCATACTTTGAATTTGGGAATTGTTTCACAACGGACGACAGCGTGCTGAGCTTGGTTTCATTGTCGCCCTGTAATCCATAAATAATCCCCCGCTGAAACAACGCGTAATCCTGATTGGGCGCTTCGCTGTTAATCAGCTGGTCATAGTACTGATTGGCTTTACCGTAGTTGCGTAAGGACAAATACGAATCACCCAAACGGGCGATCACATCATAACGTACATTTTCCTCCACGGAACTCCCTTCGCTAGCTAAAAAACGTCCGAAATAATCTGCCGCCATACTGAAGCTATCGTTGCGGAACGCGGCATAAGCGAGGCCGTAGTTTGCATAACTGTATACTTCAGTGTTTCGTGCGGCAGGCAACCGGAGAAACCGGGAAAAATTGTCCACAGCTTCTTTGTACTTGCGTACTTCATACATCGCTTCAGCTTTCCAATACGTGGCTAACGCTGCCATATTCGGATCGATCGGGAATTTTTCGGATCTCATGAACAAGGATATACTATTCTCGAAAGCACGCTCGTTGTAGAACTCCAATGCGCGGTAATACGTTGCTTTTTGATAGGTTGTATCGGTTTGCTGCCCTCTGTTTTTTAAGGATTCGAGTAAACTAACCCCCGCGTGGAAATTACTTGTGCCCAACAAAATTTCGACGGCTAACGTTTCCGGACTCTCTTGTATTGTCGTATCTGGAATTCCGGCATATTTCTGAGTGATATATTCTTGGAGAACCCCTACGGAAGCTTGGGTGGAGTCCATTTCGTGTAAGATTTTGGCGTAGTTATAAAGCGCATCCACTTTCAATATCGGATCCATATCCATTTTCATTGCTCTGGCAAACGAATTTCGGGCACGTTGTTTATCTCCAGTTTCTAGGGCAATATGTCCCAACGTGATAATCGAGCCCTGATAATAGGCGTCTGAAGTTTCCAAGCGCTCCAAAATAGAAGTCGCTCTTTCGTACTCATGGGCTCCATATGCCAGGTAACTGATCCGGTAATTATCAATGTTGTCTCGCGAAGCGTCCGGATGCCGTTTCAGTAATTCATCGTTATAAGCTTGTTTGAATCGGTTCCTTTCAAAATATGTTGCAGCGGCGATCTGGCGCAGCTCGACCGCGATCGCTTCCCGGTTGATCGTCATATCTGGGCTCCGGCGGGCCTTTACGGCATCAGCAAGCATCGGCCGGTAATCACGTACGACATCGATGGAATCCATTACCGTAGCTGCACGCTCCTGTCGCTGCTCGCTCGGTTCTTGCGGTACTTCCTCTTGTTTCTCCTCTTGTTGCGCATAGCCCATAAACAGCATTGCTGAAAAGACTCCGGTCAGTAAGTATTTCCGGTAATTATCACCGATGCTTTCTTTCAATCTCATTGTTCGTCCGTATTTCTGAGTTTTACCAAACGTTCCTTCGCCGAGGAGATAATATTGAAATGTCCCCTAACTAACTATAGCCAAAACTAACGAATTCCAGTCACAATTATGTAAGTCCTCAGCAAAAACCTGGCCGCTAAAAGGCAATCCACTCGCGATATACACGAGGTGCCCGTTTCATAAAACACCTAAAGTATCGAGATAGGCCGAGCGTCTGACCAGCTTCCACAATAGACAACACACTATCCCTTTATCAATCTGATATCGTACTGTTTTTAATTTACATTTTTAGATGTACGTTGGGGAGATGTTCATTAGATTCTTGATCTACATTATTGGATGAAACAGCACTGCGAGCAACGTTGCGGGAAACAAAGTAGTCACGTTGTATCATTCGATAGGTTGTTCCAGCCTGTATTTCTATTTTATGTCACACGCCACCTACTTTTACCGACTTGGGATCAAATTGAAGGGTTGATTGTGTTGTTTTTAATAGGGCGACATTTCACCGTTACTAGTTATCACCCTCCGCATCGAATATTTGACAACTTATGACATTATCACATTGCAGGTTACTAGATATATTATTTTGTCGTAGCATCCGCACCCCGTAACGAAGTTCTTACAGTCCGCGGATGCTGCAACAAATGAAAGTGAAGATGTGAAATATCGTAACTAAGTATTCCTTTACAGATCTATGCGTACAAAATCTCCGTCCAAATTAAATACCAGGTCAAGGCCACTAGTCAATTCGACATCAAAGCCGGCGCGTTCTTTGTCAATATCGTTGATTCCAGCATCGGGATATTCTGTACCCACATAATTCACGATGGTCGGGAGAATAAACGCCGTAGGTAAATACAGATTAGCCGGTGCATCTGCTTCCTTCCAAACACCGTCTTTATCGAACTTGACAACCACGCCATTGTCCAATCGGGCTTCGTATTCTATACCCTCCGATCCTTCATTTTCTTTCTCGACCGATATTATTTTCTGATCTCCGAAATGTTCCTTTAAAAAAGACTGACCTGTTGCAGGCAAATCTTCTGTCTTAATTATTTCTTCGTTATCGTCCTTGTCGCAAGACGCCAATACCGTTACCATCAGCATCGCTACCGATAAATTTTTTAACTTTTTCATGTTATTGTTTTTTGTTTTGATTAATCATCAATTCTTACGAACTCGCCATTCCGATCGAAATCCAAATCAAGTCCGCTAGTTAATTCTACCTCATATTTACGTGACGATCGTGAAATCTGCACGATTTTATTGTTCGGAAAACTTTGGTTTACATAATTCCGAATGTTCTCTGGAACAATTACAGCCGGAACGGCCTGCCGCTGAGCGTCTATTTCTGTCCACCGACCTTTGCTGTCAAATTCCAATTCGGTACCATCCGTGAAGGCAACCTTGTATTCTTTCCCGGAGAAGCGCTCATCTTCCAAAATTACATAAGATACAGATTTTACATCGTAATGTTTTTTAACAAATTCTTGTGCTGCCGGTGGCATTTGATTGACGGCAATCGCTTTTTCTTGTGCTTGAGTGTTAATAGCCAAAAAGGTTACGGCTACAGCTACAATTCCTTTTACATACTTTCCCATATTTTTTTATTTTATTCTTAATCAAAGATCGTCTCCAATTTGGGAAACAATTAGGAATCAAAAAGATTTATGCGAAATACGGAAGACATGCATGTATGTTTCGTAAGAATAGGAAACAGTAATTGCGGGATAGTTATCGACGATGGATTTAACAATGGATAGTCCCAGACCGTTTGACTGCGAATCTTGCGATCCTTTATGAAAGCGGTCGAATATATACTCAGGATTTAGGGCTTCGCCTGTACTCGTGTTTCCAATATCAATACTGTCCTTCTGGATGTGGATTCTTACGACGCCACCTTTGATATTGTATTTTATTGCGTTTCTTAAAAGATTTGAAATTAAAACAAGAGCCAGATCAGCGTTATAGGAGGATATAAATTCTCCTTTTTCGATCAATTCGAGTTCCAGCCCCTTAAATTGTATCAGGTCTGACAGGTCCTCCAGTAAACCTTTCATCAATTTATTGAAGGTAACAGTTTCGACATGATGGTACTGCCTGTTTTCGATACGGGATAGCATTAACAAAGACCGATTCAGGCCTACCATACGTAAAAGCGATTCCTTTGCTTCAACTATTTTAGATAAAGGATCTTCGTCTAATCGTTCATCATTCATCAATAAGTCCAACTTGTTTATAGTCACCGTTAATGGAGTCTGAAGCTCGTGAGAGGCATTCTCGATGAAACGTTTTTGTTGTTCAAAGATTTGTTCATTACGGTCGATCATATGCATAATATGCTTTTCAAGGTCGTCGAATTCTTTTACTTGACTATTTACGGGCGTAAAGCTTCGGACATTTCCAAAGCGATAGTTCCGCAATCCATTAATGATCAACTCGAAAGGCTGCAATGCTTTGGCAAGAACGAAATAGTTGATGAGCATGATACTTAGGGCGATCACGACATATAATACCGAAAGAGAAAAAGCTAGATTAATCAGAAAATCGTCTTCCTCGACGGTCGATGTCCGTATCTCTAATTCATACGTACTTCCGCTGCGGGTATAGAAGCCTGTATGAAGAACCCGATACGGCTCTTCTTCTTCATCATAGGGCATATAGAACTTTTCGTTCGAAAAGCGATTTTTATCGGTAAACTCAGAAGGAGTTGCAGGCAATATGCGAAATTGATTGATCCCGAATTCTTTGGTTTCTTCGATGATCTCAGGATTATCATAGGCTTCGCGTATAATTTCAATTTTTTGATTCTTCAGTCCATCGTCGATATTGTCGTACACCTCGTCCATCAATACAGCATAGAAGAGCAAGGCCCAAATCGCCATAATCGCCAATATTGCGATCACGAGATAACGATTTGTATACGTTTTTACTGATACTGACATCTAAACCAATTTGTAGCCTACTCCATACACCGCCTGGATATCGATCTGGGCATCGAAGTTTTTCAGCTTTCGCTTTAAATTTTTAATTTGAGAATAAATAAAATCCAGATTATCGGACTGATCTATGTTATCTCCCCATACAGCTTCCGCCAAATACGTCTTTTCAATTAAGCGGTTGGGGCGCAACATAAAATAATACAAAATATCATACTCTTTCCGATTCAGGGGTAGTTCTTCTGCATCAACCAGAACCTGCCTTGCTTCTGGAATCAATTCAATATTTTTATAGATGAGCTTTCTATCTCCGTGCTGCCCATTCCGGCGGATGATCGACTTCATCCGCGCCAGTAATTCTGCCAAATGAAAAGGCTTAGCCAGGTAATCGTCTGCTCCAATTTCCAGGCCTAACACCTTATCTTGAACATCGCCTTTGGCAGAAAGGATCAAGGTGGGCTGCCTTCGTCCGGCCTTTTCAAGTTCCCGCAAAATATCAAGCCCAGTGCCGCCCGGTAACATGATGTCCAGAAGAACACAATCGTAATCGTAGTTCAGTACTTTCTCCAGACCCAACTGATAGGTCAGCGCTTCTTCTACCAAAAAGTTTTCCCTCTGCAGAAATTCTTTGATACTCTGAATTATTTCGAACTCATCTTCAATAATAAGGATCTTCATCTTTTGTTAAAAATACAATATTATCATTCAATTCTGGAATGATTTGGGAACTATGATGCATCTCGAAACGCAGACGATAGTTTAAAGTATTAAATCTAACTAGATCTAGCCAAATACCTAGTTTTCAAAACCAGCCTCTAAAGGTGAAAATTTTATTTTCGGGTTATTGTTCGAAAAAGGTTCTGTCAGCGAGATCGCATTCCAGTCGGGGGTGAATATCCTACGGCATATTCAATAAGCAAGGAATCTACCTACATTACACATTGGAAAGAGGAGTATTTTATAGCGGTAGCGAAGTATTTAATCAGTTTTTCATCTCGCAGTTGCGAAATTTGTTATTATAATAACAACATTTTCTTGATAAAAACCAGCTCCATTCAAATTCACACAAAGGATAATACAGATTTTGAACAAACAATATACTCTCCAAAATTTCACAAGGGATTATTGCTTGTCGTAGTTATTAATAGTTGAGTGAAAGCCCCGCACCAAAGCCCATATCACTGTCATAGTGGGTTCTAATTCCCATATTTTTATTAATTATATATTTCAACTCTCCCATATATTCCCTGTCGGTGTTAACCATAAAACCGGCTCTTATTCTCTTAGAAATCGAAATATCTTCCCGCATCAGGGACAAACGGGCGATGCCATCATGATATATTTCTGCCTGAAAATTCACCAACATGGGAAGTGTGTACACAAAACCTAAACTAACCGCATTTCGGCTATCTTTTTTATTAGACTGACCAAACAAATTCTTTTCGTGTTCGTCAACTCCCATATTCCGATATCGCGAATCAAAACCAATAAAAGGCATAAACCATTGCATTTTATCTACATAACGACCCAGATGCGCTTCCACTTCGTATCCGTGCCTATCATTATATCCCAAACGCCACTCTGTTGAAAGGTTCCAACGTGCGTTTTGTAATCTAGCCATTCCGTCAATCCCGTTGGTAGCAAAGTCACTTTCCAACATTAATTGTTTCATATTACTTTCCATTTGCAACATGTTATATGCCTTTTCTTTATGGAGCAACAACGGGTTTTCATAATCACCCACGCTGAATACCCGGTTCATTCCTGCCATCATGTGGTACAAAATATGGCAATGAAAAAACCAGTCGCCCTCGGTGTTCGCTGCAAACTCAATCACGTTGGTTTCCATCGGCATAATATCCAAAACATTTTTGAGCGGAGCATATTCCCCCTTGTCGTTCAACACTCGAAAGTCAAACCCGTGTAAGTGCATCGGGTGGCGCATCATCGAGTTGTTATACAGCGTAATGCGTAAAACATCTCCTTTCTTCACTAAAATCTTATCTACTTCCGAAAAAACCTTGTTGTCCATGCTCCAGACATAACGGTTCATATTTCCGGTCAATTCAAAACGCATTTCTCGAATCGGTGCATCCGTTGGCAAAGTGGTTGGAAAGGGCGATTTCAGCATTCCATAATTTAGGGTAACGATGTCCGAAGTGCTGCTATGATGGCTGGAATGATCGTGCATATTCATTTGCTCAGACGAACTCTCGGAATTATTCTTGTGCTCTTTTGCGCTTGTAACTTCGGGATACATCACGGCATTCATATCCATTTGTTGCAAGCTCATATTCATGCCCATATCCTCCATATCACCATTCATCTTCATCATACCATTCATCATTTTCATCCCTTCAAAATATTTCAATTTTGGCAAAGGATCGGCTGATTTCTTGGTCCCTTGGCCTACAAAAAGTGAGGCAGAACCTGTCCTGTCTTCTGCGGTAGCTAGCAATTCGAAAGAAGTATTATCTTCGGGGATGGTAACAATGATATCATAAGTCTCAGATACAGCTACGATCAGACGATCCACTTCTACCGGTTCAACATCATTTCCATCATTGGCAACGACCGTGATTTTCCCGCCGGTATAAGTGAGCCAAAAATAGGTCGACGCCCCAGCGTTGGAAACCTTCAATCGGACTTTGTCGCCTGCTTTAAATTGCGCAAGCTGACTGCTTTCTTTACCGTTGATCAAAAATGCGTTGTAATACACGTCACTCACATCCATCGCCAACATCCGTTTCCACTCGTTGGTCAGCTTCGTCTTAAAATGACCGTCACGAATGGCTTCAGCGTAACTTTGGGTTGTTCCTTTTCTTATGGCAAACCAATCCGAAGCATTACCCAACATGCGTTGGACATTTTCGGGTTTGTAATCCGTCCATTCGCTCAATGTTATTGGAACGGTAGGCAAATCATCAATGCCTTTTCGAAATTTATCGCTGTGTTTTTTCTTTTTGATGATAAACGAACCATACATTCCAATCTGCTCCTGATAACCTGAATGGCTATGGTACCAATGTGTCCCGTTCTGAATGAGTGGAAAACGATAAATATGGGTAGTGCCGGGAGCAATCGGCATTTGCGTTAGAAGTGGAACACCATCTTCCTTGTTCGGAAGGTACACCCCGTGCCAATGTAAAGATGTAGATTCTTTGAGTTGGTTATGCACGTGAATTTCTGCGGTATCGCCTTCGGTAAAAGTCAATGTAGGCATTGGTATTTGTCCGTTCACGGCAATAGCTCTTTTATCTTTTCCTGTAAAATTGACAAGGCTATCCTTTACGTAAAGATCGTATCGCACCACTTTTTGGGCGAAAATTGAAGTTGCCGTCCACAGGGTAAACACTGCAGACAGTATCATTTGTTTCAAAAAAAACTGAATGTTCATGACGTTGTTATGTTTGGATATCGCTAAGTGGTGTAATCAACAGTTCCGCTTTTTACGAGGGATTATTTATTTGGACTACACTCCCACAGTTAAGCATTGTCGAGCCGTAGTAGGGGTTTTTTATTTCCTTTTCGTTGCTTAACCAATAGGCTTTTTTCATGGGGCAATATTGATAATACACGAGCGAATTTACTTTATCGGTGCTTTTTAAAATTTGCCATAAAGTAGTTGAAACCTCATTAAAAGCGGCTCTTTGTTTCTCCAAATCTTTTGCTTTTTCGAGTTTATCTACAGCCTTATTCAAATCGGCTTTTTGTTTAAAATCTCCGGACGAATTTATTCCTTTTTGCAGATTAATAATCGCTTCCGAAGCTAATTGCGTTTGGCTGTTCACCAAGGCATTTTTCACTTCGTAATAGTTAGTTAAAAGTATGTTGGTATTTTGTGCAGATGCTGAATATCCGAATAGCAAGATAGCCAGGATTAAAAAGATATTTTTCATTTTACTTGAATTTTAGAGCGTTATTTAATACTGCTAATTTCGGCATAATGCTATCTAGTGTCTTTATACTATTTCGTGTTTTATTTGTAAGATTTTAGACTTTAACTCTTCGTCACCTACGTGCATTCACAATAACCGAAACTCATCGCTAACGCAGCGACCATACGAGACAATGAAATTCCAAAAAAACTGGAATAATAAGCCTGCCGTAAAGGGAATACCCAATATATTACAGATAAACGCGAACAATATTTCAGCTTTATATTTTTTGGATACCCTCTCCTCAACGTCAACAACCCTTCAATATACTAAAGCACAACCTTTTTATCAAATCTGATTCAATTTATTTTATTGACTTTTAGCGTTTTATAGATGTTGTCATCGTAAGTTTGTTAGATAATACTTTGAAATGCTCAAACAAAATAATATTTTGTTTGAGGTATTAACAGCGAGAAGAAATAAGACCGTTATCTGTACTAAATTTTTTATGTAAATTTACTTTCAATAAATAAATCCGTTTTTAATTTATCAAAACAAGCGCCGGTTCAGCTGAATTGTCGTTCGCATTTTTTTTTAATAGCTGCCCAAAGGCAGTGGAAAAATGATGCTCATCTATTATATTTCGCAGAACTTTAAGCGACATATGGAGTAGAAAAGTGATGAAAAGCCGTTGCAAGAACGGTTTTTCACGGATTTGTCACAAAAAAACAAGATAAAAGCTATGCATAAACTTAGAACCATAATTTTAGCACAACTAGTAATTATTTTGCTCACAAGTGGATGTAGCGGGTACAAATTTTTGTCAAACGGCGTGATGGTAGATGAAGATCCAACTTACTACAACGAGGACTCTCAAATTACATTCGAACTGTTTGGTGATTATACCCTGTATAATAAAGATACCGAAAAAGGTTTCTCAACCACAAAACTAAATCGGTTGGATAAGAAATTGTTGCGTAAACTTCGTGTTCCGAAACACGCTAAGGCGCTTTTTTCAGGCAGTCCAGGTATACAACCATTTTATAACGTAGTTGCATTGGTCGAGCAAAATAATATCGACCAAAATTCGCAAAACTATCAAGGTTACGAGCAACTCATGGAAGGAGGTCAATTGTTGTATTACTACAAAAAATCCGAACTGATGAACAAGCGAATCTATCATGCGATAATTCCACGAGCCACGGCCAACATTCATTTACTCTATTATCAAGATACGGACGACGAATGTGTGTACTGTGATATTGAGCGACTGGCTAAGATGAACAGTTCATCCACCGAGGGCAAGGAAATATCTTATCCACACACAACTTTTGCAGCACCGAATGGTTCGGAAAAAACTGTTCAAATAGAGATTCCACAGCGCAAGAAAGCTGACGATTTGGGTGTTGTCAAATTTTACGATACAAGCAAACGCATGTTTCTTGGCTTTTCTGTAATCCAAGGAAAGCAGAATACCGTAACATTCTCGCTCCCTCCCGGTAATTACAGTTGGAAGTACACAGCGCTGAATGGACACCTCCTATCAGAAGATACGTTAACTATTCAGCCTTAGATGGATATTTCGTTACCTAGCAGCTTTCCCAAGTACCGACAATTCGGCAGCATGGATTGTGATCCAGGATCCCTCAAAATGATTGCCAGATATGACGTCCCTAAATTCGCGATGCGAGCACTTCGAAAAAAATAGATATCGAACGAAAAGGCGGATCGAAATTTGAAAATAAATAATCCTGCATTGGAAGATCGATGCCTGAATACCAAAAGTATTTTCGCCAACTACTTAGATTATCTTTTATTCGATCATTTTGTTAGAAACGGACACAGGTCAGAAGTATTCTTCAAGGTGTGATAGGAATATAAGGTTATAAACAATTCCATCCAGGGTTCACAGCGTAGATGACAGAATTGTCAGTATACATCATCCCACGTACGTCCTATCGTAAGGGGAAATTCTGCAGCAAAAGTGGAGTTCGGAGCAAAGATCAACGTCTCGTTCGTTTCTAGGTTTGCGTTCCTTGAAACGGGATGCTTACAATAAAAGAGTACGGTTCACTAGTGTCCCATTAAAATTGGGACGTTTTAAAAATTAAATAAATTTGGCCCA
>NZ_FUKU01000009.1 GCF_900163865.1 Sphingobacterium sp. JB170
GTATCCGCCCGATGAACCCCGTCTATTATTATTCCAATAATTTATTAGGTGTTTTTTCAATAAGCTGAAAACCATTTTCTAGGCTTGCTGTTTCAACTTAAAGTTCTGCGGGTAGAGGTCTTTGATATTTTTATGATTGATAATCATGATGTTTTCCAAGGCATATTTTAGCCATTGGTAAGGGTTTACTTCATGCTTCTTGCAGATTGCAAAGAACGAATAAATCATGGCCGCACGTTGAGCAGCCTCATGTGTTCCAGCGAACAAATAGTTCTTTCTTCCTAGCGTGAGGGGTCTCAGGGCATTTTCAACGAGATTATTGTCAATTTCGAGTTCGCCATCATAAAGGTAAACGTTCAAAGCATCCCATCGGGCAATGATATACCGCATGGCTTTTCCGATTTGGCTTTTGGGCAAAGTATTTTTCACTTCTTGGGCAATCCACTTGCCCAATTGATTCAATACCGGTAACGATTTAGTAAGCCGCAGTTCTTTTCTGGCTTTTGCGTCTAGGCTATTTTCTCGTGCTTCTCTCTCTACTGCATACAGCTTTTGGGTCAAGAGCATCACCGTGCCTGCTCGTTTGGGATCATTGTCCAATGAACGTTCTATTTCCCTTCTGGCGTGTGCCCAACAACCAAGGTGTGTTACCCCTTTTCGTGCACCAATTTTAGTGTATACAGGATACCCATCACTTTGCAGGTAGCCCTGAAAGTTTTGCAATACATTTACCGCGGCAATCGCTCCACGGGTGGGTTGGTAATCAAAGAGTACAGTTTTGTCCAATGGGCAATGGTACACCCAATAATACCCTTGATGGCAGGCATCTTTCTTGGTGCTTTCCAGTACTTTTATCGGAGTTTCATCTGCTTGAAGATATCCTTTGGATCGGGTATCGAACAACAGTTGTTCATAAAGTGGTTCTAATCTTTGGAGTGCTTTTTTTGTCCAGCCTTCCAATGTGGAAGAAGCAATGGGAATCTTCTCCCTTGAGAAGCGTTGTTTCTGGCGGTAAAGCGGCAAATGGTCGACATACTTGTCCACCAAGATGCTGCTCAAGAGCCCCGAACCCGGGATGCCTTTATCGATGATGCGTTCCGGTAATTCTCCAATGATAACTCCTTCTTTTTGCTTGTTGGTGTATTTATAGCGAATATAACGCTTGATGAAAAAACGGGCCGGTTCACATTCCAATTCTTCGGTAATGTCTTTACCAATACAGATCATTTCCGAAAGATCACCTTCTGGGTATATTTTAACTTCTTGGACAGGAAGATGTGATGGTAGGGCTGCGCGGCCACCTTTCTTTTCTGTTTGTCTTTTGCGTTCATAGGTGATTTTCTCTTTAATCACTTCTTCCTGCTCCGACTTTTGTTCGGTAGACAGCTCAAAAGGTAAAGGTAATTGTGAAGGATCGCTTTCAAAGCGTTCCCGCTTCTGGCCAAACTGCATCCGCTTGTACATTTCCGCCTGGGCTTTGTAGTAAGCAACTTCTTGTTTCAGCCCTTGAATTTCCTGCTCAACAGACGTCGACTCCCGTTTTTTTATCAGGTCGATAAGCTCTTGTTTTGAAAGGGATTCCAGTGCCGTTTGCATGGTGTAAAGGTACGAAAAAGACTGCTTTTGAACAAGAAAAAAGGTTGCTTTATTTTATTAAAAACACCCTTATCACAACCTATAACGTGCTTTTTGTGTGCTTTTCTGAACCTGTATCCCTTCGACCATCAGGACTAGGTCGGTCCAGCTTATGTTCTGCTTTTTGTCACCCGGAGCAGGTGCAGCGAACGTGCCTTTTTCAAGACGTTTATAATACAGCACAAAGCCACCATTCTGCCAGTGCAGTAGTTTCATGTGGGTGCGTCTTTTGTTTAGGAAAACGAACACCTCTCCGCTAGTGGCATTCCGACCAAGTTCTGAAGAAATAAGCCCACAAAGCCCGTCAAAACTTTTCCTCATATCGCAACTCCCTTCGTATAAGTAATAATAATGTGAACTGCTTAGGCCGAACATCTAGAGCTTCAACAGTTGGGAAAGAGTAGCAAGATCGACACTTCTTACACAAAGCTTCACTCCGTTGGGATAAGTGATTTCGTAACTCGAATCAAAGCTGGGCGGTTGCAGACGGATAAAACCACCAGATTCCGTTTTCTCATTCTGGGTTTTGGTTATCCAATAATTGAAGGTATGGATATTGACACCATGATTCTCGCAGAATAGCTTCTTACTCAGAGCCGATTTACGCCAATTTTCGACCAAATCGAACATCCTTTCTTTTTTTGTCATCTTTATTGTTTTTTGAACAGCAAAGATAAATGGAGTAAAGATTAGCTCCTATACGGGGTTAGTAGGGCGGATAC
>NZ_FUKU01000074.1 GCF_900163865.1 Sphingobacterium sp. JB170
AACAAATATCCCTTATACCTTTTTCAGAAACAGCATGTATATGGAAGCCATACCCGAACTGATTGGAAATGCCTTGCAAACGAACGAAATCCGTTATCCATCGGGAAGCGGAAAAGTAAGTTTTGTATCACGGACAGACATAGCGGAAGCCATTGCAAACGTATTAACGGGAAATGCACATGGAAACCAGACCTATGAAATAACAGGTAACACAGCATATTCATTTGATGAATTGGCAGGGGTGATAAGTAAAGAAAAAAGTATAACCGTAAACCACGTTGATATTTCGGATGAAGTTTTCAGAGAAGAACTGATTAGCTATCAAATACCTGTCGAAGTCGTGGATTTATTGGTCAGTATGGCCAACGGGATTAAGATAGGCGAATTTTCACATGTGGACAGTACACTTGAAAAATTGCTTGGTAGAAAGTCATTTGATTTGAACAAGTATGTAAAAGAATTATAATTATGCTATTTAAGGGAGTACACCTGCAAGGTATTAAATCGGGAGAAATCACTTTGGCATTTCGTAAGTGGCAAAAGGTTTCCGTTAAAACCGGAAGCCTTTTGCATACATCTGTTGGTTTGCTCGAAATCGGCAAGATTGAAGCTGTAAGCGAAAATGATATAAGCGACAAAGAAGCAGTACAGGCAGGCTTTACGGAAAAAAAGCAGTTGCTAAAATCATTTACCCACAACAGCACAGGAACTATTTTTAAAATATCCGTTCGTTATCATGCCGAAGACCCACGAATTAAGTTGAGGGAGCAAACAGGATTGTCAGAACAGCAATTTGAAGAGTTAAAAGGTAGATTAGAGCGTTTAGACCTTTACAGTAAACAAGGTCATTGGACTGAAAAAATCCTGTTGACGATAAAAGACAATCCCAATTTACACGCCATAGGTATTGCAAAATTGACAGGCTTTGAAAAAGAATGGCTAAAACTAAATATCCGAAAACTGAAAAATTTAGGCTTGACCATAAGCCACAATGTAGGTTACCGGCTTTCTCCATTAGGAGAACATTTCATCGAAGAGCTAAAAGGCGAACAATAAAAACTTCCGCTAACATACAAGTCCGAATTAACATAGCAAGACAGTGAAATTATTTTTTTCTATTTTTGTGTTGAAATTTTTAATCCATTACCATAATGAATGAACTAATCGAAAAAATCAATGCGAGCTTTGAAACACTGAAAGCAGATGCTGAATTACAGGCAGGAAAAGGAAACAAAGCGGCAGGTACAAGAGCACGCAAGGCTTCTCTTGAATTGGAAAAACTTTTAAAGGAGTTCAGAAAGGCATCTTTGGAAGCATCTAAAGGCTAAAGCAAAACCCTCTTGAATTCGGAGGGTTTTGTTTTATGGAGTGTTCAAGATTTGGAGCATCCTGCCTACCTCAATATCCATTCTCGAAAAGGCAAACCATTTTTTGCCCAGGTCTTTGAGCGATGCTCCGATATGGTACAGTTCTGTTTGGTCTATTATCAAAAAGCGGTCGTGTGCATCGGAGAAAATCTTTACGTCGATAGGGGGATATTGGCTGTTGTACCGTTGTACATCCAACCGTAGCTGACTGCTGATGGTTTTGGTGTAGATAGTTGCGGTCACATTAGTGTTGCGTTTTCCCAATAAGGTCAGTACGGTATCATCTACATAATTATCGAGCAGGATAATGGAGCTTTTGGCACTTCGGACAATATCCGCAACAAAGGTATAGGCATCAAAGACCTGCCCATTGTAAAAAACACCTTTTTCGCTGTAGAGTTTGTCGCTTTCCAAAGCCTTGAAAATCTCCTCAATCTTTTGATCGGCTTTTAATTGTTTCAGCTCAATTTTATCCAAGCGATGAAAGAGGGAAGCATTGCTGATGAGCATTCTACGCATTTCTACAAACGCATCCATAATTTCAATACTGACCTTTACAGCCACATCGGATCGAAGCACAGTACTCAACATTGCTATTCCTTGTTCGCCGAAAACGTAGGGAAGATAACGTCTTCCGCCTCGCCCCACGTTTGAGGTTCCAAATTGGAACCTCAAAAAATCGACTTCCTCAACGGTCAGTTGAAAACAAAATTTTTCAGGAAACCTATCAATATTCCGTTTTACAGCTTTATTAAGGTTTTTTGTTTCTACTTGATACAAAACAGCAAGGTCGCTGTCCAACATCACTTGCTTGTCACGTATGGTATAAATCAGGTTCTTGATTTCCTTTGGACTAATGGCAGGTTTATTTTCCATTACTTTTTGTAGCTTTTATTTTTAGCAAATTCAAAGGAGGTATTGTAATCCTCATTCAACACGATGAAAGCATCGAATTTCTTACCCGCCTTGCTTTTCATTCCTTTTATGAGTGAAGTTTTTCCTTTACTGACAAGGCTTTCAATATCGGCTATACCAATTTGTACGCCGCACACATTGCGGAACTGCACCCAATTACAACCCTCATCTGGACACTTCACGATT
>NZ_FUKU01000023.1 GCF_900163865.1 Sphingobacterium sp. JB170
TTATAACGTTAAAACTAGTTTTTATAACGTTAAAACTAGTTTTTATAACGTTAAAGTACTGTATAAAAAACATATCTTGTTTTGATGTCTAGTTTTTTGTATCTTCGAATATTAATCAATGGATAGACGGAAAATGGAACTAATGAATATTCAAGACGCGAAAGAAGTCGGAGAAAAGATTTATAAGCAACATAACGCTATAACTTCGGGAAGATATGATTTTACAGCTTGTCAGCTAGATATTGTTTTTATGGTTTTAGCTTCTCTAAAAGAGGGGGAAACAAACTATAAGATACATACGAAAGACATTGAATTAATTACCGGTCGCCAATGGAACATATCACAGCTAACCAATAGTACAGAACAGTTACTTACTCGGATGTTTGAAGTCGAAACAGAGGACAGATATAGGCAATTTGTCTTATTTCAATATTTTGATTACCTCAAAGGAACTCGGACGATTGAAGTTAAGTTATCAGAAGTCGCGCTTCCTTACTTCTTCGAACTAAGGAATAATTTCACACATTTTCAATTAAAATCTGTCCTAGCCTGTACTTCAAGCTATGCAAAACGGCTTTATATGATTGCCTGCCAATGGCGTGCAGTTGGTAAATTTCCAAAAGCAATTCCTATTCTAGAACTGAAACAAATGCTAGGATTGGTGGATAAAAAAGGTGTTGAACAATATGAACGAATCTCTGCTTTTAAAGCTGATGTTTTAGATAAAGCTAAAAAGCAAATCAATGAGCATACCGATATCAGTTTTGATTATGAACTTTTCAAGCGTGGTCGCTCTTTTACACATATTCAGATTTATGTTAGCACATCAAAAAACAATCCAAAGCAACTGGAAATCGATTATAAAGAACCTATAGATTTCCAAAAGAATGTAAAAAACATCATGTCTTACGATATCAGCGAAGAATACGCTAGATTGATTGTTAAGGATGGTTACGATAAATTTATTGACTTTGTAGCAAAGGTTAATGAGCGTGCTAGAAAAGGGGAAATAAAAGTAGATAATGCTACAGCATATATCATCGGTTCTTATCAGAAAAAAGGGGTATTGCCTAAAAACTAAAAAGAAAGAAATAAAAAGGCAAGGTTTTTACTGCTCTGCCCTATCTTTTAGCCATTGGTTGAAGCTTCTTGCATCCCGTGGGTTTTCTTTCGCCCATTGCTTTAAATCGAACATGAGAGATTCGTATTTTGCCTTTTCTTCGATGGCGCCGATTATGGTGGATTTGTCAAAACTCCGAGTGACCTGGAGAGCGATAGTGACCAGGGCAACGAGGATCCCGCAGATCCCGAGCATCCAGATCATCTGCTTCGATGCTTTGTTTTTCGCCAGTACGGCATCTTTTATCTCCTTTAAGGCTTTTAAAGTCGTTTTTTGAATATTCTCGTTCGCTCGTTGCTCGAGGGAAACAATATCTCTTGTTATCTTGTTCAGAGAGCTAATTTCCTGCGATATAACGGACTTTACCGATTTCGACGACTCTACACGCTCATTTTCTAGAATCTTTTGATATACGGCTTGATTTTGCGTCATTTTGAAAACAGTCGATCCCAAATTCCTTACGATTTCCTGCGTCTGCTGTAGTTCCTGCGCAATGACCGACAATTGGTCTTCGTGCGCTGTAGTCTTGATTTTTGCCATGATTATCTGCTGAATCCTCTGCTTATATTTCGGGTTAAATCCTTGGCTAGGCTCATGACGTTCTGCTTGAACACTTGGTCTAGCTTGGGAAGCGTTATTTTTCGGTCGATATCGGAAGCTTTGAAATCGAATTTTCCGACCTGTATCCGATAGCCTTGGACAGCGCCCTGTTTGTTGATGGTTTCCTTAATTCCGATGCCTTTTTTTCCTGCTTTGGCTTTGAAATCATCCCACGAGGTTGATTTGGAAAGAATCTGATGCACGCTGTTTTTAATCTCTTCTTTCACCCCTTTGTTCACCTCGAGCTTGTTCTCCATAACCTCCTTTGCTCGGATTAAACCGTGCTTCTGCGCAATTTGGTCGGCTGAGTTCATTGCCCTGTACTGACAGTGTTTGTCGCTTATTGTTTTGCCATTGCAGTCGGTTCGGGAGGTGTAGATATGCACGTGCTTGTTCTTGGTGTCATCATGCACCCGCATGTAATACGGCTGGGTGCTAGGATCAATGCCCAACGTTTTTTCCATGAACTCTTTGCCCAGTCTGGTCAGCTGTTCGTCCGTCAGTTTCTTGCCGTCCTCGCCTGATGGACTGTAGACCATGCTAAAAACCTCGTTTTTGATTTCACTCGCGTTGGGATTATCGGCATTCCATTGCTTCAGCTCGGCCATGATTTCATTGGGTTTTTCTCCCAAAATCATGTTTTTGTCGAGTTCGTAACCGCGCTCTTTGGTCTCGTCAAGCTTGTCTTTGAACAGGTAGTCCATACCCTCGGAACTACCGCCAACGGCTTTACATTTTCCTATCATCGATGATGCTTTTTAGGTTTTTGATTACTTCCTCGAGCTCCTGCAGGAGCTCCGCTCTGGCATCCTTATGGATGAGATTGCGTAGTCTTTGCAGGTCGAGCAGGCCGTTTTTGATTGCGCCCAAAGTCTGTTTTTCCTCGGTGGTCTGCTTGCTGACAACCTTATAGCCAAAGGTCATGCTTCGGATATAATCCGCAAGCGTGTCGAGGTTCGTCTCGGACATGCGCTGCTGTAGCAGCGCTTTTTCGTAAGGAGTGACACGCATCTCGATGCGTTCGGTTCTTTTTGCCATTGTGCAGGATTTTGTGACCGTAGGGAACAAAACGAGAAAGGCGAAGTCGTCAAAAAATGCGCGTAAAGCATTTTTTGTACGGCGCTCGACACTTCTCGACCTTTCCGACGAAATAAAGGTAGGAGAAAAACGCCAAAGAAGCAAACAGCCCCTCCAAAGGGCTGGTTCTTCGTGGCTTTTTCGTGCGGAATGAAGCAAGGAAAAAGAGGTCCAGTGAACCTCTTTTGACGATGCTGAATTTCGACCTGCCTGTTTTCTCGGACCATTAAAAAATCTGCTTCTTTTTTTCTAGCCTGCTTTTTGACTGTTTTCATTAAGCAATGCATCATTGTAATATTACATAACTTTAGCTGTAGAATTTGATCAAAAAGTATGAATAACGATAAAAAGGAATATCCAGTAAATGGGCTTGAACGTGACTGCATTTCAAAAAGAGCAAGGCAAGTTCTTTGTTATGTTGGAAATATCAAAGGCATAAAAAAATATGCAAAAAACCAGCTCAACAGACGAATGAGAAGATACAATAAAACCGTTTCCAAGATACAGGATAACTGATTCCCTCCTACGCTCACTTACGGCCTGTCTCCTTCGGCAGACTTTCCTTCCTTCGGTCGGGCTGTTTATGGTAAAATCACTATATTTAAGGGTTGGACATAACCTAGACATTGTCCAATATTGACCATTGGACAATGTATATTTTAAGATGAACTACATAAACATCAAAGAAGCAGTAAAAGCGACTGGTAAAAGCGAGAAAACAATAAGGAGATTTTTGTCTAAGACTGAAAGTAAGCCCTTTACAGATAAAATAGAGAATAAACTTGTTGTTGACGTAAATTACCTATTCTCCTCATATCCACCTGTTAAAAGTGTCCAAGATGAGCCTAGACAAAAGCTGGACACTGACCAAAATATGTCCATGGACATTGACCATTTAGAGCTTACAAGCAAATTGGCTTTATATGAACAGGAAATAAGGCATAAAGATCAACTTTTAGCCGAAAAGGATGGTCGGATAATGGACTTACAGAAAGCTATGCTATTGCTCGAAGCTCCAAAAAAACAAGAGCAACCTGTACAAAAGAAAAAAAGATGGTGGCGTTTCTAGTTTGGGGTTATTTCTCCCCATAATGTCCATAGGCAGAAAGGACAAGAACTGTGACAATTTCATCTTCTATTGTATACACCAGACGGTGTTTATCGGTTATTTTTCTTGACCACTGATTAACTCTATTCTCCCCTAATGGCTTTGGATGACCTGTCCCGAATGTTGGATGTTCCTTGAGTTCTTCCAATAGCTTAGACAGCTTTTTATAAGCTTGAGGTTCGGATTTTTTCAGCTTAGCAACGTCTTTAATAGAGTCTAAAGTATAATCAATCTTGTACATCTGCACCCATTCTATCTAAAAAATCGTCCAAGCTTTCACCCTCTTTCATAGAATATCTTTTACCCTCTTTGGCCTGTTGTAAAGATTTATCGATTTTGACGAAAAATTCTTCCTTACTCATCAGTGTATCGTCTTCCGTGACAGGAACGATTTTATACGACTTGTTTTTTTTTCGCTGGATTAATATTTCCTCCCCTTTGTCCACTCGGTCAAAGTAGCTCGCTTGGTTCTCTCGGAACTCTCTTGATGTGATAACTAACATATTTTATTATTTGTGTACCAAAATAGTACACAAATATACGTTTTTTTACTAAAAGACACCAACCGAAGGGCGGTAGAGCGTGGCGAAGCACGCAAGCCACCCCCGAGCGCAGGGAATAGACTATGCAATTTGTTACCTTTTTATATAAAGCACTGATAATAAGGATAACATTACTTTAATATGACAATTTGAAGCGGCCGCAACATCTATCTTTTATTAATAATCCGTTTTCTCGTGGACTTTCCAGTTCCCCAGATATAGGGGAATCTTCGGTTTTTCAGGTCAAAAATCTTCGATTTTCACCCTAAAAAACCCCCTAAACGTTTATTTAATTATTTTAATTACTTTCCTATTTTGCGCGCTCTGTGAGCGCTGACAATCAACTAGTTACAAGCTTAAAAACTAGTTTTTATAACGTTAAAACTAGTTTTTATAACGTTAAAACTAGTTTTT
>NZ_FUKU01000015.1 GCF_900163865.1 Sphingobacterium sp. JB170
CTGATTGACCGTATCGAAGTAGTAAAAGGACCTGCTTCCACCCTGTATGGTAGTGAGGCTGTTGGTGGTCTGATTAACGTTATTACAAAAAGACCGGGTAATGCTCCTATTATTTCAGCCGATGTATTTGGTACAACTTGGGCAGAGGTAAATGCAGATTTAGCAGCCAAATTTTCCGTAGGGAAAAAAGCTCAATCGCTTTTAGGCGTAAACTATTTCAATTACAGCAATCCTATTGACAATAACAATGACAACTTTACGGATGTTACCTTGCAAAACCGAATTTCAGTATTCAATAAATGGAGCTTTGACAGAAAAGACAATAGGGTTTTTACTCTGGCAGGAAGATACGTATATGAAGACCGTTGGGGTGGAGAAATGAATTGGGAAAAGAAATACAGAGGTGGTGATGAAGTATATGGAGAAAGCATTTATACCAGCCGTTGGGAGCTTATGGGAAATTATCAGCTTCCTGTAAGCGAAAAAATATTTTTCCAATTTAGTGCGAACGGTCACGATCAAAATTCAGTTTATGGAAACACGCCTTATATGGCTGACCAGAAAATAGCTTTTGGACAGTTGACGTGGTTTAAAACATTGGGAAAACACGATTTATTGACAGGTCTTGCATACCGTTACACTTATTATGATGATAATACACCAGCAACCGCTGATGCAGCAGATTTAGACAAAAACAAACCGACACATACCAATCTGCCAGGAATATTTATACAGGATGAGATAACATTTAATGACAATAACAAGGTATTATTGGGGATGAGATATGATTATAACTCGCTTCACGGAAGTATCCTTACCCCTCGTGTGAATTATAAATGGAGTTCTGAAAATAAAAACAATGTTTTACGCTTAGGTTTTGGTAACGGTTACCGTGTAGCCAATGTGTTTACAGAAGATCACGCTGCCCTGACCGGTGCAAGGGAAGTAGTTTTTATCAACGATCTTAAACCGGAAACTTCTTGGAATGGTAACCTGAACTTTGTAAAAAAGATAAACGCAGGGAACACCTTTATCGGTTTAGATGCTACTGCTTTCTATACCTATTTTACCAACAAGATTATAGCTGATTATGATACAGATCCAAATAA
>NZ_FUKU01000024.1 GCF_900163865.1 Sphingobacterium sp. JB170
GTAATCATCTTCTTTTGTTCTTACTTCTCTTTCCGGAAAACAAATATCGAACAAACCGCTGCGACCAAAATACCACCGCCAAATAACTGGAATGCCCGGTCCAAACCGATATTGACAATCAGGCTCAAAACCAAGCTTCCTAGGCCATAGCCTGAGAAAAGGAAAAAAGCGAAAAGACCTATAGCAGCGCCTTTTTTGGAGCTGAACGTGGTGGCAATAGCGGCAAACAAGGGATGGGATAAATCAAATCCTAAAGACAGCAATGCCACCAAAACACAGGAAACTGCAAGGCTGAAATTCTGGCTTAGAAGCAACACGGCGACCGCGCCCAGGAATAGGCCTACGGGTATGATCTTGTTTCTTCCGTGGCGGTCGGCGAGCCTGCCCAACAATGGCCCAAACAATAGCCCCGGGATACCATAACCTAATAAGGCGAGACCGATATGAAGTTGGTTCAACTCGTAATTCTTATAGAAAAAATAACCGAGCCAGGCGAAAATCCCACTATGGAACATACCGTTAAACAATACATAAAAATAAGTGCGCCTTGCTCTAGCTGTCGACAAGATACTACGGAAAGACACCAAAATATTATCCCTGCTTTTTGCCCCTACTTCCCTTTCTCCAAAGATGTTCTTTTGCTGGATCAATATCAGGGCAAAAATAACCAACCCCATAATGGCGACTCCTACAAATAGCCATTGCCAGCCGATCAGAGAAGTTAGTAACGATCCGGTGCTGGCCCCAAACGCGGTACCTCCTGCCACGCTGCCGAAGAAGATCCCCAAGGCATGCCCCCGCTTTTGGTAAGGATAGGTATCACTGATCCAACTAATGGTTGTAGGGGCGATACCGGCAGCACCGATGCCGGTCAATAATCTTAGGAAAATCATCTGGTTGATGCCGTGTACAAAAGCTGTCAACAGCGTAAACATCGAAAACATTACCAGGCAAAAAGCAACAATCCGGAATCTTCCGATCCGGTCGCTAAGTGGTGCGTACACCAATGTGAATAGCCCATACCCGAGCAAGTAAGCAGGTTCGATAAAACTGACGTGCCGAACAGTAGTACCGAACTGTTCAGAAAGCGTGGGCAGCAGCGGAGCTACCATGAAGCCCTGGAACATGATTACGAAACTAGCCAATGATAAGATATAAACAGGCAACATGGATACCTGTGCAGC
>NZ_FUKU01000002.1 GCF_900163865.1 Sphingobacterium sp. JB170
TTGACGGGAATACGCCCCAACGATTATCTTCTCTAAAACGTGACGAACCGTCTGTACGGATTGTCCCGGAGATTATATACTTGTTATCATAGGTGTAAATCAATCTTCCGTAGTAAGAAATCAACTTGTTCTGAGGCACATCAAAGGCAAATGCGGGCGTGCTTAACACGGTACCGTCCGCGCTTGTGCGATCGTAGTTATATACTTTAGACTTATAGTTATAGTATCCATAACCCGCAGTCGCATTGATATTACTCTTAGCGATATCCTTGGTATAGTTTAGATAGAACTCACCAACGGTATTGGTGATATCTGTTTTGTAGCGTGTAATTTCTCCCAAAGTGCTAATCGTCACTGCAGCATAGTCGGGGATATAGGTATCGCCTTCACCTTTAGATACATCGTATCCTAAATTCAAATTCGCATTTAACCCTTCCAGAAATGGTATGGCATAGTCGAGCTGTATGTTACCAAAACTTCGTGAAACTTTTCCATTGTCGTCTTTTAATTCCAACAATCCAAGCGGATTACGCGGTGCATTCGGGTTAGGATCATATTGTTCTGTGGCCGAGTTAAATTGTTTCCATTCGTAGAAATTGCCAAACCTATTTTCTTCATGAACGGCTTGCGTAGGATCAAACTGAATAGCTGCACCGATTGCATTTTGATTACCGAATTTCGAATTTGAAAGTGATCCTTTTAGATTAATATCAACCTTTAAACTGTTGTCGAAAAGTTTTGGTGCAAAATTTATAGCTGCGGTTGTGCGATCTAAATTATCTCGCTTTAATATACCTTGCTGATTTAGATACCCCAGGGACACGCGGTATGGAAGGTTTGGCTTGATTGCACCAGCAATGCTTAGGCTATTGTCTGTGGAAAATGCCTGTCTGTATATCTCATCCTGCCAATCCGTATTGCTTTCACCTAGAGAGGCAATTTGTGCATCAGTCCCTTGTGCATTTACGTATTCACGAATTTGATCTGCAGACATCAAATCTACTTTTGCAGCTACCTTAGCTAGTGAATTCTGTGTGCTAAAATTGATTTTCGGTTGTCCGCTGGCACCTTTTTTTGTCGTGATTAAAATAACGCCGTTCGACGCTCGAGAGCCGTAAATAGCCGTAGCGTTTGCATCTTTGAGCACGGTGAATGTTTCGATATCTGCAGGATTAATGAGGCTTAGTGGATTTGCAACGCCAGAAATAGTACTTGAGGAAAGAGGAACTCCGTCAATAACAATGAGTGGATCGTTACTCGCATTTAGTGATGCGCCTGCGCGCACACGGATAGTGCTTGCGGCCCCAGGCTGGCCACCACCAGATGTAATCTGTACACCAGCAACTTTACCGGTAATTAATTGTTCAGGTGTCGTGATTGCACCTTTTTGAAAATCTTTGGAAGAAACTGTCGTCATCGATCCAGTGAGTTCTCCCTTTTTCTGCGTACCGTATCCAATTACAACTACTTCTTCCAGGTTACTGGCGTCCATATCTAATATAAAATCAAATGTATTATGTCCCTCGCCTATCGTGATACTTTGTTCTTGGGTTATGTAACCAATCATGTTTACGGATACACGATGAGCTTTAGAGGGAATATTATTTAGGGAGTATTTTCCTTCTCCGTCAGCCGAGGTCGATAATTGAGTTCCAAGGATAATAATTGTCGCTCCGGGAACGGCATTACCTTGTTTATCGGTTATTCGCCCCTGTAAACTGCCAGACTGTGCAAACGCAGCAATCTGAAGACACATCAGAAGTCCAACAACCATTACCCGATGTAATGTAAAATTGTTCATCATGTTAAGTTTTAGATTAGTAATTGAAGTTATTAATTGAACGTGCGTATAAAATTCCGTTAGAATGATGATTAGCTACGTTGGATTTTGAAAATTTTAGTACGAAAAGACGATAGTTAGCTCGCAAGCACAACATTAAATCCCTCATCAAAAACGACGTTAACATCTTATTTTTCATGCCAATATTGATTATATCATAATTATGGGAACGTTCCCAAAAAATACAAAAGTTTAAAACTGAGAGAATGCTAAAGTTAGCTTTTACACATTCGCTCGAAAATTGTTAGCATTTCGGGAATGTTCCCGAAACATATCAAAGATATAATGTTCCGAGAATATTCACAAAGAAAAAATTATTTTTTTTTACTCGACTCTTGAAAGTAAAGTGTTGAGGGAAGTAAGGTGGTCTGTTGGTTGTTAAGGATTACTGGTTTGGAAAGACAGCGAAACAAATAATTAGCCGCTTCCTTCCCCATTTCAAGGGCAGGTTGTTTTACGACGCTTAGTGAAGGCTTAAGTAAGTCCGTAATGTCCAAACAAGAAAAACATATCAACTTTAATTCTTCGGGTATTCGAATTTTTTCGTCTAGTGCTACACGTAGCGTAGAAATCGCCAGGCGCTCCACGGCAGCGAATATTCCATCGGGTTTTTGTTGATTCAGAAGCGTTCGGATTGCCTCGCTATTAACACGAGCATCGTTAACGGTGTCTAGTACCAATCTGGGGTCAAAGGGAATACCGTTCTCTTCTAATGCCTTTTTATATCCATCCATGCGAATTTTCCCAATAGATACATTCTGATTAATCACGGCATACGCGATTTTTCTACATCCATTTTCTATTAAATGTTGGGTCGCGGAACGACTAGACTCGAAGTCATTACCGGTTACAAAAAAACTATTAAAATCTTCGTACGTACGGTCAAAAAATACGATCGGAATATCGTGATCTTGTAACAGTTGCAAATGGCTATGATCCTTCCCTTCTCCAGAGGCCGAGATAAGTACGCCATCAACACGTCCATTAGCGAGTGAGCGAACAATAGATGCTTCGTTTTGCACATTGCTATCGGTAACATAGATAAGCGTATGGTAGTTCCGAGAACGTGCGATCAACTCAATACCTTTAATTGCCTGACTAAAAAAATTGTTCCCGAATTCGGGAATAATGATCGCAATTGTAGCACTACGGTTACCTTTTAGGCTACTCGCGTAAAGATTTGGAGCGAATCCAAGCTCTTCGGCTTTTTCTAAAATCCGAGCTTTCGTTTTGGGGCTGATATCGTTGCTATCTCGAAATGCTCGCGACACGGTGGATTTGGAAAGTCCAAGTTGTTTTGCTAAATCAATAATTGTAATCTGTGACATTTGAGTTCTTTATCGATATCAAATATATTGCTTTTTAACAGTCAGCCAACACCAGTATGATAATAATTGTAAAAAATCGATCTATTAAACAAACGATACCGGCTTCCCGACTAAATAAAAGAAGGTTAACTTTTTCTAGCAAACACCTCCAGATCGCGTCAAATTTCGTGATACGGAATTGGATCAACAAGTTCGAATCGTACATCGATCAATTCTCCTTGACGTTCCAATATTAGTTTAACATGATCTCCATGTTTCGACTGTAGGCGCTGCATAACCCTTTCTAAAGTTAGTCCACCGATGGAATGACCGTTTATACTAATAAGCAAGTCCCCTACTCGGACGCCAGCCTTCTGAGCCGGCGAATCTTTTCGAATACCAGATACTCGATATAGCGGTTTTAAAACAAATTTGTATTGCACATTATGATTATCAAAGTTAATCGTAACACCTTTGTTTTGTGGCTGCATGGGATCATCGTTTCTAGACTGTTTAACGCGCACAAGTTGCTTGGACCATTCCATCCCATCATGTCTAACATCCATTCCTGCCATGTTCACTACAAAGGGTTTGTTGAAATTTTTGTTTTTACGCAGATAGAGTAACTCCTTTTGATAATCAATTAGTAAATGGAAACGTTGCAAGATTTGACTGCCAATGGAACCAACCCTATTTACTGCCAGTTTCCGTTCGAAGACTGCGCTAGAGTCTGGGTACGCAACTATCGGATACCGAATTTCAAAATTTTCAATTGCTATCTTTTTAATCCGATTGCGTTTTCCATGAATTACGCCGCTGAATCCCCTCCCTATGTATTCTTCAACGTAGGGTTCACTCACTTCAAATTGTTCAATACGAAAAGGGAATACCATTGCTGCGTCCGTATTTCCCATATCAACAAGCATTTTACTGGTTAGCCATTTGTCACGAAATAATAGTTCTGCCTCGATATAAGGACGGTGTCGTTCGATCTCAATTTGCGTATTTTCATATTTTCTAACCTCTCCGCTATAATCGTAACCCGATGGATAGAGGGTCAATCGTTTCTTTATATAATCTACTTTTATAGGAAAGCTGTGAAAGAAATGAGATCCTAATATTCCATTTATTGCCACACCTACGTCACTTGAAATATCCAGGTCGTCCGCTTGGATGACGTATATAGAATGTAAGGAATCAACTGCTATTTCTTCAATTTCAACTAAGTTTCCTGTTGATAGAATACCATCAATACCACCTTCGCTTCCAATTCCCTGAAACCTAATTTTATTTTGATTATGAAGATAGAGGCTATCTCGCGTGTTCGCAAAAAGAATTGTTTCCTTTACTCCGGTATCTAATAGAAACGAGAAGGTGACGCCATTTATGGTAACAGGAATTAAGATGATATTATTAATAAGCTCAAATTTGAATGTAAGCGGTTTCTTACCGCGCAACTGAAACACGCCCTGCCCCCATGCAAAAAAGGGAAAGCATAAAGAAATCAGAAATAGAGCATGTCTCATTTATAATCGGTAACTACACGAAGTTAAGCTTTTGACATCAATAATGATAATTTCCTTATGTAAGATTATTCTTCAGAACTTACTAATCTTTTAGGATTGATTGCATCACTTAATGACGGATCTGGGTAGTCGGTTATGGGATTAACGTTTCTGTTTTCTTTTATTGAGGATAATTCTAGATAAATTGATCTTACTAAGCGTTGCGAAACGCTACAAAACTATAAATATCTAGCGCATTGCGAACTACGACATGTTAAATATTGAAAATTTATGTATTTTTGGATGCATCAGATATTAACGGAATTTTATAGGAATTACATGGGAAAATACATCGGGAACGCATTCCTTTTTTTTTGTCTAACTTTAACGGCTTGCAATCAAAACAAGGCTAAAGTTATCGACCCTGCTGAACAACGCAGAAAAGATTCAATAGAACGCGTTAAGCAGGCTGAGGAAGCCGAGAGGCAACGTCCGAGAACTGCAGATGATATCGACCTTAAAAAAGAGCTCTCCTATGATCAACACACCCTAGAGGAGACATATGACTATGAAGACACTACTCGCCATTTTCAACTCGATAAGATTAAAGAGTATCTTGCATTGGTCGAAAATTTCCAACGCGAAAAGGCCTCTTATGTGGTTTTGGAAAATCGAAAAAATAAACATGGCGAGGCCCCTCTTGTAAAGAATTTTCACCGCAATGAATACAAATTAGTTTCCGATTCACTGGGCACGGCACGTTATGAAGGAATTCCGTTATATTTAGTAGGCGATACTGAGGCGCCTACCATTTACGGGCGGGATGGCGCGCTAGCGAAACTGCGTAGCAGTGATACTATCGATATGGTAAAAGTAGACGGGGTGTCATTCGACGGTGAGTTCGAAGTACCGAAACGTTACATTAAATCAATTGGAGACTCGGTTACCTTCTACCACGTAGCATTTCCTGATGTAACGAACCAAAATATTTTAACTGCAGAACGTGTAGGGGATTGTAAATGGGTGGTCAGAAGTATGAATCCAGCTACTACTGGGCGGCATAAACCTCCCTATGCACACGATACACCAACAGGTATCTTTGTCGTACAGGAGAAGAAACCGAAAATGTTTTATTACCGGGATGGGACAACATCAATTGAGGGCTATGCACCGTATGCGAGTCGCTTCACCAATGGAGCATACATTCATGGCGTGCCGGTAAACAATCCTAAAGGTAAGATAGTAGAATACAGTTGGTCATTGGGTACAACCCCGAGATCTCATATGTGTGTGCGCAACGCTTCTTCTCATGCAAAATTTGTATATGATTGGGCTAAAAAGTACAATTCGTTAGTAATTGTAATTAATTGATATTCACATTATTTAACATTTTTGCCGCGGGATTTTTCGTAATTTTGGCCCGGAACTAAAGAAAAGTGCTTATGCGTAGTATGATATTTGTGTTGTTGACATGTTTTTTAGTGAGTTATATTCCAACAGGAATTACAGATCCTTCAGTAGCTGAAGCAGCAAATTCTAAGCCTTCAGAAGAAATCAAAAAAATAGAAAAAAAATCAACAGCAAATATTCTTTATGAGAATATGAAATTAGCAGGTGTCTTAAATTTTGATGCCTTCGAACAAGCGTTGCAAGGATATGAACAGCTGAATCCTAGCAAGAAAAACATCCTTACTGTGATTGATTTTACTTTACCTTCAAGTGAGAAGCGTATGGTAGTTATCGATATGGATAATCAAAAAGTTTTATTTCATAATATCGTTTCTCATGGTAAGAATTCTGGAGAGAAGTATGCGACATCTTTCTCGAATAAACATGGGTCATTACAGAGTTCATTAGGTTTTTTCTTCACAGAAGGCACCTATCAAGGCGGTAATGGCTATTCTCTTATATTAAACGGATTAGAAAAAGGTATTAATGACCAAGCGAAGGCGCGAGCCGTGGTTATTCACGGAGCAGACTATTGCAGTGAATCTTTTATTAAATCTACCGGTCGATTGGGACGTAGCTATGGTTGTCCTGCTTTACCAAGAGCATTAACGAAACCCATTATCAACACGATTAAAAATGGATCATTAGTCTACATATACGCGGACAACGATCAGTACCTTGCGAATACAAATATTGTAAAACAGGTCACATCAAAAGGTTTGCTTGCGCAGCATGATCAAACTGATAGTCTCTCGAATTTAAATTAGAAGCCATCCAAAATTCAGATGCTCTTTAATATTCGCTTTCTCGAAATATTAAAGAGCATTATTTTTTAAAAGGCTTTCGAAGATATAAACTCCAAATTTCTATCCGAATAGCCGGGAGTTAAAAGTAATCCCTGAGGAAAGAACCATCGTAAAATATACGGATATGAAAACTGTACATTGAGCAATTCTGGCGCCGGATTTAAAGAAAATTAAAGAGTTCTATAACAAGTGTTTAGCCGCTAAACAAAAGATCAGTTTACCGCTAGATAAACTGATCCTTTAAAAAATTACAATTTCTATTATTATATTGTTGCAATCGCTGTATTAAAAGTTGATGATGGACGCATTGCTTTAGAAGCTAGTTCATCATTCGGAAAATAATATCCACCTATATCTTGTGGACTTCCTTGAGCACCAATAAGCTCATCATTTATTTTTGACTCTTGCTCCTGTAAAGAAGTAGCAAGCTTGCTAAAAATGGCTGCCAGTTCGCTGTCTTTAGTTTGTGCAGCTAAAGCTTCAGCCCAATATAATGTTAGATAGAAATGTGAACCGCGGTTGTCAATCTGTCCAACTTTACGTGCGGGCGACTTATCATTTGCTAAGAATTTTTCGGTTGCAATGTCTAAAGTTTCTGCAAGCACTTGAGCCTTATCATTATTTTGTGTCTCAGCGAGGTGTTCAAACGACGCTCCTAAGGCTAAAAATTCACCTAGTGAATCCCAACGAAGGTATCCTTCGTTAATAAATTGTTCAACGTGCTTCGGTGCAGAACCGCCTGCCCCGGTCTCAAATAAACCACCGCCGTTCATTAACGGAACGATCGATAGCATTTTCGCCGACGTTCCAACCTCTAATATTGGGAATAAATCTGTAAGGTAATCACGTAATACATTACCTGTCACAGATATTGTATCTAATCCTTTACGAATGCGTTCCACAGAAAACTTAGCTGCTTCTATTGGAGAAAGTATGTGAATTTCTAAACCTTCAGTATCGTGATCCGCTAGATATTTGTTTACTTTTTTGATTATTTCTCTATCATGCGAACGATTTTCGTCCAGCCAGAACACTGCAGGTGTTCCTGATAACCGAGCACGATTAACCGCTAGTTTAACCCAGTCTTGAATCGGAGCATCTTTTGCTTGGCACATACGGAAAATATCACCTTGTTCAACCGGCTGTGCCATTAAAACTTTACCTTCAGCATCTACAACATTGATTGTGCCTGCAGATTTCGCTTGGAATGTTTTATCATGGGAACCGTATTCTTCGGCTTTCTGTGCCATCAAACCAACATTTGGTACAGAGCCCATTGTTTTTGGATCAAAGGCACCATTTGCTTTACAATCTTCAATTACAGCTTTGTAAACACCTGCATATGAACGATCTGGGATAATTGCAATTGTGTCTTGCGGTTTGCCTTCTTTGTTCCACATTTGTCCCGATGTACGGATCATTGCAGGCATCGAAGCATCAACGATTACATCTGAAGGTACATGTAAATTGGTAATTCCTCTGTCAGAATTCACCATCGCTAAATCAGGACCATCTGTTATCGCTTTCTCAATGGCGGCTTTGACTTCTGCCTCTTGCGGCGTTCCAGCAATCTTATTATATATCTCTCCTAAACCATTGTTTTTATTGATACCCAAAGTCTTAAATAGGTCTCCGTATTGCGCGAATACATCTTTAAAGAAAACTTCAACGATAGCGCCAAAGATGATGGGGTCAGAAACTTTCATCATTGTCGCTTTAAGATGTGCAGATAGTAAAACATCAGCTTCTTTTGCCTCTTCAATCGTTTTGGCAACGAATGCTTTTAATTTTGCTATGTTAAGTACCGAAGAATCGATCACTTCACCAGCGACAAGCTTCCCGTACGGCTTTAGCTCAGTTGTTTGCCCGTCTTCGGCAACAAACTCTATTTTGAACTTTCCGTCGTTTTCAACGGTAAGTGATTGTTCAGTTGAATAGAAATCACCGTCGGTCATTGATGCTACTTTAGTTTTACTTTTCGCGGACCAAGCACCCATACTATGCGGGTTTGTTTTTGCATAATTTTTAACCGCTTTAGGAGCGCGTCGATCAGAGTTCCCTTCACGAAGGACAGGATTTACTGCTGAGCCTAATATTTTAGCGTATGTCGACTTAATTATTTCTTCTTCTTCGTTTTCTGCCGAGTCCGGATAATTCGGTACATTGTAACCGGCCTTTTGTAATTCTGCGATTGCAGCCTTCAGCTGCGGGATTGAAGCAGAAATATTCGGTAATTTAATGATATTCGCATCCGGGCTTGTTGCTAATTGCCCCAATTCCGCGAGTGCATCAGAAATCTTTTGATCCGGGCTTAAGTATTCTGAAAAATTAGCTAATATCCTTCCCGCTAAAGAGATATCTCGTGTTTCTACTTCTATGTTTGCTGTTTTAGCAAATGATTTTACGATTGGTAAAAATGAATAAGTCGCTAATAACGGCGCTTCATCAGTTTTAGTGTAAATAATTTTGGATGACATAATATTCTATTGAAATTCAATTGTTTTACGGATAAAAAATCATAGTGCGCACTCCTATTTACTAGTATTACCAGCGAAGTGCTACTATTTAAAATTCGCCTAAAGATAAGCATTTGAAAGCTAAAATCCGATACCGGATTTAAATATGACTTAGCTGAAATATTAAACCGCTCCGTTGAACAAATCTTGCCCCGCCAGACGGCGAATTCCTGTGTTATTCGCTACAAAACCGGCCTTTACAATCTCTTTAGCAAGCTGATGAGTCGTAATTGCACGGTATCCACTTAATAGGCCGATCTTATTTACACCCTGAAGAATTTTACCGGTGATTTGCTCTAATTTCCGTGTGGAATTCGGTCGTGTAATCATTCCGGGTTGGATGATTGTCAATTGCGGGAAGTTTAATGCGCTGACATGGTCCTCTAAAGTGCCTTTCATTCGGCTATAAAAGAAATAGGCGTCTTTACTTGCGCCAAGTGCAGAGAGCAATACAAAATGCTTAACATCGGCGGATTTGCAGAGCGCGGCAAAGTGAAGTTGATAATCGTGATCGACTATCCATTGTGCCTCTTTGCTACCTGCGTCTTTTAGTGTAGTACCCAAACACGAAAAAGCGATATCCGCATGCAGATGACTTTCGTAATTTTGCAGGTTTTCAAAGTCTACTTTAATTACTGTTAATTTCGAATGGTTATTGTTGATTTCCCGACGAACCAAAGCAATTACGGCTGTTATTCTCTTGTCTGCTAATAGTTCCTTTAAGACTTCTTTGCCTGTAGCGCCAGTGGCTCCGATGATAACAGCTTTCATAGTTTTTAATTTAGCTTAAACTACATCAATCGTCGTACCATCTTCTAACGGGTGGGAAGTACAAATCAAACAACGGCCATTTTCAACCTCACGATCTGTTAGAACCTCATTGTAATCCATCCGGACGGACCCGCTGGAACATTGTGAGATACAAGTACTACACATCCCCGATTTACAAGAATAGGGAAGTTTAATATTATTATCCAGTCCGGCCTGCAAGATTGTTTTGTTGTATGGAATTGTCAACGGGTATTCTTGTCCTTGAAACCTGAGCAATATGTTGTACGCTGTCGTATCAACCGGATCGTCTTCTTTCTCATCTTCATCATCTTCTTCTTCAGGAAAATGAAATGTCTCCTTGCGGATATCCTCGTCGGGGATTCCAAGACCGAGTAACGTGAAGCGTACTAAGTCCATGTAAAATACCGGACCACAGGTGAAAAATATAGCATTGTTATCCTCAGGCATGCGTTCATTGACAAAGCGTAATAAGTTCTCGCGGTTTAGGTGTGCATTTAACAGATTTTTTGAATTGGAGTAAATCCATATAATTTCAAGCCGATCGGCATACAGTTGTTGCCAATGTTCAAGTTCAACTTTAAAAACTGTCCTATCGGGTGAACTGTTGCTATAAATGAGGACAACCTTCGTTTTGGGTTCTGTGGACAGCGCAGTTTTCAGGATGGAAAATAACGGAGTAACACCAACGCCGGCGCCAAATAAAAATAATGTTCGAGCTGTAGTGGGGTCAGGTTCGTATGTAAATAATCCCTGCGGGGCTAGAACATCAACAAGATCCCCAACGCGTGTACGATGATGCAACAGGCGGGAAATTTCCCCATTATCCACTCTTTTTACGGTAATGGCTAGCGGCTCAACAACTGCAGGCGAGCTACTAAAGGAATACGATCTACGAACCTCGCGATCGCCAAACATAAATGACAAAGTTAAAAATTGTCCCGCCTTATAGCTAGGATAATCCCCAGATAAATCTTTAAAAGTAAGAGTAACGTTGTTGTTTGGTTGTTGAATAATGTTGGTAATCTCGAATTTGTACATATATAAAAATACAGTATTTGCAACTAGAAGTCAAATAGAAAGATTCTATGGTCAATAAAAAATCCTGACAATGTTAACTGCCAGGATTACAACTGTTTATAAAATCTTATTAAAGCTTACGTTTAACTTCTACTTGTTCGTATGCTTCGACGATATCACCTTCCAGTATGTCATTAAAACGATCAATGTTAAGACCACATTCGTATCCTTGGCTTACTTCCTTCACATCATCTTTGAAACGTTTTAAAGAAGCTAATCTACCCGTATGGATAACAACACCGTCACGTATTACGCGAATATCATTATTTCTATTGATTTTACCCTCTCGAACCATACATCCGGCAATAGTACCCACTTTCGATATTTTAAACGTTTCTCGGATTTCAACTTCAGCAACAATTTTCTCTTCGAATTTTGGTGCCAGCATCCCTTCCATTGCCGATTTAAGTTCTTCGATTGCATCATAGATAATAGAGTACAAACGTATATCAATCTGTTCATTCTCCGCTAGTTTACGTGCATTCTGGGTAGGCCGCACTTGGAAACCGATGATAATCGCATCGGATGCTGAGGCTAATAATACATCTGACTCTGAAATTGCTCCCACTGATTTATGGATGATATTAACTTGAATCTCCTGTGTTGAAAGTTTCAATAGCGAGTCGGATAATGCTTCGATCGAACCATCAACATCACCTTTGACAATGACATTAAGTTCTTTAAAGTTCCCGATTGCAAGACGACGACCGATTTCATCCAAGGTAATGTGCTTGGTTGCACGCATTCCCTGTTCACGTTGCAATTGCAAACGTTTATTTGCGACCTGACGCGCTTCGGATTCACCTTCTAGCACGTATAATTTATCACCTGCAGTAGGCGCTCCTGACATACCTAGTATTTGAACAGGTATCGAAGGTCCCGCGGATTTCACGCGCTCACCCCGTTCATTAGTTAATGCTTTTACTTTACCAGAGTGCGACCCTGCTAATATAGCATCCCCAACACTTAATGTACCTCCTTGGACAAGAACGGTCGTTACAATACCACGCCCCTTATCGAGAGCGGCTTCTATTACAGATCCAACAGCACGTTTGGTTGGATCGGCTTTGAGTTCAAGTATTTCTGCTTCTAATAATACCTTTTCTAACAACAAATCGACGTTTTCACCAGTTTTAGCTGAGATCTCTTGCGCTTGGTATTTACCTCCCCAGTCTTCAACAAGGATATTCATCGCCGATAACTGTTCGCGGATTCTATCGGCATTTGCGCCTGGCTTATCGACTTTGGTGAATGCAAATACGATTGGTGATCCAGCAGCCTGTGCGTGGTTAATCGCCTCTTTAGTTTGCGGCATCACTGCATCGTCAGCCGCTATAACAATAATTACAATATCCGTAACTTTAGCACCACGGGCACGCATGGCCGTAAAGGCTTCGTGACCAGGCGTATCTAAGAACGTAATCTTGCGGCCGTCGTCTAAGCTTACAGCATATGCACCAATGTGCTGGGTGATACCACCGGCTTCACCTTTGGTTACGTTTGCTTTCCGAATATAATCTAGAAGTGAGGTTTTACCATGATCGACGTGACCCATTACCGTTACAATTGGAGCACGGTCTACCATCTGATCCTCGTTGTTTGGTTCTTCCAGCTCCGTCACCTCTTCGTCTTCAGGTTTAATAAACTCTATCTGATAACCGAATTCATCAGCAACTATACTGAGTGTTTCAGCATCCAAACGCTGGTTTATGGAGACGAACATGCCGAGACTCATACAGGTCGAAATAATTTGCGTTACTTGCACATCCATCAAGTTTGCTAACTCATTCGCAGTAACGAACTCGGTTACGCGCAATACTTTAGATTGTGCTGCTTCCTCCATTGCAGCTTCTTCTGCTGAAAGTGCAACATCGTCTCGTTTTTGGCGGCGTAGTTTAGCACGCTGCGCGAACTTGCCGGATTTCCCCGCACCACTTAAACGCGCAAGTGTAGCTTTGATTTGATCTTGTATTTCCTTTTCAGATGGTTCTTCCTTAGGGCCATCGTGACGTCCTCTTCCCCGCTGATCCGGACGCGGTCCTCTATGGTGCGGATTGTTACCTCCTCCAGGTCTGCTGTTTTGATTTTGGCCACCTCTATTGAAGCCTCCTCCCGCAGGACGATTTGCATTCGTGTTACCTCCCTCAGTGGTCGGACGCTGTCCAGTCGGGGTATTCGGATTCGCAGTCGTATTGGGACGATTGTTCGTGCGTTTACGCTTACGCTTATTGTCATTATTCGAATGATGCGTAGGGTTTGACGAAGATGCAACAGGTTTACGCTCTACAGGTAATTGTATTTTACCGACTACTTTTGGACCAGCTAGTGTTGCAGAGCGTGCGCGGATAACATCTTTTTGCGCATCCGTTACAGGCGTAGCTTTATCGTCTCCTTGTACAGGAGGCTTAACATCTGTATTTTCCTTATTCATTGGGGCGCCCTTAGGCTCAGTTTTGATTTCTTCTTTAGGCTCCTCGCTCGGCTTAGGCTCAACATTTCCTTTCTCCTGAGATGCCTCTTTTGGTTGCTCAGTTTTCGACTTTTCTACTTTTGGCTTCTGCTCCTCTGGAGACTTGCTCTTAATTTCTTCTTGCGTAGGTTTTTCAACGTTTGAAATTTCTTTAGCAACCTTAACCTCTTCTTTTTTCTCTTCTTTTAAAGCAGCTGCTTGTGGTGCTTCTTTCACTGGAGGTTGTTCGGATGCCTTTGTTGGTTTCGCTTCTGCTTTGGGCGTAACTTTAGGTTCAGCCTTTTTCGCCTTTCCATGGCTAAGACTATCTAAATCTATTTTACCTACTACTTTCAGTGGTCCATTATCTTCTTTTTTAGGTTCTTCCTGTTTAGGTTCTTCCTTTTTAGGGGCCGCGCTTATAGGAGGTGCATGTTCCACTACCGTATTCTTGACAAGAACTTCTTCTTGCGGTTCAGAGGTGTGGTCATTAGACTCAAAGGAATCTGCTTCACCCGTTCCAACAGCTGACTCATCACGACGAATTTTTCCGATAACAATTTGTTTTGCTTCGTCTTTTACAATTTTATCGCCTTGAAATTCCTTTAAAAGGACACCATACATATCTGGAGACAACTTGGTGCTTGGTTTCGATTCCACATCGAAGCCTCTTTTCACCAAGAAATCAACAGCAGTACCGATCCCAATATTAAGTTCTTTTGCCGCCTTTAGTAAGTTTACGCTCTTTCCTTCTATCATCTATTTATTTACCTCTATTATTTAGTATTACAAAAATATGTTTTTTTACAATGAAAAAACAATTTAAGAACAATTGTTTTTTCATTGCGTATGCCCCGACAGCGCACTATTCGAACTCGGATTGAAGCACGCGAACAATCTCAATGATAGTATCATCCTCAAGGTCTGTTCTTCTGGCAAGTTCTTCATGCGTTAAACCAAGAACCGATTTGGCTGTATCCAGCCCCACTCGCTTCAGTTCGTCAATTATCCAGCTGTCTATTTCATCTGCGAATTCTTCGATATCCACATCTTCTTCTATTTCATCATTTTCACGGTATACGTCGATTTCGTATCCAGTCAATTTACCTGCTAACTTAATGTTATGACCACCACGACCGATAGCTAATGATACTTGGTCTGGTTTTAGGTAAACAGCCGCTGTCCCATTATCGTCATCAATTTTAATAGAGGAGATTCGCGCCGGGCTCAGTGCACGGGTGATGTATAATGAATTGTTTGACGTGAAATTAATCACATCGATATTCTCGTTACGTAACTCGCGTACGATACCGTGGATACGTGATCCTTTCATACCCACACACGCACCTACTGGATCGATACGATCGTCGTATGATTCTACTGCCACCTTCGCTCGTTCTCCCGGTTCACGAACGATTTTCTTAATCGTAATGAGGCCATCAAAAATCTCTGGAACCTCTAATTCGAATAAACGTTGTAAAAATTCCGGCACTGTTCGTGAGATAATAATCTTCGGATTGTTATTCATCATATCAACCTTAGAAACTACTGCACGAATATTATCTCCCTTTTTGAAATAATCAGCAGGTATCTGTTCAGATTTTGGAAGAATAAGTTCGTTTCCGTCTTCATCCAATACCAAAATCTCTTTTTTCCAAATTTGATAAACCTCGCCAATTACAAGTTCGCCTTCACGATCTTTATACTTTTTGAATACTTCATCCTTCTCGAGTTCAAGAATCTTAGAAACTAATGTCTGACGCGCTGCTAATATAGCGCGGCGCCCAAAGCTCTCCAAGGTTACCTGTTCAATATAATCATCGCCGACTTCTAAATCTGGGTCATACTGATGTACTTCAGCTAACTCAATTTCTAGGTCGTCATCCTCAGAAAAGCCATCTTCCATGACAACGCGAGTTCTCCAAATCTCTAAATCCCCGTTATCAGGGTTCACAATTACATCCACATTTTCATCGGTTCCGTAACGTTTGCGGATCATGCTCCGGAAGACTTCTTCCAAAACTGTGATCACAGTTGGGCGGTCGATATTCTTAAAGTCCTTGAACTCTTGGAAAGAGTCTATCAAATTGATATTGCTGCTCATTTTTATTTAAATGAAATTAACACCTTTGTTTCTGTTATATCTGTAAAAGGAATCTCACGATCCTGTGTTGTCGCTTTTTTCCCTTTTTCCTTTATTTTTTGATTGATCGTGATCGACGTATCATTAACCTGCGTTAACTCCCCTTCTATTTTCTGCCCATCAACTCCAGTAATGCGGATTAAGCGGCCAATATTTTTAACATACTGTCGATGTAGCAGTAAGGGGGTATCCACACCTGGGGAAGATACTTCTAAACGGTAGGCCGCTTCAATCGCATTTTCCTCTTCCAAATGAAACCCAACATGCCGACTAATTTTTGCACAGTCTTCTATCGGTACACCTTGATCCCCATCAATTGATATTTCTAATAAACCGTTACGCTGCATCTTAATAGAGACAATGAACAAATCCTCACGATCTGCGATCTTTTCTTCCACAAGTGCACGTACTCTTTCTTCTATTTGCATGTCTAAATTCCGTGATTGAATTAAAAAAGGGGGCATACCATGCCCCCTCTTTCTAAGATATTACAAAAGTACAGATATTCTTTTAAAGATACAAACCTGTCTTTATTTATTATTCACTACTTCCACAATAGTCTTTTGCATTTGCGCCATCATCGACGATAAGGTTTCCAACGTAGGCGTCGAATTTGGTACTGGAAAGTCTTTACTTATAAATGCTTTTGCTTTCCATATCTCTAAGATATCTTGTGGCTCGACCCAGTACGGCGAAAAAGAGGGGTTATCCGAGACGAGCTTCACCCCTTTACTCTCATTGTACTTCTGTCCTAGTCGTTTGTAGACAATACCTTCTGAATTGGTAATAATAACGTAAGTGTCGTTTGCCTTCATTGCCTTCCAATCTTCAACATATTCCGTGATAATCATCGTCCCTGACTCTAAGGGCAACATTGAATCTCCTTTTATCTCGAAAGCACGATATGTCCCTTGGTTAAACATGGGAAGTGAGAACTTCTGTAACGAGCTAACGTACTCGGGATCGCCGTACCCATTCGTATAGCCTGCACTTGCTTTTACCGGCACAAACTCAATGTTTTGTTTTTCTTCTGGATCAACCGTTATACTAAGTACGCGAAAACCCGAATTGCCATTGCGAGCTTTAGGTTTCCAGTCCGCATCAATCACCTCTTGGGTAAACTCATCCATGGAGATCTCAAAAAAATCTGCCATTTTTTTTAGCATATCGAAATTGGGCTCAGCTCGCAGTTCTTCATACGCCCCAATGGATGGACGTTTTACCCCCAATTCATCTGATAAAGCCTGTTGTGAGAGGCGTTTCTGCTTTCTTAAAAATTTAAGATTGGTCCCGAAATTTGACATATTTTTATAAAAAATTTTGTTACAACTAAAACTATTAGTATTATTGTGCCAATAAAGTTAGGTATTTAATTTAGTACCGCCAAATATATTAGTCATAAACACAGAAATGAAACACAGCGTATACATCATTACCGATAGCAATAGAGCTTACCTAGAGGTCGGTTACTGTACAGATATCACAAATAGGTTGCATGAGATCAAAAATTCAGCTACTATATTATTTGGCAAAGCAACAAAATTGAGCAATATTGTTTATATCGCGAATTTCCAAACGCAAAACGAGGCCAAACAGCGCCAACAAGAGCTACAGCAATTTACACGAATGCAGCGTGAACGTATTATTCGTATGAAAAATCCAAATTGGTTAAACCTCGTTCCTTTGACATCGCCAATAGAAACGAAAAAAGTCGTTGTTTATGCCTAATGCACAAACAACGACCTTAACAACCTTATCCCATCAAAATCAACCTCACTATCTATTATATCTGACTACCAGCCAGGCATAAAGTTTAATCCAAAGGTTCCAAATTTTGTTCTCGACTTTACAAATGGCACCGCATAGTAAGGTTCAATAATCATCGCTCCAAATAAATTCACTCGCACCGATACCCCTGCGCTCATCACCGGTACGCGGTAGTTAGGGTCATATACCATAAGTGGCGAACCGTCATTTAAAATTGGATTATCTTGGTTATCGGTCTGCTCCACTAGCGGCTTATCATCGATCGAACCTACAATTTTATTTCCTTTATTCCAAGCCAGTCCTGCATCGAAAAACAAGTTAAGATCGGAAAATAAAAAGTTCGATTTTACCGCGGCCAGCTTCTCCGGTCCGGTAAATGGTAACCGAATTTCAAAATTAGCGACCACTACCCGCGAGCCCATTAAATCATTGTACGAAAGATTTCCTACTTTATCTGGAGACATGCTATCAAATCCACGTACAAAGAATGGATAGCCAATATAATTACCTCTTAAACGTTCATCATCTTTACCCGAGCGGATGTAACTATACACGCGTCCGGCTAAGGTGATGGGTTTGAAGCGAAAGTAGCGGCGAAGATCGATCGTGTAATTGGTAAAGCTTAAATCACCAAAGTACTGCCCTACACCAAGACGGTAACGAAACCCTTCTAAGGGAGCGGTCATACCGAACACGGATTTATCGCCGATCAGTGACGCGCTGAGCTGCTCAACGGTTAGCGGACTGAGATCACCAAGCCCTAAGGATTGCGCCTCTGTATTCGATAGCTTTTCACGGTCACCGTATCCGTAATCGTAGCTGCGCGACCATTTCTCGGCACGGTAACCATAGCGTGCTAAGGCGCCCCCTATTTCGAAACGGTGATCGCGATTAAACGGATAGGCGACAAACGCATCAAGCTGCGTTTCGAACTGACGAATCAGATAATCGTTCATCACCAGTTCGTCGCCATTACCGAGATCTTCCGTCGCATACTCTCGAAAGCCATAGCGATAAGGGATATGAGACACCGAACCACCCCAATTCCACCTACTTCTTTGATTTACATAAGCGATCTGCCCCCCGAAATCGTACAGTTCACCATTAATGTTTAAGGAGCTATATATCTGATTATACCCCAAAATATCGGAAAATGTCCCGAAAATACCACCGGCCATTCCTGCGCCGTAGCGCGATCCGATTGTCATCCCCACGCCCGAATTAGCGACATAGTCAAGTTTAAACTTTGATCGGTACGGCACCGGATGTATCAGTGCGGTGTCGATCCGTTTATACACCTCAAAATTGGAAAGATTCGTGTTGACAACATTCACCCCGCGATTCACATATGGAGGAAGCATAGCAGCCGTAAAATCACTCTTTTGAGCATTTGCAGGACGAGCCGAAAATTCAGAAATATTGGCCTTGTAAATGTTGTATTGGTTGCCTTTAAAATAGGAATATACAATATCGTCATCATTCGATACGCTCAAGGCAGGCGAATACTCCGTGATACCGCTTATCCCGGTGAAGTAATCCGTCAATTGTTCGGTCGTGTTTCCTGCGAGGACGTATCGAAATAGGTTACGAAAACCGTCGCCATTGGATAAAAAGAATATGGATTTCCCGTCACCTGAAAAATGAGGATTCAAATTGTTCGCGCCCGGAAACACGTTTATATTTTCGACCGTTCGTTCGTCGACATCCAAGAGCGCTAATCCGAGCGGGATATCGACAGATCGGCTCGAGTTATCAAAGGAAGCTCGATCCGTACTAAACACTATTTTCTTGCCATCTGGAGAGAAGCTAGGCTGAAAATCGGAATATTTATCGTCAGTAAGTTGAATAAGCTCCTTGTTTTGGTAATCATAGACAAAAATATCACTATGCCCATTTTTGAGGCCCGAAAATGCTACGCGGTTTCCCTGCGGGGAAAAGGAAATGTTTGTGAACTCTACAATCTCTCCCATTGTCACTAAGCCGAGTGTTTTACCGGATTGCACATCGACAACCATCAATTTATTCTTACCATCGCTGAAAACGCTGAAGGCAAAACGCTTGGAGTCTGCAGAAAAATCACCTGCAGATTCCAAGTAACTAAATTCATCAATATCTTTACTCGTAGTTCTGCTACCTAACTTACGTATGATCTCACCAGTATGGGCATCGGCAAGAAACAGATCGATACTAAACAGGTCTTTTTCGGACATAAAAGCAACAAGATTACCGTCGGGTGATATCGCCGGAGCAACATTCATCCGTCCGCCGTTCCTTTGCGTGATTAGGGCTTGCCCAATCGGGTTGGACGTGGTATCTTTATTCAGCGAGCTAAAGGTCGTTTCCATACTGTTGCGCCAAAGCGTACTCATTGTTTGAGCATCGTAGCCGAACACACGCTTCATGGCGACTTCATAGCCATATTTAGCTGTTTCTAAGAATAAAGGCATGATGATCGTGTCACCGTACGTCGCTCCCACGTATGCAAAGAATGCCTGTCCATATCGATATGGGAAATAATTATGAGATTGTTCGGTTAATTGTTTTAATGAAGGTATGTCTCTGCGGGAGTAAGCATCGCGCATCCACATTGCCGTAAAAGCGTCTTTTTTACCCACCGATAAATATTCTGCCATCCCTTCTACCATCCATAAAGGAATGTTTCTGACGCTCTCCAGCCGCGTCGTGTCATTTCCCTCCATCAATAAACGATATTGAAATGCATGTACCATCTCATGACCCAACACATGACGTGTTTGCTGATTAATCTGCATCACAGGCATGACAACACGTTGTTTAAACGCCTCTGTTACGCCTCCCGTACCGACAGAAATCTCACCTTGAATTGCTGTTGTCTGCTGAAACTCGGGATGATTATTATAGATAATTAGCGGATTTTTACGTAGAAAGGTATCCTGAAACACCTGTTGATGCAAACCGTACCATACTTCGGCCTCTTTCGCAAGCCAAGTGACCATACTGTCGTTTTTCAGGTAACTGTACATATCAAAATGCGGCGTCTGTTTGACGGTGAAGTCAAGCTTTTTATAACGCATTTTATTTTGACCGAAGTATTGAGCCCACGCCAAGTTTGGAAGCAATAAAATTAGCGATAACATGATGCACCAATAATTAGCCTTCATTAATGTTGGTCGATAATTTAGTTTCATCGTTTATCAGGTCGTTATTTGTTCCTTAAATCAAAATTACAAATTTATCATTTTACATTCCTACTTCAGGTAATCGCAATATTGTTGGTAAGCCCGGCGCATCGGTCCCCTCGTTTAGCAGGCTGTCAGTTGGCGCTGGCACGCGGATGCGTGGGGATGGACAGTTATACTTCTTGGATATCTCCACGGTCGCTGCGGGTAATTCACCCTTGGTGATACCTAACTCGGGTGTCTTGTATAAGGCTTCCATGAAACGCGCGTATATTGGGAGTGCTGTTTTGGACCCTTCACCGGTTTGCGAATTTTTGAAATGAATACTTTGTTCATCACAGCCAACCCAAACTCCTGTCACTAAATCCTTTGTTATGCCCATATACCAACCATCAACATAGTCCGAAGAAGTCCCCGTTTTGCCGCCTATTTGATTATTTTCGCCGAATAGGTCCCACTCCCAAAGTGCTTGGGATGTACCATTTGGTTCTTCAATCGTACCGCGAAGCATATAGGTCATCAGCCACGCATCTTCGGGATCTACAACTTGTTCCTGTTTTGTTTTAAAATGTGCTATCTCTTTACCCTTATGATTGTATATTCTAGAAACCAGTACGGGCTCGTTACGCTTACCGGCGTTGATAAATGTCGAATACGCATTTGCCATCTCAAGTACCGAAACATCATTTGAACCCAATCCAACCGACGGAACGGATTCCAAATGACTCTCAATTCCCGTACGTTTCGCCGTCTCTACAATACTATCCCATCCAACATCACGGGTTATTTGCGCCGTAATTGTATTTAACGAACGCGCCATTGCCCAGCGAAGCGACATGTTGCGATAAGAAAAGCTCCAATCTGCATTTTTAGGTTCCCATACCTCCTTCTCGCCTTGCTTATTCACAAAGTCGAGTCGCACAGGTTTATCCTCGTAGGTGTCGCAGGGTGTAAGCCCATTCTCCAGCGCCGTCAGATAGACAAAAGGTTTGAAGGTTGATCCCGCTTGCCGTTTGGATTGATTCACGTGGTCAAACTTGTAGTGCGTATGATCAATGCCCCCAATCCAAACTTTAATTTCGCCATTGTAAGGGTCCATTGCGACCATGCCGGTATTTAGCATTGTCAGATAATGCTTTAATGAATCCATTGTGGAAAGCTCTACGGTTTGGTCACCATCCCAAGTGAATATCGACATCGTTTTAGGCTTATTCAACTCTTGAAATACTTTTTGCTCGTCGTCTTTGAACATTTTCATTAAAGAAGCATAGGCTGGAAGTCTGCGCGCCCGATCTTCTAAGAAATCTGGAATAACCTCATTTTGTTTATCGCGCCACGGCAGTTCGTTTGCCCAGCTGTTGTCCAGCCTCTGTTGCAGTTCTTTCATCTGTTCCTCGACAATTCCTTCGGCAATCGCCTGCATCCGAGAGTCAATTGTTGTATAGATCTTCAGCCCTGAGGTATAGATATCAATGTCATTCTCTTCCCCCCATTTCTCGAGCCATTTTCGAACCGCCGTACGAATATAAGAATCGTTCGCACCACGCTCCTCTTGGTTGTTCAGATCGAGCTCGAGTGGTTCTTGCTTAAATGTGCCGTAGTCTGCATTTGAAAGATAACCTTCCTTATGCATTTGCGCGAGTACAACATTCCGCCGCTCGCGCGAATTGTTTGGGTTACGAATGGGGTTATAAAACGTTGTACCCTTTAGCATGCCCACCAGCACGGCTGCCTCTGTGGCCTTTAGGTCTTTGGGCAGTTTATTGAAATATCGTACCGAGGCCGACTTGATGCCGTAAGCATTGTTACTAAACGAGACGGTATTGAGGTACATCGTAATTATTTCGGTTTTGGTGTACCGATTCTCCAGTTTATAAGCGGTCATCCATTCTTTAAACTTGGTGACTACCATCCCGAGTCCGGGTATCTTCCCGAGTAGACCTTGCTGCTGTTCATACCGCGTTCGGTATAAATTTTTAGCCAGTTGCTGGGTAATCGTGCTGCCACCTCGTTTATCCCCCATAATAGTAGAGGCCACGCCTGAAATCACGCCTATTACGTCGACCCCACTGTGTTCATAAAACCGAACATCTTCAGTGGCAATTAAAGCATTAAGAATGTTTTCGGAAATGCTATCAAAGGGTACGGGATCCCTGTCTTGGTGATAGAATTTTCCAATTAAAACCGAATCAGCGGTATACAATTCAGATGAAATTTGTAAGGTGGGAAGCACTATATCCTCTTTTGTTGGCGAATAACCAAAAAGCCATAAAAAATTTAATTGCACCGCACAGACTATCACAATCAAGCTATATATCGCGATCAAAATTACGCGCAGAACTTTGCTTTTAACCCTTCTAAACATACGGTAAAGATGTAGATTGTTTTTCAAAAAGGGATTGTTAAACCGAAAAAACAGCAGGTCGCCGATCGAAATTAACTAAATTTAACATTTTCAGACTCCGCTAAGATTCATCGTTTTGCTACGCTTCTCCACAATAATTATACCTTAAAAAAAATCTGCTAACCCCGTCCCATTTACTTTTTAGATTAAATTAAGTATTTTTACAATCAATTTATACGGATCCAAGAATGTTAAAGCAAACTCTACAGCAAAAATTATTACAAAAGCTATCTCCTCAACAAATACAGTTCATCAAACTGTTACAGGTACCAACTGTATCGCTTGATGCTCGTATCAAAGAAGAACTTGAAGAAAACCCCGCTTTGGAAGATGGTAGCTTAACGAATATGAACGACCCCGTAGAGGAGTATCCTGACGCGGACCCGGACGAAAAGTTCGAGGAACCGGCGGCCGAATATGAAGAAGAATTTAGCGTTGATGAGTATATACAAGACGACGACTACAACGACTATTCAAGCAACTACAGTCCTGATGACGATGAAGACAAGAAGGAAATGCCCATCGCTATTCAGGATTCTTTTTTTGAAACCTTGCAGAACCAACTAGACTTACTCGCTCTGTCGGACCAGGATTACCTGATCGGCCAGCAAATCATTGGCAGTCTGGACGACGACGGCTATTTGCGCAGACCGGTACATTCGTTAATTGACGATTTAGCTTTTGCACAAAATGCTTCTGCTAGCGAACAAGAAGTAGAGTCTGTATTGAAAATCATCCAAGATTTCGAGCCGGCCGGAATCGGAGCGCGAGATTTACAAGAGTGCTTACTTATACAATTAAATAAAAAGGACCAGGATAATGACGGTATAAGTCAAGCGATTAAGGTTGTTGAAAACTATCTTCCAGAGTTCACCAAAAAGCATTACGACAAAATCGAAAAGCAACTAAATGTTGACTCTACGGAACTTAGAAACATCATCAATGAGATCCTAAAGCTAAACCCAAAGCCTGGTGATTCTGGCGCCGTTGCAGGCAAACAGCTGCATATTATCCCGGACTTTCATATTAGTAACAACGATGGCTCCCTTCACCTCACCCTCAACGGTCGAAATGCGCCAGAACTACGGGTTTCGCGTTCCTATCAGGAGATGTTCGAACACTACGAAAAGGCCGAGAAGAACGACAAAAAAATGAAGGAAGCGGTTCAGTTTGTGAAACAAAAATTGGATTCTGCGAAATGGTTTATCGACGCTATCAAACAACGTCAACAAACACTTCTTAAAACAATGAATGCGATCATGGAGTATCAATACGAGTATTTCCTTACTGGCGACGAAAAACTTTTACGACCAATGATTCTAAAGGATATAGCAGATCGAATTGAGATGGATATTTCCACCGTTTCGCGTGTTGCTAACTCTAAATATGTGCAAACGGAGTTCGGTACGTTTCTGTTAAAGTCATTCTTTTCCGAAGCGATCCAAACTGATTCGGGTGAAGAAGTATCCAACAAAGAAGTAAAGAAAATATTGGAAGAGTGTATCGCCAATGAGGACAAGCGCAAACCACTTGCTGATGAAAAATTAACCGATATTTTAAAAGAAAAAGGCTATACAATTGCAAGGCGGACGGTTGCGAAATACCGTGAAGCAATGAATATACCTGTTGCGCGTTTACGGAAAGAGCTTTAGGTGCCTTTTTCACTAAAAACAGCGGTTAAAACAACCGGAGCTGCGGGTTATTTAGACGCTCCAAGTCGGCATCATAAAAATTTGACAGCGTCACGCCCAACAGGCGTACGCGCTTTTCGTCGAAATTGACCGTTGCAAAAAGCGCTTGAACTTGCTTAAATATATCTTCGCTATTTTGCATATAATAGGATGATGTTTTACTACGAGTTACCTGGGTGAAGTCGGAAAACTTTATCTTTACGGTCACAGTTCGCCCTTGTTTGCTTTTACTTTCCAGACGTTTATCCAGTTTATCACATAGCCGTTGAAGCTCTTGGAGCATGTCCAGCGGTTCTTTAATATCTGTCGCAAAGGTGTCTTCAATACCGATCGACTTGGTAATACGATTCGTGCGTACGGGCCGATTATCATCACCACGCACCATGTGATAGAAGAACTTCCCGGATTTCCCGAATTTACGTATCAGGTCTTGTTCATCGAACGCCTTCAGGTCGAGGCCCGTATGTATTCCCATACCTTTCATTTTTTGTGCGGTAACCTTACCTACACCAAAAAAACGGTCAACGGGAAGCGACTCTAAAAAGCGAATGACCTTGGATGGTCCAATAAAAGTAAGACCATCAGGTTTTTGGTAGTCCGAGGCAATTTTAGCAATGAATTTATTTACGGATACCCCCGCCGATGAGGATAGATCTAGCTCCGTCTTAATGCTTTGTTTTATCTGTATTGCAATCTCTATTGCAGATCCTATCTGTAATTTATCACACGTTACATCAAGATAAGCTTCATCTAGGGATAACGGCTCGATCATATCGGTGTAGCGATGAAATATAGATCGAATATGATCAGAAACTTGTTTATACACCTCAAAGCGTGGTGGCGTAAATAACAAATGCGGGCATAGCTTCAAGGCTACACGCGATGACATCGCCGAACGCACGCCAAACTTGCGCGCTTCGTAGCTTGCTGTAGCAACCACACCTCGTCCGTCGGGCGATCCGCCCACAGCAAGAGCCTTCCCTCGTAATTCTGCGAAATCACGCTGCTCCACGGATGCATAAAAAGCATCCATATCGATATGGATTATTTTACGATGCTTGCTCAAAACTTTCGGTGTTAATTTCACTCGCTATCAAACTGTCTACAACTCCCCTTTAAGAACAACACAAATATAACGGTAAAAGCGGTATTTTTCTATCCTGGTCTGATTGCTGATAGTAATTTTAATATTAATTCAGCGAACAAGATCAATTCTTTTATCTTTGTGCAATAGGCATTCCCTAAACAAGTTAAGTTACGTTAAAACATCTAATTACGACATATGAATTTCAATCCGGTATTAGCATTAATAATATTAGGCCTTTTATTTTTATCGCAACTAGCAATCGCACAAGAACGCGATGACCGCGCGACAATCCTTAATTTCAAAGGAATACAGTATATGAGTAAAGATTCCTTATTTTACACCAATTTCCGCTTTAGGATGCAAAATCGACTTGGATTTAACAATGTCCTGGATGGTGAAAGTAACAATAATCTGGATGCCCGAATTCGCCGGTTACGGATGCGGATTGACGGTTATATCTTTACGCCAAAAGTATCCTACTCTGTGCAGTTAGCGTTTACGCGCTCCGACCAAGATTTTGATAACACTGGGGTCGCGAATATTGTTCGGGATGCGGTCGTTTTCTACAACGTAACGGATGATTTTTATATTTCATTTGGACAGAATAAATTACCAGGAAACAGACAACGTGTTAATTCATCGGGGCAACTCCAATTTGCTGACCGATCGCTTGTTAATTCAAATTTCACAATCGACCGCGACTTCGGGGTCTCTTTCAACCTCAGCAAGCATATCGGGCAGATGCCTATTAACGCAAAAGCCGCTATTTCTACTGGGGAGGGCCGCGTAGCCAATGGTACGGACGATGGTTTGGCATATACCGGGAGAGTCGAGTTTCTCCCGTTAGGTGAGTTTACCAATGGAGGCGATTATTCCGAGGGTGACTTGGAGCGCGAAGTGAAACCAAAATTATCGATCGGTGGCGGATATAGCTACAACGACGGTACGAAACGTGAGGGTGGTCAAACAGGCAGGTTTGTACAAAATCCATTCACATTAAAAACAGCTTTTGCGGATGCTATTTTCAAGTACAGCGGTTTTGCTTATCAAATTGAATATATGCGAAGGGATGTTGATAATCCATTCAATATCGTTGATGATCAGTTTAATAAAAAAGACGGACCAGAAAATGAACATACGCACGCATTTAAAGGTTGGGGTGCCAATCAACAAGCCTCTTATCTTTTAAATAATGGTTACGAGATAGCCTCTAGATACACCTACATTAAGCCACACAATCAAATCCGTATGGTAGAAGATCAAATTGAAGTCATTGAATTAGGTTTCACCAAATATATTAAAGCGCATCGGCTGAAATTGCAGCTGAACACCAATTACACGGTAAGTAACGGCGACTTCGGAAATGATCATCAGGGTAATAAATGGGGTGGGGTTTTTCAAATAGAACTCGGTATTTAAAATTTATTTTTAACACGCGATGAAGTATTATCTAATTGCTGGCGAGAGCTCTGGCGATATGCACGGAGCGAACCTTATCGAAGCGCTCAAAGGTTTCGATTCGGAGTTTGAGTGCCGTATCGTCGGTGGCGACCAGATGCGAAACGCTGCAGGTCGGGTGCCGCTCATACACACCTCCGAGATGGCTTTCATGGGTTTTATCGAGGTTATTAAGAATTTATCTGCAATAAAAAAAAACTTAACAAACGTTAAAGCAGATATCACGAGTTATAATCCGGACACGATCATTCTGATTGATTTTCCTGGTTTTAACATGAAGATTGCGGATTTTGCAAAGAAAAAGGGTATTAAGGTATGCTACTACATTTCACCGAAGATATGGGCATGGAACCAAGGCCGCGTACATAAAATTAAAAAGGTAGTAGATCATATGTTTTGTATCCTTCCTTTTGAAGTTGAATTCTATAAACAATTCAATTATAATGTGGATTATGTTGGCAATCCCCTATTAGATGCCATCGCTGCCCATAAACCCAATAGAAGCTTCAAACAAAGTAATGGGCTAAATGAACGGCCAATCATCGCGCTGCTTCCGGGAAGTAGAAAGATGGAGATCGAGCAGCTCTTACCCGATATGGTCGATCTACATTATTTGTTTCCTGCGCATCAATTTGTTGTCGCTGGCGCGCCGAACTTTGACAATGCATATTACAAAAAATTTATCGGTGAGCTGCCTATAAATATCGTTTTTAACCAGACGTATGACCTCCTACAGCATGCGCAAGCAGCGGTGGTTACCAGTGGTACGGCGACATTAGAAACTGGGATATTAAAAGTTCCACAGGTCGTGGTGTATAAAGCAAATATGATTAGTGTTTTTATAGCAAGACTCGTGGTTAAAGTAGAATTTATCTCTTTGGTGAACTTGATAAATGGATTTCTATCTGTGCGTGAACTCATTCAGAAAGACTGTAACACCCGCTCGATTGGTGATGAACTCAATGAGCTACTCAATAACCAAGAGCACCGAGCGAGCGTAATGGAAAACTACGAACTATTAGCCGAGAAATTGGGAACACCAGGTGCATCCGTTAAAGCCGCAAAACTTATTGCTGCTTATTCCGGTGTAGCGGGAAATTAAACCATTTCTATAAATTCTATTCTAACAAGGGTATTAAAAAATGTACGCTATGAAAATCATACATATTTTGACTGCCGCATTGATATGCCTTTCGGGTGTTTCGCTCGGTCAGGTTCAACAGGAACATATTTCTAAATTAGAACTCGGTAAAAAGAAGAAAAAATATTTCAATTCAAGAGATTCCTCAGCAATAATTTACATCGATACGCTCATCATGAAGGACAAATCCTCCATGCAATTCATCGGAAAGACGGATGTCAAGCTCGTCGTAAAATATGCCAAGATCGGCAAAAAGGTATTTATCAGTGGATCGGGCGCTAAGAACAATGCTTCAAATTTTGATATCGAAATTAATCTCCAATCGCTAGGCTCGCTGTATGTGATTGCGAAGGGTTTAGATGCGCTTAATGGTAGCAGGACCAATGATAACGGAGACGGTGGGAAAGTTACATTTCGTTACGCAGCCTCGGGCGTGACGCCGCAAACGACTGATAAAAAGGCGGCAAACTACCTACGCATTGACGTGACACCAGGCGGAAGAACAACGAATCCAACGACCGACTTAAACCAAATTTACTCGCGAATTAAAACAGCCCCGTCGGGACTACGCGGTGTTCCGCAAGGACAGATTTACTCGGGATCTCCTGGAAGAGAAGGCGAGGTTACCCTTGAAGAGAAGCTTTAAATATCGGATATATACAATTAAATGACAATATATTACATTAGATATATCAAGAAAACAATTAGTTCTTTGTTTATGTTAGCAGCCTGTTTAACCGGCCTACAGGCGCAAAACGTTGAAATGCTTACCACACTAAGCGGCGCAAGTTTTCGCGGTATAGCGTGCTGGGGCGACGAGCAGATATGGGTTTCAGGCAGTGGTGGTAAAATCGGACGCAGCATTGACGCCGGTAAGACTTGGCATTGGATTTCTCCTGCGGGGTATGAAGCATTCGACTTTAGAGACATCGAAGTCTTTTCAGAAAACGCAGCGGTCGTGCTATCCGCGGGTAGTCCGGCTGTAATTTTAACTACGCAAAATGGAGGGGAATCGTGGACAGAGGTGTTCCGGGATACGCGTGCCGAAATCTTTTTAGATGGAATGGAATTTGACGGTAACCACGGCTTTATCATTGGCGATCCTATCGACGGGGCATTCCAATTATTAGAGAGCAAAGATCGCGGAAAAACATGGGACGACGTTTCCAACGTCATGTACTTGTTTGCTGACGACGGAGAAGTGGCTTTCGCCGCGAGTGGTACTTCATTACACCTCAAAGGAAAAAATCTATACCTCGGCACGGGAGGAGTTACGGCTAGTTTATTCACTAGAAAGACCAGGAAACCTGCGGTGATAAAGATTCCGGTACCTATCATTCAAGGCATAGCAAGTACCGGTATATTTTCAATTGACTGTTGGGACCAGGAGAATATCATTGCCGTGGGCGGCGATTATATGAACGATACTGTTTCTACCGACGCGGCACTGATCTCTTATGATGGCGGATATAACTGGAAAAAACCTGAAACAACGACCTCGGGTTATAAATCGTGCGTTAAGTATCTGACCAAAGAGCGCATAATCGCAACGGGTACTTCGGGAACGGATATTTCGAACGACGGCGGGCTAAACTGGAGACAAATTTCTAAAGATAGCTTCCATTGTCTTGCGAAGGGTAAGTCAGGAGATATAGTTTATCTTGCAGGAGATAAACATATTGCAAAGATTACCTTCTAAGATTGTTAAAAATCGAGTAGGAAGATAGGGATTATTTCCCTATCTGTCCTCTCACACCACCCGGC